>JBCBVV010000025.1:0-91680 GCA_039817415.1 Bacteroidota bacterium
ATCATGCTTGAGAAGCTTACCCCTGGAATATATTTCTTGTCCATTCTGCCTGAAAATGGACCCATCATTCATCAAAAAATATTGATTGAATAGTAAGTGCCCTTGCTTGTCAATAGGCGAGCAAGGGTGTTTCATCATGAATCATTTACAGCAGTAACCAACTATCCATGAAACAAAAACTACTATGGGTCCTGCTTTCAGGCCTCTTATTCAACCTTCCCTTGTACGGCTCTCATGTACAAGGAAATGTATTCTCCTATGAATGTCTTGGTGGGAATTCATATTTAGTAAGGTCAACGATCTATACGGAGTGTAACTTTGTTTATTTCCCTTTCTATCCTATGGGTTCAGGGAATTTTCCTCCGATAGATACGGCTTCCATGAGTTTGAGCTTCAATTCTATTGGGTGTACGGGAGGCTCGATTACACCCGTAGGGAACTGGACGCCAATTTCCTGGACCGAAGTAAGTCTGTTATGCCCAAATGTTATGTCCAGCTGTGAAGATGTTAATTCTACTCTTTATGGTTCTGGGCAAATTACCGTGGAGCGTACCTATAACATCATTCAAGGCAATTGTGGTAATCCAACGCTTTCTTATCTGGCTTGCTGTCGAACTTCTTTGCATACCAATGGAACGGGTAACCAAGGAATCTATAACGAGATGGAGATTAATTTAGGTCAAGGTGCCTGTGACAATAGCTCCCCTCAATTTCTGCATGCTCCTCCCTTGTACATCTGTAATGGAGACACTGTATCATTTGATATGACTGCATTTGATCCTGATGGAGACTCAATCGCTTATTACTTAGAACCTGTTCTTGAGACAAATGGAAACCCAGTGACTTATTCACAAGGCTATTCCGCAGTCAGTCCTTTTGGGCCACAGTGGTCCATAAGCATCGATCCCAAGAGTGGGCGTTTTACTGTGGCAAGTACCAATGCTTCCCCAGAATCTTCGGCCATTGTTGTGGTTGCTGAGGAATTTCGTGCAGGCGGATCTATTGGTAAGACAAGGGCAGATTTCCCACTAATTGGAGTTGATTGTATGAGTAACGCTGCCCCTTCTCCCTCACCTGTGCAGGTTATCGGTGGAGGGGTGGCCTTGGGACCAGATGCCATTCGAGTTTTCGAGGGTGTTCCAAATACCTTTGCTGTTACCTTCACAGATAGCACGTCAGATTCATTGAGTGTGGTCAATGACTTCATTCAGCGTTTGCCCAATGCATCCTTGAGTGTAACAGGTGTGAATCCCTTAGCAGTAACTGTTACCTGGACCCCAGACAGTACAGTGGTAGGCAGAAGCTTTTATGCAGGACCACAAGTAATAGATGATGTCTGTCCACTTCCTTCCACCTTTTATCAGCCAATACGATTTGAAGTATTTGAGTTTGGGGCAAGCGCCCTCATCACAGATAGTGATTGTCAGGTAAACAATGGAGCGATTGACATGACGGTAACAGGACAGGCAGGACCCTATTCATTCCAATGGAGTAATGGCGCTACGACAGAAGACATAGCCAATTTGGGACCGGGTACCTACACCATTACGATTACAGGTGCCTCTGGCATTGCAGTAACTGAGTCATTTATTGTAGAAGCTGGAAATATACTGGCCAATATCTCTACCACTAACCCTAATTGTGGATTAGCAGATGGTTCTATGGCGGCCTTGCCTACGGGTGGAACAGCTCCTTATACGTATGTATGGAATACGGGAGCTACAAGTAACAGCCTATCAGGCTTAGCAGAAGGAGGTTATTCGGTTGTCATCCAAGATGCAAACGGCTGCTATGAGGTAGAAAGTTTACTTCTTGAGGAACCGGATTCATGTACGATTAGAATCAGTGGAACAGTTTACCTCGATGCCAATCAAAATTGTGTCCAGGATTCAGGAGAAACGGGTACCCCGAATGTTCTAGTCCTAACCAATACAGGCTTTGGAGCCATGACAGATTTGCAAGGGAACTATGTCATCGAAATAGATACGGGGGTAAGTATACTTACAGCTTATCCTCCTAACCAGCCCTCAAACTGTAACAATGCCCCTTACAATGTATTTTTCCCAACTACGGGGATTGATACCACAGGGGTAGATTTTCCGTGGTTTATTCAGCCTGTTCTTGATTTAGGAGCCTTTGTGGCGGGGCCCCATATTCGTTCGGGCTTCCCTAATCAAACAGGTACGGTCGTCTACAATGCGGGGAACACCATAAGGAATGGAACCGTTGATTTTACTTATGATTCTGCTCTCTGCGTACAGTCGGTTTCGCCCCCACCCGCCATTCACGATACAGCCAATCACTTTATTTCTTGGAACTTTAGCGGTCTGTATGGCAATTCCTTCACCTATTTTGATGTGTGGTACAAGCCAGACTCGACTTTGGTTATTGGAGACTATCTGTATTTCAATACCCTAGTTAAACCCCTGGCAGGAGATATAGATACCCTCAACAATTATGGACCTAAGGCACGGACCATCTACGGCCCGTTTGATCCAAATATCAAGGAAGTAAACCCAGCAGGTATTCGTGAGGCAGGCTATATCACAGCTAGTCAGGAAGTGAGAACCTATACTATCAACTTCCAGAACTTAGGAAACTACCCGGCCAAAAACGTCCTGATCAGAGATACACTCGATACGGACCTGGATTTAACTTCTATACAGGCAGAGGCAAGTTCACATGCTTATGCATTGACAATTAGACCTGGAAGAATCCTTGAGTTTTACTTTAAAGACATAAATTTACCAGATTCGATCTCCGATCCTGTGGGTTCTAATGGCTATGTTAGTTTTAGGGTTTCCCACAATCCTGCCCTACCAGTGGGTACGGTTATCACGAATAGAGCAGGAATTTATTTTGACTTCAATGCTCCTATCGTTACCAATCTGGTGAGCAATACCATTTATGCACAGCCAGAAATTACCCTGCCAAGAGATACATCTGGCTACTGTGAAGGTGATGAGCTTGAGGCCAGCTTGATTAGCCAGGGAATGGAGCCTTATACCTATACCTGGAGCAGTGGGAAAGTTGATGATAATGTCATCAAGCTAAACAGCACTGATTCTGTTAGCAGCAGTGGTTGGTATGTGATTGAAGTGGAGGATGCATTTGGTTTTACCGCTATTGATAGCGTAGAGGTTGAAGTGAGACCCCTTCCATCTGCTGATGTCAGTTGGCAAAGGGATATGTCAACCGGAATAACTTTCAATGCAGGAGCGGTAGAAGCCGATTCATATGAATGGACTTTCAGCAATGGAATTACCTCTACCAATGCCCAACCTTCTGTAGACATCATGGGGCTTGACTCTCTCGAATATACCTTGGTGCTTACGAATACTTGCGGCTCATCTACTTACGCTGAGCGCATAGTCTTAGTGAATAATCTCGATCTGTCAATAATTGGCGGCGTGAAGGTTTTCCCACAACCGGCGAGAGATTTTGTAAAGATTCACTGGGATCTAGCCCTTCCGAATACAATGATTCAGCTTTATTCCTTTGATGGAAAACTAATGCGTACAGTCAAGGCAGATTTGCTAAATGAAGTGAATATTTCTACCAACGATTTAGCTAGTGGTCTCTATTTGTACCAAATCAAAGTAGAAGAAAAGATGGTTTACGGAGGGAAATTTATGGTGGAATAATCCCTCAAAATTCTATGGGTAAGGTCATTCTCCTTGGGGAATGGCCTTTTTTTTTATGCGAGCAAGATAAGTGGGGCTGAGTTGTTTTTTGGAATAGGAATAAATTACAGGGTGTTGAAATATTTTTGTCAAACTGAGGATTTTTTTTTTATCATATATATGGAAGAAAACTAGAAAAATTCACATATTGAATTCCAAGGATTCGATGGCAAAATAGTTTGAGCATACTAATCTCATAACTCAATTGGCATTAGCATATTTGCAAAGAATCCTCTCGCCTGAAGTTATTACGTGTCCATTCTGCCTGAAAGTGGACGATATATTCATCAGTTTTTTCTTGATCGAATAGACCCAGCGGGTGTCTTTAGACACCTCATATGTAACTCCCGATATCTATAGTTAATCAGTAATCATCTATCCATGAAACTAAAATTACTATTAGTCCTTCTTTCAGGCCTTCTCCTTGGTATGCCGCTTTTTGCCTCTCATGACATTGGCAACTCACTTTCTTATGAGTGTTTAGGTGGGAATACCTACAAAATCATTTCAACGGACTATGTTGAATGTAATAATCTGTTTTTTGCTCAGAACCTTCCCATGGGTTCAGGTCCCTTTCCTGGGCCTAGTACCACCGATATTGACTTGGCGTTTGATACCTTGGGGTGTAGCGGTTCTATTACTCCGCTGGGAAGTTGGACGACTACTTCCTGGTCAGAGATAAGCCTGCTTTGTCCGAATGTGTTGACTTCCTGCATGGATCCCCAAGGTGCTCCGATTTATGGGGTGGCAGAGCTGACCTATGAGCGGAACTATCAAATCATCAAAGGGAGTTGTTCTGATGTAACCATTTCCTACACTACCTGCTGCAGGATTTCTTCTCTGAATAACACCAATTCTTTTGGCTTATATAATGAAATCGTATTGGAGCTTGGAAGTGGAGCATGTGATAATAGCTCGCCTAAGTTCAAGAACCATCCTCCCTATTATGTTTGTAGCGGAGATACGATTACTTATGATATGTCTGCCTATGATCTTGATGGGGATTCGCTGGTGTATTATATGGAAGTACCCTATACCAATCCTGGTACGCCTATAACTTATGTGAATGGCTATTCTCTTACCTCTCCCATGGGTGGACTTTGGTATGTGAACCTTGAATCCCAAACTGGATTGATCACGATTGCTAGTTCCAGTGGATCGCCTATTGTGGCCACCATGGCTATTGTTGTGGAAGAATTTAGGAATGGTGTTTCTCTTGGGAAGACAAGGACAGATTTTTCTGTTGTTGGGACAGATTGTTCAGGTAACGTGGCCCCTAAACCCTCTGCGATTCAGGTGCAGAGTGGAGGAATAGCTACAGGGAATTATTCTATGCAGGTATTTGCTGGTGTACAAAATAACTTCTCGATTACCTTCACAGACTCCCTGAATGATAGCCTTCGCCTAGTCAATAACTTCTTCAGTTCTTTCCCGACAGGAACAGTAAGTGTAACGGGAACGAATCCCCTTGAGATAGCGGTAACTTGGACGCCTGATAGTTCGCTTGTAGGAACCACCCTAAGTGTAGGACCAAGTGTCGCTGATAATGGTTGCCCCTTCCCCATGTCCTTTTATCAGCCTATTTCTATTGAAGTAATACCCTTTAGCATAGATGCGACTATTACAGATAGTGATTGTCAACTCAAAACGGGAGCGATTGATCTTACGTTAGGAACGCAGGGTGGGCCATTCACCTTTCAGTGGAGCAATGGGGCTACAACGGAAGATTTGACAGGGATAGGACCAGGAACCTATACGGTAACCATTACTGGAAATTCTGGCTTAACTATTTTTCAAAGCTATCTCGTGGAGGCGGGTAGCATCCAGGCCAATGCAACGCTCATTAAACCTAGCTGTGGTCAGAACAATGGCGCCATTTTTACCCTTCCTACGGGAGGAACGGCACCCTATACCTATCAGTGGAGTACAGGCGCAACCTCAAGTACTATCGCAGGCTTGGCAGAAGGTGGATATTCTGTAGTGATTGAAGATGCAAATGGATGCTACGAGGTAGAAAGTGTTTTGTTAGAGGAACCAGACTCTTGTTCGATTCTTATCAGTGGAACGGTCTATTTTGATTCAGATCAGAATTGCTTCCAGGATTCTACTGAAGTAGGAACACCCAATATCTTGGTCTATGCCTCTACTGGTTATGGCGTCTTAACAGATTCCTTGGGGAACTATACCCTTGAAATTGAGCCTGGGTCAGGCACCCTGACTGCGTATCCGCCCAATGATCCATCCATCTGTAGCAGTGCTCCTTATAGCTTTAACTATTCTGCAACGGGAATTGACACAACGGGAGTTGATTTTCCTTGGTATAACCATCCTGTGCAGGATTTGAGAGTCTTTATCGGTGGTTCAACTATCCGTTCGGGCTTTCCCAATAGAGTCAGCCCACGGGTGTACAACTGGGGAGACATTACCATGAATGGCACGGTTGAGTTTACTTATGATTCTGCCCTTTGCCTTCAGTCTATTAGTCCCGCACCTCTTAGTGTAGACTCCGCTAATCGTACGATTACCTGGGATTTTATGAATCTTCTTCCAAGCACATGGGAACAATTTGATGTATGGTTCAAGCCAGATTCAACCCTTGTGATTGGAGATTTTCTTGAGTTCAGTGCAGTCGTATATCCTATTGTTGGGGATGATGATTCGACTGATAACCGTAGAACTAGAATTCGTCAGATAAGAGGGCCCTTTGATCCGAATAACAAAGAGGTAAGCCCACGAGGTATTCGTGAACCTGGTTACATTCTGGCCAGTGAAAATATCAGGACCTACACCGTCAATTTTCAGAATATTGGGAATTACCCTGCTAAAAATGTGTTGATCAGGGATACCCTTGATACAGACCTGGATATCTCTTCGATTCAGCCAGAAACCAGTTCGCATCCATATGCGTTGTCCATTCGACCTGGAAGAATATTGGAATTCTATTTTGAGGACATCAACCTACCAGATTCTATATCTGATCCTATTGGTTCTAATGGCTATGTGAGCTTCAATGTGTCTCATGATCCTAACCTACCAACGGGAACAGTATTCACGAATAAGGCAGGGATTTACTTTGACTTTAATGCGCCCATTATCACCAATGAGGTCAGCAATACCATTTATGCCCAACCAGAAATTGCCTTGCCAAATGATAGCAGAAGGTATTGTGAAGGGGACGAATTGGTAGCTAATGTGGTAGCCGAAGGAATGGAGCCTTATACCTATACATGGAATTCAGGAACGGTAGAGAACAACATTTCACAATTAACTTCTACAGACTCTATTACCACTTCTGGTTGGTATGTCGTGGAGGTTGAGGATGCATTTGGTTTTACTGCAATTGACAGTGTAGAAATCGATGTGAGACCTCTACCGACTTTGAGTGTTACCTGGGAAAGAGATATTTCCAATGTGATTACCTTCGATCCTGGAGCAACGGAGGCGGATTCTTATTTGTGGACATTTAGCAATGGCTTTGTTTCTTCCAATCCTAACCCAAGCTTTGATTTTTCAGGGGTCGATTCTCTTGAAGTCAACCTAGTGGCAACCAATAGCTGTGGTACCACGGAGTATACAGAGTTGATTGTATTGGTGAGTAACCTAGATGTTCCTCTGATTGGAGGGGTGAAAATTTATCCTCAGCCTGCATCTAATTTTGTAAGAATTAGCTGGGAACATGCCGTTGCGAATGCTACAATTCAGATTTATTCCTTTGATGGAAAAATGGTAAGAGAAGCAAAGGCTGACAGGCTTCAGGATGTTCAAATCTCAACAGACAATCTTACTTCAGGACTATACATGTATCAAATTAAAGTTGATGGCAGCATGGTTCATGGAGGGAAATTACTGATTGAATAAGCTGATCATCAAAGTATTATGGTGGGGCATTCCTTAAAGGGGATGCCCTACTTTTTGTTGGGGCATATTTGCTTTTCTATGAAGATTCCTTCAACTGCTTGAACAAAAGAGGGCATTTTGGTAATTTACTATGTGCAGCTCACGGCCTGTTAAGGTGTGTACCCCCCTTCTGATGATAGGAAAACCATAGAGGAAATTGATTGTTGAAAGCTGTAAGAAGATTATCATGAAAGTAAGCCTTACCCCTTTCGTTGCTATTTCAGTATTGATTCTTGCCCTTTTTGCAGGACCTCAGCTACATGCTGGATTTTATCTGGAGGGAGGTGTGAAGAGAGTTAGGATTCCCGTTGAGATCCAAAATAATGTGGTCTTGCTTCCTGTGCGAGTCAACAACTCTTTTGAAATGCACTTTATCCTAGATACGGGTGCCAAAACCACCATTTTGACAGAGCCCACCATTCTTCCATTCCTAAATGTTAAGGAGTTCTCAGAGATTACAGTAAAGGGATTGGGAAGGGGAAAAGAAATCAAGGCCAGATTAGCAAGGGATATCAAAATCGCCATGCCAGGGGCTAAAGGAAGTGGTATAAATATGGTCGTCATGCCAGAAGATGTGATTTCCTACTCAGGTATGTTTGGCAAACCTGTTTATGGAATCATTGGCTTCGATTTGTTTGGGCAGTTTACCGTTGAAATCAACTATCAGGGTAAGTATATCATTCTCCACAATCCTTTCTTTCACAAGCCACCCAAAGGGAAAAAGTGGCAAACCATTCCCATTGAACTAAGACAGGCCAAACCCTATGTGACAGCAAGTCTCGAAAACCATGAAGGCAACGTGATTACGGACACCTGGCTATTGGATACAGGAGCCAGTATGGCGATTTCCCTGTTTCGGTCTCAATTGACTCTACCCAACAAATCAGTTCAGTCTTTTCTGGGGAAGGGACTCACCGGGGAAGTACATGGCCATCTAGGGAGAAATCCCATATTCAAGATTGGAGATTATGAATTGAAAGATATTGTAACTGGATATCCTGACGAAGAATCTCTTGCCATGTTTCCAGAAGAGATGAACTGGTATGGGAATATTGGCTCCGATGTAATGTCTCGATTTAAGGTGGTCTTTGATTACTTCAACAACAAGGTCTATCTCAAGAAAAATTCTGATTTCAAGAAGCCTTTTGACTACAACAACTCGGGTTTGGAAATCATTACCCTTGGAGCCCAGTATGAGAACTTCATGATCGCCTATGTCCGTCCTAATTCTCCAGCTGCCAAGGCTGGTGTGCAGAAGAATGATGTGCTGATGAGTGTGAACGGAAGCCCTGTCTCCGGGATGAAAATTGATCAGGTCTATGGAGATTTGATTCGAAGGGAGGGGAAAGCTGTTCGTTTGAAGCTTCGCAGGGGCCAAAAAATCATCAAGACAAGGTTTGTGCTCGTAAGGGAAATTTGACCTAAAAATTCCTGTGGGCTATTCATTGCATAGCCGGTTTTCAGGCCCTATATTTTGGGCAGGAATCATCATATATCTATGCCAAGTCTTTCTAATGCTCACCTTGCCATTTCTGTCAACGACAAAGGCGCTGAACTCAGCAGCGTCCAGCATCAACAACATAAAATAGAATATATCTGGCAGGCCAATCCGGATGTTTGGGGGCGACACGCACCTATGCTTTTTCCCATTGTTGGAAAGCTAAAGGACAATCAGTATCAGATCGATGGAAATAGCTTCGAGATGAAACAACATGGCTTTGCGAGAGATCGCCAGTTCCAACTGCTTAATTCAGGAAAGGATTTTCTGCATTTTCGCCTTGTCTCTGACGAACAAACAAGGGCCCTTTATCCCTTTGACTTTGAATTGAATGTCTTTTACAAGCTTGTTGATAACCTTGTACAAATCATGTATCAAGTGGTCAACAAGAGTGAAGTAGATATGGCATTTTCCATCGGGGCCCATCCAGGTTTCAAGGTGCCTATGACAGCGGGAGGTAACTACGAAGACTATGAGATTCATTTTGAACAGAAGGAAAGCCTAAGTCGCTATTTGTTAGATGGAGGATTATATACGGGAGAAACAGAGCTTGTATTGGACAATAGCCATTCCCTTCCCCTTACGCGACAATTGTTTGACAAAGATGCTTTGGTATTCCATCATCCTGAATCTAGCTACATAAGGCTTCAATCTTCCGAGCATAGTCATTCTGTGAGGATGGGAATAAGAGGGTTTGCCTATTTGGGTATTTGGGCGAAGCCTGGAGCTGATTTTGTCTGCCTAGAACCCTGGCAAGGATTGGCAGATTATACAGATACTAAGGGCGATCTAAGAATGAAAAAGGGTATCATGACCCTTGCCCCACACCAAATTCACTATTTCAATTACGACCTTCTCTTCAACTAATATGAAGGACTTAAAGCTGGCAGATTTTCCGTTGCAGGCCTATGACAAACTGCGTTATGCGGATACGGACAGACAAGGTCATGTCAATAATGCTGTTTTTTCAACCTTTCTGGAGACGGGCCGGGTAGAATTCATTTACCATGAAGAATTCCCTACCCTGTCAGATGGGGCGAGCTTCGTCATTGCCTCACTGGAATTGAAGTTTATGAAGGAAATCATTTGGCCTGGGAAGGTGGAGATAGGAACGGGTCTTCTATCCATGGGGCGTAGTTCTATCAAGCTTTTTCAGCGTCTATTTCAAAATGAACAATGTGTTGGAGAAGCAGAGACCGTAATTGTTCAGGTCAAAGACGGCAAAGGTCTGGCACTTAGTGATGCTTCACGATCAGTCTTGGCCAAATGGATATTGCCTCAGGATATAGTAGCTGAGTAGGGCTTTTTACATGATTATTTGTTGATGCTTGGGATTCGGAGTAGCTTCCTAGACTGAATATAACGCGAATGAGTATCAAAAGAATTGCTGTGTATTGTGGTTCTGGTAAAGGAACTAAGCCTGCTTATGAAAAAGCTGCCCGAGAATTTGGGAAAGCCATGTCTCGCCATGGTATAGGTCTTGTCTTTGGTGGAGGTCATGTCGGAATCATGGGAGTGGTCGCCGATGCCGTCTTAGAAGAAGGGGGTGAGGCTATTGGGGTAATCCCTGGTTTTTTGAAGAAAAGAGAGGTGGGACATACAGGCTTGACAGAAATGATTGAAGTAGAATCCATGCACATCCGTAAGCAGAAAATGGTCGATCTGGCAGACGCCTTTGCCATTCTTCCTGGGGGATTAGGAACGCTGGATGAGCTCATGGAAATTCTTACCTGGAAACAATTGGGATTGAACCAAAGTCCAATCGGAATTCTGAATACAGAAGGGTATTACACGCCTTTGATGGGTCTGATGCACCATATGGAGAGCCACGGATTCATCAGGAATCCCATTGAAAAATATATCAAAGTGTCGGATGAGCCCGAAAGGCTATTGGAGCTGCTTGTTAACTAATTGCTTGTTAGTTTATTAGGTGATTTAAGGGGCCTTTTTTTACATGTATGTAATCCTTTACATATAGTCTTTTTGTTTGGTTTATTGCGGTCGAAGGGTTAATTTAATTTTAAAATTCGGTTACGTTGGGGTTTTATGCGGTAAGCTGGCTGGATAGCCTGTCATGTTCCCCTTCCGAATTGGCAACCAACTACTACTATTTTCATGGCACTCAAGATCACAAGACTAGGGCTCGTTGGCCCCAGCCTGTATAGGCGCTTCGCAGCTAATGTTCTGGTAGCGATTGCCCTACTGGCTTCCCCTTCATTATTCTCACAAAACAAACTTCAGGGAAATATTGTCAATAGCACGACGGGAGAACCTCTCATCGGGGCTAGAATCCTTGTTGTAGGGACGACTACGGGAGACCTATCTGATGGAAAGGGTGAATTCTCTATCAATACCTCAAAGAAACTTCCTTTAGATCTTGAAGCTACATTTTTTGGATACGATACTGTTGTTATCAACGTGACTTCCCTCACGCAAAAAATATCATTTCAGCTTAGTGAATCTAACTATGGAATCGACGAGGTTGAAATTACTGCCTCTGCTGCAGCTGAAAGAAAAAAACAATCTCCACTTTCGGTTGAATCCATGTCTTTGAATGCCATCAAAGAGACACCATCGGCAAACTTCTACGATGGATTGGGCTCTATGAAAGAGGTTGACTTAAACGCTGCCTCCATTGGTTTTAAAGTAATCAACACGCGAGGGTTCAACTCTGCCGCACCTGTCCGATCCCTTCAAATCATTGATGGCGTAGACAACCAAGCACCTGGTTTGAACTTCGCCCTCGGAAACTTCCTGGGTGCTTCCGAACTGGATGTTGAGTTGGTAGACCTGATCATTGGTGCAAGCTCGGCTTATTATGGCCCGAACGCCTTTAACGGGGTAATCTCCATGAAGACGAAGAGTCCTTTTATTCATAAAGGTCTTTCGTTTATGGCGAAAGGGGGAGAAAGAACATTAGGAGAATTTGCCATTAGGTATGCAAATGCCTACCAGAACAAAGCTGGCCGCGATATTTTTGCCTTTAAGTTAAATGCCTATTACCTAAGAGCAGATGACTGGGTCGCTGATAACTACGATCCTGTAGACAATACACCATTGGGCCGAGAGAATCCAGGAGGCTATGACGCTGTCAACCGTTATGGCGATGAAGATATTTTTGATGGAACCAATCCCAATGACTTATTCTCCAACCCTGGCTTGGGAGACTTCAACAGAACAGGATACAATGAAGAGGATCTGGTAAATTATGACACTAGAAACCTCAAATTGGCAGCTTCTTTACACTTTATGCTCTCTCCTAAAGTCGAGTTGATTGCCGCTTCCAACTTTGGCAACGGTACAACTGTACTCCAAGGAGACAACAGATACAGCTTGAATGACATTCTATTCTTACAAAATAGAATTGAAATCCGTCAGGAAGGGAAATTCTTCTTTAGAGCTTATTCTACCAATGAAAATGCTGGGAATTCCTATGATGCGGTATTTACAGCTTATCGTCTTCAGGAGCAGGTGAAGAGTAACAACAATTGGCTGACTGATTACAGAAACTTCTGGGCTGGAACCTTGCCATTCGGGGATCCTCTGAGAGGCACAGGTGGTAGAGGTTTGATCAGAGGTCTTGAAGGATTTCCTCAGCCGAATATCCCTTTTACAGCCGAAGATCAAGCTGCTCTTAACAACTTCCTATTAGCGAATGATGATACTGTACAGGCCATTCACGATATGGCCAGAGCCTATGCCGACTTTGGCGTAGGGGAATCACGCTTGGTTCCAGGGACGCCAGAATATCAGGAAGCCTTGGATGAAATCACGAGCAGGCCTTTGATCAAAGGAGGAACCAGGCTGGTTGACCGTTCGTCTCTTTATCATGTTCACGGTGAATGGAAGTTTACGCCAGATTGGGCAGATGATATTACAGTGGGGGCAAATGGCCGTCTTTATACACCAATCTCAGAAGGAAATATCTTTGAGGATACCTTGACCTTTGTGAGAGAGACGTTACCAGATGGAACCATTGTAAATGTTGATTCCTCCTTCAACATTATTACCAATTATGAATTTGGTGTGTATGCGGGAATACAGAAGAAATTTGCGCAGGATAAGTTGAAGCTAAACGCAACGCTGCGTATCGACAAGAACCAGAATTTTAACTTTGTCCCCTCTACTGCTGTTTCTTTGGTCTATATTCCTGATGAGAAAAATATTTTTAGAGTTTCCTTCTCTGCTGCGACCCGAAATCCGACCCTGGCAGATCAGTACCTATATTACAATGTGGGCCCAGCTACGTTGATAGGAAATCGAAATGGTTTCAACAACCTAGCAGATACGGCCTCTTACGCAGCCTTCCTAAGGCAGCCCTTTGCAGCAAGAGATACAGCTGATATTGAATACTTCAACGTGGCACCTATCCAGCCTGAAAGGGTACAGACCATTGAATTGGGATATCGTACGACTGTTTTGGATGGTCGCCTATATTTGGATGCGAACTACTACTTTAGCCGTTACAGAGACTTTATTGGATATAACATTGGTCTGGATCTCTTTGTATTTTCTACTTCGTTCATTATTCCTAGAGCGTATAGGGTAGCTGCGAATGCAACGGATATTGTAACGACGCAAGGCTTCTCATTGGGAGGAAACTACTTCTTTGACAACGGAATCTCAATCAATGGTAATTACTCCTGGAACAGACTTAACTCTCAGTCTGATGACCCCATTATTCCTGCCTATAACACCCCTGAGCATAAGTTTAATGTAGGGATAAGTGGCAGAGACATTAATCTTGGTGGATGGGATAACCTAGGCTTTGCGGTAAACTACAAGTGGATCCAGGGCTTCTTATTTGAGGGATCTCCTCAGTTTACAGGAAACATTCCTTCATACGATCTATTAGACGCTCAGGTGTCTCAATATGTACCAAAAATCAAAACTACATTTAAGCTCGGTGCAGCGAATATCCTAAATAATGCGACTTTCCAAGTATATGGGGGTCCAAGAGTAGGGAGATTGATCTATATCTCTTTGCTAACCGAGCTGGATAACTTGAAATAAATTATTAACCAAAACTCAATCAAAATGGTAAAACGTGTACTAGTACTATTGACAGGGCTAATCGCTCTGGCAATGATGAATAATGTAACTGGTCAAACCCGTTACTTAGACGATGTATTCACTAGTGTAGACAGAATGGATACAGTTGTTTACGCGCAAAACATCTCTATCCTGACCCTAAACAACGGAGACCCTGACACACTTCCGTTGATTTGTGACATTTACATGCCATCTGGGGATACAGCGACAGACCGTCCTGTAGTATTGATCGCTCCTACTGGTAACTTCTTGCCACGTCTTTTCAACGGTGGACCTTACGGAACCATCAAAGACTCTGTAGTAGTTGAGCTGGCTAACCGTCTGGCTATGAAAGGGTACATTGCTGTACCTTATTACTACCGTCAAGGGTGGGATGCCGCTAACATTGACGTAGTTGTTCAAACTCAGACACTGCTTCAAGCTTCATACAGAGGTATCCAGGATGCTAGAACGCTAGCCCGTTACTTCAGAATGACGCATGACATGCAGAACAATGTCTACGGAATCAACCCAGACAACATTAGCATCATCGGTACAGGTACTGGTGGATACATGTCTTTGGGTGCTGCTTTCCTAAATGACTTCAATGAGATTGACCTACCTAAATTCAAGGACATTACAACAGGTGATCTTTTGGTAAACGAACCTCGTGATGGAGACATTAATGGTGAAGTTGCTGCTGCCTTGAATATTCCTAACCACGTCGGATACAGCAATGCATTCAAAGTAGCTGTCAACCTTGGTGGTGCTTTGGGAGACTCTACTTGGGTTGATCAGGGAGAAATTCCAACGATCTGTTTCCATACTAACGTAGACCCATTTGCTCCTTATGAGCTGGGTAACGTAATCGTACCAACTACTGGTAACGTCGTAATTCCTGAGGCAGCTGGTTCCTACTTGGTATCTAAAATTCAGGACCGTTTTGGCAACAACCAGGTATTTAAGGATGCTGGATTCGGAAGCCCTGTAACAGGAGTAGCGAACTCACGTAACAATGGCTGGGAAGGATTTTTCCCATTCTTATTTGATGTGCCTACTGGTGCGTTAGATTGTTTCGGAACACCAATTGACAGTGTGCCTGCTTCTAGCCCATGGAACTGGTATGATGAGGCAACATTCATCTCCAATTGGGATGCGGGACCATTCCCTACTCTGTTTGGCGCTCCTGGTGTAGCTGCAAACTGTGGTGAGTTGGCTAACGATCCTGGAAATGACGCTGCACAAGCTAGAGTATACATTGATACAGTAATGGCTTACATGGTACCACGTATCGCTGTAGCCAATGGGTTGGTAACTGCTACAAACTTGACAGATATCATCAACCAAGAGCTGAATATGTATCCTAACCCTGCTACAAACTTGATTACCATTACCAATAGCGATCCTATGAACCCAGTTTATGAGGTAGCTATTTTGGATCAGCAGGGACGTATGGTATACCAGCGTAACATGAACGAGAGAGGTACTATCAACATCGAGCGCGGAAACTTGGCTTCTGGCCTTTACCTTGTAAGAATCCAAACGGATAAGGGTAGAGCAACTAAGAAGCTTGTATTGAGATAATCTATCTACTACATCTAACCTAAAAGCCCTACTCTAAGGAGTGGGGCTTTTTTTGTAGGGCTAAATGGGTTTCCCAAAGCTTTATGCTTATCTTCTTATAGCCAAAAGAACTCAAGCCATGAAGCCTTATCTCCTTTCCCTCCTCCTGTTGGGCTGCTCCATTCTTCCCGCTCAGCAAAGGTATTTGGATTCCCTTTTCTCGCAAGTCATTGTTCTGGATTCTATCGTGTATGGGCACAATATCGGCTCTCCTATCATGACAGGAGGGGTCTTAGATACTGTTTCCCTGTATTGCGATGTCTATTTTCCAGATACCTTGCAGGATACGGAAAATGAACATTTAACACTCATTCTGGCTATTGATCGATATTTTTTGCCCCCCTTTTACAATGGGACACCCTTTGGAAGCCTAAAGGATAGTGCTGTTGTTGAATTTGCGACTCGTTTAGCCAAGACGGGTTATACAGTTGTTCCCTTTGAAACCAGACGAGGATGGGATGCAGCTAATCTTGATATAGTCATTAGGTCGGAATCCATATTGCAGGCCATTCATAGAGGCATGCAAGATGCGCATACCCTTGCCCGTTTTTTACGGAAATCTGCGGAAACCTTGGGCAACCCTTTCCGAGTAGGGGGCAATGATTGTGACATTGGGATGATCGGCTTTGATTCTGGTGGGACCATCGCCTTGGGAACGGCCTTCATTAAGGATGTCTCTGAAATGGAGCTGATAAAATTTCAGAATCCATTGACCATGGATTATTTTATCGACAGCTTGGTTGAAGGAAATGTTTACGGTAGTAACACTACGCCTATGAATATCCCCAATCATTTGGGGTATAATTCCGAAGTAAATGTAGTGGTAAACTTTGGAGGAGCGTTGTTGGATTCCAGCATGATTGAACAAGGAGAAGCCGTGAGCATAAGTGTGCATTGTGACCGGGATCCTTTTTGGGAGTACGGTAAGTTCTTAAGCCCTGTTCAACCTCCTCATGATATTTCCCTGCCTTACGAGCCTGCCGGCTCCTATACAATAGCCAGAATTCAGGATAGATTGGGGAACAATGATTTGTTTAAAAATCCTGCTTTGACCGATTCAATCTCCTCTATAGCCCGTTCCAGGGCGGATGGTTATGAAGGTTTGTTTCCCTTTCAATATCCCCCTGCTACGGGAACATTTAGGTGTGCAGGACGAGACTTGCCACTAGACGAGGCCTTCGCGCCTTGGTACTGGTATGATGAGACTCGATATGCCTTTGTTCATGATAGCCTAGGGCTGGGCGCTGTCTTTGGGGTCAATGGAGCAGAAGCAGTTTGTAATCAGACAGCCTATCATGGCCCTTCCTCCGCAGGAAAAGCCAAGACCTACATTGATACCATGATGTCTTTTATTCTTCCCAGGCTGAGGATGTCCTTGAACCAAAGGAATTGTCTTACTTCAATTGAAGATGAAAGTGACCTTTTCTCAACTCTTGAAATAAAGCAAGATCATAATTTCCTTTATATACAAGGAGTTAAGAATGGACCCCTGCCCCTGGAGATAGAGCTCATGGATATGCAAGGGAGAGTGCTTCATCAAATAAAGGGCGATAGCAGGACAAGGCACCACATGGCTATTGCTAATCTTCCCCAAGGAGTATATGTGCTGAGGCTTCATCACAAACGGGAAGTAGCGTCCAGAAAGGTCTTTATCAAATAACAATGGCCACGAACTTATCTGTTCGTGGCCATTGTATGAGAAATCCTTGAAGCCTTATAGCTTGGCTTCAATTTTATTCAAGGTATCGTCTTGATTTACTCTATCTCTTGGTGAAATGGAAATGATCTCGCTTCCATCTTTGCTCACCAAATACTTGTGAAAATTCCATCCTGGTTCTTCTCCTGTTTTTTCTTTCAAGAAGGCATACAGGGGATGGGTGTCTTTTCCTTTAACAGAAATTTTGGAGAACATTTGGAAGCTGACCCCGTAGTTTTTTTGACAAAACGCTGCAATTTCTTCGTTTGTCCCTGGCTCCTGTCCCATGAAGTTGTTGGCTGGAAAACCAAGTATGGCTAGGCCTTTTTCTCCGTGGCTTTCGTGTAGCGCTTGTAAATCCTCGTATTGTGGAGTTAGTCCACATTTACTGGCTACATTAACGATTAATATAGTTTTTCCTTTATAGTCCTCGAGTGAAATTTCTTTTCCATCAAGGCTGGTCATGGTAAAATCGTAGATGCTGTTGGTTTTTACTTCCATCTTATCCTGGGCAATTAGTGAGTTACTGCTGAAAAGCAGGCAAATAAAAATGAGAGTGAGTAATTGTTTCATGTCTCTTTTTTGATGAAAACAGGCCAAAGGTAAGAATGTTTCGTTCGAATGTTTCTGCACCAAGATATAAACGAGAAGGGAGGCTTGTTGAATGTTTTCAGACTGCAATGCTATCCATTCCTTCTTGTCGACTCAGGGCTTCTGAAAGGAGGAATTGGTGGACATCAAAGCCGTTGTCCTGTTTGACGCGTTTGTAACTCCCATCCTGTTTAAGGATTCTGCTATTTCGCTCATCCTCCATCAGACATTGGATAATCGCTCTTACTCGCATCTTTATTTTTTCGTCCTCAATGGGGAAGATTAATTCTACTCTTCTATCTAGGTTGCGCTGCATCATATCAGCACTTCCCAAAAAAACTTTTGATTTCCCATTAGCCGTAAAACTATAGATCCTAGAATGCTCCAGAAAGCGTCCTACGATGCTCTTTACACTGATGTTTTTGCTCACTCCACTTACGCCAGGACGTAGACAACAGATACCTCTTACAATTAGCTTGACCTGAATTCCAGCGATGGAGGCTTTGTAAAGGGATCTTATAATCTCAGGATCAACTAAAGAATTCATAACCATGATGATGGAAGCAGGATGTTGTTCGCTATGTTCCTCTATGCATTGTTCGATCTGTTTTTTTAAGTTAGATCGTAAGCTCGTAGGTGCGATAAAAAACTTCTTCCAGTCTTTTTGCAGAGAATATCCAGTTAACAGATTAAACAGACCAGATGCATCTTCCCCCATGTCTGGATTGCAGGTCATGAGTCCTATATCTGTATAAATACGTGCTGTTTTTTCATTGTAATTTCCCGTACTCAGATGAAGGTATCGCTTAATTTGAGTGTCCTCCTGACGAACAACCATGGCAATTTTACAATGGGTTTTTAAGCCTAATAATCCGTAGACTACATTGACACCTGCCTTGTCGAGCTGTTTGGCCCAAACGATGTTATTCTCCTCATCGAACCTCGCCTTCAATTCTATCAAGGCTGTCACTTGTTTGCCATTTTCGACTGCTTGCTTCAAGGCAGCCACAATTGGAGATTGTCCCGTTGTGCGGTAAAGGGTCATTTTAATGGCCAGTACTTGGGGATCAACTGAAGCCTCCTCAAGAAATTCTATGACGTGGTTGAAGCTGTCATAGGGATGATGAAGCAGTATATCTCCTTCGCTAATGGCCTCAAAGATATTGTCGTTCTTGATCAATCTGTGGCTGGGAACTGAAGCGAAAGGTGGGTCTCGTAACTCTGGGAAGTCGAGACCCAGGAACTGAAAAAAAGAGGTGAGATCAAGTATGGAAGGTATGTCAAAAATCCCATCTTCCTCAATCCCTGTCATTTCTTTTAAAAATTGCCGATTAGCGAGACTCATTTCTTTTCCCAACTCCATTCTGATGACGGTCCCACTCCTCCTTTTTCGCAACTCCCGCTCTATATGCTTGAGTAGGTCGTCTGCTTCGGCTTCTGCCAGGTCGATATCCGCATTTCGCGTAATTCTAAAAGGGGCACAAGAGATGATTTTCATGTGTGGAAACAAATCACACAGATACTTTTTAATCACATCTTCTATCAGGATGAAATCTTTGTTTTCATCTTTCTCATTCACCTCAATAAATCGAGCTAAACTGGGAGGAACGAGAATGACAGCCTTTCTGATTTCTTGACTGTAAGGTGCTCTCAGTTCAACCAGAAGATTGAGGCTAAGGCTATTCAGTTGGGGGAAGGGATGGGTTGGATCTATAGCAAGTGGGGTAAGGACAGGGAAAATCTGCTCTTTAAAATAGGCGTATAGATCTTCTTGTTCTCTAATTCTTAGGGAATTGATTTTTCTGATTCTAAGGCCTTTACGTTTAAGTTTGGGGAGAATTTCTTCTTCCAAGATTCGATATTGCTCTTTCACGGATTGATGGACGTGTGTACTGACCATGGAGGCCTGTGTAAGAGGAGTCAGTCCATCAGCTGGTAAATCTTGGATACCTGCTGCAATTTGTTCCATGAGTCCACCCACACGGATCATGTAGAATTCATCGAGGTTAGAACTGTAAATGGCGAGAAATTTTAACCTTTCTAATAAAGGATGAATGGAGTCATCAGCTTCTTCCAGCACACGATCATTGAACTTGAGCCAACTCAGTTCTCGGTTGAAATAATACTTTGGGTGATTAAGGTTGACTGACATACGCAAAAATCCAGACGACCATAAAAATTGGGACAGCTAGACTGAACCAACCTATTGGGTCGGGTTTAACTCATTAAATGGAATACAAAACCTTAGAGTTGCATCGATGAAAAAGCGGTGAGGAAGGGCATGAAAGAGAAGACCATGTATTCTGTCAGGAAAAATTCATGTTAAGGGACTATTAATCAAGACAGAAAACCCTATTTTTTTAACGTAAGGAAAATGGTGCCCAGCTTATCTTTCCACTATTTCTGCATAACTGAATATACATATATTTTGAATAAATATTATTATTGTTCCATGCGGTATTTGCTGATGATAAGTATGCTATTGTTATTCTTAGGATGCTCTTCGGAGGACTCTGAGGCAGATAAGCGTGCTTTTATGAAGGAATATGATGGGGTCAGATCAGAGTCATTTGGGGTAACCTATTATTTTTCTGATTCTGCCAGGGTAACAGCTGAGCTAGTTGCAGAGCATATTATCGAGAAAGAATTTGTTGAACCCAAGCGTCAGGTCTTACATCTTATAAATAGAGGATTGACCCTAAATTTCCTTGATGCTAGGGGGCGAACCCAGTCATATATCAAGGCCGACTCAGGAAGTTTTGACATGAATGATCGCTCTGGTTCTTTATATGGGAATGTCTCTATGCTCAATTCTAATGGGGAAACCTTGGAGACGGAAGAGCTGTTCTGGAATGAAAAAAAGGATTCCATCTTCACCGATAAATTGGTCCGAATTGAGACGCCAGATAAGATTATCATTGGCAAGGGTGGTTTCCGTTCCAATACCGAGTTTTCCAATTACATTATCTACGGCATTGAAGGAGAAATTCAAACAGAAGAAGGATTTTAGGCATGAAAATGTCTGTTGTGCCTGATACTGACGGAATTGATCTGGAAAAAAGCTAATTTAGCCCTTGCATGGGGGTCTGATAATATTTTTTCTCTGCCGAAAAATAAGTACTGATTGATAATCCCTCACAGTTGAAGCTTTTTGCTCATGGGTGTTAAATCGATAGAATATATTTATTTATTGCTCGTCTTCGTGGGCATCGCTTTCCTCGCGATCGAATTCGGGGAGATGAACAACATAACAAGGGTATTGGCAACATTTGGCGTCGGTATCATGGCTTTTATGTACTCATTTCGTAGAAACTCAAGAATCGCACTTGAGAAGAAGCTGGAGGAAATGGAAGAGGAAGAAGCATCTACGAACGAATAAGCTATGGCGCTCCTTTGGGCAATATTGACATTGTGTTTGTCTTTTTTCTTTTCCGGCATGGAGATCGCCTTCATATCGGCCAATCGCCTCAAAACCCAGTTGCGAGTTAAGCAAGGAGATAGAGCTGCCGAAATTCTAGCCGGCTTTCGCGAAAAAACACCTCAAGTATTGATCACCATTCTTATTGGCAACAATGTGGCCCTGGTCATCTTTGCCAAAATGATGGAACGCCTAACTGAAGATGAATTAAACCTTTGGTTTGGAATCAATTCGGAAACAGGTTATTTGACTTATACGCTCATCCAGACCATCATGACCACCTTATTGGTGTTGGTGATGGCAGAGTATATTCCCAAGGCGGTATTTCGAGCAAACGCAGATATGCTGGTTTATCCCGGGGTTCGAATCTTGAATTTCTTCTACAAGATTCTCTTTATCCCGGTCAATATCGTCAATGCCATCTCCAAATTTCTACTAAGGATATTCTTTGGGCTTCCGATGGAAAACCGCATGCTTCCATTGGATAGCCGTGATTTGGATCATTACCTGCAAGAAGTCGTAGCCGTGGAGACCCCTGTACCAGATTTGGATACAGAAATGCTGACCAATGCCCTGGCTTTCCGAGAAACCAAGGCACGAGACTGTATGATTCCTCGTACGGAAATTGAATCGGCTTCCATAGATTCGTCCGTGTCGGAGATTCTCGACCAATTCCTAGATACGCAGCTGTCTAAGATTATCATCTATGAAGAGAGTTTAGACAACATCAAGGGGATTGTGCATTCTAATAGCATGTTTCAGCTCCCCTCAAACATCCGCGCGCTTATTCAGCCCGTGATCATTGTTCCTGAAACCCAGCCTGCGAATGAAATCCTCCGTGAATTGACAAAGAAAAACAGGTCTGTGGCCATTGTGGTAGATGAATTTGGGGGAACAGCTGGCATGATTACAGTTGAGGATTTGGTAGAGGAGGTATTTGGCGAAATCGAGGATGAGCACGACAGTGAAAAAGAAAAAGTCGTCGAAGAAGACATGGTTATCCATCGCAATGATGATGGGAGCTTCACCCTTGGAGCCCGACTTGAAATCGACGATCTAAATGAAGATTTATCCCTCAAATTACCTGAGGAGGAGTATTATACAACACTGGGAGGTCTTATTCTTTATGTGAATGAAGACATCCCAGAGGAAGGTGACACCGTGAAGGTAAGTCCCTATCTCATTACTATTCTTGAGGCCATGCAAAATAAGGTTATCAAAGTCCGCCTTGAATGGGTTGGAGAACCTGATGATTACTAGGCTTCGATGAGTTGAATCTACACGATTTGGCACCCACCAAATTGAGTTCGGGAAGGTGATTCCCGCCTCACAACGTGTATTCATTATTCAACTCTTATGTATTCAAAACAACTTATTCTTGCTTTCCTACTCTGTTTTTCCTTCGCTTTCGCTCAAGACAACCCCATTGCACATTATCCCTTTCAGGGGAATGCAGATGACGCTACTGGCAACGGCTATAATGGAACCATCATTGGTGCAGTTCTAGCTACTGATAGGAATGGCCAAAGCAATTCTGCTTACGAATTTGATGGGGTAGATGATTACATCGAATTTGATTTTGATAGTACCTATCAAGTCGATCTCCCGGCTACCCTTTCTGCCTGGATTTATCTCAAAGACAATGGAAACAATGTGATTTATCGAAATTGCTTTGAGCAAAACCGTTATCATGGTGTTTGGATGGGGGTAAACAATCGCTTATTGAGCTGTGCCTATGGAACAGGAGGACTGGTTGGTCCAGGCGGCAGGAGATCCAAGCAAAGTTCTATTGTATTGGATACTGCGGTATGGTATCATGTTGCGGCTGTTATTAGAGGAGCACAAGACATGGAAATCTACATTGACGGCAAGTTGGACTGTAACGCAGTGTATTCTGGTACAGGAGGAAATATTGCCTATGTAAATCAAAAGGGAGTAGCGGGATTGACCGATAGAACGTCCCAGTCTGGTGGCTTAGATTACTTCACGGGTAAAATGGACGATATCTACCTCTTTGATAGAGCCTTGGGTTCAGAGGAGATTCGTCGGCTAGCAGAAGCAGGGACAGCAGATCAAAGAATTTGCCTAGGAGATTCCCTGCAATTGAATGCCGGAGCTGGAAGCTCATTCGTGTGGGAGATGTCTAATGACCTAAGTTGCACTACTTGTGTAGATCCTTGGGCGATTCCTTCAGCCAATGCCTCATATGTGGTTGACATAACAGATACCACGGGTTGTACATTTTCGGATACCGTTACCCTGGAGGTAGTTAATTGTCCTCAAAATCGAAATGGACTAGTCGCCTATTATCCCTTTGACGGAAATGCCCTTGACCAAAGTGGATATACCCATGATGGAACCGTGATGGGAGCCTCCTTGTCAACAGATCGTTTTGGCAACCCTAATGCCGCCTATGAATTTGACGGAATTGATGATACCATTGAATTCCTGTCTGATAGCATTTTTCAGGTCGATCTACCTGCTACTATCAGTGCCTGGGTTTATCCAGAAGATAATGGCATCAATGTGATTTTTAGAAACTGCTTCAGACAAAATAAATACGATGGTGTTTGGATTGGGGCCAATAATGGGAAGTTCAACTGTGCTTATGGGACGGGAGGGAATGTCGGTCCTGCAGGCAGGAGATCAAAAGAAGGAACCTTGACCTATACCCCGCAGACGTGGGTGCACATCACAGCAGTCATTCGAGGAGCCACAGATATGGATATTTATGTCAATGGCCGTCCCGACTGTAATGCAGCCTATTCAGGAACAGGAGGCAACCTCAACTATGTAGATGCACCAGGTGTAGCAGGCCTGGCAGACCGAACTTCTCAGTCAGGTGGATTGGATTATTTTACGGGGAAAATGGATGAAATCCGTTTGTATAATCGAGCCCTTACCCTTTCGGAAATCCAGGACTTAGCGGAAATTGCCTCTCTTGATACGGTTATTTGTCAAGGCGATTCCATTAACCTAGATGCTGGTCCTTCGGCTTCATTTAGCTGGACTCCCTCAAGTAGCCTTTCTTGTGATACGTGCCAAATCGTTCAAGCCTTTCCCTCCCAAAGCACCAGCTATCAAATTGACATGGTGGGGGATGATGGTTGTGTGACCTCCGACTCAATTATGGTGGCTGTAGAAAGCTGTGGTGCATTTGATTGTCAAAGTCTCAATCTGACGGCATCCTTCCTCCCCAATACCGATAACCTGAGCCTACAATTGATAGGGCAAAGTAGTGGTGGGACCATTGATCAAATTGAATGGGATTTTGGAAATGGGGTCAACATAGTGGCCATGCCAGGGCAAAACATATCCTATACCTATGATAGTGCTGGAACCTACACAGTTTGTATGAATGTAGTGGATTCAGTTGATGCGCAAACGATCTGTAACTTAACCTACTGTGATGAAATCACGGTTACTTCTTCCACGACTTCTAATGAGTTACCCGAGAGCTCGGTTTTCCATATTGGGCCGAATCCCGGTTCTCACCAACTCCATATTGAATCTGAACTTGGAGGTACTGCTGAACTTAGGGTTTGGGGATTTGATGGCAAGGAAATGTGGAAGGGAAATGTAGGAGAAGGAAAAAGCACAATCTCAACTTCAAGTTGGCCTCGAGGACTATATGTCATCCAGCTTCGCCAAGGGGATAAGGTTTCTATTACCAAATGGGTAAAGCAATAAGCGATAAAACGGCATAAAAAAGGGGAAGCGATCTTTGGCTTCCCCTTTTTTGATATCATGAGCGATTATTTGCAACGAACCTCTTCTAGGTCCTCATCAATATAAATCATGTACTGAAAGGCCTTGCTGATCTTTTCAAAAGGGCTATTATCGCCTTGTAGTCTACAAAGTACTACCCGGTCAGGATAGGTCTTCTTAACGAAAGTGATCATCTCTTTTAGGGCGTCTTCCTCTTCCCATGTATCATACTCGTCTTGGAAATTCCTTAGGTAGCGAGTGATGGCCATCACTTTTCCTTGGACTGGAGAAGTAGTTTTTTCATTGAGTTGGCGAGCAATGGTTGGGAACTCCCAGCGGATTCCTTTTGCCAACTGAGTGTGCAAGGCCCCAAATTGTGCGTAGCATCCTCCTTTCCTCAACTCATTTTGAACGACTAGGAAATTCTGATACATCTGGTCTTCTCGCACTTTCCAGGTTCTAGGCGCTAAGGCAATGCTGATCCAATTGAAATTATAGCCAGCAACCGTATTGTTGACGATGAGTTCGAAATAGGGAAAATCATCCTTTAGAAAAGCCTGATAAATATCCTTTTTCTTTCTAACGTCTTTGGCTAATCGCTTGAACATTCTTTCCACTCTTCGATCATCAATGAAGGGCGATTCGTGTAGCTCAATGGCAGTGTTGAGTGCCTTTCTGATTTTCTTGGGTATCTCTTCTGTAGGAATTTTTGAGTGAAGGACCTGTAGAGCCAATTCAGGAGAGTGCTCTAAATCAATTCCCATGACTTTGATTCTGTCTTTTTCTTCCAGCTTCTGGTTGAAGGCATAAATCCTCTGATACATGGCACGCATATTATCTGGACAAATGGGAGCAACTGCCAGGGCTTTATCCAGGATGCGCTCATTACCAGATTGGACATAGCTGTTGAGGAGGTATCCATAGCTATATCCCCCTTCCACTATTAAGTTTCTTACCCCCGCCATTTGATGCAGGTAAAGAAGAAAATTTAGCTGAAGCTGTGTATTGATTTTTTTTCTGTGCTCTTCGCCTGTGAAGAAAAAGGAAAATTCAGGAACAACAGAATCGAGAGGCTCAAATGACATAAACTGACTATCCCCCTTGATGACAAGAGGATGGACGTAGGAATTCCAATTGAGGCTATCATTCTGAGCAAGCAGTCCTGCGCTCAGTGCGAGCATACATGCAAAGAGTATGATGTGTTTCATATGTATCAATATGCGAGAAAGGGGATAAACACCAAAGCTGATGTTAGAAAAGTACGTTCTATACTGTTCGACTAACTTGCCTCTAGGGTTTCTGTTTTGACATATTTTGCGAATTTTACTTCAGGAATTGGCCACCCAGCCTTTCCAAGGGCACGGTATGTATTAGCACATGAAAATATTTTAGTATCTTTTTTGGCTGGAAATGCTCCCCTAAAGATATTTATTGAATTACACCCTATTGCTATGATGAAAAGACTCCTGAAGATTTGTTTGTGCGCCTTTATGTTATCCCCTTTATTTTCTAGCGCACAAGAGGGTGATTCTCTGAAAGTTAAAGATGTCGAAGATGTTGTATTGGAAGAAATTACTTCCTCTCCAACCGATTATAAAAGCCTGATCAACATAGAATCGAGAAAGTCCCTTCTTTCTATGGATGACGATGGGAGCTTTAAGCTGGAATGGCTAAACGAAACCAATCCCAATACGGAGATTGAATTGCAGGTAAACGATACCACTGTCATGGTGGTCTTGGAGGAAGGAAAGGCCCTATTTGACGTGCCTGCAAGCGCCTTAAAGGATACCAATACCTTTGTTTATAAGGGAGAACAAATAGCAAGTGTCCCACTGGATCGTGTGAACTATGCCCCTTGGCTTTCTCTTCTGCCTCCTCTCATTGCTATTATACTGGCTTTGGTCTTTAGAGAGGTGGTTGTATCTCTTTTTACTGGGATTTTTCTAGGTGCGGCGATATTGGCTGTTTCTCAAACCGGGAGTTTAGCGGGTATTGGCACGGCCTTTTTGACCAGCTTGGATCATTATCTCGTCAAGGCGTTGTTCGATGAGGATCATATATCTATCATTCTTTTTTCCTTATTGATTGGAGGAATGGTGGCTATTATTTCCAAGAATGGAGGAATGCTAGGGATTGTAAACCGCATTTCGAGATTAGCCAAAACCCCGAAATCTGGACAGTTGGCTACCTGGTTATTAGGTGTGGTGATTTTCTTTGACGATTACGCCAATTCCTTGGTGGTGGGAAACACCATGAGGAACATTACAGATAAGCTCAGAATTTCAAGAGAGAAGTTGAGTTACATCGTAGATTCCACGGCAGCTCCAGTATCGGCTTTGGCCTTTATTTCTACCTGGATTGCTGCAGAATTGAGCTACATAGAAGATGGGATGGTTGGCCTGGAAGGTTTACCTGAAGATTTGAGCCCATACAAGGTCTTTTTGATGTCTCTTCCTTATTCTTTTTATCCCTTGATGACCTTGGCCTTTATCCTGATTATCATCTTTACTGGAAAAGACTTCGGACCTATGCTAAAGGCCGAGCAAAGAGCTAGAACTACAGGGAAAGTGCAACGTGAAAGTGGAGAGGGAGGAATTAGTGAGGAAGTTTCCCACTTTACTCCCATTGAAGGTCTGACACCCAAGGCATTCAATGCGGTTATTCCAGTAGTTGTGCTTGTCATCGGGGTATTGATTGGGTTGCTCTTTACCGGCTGGGATGACAAGGTCTGGAATGATCCAGAAATGGGCTTTGCGGCAAAAATGTCCCAGATTATTGGAAATTCGAACTCCTATCTGGCACTTATGTGGGCCTCGTTAACTGCTGTTGCAGTAGCCCTTGTCATGACTTTAGCTCAAAGGCATATGTCCTTGGTGGATGCTGTAAATGTCATGGTGGGGGGCTTCAAGGCCATGTTGTCTGCCATTATTATTCTGACGTTGGCTTGGGGCTTACAAGGCGTAACAAGCGATGTACATACTGCTGATTTCCTTACCGATCTACTTGGGGACAATCTTTCCCCTATGTGGTTACCCCTAATTGCATTCCTACTGGGTGCAATGGTATCCTTTTCGACTGGTTCTTCATGGGGAACAATGGCCATTTTGTATCCTTTGGTGATCCCATTGGCCTGGAAGATCTCTACAGATTACGGTTTACCAACCGAAGATGCGCTGGCTATTTTCGCCAACGTTGTAGCCAGTATTTTAGCAGGCTCAGTATTGGGAGACCATTGCTCGCCTATATCTGATACGACCATTCTTTCTTCACTTGCTTGTGATGTGAATCATATTGACCACGTAAGAACGCAGTTGCCTTATGCCTTAGCTGTAGGTGTGGTCGCCATTTTGATTGGAACTATCCCTTCTTCCTTTGGTTTGCCGACATGGATTTGCTTCCTGATAGGAATAGGGACTCTGTTTGCGCTGGTTCGCTTTTATGGCCGGTATACCCAGAGCCCGCAGGCGTGATAGTTTTGTGAGGTTTGTCACATATATTGTGTCGCCAATCTGATATTTTTATGACAATTCTACCCATAGAAATGGTGCCCAAAATGGACATATCGTTAGTTTTTTATGAGTTAACCCATTTTCCATTTTATGCGTTTAAACAATAATTCAAGAATGGTGATTTGCTATTCCAGAATAATTGCTAAAAAATCTTCTACTTCTCATGATTGATACAGGAAATATCTGGTACCTAGAGGAGGTAAACCTCTTCGAGTACTTTTGTCCCGTAACGGGCGGGCAGGAGAAATACGACAAACTGCCAAAGAGATCTTATAAGAAGGGAGAATTTATTTATTTCTCCGATGATACAGCAGATAAGGTATTCTTTATCCACTCTGGAGCTGTTAAGCTAGGAAATTATACTTCAGATGGGGAGGAAATGATCAAGGTGGTTCTTCACCCTGGTGAAGTGTTTGGCGAATTAGCAGTGTTTGGAGAAGAGGAGAGGAGTGATTTTGCCCTGGCACTTGAGGATACAGAACTATGTGTTCAGGAAAGAGATACGGTTACAGACCTTATGCGCGACGTAAGCGGTTTCCACCTCTTTTTACATAGACTTATGGGACAGCGCATCATCTACACCCAAAAGAGACTGGAATCTCTTCTCTTTAAGGATGCCCGTACCCGAATTACAGAATATGTACTGGACCTAGGAGACAGACACGGAAAGGTTCTGGCTGATGGAGCGGTAAAAATTAGAAATTACCTCACCCATCAGGAGATTGCGAACTTCACCGGAACTTCTCGTCAAACTGTTACCACTGTCCTAAACCAGCTTCGAGATGAGCGTTTGATTGATTTCGATAGAAAGAGAATTATCATCCGAAACCTAGAAGGAATGAAGTCTGCGGCAGCGGTCTAAGAAAAATTAATGAGCGTTATAATCTCTTTTAGTCTAATAGGCTGGAAGAGATTTTTTTTGTCATGAATTTTAAGACACATCTATTTTCTGTCATTGTCCACGCTTGTATTTTTTTCGAAATTAAGCCCATGATGTACAAAAGCGTGTTGAGTAGAATTTCAGCTGGCCTCATTCTACTCTTGTTGATCTCATGTGATTTGGGACAGGAAAAGAGCAATGTTGCTATCCAAATTGATCAGGCCTTTGCCACCTGGGCCGAAGGCAACAACAAATTAATCGAATACTATCGTCCTGGATTTGCATCAGAATTATACCAGGCCCGTCGAGAAATGCCCTCCGTAAGTCCAGAAAACATATTGGAAGGATATGATCGTGCTTTATTGGCGTTGCAACAAATTCAATCCATTGATACCACCTCTTTGAATCCTTATGAGAAACTAGAATGGATCGGGCTGAGAGACTTTTTGCACATTCAAGCTGAAGGAAAAGAGTTTGCCTTTTATGAATCGCTGATCAATCCGATTGATGGCATTCACTTTAGTCTATTTCAGGACTTGGGATATGGCTTTACCATGGAGGAAAAAGACGATTGCGATCGCATGATCACCCGTGCCAGAACTTATCCTAAGCTCATTGATGACCTAAAGGCCTATCTTAATGCGTGTAATCGGGCTAAAACCCTTCCTCCTAAGGCTCTTTTGATCGAAGTCAAGAAGCAGGCAGATAGTTTGTTGGCAACACCTGTTTTGAAACATCCCCTGTACCGAGGTTTGGCCAGGCAACTCGGAAATGCAGATCCCATCTTGATCAATGAGCGTGAGGCCACTTCTTATTTGATAAAAATGGACGGCGTACTTCAAGATTATGTTTATCCTCCCTACAAAGAGTTGGTGAACATGCTGGATGTGCTGATTGACAATGCTGAAGATGACATAAGTGTAAATCGTTGGTCTAATGGTCAGAAGTTCTATGAATATCAGCTCAAAAAATATCTGGGACATGAGGTAGAGTTGACCGCTTTACACGAAGAGGCCCTTCAGGAATTTGATGAATTAAAGAATCAATTTGCAATGGAAGGACTAGCTCCTTCAGAGAAGCTGTTACCAGCTTCTTCTCGCTTCAAAGCCAGAAATGCAAGCCTTGATTCTGCTAGAGCGTTATCCAGAAGGATGAGAAGGGATTCTCAAGGCTTGATGGATTCGATACCTCAGACCAAATTATACATCCTAGAGATGCCGGACTGGGCAGGTGATTATACGCCAACACATGCCTATTATCCTCCAGCCATGGATGGTAGCAGAAGGGGGATTATGTTGATTGACATGACACACCCAGAATACCATGGTATTTTCTCGCAAAGGGTACAACTTTATCAATTTGGGAATCCAGGTATGCACTATTTTGTCTCGAGCAACTTTGATAGAAAATCAAATTCCGATTTCTCCAAATATGTGAATTTTGAAGGGAATGTAATGGGGTGGAAAGTGATGGTGGCTGATCAGGTATACCAGAGTTTGGGATTATTGCAAGAGAGAAAGACCAGCAAAGCAGAATATGAACAACAAAAAATTCTGAGTCTCGGAAGGTTGATCATTGATACGGGAATTCATCTGGAGGGCTGGAGCAGAGAACAAGCTATCTCCTTTTTAATCAAGGAAATAGGTCTTTCTGAAAGACTAGCGAAACTGGAAACAGATCGAGCCATCGTGTATCCAGGGCGGCCAGCATCAGAATGGTTGGGCTATCGGGAATTACAGAAATTGAAAAATGGCTATCGTCGAATCAAAGATAAAAATTTCCAATTACAGGATTTTCATAACATGGTAATGATGACTTCATCTTCCCCGTTCAGACAAACATTTCGACGGCTGAAGGAACTGACTGGGGAAAGTTTGGCAAACTAATTGTACATATGTAATGAATTTTCTGCTCTTGTCGTTATGTTATCAGAAGGCTCGTTATGAGAATATTAATACCCATCATACTTCTGAGCTTGTTTACGACCCTGGTTTGTGAAGCACAGTATATTGAACCGTGTAGGAAAAGCTTTTCCAAAGTCAACACGGCCACAGTCCTGGAAACAAAACAAGTGAATGCAGGTAATACCCTCTACCTGTCATCATCTTATCTTTCTTCCCTGGAGAAAGGTGAATTTGAAGGGGTGCCCTCTGGATTGATTTATCACCAATATGTAAGACCTGCCTCCAAGAAGGAACTCAAAGGAGAATTTGAGGGAGAATCTGAAGAGGTATTGGCTGATGATGGTAATATCTATATCCCATTCATAGGAGAATCCAGCACCCACTTCTTTCAGAAGAACAAAGCATTCAAAGGAAAATATGCACCTGAATGGGAGGATCCTAACATGGTCATTCCACTAGGGTTAACTCCACTTGACATGAGAGGCTATGTAGGCAAGAAGTTCTCAGTCAAAAAGGTGGAAGACGACTACATTCTATTCGATGTAGAAGGAAAAGACATCGTTTTCTATCTAGGCTTTCCTACACTAGATAAAGTATTTGACTCTCAAGAAGTATTGGACTACCTGGCCGAGAAACAAGAGGAAGGCAAAGAACTCTTAGGAGAAGCTTGGTATGTCGCTCCTTCAGATCCGATTAAATTCAGATCAGAATCAGAATTGACAGCTCCTAGTGAGTTGTTTTACACAGCTCCCATGATGGAGTTTACCTTCGATAGCCTAAAGACCAACAAACAGCAGACAGTATTCTACGCTGAAGATGATTCCTTGATTTTAGACCCCAAGTCAAGATATACCCTGTATCACAAAGGATGCATTCTCAAGCAACAGATTGCTTATGCTGAAGATTTACTTCAGAGCTATGAATCAGAAAATATTCGCTTGAATAATTTGTTCAAAAATGAAGCTGAAGAGGTATGGGCTAAAGATCAATGGGTGAAGGAAACACTCATGAAAAGGTTCTGGAAACTTCCTTCAAGAAGGTTCAAAAGCAGATACGAGTATGTGCTAAACAGCACCCAGCCAACTGTAGGTTCCTTCGTTTATGCGCAAATTAACCTAGACGGAGAATATCACTTGATCTCTCATTTTGCCTCCAACCAAGGACTTTATCACACCCGAGTACTCCTTTTCTTTGGCAACAGCAAAGATTCCGTTCAGACAACTAGAATATCTACCCGAGATAGAAGAAATACTCGAGAATACGTTCATGAAAACGTAATTGAGGAAATTCAATTTGATGACATTGCGGATCGGGAACTCGTTCGCTTGATTGCAAAAAACAGCCATCGCAAAGTTAGAATCAGATTCAAAGCTGGTGGGAGCTATTACAAGGACGTCAAATTATCTCCCTACCACAAAGAGCACATCAGAGATGTGTACATGCTCTCCAAAGTGATTGAGCGCTCAGAGTTTGCCAAAGGGCGAGACGAATAAAACACAAAAAAGTAAAGTATCCATATGAAAAGGGCTATTCCAATCTGGGATGGCCCTTTTCTTTGTTGGGATGTGAACGCTTGGAGGAATTTGCCATACCTGAATTTCGCTGGATACTACCATTTTTTTTCAGCTACAATGAGCCATCTTGACTACGCATTCTTGATGGAAGGATGCTGCATAACACCCTACAGACAAACAGAAAACTCATGCAAATTCTGCTAAGACTTTTGACGCTAACCACCATAGCGGCCTTGCTTTCCTCCTGCCAAAATGTGGTGGAAGCTTGTTTCACGATCAATGACAGCGACTGTAGCCATGAAGACGCCTGTACCATTCTCTTTGATGCAAGCTGTTCCAAAAATGAAGGAGAGTATTACTGGGATTTTGGTGATGGAACCGAAGGAACAGGAATGGAAGTAGCTCACACTTACACACGTGCAGGGGAATACGAAGTTAGCTTGCGAGTAGATAATGCCATAAATACAGGTGTCGAGTTCGAAGAAGACATCCTGACCCAAACGGTAAATGTTCTGCAGGGAAGTGCCCAATCCCAAGAGACTTTTAGCCATACTTATATAAATGAAAAGAGCTTTAGTCAATTCAATTCTGTGGTCCAAACATCTGATAGCGGGTATGTCATGGTGGGCTATTTCGAAGACAATATTGCCCTACACGGCTACATGCGTAAGGTGGATGCAGCGGGAAATACCTTGTGGGACAAAACCTTTACCCGTGGTAATGATGACATAAGGCTTCATGACATTCAATTGACCTTAGATGGAGGAATGATCATAGCAGGCCAGGTAAATCGCTTCAGAGATGAATCAGAGGGGTATTTGGTCAAGACCGATAGAAATGGTGTCATCATTTGGGAGTATTACACAGGAACGAGAAGACGCACCGAGGTCTCTTTCACCAAAGTAATTGAAATGTCAACCGGACATTATCTAGCCGTAGGTAATTATAACTACCAATATTCAAATAGTGCCATTTGGTTGATGAGTATCGGCTTTGATGGAGACTTCAGGTGGGAGCAAAGCTTAGACAAGGGAGACTATAGACTGGAAGGATACTACAGTGTCAGTAAGACTGAAGACGGGGGGTTTATGGTGTTGTCTATGGGAGATCCTCCTGGGTCTAATAACGAAAAACTTGTTTTGACCAAGGTTAATGGCGAGGGCCAAAAGGAATGGGATCTCATTCTGGGAGAGGAAGGGAAAAGATATTTATCCGGAGATATTACACCAACTGAAGATGGAAACTTTTTATTGGTCGGGACCTTCAGAGCAGGTTCAAGCCGAAATCGAGACATTTATCTGGCCAAAATAACCCCCACGGGAGGTATTCTATGGGAGAAGGAAATGGGAACTCCACTCTGGGATCAGATCTTTTCCATTAGCCAAACTAACAATGGAGGATTTGTCATGGCAGGCTCTACACAAATTGAAGATGGCTCTTCCTATCCCCCATACTATGCTTACTTGGTACGTCTGAATAGTGAAGGAAAGGAAATTTGGTCGCGCACCTATGAGCAGTTTATCGATAGTGAAGTCTCCAGGGTATCCCAGACGAAGGAAGGGGGATACATCATGGCTGGTAGAATCATCATTGACGAAAGGCACTCTCAAAGGTTTGTCATGAAGACAAACTCTGAGGGAGAGCTTTTCTAGGAAAAATACGGAAGGAGATTTCCTTTCTATATCACATACTAATGTAGTTTATCTGGAATAAGGGGCCATCTCACTAGGGATTGGTCCTTTTTCCTTTGGACTTGGTAGATTGGAATGATCAAATCCTTCTTCATTCTCACAGGAATGAGTTAACTTCCAACATGCTTCGGCTTTCCAACATTGGTGAATTTGGATACCTAATTCTTAGGATAGTAACGAACTTGCGCTACGCTTGGCGTGATCGCAAACGGGTGATCCGTCAATTAGACCTTGTGGGCGTTCGTTCGATCCCCCTGGTGTTGCTCATTGGTATATTTGCAGGAGCCATCATCGCCTGGCAGGCGGCCTATCAGTTTAAGGGAATGGTGTCCCTAAGTGTATTAGGGGGACAGGTGATGCGTGTGGTGATGATGGAAATGGCGCCTGTGTTAACAGCGCTGGTGATTAGTGGGAGGATAGGTGCTTCTATGACAGCAGAAATTGGGTCGATGGTTATTTCCGAACAAATCAATGCCTTGAAAACAATGGCCATTGATCCAGTGCGGTATATCGCTATGCCAAGGGTACTAGGTTTGACGTTGATGATGCCCTTTTTGACCCTATTTTCTGTGATTATTTCAGTTTTGGGGGCTTTTGTGGTGTCAACTTATTTCCTGGATATTACCCAACAAGTTTTTTTTGAATCAATTAGAGACTATTTTAGTGTGGGAGATTTGCTAGGAGGGCTCTTTAAAGGAGCTGTCTTTGGCATGATCATTTCGCTTGTGGGATGCTTCAAAGGGCTTCAAACGGAGGGGGGAGCATCAGGCCTTGGGGCTTCAACTATCGCATCTTTTGTTAATTCTGCGGTAGGAATATTGGCGGGTGATTTCTTCCTATGGATTATTTTATTCTAACTAATTGAGACAAAGCAGGATTTTTTCTAGTTTTGTTAACAACTGAACCAGCTCTATAAATTCCACTTTTGTGAAGTAAAACATTCACTCCTATGATAGCATCATCTAATCAATGGTTGAAGTTTTGGCTGCTAATTGGATTATTCGCTTTACCATTGGCCATGATGGCCCAAAACCCCAAAGCAGAAAAAATCCTAAAGAAGGCTGACCTTTATTACCAGGCCAACGATAAACTCCGTTCTCAGGATCTTTATCTTGAGGTATTGGAAATGGACGAGGATAATTATCGTGCCGCTTTCCAACTAGGACGTATCAATCGATTCTTTAAAAACTATCGCGAGGCGTTGCGCTATTTTCGCAAAGCCAGTGAAATCGATCCCGACCGTAACGCGGACGTATTCATGCAGATAGGACAGACCTACAAAATCCTCGGTAACTACCGCAAGGCAAGAGAAGGTTTCGAAGAATTCAAAAAGCGCAATGGAGATTCTGCCTCCGACCTTTACATGCGTGCAGAAATTGAAATTGAAGGATGTGATCTAGCAGACTCTCTCCTTCGTCAAAAGCCAGTTTGGGCAGTAAAATCTGCCTCTTTCAACTCGGCTGCAGGGGATCGTTTCCCAGCTTACCTTGACCAGCGTCAGGAGGATGTCTTTTTGGCTTTCACTTCTTCACGCCCTTTACCCGGTAAAAGAAACAAGCGTAACAGCGTAACAGGTGAGCCAAAGGATGAAGACATCTACTTCGTCATCAAGGAAAATGACTCCACCTTTAGTGCTGAAGTTGAGCGTATCAACAACAAGAAAATCAACACCAAGACAAATAATGGTCCAGCTACCTTTACAGGTGATGGTCTGACCATGTATTTTTCTATTTGTAATACCAAGAAGAACAAGAATGGCTGTTCTATCTATGAATCCAAGTATGATCCTGCCAAGAAGGCATGGAGCAAGCCCGTGTTCATGGAAGGCATTAATGGAGAAAAGACTGTTATCTTAAACGCAAAAGGCAAGACCAAAGCTACGCCTACAGATGACCGTCAGCCATATATATCTAGAGATGGAAGAACGCTATACTTCGTATCTGACCGTCCAGGTGGCGAAGGTTTGTTTGACATCTGGTACTCACGTCGTGTAGGAGCCGGTTGGTCTACACCTGAAAACATGGGACCTGTTGTCAATACTGCCTTCAACGAATATGCTCCTTTCGCCAATGATGGTGGGAACGCCCTTTATTTCTCCTCTGATGGACGCGCCGGCTTTGGTGGTACTGACCTTTACAAGGCTGAAGGGACAATCGGAAACTTCAGCGAACCCATGAACATGGGAGCTCCTATTAACTCATCTTACGATGACTTTGGGGGAATCTGGATGGATGAAGACTCTTTAGCTTACTTCTCCTCAGATCGTCCAGGCGGAAAGGGATCATACGACATCTATTGGGGTAAAGCTATTCCTGTGGATTTGTCGAAGCTGAATGTATCTGTGAAAGGTGTTATTCGTGATAAGTTCACCAAAGAGCCTATTCCATATGCAACTGCCACCCTCTTCCAATATGAGGAGGACGGATCTTTGACTGAGCTTGAGACCTTCAATACTGTAGATGATGCTGCTTATCAGTTTAAGCTGAAAGTAGACAGAAAATACAAAGTGCTAGGTAACGCTCCTGAGTATCTAGCGAATGAAGAGGAATTCGATACGCAAGATCTAAGAGAAGATCGTACGATCATCAAGAACATTGACATTGAATTGGAGCCGATCATTATCGAAAAGCCAATCGTACTACAAAATATTTATTACGATTTTGATAAGTACTACTTGCGCTCTGATGCCGTACAGGAACTTCAGAAAATGATCAAAATTCTGAACGACAATCCTAACATCATCGTTCAGATGGGATCACATACGGACTCCAATGGTACCCTGCCTTACAATGATGTATTGTCTAACAACAGAGCGAGGGCTGTAGTGGCCTTCTTGGCTGACAATGGCATCAACCCATCTCGTCTTTCATGGTATGGCTTCGGTAAGCGAGAGCCTTTGATTACACCAGAATTGACGGATGAAGATGAGCAGATAAATCGCCGTACAGAATTCAGAATTCTTTCTATCGACTTCGAATAGGAAGACGGAAAAAACGAATTGATCGTAGAGACGTAGCATGCTGCGTCTCTACGATTTTTTTATATCCTAAAAAACACCAACTTTGCCCCTTCAAGATTCAGATTCATGAGTAGCAATTACGCCAAGAGAGGAGTCTCTGCAGACAAGGAAGATGTCCACTTCGCCATCCGTAACCTGGATAAGGGATTGTATCCCAATGCATTTTGCAAAATTCTGCCTGACCTGATTGCAGGGGATGACGACTATGTCAACATCATGCATGCAGACGGAGCAGGGACAAAATCCTCTTTGGCTTATTTATATTGGAAAGAAACAGGAGACCTTTCTGTCTGGAAAGGAATAGCACAGGATGCGATTGTCATGAACTTGGATGATATGCTGTGTGTGGGCGCGACAGATTCCTTCCTCTTCTCCAATACAATTGGAAGAAACCCCTTTTACATCACCAAAGATGTGTTAGCTACTATGCTAGAAGGGATGGAGGAATTCTTTGGTATGTTGCGAGAATATGGTGTTACCATTCACAATACTGGAGGAGAGACCGCAGACGTAGCGGACCTGGTTCAAAGTATGATCTTTGATGCAACGGCTTTTTCTCGCATTCCCAAGACCTCTGTGATTTCAAATGAAGATATTCAGGCAGGAGATGTGATCCTGGGACTGGCAAGTTTTGGGCAAACAGTCTATGAAAACTCCTACAATGCAGGTACAGGTTCAAACGGTCTGACCAACGCACGTCATGATGTTCTGACGAAGGTATATGCCGAGAAATATCCTGAAAGCTATTCCAACAAAGTTCCCAAAGATCTTGTGTATGCAGGTAAGCATCTGTTGACCGATCCGCTTGAGGGTACTTCTGTCAATGTTGGGAAAGGGCTATTGAGTCCAACAAGGACTTATCTTCCCTTGATCAAGAAAATTCTACCTACCTACAGAGAGAAGATTCATGGTTTGATCCATTGTACAGGAGGGGGGCAAACCAAGGTGATGAAGTTTGTCAAGGGGCTTCACATCATCAAGGATAATATGTTTCCTACCCCGCCTCTCTTCAAGTTGATCCAACAATCATCTGGAGCAGCATGGTCAGAAATGTATAAGGTCTTCAACATGGGACATAGGCTAGAAATATACACAGACCAAGGAACAGCAGAAGCGATCATGAAGGAGGCGGAAAGCTTCAAGATTGAAGCAAGAATCATAGGTAGATGTGAGGCTGCCGATACGAACCGACTGACCATTGCTGGAGAAGAAACAGTGGTTTATTAAACCCATCAACAACATATTTCAAAAGAAAAGTCCCGACCATTTGGTCGGGACTTTTTTGTCTCTATAAAATAACTACTACGCTTAGATTCCTACGTAGGAATTCAGCATAATAGGCATGATAAGCATGAGGATATTCTCTCCGTCTTCCTGCACATTAGGAAGAATAATTCCCGCTCTGTTGGGCTCGGATAATTCTACGATGACTTCGGCGGTTTCTACATTGGTGATGACATCCAATAGCAAGGCGGCGTTGAAACCAATTTCAATGTCAACTCCTTCGTAGTGGCACTTCAAGTTTTCTTTGGCCTCATTGGCGAAGTCTGGATCTTCAGAAGAGATTTCCATTTCGCTTCCTTTGATGGAGAAACGAACCTGGTGAGTAGACTTGTTGGCGAAGATATTCACACGGCGTAGCGTACCTAGCAATTCAGCTTTGGAGATGAAAAGCTTGTTAGGGCTATTTGCTGGAATGACGTTTTCATAGTCTGGGTAGCGCTGATCAATCAGACGGCAAACCAAGAGCAAGTCATCTGTACGGAAGAAGGCGTTGTTCTCATTGTAGTGAATCACAACGTCTCTGTTGTCATTCGGGTCTAGAGATCCTTTTAATAAGTTAAGGGCCTTCTGAGGTACGATGAAGGAAGTAGGATTAGGAACGGTAACATCTACTCTTCTGTAGCGAACGAGTCTATGCGCATCTGTAGCGACGAAGGTGGTTCCATTTTCTCCCAAGTCGAAGAAAATACCATTCAAAGCAGCTTTGTCCTCATCGGTAGAAGCTGCAAAGAGCGTTTTGTTGATGGCTTTCAACAAAATTGGCATAGGCATTTGGATGTTTTCCGTAGCCTCTGGCTGAGGAATCAAAGGGAAGTCCTCTCCATTCTCTCCACTGATTTTGTATTTCCCGTTTTCGGAACTGATCTCTACCCCAAAGCTCTTTTCATCAATGATGAAAGTAACTGGCTGTTCGGGTAAGGCTTTCAGAATGTCTAGCAGGATTTTCGCCGGAATAGCCACCTTGACGGCTTCTCCTCTTGATTCTACCATCAGCCTTGTTTGCATAGAGGTCTCAAGGTTGGTGGTGGAGATGGTCAGGTTATTTCCTTCCAGCTCAAAGAGAAAGTTTTCAATGATGGGCAGCACAGACCTTGACGGAATTGCACCTGCTATTTTTCCCAGCTGCCTGGATAAGGCAGATGATGATACGATGAAATTCATAATACAGTGATATAGAGACGAGTGGACTAAATGGCCCGGTTTTTCTTGAAAATCAGGCTAATAACAAACTTAAGAATCTTTGAGGAAAATTGTTAGTATTATTCTTGTTCAAGGCCGTGAAATTTATGCACATTTTAGATGTTGATTTCTGTCCTCGCTTGAAATATGGCTAGAAGATCGAGCGGGAGGAGATAAATCTCTCTTTTAAAATAGCTAGGTTTCCATTGTGCCATGCCCAAAAATGATGGGCCTACTCCTGCTATATTTTCAAACCCCTTCCATTTTAAGGTCAATATTTCATTGGCTCGCGTCTATTAAAAGGGGAGATATTACCATTATTAGTAGTTTCTTTTTCGTATTTCCACGATTTGTTATTATTATAGAAAGATCAATAATTATATTTTGTATTTGTATATCATATAGATAGTGCATGCTCCTTCGCTTCCTCCTCCCACTACTTTTTTTGATGCCAATCGTTCTTCATGCACAGTCAGAAGAATGGAAATCCCAAATCATGGAGTCCTTGGATGAGAGGAAGTCCATTTACCCTGGCATCTTGTCCCCTGTATTGGAAGATTGGGACTTTGATAGCCTTTTTTACTACTCAAGCAATTGGCTTTATACCCTTCAATACACACTAGGAGCGAATCTTGATACGCCTAAAGGGGACTCAATGGAGGCTGCTACAAGAGAATTGATAGAGATTTTTAAGGAGCACAGGAAACAGGAAGAAGCATGGTATGTAGAATCCTGTGTGCAAGAGCGTTTGATCCGGTCCCTGATCAGAGTCAATCGTTTTGAAGAGGCATTATCTGAACTCGCAGCATATGATTCCTCTTGCCAATATGCTTTTGACAAGCAATTTATGGAGGTGAATGATGGAATTCTTATTGGATATCAGTTGAAGGCCCAAGCGGCCTATGGACAAAATAACATTCCACAGTATTACAAAGAACTGTCAGATGGACTTGCCTTTATTGAGCAAAATGGTGTAGGGGGCTATGCTCAAATAGAGCTGTTTTTAGAGCTAGGAGACTTTTATGCCTTGATTCAGAATTACCCCAAGGAAAAGGAGCTGATTCGCAGAGCAGAAATCATGATGAATGATAGCCTGGAGTCATATTGGGGTGGGTGGGAATACTACTACGGCATGCTGACAACTCGGTCTATGATGAAATTGGCCATTCGGGAAGAGGATAGTCTTACGGCTCGACAAATCAATCAAGAAAGGAGAAGGCTGTTCTATGGGGAGCCTGAAAATGCAATGGGATTTATCCTACAAGCAGCCTTTCAATATTTGGATGAGGAGCAGCCACAACAGGGCTTAGGTTTTCTGCTAAGTTGGGAAAAGGAAATTCTTCGCAATGCAGACTCCTTGAAAAAGGCCGTTCCGATAAACCTACTGCGAGAGATGAATGGATATTTTGCTGCCACTTACGAGGCCCTGGACCGACCCTTTGAGGCTGTTCAAGCCTTGACAAAATGGAAGGGTTCTGTAGATTCGGTAGAAGTAATATTCCCAGATCATAGGCCATTGATCTATGGCAAGATTCACGCTGCTCTTTCCAAGGAGGAAAAGTCCTCCGCAATTCTGAATGATAAACTCATTGCTTGCCTTCAAGCCAGCAAAGACAAAAAAATTATAGCGGCCCTGTACAAAGAAGAGATCAAAAAGGCCGAAGAAATTCAAAAGGCTAAGCTAGCTCTTCTAGAATCAGAAAAAGCTGCTCAACAAAAGTTCCTCAATACCCTTTTGTTCTCGCTAGGAATAGTCGTGCTGGCATTGGGGATCATCCTTCTCCTACTGAGAGGACTCAATAAGTCCAATAAATTGCTCTCCATGAGACAACTTGAATTAATGGAGAAAAATCACCTTTTGGATCAATTGAATGAAGATTTAAAATCCTTTGCCCACTTGACAGCTCATGACCTCAAAGAGCCTAATCGAACCATTCGGTCTTTTTTGCAGATTTTTCTTAGAAGAGAAGGGGGAAAGTTATCGGATAATGGGCGAACTTTTATTGAAGATGCCCTGAGGGCTTCTGAACGAATTTCCCTTTTGCTCAAAGATATCATGGTATTTTCTCAGGTTACCACAGGGACACCTAGTATGAGCAAAGTTGAACTGGACGAGGTAGCCGATATGGCCATGCTACAATTGTACAATAGAATTGAAGATAGAGGGGCGAAGGTTACGATTGAGCCAGACTTACCAGAGATATATGGCTCTACCAATACCCTTTCCCTCTTGTTTCAGAATTTAATTGGGAATGCTATCAAGTTTACCCCAGCAGGGAGAAAACCTATCATCACGGTTTCACATCATCGGGAAGGAGATAGGGTCAAGCTCATCTTTGCAGACAATGGAAAGGGAATTCCTGAAGACATGCTAAACAGCGTCTTTACAGCCTTCTTTAAGGGAAAAGAGACCAAAAGTGAAGGGGCTGGACTTGGCTTGTCCATTGTAAAGCGTATTGTGAGCCAGCATTATGGAAGAATAATGGTGGAATCACAAGTAGATGTAGGAACAACTTTTCAGGTGGAATTGCCCCTAAGCCAACCTTCTAGCTAGTTCAAAAACCGCTTCAACCAAGTCGCTTGAAGGGGCATTTCCCATTTGCCTAAATCATCGGTTTGGCTGAGGGAATGGTCTAGGACAATGGTCGAAGCCGTTAGTCTGCCTCCATCCACATACTGGGGCAATTCGCGAAAATGAACCTCGTCGATTTGTCCTTCCTCATTGCGGTAGAAGACATAGCCATTGTCCAATGTCTTCAGCTGGTGATGTTGTAGAATCTGAGTAATCCCTCGCTTGAGGCTATCAATCGAACAACCAGAAGGGCGAGCCACCGTTGGGCTTGCCTGGGCAATGATAAAGCGATCATATTTGATGGAGACCAAGCCATCTACAGGGGTGCCATGTGTTTGCCATTGAGCGGTAAAGGTCGCGAAGTCCTTTTCTAGAGCTTCTTTTTGTTCTAGCTTGAGTTCGTTTTTGAGGGAAAAAAACCAGGTATATTCTTGCATGCTGATGTTCTTGATCAATGCTGATGAATATACGAGGACAGAAGGAATTTTGTGGTGTCTTTTGTCAGTTTGTATCTAGATCGTCCTCCATAATTTACATCCAGCCCAAGCCGGTTCCGCCAAGTGGATTTTTTCGGGCAGACCTAAGGGTATCACTTTCATTCCTGCTATCCCACCATTTTTGATAACCATCAAATGCCTTTTGTAGAGCAGCTTTGCTGTTAAATAGCCTTGGATTTCCTCTACGGGTTCCTAAGACAGGAGCATTAGATGGGGGCATCAAAAAGTAGGGTTTATCTTCTCCCCTTCGCACATAATCTCTGCGAATGGCTTCTATCATCCAAAGCGTTACTTGACCCACACGGGCGCTGTCCATGCTAAAGCGACTGGTTGTCGAGACTGGAAAGTTGGTGATCACAACCGAATCTGGTCCTACCGCTAGCAGTGCTGGAATATCTCCCCAGCTAAGTCGTGGCAGGGAATTTCCTTCCCATTTATTGGCTTTGAGGGTGCCGATGACTTCTTGTACGGATTGAACGGCTTGCTTCGGATTCTTGACATTAGAGCTGGCAGTCAAAAGGGCTTGAAGGTAGAGCACGAGGCTATCCGTTTCATCAGGAAGGATGTTAGCCTCGTGCCCATAGGATGCACCATTGTTGGTAAGCGCAGCTTCATAGAAGGATTTCCTCGCTTCCAATTTGTATTGATATCCCTTTTCTGCTACAAAGGACAGCAGAAACTGCCCTTTTTCATCTGTTAGAAAGGTATCAACCAATAAAGTGGGTCCTGCTTTTACGTATCGACTCAGGGAAAGAACCGCTGAAGGAATGGCCTTTTCATCGGCCTGATTCCTAACTTCAACTTTCACTTTTACTTCAGCAGCTTGTTGGCAGGCCATTAGCCCTATCACCAACAAAGCAAGGATATATGGTCTCATGTATCTTATTCTACTTTCGCCCAAACACGTACACTCTTCCCTGGTAGTTCAACTTTGAAGCTTTCTCCCCCTTTTATGGTTCTAAGGGAGCGATCCTTGTCTTTGACGCCTTTTAGATGGTTAAAGGCCTCGTTGTTTCCAATCATTTTCCATTCTCCTTGAGGAAGGGTAATGGATTCCCAATCGTGTTCATCTGAGCCTGTATTGATAAGCACAAAGATTTTATCGTCAATGACATAGCCTAATTGATAGGGATTGACATGTTCGATCCACTTGTAATAGCCATCTGGGGCAGGTCCTACCATACGTAAAGAAGCTCCTATCTCGCTCATGCGGAATTTATTTAGGCCTCTCCAATAGGCGTACATATTGGCGTAGTCATTAGGACCATCTTTGTGCGTCTTGCCTACATTCTCCCACAGGAAGTGATTGGCATTGCGCATGTTGTAGGTATCACGCTTCCCATGTAGAAAGACTTTGGTTCCATTGTTCATGACTTTGACCGTCTCTTTCAGCTCTGCGGAAGCTTTTGAGCGCATCATCTCTGTGCCACCGTGGGTAACGATAGGTCCTAAGGAAGTGTATAGCAGTACGGCTGCTATTTTGAAACGGTCTTCGTCTACTCCTTTGTGGCCATTCCAATCTTCGTGTGCAAAGCGATCTGCCAGGGCCCAATTGTCATGTATATCCAAGTAGTTGATGCCACTCAAGGCATTTTTATCGGTAGGGAAGGTTTTGGTTAACCCAGCCTTTACTTTTTCAATCTCCTTGTAGTTTCCTCCTGCGTAGCCTTGATCTGCCTCTTTTACCTGTGGATTACCAGTTGGACCCTTGAATGCATTTCTTGAATCGTCGTGGAAATAGGTTATAGGTGAATTGTGTTTGTACCAGTCCCATGATGGATTCTCTTCAAAGTCTGGATCATTGGAACCAATCCAGGGCTCACCATAGATAATAATGTCCTCTCCAAGCTCTTTACGGAGTTTGATTAAGGTCTGACGATCTACCTGACCTGCGAGGTCGATGCGGAAACCATCGATTCCAAACTCCTCAATCCAGTGTTTGCATTGGTCAATCAACCAACGCTGCACCATAGGCCTTTCCTCAAACTTAATTTCATTGCCATATTCTCCAATATGGTCAAGGTCCTTGGTACGGTAGTAATATTGCTTGTCTAGTACGTTCCAGTGGAAGTGATACTGTCTTCTATCCTTTCTGTCATCATCCATGTTTTCGGCAGAATGGTTCGGCACAATGTCAATGATGACAGCGATTCCCTTTTGGTGAAAGGCTTCTACCAAATCTCTGAATTGCTCCCTTTCTGAACCTGGGGATGTTCCGCGCTGACGGAATCTAGTTTCAACAGCGAAGGCGTGAGAAGTTCTGTAGCCCCATTGGTAATTTTCTTCCGAAATACCTGCCTCTATCATGAATTCATCGTCTTTGAAGGAAGCCTTCCAGATATCGGTAGGATAATGGAGGAATTCCTGAATAGGCATAAGGTGGACCGTATTGATTCCTAAGTCTGTTAGGTAGTCAAATCCAACGGGCTCCCCTTTGGAATTCTTTAAGCCTCCTTCCACAAAAGCAGGAAGGGTTCCTTTCATGTCATCAGATACAGGCAGCAAATCTGTAAAATCCTGAACATGTACCTCATAGGCAATTACGTCCTGCATAGGGGGACGACCATTTGCCAAAGGGGTAGCAGGCTGGGTGGCAGGGGCTACCATACATTTTCCCCAGGTATCATCAGATACGCGACAGTAGGGATCAGAAATATGAACGGCTTCAGTTTCGTAGAAATGATTTCCAGGATCTGTCGAACCATGAACCACAAAGTCATACCAGAGCCCAGCTTGATTGCCTTCGATGATATGTTCCCATACGCCATCTTCATCTACCTTCATTTCATACACCGCCTCAGCCTTTTCATCGTCCTTTCCCTTGTAAACAAAAAGTTCGATGGATTCAGCCCTAGGAGCGAAGAGGCGAAAGGCAGTACTCGAACCATCCTTGGCTACATTGGCCCCGAGTTCTTTGGTGGAATAGATTTCTCTGAACCAGCCATCGTAGGAAGCCCAGCTTTTGAGCTTACTGTCTTTGGCTTCTATCCAATACACGCGTCTGATGTCGATTTTTTCTTTGGGAACAACCAAAGCGGAATGCTCTTCATGTGGTAGCACCTCGGCGATAGGAAGTTCTTGACCCTCAGCATTGGTTAGGGTGTAATCTGAAGGAAACAGCGGTCGTTCTACTCCTTCAAATTCGACCCATATATTTCCGGATCGACGAATTTCAGCTTGTAATCTGGGTGCAACCATATCTTGCATGTAAACGTAATTGGAACCTTTTTCATTTGGCGTATTGGCCGGAGGATTCATCCATTCCCCTTCATTGATTCGAAATTTAAATTCGGCTCTAGGAGGAATCTGCTCGAAGTTGGGATTTTTCACAGACAGTGACCAAAGTACTTTAGAAACTTTCTTCAATTGCCAGTTGGTATCCTCCATATCTCCGCTCCATCCTCTAAAGGAGCCGGTTAAAACAACCCGCTTAGGAGAGGTGATTCCGTATAATTCTTCGTTAAATAGAAAAGTCGCCACATCATCCTTCATGGCATATCCTTGTGCCATTTCTTCCTGGCTAATGTCCTGTCCCATCAGGGCAAATGGGAACATGAGGAGTAAAAGCAGTAGTTTGCGCATCAATTTCATCTTAGTAGGTGATTCACATATGCAAAAAAGGAAAATTGTTGAAATCATGCATACTGAAGGTAAGCTAAGCAGCATTGAATGGTCGTAGGATATCCCTTTAGCATAAAAAGGGCTCTACCTTTTCGGAGAACCCTTTTGTAAACATGATCTTATGTTGTCTTCTATCGCTTGGAATAATTAGGCGCTTCTTTGGTGATGGTGATATCATGTGGGTGAGACTCTCTCAATCCAGCGTTTGTGATTCGGCTGAATTGGCAAGTTTGCAGGGTCGCAATGTCTCCTGATCCACAATATCCCATGCCTGCGCGTAATCCCCCTTCCAATTGGTACAAGGTTTCTCCTACCTTTCCTTTGTAGGCTACACGTCCCACAATTCCTTCTGGAACTAACTTTTTGATATCGTCTTCTACATCTTGGAAGTAGCGATCTTTCGAGCCTTTTTTCATGGCTTCTACGGAACCCATTCCACGATAGGTTTTGAAGCGACGACCTTCATACAGGACGGTTTCGCCTGGGCTTTCATCTGTCCCTGCAAATAGTCCGCCGGCCATGATGGTGGAGCCTCCAGCCACGATTGCCTTTACAATATCTCCAGAGTACTTGATCCCTCCATCTGCGATAATAGGAATGCCCGCCTTCAGACAAGCTTTAGAGGCTTCCATGATGGCTGATAGTTGGGCTACTCCTACACCTGCGATGACACGGGTCGTACAAATAGAGCCAGGCCCTACTCCTACCTTCACTGCGTTGACGCCACAATCAATTAGGGCTTGGGCGCCTTCAGCAGTCGCTACATTTCCTGCCACTAACTGTAGATCTGGGTAGGTTTTTCGAATATCCTTTACCATATCCAGCACGCCTCTCGAGTGGCCATGAGCTGTATCAACGACCACGACATCCACTCCAGCAACACGGAGGGCATCAATTCTGTCGTATGTTTCTGCTTTCACCCCTACAGCCGCACCTACACGCAATCTTCCCAATTCGTCTTTACAGGCTTTTGGGTAGTTTTGCTTTTTGATGATGTCTCTGTAGGTAATCAATCCCACAAGCTTGTAATCGTCATCGACTACAGGCAACTTCTCTACTTTGTGTTTCTTGATGATTTCCTCAGCTTCTTCTAAAGTCGTCCCTTCAGGAGCTGTGATGAGGTTTTCTCGGGTCATTAACTGATAAACTTTACGCTCATCAGTATGCTGAAATCTCAAATCGCGGTTGGTAATGATCCCTACCAGTTTTCCACTGTCATCTACAATGGGGATACCACCAATTCTGTGCTCAGCCATGATCTGGTTGGCACGTTCAAGCGTATCTTCGGGAGTTAGGGTAATGGGATCTACGATCATTCCACTTTCCGAGCGCTTTACCTTGCGTACCTCTTCCGCCTGACTTTCGATTGACATGTTCTTATGGATAATGCCTATTCCTCCTGCAGCCGCCATGGCAATGGCCATGCGATGCTCAGTTACGGTATCCATAGCCGCACTGATAAAGGGAAGATTGAGACGTATGTCGGTTGTCAGTTGGGAGGAAGTATCTACGCTTCTGGGCAGGACTTCGGAATAGCGGGGAATCAAAAGGACGTCGTCAAATGTGAGTCCTTGATAAGCAATTTTAGGATGGTCTGACATAAGCAAATACCAAAGTATATTTGCCAAGCAAAGTTAACTCTTCCTCCGCAGGTATGCAATTACAAAATGAGAAGTCGTAAAATATCAGGTGATTTTGTAGATAGATTTTTACGCTTCGACAGGATTATCTGGTTTCATAGAATCTATCCAGATCTGTCTTGTCTCCATCTAACAAGGTAAATGAGCCTGTATTGCCAGCTTTCACACTTGGAATGGTTAGATCGTAATCATCCTCTTTGTCCATCAATTTTTTTAGCCTTGACTTGGCTTTGATATGCATCGGGTTCATGCGGAGGGCCATGTTGTAATCTCCGATGGCTTTGGCGGGCTCTTCATTCAATTCGTACATACAAGCACGCTGGAAATATGGATTGGGATTTCCAGGATCGAGATCAATGGCCTTGGTATAGGAGGCAATGCAGTCTTCCATGTATTCCATGGCATAGTAGCACTTGGCAATCATTTGGTGGATGAGCGCCATTCCCTTTTTATCCTTGTTTTGAATCAACTGCAAATTAGAATAGGCTGATTGGTATTCCCCTTTTTTCAAATAAGCAGTAGCCAAAATCCAATGGTGGATATCTTCTACGCTTCCGACGATATAACCTTCTTGAAGATCGTAGATGTCTACGGGTGCATTCGCTCCACTTTGATTCGTAGCAGAAAACTCATTTCCGTACAAGGCATGCGTCGCTACATAATGAAGGTAGTGCTTACCTGAGGCAGAATTCCGGCTATGAGGATTGCCCCATATAACGAGGTTGGCATCATAAATACTGCCGATACGCTTGGCCTCTTCAGAAGAAGAAGGATATTCCCCTGGATTCACATACATCACGTGAACGCCCATTTTTTCTGACTCTCTCATAGAGTTTACCCAATCTCTCAATTCTCTTTCAGAGGTAGAGGGTTCTAGGCTGTCCAGATTTTCAGGGTGGAAGGGAAGTAAGAGTACGTTATAGTTTTCTGTAGACTTAAAGGATCGAAGCATAGCCAAGTCCTTCAGACTTGGAGTTTGACGACCAGGCATGATGTAGGCTGTAGCTCCTAGCGCAAAAATGCAAAGAGCTAAACTTGCCCAAGTCATCAGAGGGATGGACATATTGCGCCCTGGAGATGCTCCGCCAGGTTCTTGATCTGCTTTGTGTTCGCCTCTTTCTGCTCTATGATGAGTGTATTCTTGGTGACCGTGGAAATCCGCTCCATCTGTAAACAGGGGGATGTCCGACAACAAGGTCGGAGTAGATTCCTGCCCTTCGTTTCCTTTGTCTTCAGGGAAAACGACATACTCCTCTACCGGCTCTGGCTCTTCTATGACAACTGGATCAATGGTATGGAATGGATTGTCCAATTTGATTCCGTTCATAGCAGCCGTGTGGAAGTACTCACGCTGGCGAGCTTGACGGAAGTCCTGCTGTTCATGCTTTAGCTCCCAACTGGCAAATTCCAATTGCTCATCATACCATGGCGTTTCTTCCTCAACAATTTCTTCTTCAACCTTTTCCTCTTCTACCACGGGTTCAATGAAGGTATCAGTAGTCCATTGCCAGTTTTGCATTCGCTCCTCATAGCTGAAGGACAGCATACAACCCTGTGTTAGATCATGTCTGAGTCGGTTTTCTCTCCACTCCCAAAATTCAATGGGATCGGAAGGAATAACGATATATGGAATCTGAAGTTTGACAACTTGTGAAGCAGATTGGATGCTTTCTCTGACAGTTTTGCCTTCCATCATGGATTGAACCAAGTGATGTCGAAAATTGTCTTTGCTTTCATGTTCGGGAAGCATGATGACCGCAGGGGCACCTGCGAAAAGAAATCTACTAGCTGCGTCGAAAGAGGAAGGTCCCTCCAGGATCAGCAACTTTAGATCGGGGAAGGCATCCCAGCTAAAATTCTGGAAATCCAGCACCTTGCGCTTACCCTGTGCATTGAACATAGGTAGTTCTCTTGCGATGGGTACATCAGCGAGTAGATAGGCTACCTGAACACCAAAGTAAACGAGATCTTCTGTAAATGCATTCCAAGCGGCTGGAACGTTCTTTTGCCCTTCACAGTGAAAGGAAAAGTTTACCTCCTCCTCATGCCTCAATGTGCTGATCTGTCCATGAACTGCCTTCAACTGACGATTGGCGCGCTTCCGAGAGGAGGCGCTTAGAGAGGCAAGATACATGGAAGAAGCTTGATATTGGCTCATTTCACAGCTTACAATAAAGGCTCGATGCGAATCACATATAGAGGGGATGCAAGCTCATGGGTTCAATGACTGTGCCAAAAGTGTAAGATTTATGGAGAAAGTGTCAGGGAATTCCAAGGTGAAATGCCCCCTGCCCATAATTCATTCATTTGGGGCATATATTAGTACATGTAATAAAATTCTATACTGAATAAATTTTATTTGAAAATCTTCTGTTTTCGGAACATGTCTAGTTTTTCAACAGGAATGTCCTGATTTTTTCTACCACATAGGCTAGTTGGTCTGATTCAAGTGTAGGAAATAGAGGAATGCTCAAGCAGCGATCATAATAGGCTTCTGCGTGCGATAAGTCGCCTTTTCTCCATCCTAATTTTTTGTAATAGGGTTGGTAATGGATGGGAATGTAGTGAATCTGTGGATAGATTTGTTGGGATCTGAGGTAGGAATACAGTTCATCCCTTTTTTCGGTTTCGATCACATAGAGATGATAGGCATGTCCTTCGATGTTTTGAGGGAGGTCGATCGGGAGGTCTTTCAGTTCCAGGTCATAGGTAGCAGCTATTTCTCGCCTTCTAGCGACTCGCTGTGCTTCTCTTTCCAGTTGGGAAATTCCGAGGCTCGCAGCAATGTCGCTCAACCTGTAATTATAGCCCAGCGACTGCATTTCGTAATACCAGCCTCCATGATCTTCCTGTAGCAATGACCTGTCCCTTGTGATTCCATGGCTTCGCAATTGAATCATTTTGTCGTACAGTTCCTTACGGGAAGTTGTGACCATGCCACCTTCACCTGTAGCGATGTGTTTAACGGGATGGAAGGAGAAAATGGCCAGATCAGCGAAATGCCCATTGCCGCATTGTTGGACTTGCCCATTAGCATCAGTGTAATAGCCACCAGGTGCATGACAACTATCCTCAATGACCCAGCACCCATGTTGATCTGCTAACGCTCGAACCTGATCCATTTTGATGGGATGCCCTGCAAAATCCACAGGAATGATTCCTTGGTAGGTTCCTTTAGGTGAGGATGCCAGCTTTTTTTCTAAAGCATTCAAATCCATCAATTTGGTAGCAGGATCTATATCCACCAAATCAATTTCTCCTCCCTGATACAGGACACAGTTGGCTGAAGCGACAAAGGTATTAGGTGTCGTAATAACCTTGTCCCCCTTCTTCACACCTAATGCCAGGGTACAAAGGTGTAAGGCCGCAGTGCCTGACGAACAGGCGACTGCATAAGGGGCTCCTATGTAGTCAGCAAACTTTTTTTCAAACTCCCCAATTCGTGGTCCTCCAGTCAGGTAATCAGCCTTTAAGGTATTGACAACAGCTTGGATATCCGCTTCGTTGATGTCCTGACGGCCGTAAGAAATGGGAAGTTTCGGGTTTAACATAGCGTTTGGATGTAGGTAAGTTTGGAGAATGGAAATAAGAGAATTAATATTTCTATAGAAAGCAATCAGCCAATAAATAAGGTCGACTGCTTCTGCCAAACATTTATCCGTACAGGATGTCACTCAGACTTAAGAATTATTTTATTTACTTGATCCTTATATGAAGGACAATGCCTTAAAAACAGCCCTGATTCATATGGGGCTTTTTCTTCTCACCTTCCTGACAACTACACTAGCAGGAGCAGAATACAGAACTGGCAAGGGATTTCTTTACAACCTTGAATGGGCAGATATGCCTCAGGGCTTTCCCTATGCGCTATCTTTTCTCGCTTTTCTGACAGTACATGAGTTTGGGCATTATTTTACCGCCGTCTATTATCGGGTAAAAACCAGCCTCCCTTATTATATACCTTTCTTCATCCCTGGCTTATTGGCCAATATTGGGACAATGGGGGCAGTCATTCGGCTCAAGTCTATTCCCAAAACCACTAGAGAATTCTTTGATATCGGTGTGGCAGGTCCGCTGGCAGGCTTTGTAGTCTCCTTTTGTTTGTTGGCCTATGGCTTTATGACCCTTCCTAATCTCCAAGCTTACGTGGTTGATATTCATCCTGAGTATATCGAACAATTTGGAGGAGTGCCTTCTGAAGAGCAATTGGTAGGCTTTTTTGAAAAGAGATACGCAGAGACAGATTCAATTGGAGGGGCTATGATTGTAGGAAGCAGTTTGCTCTTTGAATGGATGAAAAATACCCTTCCTTCAGATGCTGCGCAGGTGCCTCCTCCCTACGAAATCATGCATTACCCTTTCCTCTTTGTAGGATTTATTACGCTATTTTTCACGGCTTTGAATCTCCTTCCCATTGGACAGCTAGATGGAGGGCATGTGACCTATGGCTTATTTGGGAGAAAGGGCCATTCTATTATTTCAAGACTAACTGTATTTGCTCTTTTGTTTATCGGGGGAACAGGTTTTCCTGATTTGAAAAGTGCGGAAATACCCGATTTGATACAGAATGGAGTGTACCTTATTTTTCTGACCTTTGTAATGTCCAAGCTTGTTCGGAAAGATCAGCCCATTTTCTTGTTAGGGTTGATTCTGGGAACATTGATCGCTCAAATTGCTATCAAATGGCTTGTTCCCACGATCAATGGAAATTTCCTTTGGTTGCTTTACTCTTTTATGGCGGTTCAATTTATTGGCTTAGACCATCCACCTGCAGAGAGGGAGCATAAACTCAGCCTTTCTCGTCAAATCATGGGTTGGGTGGCCATTGTAATTTTTATTTTATGCTTCACCCCGGTCCCAGTAGACATCATTGGACCTATCGCTGATCAGTAGGCAGTTGTACTTCTACTTCATACAAGATATAGGCTCCTTCTTTTTCTTTCACCTTCCAATCGCTTGATAGGTCTATATCGGCATGGATAGATTGGTGAATTAAGACCCATCTGATTTGATACCTCTTTACAATCTTCATTCGCTTTTGCATGGTGACTTCTTCCTTGAAAAAGGTTTCCGTATCGATCAATCGTCTTTCGATATCTTTGACCCAATAAGGCGGTTGAGTCGTGGCTTGTGTATATGGCCCAAAGGCGTTCACATAGGGCAAGGCATCTGTATCGACCATGATTCGCTCTCCCTCATATTTTTCGAGGAAGGCCCATTGTTGGTAGAAAGGGGGCTTTGATTCAAGGCTAGAAAGGAAGCTTGGGAAAAGGCCAGCTGGGCTGAATAGATTCAAGGCCATGCAGCCCATCAGAAGGAGGTAAGCATAGGAACTGCCTTTTGACGGTTGAAAAGGCCAAAAGGTCTTGATGTCAAGTAAGGAAGTTCCTACTAGGTAGACATGGAACCAAATAAAGACAAAGGAAATAAGCCTTCCGAAACCCCATTTACCCAAGAAGAAAGCTGTCGTATAGATCCCTATAGATATAAGAGAGGGCCAAAGGATAAAATGGGGAATAGGATATTTTTTCCGGATAATGGGCAAGACCAGAAAGGGCAAACACCGCCATAGAAGATGCTTATATAAATCCAAGCTATCCTGATGAAATCGACTTCCGCCAATGGCTCCTTCGCTGCTCATTCCTTCCCCTAGGATTAACTCCCAAAAAGGAAAGTAAGGCCATGCACCTACGATGAATATTGGCGCCATGACGGCAATTAGGCTTTGCAAAAGATCCTTCCCCTTTTGTCCACTATATATCCATTCTGAAAGCATTAGCCCCCCAAAAAACATATAGGTTGTAGGATGAGCAAGCAAGCTTACAGCAGCTAAGCCGATAGCTGGAAAGCCCCAAATTATGGCTTTCTCTTTGGTCCATACCCACATTTGCCAAGAGAAAATCGAACATACGAAGGCAAAGGTGGCTGGGTAAGGGAGAATATTGGGCAGTACCTTCAAATGATAAAAGGAGCTCCAAAACCAGGCCTCTCCTCCCCAAGCCAACAAGCTCAATAGCAGGAAACGTAGATAGAACCTTGCTCCTCCATCTGGATAAAATCTGTCAATGAGCATCTTCCCTCCCCAAATGAGCAGAAGGAGGTTGAGCATACTGATGGCAGATAGCAAACCGAAAGCAGAAAGCCCTGTAGCATGTCCTATTGCCCCTAATAAGACCATATAGGGTGAGAAAAAAGCATGGGGTAATTCTATCCCAAGAACAGGGTGAAGGGGGTTCCAGGGCCGTTTGACCAATTCCCGCAGCACCGACCAATGGTCAAAAAAATCTCCCACCCAATGGCCTCTCCAAACGAAATATCCTACCCACAAGACAAGGAGGGAAAGTAGGATGTGGAGAAGGGTTTTATGAGAGAATGTAGCCATAGGTAGTGGTAATATGCTAAAACTAAGGGCTTCAAGACTGCTTCGCAATTACTTCTTCTTCAAAATAATAGGTTCAGATTGACGAATTCTCATTTCGTCGAAGATGATTTTGAGGTCATCTTTTTTGTCAGCTCTGTACCAATATTGATTTCGGCTGATAGCACTTATGATTTTTAGTTTACGGCCCTCTTCCTTTACCTCAATGGACTGGATAAAAACCATGGATTTATCCTGAATGGTAATTTTGGAGGATTTAGGTAGGCTTTCGACGACGTATCCCTTTGGTATCTCTAGTTCAAAATTGAAAGCTTGCGCTGAAGGAAATTGAAAGTCAAATGGCAACTGACGGTCCTCGCTTTCAAATGGGTTTTCGGTAAGCTTCCAAGGTAAAAATGGATCGATAATCAAGAGATTCCCCATTTGTTGAGCCATCCCTTGAGATTCAAATGCATATTGAAAGCTAAGAAAAACAGATTTGGAATCCATCAAGGACCAATCCGCCTCTTTGACGATAACATTATCATCTGGGTTTCTGAATGCTTCTTTGAACCGTTTAGGATCCTCCTTAAATCTTTCCTGCATCCTTCGGGCCTCATATCCTACCCAAATTTCAGTTCCTTTCCCTTCCAATGTGCCATTTTCATGTAGTTGGAAGACAAACTCTACCTGATTTCGCGAAGAAATATCTTTGTAGACTTGTTTCCACCGATTCTGTACATCCATGAGTAACCAGCCTTCTTGTCCTATAATATTCAAAGGCACCATTTCTATGGTAGGAAGACTAGATGTGGCATCCAGAAAGTACTCTGTTCCTCCCTTCCTGACATAAGCTATTAAATGGTTGAATTGGTAGAGACGGCTGAGTCTAGGCATTGCCCTCCCATAATCGAGGGTGCTGGTCAACAGAGGATAGGCTTCAAAACCGGCTGATCTTAGCAAGTCTATAAGGATGAGATTCTTTTCAGCGCTATTTATGCTGGGCTTTTCCGCTAACTCAAGCAAGCTAAATTGGTCTCGTGAAACTGGGGCATATTCTCCATTCCAGGTAACATGATCATGTACAAAATTCAGGCATTTTTTCATGAATTCTCCCGATGGGGATCCCTCCCCTAATTCATCCTCATATTTCGCTAATAATTTCCCCTTTGATTTTAGGTATTTGCATAGATACCCTTCCTGATGAAGCATGTTCTTCATCCCATCCGGGGTGATTTCCATGAAACCATATCTATTGGCTGTCTCGATGTAAAGTCTCCTAAGAAAAATGGTTTTGCGATAATCTTCGACATTGGGAACAAAGGATTCCTCTTTAAGCGCTGGGATATTGTCCAAAAAGATTTCAACTCCCTCATTATAAAAGTTTCTAATCAGTGTGGAGGGATTAATTCCTCTGAAGCATAGATCATTTGGAAATGAAATACCATTTGGCAGGGTAAGTTTCGATGACAAAACTGGATCATCCAACTGGAAATCCCATGAATAGGTTAAAGGGACTTTCCACTTTTTTCTGTACCGGTACTCTATGATAGAACCAGCTTTTACCTTCTCTAATGGAATAAGGATTTTCTGATATCCCTTGACAATTTCTGATTCAATGAACTGGTCAGCGTCCAATTGGTTGATCACGACCTTTCCATTTTCAAGTTTAGAAGCTCTTGCTTCTATTTTTGATACGGGTTGATCCTTTTTGTCAAAGATGATTTCTACGGTTGAAAGCCTGTTCACGGCTTCGTCCGTTAAGATATGGAGGCGGACATATACATCCTCAACTAAGTACCTTTTTTGATCCAGCTTTTTGATCCAAGCATTTCTCTCTTGGTAAACTGCCGAAGGCTCTCCCAATGCTTTATACGGCTCAGTTGAAAAATTCTTGACACCTAGATTCGCCCATTGAGCCGAAAGTGTGATGGGTATAAAGAAAAGAATGGCATACAGGAAAATCCGTGCTGAAGTTTCTGGTAATAAGTTGTGCATATCGGTAGATCAAGTAAATGGTTCTTTGTGCGATCTGTGTTTTCGGTCCTGAAATATCAATTTTTCTGTTGAATGACGGGAATAAATTCAAATTTATGCATGTTTTTGAATGTCGACTTTACATATCCATAATCTTCCCATAGCATAAGGCGTTATTTGCTTGCTTTTCTCATCTTTCATGGCTAAAATTGTATGCAAGCATACTATTTTTTTCACCTTCACCTACCAATAAGTTCATTGTGGAATCACCGATTAAGGATAAGAGGCGGTCTGTAGATTTAGATATCAAAGTTACTTGGTTAGCTATTGCACGTATGTACAACAATATGGCGACCTTGGCTGATATCACCACCAACATTGGCTTCGTGTTGTTGCATATTGATTCAGAGAATGGAACTCCAGCTACCAAAATTGCTCCCTTGATGGGCATGGAAGCGAGGAGCTTAACTCGAATGCTAGCCAAACTAGAAGAGAGAGGGTTTATCTATAGGGTTCCGGACGAAAAAGACCGTAGAATGGTCAGAATTTTTCTGACAGACGAAGGCAAGGAAAAGCGCGCTCTTGCAAGAGAGGTGGTGATTGACTTCAACAAAAAAATCTACAGCAATTTGCCAGAAGGAGACTTGGATACCTTTTTCAGGGTGATTGACAAAATCCACGAACTGATCAAGTCCTCCATGGATTTAGAAAAACTGGTGAAGGCCGGTTAGCAAAACGAGAATACAAAGATTAGTATAGAAAAAGGTCCTGTCTGGTATTGACAGGACCTTTTTTATACGCCTTTGCAGCTTAAGCAAATAAAAACCTTTACAGACGAGTTTGCACACCTTCTGAATTCTTCCCTTGTTTCCACCATCTTCCAAATAGAAGGTTGACCCCAAAGCGGGACATTACTGTATTGGTTCGTGTCGGGTCAAAAGTGGCTGCAAGATTCTCTACGGACCCATAAAATTGTAAACCTGCTAGGTTCAGGTTACCATGTAGGCCGAATACCGAGCCAAACTCAGTATCATTGGCGAAGCTCAAGCCAATTGAGATAGTATGATCTACTCTTAATCCGCCATAAAGACCTATGGTGGTATGGCCCGAGCCGTTAAAGGTTTCATGTGCCACTGTTCCTCCAAGGGTTAAATTCTTTACAGGCTGATACATAGCAGAGGCAAAATACCTTGCGGGTATTCCTGTTGAATATCGTTGGCTCTCCCTGGTGTCTACCTCAAAGGAATCCCCAAAAGAATCCAGTGCTGTCTCAAAGTTGAAGTCTAGAAGATTTTCCAGGATCCCTTCTCCATTATTTGTATTCGCGGTAATGCCTTCATAGGTAAAAGAGCCATTTAGCGAAAATTGCTGCTGTGAATTGTTCCACCCAATACGGCCCAGGTTATTAACCCCAGCTGTAATCTCTAGTTGCTCCGTGGGCTTGAATATACCAGCTACATCAAGGGCAAATCCATGGTTCCCATTGAATCCTCCAGGTGAAATGAGGGCAGGCAAGGTCAAATTTGAACTGATACCAATGCTGTCCAAGGAGCCCGTGATATCTAAATCGGGTACCGAAGCATTTAACTCATAATCAGCATCCAGCGTAATCTGGTAGTACTCATCACTGGTAAAAATGGAGAGTTGGTCTCTGGTGGTAGTGACGTTAAAAATACCATTGAGATAATGGACACGTCCTCCTACCTGAAACTTATCGTTGATTTTCTTGGCTACACTTACTGCTAAATCTCCATAAACCATAGAACTGAAGGAAGGACCGATTTCAACGGCTTCTCCTATGTAAGCTCCATTTCCCCTAAAGATGAGCCCAAAAATATCACGCGAATAGCTGAGTTGGGTATGACTCCTAGTTCCATAACTGAAACCAAACTGCATATCCAGTTCCTGAGCTGCAATGTATAGGTTAAAGAGATCCAAGGAATAATCAACCCTGATGAGATTAGACTCGTCCATCAGGTTATACGCATTCTCAAAGGAGACCTGCTGTGAATCTGTATTGGGTATGTCGACGAGGAAATCGTTTAGGGAAAACTCATTACCCAGAAAGGCTTCTGAACTTCCAATATTGACCTGGACATTGACTTCCTGCATGCTGGCAGAATTCCACTTGTTGCGTTGGAGGACTTCTGGTAAAAATTGGGTCCCAATATTGATCTGAGCCGTCAAAGCAAGACAGCTAAAAAGGGTTAGCAAAGTAGCCACTATATGTATTTTTTTCATTGCTATTCTTGTTTGAGGTAATTATTGCGTGTAAAAGACCTTCATGCCTAGTTTGACCGTCAGGGAGTCGGTATCTCTCCATTTTACTGTCTCGCCCGGTTTATGAGCTGTCGAAAATGAAGTCCGTATTTCATAAGAGGTGCTTCTCTCCAGGTTATTGATTCGCTCATTCCTGATAGAAAAGAAAAACTCTCTGATAGCAGGCTCAATCACATTGCCATTGTCGTCAACTGTTCCAGCCGCTAGAACAGGTTCAAAAGAATCGAATAAGGAATCTGTTAGTTGCCCCTGACTGTCTCTGAAGTAGATCTGCATACTGGCTACCATAGGAATGGCATTTTCTGTGATCATCTTGAACTCAAACTCTACTGGCGAGTCATCAAAATCAGACAGATTTAGGTTGAGGTTTTGGGTGTCCGCAAATACAAATTCGCGTATCCTTAGATCTAATGGCAGATCAAATTGTAGGTTCAAATCTAGCTTGCTCGTATCCTCGATGAAGATATCCTCATCTGTAGGTGAGCTTTTTTCATAGATCAAGGAAGTCTGTAAATCATATGCGTAAGCATTCGGAAATACGTTGAAGAATTCTTGAAAATTGGAGTTGCTCTTGTCAAAGACATATCTGGTGGCTCTTGTGTTCCCACGCTCCGACAATCGAGGATAATCCAATTCTAATGGGCTCTCTGCTAAATCTCCACCCAATGCTACCATGTCTCCATCCCTTCCAATTGCCTTAAACTCTGCAACATTGACAACTACTGGGCATCCTATGCCATTGGTAAAGTCCAATGTCATGCTGGGGTCCTCAAAGAAGATTTCCTCCGCATCAATGTTGGGAAATAGATTGGCTTGAACAGTATTGGCAACGGGGAGGAAGTTGAAATTCATAGCCGAAGCTTGGAGATAGGAAAACTGAACACCCAAGATCGATATTTCGGCGTAGGCTGGAATAACCAATTGATTATTGGTCGCATCTCGTAAGATGAATCTCAATCTGATGTCATCGGAAGGAGAATTGAGTTCATATCCATTTAGCAGGACTTCACCCTTGAGGGTATCCTGGTAGGAATCTGTTCTAAGAACCTTTAGCGTTTGAGCATTTTGAGTCAGTTCGGGCATTTCTAATTCGAGCTGATAATCTCCAGGTGTATTTACGACTACCGTATAAGCGATCGATCCGCCTTTTAGAATGGCTTGGGTAAGCGATTGTGAAAGGGCAGAAGTGGCAGAAATAGTCGTCAGGGTATCAATTACTGGAGAAGTGAAGTTTGAAACTCCATCGAAGTCACTTCCTGAGAGTAGGGTCAGCGTAGTGTCAAAGTTGAAGTTGATCAAGCCATCTCCATCAACCTCCAGAAAACCTTTGCTATCATAATTGTCGAGAAGATCACCAATTGTGATTTGGGTTTTGGCTAAAGGAAGCGCAATAACAGGATTGAGATCGGGGGGAGCAATATTGGGCGGTCCTGAGAGCAGGCTACATCCACTAAAAAAGCCCAATAACAAGGTCGCAATGGCGATCAGGATAGGGTTCTTGTTCATGTTTTTTTTATTAGGGGTAATGTGAATCGACAATCTTAAGAATTAAGCTGAATAAAGCATATAGGAAAAGCTAGAGCTTCTGTTTTGCTGAGTTAAGGGTCAAAAATCATATCAACACGAATTGTGGCTCTAAGAGATCGTTTAAGATGTATACTTCTTGTTAACAGTCGTCTTTCAAGAACCTGAGTTTGCCTTTTTCTCACCTTGGCCCTACTAAAGCTCAAAAAAAATACTGCCTCAGAACCTTAACATCCTGTTTGTAAACTAAAAATGATAAACCTAAACAGTCTCTTAAAAAACGAAAAAAAATTACCCTAAGGTATCTCGTTTGTGCAAAGACGTATTTTCACCCGCATATTAAATAATGGTAAAAGCCACAGGAAATCAGGTATTATCCTTTCATACTCAACAATTTTACCTCATATTTGCGCCGTAATTTTCAACGCCTAATGTACAAGGCACATTTAATCCATTCATGTCCCAAAAACTGAGAAATATCGCCATCATTGCCCACGTTGATCATGGCAAAACCACCCTTGTAGACCGAATTCTTACCCTTGGTCAATTGTTCAAGGAGCACCAGAAACCTGGGGAATTGATCATGGATAACAATGACCTGGAAAAGGAGCGTGGGATTACGATTCTCTCCAAAAACGCCAGTGTAAGATACAAGGACTACAAAATCAACATCCTTGATACCCCTGGTCACGCCGACTTCGGAGGAGAAGTGGAGCGCGTACTCAACATGGCAGATGGTGTACTACTGCTCGTGGATGCCTTCGAAGGGCCTATGCCACAGACACGCTTTGTTCTGCAAAAGGCGCTACAGCTAGACCTCAAACCCATTGTGGTTATCAACAAGGTGGACAAGCCCAATTGTCGCCCAGATGAGGTACAGGAGGCCGTTTATGATTTGATGTTTGAACTAGATGCGACTGAGGAGCAACTGGAATTTCCAACCGTATTTGGTTCAGCCAAAATGGGGTGGATGGGTGAAGATTGGCAAAACCCAACTGACAATATCAACTACCTGATGGATGTGGTCCTAGAGCATGTACCTCCTCCAACAGTAGAAGAAGGAACACCACAGCTACAGATTACCTCCCTCGATTACTCTTCTTATGTAGGTCGTATTGCAATCGGCCGTCTATTCAGAGGAGAATTGAAAGAAAATATGCCTATCTCCTTGGTGAAACGAGATGGAGAAGTTCAAAAAAGCAAGATCAAAGAGCTCTTCGTTTTTGAGGGTCTTGGTAAAGTGAAAGTTGAGCAGGTGGCTGCCGGGGATATTTGTGCCTTAACAGGAATTGAAGGATTCGATATTGGAGATACCGTTTCGGACAGAGAAGCTCCTGAATCGATGCCACCCATTACGATTGATGAGCCCACGATGAGTATGCTCTTCACCATCAATAACTCTCCATTCTTTGGAAAGGAAGGGAAATTTGTAACCTCGCGACACCTGAAAGATAGACTCGACGCAGAACTTGAAAGAAATCTTGCGTTGAGAGTAGAAGATACGGACAAGCCAGAATCTTATAATGTCTATGGTCGTGGAGTGCTTCACCTCTCCGTTTTGATCGAAACCATGCGACGTGAAGGCTATGAACTGCAGGTAGGTCAGCCACAGGTAATCATCAAGGAAATCGAAGGTAAAAAACATGAGCCTGTTGAGGAATTGACCATAGACCTTCCCGAAACAGTTTCCGGTCGTGCCATTAACCTGGTAACACAGCGTAAAGGCGAAATGACCAACATGGAAACCCGTGGAGATCGAACGATCCTGAGGTTCATCATCCCTTCTCGAGGAATCATTGGGTTGAGAAATGAAATACTGACGGCAACTGCAGGCGAGGCGATTATGTCTCACCGATTCTTGGAGTTCCAACCCTTAAAAGGAGATATTCAAAAAAGGAATAACGGCTCGCTGATCGCACACGATGGTGGACAAGCCTTGGCCTACGCCATTGACCGTTTGCAAGACAGAGGAAGCTTCTTCATTGCCCCTGGAGACCAGATTTATGAAGGGCAAATTGTAGGCGAAAATGCTCGTGGAGACGATTTGGTCGTCAATTTGATCAAAGGGAAAAAGCTGACCAACATGCGTGCGGCTGGTTCAGATGACAAAAATAAAATCGCCCCTCCGATCAAGTTTTCTTTGGAGGAATCTCTAGAATATATCAAAGAGGATGAGTATGTTGAAATTACGCCTTCCTCCCTTCGTCTGAGAAAAATCCACTTGAAGGAGACGGACAGAAAGAGAAGCAAAAAATAAGACTAACCACTCGCCATGCATATCCCTCGTCTGACGACCGAACAAATGATCGAAGTAGATCGCCTTATGATAGAGGAATACAAGATCGAGTTGATTCAGATGATGGAGAATGCAGGGCGAGGATTGGCTAGATTGGCTAGAGAGCGATTTTTAGATAACCATCCGACCGGAAAAAAGATCACCATTCTGGCAGGAACAGGAGGAAATGGCGGTGGCGCACTGGTCGCAGCTAGAAGGTTACATGCTTGGGGCGCAAGGGTAGAAATTGTGCTGACTAAGGAAAGAGAGAAGTTTACGCCCATCCCAGCCCATCAACTATCGATCGTCGAACGATTGAAAATTCCTATTTTTCAGATAGGAGCAATTGCTAATCTAGGTCAACCTGATTTGATCTTAGATGGCATCATTGGCTATAGCGTTCAAGGGAATCCTAGAGGGAGTGCAAGGGAAATGATTGATTGGGCGAATGAGCAGCCTTGTCCTATCCTTTCGCTGGATACCCCTTCCGGCCTTAACCTAACAAATGGGACCCTTTATTCACCCATTATCAAGGCAGCGGCAACCTTGACACTGGCTCTTCCCAAGCATGGCTTATTTGAAACTGCGGCTAAGAAAGTCGTTGGGGAATTGTATTTGGCAGATATCAGCGTTCCCCCTCAACTGTATACCGAACCTTCCCTTGGAATGGAAGTATCAAGCGAGCTATTTTCCAAGGACGATCTGATCAGAATTGAGTAAGTTGGGTTGTAGCACTAAACAATCCATTCATGAAACATCTGCTTGTCCTAATTTGCCTTTTTGCCCTTACCTGCCCTATTCTTTCCGCTCAAGACACGTTTTCCATTGTCGCACTTGATACCCTCACGGGGGAGGTCGGAGCCGCAGGCGCTTCTTGTGTGGATTTATTCGCTTTTAATATTCCCGATCCAGATTTTCTGGCGGAATTGTTCCCCGGACAGGGAGCCATTGCAAGCCAGGCCTTTTACATTCCAGCCAATCAACAAGGGGCAAGAGTCAGGATGAATACAGGTGATACACCCGAACAAATTATTCAATGGCTCATCACCAATGACATTGAAAATAATCCTGCCATCCGCCAATATGGGATAGTGGGTTACGCAAACAACGAACCTCAAGCTGCGGCTTATACAGGCTTGCAAACCGATGATTTCAAAGGGCAAATTGTAGGGAGAAATTATGCGATACAAGGAAATATTCTATCTGGTCGAGAGGTATTGGACTCCATGGAAGCTAGGTTTTTACGCGCTGAAGGAGATTTGTCCTGTAAGTTAATGGCCGCTATGCAAGGAGCGAATAGGGTTGGAGCAGATGCGAGATGTTCACCATTCAATACTTCTTCCCTTTTTGCCTTCCTCAAGGTGGCTCAGCCTACAGATATGTTTGAGAGTCCTTCATTTTCGATCTCTCTACGTACCCGATCTAATGACTTTATCGAACCTATAGATTCGCTCCAGTCTCTCTTTGATTTGGCTCAAACCTGCCTCAACACAGAAAGAGAAGAAGAATTATCCCAAATTTCGCTAGAGGTACTTCCAAATCCAGCCCAGGATCGATTGACCATTAGCATAAAAAGTGATCAGCCTAAATGGGTAGTAGAAATGAGAGAAATCAACGGAAAATTGATCGAAAAGAAAGAAATGAGAAATGAGCTCAGTTGGGATGTCAGTAGGCTTACTTCCGGGCTGTACTTACTCAGGATTACATCTGGCAAAGAAAGCATTATAACCAAGTGGATTAAAATGCCTTGAATCCTTTATTTAGGCCTATATTAGATATTGTACTTTCAACACAAAAACATAGCTTCATGAATCCTATGCTTCGCCTACTGAAGTTGGCTACTCTCATAGCCTTACTGGCTTGTCTCCCATTCTCCAGCTTTGCTCAGACAGATGATGAAATTGAGAGACGGATAGATGATTTGATGTCAAAGATGAGTTTGGAAGAAAAAATCGGCCAAACTGCTCTCAGAGGTACATCTAGTCGTGTGAAGGGAGCTCTTCCACAAAAATTAAAAGACGCGGTTGCTCGGGGCGAGATTGGGGCCTTCCTCAATGTAATGAAGCCGGAATATGTAGACGAACTTCAAAAAATTGCCATCGAGCAAAGTCCTAATGGGATTCCGCTCATTTTTGCGAGAGATATTATTCATGGCTTTAAGACCATTTTTCCGATTCCGTTAGGAATGGCTGCCTCCTTTGATACAGAGGTTGCCAAAAACGCTGCCCGTGTGTCAGCCATTGAAGGAAGTTCGATTGGGATTCGTTGGACATTTGCTCCTATGGTCGACATTGCCAGAGATGCCAGATGGGGCCGTATCGCAGAGTCATCAGGAGAGGACCCTTATCTAGGGTCGTTGATGTCTGAAGCCTATGTAGAAGGTTTTCAGGGAGATGACTTAACCGATCCTACCAGCATGGCGGCTTGTGCCAAACACTTTCTTGGATATGGGGCTGCCGAAGGCGGGCGAGACTACAATACGGCTGTTATTTCGGATCCCTTGATGAGAAATGTGTATCTCCCTCCTTTCCAAGCGGCGATTGACGCAGGGGTACTGACCTTCATGTCTTCCTTTAATGAAGTGAATGGAGAACCTGTTTCAGGGAGTAAATACTTGATGAAGGAAATTCTTCGCTGGAACATGGGCTTTAATGGTTTTGTGGTGAGTGATTGGAATTCTGTGATAGAAATGATTCCACATGGTTATGCCGCTGATGAAAAGCAAGCTGCAGAACTTAGTGTAAAAGCTGGATTAGACATGGAAATGACTTCTGCAGCCTATGACAACCATATCAAAGAGTTGCTGGCAGAGGGAAAAATAAGCTTGGGTGAACTCAACTTTTTGGTCAGGAATATTCTTCGGGTGAAAATGAAAATGGGGGTGTTCGAAACCCCTATGCGTGATCCTGCAATCCAGCCAAATTTTTATGCGGAGGAAAACCTTGAACTCGCTAAGCAAGCCGCCACGAAAAGCATGGTCATGTTGAAAAATGACAAGCTGCTACCCTTGGGGGAAGGAATGGATATTGCCTTGATTGGGCCTTTGGCAAATGAAGGAAGAGAGCAGTTGGGCACATGGTCTTTCGATGGAGAAAAGGACCCTTCTGTAACCCCTTTTGAAGCGATGGAAGGTGATATTTCAGGCTTTTCCAGAGGATTGGCCTATAGTCGTTCCTACGAAAAGACCTATTTCAAGGAGGCTGTGAAGGTCGCGAAGAAGTCTGATGTGGTCGTTTTTGTAGGAGGGGAAGAAGCCATCCTGTCGGGTGAAGCGCATAGCCGTGCCAATATCGACTTGCCTGGAGCTCAGGTAGAGTTAATCAAGGAAATCGCCAAGACAGGAAAGCCTATCGTGCTGGTGATCATGGCAGGAAGGCCGATTAGCATCATGAATGTGATAGAAGAAGTAGATGCTGTGATGATGGCTTGGCATCCCGGTACCATGGCTGGCCCTGCCTTGAAGGATGTCTTAATGGGGATGGCAGAACCTGGAGGGAGACTTCCAGTTAGTTGGCCCAAGTCTGGTGCGCAAGCCCCTATTTACTACAATCATAAAAATACTGGGAGACCTGCGAGCCAAGAAAGCTTTGTGCAGATCGACGATATCCCCGTAGGAGCATGGCAAAGTTCACTGGGGAATAATTCTCATTACCTAGACCTGGGTTTTACACCCCATTTTCCATTCGGTTATGGTTTGGGATATACCACCTTCTCCTATTCAGATATAGAAATTACTTCTCAGGAAATGAGTCGTGGAGGGAGCGTCACAGTTTCTGCCACCATCAAAAATACAGGAAATCGCAAGGGCAAGGAGGTCGTACAGCTCTACATTCAGGATGTGGTAGCTTCCCTGACTCGTCCCGTCAGAGAATTGAAAGGCTTTAAAGCCATAGAATTGGAAGCTGGGGCTAGCCAAAAAGTAAATTTCACCATCGTAGCCGATGACCTGAAGTTCTTCAATCGAACTGGAAACAAGGTATTGGAAGCGGGAATCTTCAAGGTGTGGATCGCACCCAATGCCGCAGAAGGACTAACAACTAGCTTCGAGTTAAAATAGACATCTTCCAAAAGCCTCTCGTCATATCGGGAGGCTTTTGCTATTCTCTCCTTTCTCTCAAATCCATACCTTTAGGCTAAAATTGGATAGCTGTTGAAAGAATACGCCATAGAACATCGTCCTTTTCAAATCGACGATCTTACTGCCCCCTTGCTCCCTTTAGCTGTGTACCAGCAAGCGCATGAAGGCATGGTTATCGCCTGCCACGATGTGATGATTTATCTAGAAGACCGAGAGGCCTGGTTATTGATCATGAGGAAAAACAATCCTGCCCAGGATTTCTTGTGGCCCCTTGGAGGAAGACTTTTGAGGGGTATGTCCACAGAAGAATCGATCAGGAATAGGGTTCGGAAAGAGAGCAAATTGGAGTTGTACGATGTAGAGATAGTGGGACAAGCCAGAACCTATTTTCATACTGATCCTTTTGGACATGGGAAAGGAACAGATACTCTGAATGTCCTTCTGTGCGCCAAGGCAAAGGGGGAGATAGAACTCGATAATTTGCATGAACATCCCACCTTCATTCAAAAGCAAGATTATACGCCATCCTTTATCGCCTCCCTACATGTGTATGTGCAGGATCTATTTGAATTAGGCTGGGCATATATAGGAGAATAAGCTCCTGAGGCTCTTAGGGACATATATGACTTTCAGCATTTTAAAAACTAAGCCCGCCCTTTACCTTTGTTCTTACAATCCTAATTGAGCAGGATTGGACCGAGTTTCATGAATATTCTCCTTTCCATACCCATTCCCACAGTTATTCAGGTAGGCCTGACCATAGGCTTTGTGGCGGTGTATACGCTCCTGGCCGTCTATGCGGAAAGAAAGGTGTCTGCCTTCATTCAGGATAGATTGGGACCCATGGAGACGGGACCTCATGGAATTTTCCAGACTTTTGCGGATGTGTTGAAACTGGTTACCAAGGAACTCATTACTCCTTCTGCAGCCAATAGATGGATGTTCGCCTTGGCGCCTGCGGTTATTTTTGTCTCGGTCTTTGCTGCCTTTGGTGCCCTTCCCTTGTTTGCGAAAGCAGATGAAATGGCCATGAATATTGGCCTCCTGTATATCATTGGTGTCCTGTCTGTGGATATCATGGGCTTGCTCATGGCAGGCTGGGGTTCCAACAACAAATACGCCATGTTGGGTGCTGCGAGGTCAGTTGCGCAAATTGTGTCCTACGAGGTGCCAGCCACGCTCGCTTTGTTAAGTGCCATCATGATGTATGGAAGCCTGAACATGCAAGAGATTGCCTTTCAACAAAGTATCTATACAGAGGAAGGGGTTCGGATGCTGGGGATATGGGATTTGAGTCAGTTCGGAGGAATTACCACTTGGGGTATATTCTCTTATCCTCATTTGATCATTGCCTTCGTCGTTTATTTGATTGCTGGATTGGCAGAGTGTAATCGCGCTCCGTTTGATTTGCCAGAGGCAGAATCAGAATTGGTATCGGGCTACCATGTGGAATATGGAGGATTCAGATTTGCCCTCGTGATGCTTGCAGAGTATGGGAAGATGCTAATCGTGGGAATAATCGCTTCGGTTATTTTCTTGGGTGCGTGGAATTCCCCTTTGCCAAACATCGGTCCGTTGAACTTGGCCAGTTGGACTTCAGGCGAGCCTGGAAGCCGAGCTGGAATTCTCTGGGGGGGATTTTGGATTGTCAGCAAAGGATTTCTGATCGTTCTCCTCTTTATGTGGGTAAGATGGACATTGCCTAGGGTAAGGGTGGATCAGTTGATGACGATATGTTGGAAATATTTGACGCCAATAGGCTTTGTGCTGTTTTTCCTGAGCGGAATTTGGAAGGTAGGGGAAACATACATGAGCCTTGGTGGGTAATTTTGTGAAGCATGGGATATTTCGAGAACATAGGAAAGAGTATTCGAAGCCTTCAAAATGGCTTTGGAGCCACGGCACGTCATTTCTCCAAATTGGGGAAGAGTCGCAAGCATCGTGGAGTGGAGGATGATGCTTATTTTGAGGAGGCGGACAAAGCTGTCACCATTCAGTATCCCATGGAAAAGATTCCTGTTCCGGATGTCGGAAGGTATCGGCTTCATATGGAAGGGGAGGATTGTATTGCTTGCGATAAGTGTGCAAGGATTTGCCCAGTAGACTGTATTACCATTGAGAGTTTTAAGGCCACGGAAGACCTAGGTTACACTTCAGATGGTTCCAAAAAGCGGTTGGAATTGCCTGTCTTTGATATCGACATGGCAAAGTGCTGTTACTGCGGCCTCTGTACTACCGTTTGTCCTACGGAATGCCTCACCATGACCAAAGTCTATGACTTTAGCGAGTACAATCGAGACAATTTCATTTACCACTTTGGTATGCTGAGCCCAGAGGAGGAAAAGCAAAAAAGAGAAGCGCTTGATTTGATTCAGTTGGCCAAAAAACAAGCCGTAGCAGAGAAAGCAGGTGATAAACCCAAGCTTGCCAAACCCAAATTAGCTAGACCTAAGATGAAGAAGCCCTTATTGAAAACCCGTCCTAAAAAAGAAGAGGATTGATCTAAACAGCATGTTAGCGGATCTATCCTCATTCTCTTATATTCTTTCATGGGTTTTTATCCCTACTTCCCGCCATTTTTTACATCGTCTTTGGCTGCCAGAATTTTTAGATTCTGTCCTACCTGTATGTTATCGTTGGGGAGTTTATTGATCATTTTGATGATTTCCACCTTGGTGTTGTACAACTGAGAGATAGACCAAAGGCTTTCTCCTGCCTTTACTTCATGGTCTATCCAGATTTTGTTGCCTGTTGGTGTTTCCGTTACGGGAGGGGTAGTTGGCTTGTCGTTGCCATCAGGATTAGGCTTTTCTGTATCCACCACTGGCGTCGGTTCATCTTTGTCATTCACAAGAATAATCATCAGCTCTCCTTTAGGTTTCTTCTTCTTCATGTAGAGCTTTTGCCCCGTGTAGATTTGAAGATTTTCCTTGTTCATCCTGTTGAGCTTCTGAATCTTTCTTGGGCTTGTCTTGTGCATGTCCGAAATGCTCAACAAATCCTCCCCAGGAGATACGATATGGTAGTAGCATCTCTTTGGCTTCTTCAAGTATAAAATGGTGCTTGGAGCAGGATCATTGCTCATGCCCAATCCATTCCATTCTCTTAGGTCCTGAAGCATGGTATTGTTGTTCATGGCAACCGTTCCAAGGGGAGAATCTCCCTCAAACAACACAAATTCAATTCCGTATTGGAGATCGTATTTGATGTCAAAAGAAGCGTATTGAGAAGGCTGAAGAACGGCGCGAGAGGCTGCCTTGGGAAAGGTAGACTCTTCTCTGCTTGTATTGTCAGGTAGTTCGGCTACGGGTTCTGTTGGCGAAGGTCTTGGTTCTTCTGTAGGCTTGACGAACAAATAGTAATTGCCTTTGCCTGGTAGAGAACCATTGGTCAGCAACCAGGGATTGAATGCTGAGAATTCCTCACTCTTCATCCCATATTTTTTGATGATCTTTTTCACCTTGCTTTGCCCTCTTGAAGGGATCATTTCCATAACAGAAGCGATAGGCTTGGCCTTTTCAACCGCAGGCGCATAAGCGAGTTTGTGGGCAATGGCCTTCATGACATACCAATGCAAGTCCTCATCAATGCTCATGCTATTGCGGGCGTAATTGTTAGGTTGGGTATGTGAGACCGCACCCGTTGGCCCTTCGTAGTAAGCAATCACAGCATACACCCAGTTGCTAAAGTCAAAGTTTGCCTGACTTAGGTAAATGGCAGCTCCTTCTGAGGCCCTGTAAATATGTCTTCTTTCGTCGATTTCTTCATTGACCTTCAGCCCAACTTCTCTCGCTGTAGGGGCTTTAAATTGCCAAAAGCCTACGGCATTCGAACTGGATACCGCATTGGGGCGAAGGGAACTTTCCTGAATGGCCAAGTATTTCAGGTCCATAGGAACCCGATGTTTTTGAAAAGCGGCTTCTATAAAAGGGAAGTACTTCTGGGAGCGCACCACCATCTGGTTGAAATAGCGTGGGCTTGCGGTGATTTTTTCTACGGTTTCTGCCAAGATCTTCTTAGCTCCCTGGGAGGGATACAACTCCATCCCGCAATATCTGATGGTGTCGGGAATCTCCGAAAGATGGGTGGCATGAAGAGCTCCACCCCACAAACAGGTCAAAATGATCAGACTAAAAAGCTGTTTCAAGTTCAACATCGCTACCTTCGATTACTTACTAGTGTCAGGAAAATGGCTGTTTCCTAAATAAACGAATACTTCGGCTTATATGTTGGACTTCGACCCAAGCTGTAAGTTTCTCACCAAGAGTGTTTTCATTTTTGGGATGAATGTGCATCGCCTTACTTCTTCCTTAACAGGAAAAGGCCATCTCGAATGGGGAGAAATACCTTCTCGACGCGCTCATCCTTACGTACAAAGGCATTAAATTCCCGTATGCCTACGCTCTCCTTGTCATGGAAGGCTTCTGACAAGACCTTCCCATCCCACCATACATTGTCGCCCAAAATCAAGCCTCCTGAAGGAACTTGGTCAATGATCATCTTGTAGTAGTTGAGGTAGTTCCCCTTATCCGCATCTATAAAAACCATGTTAAATTCCCCCTTGATCGTAGGCAGGGTATCCAAGGCCTTTCCAAAATGCACATGTACTTGATCGGCTATGCCGGCTTCCTCTAGGTAAGGGAAAATGATGAAGCCGAGTTCGCTGTTCATCTCCAGGGTATGAATTTCCCCTCCTTCTGCCAGCCCCTCAGCCAGACAAATGCAGGAATAGCCCGTGAAGGTACCAATCTCCAAGATGCGCTTGGGCCGGATTAGTTTGGAAAGCAGGGCGAGGAGCCTTCCCTGATAGTGGTCGGACAGCATGCGAGGATACAACACCTTTTGGTGGGTGTCGCGGTGGAGCCGCTGAAGGAGCGCGGGTTCGTCCTCCGTCATGGATAAAGCGTAGTCAAGGATGTTTTTCATAGGGAGGGAATTGGACGGTTGTACATAGGGTGGCAAAGGCCTTCAATAGCGGCATGCTATTACAGGTGAAGATATGACATTATGAGGAACTGCCTGCCTTGTATCCATACACCTAACAGAAAATAAAATTGAGGACGCTTTCCTTAAGACAAGTCTCTTTAATAGATGATTTAAAAGTAGATATAATATTTGATTGCAATTGTTAATTATAGATATTTATAAAAACGACTGTATTATGAAAAAGGTCCTCCTAAGTGTTTTCCTTCTTTTTCCGCTCTTGGTTGATGCTCAAATCGAAGGTGTACAAGATAGCAAGTGGCGATTTAGCCAGATTGGGATTACTTGGTCGACGGAGCGGGATCAGATTCGGGGTTTTGGGGTGGAGACTTTTAAGCAGTTGATGGGGGATGAGGCTTATATATTTGAGGAATTGGAATTAGCGCAAACTGGAACCTTTTCGGGAATATGCGAGAATAGGAATTTTGCTACAAGACTCTCTTTTACTAATAACTTTTTTGAGTTTCAGGGAAATTTGTTCTGGATTGGTAATAAGGTAGATTTAATTGAATATAGTAGCGGTGCCTATACTTATCCTAATTTGACATGGGGGGAGAGAGCTGTTTACAGGTTAAGTGCTAAGGAGCTTGGATGTGCCATATCTAGTTTTTTGAAAGTTCCAATATGGAATCATTTAGTTTTCAGGACTGGTATAGGTCTCAGTTATTCAGTCTCTGTAGAATCGTATATTAATATAGATGCTTCAAAGATCCGGAATTTTTCAACAACCCAGAACCAACTTATTCAAAATACAGATTGGATTCTAGAAGACGAATCCTCTATTCATCTTAGATACAATAATGTATTTCAAAACCCAAAAGGTATTGGAATAAGAGCCTTTTTAGAAAGTCAATTAGATATAACAATTTATAAAGGTATTGCTATCGGTGCACTAGTAAGGTATGGTATAGGAAAAAGAAATTTTGGAATTAATGGGTCGGTAGGAACAAATTTAAGATCATGGGGAATCTATGTTTCCAAGAGCTTAATCGAGTGATTTAGATTCTTTACCAAAGTATCTCCCAAGCTCTGTATTTGCTTAATTTGAATTATTTTATAGCCTAAATCTATCTTAATTGTTGCTGTATATTGATAAAGAATAAGCGGTAATTTCTTATTAAGACTAGTCCAATTTTTCGAGAACTTAAAAATCCCTTTAGACTGATTTTTTTAGTTTTGTCGGTTGTGAAGGGCAACCTATTTCTGATAAATAATTAGATCAAATTCTGTGGAATTACCTTGGCTAAACTAGAATGATTTGAATCAATCTAAGGCTCAAAGATCTGATTTTGAACTCAAGGAATCGTAATCTCAATCTCTCTGATTGTGGTTTGATAATCTTTTGGGATTTGCCATTTCTGGAATTGGAGTTGTTGCTACGCTGACGTTTAACTTGGGATAGGTGAGTGTATAGCTCGCCTTCAAACATTTTATCAATCCCTCTTTTGTGAAGTTTACAAAAAAATCCTCTAGTTCTTCTTTAGTCTTAATGGTTGAAGGAAATCATCATTTGATAGCTCCCCTTTTCTTAAGGAAATCGGTGTGCGAGAAATAAAAAACTTCACCCTTTGGACCTTGAGCCAAAGGGTGAGCAATTACACACTTTTCAAGATATTAGATTAATGTTAAGGCAACCACTGTTCGTAATCCATATCTGTTATCTAGGAAAGGAGGAGAACTGAGTTTAAGGTTACGATGGAACCTCTCATAAAACGGAGCCAACCTAAGATGTAGATTTGGAATTAAGCTAATTTCTATTCCCAACTTGAGTCCTCCTCCAATATCATATCCTTCTGTATAAAAATCTCGAAATTCACCTGCCCCATCAATTCCAAAGAATTGCTCCCTTCCCCTTCTGAATATTCCAGTGACCTCAACAAAGAATCTATTTTCTTTCCATTTTATTACGTTAAAGTTAATTCCTGAACTATAATGATGGAAATAGTGAAAAGCTAGGCCTGCTTTATTAGTATTGTTAGCACTTATACTACTTAATTTCCTTCCTTCATTACAGGTTGGACAGAAAAAAATATTAGAGTATGAAACTGGAATACTAATTCTATTGTTAAGGTTCACGTATATGCCAATTCCAAAATTACTTAAACTTAAACCGCTGTTTTCATTAGGTACCTCTGGCATTACTTTTCTCTGCCATTCCGGTCTAAAGTGAAGTAAATAAGAAGCTTCATTGAAAATAAAAACTCTAAGTTTATTCTGAGAAAATACACTCGAGGAATAAATTAGTAGGGTTAAATAGAATAGGTATTTCATGGGTTAAGGATTTTAAATGATTTATGAATTTTCATATTAGATGAAGATAGTCGGATCAAATAGATTCCTTTTGGATAATCTGAAAGGAGGAATTTGGATTCGTGATTATTAGATTCAGAGGAGAATAGCATTCTGCCAGATAGGTCGTAAACTTTCAAAATTAACTCTCTAGGAACCGTGAGTGAAACCTCGTTATTAGAGACCTTAATGATTCTATTGAGGTTACCCTGACTTTCAAAAAAATTACTCTTGCTTACTCTAAGCCCTGAAATGCAGGATTGAATATTGATTTCCTTATTGATCGTTTTTAGTTGGCCTGAGCAGTCCGTAACCTTAGCTCTGATAATTACCTTCTGTCCTGATAGGTTTAATTTATCCGTGGTAATACGTATGTTTTGGTTATGTTGACCTGACACAAATCCCCAATTTGATGTAGGAGTAGAAAGGCCAGTTGGTATAGACCATTCAACTAACCCTGAATGTGGTCCAAGGAAGTCTGACTTCAATTTGAAGTAACAGTATGTAGGGTTTTGAACCCCTTGTTTACATAAGGATGAAATTCCATTAATAGAAAAGTTTTCCTCCTCTGGAGTCCCTATTCCCACTTTATTGAAAGCAAAAGAAACGTTTAGTCTTGCAGATGTGCAATGTGACCCCTCAATAATTATAGAAGATAATATCCAACTTTCTCGCAGGTCCCAATATGTAGGTTCATCATCGGATAAGTTAAGGAACGCATGCCATACAATATCAATCCCTTTCTCAGGAGAAGTAAATGGTCTGGGTTTTTGTCCAATAAATCCATCTCCAATATTATGACTCGTCATAATTACAAAAGCATGACTAACAATTGTACTATTAAAATGAACGTAACATCTATCAGGCCAATTCCCTGGAATAGAACACTCTGACCTATTACCAGAGTAGCTAATGAAATTCGATGAGTTTACACTTTCTGGATTCCCTGTTAGAGTTGGCTTATTGAAATCTCTTAATCCCTTATGGGCTCTCGTAACAACACTAAATGGTATTGAGTGTCTTGGGCCAAGATTGTTTGTATGATGTAATGGCAGACTAGTCCAAATGTTGCTTCTAGGATTGTATGGCAAACTACAATCAAAACAAGTGTTATTAGGACAAAATCTATTTTGAACTGAGAAGAAATATTTTTCGGTGAAAATTGAAAAAATGTCTGCAAGACCTTCAAAGATAGATCCAGATTCCTTAGTTAGAATTGCATTCGGAAAAATCGTTCTTTGTATGGCGTGGAAGTATTCATGTCCTGCGGTTTTGGGAGAAGCATAGTCATTGCCATTCTTATTTCGGCTAAAATATATAACAGTTTCATTAGAATTTTGATCACGAACTGTCCTTCCTCCGATATCTCCTACTTCTCTTAAAACTTTTAATAGTTGAGGTGTAGAGTTATGAGAGGCTCCGTCAATCCCCCTATGATTATGTTTAGTATAGAAATATTCTGCCGCTTTAGTTGTGAAAATATAAGGATGAGTGTCCTCAGTATTCAGCCACTGATAAATATCAGTAATCGCATCCCCTGATGAGAAACTATTATTAATTACGTCTTGTGTAATTGTACTAGAAAGATTGTTGTCGGAGAGGGAAACTATATTCTGGAAATTATCCTTTAGGATAAAATTTCCATGAGTGGAAGATGATGCCGGTACCTGAATAAAGTTAGTAATATATGAAGTATAGTTTCCTGAGCTAACTGAAACTGAATTTGGAATTTTAATTTTCGCATCAAACACTTTCTTGGTTGCTTTATGATACATTGTTGTATTTTCTATTCGTCTCAAATCCCTTTTCACAGCATCCAACTCCACCACATAGAAATCCCCACTTTCCACCGCTTCAATTTCCATTCTATAGGTCAGGGTAAAACTTCTAGCTAGGTGAGCATCCGCCACACCATTAGAGTATAATAGCCGAACGGCCTTTTCATGGTAGGGAGGTACGTCCACTCCTTTTCCATTGACAATCTCGAATCCTTTTCGCCAAGCTTCTTTGGGACCAAAGGAGGGCTTAGTAGGATGGTCTAATTGCGCAGCAATCTTTCCATTGAGGACACGCAGGAAGCCATTGGGCCCTTCGTGGGCGCGTAGATTGGAGTAGAGTACCTTAATGCCTTTATGGTAATGGTCATACACATAATGACTCCAACCTGTCTTTTCGTCGTAGCGGTTTTTGACTACAAACAATTCATCGTCATCACCTAGGCCGAACAGTTCTTTATATTCGGCGACGAAGGTAATGGCATCGTAGCCTCGTTCAGGATCAAAGTACAGCCAGCCAAAGGGCTGAGAACTGAGTACATGTTCCTGCATCTCTGTATTGGCGGTATCGGAAAACCAGAAGGTCTCATAAGGATAATGTCCTGGTGAATCTGTGTGGGGAGATTCTTGAACCTCCGTTTGTGCCAGGCCAACCACAGCCATACACATCCACATGAAGAAAGGGGGAAAACGCATAATGATAGTTACTTAGGTTGTGTAAAATGAAGTGTAGTATAAAAATGTAATACAATAAAAATATATACATTTAATAAATGCAAATAATTATTATATATTTGTTTATGGCTATAACAATAGTAGCTGATTTTTGTGCGTAGCTGAGGCATGAAAGCAGTCTGTTGGGATAGCGATAGAAAAATGTAAATCGATACCTTATGAATATTTTGCTGTTAGAGGACGTGAAATCGCACGCCAGTCTCTTCAACTATGCGCTGGAGGACCTGGGATGGAGGGAGAAAATCTATGTCAAATGGGCGCAAGACATAGAATCTGCCATAGATATGCTCGAAGACGAAATTACCTTGATGCTGGTAGACTATAAACTAGAGGACAATCGTTTTGGGACTGAGTTTTGCCGAATCGCCAGAGAACGGAAGCCCAATGCCATCATCTTAATCATGTCTTCCATGGATGATTGGGACATTTATGTGGAAGCATATGAGGCGGGGATCAATGCCTTTATTCCCAAGTTTGAGGACTTTGACGAATTGTTGGATCAACTCAATTGTATCCTACATTATTATGAGAATTTTTGGCTAAGGGTATAAGCTAAAATAAGTGTAATAAATGTCATTTCGTGTATTGGGAAAATTTACTGAACAAAGCGCTATTGCTTACGTCTACCCTATAAACAGACACAACAAAAGACAACACGGAAACTATTTCGGTTCTCAAAAATTGCGAAAATCATTATATAGCATTTCCTATATATTAAATGCTGATATAATTCGAGAATACTTATGTATATTTGTATAACCTATGGAACTAAGATATCAACTTAAAGGTCCTGAAGAGAAATGGGATGTCTTTGGTTCACCTGAAGACATCTACTTCCACTGCAAAAAACTCGGCTACAAAGGGCCGACGGAAATTGTAGGAGGGCTTCCCTTGCCCAAGGGGAAGGATTTCGTCATTCAGGAAGAGTATATCAAGAAAACCTCTGCCCTGCGCCTTCAGCATGTCGAATGGAACCTGATCGACAAATTCATCGCCAATGATGATTATCCAGAATTGACCTCTCGAGTAGATGTCATGCTCTTTGCCCTTTCCACTTTGAGGCAAGTCAAGGAGTTTGGTTCTGTCTATGCGTCCATGCCTGACAACAAAATTCACGAGTTCGAAAGTATTTTTGAGGTCATTGCCCAAATGAAGTACTTCGACATTACAGAGACCTATCCGGTCATCTCAAAAAGTAAAGAAGACCTCAAACGGCTTCATAAAAAGTAAGAAGATTATTCTTCAAGAAGACATGGGAACTATTTCTCATGTCTTTTTTTTGTGCCCAGTCTCTCCCATCTTTACAGCACACAAAGCACATCACCATGCATCGATTCCTTCGTTTTCCCTTGAATCTTCTCCTAGGGCTCCTGTTATGTTTGACGCTGATCTTATTCCTCTCGGGCAACTTATATGAATCTGAGGGAGAAATTCGCTTTCTGCTTCATACTGACATCTGGCTCTATGGTACCATAGGAGCTGCCTTTTTTCGTTTGCTGGCCTATGAAGGTACCATCAATCGACATTTGCCTCATGCTGAGGTGGAATTTTATATCCCTAAACATAGGCTACAGGCGACTCTCTTTTTGTTGGGCGGCTTAGTTGCCTTCTTGTGCTATCTCTCAGGGAAGGGATGGATGTGGATGTTAGGGTCGTTGATATTGGGTTTTCTGTTGGCAGAGGGGATTCTTTTCATCATTGCACCGAGAACTTGGCCTAAGAAATTGCTATTCGACCAGCAACAGCAAGCTCATTTTTGGGGGAATCAAAACTGGACCTTAAAACTGGATGAAGTTAGCGGCATTAAGCTGAAAAGAGATATGATGGAAGTTGTATTCCAGTACGAGCGAGGAAACTCATTCTACCTACCTATGTATGACATGGAAGCAGAAGAAATAGCAGAGGTGCTGCAGGAATTCTGGGAGAGGTTTTCTGTTCCGCAAAAACGCATGCTAGAACATGAAGTCCTTGCCTATCGGCCAGAATGGAGCTTCTTTGAGGAGGAAGGGGCAGAAAAAGAAAATGAAGCATAAAAAAGCGCCCGCTCGATGCAGGCGCCCTCTCTATGAAAAGCCAATTAGCAAAAGCTAAATATTACAGGTTATAGTATATCCCTACAGAATAGGCAGGTGCCTCAAAATAAGACCTAGCATTCAATGCCTTGGTTACGTTGGCGGCGACCCCTATTTTCTTGGTAATATTAAGTCCGACCTCCGCAGAAACCGTGGTGAATTCAAAGTTGTTGGTGAAGATGGAGCCAGATTGCACATCAAGCGGCCCAATTGCGTCAATACGGTCTACACGTCCGATGGCCAATACTCTTTCATTAAACAACTGAAAACCGATTTCTGCTCCGAAACGAGCCTCGTCATTGAAGCCATTTGTACGGTTGTTGAAGCCAGCATAGGCATTTACCCAGCCCATGACTCCTCCAAACCCAAAGCCCGTAGAAGCATCCACCCGTAGCATGGTATTCATTTCACCATCCCCAGTTGCAGGAGAATTTTCATCTGTCCCTACTCTTCCTGTAGGCAAACCCCAGAGAGCCGTTACACTCACGACAAATTTATCCCCTTGGTAGAGTCCATATTTCAGGCTTAAGTCAATGTCACCCAGTCCATTTTGGCTGGCTGATGGTAAAAGAGGATCACTATCAGGCTGGAACAAAGTCGTTCGGCTAAAGAAAGGTGTATATACGATTCCAGTCAGACGATCCGACAAACCATACTCCCCGTACAGGCTGGTATTGTAATATCCTACAGGCTGCTGGTTAGTCAGACGGCCATTCGCATCATAAGAAAGTGGACTAACGGCCCACCATTGCGTGAACTTGAAGTATCCTCCTCCCTGTTTGTAGACCCATCCGCCTCCTGCGTAGGTCAGGGTAGAAAGGAAAATCAAAGTGATTCCGAGAAAGAAAGATTTTGCGTTCATTTTGGTATATGTTCTATTATATATAGGGAGAGATATTCTCCACGCTACAAAAATCAGCATCACCTATCACGGAATTATCACAGAAGGGTATCAAAAGTTAAAAATGAGAGAATTAGCCTGAGAAAGGGGGCAAATGTCGTCGATCTTGCATTTTTACCGCTGTTATCACACCAACTATTTTCCCTATATTTGCCCAAGCTTTCCTTTAGAGCATGAACATTGTCATCAAACATATCTCCAAACAGCTATTTGTCTCCAAACAGGACAAATAGTAATCCCCTGCCTGAAAGGGCAACGACAATGTGCTTATTACTTATTTCATTCGTTTAGAAACAAAACATAGCCGACATTGTCTTTGCTGTCAGGTGTGATGTAAATGACACGGTTCTGCCAAAGGGCAGTATTTTTAACATATTCTAAATTATCAAATTGATTTATCCGTCATGGACCTAGTATCGCAGGTTGCTTCGTTGACGCTCTCGGATGGGCAATATCGCCTACAGGGATTGAGCGTACTGGACATTTGCCAGGAATTTGGGACCCCCCTATATGTGTATGATGCCGACAAGATTGAGCTGAAATACAAACAAATGCGTGAGGCATTTGCAGGTCTAAATCCTAAGATCAAATATCCTGTCAAGGCCCTTTCCAACCTGTCTGTCTTGAAATTGATGAAAAAACTAGGGGCTGGACTGGATACTGTTTCCATACAAGAAGCCAGACTAGGACTGCGTGCAGGTTTTTCTCCTGAAGAAATCATCTTTACACCCAATTGCGTCTCCTTTGAAGAAATCAAGAAGGCTGTGGACATGGGGTTGATGATCAACATCGATAACATTTCTATTCTAGAACAATTCGGCCATGAGTATGGGAACAGTGTTCCTTGCTGTATCCGGTTCAACCCACATATTTTTGCAGGGGGAAACAACAAGATTTCTGTAGGTCATATAGACTCTAAGTTTGGGATTTCAGTTTACCAACGTCGTCATGTACAGCGTATTATCAAGGCCAATGACATCAATGTAATTGGGCTGCATGTGCATACAGGTTCTGATATTTTGGATGCTGCTTCCTATTTGCAGTCTGCCAATATTATGTTTGAACTGGCCAGAGAGTTTGAAGGGCTTGCGTTCATCGACTTTGGATCGGGCTTCAAAGTTCCTTACAAAGAAGATGATGTGTACACGGATGTGTATGAAGTGGGGAGACAGTTAAAGGATACTTACGACGAGTTTTGTCGCGATTATGGAAAGGAAATTGAGCTTTGGTTTGAGCCGGGTAAGTATCTGGTAAGTGAATCTGGCTATTTCTTCATGCGTGCCAATGTCATCAAGCCTACGCCTTCCACCGTTTTTGTAGGCGTGGACTCTGGATTGAATCATTTCATTCGTCCGATGATGTACGGTTCTTTCCATGACATCATCAATGTTTCCAACCCAGGGGGAACCCCCAGAATTTATACCGTAGTCGGCTATATCTGTGAGACGGATACTTTTGGGTGGGACCGTAAATTGGATGATGTGCGCGAAGGGGATATTCTTTGCTTGAGGAATGCAGGCGCCTATGGCTTTTCCATGAGCTCAAATTATAACTCTCGTGTTCGCCCGGCAGAGGTTATGGTCTACAACGGCAAAGCACATCTGATCAGAGAGCGTGAGACAATGGAGGACTTGCTTCGCGGTCAGGTAGAAATTGAATTCTAAGGGAATACTCAAATAAAAAGGGAAAAGGGGACCTCCGGCATGACAACCGTGCTGGAGAAATCTTGGGAGAAGAAAAGTAGGTTTAACACGCCATAACCATGAGGTCCCGTTTTCCCTGATATTTTTTTAAAGGTAGTTGTGTGGGGTAGCCTAGATAAAGTCCAAGTCAAATCCCATAGAGAAATCATCCTCTAGACCTACCATGTCGAAGTTTGCTGTAGGAATATCCAACTCCTGCTCAATCGCCAATTCGAAAGACAAGGGCTTCATCTCTCCAGTCTCCTCATATTGAGTCAAGGCATGCGATACCTTGGAAGGAAGGACAATTCTCATATCATCCAGATCAATGGAATAGGAAGTCTCATCTACTTGATTCAGAACAATTTCCTCAAACATATCTACCTCTAGAATCGCTAATTCTACGGGTGTAATCTTGGTAGATCTGTTCTGAGCATCTTTGATGTTTCGTTTGGATACTGATATTTTCATCTTTGAGTAATTTAATAAATGGTTATTACCATTTGATGAAAATAAAGTTGAATGAAACACTTTCTATTTGCCAACAGAGATAGACAAAATTCTTACAGCGAGCCGAATTGTGTCATACATCCACCTTTTTTTATGCAGAAAGGCAGCTAGGATGCTCCAGAAACGGTAAATAGAGGGGAATGAATGGTAGATGTTTAGGCTAAACAGTTGTTGCGTTACACAACAGAGTCTTGTTGTTCAGGTAACATTTTTTTCTTTTTGTGGTCTATAAGTATCAAATAATATTCTTTTTCCGTAGGTTAAGGAACAGTCAGGTAGAAAAGTTTTCACCTCAGAAGTACATGTTCGTATGCAAAATCCTGTAGAAGGCGTAAGTCTTCTCCTCATGCTGGTTACCATTGTGTTCACCTATCAGGGCTTTATCAAGATGTCCTTTACTGCACGTTACCTGTTTAATGTGGAGAAGGTGTTGGTATGGAAGGAGTATTTCAGGCTTGTTTCCTCTGGATTTTTGCACGCAGACTGGGTACACCTATGTTTTAATATGCTCACCCTGTACTTCTCAAGTCAGGTAATGGGCTTTTTCATGTCATGGTGGTACTTTTTGATCCTGTATTTTGTCGCCATGATAGGGGGAAATGCATTGGCTTTGTTCCTCAACCGGCATAATTATTCCTATTCTGCTCTTGGTGCCTCGGGAGCTGTAAATGGTATTCTTTTCGCTGCGGCCGTTGCTGCACCTACTTTGCCCATTAATCTGTTCTTCTTCCTGCCGATGCCCTTTTGGGCCTTCGCCCTATTATACATGGTCTACACGCTTTGGGGGATTAAAGCAAAAAGAGACAACATTGGCCACGAAGCCCACCTAGGTGGAGCTGTGGTAGGTATCATCATGATGCTGATTTATTCACCAGATTTATTGGTGACCAATTGGTGGATGGTGCTTCTTCTCATGGTGCCCATTGCTTTTTTCTTCTACATTGTATTGGTACGTCCAGAAGTTTTGCTCGTCCCCAAGCTTCTCTTTAAGGGGTCTAATAAATCTTCCAAAAAAGTAAGCGCACGGACCATCAATCGCCCTCGTCCCAAGCGCCAACCTTCTCATGTGAGTGATGCGATCATTCGTCCTATGAGAAATCGAAATACTGGCCCTAACTTTGCCTCACCCGAGGAAGAGATCAACTTTCTGCTAGATAAAGGAGTTGAGAACCTAACGGCTAAAGAAAAGAAAAGGCTTGACGAACTTTCCAATAACATCGAATAGGCTTATTCCTTCCTGCTTCTTTGGAGGAATGACCTGCCTCTTACTTCTGTTTTCTCCCCTTCAACTCTCCGCACAATCGGGATTGGAATCCGCTAAACTTGTTTGGCAGGACATGGATTCACATTTGATGCTGAAAAAAATGGCCCTTTACCTAGACAATGGGGAGAATTATTTTTTTAAGCGCAAGGAGAAAAAGCCCGCTCAACAAGAGTATTGGGTGATATTTGGAGAAGATGGGCAAAGTATGAACCTCAGTAGAAATGAGCAACAATGGTATAAGTCCGGCAAACTTCAATACCAACAGGATGATATATTTTGCGAGCTTCTGTCAGGGATGGAAACAGAATGGATGATATATTCCTCTTATGATACTTTATGGCTAAAAAATATTCCTAGTGTAAATGCAAACAGCCATGAATGTAGGCTATATAGGACAATTAATTTGGCGGAAGATACATCCACTGAAGAGAATGAAAAATTGATTGAGATCGTTACGTTTAAGCTTGAAAATGAGAATCTTAAACGAATGATCATCATAGACAAGGCCCCTGGCATGAATAGATGGACAGGGCATAAGTTGATAGCAGCTTTCCTTTCGGCGCATCTTTTTGGAATGGAGAAAGGATAGGGACGATTTTTGCAGTAATACCTAAAATTGATTTATGCATCCACTACTATGCATATGATGGTAAGACGTTCTCTTTGCATCCTTGCTACTTTACTTTATTTATCGACAAATGTAATTGCCCAGAAGACACTCTTCATGGAGCAATTTGACAATAACGACCACAAATGGAATCTTGTCCAGGGTCGTAAAATTACCACCAAAATTGAGGAGGGTAAGTTAGCTATTGCTTCCACGGCCAAATCAGCTGGGACTTTCATCCTGCTTCCTATGCCAAGCAAGGAAATGGATGAGGACTTTACCCTTGAAGTGACCCTTACACAAACCAAAGGAGCCAAAAATATGGCCTATGGACTTGTATGGTGTGCCAAAGAAGATCAATCCGACTTTCAAGGCTTTTTCCTGAGTTCTAATGGGAAATACACCCTGCTATCTTGTCAGCGAAATCGCTTTAGTGAAATTAAGCGCTGGACAGAAAGCCGTTTGGTCAACAACACACGTAGACCCAATCACCTGAAAATTTCCAAGAAGGGGGATTTGTATATCTACTATTTGAATGGCAAGCGTATCTTCGCCAATAAGATAAGCAAGTCAGTGGGAAAGGGAATGGGCATTGCGCTCTATGGAAGAATGAAACTGGAAGTAGACAATATGCTGATTACGAAGCCCGCTCCTCAGAAGAAAAAAGAGGAAATGATCATGAGAAAATCGAGTGATGCGGTAACCTCAGATAACTAAACACAATTTGAATATTGTTGAAGCGGACTTTCCTTAGGGAGGGTCCGCTTCTCTTTTTTAACGCTTCATTAACAATCTTTAACCTGTCATTAACCAGCTGGTATGTGAATATAAACTACCTTGATGTTGTAATCATGAAGCATGAAAAAGACAAACGCACCTATACATTCGAAACGCTGGCTCATTGTCCTTGCCTGCATTGTCATGGTGATCTGGACATGCACGAACTTACTGACAGGGCAGGTACAGTTGGTAGAAAAGTCGGTTGAAGAGAAAAAGCCCTGCTTGAGCGCTAACTGTGTGCAAGAGGAGAAAAAAGTTGAAACTGTATATCCCTCCTTCATGAGGGAGTTCATAAGATAGACTTAGTATTTTAGTTTTAGTTTGGTTCCCAAGGGACTGCTTTTAAAAAAGAGCGGTCTCTTTTTTTATTCTACATCTAAAAAACAATATATTAACTACTCGTGTTTAATGTTAGGCTGTGTATGAACACGGTCATACATACAAAAGCCACTTATTTTGGATTTATTGATAAATGCTTTGTTTGGGTTAGCTATAGGGACCGCCGTTGCCGGCTGGAACCGAAGCCGACCTTCACAACAGCTAAAGTTGATGGTAGTAGGGATGCTAGGGGCATTATTACCAGCCCTAGATGAGATAAGTCTGTGGTCTGGTTTTGATCAAAGCGTTGCACCTATCTTGGGGATTTCTGAACCAGGAGTTGAGATTTTCCTTGGCAAGCATTGGTTTTCCCATCAAGCATTCATGCACTCCCTATTAGCTTGCTTTATCTTTAGCACATTCATCCTCTTATCCTTTACTTTCATCTACAAGAATGTTATCAAAGGTGCCAAGACCTACAGGGCAGCTTTTCAATACGTCATCATATATTCAGTTGCTTTTGGCTTGGGATTTACCGCGCACTTGTTGGCTGATTTGGCAGCCCCTGCCGGACCTTGGGGGGGAATCAGATTATTCTTTCCATTTGAGATTTATGTAGGGGGATGGGGCATGACTTGGTGGTGGAACAACTACGACTTGACACTCATCCTCTTCGTGGCAACCCTATTGAATGTAGTCTTGATCGCTATCATTCCTCCTCTAAAAAAGGGTGTTCGCTATTTACCTGCCAGTGTATGTATGTTTGCCAGCATGATGATTGTATGGCAGATCAGTACGCGCTCCTTCAACTTTAACGAGGCAGGTTATACCACCCGAGAAGAAGCTTCTCATGTGATCCAAACACAGATTTTGGGGGAAGATCTTCATCATGTCATGAATAAAATGGACCAACAGCTTCCCTTTTATTATTAATGTCCCAATTTCTCTTCCACTTTCGTAAGTTTGTTTCGGATTAAGGGGAATATTTTTCCCTTGACTGTTATCTTTTCTTCTCCCGAAACAACAAGGATATGTATTATCTGGTATTTGACCTAGAAATGACAGGAACTGAGCCTGGCTGGCATGAAATCATCCAAATTGGTGCAGTATTGTACAATGAGGAATGGAAAGAACTGGGGAGGTATCTGACCAATGTCTATCCCGAAAATGAAGAAAGTTACTCTATTCCTGCTTTGGAAGTTCATGGATTGAGCATGGAAATCCTCGAAGATGCTCCCATGATGAACGAAGCCTTACCAGAATTTGAAGAGTGGATTCTTAAGACGATGGGGAGAATGCCTGCTAAAATGGATGGGAGAGAAAAGGGGCAGTCTCTTCGCTCTGTCTTCCTCTGTGGTCAATCTGTGGTGAATGATATCAACTTTCTGAAGTTTGCCTACAGAGATGAGCACCTGAAATGGCCCTTTTCTAATACCTTGATCGATTTGCATACCCTGACCTTCTTTGTGTTTCCTTTGATGAAAAAATCAGGAATGGAAACGCCACGCTCAAGAAGCCTCGAATCTGTCGCAAACTTTTTTGGCTACGAAAGAGAATCTGAAGAGCACAATGCATTGGAAGATGCGATCCTTACCGCTAAGTGTTTACAGAAGGTATTTGAATTTAGGGACGGCTTGTAGGCTTTCCCAATAGCTTCCCAAATGAAAGCCTCGCTCTTTGCAGAACAAGGCTTCGGTACATGAAACTGTAGCCAGGGAATTACCTTCCTTTTTGTATCAGAATCTTGGCCCTTCTTCCAGATCCAAAATCATCGACAAAGACCAGCTTATCTGTTTTAGCTAATACCCAACTGCCAACGAGTTTACCATTTGGCTTCATCCCCAGCGATCGTAGACTACTTCCAGATTTTGAAAGAATACCTATTCCCCAATTACTCGAAATGACGATATCATCCTGTCCGTCTCGATTAAAATCGCCTATCCCTTTGAAGCTATTTGCGGAAGACTGGAAGTTCCAACCACCAAATCTGGTACCGTTGGGTCGATCTACAATAGAATAGAGACTATTCCCTCTCAATTCTAAAATTCCAAGCCCCCAACTACTAGTAATGAGTATTTCATCCCGATTGTCATTGTCAAAATCTCCTACTCCCCTGATGATATCCTTACCAGAATTGACACTTGCATTGTAGCGCCACTTATTAAACCATGTATCCTTGGGCTTTAGCATCAGAGCATTAAGGTTGGCTGAGGTATAAGTAAGGATACCAATTCCCCAATTTGAAGTAATGATGATATCATCCTTACCATCGCCATTAAAATCTCCAATATCTTCAAATCGATTGTCCCTTGATTGGAAGTTCCAGCCACCAAATCTGCTTCCATTCTTCTTGGCCATAATGGAGTAAAGGTTTGAACCACGGAGTTCTAGAATGCCGACTCCCCAATCACTTGAAAGCAAAATTTCTGCCCGATTGTCTCCATCAAAATCTCCTACAGCTTTTATCCTATCTGTGGAGTTATAGCGCCATTGATTGAAGAAAGTATTTTTTGGCTTGATGGTGAGTGTTCTTAGGGTATTTCCACTTAGAGTCAGAATAGCTATTCCCCACCCACTTGTGATGACCAAATCATCTTTTCCATCTCCATTGAAATCCCCTGTTCCACGGAATGAATTTGCATTCGATTGAAAGTTCCAGCCACCAAAACGAGTTCCATTTTTTTTGACAACTAAGGGGCGCCAAAGGTTTCCATCAAAGGTCAGTATGCCAATTCCCCATCCTGAGGTTACAACAAAATCTTCTTTGCCATCACCATTGAAGTCTCCTTTTTGAACGATTCTATCATTTTTTCCTACTCTCCATCCGCCAATCCACGAGTCTCTAGGCTTGATGGCTTCATCTTTCAGCTTGCCACTTTCAATCTCAAGTAAACCAATTCCTCTTTGACCAGGATCGTTCACACAAGCACATCTACTTCCATTGTAGCTGGTTACAAGTTGAAGTTGGTAAGAGGTTCCGCATGCCCGAAGATTACATGCACTAGCAGATTGCGAAATGATTTCATCCACACAATTCCCTACGATGTAAGGAATCGTATTGACCTGAAAATGCCAATCGTCGTCTTCATCGTATCCACATGCAGGTAATGCGCCTTCCTGATCGTTGGCACCGTGAGTGTACCCATGTGTATGAAGTAGTTCATGCACGACAATTCCCGCTGCCTGAGAGTATGGCCATGGGTATTCGGCCCATCTGCAATTATGAGTGCCAGGACGTTCGCCTGCATCTAGGTTACAAACTCTCCTATCTAATTGATTATGTACTGCGCTAAACCATTCTCCCCAAGAGAAGGACTTTTTATTCATTTTTCCATATTCACCAAGGTGGGTACTCGCATTTCCCGAACCACCTGTACATTTAATGTGAACCTTATTTAGGCTCCTAACAGCTTCTAATACTTTTTGAATTTGGATCTCGAGAGAGGCATCATAGTGAGGATCACCTATACACTTTTTGTATCGCTCCCTCATTCTGTGTCTTACACATTGTTCGAAGGCATCTGTCGAAACGACGATTCTGGCGAATTTCATGATCTCGTCGTTAAACTCCTGGTGTTCTACACTACAATCATCTGCCTGTGAGACTTCGGCCAACAATGCGGATGTCGTGGTACTAATCTGGGCGCTAGAAAGCTGAGCGCTGAATACTAGACAGTACGAAAGGGTTAACCAGTAAATCATACTGGAGGGCTTACTGTTCATGGGTGAAATTTGTTGAGTTGTGTTTAATGAAGTAGATGAAGGACTTCCTACCTATACCTGGGCTTAGTGGCTTGTTCAATTAGGTGAGAGTCCATATCTGAGTGAGAGACGGAGTGGCTTTAAAAATTACATGTTCTCAGGTCAACATTTACTGTCCTTTCTGCGCCTCGAAGAAGTGATATAACATGGCTCTGACAGTTTCCCAATCCCGCTCATAGGCGATTTCATAATCTGCTATTTCTCTTTCCTCCGCCAGCCAATCTATGAGTTCCTCCTCAACGGCTTCCCATTCTCGGAGATGGAAAAATACCTGACGTTGACCATTCCATGTCAACCGATAAACATAATAGGCTTTGGTGAACTGATTGAGGAAAGTATTTAGCCTGATTTCAAACTGGTTGAGGTCTTCCATTTTTTCTTCAGACGGGAGGGCTTCCTCATCAAAAACAGGATACTCAACATTGATGGTCAATAACCAAGGAAATTCCTTTTTCTTTTGGAACTCGTAAAAGTTGGGATTGATCAGGACAAAGTGCGGATGTCGGTGAAAGGTTCCTCTAAGCAAGGCAAAGTTCTCCTCTATTTCATAAGGATTCTCGCTTTCTTCACTTTCAGGAAGAATAGGCAAACTGCCTTTGATTTTACCTTGATTGATATCCTGAACCAGCATGGGTAACACCTCTAATGGAGGCAAAGAAGATGGATTTTCGTGCTCCTCTGATGGATGAATAGCGAGAAAACGAATCTTAGTCGCCGCATCATACTCCCCTAATAAACTATCCAGCAAAATATAGCAGGCGAATTCCAGGTCAGCCATCTCTGCTTCGTGCTGCATGAGATATAGATGGAGTTCAAGCCCTCCTTCAACGATCTCAAATTCGAAGCGGATGTCTTCTGGCTTAAGGACTGACTCTCCGATTTGAAGGTGGAATTCTTCAAGTTCAATAGGAGGGCGAAAGGGCGTAATGGTCCAATGGCTGATGGAAGGCGCTTTATTCACCAATTTGATGAGGGCAGGAAAAGATCGAAAAACGCCATCCGCTGAAATAATGAGTTCTCTACTGCCATCATCTAGTAGGGGACTGATGGAAACGGTTAGGTCTTCGTTTACCTGCTTGATACGCTCCCCTATCGCATAAAATTTTTGCTCCAAGTCTTTTCCTTCAAGTTGAAGGTAGTCAGCCTGATGGTTGAGGAACCATGTCCAAAACTGGTCTTCGGAAGAAAATTCTTTCATGCGCCCATTGTGGCCTCCCCTGATTCAGGAAAGTGGATGAGGGGTGAGGCTAATGTTTTGTTTCAAATGATGGGAGAAAGTTCAGAATTTCTCGTTGATTTGCCAATCAATGTTGGGTACAATGAAAAAAATAATTCTCATCGGGTTCATGGGAGCGGGTAAAACCACCTACGGTAGGTTGTTGAGTAAGATGACGAACTGGAAATTTTATGACCTTGATCAAGAAATTGAGAGGCGGGCAGGAAGAACGATCCCAGAGATTTTCGCTGAATTTGGAGAGGCACATTTCAGACAAGTTGAACGAGAGACTTTGGTGGCTTTTGCAAAAGATGCAGGAGAGGAATGGATTCTCTCTTGCGGTGGTGGGACTCCTTGTTTTCAAGGCAATATGGAGTTGTTAAAAAGCCTGGGTAAAACGTATTACCTCAAAGTAGAACCAGATACCTTAGCGGTAAGACTGCTACCGCAGAAAGACGACAGACCCTTAATAGCTAGGCTAAAAGAAGATGAGTTAGAGCCTTACATCAGCGCCTTACTAGAAAAAAGGGAACCCTATTATCTGCAAGCTGATGAGGTATTGGAGGTGCAGGATATGCATGATTGGATGCAGCGTCTACAGCAAGCTTGAAATGGATTGCGCAAGTAGAAAAAGGGCTTCCCATTTTAGTGAGAAGCCCTTTTTTATCATTCAAAAGAGAATTTATTTCCCTTTCTTTTCTTCAACTTGTTCAGCCTTTTTGCTGACTTCCATCCCCACTGTCATTTTTCCAGAACGAAGAAGAGTAGATGGGCCTGTGATGATTTCTGCTCCATCAGAAAGACCTTCGGTTACTTCGATGTAGTTGTTGTCAGTGATTCCAATTCCAATGTTGCTTTGCTTCACTCGGCCATCCTCAAGGATGAAGACCATCTCTTTGCCATCTTTAACCCCAACGGATTCAATTGGCACAGTAAGCACATCATTGGCGGTATCTGTCAAAATCTCAACAATAGCTGTCATCCCTGGACGGAAGGGATTGTTTTTTCCCTGCTTGACCAACTCATTATAAGAGCTGGGATCAATGGCAACCTTTACATCAAAGTTCGTAACCTGATCGGTGGTTGCTACCTGAGAGGTATTGGCAGAATAGGCAATTTCGGTAACGAAGCCCGCAAATTTCTGACCTGGATACGCATCTACTTCTATATTCGCCTTTTGTCCTAAATCGACATTGACAATGCTATTTTCGTTGATTTGTACCAACACTTCCATGCTTGAAAGGTCAGCTACTTTTAGGATTTCTGTACCTGACATCATGCCCGTTCCTACTACGCGCTGGCCTAGCTCTACATTGAGCAAAGTAACAGTCCCGTCAATAGACGCATAGATATTGGTCCTGTCTAGGGATTGTCTGGCCTGTGCAGCGGTTGCTTCAGCATTTTTAATTTGGTAGAAGGCTGCATCTGTATTGAATTTGGCAGATTGTACCTGAGAGCGTGACACTTTGTAGCTCAATTGGGCATTCTCCAAGTCAACCAGAGAAATAACGCCATCCTTATAGAGCTTCTTCGTTCGAGCCAGTGTGACGGAGTCTTGAAGTAAGGTCGCACTTGATTGGGTAAAGGCAGCCTTAGCTTGTAGGTAGGCAGCCTTGAAGCGGCTTACAGAAGCACGTGCCTGCTCAAGCTGAGCTTTATAATCGTCAGGACGAATGGTTACAAGTAAATCTCCCTTTTTTACCTTTTGGCCTTCTTTGACGGAAATAGAAACAACTTCCCCAGATACATCGGGAGCGACAGGGACATCAACTGTAGGTTGAATCGTTCCTGTCTCTTCCACCCTGGAGAAAACAGTTCGTCTGGAAGTCTCGGAAGTCT
>JBCBVV010000026.1:0-90080 GCA_039817415.1 Bacteroidota bacterium
AGATATTATTCACCCGAATAATATCTAGGAAAGGGTGATGATAAATAATTCGAATAATCGAATTGTTCAATCTAATAAATACCCGCATATTTGCATTATTATGGATAAGCACCTATATATTTCATTCCCTCTAGCCTTTTTAGTGCTCCTTCTCACGTCCTGCCAACTCAGTTTGCCAGAGCCTACAACTGATCGAAGCATGGACGACTTTTTGGTTTCTAGCGAGTTTGACTTCAGCACTACACATAATATTTCGCTCAATATTCTAGTCAAGGACAATCAAGGAAATACTCTTCCGCACATGCCTATTACGCTGTACAGTGCTCCTATTGAGAAGGGCGGCGAGAAAATATCTTATGGCTGGACAGATGAGCAAGGCTATTTTTCCCGTGACCTTCGAATCCCGACTACAAGAGAGCAGGTTTTTGCATACAGTTCTTCTGCTGCTATTGTAAGAAGCCAAATCATAGATTTGATACCGAGTTCGGGAGAAATGGATTTTGTTTGGGGAACGGCTCCTACAGTCCCCACTACTTTCAACCGAGTGGCAAATTCGGCATTTGAATGTGAGACTGGTTTCTACCAAGTGGTATACGATACGCTAAAAAAGCTTGACATTGCCACGGGCAAATACATCAGAATAGGAAGATCAGGCGTAGGAAACTACAACGGAATTGGCTTCAATCCAGTCGACAATTACATCTATGGCGTCCGAACTTCGGGGAATGGCGCAGAACTATATAAGTTTGGAACCAATGGAGTTGCTACCTCTTTGGGAATAATTAGCGGATATAATGCAAATAATGCCTACAAGGGCGATTTTGGAACCGATGGCTTTTTATATCTTCCTGTGCATTCTGGGGGAAACTGGACTGTAGCCAAAGTAGATGTAACAAGTAGTCCTCCTTCAGCTACCATGCACACACTGACTACTCTTACAAGTGTGGATGATTGCCATGATTTTGCCTACAATCCTATTCAGAATAAGTTTCATGGAATCACCAAATCGGGCAAACTCGCTGAACTGGACTTTGACAACCTAACGATTAAAACACTTGCTGACTATAAGAGTACGACTGGCAACGGCCCCTTTGGAGCTGTTTGGTCCAATCAAGCCGGACATGTCTATTTTAGCAAAAACAGCAATGGTAAAATCTACCAGATCGAATTAGACTCAGATACTGGTAGTCCTTTAGGCATTTCTTTTTTGCTTGACGGTGATGCAGCCAACAACAATGATGGATGCTCCTGTGCCCTTGCAACTGCTCCTTTTGATGACTCTGATGACGATGAAGTACTTGATGGAATGGATGCATTTCCTAGAGATAGCTCACTCGCCTTTCAGGACTTTACACCAGATGAGGGGATTTTTGGAACGCTTTCATTTGAAGACCAGTGGCCAGGAAAAGGTGATTTTGACTTCAATGACTGTGTGATAGACTACAACTTCGAAACGGCAAGAGATCCTCAAGGAATGATCGCCTACATCAAGATCAAACTTATCCTGAAAGCTATTGGCGCATCATACAAGCAAGGATTCGGAATTTCTTTTGATGGGCTGTTACCTACACATGTTGATTCTGTCTCAGGAACGCAAGGAACAGAAGCTAGCCTACTTGCCAATGGCTTGGAAGCCAACCAGAGCAAGGCCGTTATCATCGTTTATGACAATGGACACGAATTGTTTGATCAACCAACGGGGACCTTCATCAACACAACATTGGATGGCAATGTATTCCCTCACAAGGAAATGGAAATTACCATTCATGTCAACAGATCAATAGGAAGCTATGGCGAATTCAATCCATTCATTTTCACCAGGGGGGAAAGAGGAAGAGAAATTCACCTGAAAAATCATCTTCCTACAGATCTGGCTGACGTAAGTCTCTTCGGTCTAGCGCAGGATCGTTCTAATGCAGGTGAGGATGTTTACTATCAGGATTCTCAGGGATTGCCTTGGGCCATTGATCTGGGAGAGGGAATGGATTATCCCATAGAAAAAACCACCATTCTGTCAGCCTATCCATTGTTCTACGATTGGGTAACATCAGAAGGAATCACCAGCAAAGACTGGTATACACCCTCAAGAGCTAACGTTGGAGTCCTCTTCAAATAATACTCCAACAACCGATAAACAATGAGATCGACCAGAATGGTGGATCAAATATTATAAATCTTAGAAAAGGCGGCCTATGCAACGGTCGCTTTTTCTTTTCCAAATACGATGAAGTATGGATTCAACAGATTCTCTTTGTTGTACACCAAAGGTCCATCGGTTTCGTGGTTGATAACACGTCCTCCAGCTTCTTCCACAACTATCTGTGCTGCAGCTGTGTCCCATTCCATAGTTGGTCCTAATCTTGGGTAGATATCGGCCTCACCTGCGGCTACCAATACCAGCTTTAAGGAAGATCCCATAGCGACTGTCGTAGGCGCTTCAAACTGGTTAATGTATTCCTCCACTGGAGCGCTCATATGCGAACGAGAGCAAACGATTCTCAAACCGCTATCCTTCATTCCAAATTCAGATGCCTGAATAGCTACCGCTTCAGCACCTTCTTTGATGACAAATGAACCATGGCCTTGAGCTGCATAATATGTGGTGTTGGTAACGGGTACATGAACGACACCCATGCTAACCTTATTTCCTACCACAAGTGCAATATTAACTGTGAATTCACCATTTCTTTTGATGAACTCCTTGGTTCCGTCCAATGGATCTACCAACCAGAAAATTTCCCAGTCTTTTCTGGTTTCATAATCGTGGTTATCACCCTCTTCTGACAAAACTGGGATGGAAGGAGTAAGTTGTTTCAGATTGTCTACGATCACATGGTGGGCAGCCTTGTCAGCCAGTGTGAGTGGAGAGTCATCCGCTTTAAAATCTACACGGTCAAAAGCCTTTTCATCATTGTAGATTTCAAGGATGGCAAGTCCTGCTTTTTCAGCAGTTTGAATGAGATCTGGCAAAAGGGATTTGAGATCCATAGAGAGAGAAATTATTTAGTTCTAACGATTATTTAAATCAGAGAAAAAGTTCAAGGCATGTCAAATAAAAAAGAGAAGCTTTTTAAACAAAGCTTCTCTTTCCTGATGTATCTAATTTTCAAGCTATTCTGCCAAAGCAGGTGCTTCTTCTGCTTCTTTGGCTGCTAGCCACCTTTCTGCATCTAGTGCTGCCATACAGCCTGTTCCAGCCGCGGTAACCGCCTGACGATATACATTGTCAGCTGCATCACCGCTGGCAAATACCCCTTCAATGTTTGTTTTGCTGGTTCCAGGAACGACCTGAATATATCCAGCCTCATCCAAATCGAGCTGACCGTCGAAGATTCCTGTACTAGGCTTGTGCCCAATGGCGACGAAGAAAGCACCAACAGGGATGGAAGATTCCTCCCCAGTCTTGTTGTTTCTTACATGCACCGCCTCAACTTTTACATCTCCGGAAAGGTCATGGGCTTCGGTATTCCAATAGACTTTGATATTCTCAGCCTTCTTCACTCGATCCTGCATGATCTTGGAAGCTCGCATTTCATCTCTTCTAACGAACATGTGAACGGTAGAAGCCAATTTAGAAAGATAAAGTGCTTCCTCAGCGGCTGTATCACCAGCTCCTACGATGGCAACCTCTTGACCTTTGAAGAAGAATCCATCACATACTGCACAGGCACTCACTCCTCGGTTGGCATATTTGGTTTCAGCCTCAATGCCTAACCATTTGGCCTTGGCACCAGTGGAAATGATCACGGCATCCGCTGTATATTCTTCGCCTCCACTGGTCCACAAACGCTTAGGGCTGGTGGAGAAATCCACTTTGGCGATGTTTTCATACTTCACACGGGTTCCAAATCTTTCCGCTTGGTTACGGAAATCTTCCATCATTTCAGGTCCCATGATCCCCTTTGGATATCCAGGGTAGTTTTCCACGTCAGTGGTAATCATCAACTGCCCTCCTGGCTGTTCGCCGGAAAACATCAAAGGCTTTAAATCAGCACGGGAAGCATAGATAGCAGCGGTATACCCTGCAGGACCAGAACCGATGATGATCAGTTGTTCGTGTGGTACTCTTCCGTTGGCTTCACTCATAATATTTATAATCTATTAGTTTCAGGCCTCAAATATACCCAATAAATGAATGGGATGTTTGTCATTCACCTGATGTATCAGGCCTACTTTTCCTAGTACGGGGAAAATACATCAGGGATATGTCAGGATATTGACAAGGATGAAAAAAAGGCATCCATAATGGATACCTTTCTTTCGTCTATTTTGTTTAGCCGACTTACTCTACGATGTCCAATAATTCTACATCAAATACCAATGCAGAAAAGGGAGGAATCTTTGGACCACCTCCTCTTGAACCGTAACCCAGGTTCTGAGGAATGTATAGCTGGTATTTAGACCCTACGTTCATCAACTGTAGGCCTTCTGTCCAGCCTGGAATCACGCCATTAAGAGAGAATTCGATAGGCTGGCCTCTTTCATAAGAAGAATCGAAAACAGTCCCGTCGATCAATCTACCTTCGTAGTGTACCTTTACTTTGGTAGAAGCAGAAGCAGGCTTGGCACCAGTTCCCTCTCTCAAAACTTTATACTGAAGACCAGATGGAGTTGTCATGACACCAGGCTTCTCTTTGTTTTCTTCCAGGAACTTCACGCTTTCCTCTCTTACCTGAGCGAATCTAGCTTCATTCTCAGCAGCTTGGGCGCGAGCTTGATTAGCTTGAGCTTCACGTTGTAGAGCAGACATCCATTTTCTGACATCTAATTCAGATACCTGTAGCTCATTGCCATCCAGCACATCTTTGATGCCTTTGAAGATCAAATCGCTGTTCATATCTAGATCTAGCTGCTTAAAGCTCTTCCCTAGGTTCAATCCGAGGGCATATGACATACTGTCCAGTTTACTCTCCAGCTTCTGTCCATGAAGCCCCATAACAGAAAAACCAGTGATCAATAGAACAGCTACTAATTGTTTGATTTGCATGTTGATAGTTTTAGAAAAATACAGAAGCAAAATGCGGTGATTAATTGGAATAATCAAGTTGGGAAATTGCCCTAAAAAAAATGGGGAAGCAAGCTTCCCCACGTCATTCTAATTTATTTTTACCGACTTGTACTCGAATTGTTTACAGTTTGCGAACCATTCCTTGTAGAATTAGTCGCCTCCTCTCTAGGATGAATCTGATACTTGATGGTCTGAAGTATCTCGTCATCATCTGCACCGTCTTTGATCATTTTCAGGTGCATATCAAAATGCCCCGGTAGCGGATAGGTATAAGTATTGACAGCTTTTCGCACTTTTCTGGTAATTCCATTTCCGAAATCAAGAATCAATGGGAAATCTGGCGAATAGTTTTCTATGGAATAGGTAAGCGCTTTACCCACCATTTTTTCTCCTTCTACATTTACCTTGAATTCCGGTAGGGCTTCTGTTGCCGGATTTTCCGAGATAACTTCTTCCGTTACGGTCGTATTAGTCGTCTCTGTGATAAGAGGATCATTGTCTGTCGAAGGGGCTCCTTCTATGCTAGTAATCTGCTCCTGGCGAATGAGAAACTGGTAATACTCATCTACAGAGAATATAGTATCGATTCCCGTAATGGGGTCAATAAGAATCAAGGGATTGGGATCAACAGCAAAAATGTGTTGAATTTTTTCAGGATTTAGGTCTTTGGTAGCAAAGCGTCTCAGAGTAATCTGTTCATTGTTCACATCCATTGGCTCTGACAGGTAGGTAAGATAAAACCATAGTCCTGTGCTAGCCACGGCGGTGATCATACAGCTTACCAGAATCAGGTAAGTCCTTCTCCTCTTTCTCTCTTTGGCCTCTAATCTTTCGAGATACCCATCAAGACGATCATATGGATTCGATGAATCTTGCATAAACTGTTATAACTGACGTGTATACAATTCTATACAAAATCCTTGCTAGAAATTGGACTTTTAGGTCTAGTCCGCAAAAATCTTACGCGTTTGGGCAAGATTTCTACTCATAGAGCTTAAAGTTGATAGGAATGCTTTGATAGACAGGAACTCTTAGCCCATTGCTTTCTCCTGGAACCCAGTTAGGCATAGCGCGTACCACCCTGATTGCTTCCTCATCACAGCCACTTCCAATCCCTTTTAGGATTTTGGGGGAAGTGATCTCACCATTTGGTTCGATCACAAACTGGACAATTACTTGCCCTTGAACTTTTGTGCTTCTGGCTTGATTTGGATATCGGAGTGATTTCTTGAGATAGGATTTTAATCCTTTAGGTCCACCAGGGAATGAAGGCATGCGCTCTGCATAAACTAAGGGTTTATCTACCTTAGCTTCAGGCTTAGAACGTATGAGTTCTGCTTCCTGGTTCTCAAGTGGTCCAAGATCTACGATGTCTACTTCTTGTGCTTGTACTTGCTTCTTGTTGGGATTCTCGCTGGAAGGAGACCTAGGTACCGTAAAAGCGGTTACTCTGTTTAGCTCATTGATATCGAGCGCATCATTTCCAGTTGAAATCTCGCGGTCCTCGTTGCCAGTCTGCCTAGAAGCAATAGGATTCGTGGAAGGAGGAAGTATACGTAAATTGGTTTTGTATACTGAAGATCCTTTGGTACGGCTGCTAGCGATCAATCTGACCATTACCGTCCCTCTCAAAGGATACTTGTATGAAGTTGATTTTTGGATAGGGCGTATGACACCGTTTCCGAAGTCAATTCTATACTTAACTGTTGGATCGTAATTGACGATCGAGAAGGAAATATTCTCTCCTACTTTTTTCACGCCTGTAATGTTCAAACGGAAGGGCTCCAATGTAGCGTTTTCAGTTGTTTTCAACTGACCATTGTCTTGTTTCTCTGTGTTTTCATTATCGTCTACTAACAAAAAGTCTGTATTAGTATCCGTTTGAGGAGCGCTCACTTCGTCTTCTGTAATCTCAATCAAATCTACCAGCTCTGTGAAGTGGTTGTAATCTTCAACAGTTTTAATGGTATCCCAACCCAATAGGTGATGGGCGATCACAATTCCAGATGGCTCTTCTTGAAGCATCTGGTTTACTAAATCCTTATTCAGCTCATCATGTGTAAAGGTTCTCCAGTTATTTTCCTGAGGAGGCTGTACATAAAGCTGAAATAATACCAATCCAGTAGCAAGGAACGCAAGAATGGCAACAATCTTTACCATCCGCTTGCGGCGGTTGACTTTCTCTCGATCGTTTATCTGCTGAAGATATTGATCTATTTTATCGTCACGATAGTTTGTACTGGCCATGGGGCGGAAGTATTTCTTATACTAAAAGTATCTATTTATGGTAAGCGGAAACGTATTTTAGCCCTGAATCGACGATAAGCATCATTCATTGGTTCAAATGCAAGTCCGAGAAGTCATACATTTTACGTGACAAGCAAAAAACCTGCCGATCTTAACTTTTCGTTAATCCGACAGGCTTCCTTACAGAAAAAGAACGCCAAGTTCCATAAAGGAACTTGCCTCGGGGTTAAAAATCTTTCCAGCAAGATTACATTAATTTGCCCCTTGGCAATGAGATGGCATTCAAGAACTTCTTTATCTACTTAAACTTCAATTAAATAGCCTATACAGCTATTCTACCCATTCCTTATCAATTCTCATGCTCAATACTCAAGGGCTTTCTAACATGAGCATTGAAGATTTTCGATAATTCGTTTGGGGAATCACAAATTTTCCTGTATACCGTTTGACCAATTAGGAAAAAATTTGATCATAGGTACTTTTTTCAACATCCAAAAGACTGGTTGTCGAGTACTATTCGCAAAACATACATGAAAGGAATTAGGACAGGATCATCCAAATAGCATCCACAAAACAAAAGACATGACCGTTCCGGCTCCTATCCATAACCAGACATTGTCCTTTTTTTTCGTCTTCCCTCCCATGGCATCCGCCATGCCACTCAAGCCAGCAGCTAAGGGATTTTTTTCTAAAATCTGATCCAGCAAATGTTTTACCCTTGATTCTGTATCAGATGAGAGTTCAAGCTTTAAGGCCTGGCGTAACAAAAATACGCTCAAATGTACTCTTTGGTGGTCATTGTATAGACTTAAGGCAATGAGTTCAAGTGCCAGGGCATATCTATCTCTACTTGATTTGAAGTAATCCGGCAGGGCATTCAAGGATTCAATGCGCATTTCATCCCCAAAATCTTGAATCTTTCCATCAGGAAGGTTACCATTCTCCAATCCATCGGCATAAGCCTCCATCTCATTCACATCTGCATGCAGCGATCTATAGGTATCCTGATAACACAAGGCTTTGTGGATCGCAGGTAAAGGCAAGGGATACTTGCACATCGCCTCAATTTCTTCATCATCCTTATGCTTATAAGCATTAAGAAGGCGGTGGTTGTAGGATTGCGCGAAGAATGGCCCAACGTACTTCAGAAAATCCTCCGAATGGGCTGCTAACTTTTGAATACCTCCATTGAAAAAGTATTCCAATGATGCATCCTCCAAAAATTCGATGAGACCAGGTTCAGTAAAAATACGAAGGTGAAACTCCCTTAACTGATCGTCTGAAAGTTCATCTAATAGTTTCAAGACAGTATCCTTGTCAAATTCTCTCCCTTCTATGTCAATAGAAGTTGTTCCCTCCAACTCAAATTCGGACATGAGCCTTCTCTTTTCCATTTTGACGAAGGCAGCATCTATCATCTTAGGAGAAAAGGGATCGGGAAGATCGAGGATAATCAAAGGATTGATATAGTTCATGGGATGATTCTCTCAAGTAATGCAATGGGTAATGATCTCACAACTACCCTAATTTACGCTTTTCAGACAATTCTTGTTGGATTGGGGCGAGCCATTCTTCAAAAGGGGCCACCGATTGCGCCCAGGTATATTGACCTGAGACGAAGGACCTGGCCTTGTCGCCCATCAATTGTCTTTCTTCAGGTCGATTGAGAAGGCTTAATATTTTTTCTGCGAATCCCTCAGGATCATTCGCTAAGGCAATTTCTTCTCCTTCTTGTGCTTCTATGGCATTATTAACCAAAGGTGTAGTCAGACAACAAACCGCCATGGACATGGATTCCAGAATTTTATTTTGCTGCCCACTGCCTGTAAAAATGGGGGCAACGAAGATGTTCCCATCTCCATAGGCATCTCTGATATCATCCACCCAGCCGCTGATGGTGATCCTGTTATCCGAAGCCATTTTTTGTACAGAAGGATGCGGTCTAGCTCCTGCCAACAAGAGGGTAGTTTCTGGGCGTTTCGCCCAAACCAAAGGCATGATCTTGTGATACAGATATTCTGCTGCCTTTACATTGGGGAAGTATCCCATGTTTCCGACAAAGGCAAGGTCATAAGCGGGAGAACCTTTTTCTCTGGGGAGAAAGTGGGAGGTATCTATGCCATTTGGAGCGATCTGGATATCCAGCTCATCATGAGGATCCATGAGTGCTTTATCTTGGGCAGAAATGATCGTATGAAGCCCAAAATCCTTGTAGACTTTTTTCTGGTATTTATCGAGTAAGCGAGATTCACGCTGGAAGAAGGGTTTCAACCACCACTTTTCTTCTTGAGCTTGACGAGCCATGCCTGTGGAAAAGCTATCCATGTAATCTAAATAGGCAGGAATCCCCAAATCATCCACATAGGCAGCCATTCTAATCAACTGGCAGAAAACAGCCTCAGCTTGAATTTCTTTTTGCCAAGCTTTGAGTTTTTGGTGGATGCCCGATCGGTAAAAATAAGCTGCTTGTAGAGGTTCTCCTAACAGTAAGCCTTTGAAAAGATTCCAAGCTATTCCCGCTTTGTCTAGCTTTTCGTATTTGATTTCCTTGCAAAAGGACCTCAGGTGATCGACATCATTCTCTGTGAAAGGATCAGGACAGAGAGAAAAGAGGTAGACCTCGTGTCGCTGAGCAAGTTCCCTGATCTGATAATACACACGTAGCTTGTCTCCCTTTTCAATGGGATATGGCAAGCGGGATGTGAGCACCAGAATTTTCATCGGCGGCTAAGATACTCATTTGCCCTGTAGGCGAAAAAATAATTCCTTTAAGTCCCCCAGTGCCTATTTCAGGAGAATGTTCGGCTAGGCTTTCCGAAAAAGTCCCTATAAATAGGTCGCCTGTAGGCAAATTGAGCATAGAGGGCAGGATAAAGGGCTGCTGTAAATACGACATTGTTCCACTCAAACTCTATGTCATCAATGATTCGGCTGTGATCATTCTCCACATTTTCCACTATATGTCTGTGTGTCCATTTGCTCAGGAAGAAGGGTAGTTTCACCCCTTGATCCACAAACATCGCCACCTTGTCATCTGTCTTTTCTTCCACAATTTTACTGATCCAGTCTTGTTTAACCAGTCCTGCTAGCGTCAATCTTATGTGAACTGTATCTCCTTTGTGGGAACCATCAAACTGAACAATCTCAACTGAGGCACCAGGAGGTGATAGTTTTTCAAATAAATCTCGGTCAAAACGCGCCAATACCTCTTTGTAATTGCCCTTAACGAGGGTCTCTATTTTTATGTTCATTCCTAGGTGGATAAAGAATTCTGCTTAAAGATTATCTAATTCAGCTAAATAGCTTTCTGCTTGCAGCATAATTGCCTCTTTCGTGTCAGCTTTCATTTTTGCCAGGTTACGGTAAGCCATTCCGATTCTAGGGTTTTTCCCCAATTTATCTTCATTCCTCTGGTAAAAGTGCCAATACAAGCTATTGAAAGGGCAGGCCTTTTCACCCACCTTAAGTTTCTTATCATAATGACATCCCTTACAGTAGTCGGACATCTTGTTCATATAGTTTGCTGAAGAGACATAAGGCTTGGTACCAACCAGTCCTCCGTCTGCAAACTGACTCATTCCCCTTGTATTGGTAATTTCGACCCACTCAATGGCATCTATGTAAATACCGAGGTACCAAGCATCCAATTCATCAGGATGGATACCCGCAAGGAGGGCAAAGTTTCCCGTTACCATCAAACGCTGAATGTGGTGCGCATATGCATTGTCCAAGGAGTTGTTGATGGCATGGGAAAGACAACTCATCTTAGTTTCTCCGGTCCAGAACCAAGCCGGAAGTTTTCTTTCGTGGCCAAAGTAATTGAGTTCAGCATATTCAGGCATATGTGCCCAATATACCCCCCGCATATATTCTCTCCAGCCTATGATTTGTCGTACGAAGCCTTCGATTTGGGCAATATCAATACTATCGCTATTCTTTTCCCATTCCTCAATGGCTCTGTTGACTACTTCTAAGGGATGAAGAATTTTGGCATTGATGGGGAAGGATAACCTGGCATGGAAAAGCGACCAATTATCACGGGTCATGGCATCCTGATAGGTTCCAAAATTGGGCAGGCATTCCTCCACGAAAAATTCTAGCGCATCCAAGGCTTGGGCTCTACTGGTAGGCCAAAAGAATTCATCTTTCTTGATGCGGCCGAAGCTTTCTACTCCATTCTTCTCTAATAGATTGAGGATTTCTTCCACCTCTTTTGCATAATTCAACGGCTTGGGAATCGGGAAAGCCCCATCGTATTTGTTCCTGTTGCTATGGTCATAATTCCATTTTCCAGAGAAGGGCTTATCCTCACTTTCCATCATGATATCATACTTTTTCCTCATTTTTCGGTAAAAGGATTCCATCAGGTAGGTTTTCTTCCCTCGAAACATCTCAGCGAGCTCTGTTCGACTCGTCAGAAAGTGTTCTGTATCGACCATCTCCGTTTCCAAATCGAGTGCATCTGCATAAGCAGCCAATTGGACGTCTAATCTATATTCGTCAGGCGCCTGGTATTCAAATCTCTTGATGCCGTGTTGCTCAATGAGTTCATCAAGATTCTTGGCAAAATCTTGTTGATTGGCGGGATCATCCAGCGTGATGTAGTGAAACCGATGCCCTTTTGCCTTCATGTCCTCCTGGAAGGAGCGCATAGCAGAAAAGAAGGCAACAACCTTTTGCACATGATGCTTGACATAATCCGTCTCCTGACGAACTTCCATCATCACATAAAGGATGTCTTCCTCTACCTTATCGAACCAGGAGTGTTGTTGATTAAGTTGATCACCTAAAACGAGGCGAAGCGTATGCGGCATAGCTGTTTTTTGGGGAAACAACTATTCCAAGCTCATGATTGTTAAGCCTGACTTCTAAAAAGGAAAACAGGCAAGACAGAAAATAAGGCTAAAAGAAGATAATACGTCCATTCTGGGATAATTTCCAGATAGGAGGTCGCCAACATTCCCCAGATCATCAATGCATGCCCCACAACTGCCCAAATAATTCCAGCAATCACTTGATTACGAGCTAAGTTCACCCTTCTTAAAAAGATGAAATATATAGGAATAAAAACCAAAAGGGAGGTAAGCAAACCGGGATTATAAGCCTGACTGACCAAAGAGCCCATAATGTGCACGAAGGCATTCACAACTGTGATACTGGCCATCGCTATTAAAGGAAAATTGTGCTTGGGACTTCTCTGTATGGCCAATAATCCCACCATCCACACCAATGAGGTATTGATCAACAAAATCATTCCTTTGGTTAGAATGACCTTGTCTGGATCATCTATCTCCAGGAGCCCCTTTACAAAACTATTGTTGAAGGCATAAAAGGCATATGTATTTCCCAATACATCAATCCAATGTTCCTCAAATTGATGTAGGATATACGCTATCAAAAAGGCTATTCCCCAAAACCTTAATGTTCCTCCCTCAGATCCAGATTGGTAGAAGGAAAAGGCACCAATAAGGAGAAAGGGAATGGCATATGTTCCCACTTTCATCCAATGGTCAAGCAGGAATGGATATTGGCCAAGAGGGAGCCAAAGCATTCCAAAAAGCAGGATGATACAGAGTAGTAAAGGATTCGATTTCATGACATGGATTTTTCTCTATGTTAGAGAAAATCAAGCCCAAATCATATGAAGTATCCTGAAGGTAACTGCGGAAAATTCATTCAGCCGTATAAGGGTCTTCCATCCATATCTGTTGTCAGCACATCTGACATATGGTCATAGAATGGCATCAAACCCGCATAAGTTTTCACGACCTCATCTAGAAAAGTGTCATTGATGACCTCTTCATCTGTGAAGTTACGGATCAACAAAAACTGTTTATAACGCAGCAAATCAATGGCTGGATCATCCTTAGAGAAGCCCTTAGGAGAGGTTTTGACTTTATCGCCCTTCATATCTCCAAATAGATTCCTCAATTTTTGGCTGGCGAGTACACGTCGCAGTGGTAGGGGATCTGCGGCAATTTTATTTCGGATGAGTTTCAGATCGTCTTTGTTTGGTCCCCAAAAGCCTCCTGCGACAAAGGAATTATCACCTGGCTGGACCTGAAAGTAGAATCCCCCACGCCGATATTCTCCCACTCGATTCAGGCTTGCCCCATAGTTATTTTTGTAGGGCAATTTATTTTTGGAGAAACGGACATCACGATAAATTCTGTAGACCTTTAGGTTTTCGACCTTGTCGTGGTCTAAGACTTCATTTTCAACTTCCTCTGCAAATTCCTTAAACAATGCATGTGTTTCCTGATACCTAGGCTTGTGCTCAGCAAACCACTCACGGTTGTTGTTTTGATCGACATCTAGCAGAAACTCAAGGATAGAGGGATGGATATTCATGAATACTAAAATACAGTTGATAAGCTAATTACTGGCCATTATCCGGTGTGGTCAGGCGGGTCCGATTGATGAGGGAACGAGCCAGGGTGATTTCGTCTGCAAATTCCAGATCGGTTCCCATGGGAATTCCTCTTGCTATTGAAGAGATGTTGACTCCTTTGGGAGCTAGTTTTTTAGAAAGATAGAAGGCTGTGGTATCTCCTTCGATATTGGCGGTAAAGGCAAAAATCACCTCCTTCACCACGCCTCCATTTGCCCGTTCAATAAGTGGATCAATGTTGAGCATGGAAGGGCCAATTCCCATGAGAGGATTGATCAGGCCTCCAAGTACATGGTAAGTGCCCATAAATTGTTGGGTACTCTCTAAAGCGATGACATCCTTAGCATCCTCCACCACACAGATCAGTTCTTGATTTCTTCTAGGATTCGCGCAGATCTTACAGATGTCTGTATCGCTGATGTTGCCACACTTTTTACAGAATTTGGTCTCCTTTCGCATGGAGATGATGGCATTGCCCAATCTCTCGGCCTCAGGTTCGCTTTTCTTCAAGATGTGAAGGGCCAGTCTCAGGGCGGTTTTTCTACCTATCCCTGGCAAGGAGGCCAATTCATTCACAGCTTCTTCTATTGTCTTCGAAGGGTATTCCATCGTTTGGCTTATTCTATAAATATAGGCATTAAAGAGAGTGGGAACAATGGTTCAAGGCGAGCTAAGTTTAGCCAAATAATTTGCCCTGACCGTCATCCTTCACATCGTCTCCGCTCCACTTCACGACATCTCCTGTGTTCAAGCCTTCTTGGATATCTTTCTTAGGAGTTGCCTTCATCTTGATATCATCTACCTTCCTACGGTCCAATTTGTTTCCAATGGCCTTCCATCCTTTTACATCGATGAAGTCCTTGAGGACCAAATCTACTTCCTCAGGTGCTTTGGTCTTTGTGCTGGCCTGATAGGAGATGGCCGCATCTAGATAGGTTGATGCGACAATCAACTTGGATCCCTTCCCTTCTCCAATGAAGGAGAATTTGTAATCAGCAGTGGTCGTTTCAATTTTGAAACGCTTGACATAATAATCTTCCTTATCGCCATCGTAATGAACAGCAGCGATGACAATTTCAGGGTGATATTTTTCGATAGAAATGATCTTGTTCATTTCATAGCGGTTGTTGAGCTCAAAATTGGTAAGCTCATAAGAACCATCTTTGTACAAGACCAATATGGCATCTTCCGTGTCAAATTCACCTAAGAATTGACCGCGACCATCTATATTTAGGCGTCCGACTTTGTCGTCCAGCCAAATTTTTCTTCCTCCTAGGGTAGCAGAACCAATGGTTTTTTGCTTAATCCTTCTAATGGGATACTTGGTCAGCACATTCCCGCGTGAAGCCCTGCCTTTAATGGCGAGTTCTGCAAAATCAAAGTCGAATATCTTGTTCTTCGCTCTACAGCTCTGGCTTAAATTGACCGTAATTACCTCTGCTTCGCTGTTTTCGTGTACACTGAAGTAGATCAACTTTGCCCCAGATTCACCCGTTGTAACATCATACTCCCGGTCTCGTGTGATCGCCGTTACCGCAAAACGCTTGACATAGTTATTGCCTGACTTTGGATCACGGTATACTGCGTGGTAGATTTTTCTTTCCTGCCCCTTCTTCCAAACATCAATGTGGATGATGTCTTTTCCTACGAAAGTCTTATCCTGAACACGGAATACCTTGTACTTCCCACTCCGCATGAAAACAATCACATCGTCCATGTCCGAACACTCCTTGACAAACTCATCCTTTTTCAAGCTTGTTCCGACAAAGCCTTCCTTACGGTTGACATAGAGTTTGGCGTTGGCCACTGCCACCTGAGTAACTGAAATGCTATCAAAGGTCTGTATTTCAGACTTCCTCTCTTTTCCTTTGCCAAATTTTTCGATGAGCATACGGAAGTAATCGACCGTAAACTGCGTCAATTGGCGTAGATTTCTTTTGGTTTCCTTGATCTCATTCTCAAGGTTGCGCATCAATTCATCCGCCTTGAACTTATTGAATTTGGAGATGCGCTTGATTCTAATTTCTGTCAGACGAATGATGTCGTCTTGGGTGATCTCTCGGTAAAAATCAGGTTTGTAAGGGTCTAATCCTCTGTCAATTGTCTCCAGAACCTCTTCCCATGTTTCGGCTTCCTCGATATCACGGTAGATTCTATTTTCGATAAAGATCTTTTCCAAAGAAGAGAATAGGAGTTTTTCGCGAAGTTCGTTGAGTTTGATCTCCAATTCTAACTTGAGGATGGCCTTGGTATTTTTGGTGGACCTCTTCAACATCTCCTCCACCGTCAGGAAAACGGGGGTTTCCTTGATGATGACACAGGCGTTGGGAGAAATGGAATTCTCACAATCTGTGAAGGCATAAAGCGCATCAACTGTAATGTCTGGAGAAATACCAGAAGGAATATCTACCTGAATTTCTACATCACGGGCGGTATTATCCGTTACACGTTTGATTTTGATTTTCCCTTTGTCGTTGGCTTTGACAATAGAATCAATCAAACTACTGGTAGTCGTTCCGTAAGGAATATCTTTTATAAGGAGAGTGGTTTTGTCTTTGATTTCTATGTGCGCTCGTGCACGAATTTTCCCCCCTCTAATCCCTCCTTGATAGTTACTTACATCAATTTTACTTCCTGTAGGAAAATCGGGATAAAGTTCAAATTCTCTTCCCTCTAAGAAATCAATAGATGCCTCGCAGAGTTCGATGAAGTTGTGTGGGAGGATTTTCGTAGATAATCCTACAGCAATCCCTTCTACTCCCATAGCAAGGATCATGGGAAATTTTACCGGAAGCGCAATAGGCTCTTTCTTTCTCCCATCATAAGAGGATTGCCAATCGGTTGTTTTGGCGTTAAAGGCGACTTCCAGGGCAAATTTTGACAGTCTTGCCTCGATATATCGTGGAGCAGCTGCATTATCGCCTGTTCTGACATCTCCCCAGTTTCCCTGACAGTCTATCAACAGGTCCTTTTGCCCCAATTTCACCAAGGCATCACCAATGGCGGCATCACCATGAGGGTGGAACTGCATCGTTTGTCCGATGATGTTGGCTACCTTATGGAAGCGGCCATCATCCATTTCTTTCATGGCATGAAGAATCCTGCGTTGTACAGGCTTATATCCATCATCCAGCAAAGGCACTGCACGTTCGAGGATTACATAGGATGCATAATCCAAGAAGTAGTTTTCGTACATCCCCTTCACTGGGGTGGTTAATTCAGGCTGGGAAGCCTTTCCGTTAGAATGTTCTGACATATTAAGCTCACTTTCCCGGGAGGGAGAAAGGGATGTACAGTTTCAATGAGGTGTTATCCATCTCCTCGCTCACATACACGCTTTCCCTTCTAGCTCTCCGCTTCCCTATGGAAACTAAAATTTTTACTCTTTCTGTACCAATTGTTAAAAGCAGGTACAGCAAAGCTAAATATTTTGGTAATTTTAGTCAAAAATGCAAACTGGAATCGAATTATTTATTCACAATCTGGTGTATAGGCTATTTCCTACCAGACAAAATGAACAATTAGGTAGGTTCACAGCTTTTTTTTGAGACGGGAAAACTCTATATTCCATATACCTTAATCAGATCGTCCTATGTCTTCACCCATTTCTTCAAAGGTTACCGAGGGTATCCGGGTCAATGTCCGGGCAGCCTACGCCAACGATGAATCTTCCCCTTCTCATAACTATTATGTATTTGCTTACCAAGTAGAGATTATCAATGAATCTCCTTTTACGGTACAGTTACTGAGCAGAGAGTGGCATATCACCGATGCCTTGGGAAGAACTAGAATTGTTGAGGGAGAAGGGGTAATTGGGCAGCAACCTGTCCTGAAATCTGGAGGAAGACATCAATATGTCAGCGGCTCTCATTTCCCGACTGCTATTGGCAAAATGTCTGGCTATTACGTGATGCAAAGGAGCTCAGACGATTCGATGATCAAGGTCCAAATACCTCCCTTTGTTATGGCTACGCCTTACAGCCAAAACTAATTTCTCAGGGCTTTACTGTCTCTTTGTCCCAATAGGCAGGTTACTTCCAGAGCTGCCTTTTCCATTTTCATTTTCTCTTGATGGAAAATACCTGTAATTTGGAGGCATTACTGTCTTCAAATCATGATAATGAAAAGCTTTTTTCGTTTTTCCACGCTAGCAGGTCTCATCGCCCTGATCTTTCTATCGTCTTGTGGATCAACAGATCTCTCCCTAATCAATCAGGTAAAGAGATTTGAGCCAGAATGGATGAGTCTAAGTGAGAAAGTGACCTTCATGGACCGCTATCTCCGTGTTACTTCCAGACGCTACGTGGAAGACCTCCAAGAGGTGGATCCGCTGATTTCACCCTCCAATTCCGAAGCATATGGGCTGAAAAATCAGTACAAAACCATGATGGATGAGCAAACAGCCATTGCAACTGACTTTGATGCAAGAAAGGCGGAGTTCGCTAAAGCAGTGGCAGAATTTAATGAATGGCAGAATAAATTGATGAAAAACAAGCTGGCTACTGAAGAGGCTGCGCAGGAATTTATCAATTGGCAGAAAAAAGAAGAAAACCTAGCGACTGGGATTGATAAGCTTCAAAATGACCTGATCAAAAATATTGAGAAGCACAATTCTCTGATGAGAAGAATCGCTCGTTCTCTCAAGATTTACACCAACTACGACATCAGATACGAATAGCAGTCAGTCGTTCAAGCTGCATATCAAAAATGATCCCCTGCTTGATAACATTCAAGCAGGGGATTTTTTTATTCCATTTTAATGGGGAAGGTGCTTCCTCAACATACCATAGGTGAGGGTGCCTAACAAGGCCCCTGCAATCACGATCAAAATGCCAAGGTGACCGTATCCCAACAGCACATACATAGGGCCGGGACAGGCACCAGATAAAGCCCACCCTAAGCCGAAGATAGTTCCCCCTAACCAATACCTAACGGAAGACCTTTCCTTAGGTGGGACGACAATCTCTTCTCCTTCTGAGTCTCTCAATCCGGAGGCTTTGATGGCCTGCATCATGATGATGCCAATTCCAGCTGCTGAGCCAATGATTCCATACATATGGAAAGACTGGAAATGGAACATCTCATAAATCCTGTACCAAGAGATAATTTCTGCCTTGGCCAATACAATCCCGAAGATGAGACCAACCAAAATAAACTTGATATATTTCATGTCGCGATTGGATTAAAATAAGTAAGGAAGAATGAAATGAGTCATGATCAAGCCCCCAGCAAAGAAGCCTAAACTAGCCTGCAATGATGGCCATTGTAGGTTGGATAAGCCCGAAATCGCATGACCGGAGGTACAACCACCAGCGTAACGTGAGCCAAAGCCCACCAAAAATCCACCAGTGATCAAGATCGCCAGTCCCTTAGGAGAAGAAATGGCCTCCATTCCAAAAATCTCAGGCGGCAAAAAGGATTCTGCCTTTCCAGCAAATCCCATCTTCTCCAAAGACTCACTTGTAGCAGCTGATATATCTACACCTGGTGTTTTGGTCAAAAAATTAGCTGAAACATATCCACCCACAATCGCCCCCAATACTACCAAGAGGTTCCATCTTTCTTTTTTCCAATCGAAACGAAAAAAATCGGCGATTTTACCCGCTCCCGCTACAGAACACATTGTCCTCATGGTAGAGGACATTCCAAACTCTTTCCCAAAATAGATCAAGAGGAACATAATCCCCGCAATCAAGGGGCCTGCCACATACCATGGCCAAGGCTCATAAATAACATCTAAAAATTGCATAAGCATGGATTACTAAGATTAAGGAGCTTCATAGTTGTCCTTCGATGCAGTCAGTGATTTGAGTAAAGCAGTAGGTACAATAATACAACTATTCGTTACATGTTTAAACACGTACCCCAAAATTGCAGGTCTTCCCTTACAGCTATTGTTGCTGAACCGACATTTTTAATTCCACTAGAGCTAGGTGTTTTCATAAAAAAAGAGCTAGCCCTTATTAGGCTAGCTCTTATCTCATGAATCCAGATACCGCTGAGGCTAAAAGCATTCTCTCATGGAGAAAGGCAAAGATCGTTCTTCCACCCTTTCAACCTGGCTGACAGTTATCTCTTGCTCACTTGGCCAAAAACTAATGAATCCCAGTTCTTCATTCAAACCCGCACGGTAAGTAAGATTTCCCATTTCTCCTGTGGAAAGGATCACCTTTAGGTCATAGCTTTTCTTGATCGTTCCATAGACATAGTAAAATGCCACCTTGCCAACTACGGCTTTCTCGATTATCAAGCCTTCCTTGTCATAAATGGCTTCTCTTTCTCCCTTCATTTGATCAAATAGACTTTGTACACGTTTGGGGCAGTTAGACTTGCCATAAAATTCAGTCAATTGCTTTAAATCGACCAATTGCAGACGGAGTTTCCTCCAATCCACATAATTGCTATCCGCTGAAGCGGGTTTTAAAGCCGTGACCTTATTCAAAAGCAGATTGGATCTTCGATTGAGGCTATCCATTTCATCTCCCAATTGAATCCAAGACAAGTCCGATTCCAAGGTGCCTTGAAACCTATTTACCTCTTTTTTGTAGGCCAGCTTGCATTCCTCAAGACTGGATTGACCCCAGAGATGGGTCCCCAGGAAGCTCATGAAGCAGCAGCATAAAAAGACTCCATTGTTAAGCAGATTTCTCATATGCTAGCAGAACGATTAGACATCCCTTAAAGTTTCTGGATTTTAATCATTTCGTGATGCCCACTGGAATGGCTTATTCTAAGTACATAAAAACCACTTTGTACATCATTCAATTCCCAAGCGATCTCTCCTCGAGCTTCAGTTTCCTTCAATAAGGCTCCCCTTAAATCTAAGAGCTCAAGCTTCCATAATTCTTGGTTGATAAACCTCAGTTGAATCGTATGTTGGAAGGGATTGGGATAAGCAATGGCCAGTGGATTTTCACTCCCGATCACAATTGAACTTGGTGCCTTGACCATGGCTGTATCCAGGTTGGTGATTTGTACATGATCAATGGATATTTTCCCATTAAAGGCGCTCGGCTCGGCTACGAACTCAAATCTATCCACTGCCATCCAGTCGAATAAGCCTTGAGAGGTGTACCATTGGCCGTTGTCCCAAGAACCTACATCGTTGAAATCTTTCAGAGGCAAATGGAAATGCTTCCAACCTCCATTACCTACATCCACCGTACTGACCATTCGCCAAGGATGATCGCTGGGATCACTTGTCTTGGTATCTAAAAACCTGACGTCCATCCTGTAATTCAAGGCTCCTCCTTCAGGCCGTGCAAAAAAATCAACGGCATAGTCATTCACCTCAAGGCTTGTCAAATCTTTATCAGGCCTGTAATCAAAGCCAACGGTAGAATACTGATTAGCATTTTCCCATTGGATATGGTAGGCGCCATAATTAGGGTTATTCTGATCGTAAAAACTCAACCTTCCTCCAGGTCCACTCACATCCCATAAACCTTGTTCTATAAAATCTCTGTAGATAAAAAAGCCAGCAGTGTCGGCTTCAATGACAAGCGGACTTTGAGGAGGGACATTGAAATTTAAGGCATTCAGCAAAGGAATATTTAGGTCATGATCAAAGAAGCTTGAAAATTCATCCTTGAATAAGCCGAATCCTCCACGATAATCCCACATCGTCCATGATATTCCTGCTGCATCCAAATGTGTATGGAGCGTATCATACCACCTAATCCTGTCATCTTGGTTGCTATTGGGAATAAACACCCCAAACTCACCACAGAATACCGGCACGTTCCTCGTATTTCTGAAATTTACAGCGATGTCCAGCAACTCCTTCATTTTGGCTCCAGTCCCATCAGAGCTGTAGTTATTGTACAGGTTAGCTATCCAGGTACCGTTATAAACAGAGGGCATAGGAGGCATGCTGTTGGCATCATAGGGAAATGGTAAATTTGCTAATGGCTCAAAAGAGGGATCAGTCCAAGAAGCTCCTTGATGGGTAAATAGAAAAGGATCATAAAAGTGAAAGGTGTAGATCAGCTTTTCATCTGTATAATTGGGTAAGTATTGCAGGTTGTTGTAGCTATTCCACGAAGCTGGACCCACAATGATCGTGTGCGTCGTATCTACTGTTCGAATGGCATCAATCACCCTCCCTTGGATAGCTCCCCAAATCGCATCCGAAATACCGTGCGGTTCGTTTAAGACTTCGTAGTAGATCAAGTTGGACCTGTCCTTATAATGAGTCGCCATCTGAACCCATGTCTTGGTCAGCACATCCTCTACGGCCGGATCTGTATTGACCGCTGGATCGAAGGTGTGATTGTCCAAAATCAAATGTATTCCAACTTCTTCTGCCCAGCTTACCGCAGAGTCCAAAAAGGTAAAAAACACCGGTTCCAAGGTGTAATCAGGTGCTCCCTGCGTCATATTGTGCAGGTTAATAGGCAGACGAATTACATCACAACCCAAACTCTTGATGTCCTCAAAATCTGATTTCCCATAGGCAGAAAACCGAATCTGGTAGGCATTACCTGCCTGAAACCAATTGGTAATATTTACCCCACGACTAAATGGCGTTTGTTGGCCAAGGATCATAAAGGGAAGGGAAAAGGCCAAGCAAATAGCCAGTAGATAGCGAGTAGAAGTTTTCATAAAAAGGATGATAAAGGGATTGATGATCATGGCTCAACAATCACACATTAAAATAAGCATATAATTTACATAAGAGGAATCAATAGGCTTATCTCTCTTACCAAACCCCACATAAAAAGGCCTGCTCTAGGCGATTGTCTTCGTTAAATTCTTCATAAAACAGTTTAACGAGTTCTTTGTCCTTTAGCCAAGGTAGATGTTGGTTTTGGCTGTATAGTTTCTCCCATTGGCCCTCCATAGTAGATAGAGAATGTTGATTCCCCTTTTTACCATCCTCATACGCCCATTTTGTTTCACGAATGATCGTATCGAGAAATCTCGCCTTGTCAATGGTGTCTCTGGCGGCAAAATTCACTTCTACTTTATGGGACAAATGGCGATCAAAATTCTCCTCTTGTTCCCATTGAAGCCAACGAACCAGACGTGGCCACCTTAGGGTAATGATCAACCAAATGGCCAGTGTATCCATATCTGCAAACTTAGAATTGTCCTCTATGTCTCCTTCAAAATTGACCTGACCTTGACTTTTGAATTCCCTTAGCTTTTGAAGAGAAGAATGAAAGCGCAGCATATTGGCAAATCGCTTAATGGATCTGGGAGAAGGGTCAAGGTAGGCTGCGTATTTTCCAACTTTTTCCTTGATTCCAGCTTCCTGAATGCTGTCATCTAAGCCTACATCCAGTACAGCCTCCTCAATTCTCACACGGGTTTGTTGGTCTGTAACAGTCTGCAGCACTTCAAAGTTTCTAGCCGAAGGATCCTGAAAATATCCCTTTACTAAGTTTTCAATGTCTATCTCTGTTGGAGCGACCTCTTCCTTTTTGTCATCAAACAATTGAGTGACGAGATATTTTTTCTTTTGCTCCGAAAGGGTAGGAATTAAGAAAGGAAGCTGGATAAACTTGTCTAGAAAATACCAACCTACCGATCCAAATTTATCGACTTTACCAGGTAAGCTTTTACTCATGTTGCTGTAGGCCTTGTCAATGGATGCCGCCACCATTTCCGCATCCATTCCAAGGAAAAAGAAGCATTTGTGCTTGAAATTGGCATTCATCATCAGGTTAATAGCCTCGATCACATCCACCACCTTGGAAGGGGCAATTCTATCCAGGTCATCTATAAAGATCAGAGCAGGATGATCGTCATCTACTACTAAATCAAATACAAGCTGTAGATCCTCGTTGATGTCGTGGAATTCCCCCAGTTTATCCTCGTAGGTTGGACTCTTGGCGTAGGTGTTCAACTTTTCGGTCATTCCTTTATAAAATGAACGCACCCCATTCAGGATACCAGCTCCCAGTGGTCCAATCAAAGCCAAAGGTGTCCCAATAACAATCCACAGGTTGTTGGGTACAATCAAGTTGCCGATGAAGGTCAGCAGCAACAACAGAATAGATAGGATAATGGTAGGGATATGTTTGAGAATGATATCACGAATCAAATCTCGTCTAATCGCTTCCTTGTCAATCCGCTTGATGTTCAACTTAAACCAAAATTCCTCTCGTAAACCAGTGGGGAGCTTTTCCACCAATTGATGAATAATGGCATGGGCCATGCCGGACCAAATTTGAGAACTGGATTGATACTTCCACGGGTTAAACCAGACCGAAGGATATGGAAGTTGTTGCGACAATTGAAACGTACTATTGTCTATCCATTTTTTAAATTTCCCCTTTGAGCTGGATGAATGGGATCGCTTTTCAGCTTCCCCCTTCATGAAGTCAGAGGTTTGCTTGACGATTGCTTGGTTGTTAAACCTGCCTTCAATATAGCGCATCAAGGTAGTTTTCCCCTGTCCCCAAGGAGCGATGATCCCAATGGTTAAAGGCGGTTCGGCCTTCTTCTCTGAAATAATTTTGTGGATGTTGTGAGCATAGCGCTGATAGCCGAGCAGGTCTTTCTCTGCCCAATGGTCTGCGTGAAGGCGAGATTTGATGTAGGGGGATGCTTCAAAATTAGGAGCACCAACAGAGGTATTGGATATCGTCTCTGAATTAGCTTTACTTGAAGTAAAGTTGAATTTTTCTTCAAGATCATTCATTAAGCGAAGCTTAAGAAGAAGGTTATTCACTATACGATTTTCTCGATTAACTCGATCCTTTTCAGAAATAATACCTATTCGACCTTCTCTTTTTAAGTTATTCCAACGATTATTTAGCTCAACTATGTCAAAATAAATACCCTCTAATTCCATATTAGAAGAGTACTCGTCTCGAAGAGATTCAAGCCCCTCCAAAAAAGCCTTAAGGGCCTCTTCTGTTTTTCCATTTGCAACCATGGAAATAAGTATTTCAACCTCAAAGTTTTCATTCAGACTAGAGATTTGTCTTCCACTCAATGAATCATTATCCTCTAATTCAGTTTGAATCTTTTGTTTTGGGGACTGGATACCTTTATTTTCAGGCGTTATGTAGATATTGTAAAGTAAATCAGTAAATACTAAAGTATCTCTATTCAGCCTATTAATCTGAATATTAGACTCTTCAAAATCAAGGATTCCTTTCAATTGATTCGATACCAGTCTATCGTGTCGTTCTTCAATTGCTAATATTTCTTCTTCTCTTAGTCTAAGCTTTTCATCCTCTGGTTGACTTTTCAGCATTTGAGTTACGAGTTCCAGACTTCGATTTATAGCCTCTTTCTGTTTTGCTTCCCCAATTAACCTCCGGATTTCATCAAAATCTTTCTTAGAAACATTTGGGAAAGGATTGGGGTCTTCATACTTCTGTGCCATGAGGGTTATATTTCACTATTTAATTATGCAATCTATTTTACTGGATTATTCTCAAGAATAAAACTCAAATATGGATAGGTAAGAATCTTAAATATTACGATTTTTAAAATAAAATAGGCCTACCCATATTTGTAAACAGAAAAAGGTTCATATCTCCGCCTCGGTCCTTGCAAATAGGAGGATGAACGTTTCAGGATACCATGATCTTACTTGCTCTACATGTTTAACTTTTTATTGCTGTCCCTCTTTCCTCCACAGGAAACTGTATGTACACTTCTAGGCTGTCTCTTTTTTGGCATGCTCCTTTGGGAGACCAGGAGGCTACAGATTTTCTCTAACCGGATGTTTCTCATTCAATTTCTTCCCTATTCTCTCCTGATGGTTTTTCTCCTGCCATTTCCCTTTGGTTTGGGTTCGGTTGCCATGATGGGCTTTGTGGCTTTCTGCCTGAAGATTCATAGACCTCAGACCATGGTGATCTTTTTTGAGAGCCTTGTGGCTGTCTTACTTTGTGGCAGTATCTTCATGCTCCATCTTCTGATGAAGGAATGGCCTCCCCTTAGTGGCTATACTTTTCATTTGATCGGGACGGTATTTGCATTTCCACTGTTGACGATTTCCCTCCAGAAGTTTCCCGCTGGACGATCCCTTCTCCATATCGCTCAGGTAATTTCCCAGCAGAAAACAGCTGTTAAAAATTATTATTTAATCTGGGGAATTTTCCAGTTGACATTTCTTTCAAGCTGCTGCATCATGATATTCATGGAAATGGCACCTTTGGTATTGATGGGAATTCAAAGCATGTTGCTCCTTCTAGCATATTTTCCCATAAAAAGGCTGATAGAAATTGAATATCAAGGCTTTATTCGCCAAAAGGTACGGAAGAAACGCGAGGTAAATAGCCTTACTTCCTGAGCATTAATTCATTCCGTTTCCTACAGAAAAGAGGAATGTTAGAGGAAATCAAAAATCTTCACATTTCACTTAGGGTAAGCGCCTGACTGATTGTTTAAGAAGTAATAGCATCCCAAAAATTACTTTCCTTAAATCTTTTTAGTGCTAGTGTGTGTAGTATTATTGGCGAGAGGTCTGCAGCCTCTCGCTTTTTTTATGAAATAACTATTTCGAACCTATTGCGTTATTGATTATATCCATAACTTTCAGGAAATTTTGAAAAACGGGTAAAAATTCTATAATACTGGAGAGGGGACCTTTCCCCACACAGAAGTTTTATCCCAAGGAACCGCCAATACCACTTATCTCTCAAAAACAACATGCAATTAGACGACGCGAAGGAGAAATTTATTCAAGCTTGGGGGGCGCTGGGCTCCCATTGGGGCATCAACCGCACCATGGCTCAGGTACATGCCTTGCTGTTGGTTACACCTGAATCTCTTTCTGCAGAAGAAATCATGGGCTCTCTAGATATTTCAAGGGGAAATGCAAACATGAACCTGCGCGCCCTAATTGACTGGGGATTGGTAAGCAAGGAGCACAAAGCCGGAGAAAGAAGAGAATACTTCTACGCTGAAAAAGACATCTGGCAGGTTGCTCAACAAGTCATTATAGAGAGAAGAAAAAGAGAATTGAAGCCTGTTTTAAAGGTATTGGAAGAGGTGAAGAATGTAGAAGGAGATCAAAATGATCCAGAAGTAAAGACCTTCATCGAATCCGCAACCAACCTTCACCAGATCGTATCTCAAGCAGATCAATTCCTCGAGATCGCAGTAAATTCAGATAGGAACTGGTTCTTCGAAACTCTCTTCCGCATGTTTGGAAAGAAGAAACAAGCGTAAACAACTTTATCAAGTTTTATTTTGTGAGGAAAGCTTCCATCTGTTGCTGAAGATTCAGCGCAGATGCACGGGCGGCTTGGTCAAAATTTTCATCAGAGCCTGCGTATATAATCCCACGGCTTGAATTGATCAAGAGTCCCCCTTTCTCCGTCATACCTCCCTTACACACATCCTCAACTTTACCTCCTTGTGCCCCTACGCCAGGAACAAGAAACCAGCTATTGGGAACAATGGATCGGATATGAGAAAGATCATCTGGTCGAGTAGCCCCTACCACAAAACCTAGTTCTCCTGGCATGTCTGCTGCCCATTCCTCCCCCTTTCGAAGGACCTCTTCATATAAGGGCCTTTCTTGTCCTATATATTGGAAATCCTGTGCACCCTTATTAGAAGTAAGAGCCAATAGAAAGACCCATTTGCCCTCAAACTCAAGAAACGGCTTAACCGAATCTTCTCCCATATAAGGAGCCACTGTTACAGCATCGAAGTCAAATCTTTGAAAAAAGGTCTTGGCATACATCCTTGCCGTATTGCCAATATCTCCTCGCTTCGCATCCGCCAAGACAAAAATATCATCCGGAATAATCTCTAAGGTACGTTCCAGGCTGTTCCAACCTGAAGGTCCTAAAGCTTCATAAAAGGCTAAGTTGGGCTTATAGGCTACCGCTAAATCTTGGGTTGCCTCCACAATTCGCTTGTTGAATTCGAAAATGGGGTCTTCTTCTCTATGGAGGAATTCAGGGATTCGATTGAGATCAGTATCCAGTCCCACACACAGAAGGGACTTTTTCTGGAATATTTGTTGCGTCAGTTTTTCGGGTAGCAAAATGAGATAGTCGTTTAGAAAAACCCTATAATTGTTACGTCAAAGAACATTCTTTTCAACCTGAGATCAAAATAAACCCATAGCGTGATCCGGCTTCTGTCATTCGTCCCCGGGACTATCGTCATTTTATTGATGGTGCTGATCCCCCTGCTAAGAATTCCTTCTTTGCAGGGACAGTTGTTTGGTCCAGAGGAATCATACCTAATGGTATTGGCCGAAAGGATGGCTAATGGAAATCTTTTGTATGAAGATGCCTGGCATGCTGGCCCGCCTATCTTAGTTTGGGGATATTATATTTTCTACCTGATTTTTGGCTCTTATGGACAGCTTGTCCTCAATATTTTAGGCTGTATCTATATTTGGATTTGCGCGCTTTATTTCAATGGAATTGTAGCCCAATTCAAGCCATTCCAACGCCTAGCAGGTCTACCCGCCATTTTGTTTGCCGTGCTGACTTCCATTCCCTGGTATGGGCAGGAATGGTCTTCCTCATTGGCACAGGTGCTGCCTTTTCTAGCAGCCTTTCAAGCTATTCTCAGCTTGGGGGATTACAAAGTCAAGAACTTCCAACTCATGTTCCGAATTGGTTTCCTCATGGGGCTGATTCTATTTCTTGGGTACAAAGGCATCATCCTAAACCTAGCCCTATTATTTGCTTACTTCATTGTCAGGAGTGCCAAGTTCGATGAGCTATTTTCTCTCATTGGGGGATTGATCATTGTTTCTGTCATTGTGGTCATGATCTTGTTTATTCAAGGCACCTTAGATGATTTCTGGGATATTGGTATTCTCTATTATTTTGATCGTTTCCGCTTAACGGACAAGGGACTTTACTCTTTTCAACCTTTTTCTAATCTACAATCCTGGCTATATGCAACTGGGGTCATGGCCTTTCTAGCCATGATAGGATTCCTACATTTTAGGCTGAGGTTTTTTAGCTATGTGGCGAAGATCAGAACGCTGGAGGTCGTGATGGCCTGCTGGTTGGTGGCTGTTGTGAGCATGCTCTTATTGAAATGGCAGCGAATTGACCTGAATGACTTTGTTCTGTTGGCAGCTCCCATGTCCTTCTATATCTCTAAAGCACTTGATTTTAATCTTACCTATAGATTCAGATTCTTTCTCTTCCTATTGATGTTTGCGGTTCCAGTTTATCAATTTTGGTTCTATTATACCCATGATTTGGAGCAGTTGAGCAAAGAACAGCTATCGCCCCTGACCACAGGGAACAACTATGCCATTCTCAATGAATCCAAACCTATAAGGAATTACCTGGAAGACAATCCCCTAGAGGAGGGTATATGGATCATGGATTATCAGCCATCCTTATACAATTGGCTGGATGCCTACTGTGCCAGTAAGTATTTGGACTACAGAATTGCCTTTTATAAAATTCCTGTTCTTTCCAACATAAAAGAACCTTTGTTCACTGCGCTCGAAGGAGACAGAGAAATATTTCTCCAGTTTAAGGACAATCCGCCAGAGTTAATCCTTGACCCAAGAGACCAATTCCCTAGGTTATTGAATAGATATCCTCTCCTTTCAAGAGCTTATGAACGAATCAATCTAAATTCCTATCCCATCTATCGGAGAAAAAACCTAAGTTTGTCCCATGAAATTCGGCGTAATAACATTCCCCGGCAGTAATTGTGATGATGACCTGATTTACAGCTTAAGAGAAAATCTAGGTCAAGAGGTCGTGCACCTTTGGCACAAAGACAGAGATCTACAACAATCTGATGTCATTTTTCTGCCCGGTGGCTTTTCCTATGGGGATTACCTACGTTCAGGAGCCATTGCTCGCTTCTCACCAATCATGGAAGAAGTCATGGCCCATGCCCAAAGGGGTGGGTATGTAGTAGGAATTTGTAATGGTTTTCAGATGTTGACCGAATCAGGCTTGCTAGAAGGGGCTCTTCTCCGCAACAATAGCATGAACTTCATCTGTAAGAATGTGTATATACGCCCTGTGAGCAAAACGGCAAAATTTACTTCCTCTCTTGAAGAAAGAGCCTATAAAGTACCTATTGCCCACGCTGAAGGCAACTTCTACTGTACGGATGATGTATTGAAGAAACTTCAGGATCAAGACCAGATTTTGTTCCGCTATTGTGATGAAAATGGCCAGGTTACTACGGATTCTAATCCTAATGGCAGCCTTGACAACATTGCAGGAATTACCAATGCTGGCAAAAATGTTTTCGGCCTCATGCCCCACCCAGAGAGGGCTTCTGACGAAATGTTAGGCAACCTCGATGGCAAACGAATCTTGGAGATGATTCTTTGAGTCAGTATAAGTTCTGAAATTATTTTTTCACCTATCCAAGATACATTCCAAATGTAGATGCTTGGGAATAACCTCCTTTGCACATATTAATCCGTCTCGTTACCCCCAGACCTATGAGATATCTCTTCATTGGATTGCTTCTGGCTATTGCCATATTAAGTTGTAAAACGGAAATCACAAACACAGCGCCTACCATTTCTGATCAGGATTTCAGTCTGGTTGAAAACCCTGCGAAGAACTATCTAATAGGGAGAATAGCTGCCACTGACCCTGAAGGAGACAAGTTATCTTTCGCTATTGTTGATGGTAATACAGATAATGCCTTTTCCATCAACACCAACAATGGAGGCCTCATCGTAAATTCCCCAGAGGTTTTTGACTTCGAAACCTCCCCAGTCTTTTCTTTGACGATAGAAGTAAGCGATGGAAACTTCTCAGAACACGCTTCCGTCAAGATTACCTTAATAGACGAATTTGAGTCTACCTATCCTGAGTTGGGACCTTGTGAACTGAAGCGAGTTTCCAGCAATTGGGTAGGGCTCGGAATACCAAGGCTGGAAGGCTTTACACCTTCGCTGGGAACGGTGAACATGCCTGTAGTTTTTGTGGATTTTGATAACGTACCTGCTACCAAAACTCCTGAAGATGTCTTTTCGATCCTCCAACCTGCCGCTCCCGATTTTTTGGATAAAGTCTCATACGGGAGAATAGACCTACAACTTCAACCCCATTTTGAATGGTATAGGCTGAGCCAGTCATCTTCCCATTATGGGTTTGGACTCAGGGACGGTGCTGCTCATAAGGCTTTCATACAGGAAGCCGTTGATTCTGCTGATGCGGAGGTAGACTTCAGCAATGCGGATGCAGTACTGGTGGTTTCCAATCCCGATGCAATGGACATCCCTATAGGTCCTGCTTTTGGAGCATTTAATGACTTTTGGGCTATCAAGGCAGATGGAAACCATATGTACAATGGTGTTACTTCGGGATATGACCTTAACCATTGGGGAGGGATATGGCTGGTCCATGAGTTGGGACATACTTTTACCTTGCCGGATCTTTATGACTTTGCTGGTGGGCATGGATTTGTAGGGGGCTTTAGCATCATGGGTAACATTGGTGGGGAAGCACCTGGCTTTTTTGCTTTTGAAAGGTGGATGATGGGATGGCTTGATGACGCCCAGGTATTCTGCCACGATCAAGGGGAAGTGGTCATTCACATTGATCAATTAGAAGGTCCAGGTGGAACAAAAGCTGCAATCGTCCCACTTGACGCTAGGACAGCGCTTGTGATGGAATGCCGAAGAAAAGAAGGTGTGGATTTGCTGATGGGGGAAGAAGGCCTTCTTGTTTATTTGGTCGATACTAGCATCGAAACTGGAAATGGCCCCATTAAGGTTTTGCCTAATCCACAGCCAGATGCCCCATTGGCTCAAGGAGAAGAATTTAATTACAAGGGTATTAGTATCAAGGTTTTGCAAGCAGAGGATAAAGCTGATAAGGTTCGGATTATTGTTCCATAAGGGTTTTGAACATGGCCACAGCCAATTCCTCTTAATCATCTCTGGAAAAGGTTTTTTTCATAACCTTTACCTACATTTGCCGTTGCAAAAAAATGGATCTCTAAGAGACCATCAATTCTGAAAAAGAACACCTAGGTCATGAAAGTCTCCTACAATTGGCTCAAAGACTATATAGATTTCGACTATAGCCCAGATGAATTAAAAGATATCCTGACCATGTTGGGATTGGAAGTTGGCAAAACAGAAAAAGTTGGCGGCGTTCCAGGAAATTTTGAAGGGGTAGTTGTGGGTCATGTACTGAGCGCAGAACAGCATCCCAATGCTGATCGACTAAGAGTTACGACTGTAGATATCGGAGGCGAAGAACCTCTACAAATTGTATGTGGAGCTCCAAATGTTGCCAAGGGTCAAAAAGTACCCGTTGCTACTGTTGGAACCACGCTATATCCATTCGGGAAAGGCGAAGAAGGTGCCTTCAAAATCAAGAAAGGCAAGATCAGAGGAGAAGTTTCCCAGGGAATGATCTGTGCAGAAGATGAAGTGGGACTTGGAATGGAGCACGATGGCATCATGGTATTAGCAGATGACATCAAAGCAGGCACACCTTTCAACCAAGTTGTTGAGACAGATGAAGATTACCTGCTTGAAATTGAACTGACCCCCAACAGAGTTGATGGTGCTTCGCATTATGGGGTTGCTCGTGATGTAGCAGCCTACATGCGGGACAAAAGCAAGGCCAGATTGCCTGAAATCACCCTTGACCCTAAAAAACTCAAAGGAAAAAATCCTATTCCAGTTATCATTGAAGATGAGGATAGGTGCAAGCGATATACCTCCATTTATATAGAAGGGGTTTCAGTAACGGAAAGCCCAGACTGGTTGAAGAAGCGCCTGACTACCGTTGGCCTTCGCCCCATCAACAACATTGTGGACATCACCAATTATGTGCTCCACGAATTGGGCAACCCTATGCATGCCTTTGATGCAGACAAATTGGAAGAAGGTAAGATTGTGGTAAAGACCTTGAAAAAGGAAACACCCTTTACCACCCTTGACGATATTGAAAGAAAATTACTCCCAGATGTAGACCTGATGATCACAGATGGCAAAAATCCACTCTGTATTGCAGGAACTATGGGAGGACTAAATTCTGGCGTTACAGAAGAAACCAAAAACGTTTTCCTAGAGGTAGCCTATTTCGATCCGGGTACAGTTAGGAAAACTTCAAAAAGATTAGGCATTAACAGTGATTCCTCATTCCGCTTCGAAAGGGGAGTTGATCCACATATGACAGTAACAGCTGCCTTAAGGGCGGCTAGTCTGATTGTAGATATCGCTGGAGGGAAACCTTCTCAAATTGACGACATCAAATTAGATGATTTCGCTCCGTTCAAGGTAGATCTATCCCTCAAGAAGACAAGGAGACTGATTGGCAAGGTCAACAAGACCTCCAGTATTCAGAAAGATGATGTTCTGGAAATCCTTGAAGCACTTGATATCAAGGTAAAAGAAGATGGAGATATCTTCCATTTAGAAGTGCCTCAGTTTCGCGTAGATGTACAGCGTGATGTGGATGTCATTGAGGATATTTTGAGAGTATATGGCTACAACAATGTGCCCATTCCATCAAAAATCAATGGAAACCTTAATTTCCGTCCCTACCGAGATGTATACAGGTTGAGAGAGACCTATTTCAATTATTTAGCTGGAGCAGGTTACCACGAAATATTGACCAACTCGCTGGTAGCCAAAGAGTGGGGCGATGACAAGGCTGTTCCCATTGTAAATCCCTTAAGTGAGGAATTGGGAATCTTGAGACAAACGATGCTACCTGGGGCGCTGGATTCCATTCGGCACAACCAAAACAGGCAGTCTCCTGACCTTCCTTTCTTCGAGTATGGAAAAACCTACAGATTAGCTGGGGATGGCTATGACGAGCAAGAATGGGTAGCAATCACGGTAACGGGAGCTAAACACGCCATGCACTATCAAGCCAAGGCTCCTGCTGTTAGTCTAGGAACGCTTACCGCAGAGGTAGAAAGTTTGAAGAACTGGTTTGCGATTGATGGGAAGCTAAGGGAAACGGATTACCATGAATTCGACTACGGAATGGAAATGGTAACCAATGGGAAAGTCATCTTGAAATTCGGTCGTATCAAGGCGGAATTGACGGAGCGATACGGCATCAACAATGAAGTATTTCATTTGCTGATTGACTGGGCCAAGCTAGTCGACCTCTACTATAATCAACAGACCGAATTCAGCCAGATTCCTCAGTTCCCAAGTATTCGCAGGGATTTGAGCTTGATGATAGATCAGACAGTTAGCTTCGCAGAGATTCAGAATCTCGTTTTCAGGGCTAATCCTAAACTGATCAAGAAGGTCGAATTGCACGATGTATATATGGGCAAGGGGATTCCTTCTGGGAAAAAGAGCTACCTCATTTCTTTCGAGTTACAGGATGCGAGCAAGACATTAGCGGACAAAGCAGCAGAAAAAATCACCCAAAGAGTGGTTCAATTGTTGGAGAAAGAGCTATCCGCTGAAATTCGAAAATAGGAATTCAGAAGCATGACACTCTCCATTAGGCGTTTATGGAGAGGGGAGCAATGGAGCTCAGGAAGTTGGGGGTAAAAGCATTCCCTTCAAGCACCTTTTGTTAAGTAGTAAATTTTACTTTAAATTAACGCAGCTGGATCAAGAGAATGAATGATTTACTGCTTAGGCTACAAGAACTGAATAGGAAAGTTGGAAGACTGGAAAAGCAGTTGGAGTCTTTGCATGAAGAGCGTCATGATCTTGAGCAAAAACTGGAGAATTCCGAGAAGGCCTTACTCCAGGCTACCAAGAATTATGAAGAAATGGTTGAGCGATACGAGGCGGTGAAGCTGAGTAAAGCGCTGGTTAACCCAGAAGCGAAGCTGACCATTCAGGAAAAAATTGATTGGTATTTGAAAGAAATAGACATTTGTCTGAATAATTTTGGTGATTAGCACTAGCTGGCAAAAGGGAAAAAACATTGGACAAACAATCCATTCTAATAACCGTCTTCGGACGCCAGTTTCCGTTAAAAGTGGATAAGGAGGAGGCAGCTGTCATTCAAGAAGCTGCAGGAAGGATAAATGCAAAAATCAAAGCCTTTAAGGCTGAGTATAAAAATCAGGACGACCTGAACATTGCAATTATGTGTTGCCTTGACATCATGACTGAATTTCTTGCACAAGAACGCAAGCAGGATAGTCAATTGCAGGCAGTACTTCATGAAATCTCCACTTTAGAAGAGAAACTGGATCATACCCTCAAACTAGGAGATGATCAATGAGTGGAGTCCTACCCCTCTCTCCCATATTTTACCGTATAGTGCTCACCATTATGTTAAACCACCAAAGGAAAACAAACATATGGAATGGGTATTTGCAGCCGTGGCGCTGATTGTTGGATTGGTTTTGGGATACTTTATAAATAGATACCTTCTTCAAGCCGCCAACTCAAAAATGATAGAAACGGCTAAAATCAGATCCGAAAGCATTGTCAAAGAAGCTGAACTCAAAGGCGAAAACATCAAGCAAGAAAAGATGAACCGCGCCAACGAGAAGTATCAGCAGCTAAAAAATAAATTCGAGCAAAACGCCAAGAAGCAAAAAGAAAAGCTTGACGTCCTTCAAAACAAGCTCAAGCAGCGTGAGAGCAACCTTCAGTCCAAGGAAGACAAAGCAAAGAAGGAATATCACCAGATGAAGCAGCAGGAGAAGGAAATTGAAACCATCCGCGAAAACCTAGGCAAACAAGTAAGCCTCGTTGGAAGAAAGCAAGAAGAACTAGACAAGCAACTTGCTAGACAAGTAGCTGATTTGGAAAAAATTGCCGGTCTTTCCGCAGAAGAAGCCAGAGAAAAATTGGTCGAGGCGCTAAGAGAAGAAGCCCAAACCAAAGCTTCCGCTTATGTGAAAGACATCCTCGAGGAAGCCAAACTACAGGCTAATAAACAAGCCAAGAAAATTATCATCGAAACCATTCAGCGTACTGCGGCTGAACAAGCAATCGAGAATACCGTTACAGTTTTTCCGCTTGAGAACGATGAGATCAAAGGTAGAATCATCGGTAGAGAGGGTCGTAATATCCGCGCCCTTGAGATGGCTACAGGGATAGAAATTATCGTTGATGATACACCAGAAGCCATTATCCTTTCAGGTTTTGACCCCGTAAGAAGAGAAATTGCACGTTTATCCCTACATAAGTTGGTTACAGATGGACGTATTCACCCAGCCCGCATTGAGGAAGTAGTTAAGAAGACAACCAAGAAGATTACAGAAGAGATCATTGAGATTGGAGAAAGAACGGTTATTGACCTTGGAATCCATGGCCTTCGCCCAGAACTGATCAAAATGGTAGGCCGCATGAAGTACCGTTCTTCCTACGGACAAAACCTTCTCAAACACTCTCGTGAGGTGGCCAATTTATGTGCCATCATGGCATCCGAGCTAAAGCTTGATGTAAAGAAAGCTAAGCGTGCAGGCCTTCTACACGATATTGGGAAGGTGGCAGAAGAACACAATGACCTCCCTCACGCCCTTCTAGGAATGGAACTCGCAAAAAAGTTTGGAGAACATCCAGATGTTTGTAATGCCATTGGTGCTCACCACGATGAAATTGAAATGACTTGCTTGATTTCACCTATTGTTCAGGCTTGTGATGCCATTTCTGGTTCTCGCCCTGGTGCTAGAAGGGAAATTGTAGAAAGCTATATTCAGCGTCTCAAGGAACTTGAGGACCTAGCTCTTTCCTACCCAGGCGTCATGAAAACGTACGCCATCCAGGCAGGTAGAGAACTTCGTGTGATCGTCGAGAGTGAAAAAGTTACAGATGAAAAGGCTGATCAACTGGCCTTTGATATTTCTGAGCGTATCATGAAAGACATGCAGTATCCTGGGCATATTAAGATTACAGTGATCCGTGAAAAGCGTGCTGTGGCCTACGCCAAATAAGCGAGTCTTTCACCAAATAGAATAAATAGAGATTCTGAAATTGACATCTCTTCATAATTTGTCTCCTCCTATTATCTGAATAGGGGGAGATTTTTTTTATCTTCACACATTAATTGCCTGAAATCTTTGAAATTCACAGAAAACCAGCTAAAAATTAGTGCTTCCGTTTTCCAGAATTTTCTTTTAGGATATATATTTAGATGCTAAAAGATGCCTAGTCGGCATTTCTTAGACTTGGTCTAAATCGCCCTTGTTTATTGAATTCCGTTTTTCAAACACATCTGACATCATGTACCGCTACCTTTCTACTATGATAATTGCCCTGCTATGGCTAATTGGAGCCAATGCCCAAAACTGGGGTGGCAGAGGCGAAATGAAGCTTGAGTCTACTGGCATGCAGGCCACGACTACCCTTGTCAGCCAGCAGGTTGCAGGAGTGTATAAGGCAAGCACAGGAGAATTGACCTTCCTGCTGAAATCCTTGTCCTTTTCACAGTTCGACTCTCAGGAAAGCCAAAACCTGGTGTCTGCTTGTTTGAAGACTTCTGATTATCCTTTGATGAAGCTCACTATTCCTCTTGCTACAAAGGATATACTTTCTTCTTCTACCAAAACTGTTCAGGCTACACTGGAATTTATGGGGACCAAAACCCAGCACAATATTCCATTGGAGATAGGTGTGATCGAGGCTGAAATACAATTTTCAGCAAACTTTGAGTTTGACCTGAACCAGCATCAATTGTCCGTACCGGAGGAATTCAAGGATCTATTCGGTTCTACCCTCCAGTTTTCCATTGACCAATTTCCGCTAGATCCTCGATAATCCCGCTTGTATAATTCCTGACCTATGAATTACCGCTTTACCCAATTACTGTGTGTATGCCTCTTTTTATTTGGCAGCACCACCGTATTTGCACAGTTGCCTCCCAATCAACCGGAACAGGACTGCTTCAGTGCGATCCCTGTTTGCCTGGACCTGTTTACACAGGCCAACTCTTACCAGGGGGCAGGTCAAAACCCAAATGAGATCAATCCGGCTCTTTCTTGTCTAGCGACAGGGGAGACCAATGATACATGGTATATCTTCACCGTGCAGACAGCGGGACAGATATGTTTCTCCATCATCCCAGTAGATCCAGTGGATGACTACGACTGGGCTGTTTTTAACCTCACCAACTCCAGTTGTGATAATATCGCCACAGATGGAAACTTAGAGGTTTCCTGTAACTTCTCCATCAACAATGGTTGTGGGGGCTTAACAGGAGCCAATGGGTTGACAGATCCTGCTGTTATTGGACCTTGTGCCGCTCAAAATGAAGAGTGTATCAACGCCCAAGCAGGAGAAACTTACGTCATCAACGTAAGTAACTTTACAGGATCTACGACGGGATACACCATTGACTTCACTCAGTCAACTGCTGGCATTACAGACAACAATGCACCAGTATTTGAGTCTGCCAGACAGGGCTGTAACAACGCGGAGATTGTTGTAACCTTCTCAGAAAACATTCCTTGTGATTCTGTAGATATATCTGACTTCACCATTGTTGGACCTGGTGGCCCATTTGGAGTCAATGGCGTTAGATCGCCAAACTGCCAGGCTGGCGGAGGATTCGACAATGTCTTCATCCTGGAAGTATCTCCTGGTATTTTAGCTGGTGGAACCTACGATGTTACACTGGCTGGCGGTGGAATCACTGATAACTGTGGCAATGCTGCTCCTTCGGTTACCAACACCTTCACCTCCATTCCGTTGACGCTGGCAGCGACAGCTTCACCAGATACGATTTGCGAGGGTGCATCAACGATTATTTCGACTTCATATAGCAACTTCCAGGGTTATCAATATTCATGGACCCCAGGAAATGAGTCCACCCCTACCATTTCCGTTTCTCCGGCTACCTCCACTGATTATACTGTAACAGTAGATGACCCTGCAGGATGTTCCTTTAACGATCAGGTAACTGTCATTGTAAAGCCGACTCCTGATGCTTCATTCACTGTTCCTGTCAATTCATGTGAAGGAGCTCCAGCAGATATTACCTATACAGGCTCGAATGGAAATGCAGCTAACTACTTCTGGGACTTTGACAATCCTACCTTCTCCAATGGATCGGGTCAGGGACCTTATCAGGCCGCTTGGTCTACACCAGGTCAGAAAACTATTAGCCTACAGCTAGAAGAGGATGGATGTGCGAGTGCCATCAATACACAGGTTATTGACGTTGTTCCTACACCTACTGCGAACTTTGTCAATCCAACAACTGCTTGTTTGAATGAAACGACCACCTTTACCTATCAAGGTAATGCACCCGCTTCTGCCACCTTTAATTGGACAGTTCCTCAGCAAACCTTTGTTAATGGACAAATCGGTCCTTTAACTTTTGCTTGGAACACACCTGGAAGCAGAACCATATGTCTACAAGTTGAGGACAGAGGATGTTTCTCCAATCTACAGTGTAACGATATCATTGTTCAGGATCCAGTGAATACAAGCATTGCCCAACAAGCTGACCAATGTTTTGATGGAAACCTTTTTGTGTTCCAGCCTACAGGCGATATCGCTGACACCTACCAATGGGAGTTTGGCGCATCTGCTAACCCACCAGTAGCTACTGGAGCAGGCCCTCATTCTGTTACCTATCAAACAACAGGAAGAAAACGTGCAAGATTGTTCGTTACCAAAGATGGCTGTCCTGGAGATACAAGTACGATCTTCTTTGATGTAATCGAAGAGCCTAATGCGGACTTTTCTGTCTCGAACTTGAATTCTTGTACCGCAGATTTAGTAGACTTCACCTACCAGGGAACAGCCCAAACCAACCAAATCTTCATCTGGGACTTCGGCCCTGGTGCCTCCCCAAGAACTTCTACTTTGGAGACACCTCCAAGCATTAGATACAATACAAATGGCTCTAAAACAGCTACCCTAACTACCATCTTCCGCAACTGTACTACCTCTACGACTCAAACATTCATTGTGAATGGAAGCCCACAGGTTGATGCAGGACCTGCCAAGGAATTCTGTGAAGGAGATGGAGGGGTACAGTTGGATGCCTCAGTCATAGGTGGAACGATGCCTTACTTCTACAGCTGGACTTGTGATAGAGCTCCCAACTGCGGTATTGACTCTATTGATATCGAGGATCCTAAGGTGAATCCCAACGTTACCACACCCACAGAAGAGGTAACTTACTTCCTGACAGTAACAGATGTCAACGGTTGTTCCAGTAATGTAGACTCCGTTATTGTTACCGTTAAGGCTAAGCCAAAAGTTGATGCAGGACCTGACTTTGACATATGTCCTACTCCTGCTCCGGGTGTGATTTTACAAGGAGGGATTGCCGTAGACAACAATGCACCAGGCCCATTCTCTTATACTTGGAGCCCTGTGGATGCCATCATTAATCCATCTGATCCAAACTCCTTTGTCAGACCAGATACGACTACGATCTATACCTTGACGGCAACTTCATTGACGAATGGCTGTACATCTGATGCGAATACACTTGATCCCAGATCTACTGTTACCATCACCGTATTGCCGAATCCAACCGTAGTTGCAGGTATTGATACAGGACTTTGCTTTGGGGATACGATTCAGCTTCAAGGCTTTGCCTCTGGTGCAGGTCCAAACTATGATTTCACCTGGACGCCAACCAATACTGGCTATGTAAGCGATGCCAATTCTGCTGTGCCCTTGGTTGCACCCAATATTACAACCGTGTATACGCTGTCTGCTACTTCCGCTGCGGGATGTCAGGGTGCTGATAGCGTAAGAGTACAGGTTGATACAGAGCCAACTGTTATCACTTCTGTAGATAGGGATCTTTGTGAAGGAGATTCGGTTCAGCTCAATGCGGTCGCAAATGGAGATCCAAATGCGACACAATACTCCTTCTTGTGGTCCCCAACTTCTACCTTAAGTGATTCAACCATACAGAATCCCTTTGCTTCACCAGATATAACGACTACCTATGAAGTGGTGGCTACGACTCAGTTTGGCTGTAGATCAGATGCAGAATCCGTTGTATTAACCGTTTTGCAAACCCCTCAGGTCGAATTGCTTGTAGGCGATACAATCATTTGTGAAGGAGAGACGGTTACGTTGACGGCCGCTCATACCTATAGCTTCGGTGATACAACAACAACCTATACTTGGTCAGGTGGAGAATTCTTTACGACCACCTCAGCCGACTCTATTGTTCTAGCATCACCAACTAGCTCCTCTATTGTAACGGTAACTACATCCTCCTTCTCGGGAAGATGTGCGACTTCAGACGAAATACTGATTGAGGTAAATCCAGCCATCGATGCGGTTATCCAAGCCGATACAAATCTCATCTGCCAGGGGGAAAGCTTAAATCTCCTTGCTCTGGGTGGATTCGGTGCTTCTAGCTACGAATGGTTTGGAGCTGGCGTGAATGGCTCAACCAGCCAGTCTGTAACAGCAAGCCCTTCCACTACTACCCTGTATCAAGTGGCTATTAGTGAAGGTGTTTGTACAGATACAGCTGATTTCACCCTAGGTGTTACACCAACTCCTAACCCAACATTCACGTCTAGCTTAACTGATGGTTGTGATGATTTGACGGTAAGCTTCCAATCTACCGCCAGCGACGCAGTCTCCTTTATCTGGGACTTCGGAGATGGTTCAGACTTGAATAATGAAATCAACCCATCTCACTTCTATGGTGATCCAGGGACCTATACAGTCATCTTTACAGCCGTAGGAGATAACGGTTGTTCAGCTACCAATACTTCCACTGTAGTAACTGTTGGATCTACACCGGTCGCTGATTTCAGCTCTAATCCTGCCGAGAATTCATCTCTGCCCCTGCCTAATGTAGATGTTCAGTTTACTGACTTATCTACAGGAGCAGTCAGCTGGTTCTGGGAGTTTGGTGATGATGCGGTAAATACCACACAGAATCCAAACCACACCTATACTGATGAAGGTACCTACTTTGTAACGCTAACTGTTACAAGTGCAGAAGGATGTATTGGACAGGTAACTAAGGGGCCATACATTATCTTCGAGCCAAATTTGGTTGTTCCTAACGTATTTACCCCCAATGGTGATGGTTCGAATGACGCCTACCAGGTTATCTACGATGGAAAAGAAACCTTCCAGTATGACATTTTCGACAGATGGGGACGTTCTATCTTTACGTCGAATAGCTCAGCTAATACTTGGGATGGAATGAACAACAATGGTGGAGAAGCACCAGAAGGCGTTTACTTCATCGTGGTGAAGGTTGGCGAGAGAATTATCAAAGGAAATATTACGCTTCTGAGATAAGATAAGAATTGATAAAAAAGCCCGAATCCATATGGATTCGGGCTTTTTTATGTTTTGGCAATAAATAGCAATTACCTAAAGATGATTTGCCACCTGAAGGCCCACATCCATTTTAGACTATAAGATTGAACCCCAGCTTCCTCCAGGATCTCTCTCCATTCTTTCCTCCTAAATCCTCTCAGAACCGATAAAGGGGCATCATACTGGACCATTTCAGATTTAGAGAAGAACCTGGTTAGGAGCTTAATGGAATAGAAGGCCAGCCAGTGCCTATGTAGGTCATTGTTGACGAAGCCATAAGAGCTCTGTTCCTTGATCATATGGGTTAGACTAACCAATTGATCCTTAGTAAAGTGATGGGTGAATAGAGACGTTATAACAATGTCAAATTGCATTTGGGCATATTCCTCTGAAAAGATATCAAGGGCCAGATAAGATATTTCAGGATAATCTGCAGTATTTTCCTCTGCGTATTGAACAATATGTGGATTGGCATCAATGCCTATCAATTCTACATTGATATTGTTTCTTCTAGCCCATTTGGCCACCAAGACTAGCATATCTCCACCACCACAACCCAAATCTGCTATTCTGATAGGTCCTTTATTAGAAGCGGGAATCCCTTTTACCAAGTGGCTCAAGCCACGAATGGTTACGTAGTTTCCCCCCAGCAATCGGTTGATGATCTCTAGTTCGCGTAAAGTTTGGTCAACAACCTCTCCCGCGCAATCCAAATCATCCATCAACTCCTCCTCTTGCGAACGGATGCTAAAATCAGTTTTCATGAGCCTGGATAGGTTTTAAGCAACATACTTTCTAGGGTCAAGCCCGGTCCAAAGGCAAAATTTAGGATATAGGAAGATTCTTTTTTGTCTTTGAGATTGTCCCACAGTTCCTTCAGGACAAACAGAATGGTTGGGGAAGACATATTTCCATATTCCTTCAAAACCTTATGAGCTGGCCAATTTTGTTCTCGATCTATTTCTAACTCATCCTCTACAAACCTTAGGATTCTTTTCCCTCCTGGATGAACGGCAAAATGGCTTACTTCTTTGAGAGAGACCTTTAGGGAGGAGAATAACTTTTCTGTCAATTGCTTAATGCCTCCTTTGATGATATCAGGTACGTAGGAAGTTAGTTTCATTTCAAATCCAAAGTTCCCGATTTTCCATGCCATATCCCTTTTTCCTTCAGGGTGAAGGGCGCATACAAACTCTTCCATAGACATACTTAGTGGTCCTTCTGCTTTTGGAGAGATACAGACTGCTGCAGCTCCATCTGCAAACAAGGAATTTGCCAATAAGCTATCCTCCGTTACTTCCTTTTGAAAATGCAGCGTACACAACTCAACACAAACCATAAGGACTTTGGCATTTGGATCAGATTCACAAATTGCGTTTCCCACTTTGAGTCCATTAAATGCCGCTTGGCAGCCCATGAAGTAGACATTTGTACGCTGCACTTGGGGATTGAGCCCTAATTCATTGGTCAGGTCAATATCCAATCCAGGTGCATACATACCCGTACAACTCACGGTAATCAAATGGGTAATTTCTTCAGCCTTCCAGCTTGTTAGGTGGCTCATCGCAGAGCGTATAGCCTCCAAACTGATGGATTTTGCCTGCTCTTGGTATACTTTCATCCGATGAGCAGTGGAAGGGAATGGCTCTAAATCTTCTGTCGGGGGAAAGAAATTTCTGACCTCAGCCTGGCTATAATCTTCGATCACGGTGTGCCGTGTCTGAATTCCAGTAGCTCGATACAAAACTCTTAGCTTTCTGGCTTCATCTCCTTCCAGCCCATGGGCCTTTTGCATGAAGTTGTAGATATCCTCCTGGGAGGTCTTGTGATCTGGAACTGCAGTTCCTATAGCAGAAATGAATGCCATGAATTATGTTGGTTTTTCCTGGTGTTCCGAATTTTCTAAAAATAGAGTTCTTCGAAAGAGATGGTCCGATAATACTACAAAATTTGGCTATCTTTCAACAAAGCAAAACAGATGCTCGAAAAATCCTCCTGGCTCCACCTTCGAATCCCCTTTTCTTTTTTTCTGCTACCCGTATTCCTTTTTGCACTGACTGTAGCAGATAACCTAGAGTTAAACAGAACTCTCCTTGTGTTTGTTATCATACATCTTTTTCTCTATCCAGCGAGCAATGGATACAATAGCTATTTCGACAAAGATGAACAAAGTATAGGAGGACTAGAAAAGCCACCACCGGTTTCTAAAGGACTATATTACCTTTCCCTTTTGTTTGATGGTGTCGCCTTGCTGCTAGGATTGCTCATCAGTTGGCAATTCAGCCTGATGCTTTTTGTGTATGGAATGGTATCCAAAGCATATTCCCATACCTCCATTAGAATCAAGAAATATCCCTACGGTAGTTGGTTTATAGCGGGTTTTTTCCAGGGATTTTTTACGCTTTGGATGAGTGTGATGGGATTAAGTGTCGTAGACTTTGATATTATTTTGGAGGCAAGAGTTTGGATTCCAGCTTTGCTGAGTTCAGCGATGCTATGGGGCTCTTATCCTATGACCCAGATTTATCAGCACGAGGAAGATGCCAAAAGGGGAGACATTACCCTTAGCTTAAAACTGGGCATAAGAGGAACCTTTATTTTTACCATGCTCATGTTCTCCCTCTCTGGGGCTGGATTCGTCTGGTATTTTCTCTCCTACTACGATATTTGGGCAGCAGGCATGTACCTCCTCTTTTTAGGACCCGTCTTGATTTTCTTTCTTTCCTGGCAATTGAAAGTGTGGAAGGATGAAAATCAGGCTGATTTCAAACACACGATGCGTCTAAATTTGATATCGTCTGTTTGCCTCAATATTTTCTTTTTGGCGCTTAGCTTTTTTTAAAATCCGTTTTCAGTAAGCTTGTGAATCACCTCTACCTATGAAAAACTTACTTATTCCACTTCTGGCTGTTTGTATTTTTTCCTGTAATCAGGGGGATTCCTCACAATCAGTCCAGCAAAGTGAGGTTAAGCAAGCACAAACGACAGATTCTACTCAACCAAAAGTTGATTCCAACAAAACAGTAAGAGAAGAAAAACTAGAAAACTATACTGCCTCCGAAGTAGATCCAAAAGATTACATAACTGTAGATGATTTCTCTGTAACAGATGAAATGTTAAGAGGAGAAAACGATCTCTATGCGATGGGTATTCCTTTTGAAGGCATCTTTTTCCAAGACTCAGCAGGAGAGCAACTGCTCTTTATGGACCTTCACACGGATAAATTCCATTTCAAAACACTTTTGGTAAAAAGGTCCGTTTTGAGTGCTGATCTCCTAAAAGAGTATTTGCGATTCAATCCAGAATATATGGATGAAACAGCCATAGATTCGACCTTTGATGCCAAAGGAAGGTTTATTCCTCAAGGAAAAACTATTGAGGATGCGTATTTCACTTCCAATAAGGGGATCTTCCTTGGGATGCCTGAGAAAGTGGCTATTCCCCTATATTCAGGTGGGCCAGTTGTTTCAACTGCTCATAGGAACAAATGGACCTGGAATTACTTTGGAGAATTTGGTATTGGATTGATCCCTAATCCTGATAGCTTATTGGTGGCCAAGAATAGCTTCGGCCACGAAGCAAGCATGTACACTGACCATGGAGAACTTATTGCCCTGATTCTAAGAAATGATATTCCTTAGCGTGGATACACCTTATTGTAGAATTCTCTTTCTGTGCATTTCTCCCCAAATGATAATACTCTCGATGACATTGCCCAGGGTTTTCCCGTATTCTGTGATCTGATATTCTACCGTAATGGGCTTAGTATCCTTTACTTCTCTACTGACAAGGCCATTGATTTCTAGGTCTTGTAAGTTATGAGACAGCACCTTAGGAGTAATTCCGTTTAGTGCCCGCTTCAAATCCATAAATCTCATGGGCTCTGGTGAACGCATCATGGCCCCCATAATTGGAATTTTCCATTTCCCAGAAAGAATATCCATGGCATCTCGGGCGGCTAACAATTTATTGCCACATGCCTTTTTTGAAGTATGTCCTGCCTGCTTTTCCATGAGCTATAAGATTACTACTCTATTTACCCTAATATACTATTTTATATAGGAGGTATCGTACTAGAAACTAGTTTCCAACAGGATACTCACTTTCTAACAAAGATGTGGATTCCTACATTTGATGCCCAAAGATCAAATCATTATGAAACGAGATAATATCATTTACTGGATCACAACATCACTTTTTGCCTTGATGATGGGTGCTTCAGGAGTAGCCTACTTTGTGGTTGAAACCTTCACCGAAAACTTCGCTGCTTTAGGCTTCCCTGACTATTTCAGAATGGAACTAGGAGCGGGTAAAATTCTTGGCGCCATTTTACTCATTCTTCCTATGGTCCCAAAATTCCTAAAAGAGTGGACTTATGCAGCCTTCGGAATCACTTTGATTTCTGCTGTCATTGCGCACCTTTCAGTCGGAGATTCAATTGACAAGATTATTCCCATTTTTGTCGCATTCGGCCTATTGCTCACTTCCTATATTTTTTGGAATAGAAATCAATCACAAAAAGAACTAGCTGTCTAGCAGATATTTACACACAAAAAAAAGCCGATAGAAAAAAATCTATCGGTTTTTTTTATTTGTCTTGTCCAATCCTCTCAAGTTCGATCGATATAAGGGTGAATTGCATATAAAACCATTAACAGAAACCAAAATGAACGCTTTTATTTCAATCACCCTATTACTTGGACTCATGATGACCACCCTTACTGTACAGGCTCAGAAAAAAGCCATCCACCTAGAAACTACCCAACGCATCAAGGCAGAAAAGGCAGAAGTATTTGATGTGATCAGAAGCCTTAGTCGTTTCCCAGAATGGTCTCCATTTATTCTGGAAGACCCAGAACAGAAAATTACACTGGGAGGTCAAGATGGAACCATCGGATCAACTTATCATTGGCTAGGAGTAGCCGAAAAAAGTGAAGGAACCCAAACCTTGGCGGCTTTGGAAGGAGAGGAATACGTAAGAATGGAATGTGATATAACCGTTCCCTTTAAGAGTGCCCCAACTTTTGAATACCAGCTTAGTCAAGAAGGAGATGAAGTACTTGTCAAACAAATTTTCCACTTGCCATGCTCAGGAGTCTCTTATTTTATGATGAAACTCCTTGGAATTCAAAAAAAGATGGAAGAGACCAATCAATTGGGAATGAATCGCCTCAAAGAGCTTATTGAAAGGCAAACGACCCTTTCTAAGTAAGCTGTGTTGACCCTAGTGCCTCCTTCATCCAAGGTGAAGGAGGTTATTCTTTTTCATTCCTACCAAATTCTCGGCTATTAGCCCAAATTCTCATTAGCTCCTGTATTCCTGTATCTCAATTTCTTCCATCTCGTTTATCTAAATGTCGCATCGAAAGATTTCATCATTAGATTTATCCAAAAATCAACCCTTAGATATCCTTATCCTAATAGAATTGACGATGCAGACTCATTTCATATATCGCAAGCTAAGGTCCAAGATAAACTAGACATCTTAATAGGCTTTTAGATTAACAATTAGCATAGAAGGACCTTTTATTTAAGCCCCCATACCAAACCCTGTTTCGACTTATTTTCCTTTCAAATAGTCGTTACAGGGATTTTTATTGATGGGAAGAAAGAGTAAGTCTGTAAAAGGGACGACAATTATCGAGCAAAGCACCCACCACCTTCATCCCATTCACATCATCAATTCCAAAAAGATGAAAACAATCTTCCATGCAGGAGAAATTGCCGTACAAAAGCTGACCGGCGAACAAGAGACTGCCAATTTGGTAGGGCGCATGATCAAGGATGAACTTCCGAACATGGCAAATGAATTCATCCGTCAGCAACAGATGGTCATCATTGGGTCGTCCACAGATGGAGACTTTCTTTGGACATCCATGTTATTGGGGGAAAGGGGATTTGCAGAGGTAAAGAACCCCAAACAGCTCGAAATCTACTTGGATAGGATCTATACCTCTAGTCTAAGTAATGGGGGAGATATTTTCCTGAACAACATCAAACAAGAACCAAAGGTTGGGCTGCTCTTTATCGACCTGGGTGCAAGAAGGAGGTACAGAACTAATGGACAAATGAGGCTTGAGGGGAATAAACTCGTTCTATCTGTTGAGGAGGCCTATGTAAATTGTCCCAAGTTTATCCAACGAAGGTATATAGAAGAGAACAATCTTGTAGCTTCTTCAGAAGGCAGGACCAAAGCTGGAACTAAATTGCATGAAGAACTGATCCAATGGATAAGGAAGGCTGACACTTTCTTTGTTGCAAGCAAGGCCCCTTCTGGCTCTACAGACGTTTCTCATAGAGGAGGTCTGCCTGGTTTTGTTGAAATAACTGAGACGGGAGACCTTCGGATTCCAGACTATCCCGGAAACAGCATGTACAATACGTTAGGGAATATTCATGCTCATCCTTATGCGGGTTTGCTATTTGTTGATTTTGAAGAAGGAAAGACTTTACAACTGACAGGAAAAGCAATGCTTGAATTTGGGCAGGAGTCAGAAAGCGATCTTCAAAAAAGTGGACAAACAGGGAGGTTCTGGATCTTTTCACCTACAAAATGGATCCTTACAGAAAATCATCATCCCGTTTCATGGGAATTCAAGGATTATTCTCCCTTCAATCCTTCCTAAAAAGATAAGCTCAGGAAAAAGAAAGCGGCTGAAAGAAATCCTCTTTCAGCCGCTTTTACTTTCTGCTTTTTACCCGCTAGTACAACCTTCCTCTTCTTGCATTATGGAAGGTAATATCAAACAGTCCTTGAGGAGGAAAGATGCTCGCCTCAAACACAACCTCGTCTGTGTCCTTATTTATCTCGACAATTTTTCCAACGGGATTCCCATTCTCATAGGAACGGCCTGGGGTGAAGATTACATTATTGGTTGAAGGATAATAAGAAACTCTCGAGACGATTCTTGCATAGGTCTCTTCACCTCTTTCCTTACCATAATCCCAGACTTGCTGAATCGTCATTTTTTCTTCATCAATTTTGTATTCAACTGCTCTACTGTAAAGCTCCTGACCCGTGTAATTTCTATTGTCTCCATTGTCGAACAGGAGGATATTCCCATTGGGCATGATCTCAGGTGAATGTTGGTACCAAGGCCACTCAAAATCAGAATGGTTGACGGTCCCATCCAAAACAGCAGGATCGGTAATTGGATTTCCCTGAGCATCCAAGGGTTGGAGGAGAAATTGCTTCAAATCTATACCACTTCCTGAAGTTCCCCAATCACGGTGAGGAGCCAGTATCCAAACTACTTGGTTATTGTAAGTAAGCTTAACGGTTCCCTGCGTTCGGCCCGAAACAATCAGGGTCTTGTCTGTTTCATCATAAGCAAGGCCATTCGCATGAAACCAATCTACATTTAAGTCAGCCAGATCAGTGGGCCAAGCTCTCCTGCTGTTGTCCAGAGACTGATTTAGATCCCAACTATGTATTGTATTTCCGCCGTTATCCCAATCTAGCTCAAAGATTACATCCTCTTTGGTCTGTTTGGAATAATCATTTACAGTTACCAAGACGTTCCCATTCGGAATCTCCATTACCTGATGATGAAAACCTGCCCCATCCAATTGTCTGCTACGAACAATATTGCCTAGCATGTCCATTTCGTAAACCGAGGCAGTATTCCCGTCCCCAAAGACCAGGTTACCGTTTTCCATTCGGAACATACCATTGTCATAAAAGAGCGTCACCAGGCTAGGATGAGAGGTAAAATCAATGTACCATCTGATATCCCCATATTGGTCAAAAATAAAGGGGCGCTGAGGGTTGAAAATATCATCGAAACCAAAGTAATTCACAAAGTTGAAGCCAGGCTCCATTCTTGCAGGATCTGCCTTGTCTATTCTAATCTCAGGCATATCCGCAATCAAACTATCGGTCTGAAAACGAAACCCTCTTGTCACCAATATATTTCCAGAGGCATCCAGTAAATTAAGGGTAACATCATTGCTATAATTTGCATAGAGGCCCAAGACAGGGATATTTAAATCTCTACCAAACTCAGGAAAAACCTGCACAAGGTTAGATTCAAGGCCTCTTCTTCCTTCCACTATTACTTCTGCAGAAACAGGTACTGAAGTTGTTAATGTAATCTGGGCCGTTAAGGGAGCAACACCCGTAGGATTGAGCTGTACCCCTATGGTAGTAATGATTTCCGTGCTAGGATCCATTCCACAAGAGGAAAGAAAAAATACTATACCGAGGAGATAGATGGAACGTAGTAGTCTTCGTTTCATGAAAAATATGTTTGTTAGCTAAAGCTAGTAGCTGAATCTGTTGTTATCTTGAAAATAGGAATCTTTCAAGCATATATATACATAATGAATTATATATACAGAAATGAACAATTCTCAACTATGAATTGATGGGATATACAGACAAACTTCCAGCCTTCTATTACTGTAACGAATGTGATGCCTTACTCGTCATTGAGAGGGCAAGCAAAATAGTGGTTTGCCAAAGCTGTTTGATGGAGCATCATTTCTCATTTATACCTGAGGCGAATGCTTGCATACTTCCCTTGGAGACGAAGGATGAGAAAGGCAGTAATCAGCAGGCTAAAAGACCTCCCCATGGGTCTGCTTCATGATCGCCTTGGCAATGGGCTTAACCTGTCTTACAGTGTTAACCGCCATATTCGAGATGAGCTTGTTTCCGAATAACTTTTGGACATTGCGTCCTGTCCACAACCTCTGAGCAAAAAGCTTCTTCCATCGATTGGCATAGGCATTCTCAAGCTCTGAGCGAGGAAAATCACCTTGCTGATAGTATTCAAGAATGGTATCTACACTGATTTTTCCTGCATGAATAGCCATCGCCATCCCATTCCCACACAAGGGGGCAATCATTCCTGCAGCATCACCCGTCATCAAGATATGTTGTTCTACAGGAGCCTTGGTTTCGAAGGAAATTTCGTTGATGACCAATGGTTTTTCAAAAAGGAATTCAGCCTGCGTTAGGATTTGTCTGAGATGAGGATTTTGGTGAAGAATATGCTTCTCGAATTCCTTTACATCCCTGTATTTCTTCAGGTCGGTTCTTTCAGTGAGGTAACAGATATTTGAGATTCCCTTTTCCACCAGACTAATGCCACAATACCCACCCGGAAAATTGTGTAGGGCGATGACATCTGCATCATGATTCGTTCTGGCATGATACTTTATGCCTACATATGGAGATCTACGCTCCATAAAGCTCCTTTTCAGACTTTTGTCTAGCTTAGACCGTTTCCCAAAAGCGCCTACGGCCATTCGACTTTTTACCTGTTCTCCCCCCGATAGTGTCAGGTTAAAATGGTCATCTTGAAAAGTAACATCTTCCACACTGGTTCGAATCCTGATCTCAGCATCTTCCGATAAGGCTTTCAGATACCAAAAATGATCAAGCGAATAACGACTTACCCCAAAAGCTCCCAGATCAAGGGGCATCTCCAATAACTTTCCATTGACCGAGCTTAATCGAAACTGTGTAACACGCGCAGGAGATAATTCATGAGGGAATAGCTTTTCTTTTTCGAGGAAGGGGATGACTTCATTGGATATGTACTCACCGCATACTCGATGAAAGGGATAGGCTTTTTTTTCGAACAATACCACCTTTAAACCTGCCCGATTCAAGAGGATGGTTTGAATCAGGCCTGATAACCCTCCTCCAATAATAGCCACGTCGTACATAGGGAATAGATTTGCAGGTTTTTGTTGTGTAGAAAACTTACTAAAAGAACCATTGTTTAGGAAGTATTTTCAGGAAGAAGCCCATTTTTCCAAATAAAAAACGGAATCCTCCCGGATTCCGTGCAAAGAACAAAAGCCAAACGTACGAACTTGTTAAACGCAAATATGTCTGTTGAATCCCCGATCTATTAGGTGAGGCAAATAAATTCCAGTAGTATACAGATAGGAGGGGTTAGGTTTCAGAAAGGAGACTCAACAAACTTATTGGCGAACGTGATCAGGCGGCAACCTGTCCTATGGATGGTAATTCCTGTATGTTGAGTTCATGAACCTCCTGAAACTTCAATCCACCTCTAGCAGGAAGTTGTAGGATTTTCTGGACCTTATTCATGTTAGTATAAGGATTCAGCCAAGTAGACTCTACGTTCTTGGGTAGGATCAAAGGCTTGCGAAGGTGAATATCATTTTCTCCACTAGCTTGGGTCAAAATGGCGAAGGAATACAAGGTGCTGCCGTCCGACTGCCTCCACGCATCAAAAATCCCCGCAAAGCAAAATCCCTCTCCCTCAGGCATGCTGGCCTTGAAAGTCTCCTTCCCATTTCTTCCCTTGGTATCTATGTAGTATCCATCCGCAGGAATCAGACATCTGTTCCTACGCAATGGAAGCTGAAAACGAGGATGGCTAAATACCTGCTCGATTGGGGCAAACTTCTTCCCCTTGTTCTCCTCGCCTCGTTTATTCCAGGCTGAGACCATTCCCCAGCGATAATACTTTAATCTGATTTGTTGGTACTCCCATACCAGCACAGGACCGTACTGATCAGGTGAGAAACGCCCCCCTTCTAGTAATCTAAGGCTTGGAAAATGTTGCCATGTTTCCGAAGAGGGTGTATAGGTAGTATTGAAAGTGTAACTCGCTAACATGTGGCATTGCTTTGTTTGACAATACCAATATGCTAATTTAATTAGTAAATACCAATTCTTTGAGCATTATTTTAGCTAAAATTTTTATCTTTATACTTAATGAGCTAGCTATCAGATGTATAAATATTAGCATAGCTTATACCTTCACCCCAAGCTGCCTCAACATCGTTGAATAGAGGTCTGCGGGTTGAAAGGGCTTGCTAACATAGGCATTCATCCCTGCCTCTTGTACCTCTCGGTTAATGTCTCCCACCACAGAAGCAGTTAATGCAATAATGGGAACTTCCTTATAGTAGGCTTCTTGATTGGCCCGGATCACCCTTGTCGCTTCATAGCCATCTCGCTCTGGCATATGTAAATCCATTAGAACTATATCAAATCGTTCGACAAGAATCTTATCACAAGCTTCTACACCATTGTTGGCGATTTGGTAGGAAATCTTCCACTTCTTCAAATAGCGAGAGGCGACCATTTGGTTGATCTTATTGTCCTCAACCAACAGTACATTTAGGCCCTCAAGCCCCGAGAACACTATTTTCTTATCTTTCTTTATCGTTTCCTGCTGTTGAGATGGGCTATCCAGCTCGATCAAAGGAAATTCTAGGGTAAAATAAAAGGTTGACCCTTTACCTAGCTGAGAACTCACTTTAAGTTCGCCCCCATGGAGGTCTACCAACTCCTTACAAATGGCCAGTCCAAGTCCTGTCCCTCCAAATTTTCTAGTAGTATTTGAATTGGATTGAGAAAAGCTTTCAAATATATGATCCAGCTTGTCCTCTGGTATTCCTATCCCTGTGTCTTGAACAGCAAAATACAACTCAACCTTATCCTCTGTCCTCCCTTTTTCCTTCACAATAAAGCGCACACCTCCTTCCAAGGTGAATTTCACAGCATTGTTGACCAGATTGGTAAGGATCTGGCTCATCCGAACTGGATCGCCCTTTAACTGAGAAGGTAGGTTCGCATCCATCTCGAAAGAAAGGTCAATTCCCTTATCAGCTGCTTTTGGCATAAGAGCCGAACGAATGCTTCCAGATATTTCCTTCAGCGAAAAGGGAATGGACTCTAGCTCGACTTTTCCTGCATCAATTTTGTTGAAATCCAAGATGTCATTGATGATGACCAGGAGGTTGTTTCCCGAGAAATTAATGGTTCTCAACATTTCCTTTTGATCATCTCTGGGATCGTTCTCTATGAGAAGATTGGTCAAGCCAATGACTGCATTCATGGGGGTCCTTATCTCATGGCTCATGTTCGAGAGGAAGCGTGTCTTTTCTTCAGCTGCTATTTCAGCTTTTACCTTGGCCTCCATGAGTTCAGCTTGGTATCTTTTTCTTCGGCTTATGTCCTTGAGGATCATCAGGAAAAAGCCCTCATCATCGATAGAAACGGGATTAATGGAGATTTCCATCGGAAACTCCCTTCCATTCCTTGCCTTTCCGTACAACTCCAACTCTGTTCCTTCTAACTGGAAAAACTCCGATTGGGAATAGGCCTCCTTGATACCTGAAAACTTTTCTAGGCTTTCTTCACTTAATAACTTCTCAAAAGACAATACATTGATATCTTCTTTCAAATAGCCAAACATTTGTTCGGCCGCCTGATTGAAGCTGCTAATTTCATAGGTGTCCTGCGTAATAATGATACCATCCGCTACATTTTCCATGATAGCAGAAATATAGGCCTCACTTTTAGCCAGAATTTTCTTGTTAAGCTCAAGCAATTCCTCAGACATGAGGGAAACGGACCGGTCCTTTTTTCTTCTGGCCCTGTCCGATTCCTCGTAATAGCTATCAATGACTTGAATCAAAGCATCTAGCTGATCTTCAGGTGTGGAATGCTTTCTTTGAACCCTCTTTAGTTGTCTTTGGAGGAGTTTATTCATGATGTTAGACTTCGAATAGATAGGTAATGGTCATGGTCTGGTTGTGAAGCTCACAATATCCAGTCTTGTAATGGGGAGAAATCTCTCCATAGGAATAGAATCCGATTTGATGGACATCCTCTCCTAGAACTTCTGCAACAGCTTCCACTTCCTCAGGTGTGTGCTGCCCCATCACTATTTTTCTTCCTACACAGCTTACCATCAAGGCGAGCTTGCTGCCTAACACTTCTTCTGTATCAATTTTGGCTGATTGTGCAGCTTGCTGAGCCCCGTGAATCAATTGATCGAAATTCGCCATCATTAGCTGGGCAATGTGTCCCTCAGGCATGTTTCCTGCGAAGGTCATGCTATTATTTTCCTCATCTATAGAGAGGATCGTCCTAACTGTATTTCCATCAGATTGGTCTACGGAACGGATGCTCAAAGGAAATTCAAGCGCACTACTGGGAAGTCTCTCTGCATCTTCTCCCAGGTAACTTTTATATAGATCTAAGGCTGGCTTTCCATCCAACTCATATAGAACATTATCTTGTGATTTGGTGATGGTACGCTCTGGACCAAAGTTATCCCAACCGCCTACAGAACCATGGCCAATTCTAATAGAATCTCCATACACTCCAAGGGCTGCTATCAATCCAGGCTGAGGCGCTCCATTAAAGGCAACTAATGTCTTTTCGAATTTATCTCCATCTCCAGCTAGTCCTCCCGTGATCACGACTTCTTCTGGAAGTTGCTCACGCATGCCCATAACCAAATCACTGCCATTTACCACATGTCCATCAGAGATAACAAATATGGCCTTCAGGTCTTCTTTAGGGAATTGTGCAGCTAGATCTAAGCCGGCTGCATAGGAAGAAACGTACTGATCAATTAAGATGGAAGTGGATTCCACCTTGGTTTTTTCGAATGAGACTGCAGTGGCAACTAAGGTCTCGTCCATGACAGTATCTCCAATGATTTCTCCTGAAGAACTACACCCAAAAACTGCTGCCTCAGGGTATTTTTCTAAAAGTTCCTGAATAGCCTTGGTCTCTGCCATGACTTCACGCTGGCCAAAGAAAATGACCCATTGAGGTTGGACATTGGCATCACCGTCATAAGCCTGCCATCCTTCAACTCCTTCCCAGGTTAGTTGGAATGTTTTCATCGATCTGGTTTTTAGAATTTTCGTTAAAACAATGTATAACCAGATCGTGGCCATTCCTACTCATTAAAAGTCAGTCGCTTACCTACTCTTTTGAGATGTTGAGCAGGAATTATTACAGATTGTAAATATTTAATTTAATGAAATTACTTGTTCCCGCCTAGATAATTTGACATAAAAAGGAAAAAGTGAAAAGAAATAGAGCTACACATTTATGCGATATTATAGAAAAAATTACATATCCTATACATCGGTTCAATTTACTCTATCTGACAATTCTATCATTTTCGAGTTTGTTTTCGCCAATTTTCAAGAACTTTTGCGGCTTCTAAGGGACGATCTGTAGCCAGAATGTCTGCCCCCTTCTTTACATAGTTCTCATATAGTTTGTCATTCCCTTTAGCCTTCACACGTTTATCAAGATTTCCAAGTGTACCCAACATACAGACGATTCCTTCTTCATGAAGGGCCTTGTACACAGCGGGATCAGGTTCCTTGGTACCAGTAAAAGCAATCAAATTTTTCATGGGGATACCCGATTCTTTATACCTCTTTAGGTCCTCTATATTCCGAATACCTGCAGATATCAATACATTGGGGGCTAGTTTATACACTTCCTTAGCCGCATCAATATTATAGGTAATGATAGCGGCATAGGAGGATGCATTGTATGTATTGATGGCATCTACAACCATTGAAAAGGGAACTCCTCTTTTTATATCAAGACTCAACCACACCTTGTTCTTTGCCCATGATAGGGTTTGATCTAGGGTAGGGATTGTGTAGGAAGTAAGAGTCCCAAAATCATCCTCCAATTTTAAATCCTTCATGTCGGCCCAATTCTTTTCTGCTACCTTTCCTTCTCCAGTGGTAGTTCTGTCTAGGCTCCAGTCGTGCATGAGAAACAATACTGAATCTTTGCTCATGCTCACATCACATTCAATGATTGCTCTGGCCTTCCCTGCCGTGTATGCAAATAACTCAATTGAATTCTCTGGATAGCCTGCGTAATACCTTCCTCCCCTGTGCGCACTAATCGTTGGTAAATTGGGCTGCCCAAAGGTTACCCTCTCCACCAAAGAAGGTTTTGCTGCCCGAACATAGGTTTCCTTGCCCGTTCTACAAGCGTAAACCAACAAAAGAAGGCAGATGGAATAGGATAAGATAGCTCTCATGTTTTCTATATTTAGCGGAAAAATAAAAAGGGCAAAGGCAGTCGCCCAAACCCTAGACAAGATTTAACCATTCCTTATCAATCCATTTTAATTGAGATTGATATCAGAGGTAGATGTACAAGCCTTCCAACAACATCTGTAAGCAGCAATGAATGGCCATTCGGGGAGGAATGGGCAAGGTAGCTTTGTTGAAGGTATAATGATCTGAAAAAAAATGGAGGAATTAGTTCGAAGCTCTATCCCTTAAACAGGGAAATTATGAGCTGGCAACTTTGGCGGAGGAGTAAAAAAACGGGATTACGCAAAAGCGCAATCCCGCATATTAAGTCAGCTTAGCTGAGTGTGTTTTGCTAGTTAAATAGGTAACGTACACCCAGACGTGCCTGCCAACGAGAAGACTGTACACCTGCATCGTCGATGTTGTTTGCAGGGAATCCTTCGTCGATAGGATCGAAAGAGAAAGTAGGTACGTTAGTAGTTCCGTCCTGCATTCCTTCAAACTCAATTAGGTTGAAGCTAGAAGATACGAAGTAACGACGTCCCCAGTTCTTGTTCAACAAGTTAGTTAAGTTGAACACGTCAGCAGTAATTTGTAGCGTGTGGCGCTTGTCTCCAGCTTTGAAAGACACGTCTTGAGCAAGACGAAGGTCAATTACGTTGCTGAAAGGAGCACGGTTTCTGTTACGCTCAGCTACTTGTCCACGGATCGTGCTCAAGTAAGGATCGCTCTCGATAAATGCATCTAGGTTAGCCCACTGAGTAGCTTGCTCTTCAGCAGTACCAACTAGGTTGATATCGTTAGCGTCAGTTGGAACGTAGATCAACATTCTGTTACGAGAATCTTCGTTCTGAATGTTTTGACCATTCGCATAAACGTAAGAGTAAGGCTGACCTGTAATACCTTCGTAGAAGATAGAAACAGTAGTCTTGGTTCCTACAGAAGCGTCAGTTCCTAACCAGTCAATTACATAAGAAAGACCAGCGATAGCTCTGTGTCCCTGGGCGAAGTCAGAACGCTGTAGTGTCTGATCAAGGTCGTTACGTCCCTGAGCTGCAGTAGAGTGAAGACCTCTCCACTGAGAAGAGTTCTGAGAAGAAGTACCATCATAGATAGAGAAAGCATCACCGTAAGAGTAAGCAACCATACCAGAAAGACCGTTAGAGAAGGCCTTAGAGACAGATGCAGACAAGTTATACGTGTAACCCTGAGTGGTGTTAGATGCTAGTAGGATACGAGAGTAAGTATCATCAATCTCATCACTTCTGTTAAAGATAGGACGAGTATCCCCAGATCCCGTTAGGTTATCAACAGCTGGCTTCAGGTTGATATTCTGGTAGAATACATTCTGAATAGTTTTGTTGAACATACCGTCTACGTTCAATACGAATCCATTTCCTAGCTTCTGGTCAAGAGCAAGGTTAGCCTTTAGGAAGCGAGGAACTTTGAAGTTCTCAGCGAATAGGTCAATCTGACCAGAAGGCTGTCCTGCACCAGCTTGTACAGCTTGTGGCTGGTTGTTCCACTGTGGGTTGAATGTACCGTCGTAGTTACGGAACCAGTCAGTAGTAGGCTCAGTTGTGAAGTCTCCACCTACAATTGCACCGTTGTTGTTGAATGCACCACCTGGCCATACAAGAGGAATACGAGAAGTAAAGATACCAATACCACCACGTAGCTGAGTTCTTTTCTCACCTGTAACATCCCAGTTGAATCCAATTCTTGGAGAGATCAACAATTGAGGATCGATAAATGTACCCGTCTGAGCACCTAGTAGATCATACCCCTGAGCTTCAATAGCAGGAACTGTGTTCGTGTTGAAGTCTTCGTTCTGAGGAGTGTTGGTGAAGTAAAGAGGTAGGTCGAAACGGATACCTGCAGTTACTTTGAAATTATCAGTTGCCTGATACTCATCCTGGAAGTAAAGTCCAAACTGAGCGCCTGAAAACTCAGATGCAGCAGCAGAACCATCACCCGTGATGTCGTCTACAAGAGAGTAAGAGCGGAAGAACTCAGAAGGAGCACCGTTTACAAAAGAATCGATGTTAGCGAACTCATATACACCGTAGTTCTGACGAATGAACAGGTTGTAGATAGAGTAGAATTCGTTGTGTGTACCGATCGTGAAGGTGTGGCGTCCGTTGTAGATCTCGAAGTTGTCAGTCAATGTGATAACGTCCTGGTCAAGAGCGTTAGCTGTAGAGAACTGCTCAGATCCGAAAGTGAAACGTCCACGTCCGTCGAATACAGTTACGTATGGGAAGTAGTTTGGATCTTCATCTTCAGAACGATCGCTGAACTCATCACCCTGGAATGGATCACGGTCATCACGTACGAAAGTCAAACCAACTTTCAAGTTGTTAGACATTTTCTCGTTTACTACTGTGTTCAACTCAATCGCAGTAGAGTTAGTAGTAGATACGAAGTACTCAGACTCGTTTAGGAAACGTAGGCGAGTAGAGTTAGAAGTAACACCTTCTAGGTTCTCAGCACGTACATAACCATGACGGATGCTCAACTTGTTGTTGTCATTCAAGTTGAAGTCAAATTTAACGTTGATTTTGTCAGAGTTTAGGAAAGATCTGTTGTCAGTGTAAGTACCTGGCTCATATCCGTATCCTTGGATAGCAGAGATAAGTCTGTTTACATCATCAATAGAAGCATCTCCTTCGTAGTCAGCAAAGTTGAATGGCTGAGGAGTCTCATCACGCTGAAGCTCAGCGTTCAAGAAGAAGAAAACTTTGTCTTTAACGATAGGTCCACCGATACGGAAACCTGCGATGTTAGAAGTAAAGTCTGGAAGAGCTACTCTTTCACGAGATTCGTCATCAGTAGGCGTCAAACCTGCAAGATTCTGGTTTGCCGTGAAACCGTAAACAGAAGCCTCTAGGTTATTAGAACCAGAGCGCGTTACAGCGTTGATAGCACCACCAGCGAAACCACCTACACGGATATCGAATGGAGCAACCTGAATCTGGAAAGTCTCAATTGCATCGATAGGGAATGGAGATACACCAGTCTGTCCACCGTTAGTACCAGATCCAGCAAGACCAAATACGTCATTGTTCACAGCACCATCGATGTAGATAGCGTTGTAACGGTTGTTCATACCGTTGATTGAGATAGAGAATCCGTCTCCACCTTCACGTACTGTTGCTTGAGGAGTCAAACGAGCGAAATCACCAATGGCACGAGATACTGTAGGAAGAGCATTGATCATTCCTTCAGTAATTACTGTCTCAGCACCCGTACGGTTTCCGTCGAATACATCACTCTTAGAAGAAGTGATTTCTACTACGTCAGTTGTAACACCAGTTGCGCTCATAGCAACTTTCAACTGGTAAGCCTGACCAAGTGTCAAGAAGATTCCTTCTTGCTTGTAATTTTCAAATCCTACGTAAGTTACTTCTACTGTGTATGGTCCACCAACGCGCATGTTAGGAATGCGGAAGAATCCTTCTCCGTTGGAAGTGTTACCATACTTAGAGCCAGTTGGTGTGTGCGTTGCAATAACAGTAGCACCTACCAAAGGCTGACCGCTGTTGTCAAGTACACGACCGTTCATAGAAGAAGTCGTGAATCCCTGACCAAAGCCCAAGAATGGAAGAACCACAAGTGCTAGTGCAATAACTAGCTGCTTGATGGTAGCTTTCTGATTCATAGTAAATATAGTTTAAATTAGTGTTGGTTATAACACTGCATAAGTAGGCTTTGCTTGTTAAGTGGATTTAATGAAGACATCAAAGGCCAGTTATCCTTTTCTTTACATAACATAAATCAACATAAGACTATGTAAGGACTATAGGGCAGCAAGAAGAGAACATAACCCCCTGAATATCATTATCTTACTATCTATTTTCATTTGACTCAAAAAATCAAATGCCCAGATGCTCATCTATCTGTATATCTATTTAACCCCCTGTTTCACAATGATGCGATTACTCATTTTTTATTTTTTAGTAATACTTTTTTGAAGCAATTTTAGCATAAATTTCCGCCTCACCCTTCTAACCCGCTCACTATCAGCACATAAAAAACCATCGAAAGATTTGACTCAAAAATTCATCTTTTTACAAAAAGTTAACCACCTGAAATTCACTTAATACTAAATTAACAGTTGAGAAAAATCAGGATCTTGCTCTCTAAATCTTCTCATTGTCAACGAATTACCCTATCTATATTTATACATATCTTCGTATTTCATTTCTCAGTTGTTATACCCAGCCTTCCTACTAAAACATGACAGAGTACCTCGATATTGAAGACCTTTTAGCTCGTCTTAACAAGAAAAAACCGGCAATTAGCCAGATTATCAGAGAGTTGGAGGAAAAGAGTAATCAGTTCCCCCCCTCGAAACGGCAAAGGTTTCTCAGCCTTTCTGAGCGGTATAAGGAACACAGAAGGCATATCCGTAGGATGCTGTATCGTTCAGGAGAAGAACAAGAAGAGGCCTACCTCCTTCTGAATGATCTGATTGAATTTGTTTCCCAGTTAAATACAGAGGAAAAAGGAGAGAATAAGCTACCCATTCCTACAAGGATTCTTTTCCTGGCTTCAAATCCATCATCTACAGCTCGCCTTCGCCTGGATATTGAGCAAAGAGAAATAAAAGAAAGCATCAAAAGGTCTAGCCTTCGGGAACAGTTCGAATTCCACACCTCTACAGCTGCAAGACCCTTAGACCTCTATAGAGCATTGATGGAATTCAAGCCACATATCATTCACTTTTCGGGTCATGGGGAAATAGTTGGAGATGATGAAAGGGAGCAAGATAGCAGAGCTCTCGAATGGGGAAAAGAGATGGAGGACAACTTATCTGGTGGGATTGTTTTGCTTGACACCCAACAAGAAGACAAGGCCAAGATCGTAGGGGCTGATGCGTTGACTGAATTATTTGCAGGATTCAAGCATATAGAGGCTGTCATTCTAAATGCCTGCTACAGCGAGGTTCAAGGACAAGCGATTCTCAAGGAAGTGCCTTACGTGATTGGGATGGCAACCGCAGTGAATGACTGGACAGCAATTGCCTTCGCCAGAGCCTACTATGAGGCTTTAGGGGAGGGAATCGATATTGAGACCTCCTTCCATCTAGCCAAATCTTATCTCAAAACAGAAAATGTAGCGGGACACGAAATTCCGGTTTTGCTTAGCGGATCATGACGCCCTTCTTACCAATCAGGGGAATATCAGTAAGATTTCCTTCATCTATGCTTCCCTGAACGAAGGTATATTTCTTATCAAAGAGATAATCCTGTTGCTTGTAGCTCAGCCAGTACTGGTTATGTAAGTTGGTTACCTTGCCTTGAATAGGCTCAATGAGTTCAAAAGAAGAGGCTTCGATGGTTTCAAAATAATGTCTGAGGGTTGAAGTTTTGACCTCCTCTCCATCAATCTGACCGTAGCCTTTTGAGCTGATCAGCGCATTTTGGATGGGCTCATTCTGAAGGTTAATCAGGTAGACATCCCACATGGAATCTTCTTCCTGGTCATTCCTAGGGACTACCGCCAGAATAATATCTTCAACTTTGCGTAATGGAATATCTTTTTTCATACAAGTACCTCCTATACGGAATCCGAGAGCGCGAAGATACAGCCTTTCCCTATAAAAATACCAGACGAGGACCGGAGATCCTGTCTGGCGAATGAAAAGGGTTGTTTGGGTTTGGGTCTGCCTCAAGGCAAAGAAAATGGCCATGCTACCTAGGCAACAAAGATTTCCTTTATAAGTTAAACAGGTGGCCTGAGACAAACATCCTTATCACTTTAACAACCTGATAACGAAGGTTTTTATTGTGTGATGTTATTTTTCGCAGGCTTAAGCACAAGAAATAGCAGATTGATACATGGAAAATACCTTAATTGAGGGCGACAAAAAGAAAATGGAGGAAAAGAAGAAGCAGCGTCCGCTGGATTATGTTATTATTCTATTGGTATTCGCGGTTACGGGAACAACAGCGGCTATCTTCCCACGGTATATCATGCCTTTTACGGGCTTGGCAAAAGGAACGGCTGCCTATATCGCTGCCTATATTCTATTGATCACCCCCATTTACCAAGTTCTCCTCCTTGGCTATGCCTTTTTATTTGGAAAATTCTCCTACTTCTGGGACAAGCAGAAGAAAATAGGGAAGTGGATTGCAGACAGGTTTAGAAGAGAATAATTCCTCCTCACCTCTTTGAGGAAATTCATATATTGCTTGAACGACTAACTAGCTACCTATTTACATGAAAAAGATTATCAATACACCCAACGCTCCTGCCCCTATTGGTCCTTATAATCAGGCAGTACAAGCAGGAGACATGTTGTATTGCTCAGGCCAAGTGGGGATCAATCCCGAAACAGGCAAGATGGTTGACAATAGCCTTGAAGAGGAAGCCCATCAGGTCATGAAGAATGTTGCTGCCATCCTAGAAGCAGCGGGAGCCAATTTTTCCCATGTGGTCAAGACATCCATTTTCTTGAAGAGCATGGACGATTTCAAGGAGATCAATGGCATTTATGGCTCGTACTTCGAAGGGGATTTTCCTGCCAGAGAAACCGTCGCCGTCAAGACCCTTCCTTTGGATGTAAGAGTAGAAATTTCAGTTACAGCCTACATGGGATAAGTCCCATTTCAATTTGCTATCATGGACCTTTCTTATATCATCAATCACCTCGGAGAAGAGCGTGAGAACTACTTTCGTGCCGCCACTCCACCTATTGTCCAGTCCAACAACTTCATCTTCCAGACCACAGATGAAATGCGCCATGCGCTGGCCAACGAGATGGATGAGCCCTTTTATACAAGAGGACACAATCCTACCGTAGCTATCCTAAGGAAAAAACTAGCTGCTTTGGCAGGATCAGAAGAAGCTTTGGTCTTTTCGAGCGGTTCTGCTGCCATTGCCGCAGGTGTTATTTCCTCCGTTCAATCAGGCGATCATGTCATTTGTGTTCAGAAGCCCTATAGCTGGACCCATAAGCTCTTGAATAATTTTCTAAGTCGATTTGGCGTCAGCAACACCATGGTTGATGCACGACATATCAGCGAAATCGAAGCAGCTATTCAACCCAATACAAAGCTGATCATGATGGAGTCTCCTAATTCCATCACCTTCGAGATGCAAGACTTAGAAGCTGTTGTTGCCCTAGCCAAACGACATAATATTCTCACTGCCATTGACAACTCCTACGCTACACCACTGAATCAAAAACCCATTGAGTTGGGCTTTGATATGACCATGCATTCTGCTTCAAAATACTTTGGTGGTCATTCAGATATCGTTGCTGGGGTTTTGTGTTGTTCAAGAAAATTAGCTGAGCACATCTTCAAAGGAGAATTCATGACCCTGGGTGGCATCATTTCTCCTCATGATGCCTGGTTGATGTTAAGGGGCCTTCGAACCTTACCCATCAGAATGGATAGGGTGGCAGAAAGCACCCCGCAAATCGTCAGTTTTCTAGCAGGGCATCCCATGGTAAAGGAAGTCTTTTATCCCTTTTCTCCCCATAATCCTCAGCTGGAGTTGGCTAAGAAATACCTACGCAAACCCACGGGACAGTTCTCCATGGCCCTTAAAGTAGAGCGAATGGAAGAGGTAGACGAATTTTGCAACGCCCTACAGTATTTTATGCTGGCTTGCTCATGGGGTGGCCATGAATCCCTCATTTTCCCAATGAGTGTCCTGTACTCTTCGGCCAACTACAATGAGACTACTTTACCCTGGAACTTGATTAGATTTTATGTAGGCCTAGAAGATCCACAAACCTTAATCATGGATTTAGCCAAGGCGTTGGAGATGTTAAAGGCAAAGCAAGACTAGGATTTCCATCATCATGAGGGAGGCCACTCAAATTGAGTGGCCTCCTTCATTTTTTTGAGAACATTTTACCAAAGGTCTATCTGGAAATTTCTTTTTCCATCGCGGCAAAATACCGATCGGCTACCACCTTCGCACCGGTTTCATTATAATGAAGGGGATCGGCCATATAGTCATCGCTCCAGCCTTCAGCCATGTTGATGAGGACTACTTTTGAACGATCACCTTGAACGCTTGGAATCATTTCAGAAAGTTCCTGATTAAACGCATTGAATAAAACAGTACGTTCAGGTGTCATAAATTCTGTGGTCGCAGGGGCGATCTGCTCTACGAAAATCGTTATCTCAGGATTGATATTTTGAAGCTTCTCGATAATTTGACGGATTCTATCTACCGTAGAGACTGCATTCATATCTCCATCTGTCAGATCATTTCCCCCAATACCCAACAAAGCTACATCCGGAACTTGTTGGAATTCTATATCGTTGAGGGTTTCCAAGAGTCCAGTGGTCATTTCACCTCCCAAACTTTGATGATCAGGATCAAAGGAACGACCGTTAACCTCAGGATAGGTCCCTTCATCTTTTCGGCTACCTATGAAGTCAATGTCCCAATCATTTTCTACTAGATTTTTCCAGAGATCATAACGATAGCTCTCATGCACAGGTCTGAATCCCTCCACCCTAGAGTCTCCCAGCGGAAGAATTTCAATGGTAGAAGGCGAATTACTTGGGTTTGGTCCGACAACCTCCGGTTCACATGCAAACATGAGAGAAAGGACAAGGAAGGAAGGGATTATTTGAGTGAATACTTTCATAAAAGATATAGGTATGTTGACAGATTGTTACAAAAACACCTATCAAATCGGTTAGCGGGATTCTACCCTACCTTTTTATGAAAATATATTAGCCAATCGGTCCTTGTCCATTTACTAGACTAGGAGGAGAAGCGTCATGTGTAGACCCCGTTCCCTGGAACCTTAGGAGATATCTTCGATGGGTTCTTCAGCTTCCAGAAAGTCCCCTTCTTCATTAAATAGCTCCTCACGAATCGGTTCAGGCTCAGGCGGCCTATTTGCCCAAACTTCACTGGCAGCCAAGACAGCTGCTGAATCTACATTTTGCTCCACTTCATGGAACTTGGTATAGTCAGCTCGCTCCAGATCATGCTCTTCACGAAAAGAAGTAATATGTGGAAATACTTCTCTGGCAAAGCCCTCGTAGGGCATTCTTTCTGGGCTGTAATAAGCAAACATGTCGTATGCGAGAAAGGCATATCCAATGTCATGCATTTGGTCATAAACGTCGTAACGATCAAAGGAATGGATATTTTGGCCCATGGTTCGAGACCAGTTGACTCTTTTTTGGGTAGATTTTTTCTTCATGTCAGGAACGGTAACCAACCACTTGGTTTTGTCTCCTCTTAGGTTACCGGAAGGATAACGCTTCCATATATTCCTGACTCTGCTAATCGAGGCGATTCGTTCCTTACGATCATCTATTTCCTTAGTCAGGTACTCAATCAATCCTCAAAGGTGGGTAATCTTTTCCCCCTGGACCATGATATTGGAGATGAGAATTCTTGCGTTGTGTCTGATTTGTTCACGAATCAGGTTATAGTCCTCAATTTTCTCCAGATAGGCTGAAATTTCTTCTCTTAACTCTTTTCTAAGGTAGAATTCGAAATTTTCTGTACGGTCTCTGAGATGGTCAAATTCTTCTACCAGCAACTTTACTTGCTCCTTTCTTTCTTTGACGGTATCCAGCTCCTTTTCTGTGTTGGGGATATTTTTCAGGATAATTTCATAGTCGAAATACAATTCAGCCATGACTTCTCCTTCTAATTGTTTAATGGCCAGTTTCTCCTGCCTGCTGTACCACCATTTGATTCCAAAAATCGTCTCGAAGAATTCCACTAATCCAGATCTGGGTTCTGAAAGTTTCCTTCTCCAAAGCTTCGCAAAGGGAGGGCAATCGTCATACTTCCTTTTATTTGAAAGGGAGGTTCTCAAATCCTCTTCAAGCGAATAAATCTTGAGGTCAAATTCCCCCGTCTTAGGCTTTAGGAGAGCCTTCCTGTTGATGTAGGTATCCTCTTGACGAATTTCATCCAATCGTACAAGGTCTTCATCTTTTCTGGTAAACTTGTTTTCCCTTATTAATGGAAGGTCAAGTAAGCCAATCTCTGTGGCAATTTGTTTGACCTCAACTTGGCTCCCTGTTTCAATCAGGCCATTTGACAGCGAATTAATCAATTCTGTTCGAGCCTGTTTTACTTTCTGGATCAATCCAAGTATTTCATCTTGGACAAGTGTGAAATCATCCAATTGTTCTTGGTAGGAATCAAGGGCATAGCCTGCTACCTCGATCCCATCTTTTTTGGTTCTTAGTCTCACGGTTTTTCTGCTTGGGTATGTTCAGTGTGTTTTTCTTTCAATTTTTCCTCAAAGTACTCAGAAAACGTCCTCCAGATTTCCTCTTGCTCTAGGGAATTCAAGGGCACATTCTTCAGGAAGGAAACCCAAAGACGCTTCATTCTTTTTTCAGAAAAATCGTTTTGAAGCATTAATTCAGCCATTTGGGCCCCCATCTGGATGTAGGAAGAACTTTTTGGGTCTGCCTTTTTAGTTTTCCATGATTGATGCAAGTTAGCCAAGCTGTCGATTCGTTTACTGCTTGGCGTTTGTGCAATTTCTATCCACAAGGCGATTCTTGCAGAAAGGGCGAATTCCATGTTATTTCGTTGTATCAATGGCCAAGCAAGGCGATAGTTCAATACTCTGTAGAGGTTAGATACAAAGTTTTCCTTCCCCATATCACTTCGCATCAATAACATCTGAGAAGCAGCCTCATGGCTTCCCCAGTCTGGCAGTTTAGTTGCGAGACCTGTTCTCAATTTCTTTTGTTCGCTTTCCCTAAGAAGTTTCTCTAGGGACTCCTCAATGGAATAGGGGTCAAGGTTTTCAAGAAATAGGTTCCAATGGGAATCTACTCCTAGTTGAATTCTCCTCTCCTGTACATCCATTCCCTTTTGTTGGGCAAAAAAGAGGGTCGGGATAGCTGCTGCAGTAAGTTCATGGAAACTATTGTAACCTCCAGCAGAAATCGCGGCGTCCAAGGCTGGAAAATAGTCCCTTACCTCATAATCGGTAAAGGGAATGACACGAGGATGATAGATCTTCTTCCCCTTAAACAAAGGTCCGTAGCCCACCAATATCTTTGCTTGGGTATGTGCTAGAACTCCCTTGACCAAAACGTCTAAATCATGAACAGCATGTTTGTCGCCACCACCTCCAGCGGAGATATAAATCAATTTCTCATCTGCTGTAACGCCTAATGCTTCCCTGGTTGAAGCTCTGTCCAAGACTTTTTCAGGATAATAGCCATGAATAAATCCTGTAAAGACATTTTTGTCTGCTATCTTTTGTGGAAGGCTGTAGGAAGCTGAAGAAGCTAGCTGATCAGGGGTAAGAACAAGATCATACAAGGCAAGGTGTCTTTGGTGAATTTCATCCTGACTTACGTCAGCATTTTTATGTCGATTGATGAAGACTTTTTGCTTACAGAATGGAATCATAGACGTCATCTCCCCAAAACTCCCTTGTGGCATGGTATCCATTATCAGGATATCTGGTCTGAAAAGGGCAGTTAAATTTGAGACAAAGAAATGAGCATGGGATATGTAAGTCTTATTGTCTGAATGTGATCCAGAAACTATCGTCTTTGAGGGAATTTTATACGTAGGATACTGGGAACTAACCCAAGGAGCTTCAGAGGTGGTTAGAAAATATATTTCAGGCCTAATTTGTAGGGCTAGTAACAACTCCTCACTTGCTTCTGCAATATTGAGTAGGCGGGAAATATGGCCCAGTCCAGTTCCATTAATCCCGTAGAACAGCATTTTAAGTTTGGTCATACCGCTTATTCGCCAAGATGAAAAAACAATATCTCTTTAATTCCCCAACTTTTTAAGCTTTTCTTTGGTAGAGTTGAGTTGTTTTTGGGCCTTGGGATCACCGGGTTTCAGCTGAAGGGCCTTCTCAAAATCCTTAAGGGCAGCTTGATATTCTCCTAGAGACTTGCGAGCAATACCTCGGTTGTAATAGGCACTGACATAGCTTCCATCAAGTTCAATCGCCTGGTTGTAATCAGAGATAGCACCTTGATAGTTTTTCAGATGTTTTTTGGCGATTCCCCTGTTGAAAAAGGCTTTTTTGAAGGCGGGGTACAACTGAACGGCCCTATCATAGTCTTTGATGGCACCTTTAAAGTCGTCTAATTTCCTTTTGGTTAGTCCTCTCAAGTAATAATAATCGGGATCTTTAGGCTCTATCTGGATAGCCTTGTCAAAAGAGCGGATAGCCTGAGAATAATTGCCAGCTTTCCTAAGTGCGATGCCTTCCTGATAATGATCGTTGGCCGTTTGCTGTGAAAAAATAAAGATAGGTAGGAGCATCATCGCTCCTAGGAGGGTGCTTATTAACGTCGTGCTTTTCATGTTATTAAGTTAGTCAATAAAATAAGATGGGGCAGCTAGAGGATATAAGTTTCCTATACGGTAAAGAATCATATTGTCTTTCTCGGTTGGAAATTTTCGCACCTTACCCTTGACTATCCTCATTTTTCCGCATAAAGTAGCCTCATCACTACTACATCTACACAGACTGAACTACTACAGAGCACCATTGATATTAAATAAGCCTTATATTTAAATATATCTCGCTCTAGAACATAATAACTACTACTATGAATAAGCATGGGAATATTGTCATGATCGCCTTGATCGTGGCACTTGGAGGTTTCCTCATGGGATTTGATGCCTCTGTCATTTCGGGTGTAAATAAGTTTATCGAGCTTGAATTCAAGCTCACCAAGCTTCAGTTGGGATGGGCTGTTAGCTCCTTAACGCTGATTTCCACGCTTGCGATGTTGATCGCAGGTCCTCTAAGTGATCGCTATGGCAGAAAAACAATCCTCTCAATTGCAGCGGTTCTTTATGCGATTTCGGCTATATTCTCTGCCTTCGCTCCGACCTTTAACATTCTTGTTATGGCGAGGATGATTGGAGGATTAGGAGTAGGGGCCTCGCTGATCATTGCCCCTATGTACATCGCGGAAATTTCTCCAGCCAAAGTAAGAGGGCAAATGGTTTCCTTTAACCAGCTGAATATTGTGATCGGTATATCAGCCGCCTATTTTTCTAATTACTTTATTCTTCAATTGGCTGAATCACAGGAAGCCTGGGCACAATCCCTGATGTTCAGCGAATATACATGGCGATGGATGCTGGGCCTTGAAGCCATACCAGCTGTGATTTACTTCTTTGCCTTGTTTATCGTACCTCGAAGCCCTCGTTGGCTCATGATGAAGCAGAAATTTGATGAGGCACTGGCAGTGATGAAACGAACGAGTGGGGAAGATAAAGCCGCTTCAGAATTTAAAAAGATTAAAGAAAGTGTAGGCTCAGGTGAAAATAGCGTTACACGTTCCGTTGTTTGGGAGCTCTTCAAACCTGCTATGAGGTTGGTTATTACAATTGGAGTTGTGGTAGGCGTTTTACAGCAAATTACGGGTATCAACTCCGTTTTCTTCTATGCACCTATGATTTTCGAACAGTCTGGAATTGGAGAAGATGCTTCCTTTACGCAGGCCATTTATGTGGGTCTAATCAACCTCGTATTCACCATTCTTGCCATGAGCCTGATCGATCGCTTAGGTCGAAAACCTTTGTTGACGATTGGACTGGCAGGCATTGCTTTCTTTATGTTCCTACTGGCTTACGGGTTTAATTCGGCGACCTACACCTTGACAGAAGAATCTATTGCGGCCTTACCAGAGGAAGTAACGACTGAAAAACTCACTCCTTTAATTGGACAGACATATGAGTCCGACATAGCCTATAAAACTGAAATTCAAAGAGCCTTAGGTGAACAGGCTAGTGCGTACGAATCGCCTTTGATAGCGGCGGCTATCACCATGAATCCCATGTTGATTCTTATAGGGATTCTTGGTTTCGTAGCCTCCTTCGCCATTTCAGTAGGGCCAGTGATGTGGGTTCTTTTCTCAGAACTCTTCCCCAATGCAATTAGAGGAATCGCCATTTCCTTCGTAGGCCTGATCAACTCTGCTATTAGCTTCTTGGTACAGCTGGTCTTCCCTTGGGAACTCGCGAATTTTGGAAACTCTTTGACCTTCTTGATTTACGGAGTATTTGCTGCCATTGGCTTTGTCTTTGTCTGGATCATTGTACCTGAAACAAGAGGAAAATCTCTTGAAGAATTGGAAGCTACACTCGTCAAGTCCTAATCATTGATATCCACTCAAATCAATTGACTTATCAAATGAGACTATCACATTTTTTGACCCTGTTGTTCCCCTTGTTCCTATTCGTAGCATGTGATAAAAATGGCTCCGAGGAACAAATTGATCAGAAAAAAGAGGAAGAAAACGTGTCCCTTCACCTAACTGCCGCCAATCTAACGTTAGAGGGGGCTGGAATCTCCAAACTTGGAGAGGGAGAAGAGCAAGTACTTCAACTAGATTCTGTGGAAGTAAGCATCGATCATCAACTGGACGTGCCACAAGCTGGCAGATATAGAATGACCCTCCAATACAAATTGGCAGGAACAGAGAAGGGTTCCTTTTGGGTTGAGGATTACACCGACAATAAGGATGGCAGAGTCTATAACATTTCGGGTTATCCCGCCTTAGTGGATGGGGGTGCCGAAGAATGGTCCAAAGTGGTGGTGGATGGGAGCCCTATGAATAAGGGTCCACATGCTATCCGACTTCACTTGAAGGGAAAAGAGCTAGTTGTCAAAGACCTTGAATTTTCCTTGATGAAATCCGAAAAGAAAACACCTGAATCATTGACCCAAAAGATGGATGGAGACAATTGGGAATTGGTTTGGTCTGATGAATTTGAGGGTGAAGGGGCACCTGATATGAAAAAATGGACCTATGATGTTGGAAATTGGGGCTGGGGAAATGCAGAGCCTCAATACTACACCGACAATAGAAGAGAAAATGCCAGACTTGAAAATGGGTACCTCGTCATGGTCGCTAGAAAAAATGACATGGGTCAGCCATGGACTTCTGCTCGATTGACAACGAGAGAAAAAGTCTCTTTTCTCTACGGTAAGATTGAATTTCGTGCAAAAGTCCCTACAGGAGATGGTTCCTGGGCTGCTGGATGGTTATTGGGAGATGATTATGTAGATGAACTATCATGGCCCTACTGCGGCGAAATCGATGTGCTAGAATGTATCGGCTCAGAAATTGATGACGAAACAGGTGATGGGATCAACCATGCCTCCTGTCATACCAGAGCATATTACTTCAAAAATGGCAACCACATCACCAATACCATTCCCGTCAAGGACATGGATGATGAATTCCACAACTACACCTTTGAGTGGTATCCTGATGTCATCAAGGGGTATCTAGATGGAGAACATTACTACACCTATGACAAGACGGCAAATGAGTTAGAATGGCCCTTTAACAAGCCTCAAACCATCATCATCAACCTGGCTATGGGAGGTGGAATGGGAGGAGAAATTGATCCTGACTTGACTACCCAAACTGTCATTTGGGATTACGTCAGGGTTTATCAGAAGAACTAGCATCTCTTGCTCTTCATAACATGATTCATCAAAAAGAGGCATCCTGGTAGTAGGATGCCTCATTCATTAGGGGCCTATTTGATTTCATAACTATCCGAATACCTATTGTTGGGCCGTCTTATTCACGCGTGGGGCCATTTTAACTACTATCAATTCTTTATGTTGGTTAAGCTTATCTGTTGTGGATTGCTCTACTTGATGATTATGGGTTCCTTTTGGATTTTGCTGATCGTCAAATTTTTCTTCTTCAGCGTCAGACTTCAATTCAACTTCATGTTGTTCCTGCTCTGGATCGATGGAATTGGCATCTTGTGTAGCTCCCTCTTTCTGAAGCCCATTCTCTGGCGCCTCCTCTTCTGTGAAGGCTTCAATATATGCCTCTTCCCAATCCTCTCTTTCTCCCTCAACTGAAGCTGTAGGAAGAACCTGCTCTTCAACGGTACAAGAAGTCATAGCAAACAAGGTGGCAAAAGCGACGAAGGTGATGGTGGCGAACTTTTTCATTTTGGCTTAATCTTTTGGGGTAAATAGTATGTTGTGTCAAGTACATTTATATATACCCCCTATCGATAGGGCCAGATTTATCAGTTTAACTCAAAACATGACCCGATTTGATCAAATAGCGTACAACTGCACCTTTCCCTCCTTTAAATCAGGGCAAAAAGTAAAGGGGACCTAATTTCAAGGCCCCCTTTACTAATGTTCAAGCAAATTTTTATTGAATTTCCACCTTCCTAACCATATTCCCTTTTTTACTCCTCATTTGGATATGATATATCCCTGAGGGCAAGTTCAAGCTTAGCTGCTCCTTATTTTCTCCTTCTTGTAACTGATAAACAGAACCGAACACTTCCTGCCCAAGCATATTGAGAATACGCACATTCACCCTTTCTTCGCCTGGGGCGATCAATTCCAACTGGAACAAACCATTGTTAGGATTCGGAATGACCTTTATGTCAAAGTTGTTCAGCAATGGTTCATTGGACACTACAAAAGGAACATAGGTCTCTGCATCATGCATTAATGGGATCCTTTCTCGATTGTTAGCGGTGTCATAAGCTACGGAATAGAATTTATAGCTTGCACCAGGTTCAGCCCTAAACAATAGACTTGTATCCCCTGTCTGATAAGCTGCCATAAGGTATTGCTCATCATTCTTCGAATAAAAGATGTTGTAATGCTTGATCCCAGCCCCTTCATCACTTCCAGTCCAGGACAAAGGAATGAAAGTACTATTCGTGGTATCAGGTAGCGATAATACCTCACTTTGAGGAATTCGGTCATCAGAAGTATTGATCCATGGATCAGTGATAATCGGATCGTTGAAGTCAAATACGATGTCAGCCTTGTTTTCAAGGGTAGTTCCAGGCGCAAGATTAGGATAGGGCCTTACCGAATAAAATACCGCACCTGTCCCACTTATGCTATCAGTATTTGGAGGCAGGAAGCCAAGAACTGGATCGTTCAAGGGTTCGAGGGTAATAGGATCGATAGATTCAAAAGTCCATCTCATAGAACCTGCCATGGTATCCAGGGCTGCGGAGAACTTCACATACATGGGAAGTCTTGGTCTGATGTCAACCAGTCTTTCGTAGGACTGCAGACCAGCAGGAATCTTATAGGTTGAATCTGCAATTGTGAAGAATTTCAGTTCTAATGTACTCAGGTCAAAGACATCTGTATCCAAGGTATCGTATATATTCACAAACTGAGCAGCGGCTGTTGCAGTATCCACATTTTCGAAATTGATCAAGTAAGGGAAATCCTGATTGGTATTGATCCAGCCCAGACCACCTTGCCCTGTAAGACCGATTTTGTCATTGGGGTCAAAGGAGGAAACCACATCACCTCCACCACCGTCTTCGTCTTGCTCTCCATAGGGATCAAAGCATTTTTCCATGATTTCTCCGCTATTTTTGGCAGCGATCAGAATCTTCATGATATCTGCGACAATGCCTCCTACAACTGTAGCATCCAGCGCACAGGTGGCAACTGTTTCTGCCAAGCCTGCAGCATAATCAATCATATAATCTCCCGTTCCAAAGCCTGACTCAGGATCCGCATAATCCAGCATGGGACAAAGGGTTGCTTCCATGATTCCAAGTGCGCAACCCACTCCAGGCACCAATCCCGCTACATTGGTAATGATTTCGTCTATACATTCTCCTGCCAAACGTTTCAAGGGAGAACCAAACATCGGTTTAGAGATCCAGACTTTATATTGGAAAGGCCCAATTCCAAATGCTCTAAACCTGAAGGTAAATTGTCCACTGGAATTGGCGGGAATTTTAGGGATGATGAAAGCGTAAGCTCTTCCTTCGAATGGCTCATTCCCTACTGTATCTACATCGAAAAATCGTGGAACCTGATCATAAAAGGCTTGGGTAGAATCTCTAGGTCGCGCTATTTTGAGGGAAAAGGATTCAATGCGGAATCTCCTTGGTAGGACAATCCAGACAGGCACTCCAACCGCATCAATATTTGATCCATTCCCATAATTGACGATGTATTGTGTCTGAACTCGGTTTCTCACCTGATTTGGACCCACCAGGTCAATCCAAACTTGGGGTTCTTCTCCTTGGACAATCTCAAAACCATTCTCAATAAAAACGGCTGAATCTCCCGGAATCTCAACATACACATCTCGCATCCCCAGAGGCTCGCCCCTTAGTATAAAGCTGGCGCGAATTTCTCTACCAGACCGAACCAGATTAGTTGAATCCAAGGAATAGATATCTGGGAATCCTTGTTTTCTTAGTACTACCCTTGAACCTGGCTTAAAGCCAAATCCAAAGATTTTCAAGGTAACATCGCCGGTATTTCCTCCCTGAGAAGGCTGTACTTCTGAAATTCTTTCTCTGAATTGTCTAGGACGAAACTTGATGGAGGCGAGATTAGGCTGGTAGGAATTATCAACTGAGTCATAAATTCCTCCTATAAACAGTCTATCCTCAAAAGTTTCGAAGGTGTACAGGGTACTGAAAGGGAACCTGATTACGGGTGGCTGAATAACGCCTGTTTCAATGTTTAACCTAGCCAACCCATTTACAGGAGTACCCCGAACTTCTGTGAAGGTTCCTGCTACGAAGACATCTTCTCCTACAGGATAGACTGAAGAGACAGAAAACAATCCTCCTCCTCGGCTTAATTCTGGATTCCAGTCGTCGAGGACAGCTTTTTGTGGTCCAACAGCAGCTACACGCCCTCTAGCCTTTCCATTCACCTGATCAAATCCTCCCTGTATGAATACCTTATCCGGAGACGCAACAACATCCCCCATGGCACTAAACTGTGAGGTATTGTGGTCTGGCTCCCATTCCATTAAGTTTCCATTACCTCCAATAGCTGCAATTTTGTTTCTACCTATGCCTCCAATGTTTTCGAAATCGCCGGAGATATACATCATCGTATCATTCCAGGCCATTGAGAAGATATCTCCATCAAAATTTAAGTTAATGGGAAGGACTGAACCAGTGGTGTCTACCACAGCCAGTTTGTTTCTGGTTTGGCCTCCTACTGATGAAAATCTTCCTCCAAGGTAGACATTCCCTGTTCGAGGGTCCACCTCCACTGCATCTACTGTTTGGTTGACATCGAGGTCCCATCCCGGAATAAGGTTACCCGTCGTTCCATTCAAGGCGGCAAAATTTCCTGCAGGTTCTCCACCAATAGATGAAAAACTACCAGCCACATAAATCTTTTCTCCCTTCTCGTCCGTTTCAATATCCCTGATGATATTATTAGGATCGGGATTCCAGGGCAGTAACTCTTGAGTAAAGAGGTTAATCGCGTAGGCATTGCTGCGCTCGGCAGAATTGGTCATAAAGAATTTCCCCCCTACGAAGATATTTGAACCCGTATTTTCAATAAATAGCCCATCATCTTCTAGCTCAGGTTGCCAGTTATTTAGTTGCCAATTGTTCTTATTGACCCCAGCACCATATTGCCTAAAGACTCCGTCCACTTCTCTAAATTCTCCTACAAAAAGGATACTATCTCCTTTGGTGGTGACATCCCACACTTCATCGGCAATAGGAATAGATTCACCGGTAGCCATTCCAGCTATCTTATCTACCGCACCTAAATTCGAAGCTGAACTATCACCCATTGCTGTAAAGCGTCCTCCAATATAAATGGCATCAGTGTCTATATGTAGGCAGTTGGCTGTAGGGGCGATGAATCCTCTTAGATCAGGATTCCACTGAAAGATGCGGTCATTTTGCATGTCAATCGCCATGGCGCGATTCCTTGTTCTTGTTTTAAAGGTAGAGAAGCTCCCTCCTACTACATTTTTCCCTGCTGCACGCGATACGGCAAGCACATCACTCCCTGGTTCAGGTTGCCAGGGGAGAAGGGTACTGGTAGTTTGGTTGATAGCTGCCAGATTGGTTTGAGGAATACCATTGATCACATCAAATCTCCCTCCAAACATCATGGTATCATTCCAAGCTGTCAGGGAGAAAACCGTATTATCGATATCCATGCTCAAGGGTCCAAGCTGATTGGTCAGCGGATCAAGTGAAGCAAGGCGTTGTCTGCTAGTACCATTGATCGTTGTAAAAGCTCCAGCCAGCATCATGGTATCATTCCACATCAAGATTTCCTCTACAGAACCATTGATTGTTGGAGCAAGGGGAAGGGTCTCCACAGTTCCTAAATCCAAGGCAAATAGCCGAGACCGGCTTTCTGTTCGTGTAGCCTGAAAACTCCCTCCAATTAGAATTTCGTTTCCATCTACTAAAATCTTATTAACCGTGCTATTGGGCTTGGGAGCGAAACTGTAGGTTACCCCTGTAAATCGATTGATTTTTGCTGCGCGCTCTTGTGGCAATCCCCCTAATAAGGTAAAGTTCCCTCCAATCATCATGGTATCGTTCCAGGCGGCTATGCTATACACCTGGTTATTGGCATCTGGATTCCAAGCCGTTACACTTTGGTTGGTCAAATCAATAGAGGCCAATCTGTTTCGACCCTGACCGTCTACTTGAGTAAAGGCTCCTCCCATGTAGAGAATGCCGTCAACGATTTCCATGTCTCGGACAATGTTGTTGACAGAGGTTGCTACTGGGCTTAAAGCACCTGTAGAACGAATGATCCTCGCGGTACGGTTTCTAGTTTGACCGGCTACAGAAGTAAACTGCCCTCCAAAAACCATCATGGTATCATTCCAAGCAAGACTATATACGATCCCGTTAAACGATGGAGCAAAAGGTAATACTGAACCTGTTTGTTTGTTTACCATGGCCACTCTTTCACGCGTTGATCCTCCGACTGTGGTAAATTGACCTACAATCATCATGGTATCGTTCCAGGCGGTCATGTCATATATTCTGCTATTCACATCTGGGTTGAAATTGGTCAAGACTCCTGCCCCTAGATCATAAGAAGCGAATCTATTTCTCGTTTGGCCTCCGATTTGGGTAAAGTTCCCCGCGATAAATAGTGTATCGTTAACTAGGTAAAGTTCGTCAACTGTGCTATTTGGATTTGGGGCAAAATTAGGATCAACGGTATAATCCGGAAGGACGTGTGCCAGCCTTCGAATCGGTTGATTGTCTACCGTAAAGAAGGATCCCCCTACAAACCATCCCCCTGAACCGTCAGGGATGATCGTCTCCACTGTACCTGCAAATTCAGGAAATGGCAAGGGTGGAAGGGAATCTTCGGCCGTAAGCCTAGCTGCTCGCCCTGTCGGAAATCCAATGGTTCCATTAAAGGTACCCCCAGCGTACAAGGTATCCCCAGAAACGACCATGGTTTTAATGTCTCCTGATACTGGACTCTTCAGGGGAAGGGCGGTTCCATCCAATCGGCTGACCAAACCAAGTTTAGCAACAAAGTTGCTGTCCAAATATGAAAATGAACCCCCAATCAAGAGCGCATCTCCATAGGTTTCCATCGAACTTACGGTTCCATTTGAACCGGGATTCCAAGGTAGGAGGCTATTGCCGGCAATGTCATAAGCTGCTAAGCGAAGTCTGCTTATCCCGTCAACCGTCGTAAATGTCCCACCAAAGAATAGCGTATCATTTACCAGCTTAATGGTATTTACCGTTCCTCCAGGATTGGGGGTAAAATTAGGATCAACCCCATAATTGGGAAGAATATGAGCTAAGCGACGCTGAGGTACATCTCCTACATCAAAGAAATTCCCTCCAACGTACCATCCTCCATTGCCATCAGGAACAATCGCATTCACCGTCCCATTAATGGCGGGGAATTCATAGGTAGGAATATCATTCCCCACTTGGACCTCCGCTACTCTCCCCGTGTAATAGCCAGAAGTACCTGAATAATTTCCTACCGTATATAACACACCTTGATCAACATCCATGTCATAGACCGTTCCTCCGTCTGTACCGGGAATGAAAATTGGTTCTGCTGTTTGGGTGTTGATTTTTGCTAAACTGTACTGATCATAGGCTCCAATTCGAGAAAAGGCTCCACCGACATAGGCAAAACCCCCTAGAATCTGGATGGCGTAAACTGCCCCGTCTGCCTGCGGGTCCCAGTTGGTCAAGCTTCCTTGTGATATACTCCACGAGGCGAGATTAGAACGAGGAATGCCATTCACATTCTGAAAATCTCCACCAAACATTATGGTATCATTGAAGACGGCTAATGCCCAAACTTCCCCATCTACTGTTGGAGCAAAATTCGGATCAACCGTTTCGTTTGGAAGGATGTGAACCAGGTTTGAAACCGTAGTCCCATTTACCTTGTCAAATTTTCCTCCCATGAAGCGCCCTCCTTGACCGTCAGGAACACTGACATAAACCTCACCAAAGACATAGGCTCGCCTAACATCCGGAAGTCTCTCATCAAATTCGAAAGTGGCACTTCCACCGGTGTGTACACCTACTTTGTTAAAGCCTCCTCCCACATAGAGGACAGGCCCTTTTCGTTTCATGGCGAAAACACTCCCACTTGGAGCGATTCCACGTGGATTGACGTTTTGGCTGAATGCCGAGGTTGCCAGTATACAACATGCTAGCAGAAGGGATAAATATTTGGTCATGATCAGTATAGGTTAGAGAATGCTGGTGTCATTCGCGTTCTCCCATTTACTAAAGAGAACTCTCATCTTCCTTTGTATCCTTAACTTAGAAAAATGTAACATCATTCGATTCTCCAATTTTTTATTAAATCGTAAACCTATAATTAAGAAGGGGTATGAGGGGCTTCCCTAACATAAAAAAGCCCCTTCGAAGAAGAAGGGGCTAGGTTTATGTCGAATGAAAAAGGTATTAGAACTGGAATGATCCAACTGCCTTTTCGCAGCCTTCCCAATTCGTCTTCACATTTTCATCATTGTACAGGTAATCCTCTGGGGTAATTTTATCTGGAAAACCAGTCCACATCGCTGGCCCATAAAAATCGCCAGACTTTGCTTCTTTATCCATCGCACAACGGATGATTCCGGTTGCTCCGTCCTCTGCCGTTTGCGCCTGAGTCATAAATTCACTGTTCCCATCCATTCCACCTGTTTTGGCAGTGCTTACCTGAAGGCTGGTCAAAGCAAGGCCTGGATGCGCCATCATTGCTTTAACATGGGTGATGTTGGCTTCCTCCAGCTTTTTCTTCAAACCATAGGTAAAAGCACAGTTGGCAAGTTTGGTTTGATGATATCGCTCCCATCTTGGACCTTGGAATTTCATATTTTCCTCATCAGTTCCATCTCCTCCTAGATTTCCTCCATTTTTATCGAAGTACTTCATTTCGAGTGGACCTCCTAATCTGGCCATAGAAGTATGGTTTACAATTCTTGCTTCCTGGCTATTTTTCATCAAGGGAAATAGCTCCTTAGTAATCAAGAAATGGGAAATTACATTGGTTTGCATCTGTACATCATAACCATCTGTAGTCGCCTGGTCTTTGAAGGCCATTATACCCGCATTGTTTACCAATACATCTACAACTTGATAAGCTGATTTAACATTTTCCATGGCCGTTCGCACACTGTCAAAGTTCTGCAGGTCGCAGTCAACAGCATGAAATTTTCCTTGGGGTACTTCTTCTTGAAGGTTGTTAAGGGAATCCGTAGCTCTTTGGCTAGGGCGATTCAGTAAGATGACGGTAGCTCCTTTTTTGGCGACTTCTCTGGCACAGACATAACCCGTTCCGCTGGTTGTTCCTGTGATGGCAACTACTTTCCCAGTCATGTCTTGAGAATGATCGCTGAGCACTTTGTTCAGGTGAAGTGTTTCAATTTGATTAGGCATATGTTCCTAAATAGTTTAGTGTTCTATGAATGTTTATTTCCTTGTGTCGATTGGCAAGCGCAAATAGTTTTAGACTGGAAATAAAATACAAGATTCGTATCACATTCCTTACTTCCTTTAAATAAAAATGAGGAGACAACTGTCAGTTGACCACAGCTGCCTCCTTTCAACAAAAACTACGAATTACCCCCAAAAAAGCCTACACGATATTTTTTATTTGGGCAAAGGGCCCTGAAATGAATCTTCATTGTCTGACCGGATGTTCATGGTAGGGTTAGGAAGAGGAATGAGCCAGTCGTCTTGAAGTAGGGTGTCTATTTGTGTCCAAGAATCAGGAATAGTTGGAATTTCCTTTGTTCGCCCTGCATCCCTTGTCATTCTGATATATCTTTCTCCTTGCGGTGATTCAATGATTAGAAACTCTTTTCCAGCACCCAACACTATTTCATGGTATTTTTCAATTCTATTACCTGAGAGGAGTCCTTTATTATCCATGGAGATACCCGTTTGAATTACGGTAGCCACATGCTTCCATGAATGACCAAAGTGTTTTTCAATTCTAAATTCTCCAAGCTTCGTTGCTCCTGGAGATTTGGCAAAGGTCCCTTTTTTAGGAAGCCCCTCTCTAGGTTGATTTTTAACCCATCCAAGGGGTAGGTTTATCGCATCAAAATCCTTTTGTGTGATGTCTGTGGAGAGCCATACTATAATTTTCCATGGAGAAAGAATCTGGAGGATCTCATATCCTACCTTTGGTTTTTCTTCTGGTTGTGAATGGCTGGTCATGAGCGAGGAGCTACTGCTTTCCACCTTAACAGTTTCCTGCGCTGAATTAATATGAGCTTTGTTGGAGTTGTTACAGGCATAAGCTAATAAGGATGCTCCCAACAAGCCCAGTAAGAACAGATTCGTCTTCATGATAGGATAGAATAATTTGTTTCATCTGCTATGACATCGGTCTCTTGAAAATACCCTATTCTATCTCGTTTGGGTCTAAGCATAAAAGTGAATTGAACAAAAACGATTGGTGAAAGAACCATTTTCCCCCATCAACTGACCACTCTTCCGCCCAGGGACATCTCTCCCCAATGATGGGGATAAGCTAATTTCCTTCCTCCCCTTTTGTTCTACTCTCGTAATTTCAATTGTCATTCTGAAGGGAGCGTGACTTTTATGTTGCCCTACTGATTCACTCCCAACAGGAATTACACAGTTAGAAAAATCACATCAAACACAATTGGTCAGACTCTTAAATCTGGCCACACAATTTTTGTTGCCTAATTTGAAGCCCAGTCGCCCTATCAAGGCCTATTTAACCCTTCGACCCGACCATGCTCAGGATAAGTCTGAGAAAGAATTCCCTTCTTCGGAGGAGAATGCACCTATAGATCACACAGGCCAATCAGGCTGTCCATTTCAAAGGATGTTTGCTTAGTTCTAGCAAATTATTTAGCCCAATCTATACAGCAGGAAAGGATAGTTTTTATTTAATTGAGAGGTATTCAAAAGATACCTCTCATGAAAAAGACCGTCCTGATTATTCCCTTTATAATAGTGAGTCTCCTTGGATGTGGAGGCGAACATCAACATGAAGCGCATGACGACCATGATCACAGTCATCACCATGGATACGACCATGATCATGAGCACGACCACGACCACGATGATCATGATGCCAATGAGCACATGAACAAAATGAGCTTTGAAACATTGGTGGAGAATTTCGAAAGCCCAGAAAGAGAAAAATGGCAGAAACCCAATGAAGTGATCAAGCTGCTGGGGGAAATAGAAGGAAAAACCATCATGGATATTGGTTCTGGAACAGGCTATTTTTCCTTCAGAATGGCAGATATGGGAGCCAAGGTCATTTCTGCCGATGTGGATGAGAGGTTCTTGAACTACATAAAAGAAAAAGCGGATAAAGAAGGTGAAGAAAACATTGAAATTCGAAAAACAGAATATGGTGATCCTTTGCTCAAAGAGAATGAGGTCGACCACGTAATCATCGTAAACACCTATCACCATATCCACGATAGGGTCGATTATTTTTCAAAGGTCTTGAAAGGAATCAAAAAGGGGGGAAGCATCATGGTGGTTGATTTCAAAATGGAAGAGACTCCTCAAGGTCCTCCTAAGGCCCATAGAATGCCTTCATCCAAGGTCCTGGCAGAATTAAAGAAGGCTGGCTTCTCGAATTTAGGGGTCATGCCAGATATGCTTGAAAACCAGTATATCATTGGAGGGTTTAAATTATAATTACAGTTACAAGTAGCTCAATCTCTCCATAATTTGGCTTCGATAGCTTCTGCTCATCGCTACTGATTGACCAGCGACATACACCACGCTTTCTCCAAGATCGAAGGAATCAATCTTTTGAACTTGAACAATAAAATTTCGATGTGTTCTAAGGAAAAGGTCTTCAGGTAGTTTGTTGAGGAGTTCGCTAAGGCTGATCCGCACGACAAATTTCTGTTCCTCTGTAAAGAGCGAGCAGTACTGTTTTTCTACCTCAATATAGAGGATATCTTCAAAGCGAACCTTAACCAGTTTTTGTTTGACTTTGATGAAGAAACAGCCATTAAGGAGGAGGTCTGAAGTCCAGCTTTGATCATCTTCCTCTTTTGTTTCAGCCAGGCGGCTCACGGCGAGTTCGATGGTCCGTTGAAGGGTCAGTTCGTCAAAGGGCTTACCAATAAAGGCATAGGGTCTAATAGCCTTTGCCCTACCATATGTTTCAGAATCTCTTAGAGAAGAGATAAAAATGACTGGGATATCCGTTTTCTGGTTGAGTTTTTCTGCAAGGGAAATTCCATCCATTTCCCCTTTGATGTTGATATCCATTAAGACAAGGTCTGGCGGCAACTCTTTTTTGATCATCTTTAAAGCTTGATCAGCACTTGCCGCAACCCCCAGACATTCGTAGCCTAACTCTTCTACCAGCATTTCCAAATTACCGGCATAGAGGGCTTCATCTTCCACAATAAGTATTCTGAAAGCGGTCATCCTTCTAATTTACGGGAATAGAAAATGTAAAGGTAGTCCCATCTCCCACTTTACTCTTCACCTGTAATTCTCCTTTGTTCAAGGCAACTAATTCTTTGCATAATACCAAGCCAAGTCCAGTTCCTTTTTCACCCTCTGTACCTTTCTCAGATTCTCCCTCAAGGCTGAAAATACGGTCGAGATTTTCCTGCTTGATTCCTATTCCATTATCGCTAACCTCTATCTCTACAACGCCCTGTTTTTGTTGTGAGGAAATAGAGATTTTTCCTCCTACAGGCGTAAATTTAATGGCATTGCTTAGGAGGTTTCGAAGCGTACCATGTAGGGCCCCTTCATCCGCCTTCACCTTGTGTTCGTCAGGAATCACATGACTAAAATCAAGTTGTTTGGCTTCCATTGCACCAGCATATAATTGGCTCGTTTCATTTACCAATTTCTGCAAAGAGAGCATTTTGGGGCGATAGGGCATCAAGCCTCTTTGAGAGAGTGCCCAATTCAAGAGGTTATTGAGGAGGTCATCCAGTTTTGAAGTAGTCTGAGCAACCATTTGAGATAGGTCTGCCAGCTTATCCATTCGTCCTTTTTTGAGGTTGAATTCCATTTGCTTGCCTACACTTTGAAGGGCTAGCATGGGACTACGGATATCATGCGCAATGATGCTAAAGAATTTATCTTTCGTCAAATTGAGAGCCTCCAGCTTGGCTTTCTGGACCTCAAGTGCTTGTGCAGAACTTCTAAGACGAAGGAATAAAATGACCGTCAACAGAAGTAATATCCCAAGAATTGATCCCAGGAGAATATAAAGCCGATTCCTCTCCGCTAGTAGCTTCGCATTGGCTTGGGCCGTTTCTTTTTCTTTTTGATAAAGAGCTACATTTTGTCGGGTTTGCTCTGTTTTTGCGATTTCTTGGACATCTTTAGTATATATTTTTTCATATTCATCAAAAAAGGCAAGTCGATTCTCATAGGCCTTTTCAAAATCTCCCGCCTGTGCATGAATCCTACTCAAAAGTAGTAAGCCGTCTTTTTTAGTTTGCCACTGACTATTGTTTCTCTCCTCACTCAAGAAACTGTTCACATAAAATATAGCGGAGTCTATTTTTTGCCAATCAAAAAACAAATACGCAAGGTTCATTTGCGCTTTTGTAGTATGCACCTTCTGATCGAAAAGTTGAAAGAATTCAAGGGCCTTTTTATACATCAGGTAGGCTTCCTCGTAAGTGTCCTTCCTCCTCAAAATATTTCCTAAATCCATGGATGAAGCAGCTATACTGGTCGAGTCATTTATCAATTTTCTAATTTCAAGACCAGCCCTTCCCATTTTCTCAGCCTGATTCAGATCTTCCTTAGCAAAAGCTATTTGGGATAATGTACTGTAGGCATCTCCCATTCCAATGGAGTCTTCCAATTCTATGAAATGGGTTAGAGCAGCTATGCCATATTTTTCAGCCTCATCATAGTCTCCAAGGGAATGAAAAACTTTAGAGATTCCTTCGTCAGAGATCGCCACCCAATAGGGATTGTTGGCACGTTCATAGTTGGCTTTGGCCTCAACATAAAAACGTAGGGCCTCAGTATAATTTCCCGATTGTCCTTGAAGTTCTCCTATGCTAGTTTGGATATGACCTGCAAAATATGGCGTGTCCCATTCCTCAAAAATCTTTTCTGCTTCCAGATAGAGTTCTAAGGCTCCTTCTAAATTGGAATACTTCTGACATATGTCGCCCAAAAGCCTGTAGGCTTGGGCTGTATTCATGCTTCCTTCATCTACATACTGGTCGCTCACCTTTCCTAACTCAGGATCAATCTCCACTCCCTCTTTGATTGATAAAAATAGATCTAAGGCCTTATTACCCGCTTCATAAGCCTTTATAGAATCTCCTATTTCCATGAAAACTTCCCCTAAAATTCGGTAGGCATTTCCAAGGTTCTTTACCCCAGCTCCTTTCTCGTTTTTTTGGATCGTGGATTGAAGTTTTTTGATACCCTTCGGAAAATCTCTATCCATGTAGATATAGATTTCTGCCATATTGTAATCCACCATGACTTGGAGGTCCTGGTCGCCCAGCGTTTGGGCAATGTCATCAGCCTTCAAAAGGGTTTGTCGAGACTCATCAAAATGTCCTGAGTTCCATTGCTCAATACTCCTAAAGATGTACGTGAGGGCAATGCCTTTTTGGTAGCCTAGTTTATTGGATAAGTCTTCCGCCTTTTCGAGTACTTTATATTTTTGGGGACTATCTCCCATATAACTATACGCTCGGATAAGCGCAATATAGGCGTCGGCTTTCAGGAAACCTTCTTGCATGGTATCCAGTTTGGCTTCCAATATATCGACGACTTTCTGCTGGGAACTTGCCTGAAAAGGCATCATGAGTAAGAAAAGAAGGGCAAAAAGGCTTAGGGGGTTCATGACTTTAGAATTGGGCATTAAGGTAATTAACAAAATATTGCCATATATCGAAATTTCCCTATTTCCTCTTGTGCCCATAATCCTACCATTCATAGTCAACTCAAGGTCAACTGTATACTATTTTCAACCCTTGATACGCTATCCATCTACTTTTAGGGCATAAGATGATCACTCGGATCATACATCAAACAAAAACATGCAGATATGAAGACCCTATTATCAAGTATCGTGTTGATTTTACTGGCCAATTTTCTTTTAGCTGGTATCAGCCTTCCAAGTCATTCTGAGGCGGCTTTTAGCTCAGCCGCTCAGGAAGTCAGCATTGACCTAAAAGGAAACTTTTTCATTGAGTCCGTAATGTTTCCTGGACAGGTTTTAGATGTGGTTGAGTCCAATACAAAGCCCGGTACAAATGTGATTCTCTATCAAAAGCATGGATCTACAAACCAGCGTTTCAAGTTTGTCCCTGCAGGTGGGGGATATTACTATATAGAATCTCTTCTGGCCGAGCGCATGGTACTGGACATCCAGGATTATGGAACTGCAAATGGGACCAATATTCAAATTGTTCGCCGTGGGGTAGGCACACCCGCCCAGAAATTTAAAGTATCCACTCAAAATGGCCATTACTATTTTTCTTCCGCCATGGGGAGTCAGTACAAAATAGGCGTTTCGAGGAAGGATAAGAACATTGTTTCCAAGACTTCTTATTCAAATATATCAGAGATCCTGTTCAAGTTGGTAAAAATTGGCGGTTCCTCAACACAGCCCCAAAAACCTACAGCCAAGCCCATGAGCTTTAGCATAGTGAACTACAATACCTTGCTATTGGACAAAATGGCCGCTTCCAATTACTTGCAAGAATATAGAGCAAGTTTGATTCCATCCGCTATAAGAGACAGAGGGAATTGGGATGTAGTTGTTTTCAATGAGGCCTTCTCAAACGATGCAAGAAGCAAACTTAAGCGTGGCATGTCAGCCCAGGGCTATAGATATCAAACCAAAGTAGTAGACAAAAGCGGAAATCTAACCAATGGTGGCGTATTTATCAGCTCCAGGCATAGAATTCTAGCTACAGATATGATCGTATATTCCGCGGGATTAAATATCGACAAACTATCAAATAAGGGAGCCATCTACGCCAAAATTCAAAAGGAAGGAAGAATTATTCATGTATTTGGAACACATCTACAGGCAGATCGTGGTCAGGCAGAGGCCAGTACCCGTTACCGTCAAATGCGGGAACTCAGACAATTTATTGACCAAAAAACCAGAGGCGCCGGAGCAAGAAACGAGCCCGTTGTCATTGCTGGAGATTTCAATTTCTGCTATGTCCAAGATCGAAACGAATATAACCTTGCTTTATCTACCCTCAATGCAAAAACCACAGCACGAATTCCCGCTAATACATGGACTTTTGATCCCATAAGAAACTCATGGGCCAAGTACAGATACGAAGACGACGAAGATCCTCAGTGGCTTGACTATGTGTTTGTCGGGAGAAATGGGAGGCAGCCTAATAGCACGGAATTCCAAGTTGTCAAATTCAAAACAAGAAGCTCTTACAAAATGACCCGTGAAAATGACCCTCTAGGAATCACCGGTAAGGTAATCCATTCTGATCTTTCAGATCATTACGGCCTTTCAGCGAGGTTTAGGTTTTAAGGTAAAGTTTTTAAATATGGAAGAGCGAAACAAAAGTCTGTTTCGCTCTTCTTTTCATTTAGCTTTACCTAAATGATTTTTTTCAAATCAATGACATTCACTCATTTTATCCCATTGACCATTACATCAATCACTCTCCCGTTTTTGCTGACTTGATCATGTGCTTTGTCGAATCTAATGATGAAAGGCTGATATGGCTTTATTTCTCTGGATTCTTGATCAATGATTTCATAGAATCCTGGAACGAGAAAAACACAACGCTTTCTTTTCCATGTCCTTAATCTATTTTTATACTTCTTAGTTTTAGATAGATAGTCATCGATGAGAGTAATATCAAAAGACATATTTTCCTTCTCTCTAGCAACTCTCTTCATTTGGTTGACAAATTTTATTTCTGATTTGACTAGCTCATAGTTGCGGTTGACAATTTCCTTAAAGTTTGCATCCAATTCGCTAAGCTTTTCTTTTATCGCGTTTGCTTCCTCTTCGGACAACATATTTTTATTGTCCTTCAAGGAGGAATCACTTTTCTCGATAAACGGTTCCAATATTTTTCGTTCATCGCGATATGATTTTTTCAATTCTTTATAAATTTTTTTGTCAATCGTCCTCAATAATTTATAGGTCTCTAAGGTATTTAAATTGAATCCGTTTGCAGTCCTTACCGGAACATTATGTACCCTAAAATTATCACTTAGCATAGGGTCCTTAGAGGGAGAAACAGGAAAAGTCAGCACATCATTAGGATCGTGGAAAGCTAAAACATCCATGTTAAGAGAAAACCTTTGGTCCTCAGGAAGGGTATATTGATCCTCCAATTCTTGCCATATTTGATCTTCAAATTTTCGGGACCTCCTGTTTTGGTCGAAATATTTCAATCCTATTAAGGCGATCTGATTGGTCATCATATACCATGTACTGACATCTTCCATTACCAATTTTAGTACTTCTCTCTCTCGCTTTCTCTTCATTAGATCCTGCCAAACAGAAAAAACACTATCAGGAGAAGCTGTCAGAGGATCAATTCTTAAATTATTTAGGGGAGCTAATTTCTGGCGGATTACTTGTAAATCATCCCTTGTCAAGGCTTGGTTACTCTGGGTACTGTTAATTCCTTCAACAGTTAATGGATCCGTATCACCAATTTTATCTATTAAGTATTCATACAAAAGTCCAGACCCCAAACTTCCAGTAATTAAGAATACATTATGAGAATCATCAGATTTCAACTTCTTTTTCTCATAAATCTCCTGGAGTCCTTGAGAAATAGAATTACCTAAAGATTTACGAAAGTCCCTTTCACCTAAAGCTAAAAATACATCTACAAATCCATCCTCTACAACTAATTTCTTTATGGTCTGATGGGTAAATGAAGTTTTGATATTGGCGTCTCTTGCAGTTTCTAAGCCTAATTCTTTCAACTCTTGTATTCGTTTTTTTACAGGCCTTGTCATAGGTGACCAATGAACTATCTCAAATACAATTCTATTTCCTTCACTATTCTTGAAGATCAATTCACGAATTCCGAACAGTGAATCAAAAGGATTTGAGTTTGATGGTCCACTAGATGTAGGAGAGATATTATTACCTGGTAGGTCCTTAGAACTTGTTTTTTTCAAGCTATCCGATTCCAATAAATATCCCATCTTTAGGGCCAGATTTTTCGCCATGTAGTCATAATGATCTGGTTTTTTATCCTTCATTCCATGAACAGTTAGGATGTACACCGTAGAGGATTCAGAAGGGGAGTTATTCAGACAATCCTTAATCCCATTGATGGTAGTAGTTGGATCAGCGAAAAGTTCCTTTTCCGCAAATAAGTATGGCAATTGCGTGGGTTGCCCAACCTTTCCTAATCTTTTTACAAGGCCATATAGCTTCAATAGCCCTATACCTTTTGTTACATTTTTGGCAAACCCAATCCCATCAATTGTATCTGCTTCAAAAATTATTTCGGACTCTTTTGCATTGTCTTCTTCAATAATAACTTCGGGAATCTGAAATATCGTATCTCTGCTTTTCTTATAACCGTCCAGAAGATAATTTATAACTACTGGATTTGTCCGACCTAACCTGGTTGAAGCATCAAACCCATTCGAAATGATTAATCGATCCTGGTCTTCTAGCAACCTTCTAGGACTGAGTTCACTTTCTCCTTTATCAACAAGGGAAATCAAACTTCTAAATGGAGCACTTTTTACCGTCCAATTTGTCCCATGTTTAATGGGAATACTTGCGAAAATTTCACTTCCTAATGGATCCGTGAAAGGAGGTATCTGGAATCCCGCTATATCATCTGGATCAAAAAACGACACCACCCTAAAACTATCAGCATCTTCTTCTTTTAATTTTATTAGTCTTATCAAATCCTTCTTTACAGCATCATCAATTTTTTTACCCTCGTTATAGTCTTTAGATGAGTATTCTAATAGCTTAGAAAAAAACAGCTGATTATTTAGTAAAAAACTTATTTGCAAATTATCTCCCACTTTATCGCCTAAATCTATAGCAGCTTGAAATGAATGTATCTTTTGAGAAATATAGACTCTCAGTTGCTCAACTGAATTATCAGAAATTAAACTATCAATATTCCTTGAAATTGGAATCCATTCACTTCGAAAGTAGGGGGAAGATTCACTCAGTAAGTGTCTCTTGTATTCGATTCCATTCACCACTTTAGGAATCAGGTGGATAGTACCCTGATCTATTTTGTCTTTAATTTCTGTTAAATATGATATTAAAGTACCTGATTCAATTAGTATAACCTCTAGTACAGGAAACCAACTACTTATGGACACCTTTGAGGCTATGCTAATTGAATCAG
>JBCBVV010000027.1:0-89716 GCA_039817415.1 Bacteroidota bacterium
CCTCAAGTTCTTGAAAGACAACTGTAAACAAGAAGTATAAATCTGAAACAGTCTTTAAGACTCAGCAAGAACCTTCTTTACTTTGGCCTTCGAGTTTGCCAAACCCTGAGGAATTTCCTGAATAAGTTGTGAAGCTTCCCCATCAAGGATACCCTGATCCGCCAATTCCTCCAATCGTTTTAATTTATTGACCATGTCCTGAAAGCCCAAATGGCGGTGGGCAGGCACCATTCGATGGGCCAGCAAGGCTACTTCCTCATTGTTTCCAGCTTGTGCAGCTGTGGTGAGCTTTTGCCAATTCGAATCCGTTAAACTCACATATTGTTCGAGCATACGTTTGATCATTCCCATGTCTCCCCGACTGACCTTGTACAATTCTGGGAAGGGGAATTCGGATTCTGGATTAGGTTGAGAAGGCATGCTTTCCGTTTCTTTTTGGGTGTTTTCGGCAACTTGTTTGGTGTGATGTAGGCCAAGCAAGCGAATCAATTCTTTGTGTAAATCTTCGGTCTGGAAGGGTTTAAGCAGGAAGGCTTGCATACCCGCCTCGATCGCCTCTTGTTGTGCAATCTTTGAAGTAGTCGCAGTTAGTGCAATAATCGGCAAGTCCATCCTCAACTCCTGCCTGATGTACTCAGTGGTTTTGATCCCATTCAGTTCAGGCATGTGCAGGTCCATCAAAAGGGCAACATAATGCTGATTGGCTGATAGCTTTTGAATGACTTCTTTGCCATTCTCCACCTCATCAACATGCATATTCCATAGCTGAAGCTGGTTTTTAACCAACAGGCGATTGTAGTAATCATCATCCGCCAAAAGAATTCGTTTTCCAGCTAGCTCTGGATGTACTTCTACGCTGGTATCAGATTCTATTCTGATATCCTTCTTATCCCCAATTTCATAAGGAATCAACAGGCTAACTGTTGTCCCTTTTCCAGGAAGACTACTCAAATTCAGAGATCCCCCGTGCAAGTCTGCCAATTTCTTGGTGATTGACAAGCCGAGTCCAGTACCTCCGTATTTACGAGAGTTGCTATCATCGACTTGGATAAAGTCTTCAAATATTTTTTTCTGCTGGTCTAAGGGAATGCCAATGCCTGTATCAATGATCTGAAATAGCACACTGACCACCTTACCCTTTTGCTCAAATACTTTAAGTGAAATGGTAACGCTCCCACGGTCAGTGAATTTAACTGCATTCCCTACGAGGTTGAGCAACATTTGCTTGAGGCGAAGGGGATCTCCCCATACCACTTCAGGTAAACTTTTCCCCATTTTGGCAGAAAGGGCAATTCCCTTTTTCTCCACCTGCGGAATAAAGAGTTCATATACATCCTCGACCAAGCCTCGAAGATGGAAGGGTTCCTTCCCTAGGTAGGTTTTGTTGGCCTCCAACTTAGAGTAGTCGAGCACATCATTGATCAGCTGTAGCAACAAGTCCGCAGAGTGCCGAATAGGCCCCATAAAAGACTTCATCTCTGCATCCAAGGGTTTTTGAAGCATCTTGTTGGAAAAGCCAATGATCGCAGACATTGGGGTGCGCATTTCGTGGCTCATCTTAGCAAGAAATTCTTCCTTGGCACTTGCCAATTCCTCCGCACGCTGTTTTTCTTCCTTCAACCTCGCCTCCAACTTCCTGTTTTTTTCTACATCTGATATGATCCTAGCCAAGAACAGAAACACAAGAGGGATGATCATGACGGTTGCTACGCCAATAAAAATACGCGCCCTGTCCGCCTCTTCCTCCACACTCTTGAGCCCAATTTTACTTTTCTTCCGAACCACCTCCTTTAAATATGATTCCAAGGCGGCAATGTTCTGAACGAGATTTCTCTCTCCATCCATGACCTCCTGAATTTGTTTCTTTCGTTCCAATTCTGCTTTTGCAAAATCTTGGAGTGTACCAAACAAGACGGCTTTATTATTTTCATCCGATAAGAAGTCCGTACTCACATCAGGTTTCTGTTCAGGATGGCCACTTGCCTCAGCCAAAACATATTGGATATAAATGGAATCAATGTTCGCCTTTTTTCTATCCTTTGATAGCAAAGCAACTGTTTCTAAGTCCATGAGCCCCCAAAGACTATCTAGCAATACATATCTGTCTTCAAATAGTTTAATGAGATCACTTATCTTGCTTTTGACCGAATCAGGTAGATCAAGACTCCTGCCTAGCTTCTCTAAAGCCTCGTATTGCTTGAAATTGATGGCTTTTCGATTTTCTAGGAATTCCTTATTCTTTTGATCGGGTTCCCCACTTATGACATAATAGCGGACTTGTAAGGCAAACTCGTTCAATTCCCCTTTGGCCTCATCCATGTCCTTTAAAAATCGATTGGGTGCGGTTCCAGTTCTTACCTCCCTTTCTAGGCTCAATAAGTTGTTATAGGCCATATAAGCCATGACCACTACAGACAGGGATGCCACTACGAAGCCTGAAATAATCAGCCAAGTAAGAGGCTTCATTTCTGAATCAGAACGCTTTCTAAACATGAAAATCCAGCTTTGCTAAAGAGGGTTGTAAATTATTGGGATGGGATTCAGCTTAAATAAGTAGTTTTTAATAAGACAAGCAACACTACAAACACCAAAGCAGGGAGCATATTCATAACTTTAAGCTGTTTCAAGTCAAGTATATTTATACCTACCCCGATGAGCATCACTCCTCCAATTGATTGTAATTGATCCAAAATCAATTGATCGTCTTTGAGAATGGGGGCTAAAAATTCGGCCAACAAGGATGTCCCTCCCTGAATGATAACCAAAGGAACGATACAAAAAATCACCCCTACCCCAAATGCTGCTGTCAACACCATGGATGAAACCCCATCGAGTGTTGACTTCGTAAGCAATAAGTCCATGGATATACCGAGTCCATCATCAATCGCCCCCAAAGTGGACATCGGTCCAATACAGAATAACAAAAAGGCGGTTGAGAAGCCTTGGGTAAATCCATCAGATCCGAAGGAAAACCTTTTGGCCAAACCATCTCCCACTTTTCTTACCCCTTGATCAATTTTGAGCCCCTCCCCTGCAAATGCCCCCATCGCCAGAGCAATGATGATCACAAGTACCTCCGTTCCTTTTAAGCCCATGCTTACTCCTAATAGGATGGTATATAGACCAAGGGCTTGAAAAATGGTGTCTACAAAATCCTTCCTTAACCCTCTTTTGATCAGCAAACCGATGCTCCCCCCTAGTAATATTGTTCCTACATTAATCCACGTTCCTGTCATGGTATGAAGTTAGGACATTGCCCTTGGCTTACCAACCCCAAGTACCTGCTCCTCCCTTGAAGGGGCCTACAACCTTGCTGGTAATCCAACCTCCGTAGAAATCGCCCTCTTGGGCTTGAACCTTCTCATCACCCACAAAACAGGCATCTACCTTAGATGCATAAAAGGCCAGATAATCCTTGATAGGCTCAAATCCCTTTGTTGGATCGGGATAAGCCCAAGCAATCTGGCTGATTCCTTTTCCATCCTTTAGATAGTTATAATAAATGGCCATTCCTTTGAATTCACAGAATGAGGTCTTCCCACCTACTCGCTGAAGCAAATCCATTCTAATATCCTCTGGAGAGATATAATACACCGGAGGGTGGCTGGTTTCAAGAACTCTATATCCTCTGTTGGTATCTGCGATGATGATTCCCCCAACTTCCACTCTTAAATGTGCTTGAACCTTCTCCAAACGAGGAGGCCTGGGATAGTCCCATACAGATTCTTGACCGGGCTTAGGGGGTATAGGTGTGATTCCTCTTGGCATATCTAATTTTCCTTAAAGGGTGTTTTATGGTGAATGACCAAAAACAAAACAGGTCCAACACCTAAATGTTGGACCTGTCAGTGAGTTACTTATGACTAGTAAACTTATTCTACAACTTCTACCCCTCTCCAAAAGGCCACATGATCTTTAATCTTTTGGGCAGCAACGGAGGGCGTTTTATAATGCCACATGGCATCCTGGTTAATTTCTCCATCTACCTTTAGGTGATGGTAGGAAGCTTTACCTTTCCAAGGACAAACAGTATTCAAATCACTTTCTACAAGGTAGTCTTTGTTGACACTGTCAACTGGGAAGTAATGGTTTCCTTCTACGACGACGGTTGTATCACTTTCAGCGATGACTTTTCCGTTCCAGATAGCTTTCATGAGATTATCAATTTAATTTCCTTTCTAAATACGGCGCCTAGGGCAGAAAGTGATGTCAATCTGAAGACAAAGAGGAACTTTCCTAGACCTTCTGCTTTAGCATATCCATTAACTTGAGAAAAGGGGAAGTGTTGCTCATAATATAGAAATGCAGATATGGGAATCCTGCCTCTAACAGCTCAATGGATTGTTTATAGGCCCACTCGACACCAACTTGGATTTCCTCTTTTCTGTCCTTGGTGGCCATCATTCTTTCTGTCAATTCCATCGGAATATCTATATGAAAAATGGAAGGTAGCTTGCTCAGCTGTCCCTTTCTCGTCATGACCTTCATCCCAGGAATAATGGGCATAGTAATGCCATAATCGCGCGCTGCAGCTACAAAGTCAATAAACTTCTGGGTGTCATAAAACATTTGAGAGACTGCGTAATGCGCTCCATTGTCCTGCTTTTCTTTTAGGATTTTAAGTCCATATTCACTGTTGGGGCACTCGAAATGTTTCTCTGGATAACATGCGACTCCCACACAAAAGTTGGTTTTGGCGGCGTCTATCAGCTCATCCAAATATTGCCCCTGATTCATGGAATCGATCTGTTTGACCAAGTCAATGGCATAGTTATTAACAGAACGGTCCTGTGGAATCTCTCGATAGGCTACCTTATCCCCTCTGATGGCGAGGACATTCTCTATTCCCAAGTAATTAAGCTCAATCAGGGCATCTTCGGTTTCTTCCCTTGTAAAACCTCCACAAAGGATATGCGGAACGGGTTCAAGGTTATACTTGTACTTTATAGCCGCACAGAGGCCAAAGGTTCCAGGGCTCTTTCGCTTAACTTTTTTCTTAAATGTACCATCTGGCATTTCCTCCCAGATTACCTCGGCGGCGTGGCTGGTAACATCTATAAAGGGAGGTTTAAAAGGCAATACCGACTCAATCGCATCATGTAATTTCTGAATATTCCGACCTCTACGGGGAGGAATAATCTCAAGACTCACTGTCGGATTTTTAGATTGAAGTAGATGTTCTACTACGTGCATGAAGCTTACAATTGAAAAATATGAATGATTAGCTTTGTCTGATGGCTTCTACAGGGTCTAATCTGGAAGCCATAGAGGCTGGAACCAAACCTGCAACAAGCCCGATCAAGAAGGCAACAAATAATCCTATTCCCAAATCTTTAAGGGAAAAGGCTACCTGCAAGGCAAGATTTGTTTGGGAAAGACCTGCCTGAACCAAAGTCCCCAGCAGGATGGTTATTCCTATTCCTAACATCCCTCCTATCAAACATAGGATGATGGCCTCCAACATAAACTGATATAAGACAAAACGTCTGTTGGAACCAAGAGCCATTTGCACCCCAATTTCATTGGTTCTTTCACGAACGGATATGTACATGATGTTTCCGATGCTAAACCCTCCAATAAGGATAGAGAATATACTAATTACCCATCCTCCCGTTTCTAAATAGTCAAAAATACTAGAGAAGCTGTTCATCAGAGCCTCCTGCTTGTTGATGGCAAAGTTGTTTTCCATTCTGGGCTTGAGGGATCGAGAGGCGCGCATAACGCTGATCACGTCTTGCTCTACATTGGGGAGATTGTCGTAATCGTTTGCTTTAACTAAGATGACTTTATCTACGCTTCTCTTGGTCAGGTTAAACATTTGAGGTGCCATTTCATATGGAATGTAGACCTTATTGTCCTCAGAAGGCCAGCCAGGAAAAAAGCCTTCTCCCTGTTTGGACTGAACACCAATGACCATGACCCGAGTTTGTCCGATTCGCACATATTGACCTATCGCAGATCGATTCGGAAAAAGTGTCTCGGCTATGTTATAACCAATGATACACACCTTGTTTCCCAAATGGCTTTCCAAGTCAGAAAAATACCTTCCCTGACTAAATTCAAGATCCTTTATTTTTCCAGATTGGTGGGTGATACCTGCCACATCAATCATAGAAACGCTATTCCCATTGGCTTGAACAGTTTTTCCTCTGGCATTCACCTCGAAAGCAACTGCTTCAACATCTTCCAAATCCTTTTCTAAGCGCTGGAAATCGCGGTAACTCACCTTGGGGCGGTTCAGAAATTTGTACCAGTCGTTGTTTCTCTCAGCCCAAGGCCAATGGTGGATGAAAATGGTCGTATTACCTAGGGCAGAAAGGCTGGCAGTAACGGAGGTTTGTAGGGTATTAACCATTGTTAGGATACCCGTAATGGCAAAAATCCCTGTTGCTACCCCAACCATCGTCAACAAGGACCTGAGTTTATTGGTCCAAACAGCCTGATAAGCCATTTTGAATCCTTCGTAGATGAAAGTGAACCTGTTCATATCAACAAATTAGCAAACTATCTCCAATACCTGTCTGCTAGCTCCTATCTAATCGGCAGAATCCCCTTTTCGTCCTACGTCTTGAATATGACTTAGCAACAAATCAGCAAGAGGAGCGTAAATTCTACCTGTAAACTAGCGACTTCTTTCGCTTATTTTTATTTAACTTAGTTCAAACCCTTCTTCCCACCACAAGGTTTGAATAAAGTTATTTTTCGCCTAAGGGTGATAACAATGTAAAATGTGTATGAAAAGATTGGTGTTGGCGATATGCCTAATGGGGAGTTTCCTCTTCAGCCGGGCTGACTACCTGCTCGTCCCTATGGATTACGCTCAATCCGAGCATCTCAAAGCCTATGGTGTAGCTTTCTGGGTACTTGAATATCAGGTAGATGTAGAATGGTTATTGAATTACAGAGGTGGAAGCTTCATGTTCAAATATACAACCATCTTTGAGCAAGAGCTGCAAATTAGAGACGTAAAATACGAGCGAATCAGCGATTCCAAGTCAAGCGAAATTCTGGCCTACGTTTCTGGTGAATCTGTTAACATGGATGCCGTGAAACTAGAGAAAGCGCCCAAAATCGCCGTCTATTCGCCCAAAAATAAACAGCCATGGGATGATGCGGTTACCTTGGCCCTAACCTATGCCCAGATTCCCTATGATGTGGTGTATGATCCTGAAGTGCTGGATGGAAAGCTCAGTGAATACGATTGGCTTCACCTCCACCATGAGGATTTTACAGGGCAGTACGGAAAGTTCTATGTATCCTACCGCAATGCACAGTGGTACAAGGACGATGTTAAATCTCAGGAGGCTACCGCAAAAATTTATGGGTATAATAAGGTGAGCCAAATGAAGCTGGCCGTGGCTAAAAATATCAAAGAATTTTGCTCAGAAGGAGGCTTTCTCTTTGCCATGTGCTCTGCCACAGATAGCTATGATATTGCACTAAGCGCAGAAGGAGTGGATATTTGCGACCATATGTATGATGGCGATCCAGCTGATCCAAATGCACAGGCCAAACTGGATTTTAGCAAATCTCTCGCCTTTGATAAATTCCAATTGATCAGAAATCCTTATCAGTACGAATTCTCCAACATCGACTCTAATACGGGGAGGAGAGTGCCTGAAAACCTGGATTACTTCACCCTCTTTGAGTTTTCTGCCAAATGGGACCCAGTTCCAACCATGCTTTGCCAAAATCATACTCGTACCGTCAAAGGTTTTATGGGGCAGACAACGGCATTTAAGAAAAGTTTGCTCAAGAAGGACGTACTCATCATGGGTCAATTAAAGGCCTTTGATGAAGCAAGATACATTCACGGGAATTTAGGAAAAGGTATGTGGACCTTCTACGGAGGTCATGATCCAGAGGATTACCGTCATTATGTAGGCGAAGACCCAACCGATCTAGCCCTTCACCCAGACTCACCTGGTTACAGATTGATCCTAAATAATATTCTATTTCCTGCTGCCAGAAAGAAAAAGAGAAAAACCTGATTCCTTTCAAGTTGAGGAAAATGATAAACTAGAGGATGCCTTATGGGTGTCCTCTTTTTTTATGATTCCATCACCAAATGAGACCAATTCTCCCCATCATCTCAGCCACTCTTTTCAGCCAGTCGAAGGACCTACACACCCATTTCTACTGTCTATCAAAGCTCCTTAGGCGTATCTAGCAAGTGTTTACTACTCAAAACCATTAAACACTCAGGATTATGCCAAACAGAATATTGAACCTCATTATTATCGTTTCTCTTTTTCTTCCCATTTCCCTATTTGGGCAAGCAGCAGGTAATGCCGTTCGAGCAGAGTCTACAGGCAATGCAGCCTACTTCCAAGGATATCAGCAACGCTCCTTAAACAACCGTGTAGAACTCCCTCAAGTTCAAATGACACACAATCCCAATGAAATCTCTATTCGTGTCAATGCCCTCTTTAATGCCAAGGCAAGTAGTTATGTAGGTGTATTTGCCATGACCCAGGTCGGAGAAACCATTGAGGAAACAGATAAGCTCATGAATGAAAAGATAGACGCCATCAAGGCGGGTGCCAAAGCCCTTAATGACGATAACCTTGAAATTTATGTAGACATGATTTCCCTGGTTCCTGTTTACGAATATGAAAGCACCAAAAAGATCTTTTCCAAGAAAACCTACACAGAAGTACCGAAGGGATTTGAGATGAAGAAAAATCTACATATCCGTTATACCGACCCTGAAGCACTAGATAAAATCATTACCATTTGTGCCAAAAATGAAATCTATGACCTTGTAAAGGTGGATTACTATGTCGACAATGTAGAGGAGATTTATGCCAAGATGGTGAAACAAGCCTCAGAATTTATCCAGAAAAAGGTTGATTTCTATAAATCCAATGGGATTGATTTGGCTGATAAGAAACGTAAACTATCCGAAGGCAGAAAAGCGTATTTCCCCATTGAACGCTACTCTTCTTACCAAGCTTATTCTAACTATTCGCTTGAAGCAAGAAAAAAGGGAGAAGTCGTAAAGAGAGCGGTTAAAAGTACCGCCCAGTATTATGGCCCCATTTCCAGCCGCTACTATGACATTGTCAACAATCCCGAAATTGTAGAGCCTGTCATTCAATATACCTACTCTCTTGCCATTAGTTTTGACATGACCGAGAAGCCTGAGCAACCCAAACCTCAAGTCATTACCAAGACCAAAACAAGAAAAGAAGTACACTTGATTCTCCCCAATGGAAATGTAAAGCAGATCATCTTCGACGAAGACAACAATTAGACCTACACCAAGCATGAAAAAGCCTCCTGACATGTAGAATCAGGAGGCTTATCTTATGGAGTGAGTCCGTGTTCGTTCTACGCCATTTCAATGACCACATCATCAGCTTCGACCATGGCACCCTCTACTAGGACAACCTTTTGTATGGTTCCTTCTTTAGAGGCAGTAATGGTAGATTCCATTTTCATGGCTTCTAGGACAAACAATGGCTGGTTCTTCTTTACTTCTTCTCCTTCCTCCACTAGAACTTTTGTCAATTTTGCCTGAATAGGAGCACCAATATCATTCGGCCCTGCCACCTTCCGATTCTGAAACTTGACAACGTCTACCTTATTGTCTCTAATGGCTACCGAGCGAGTTTGCCCATTCAACCTAAAGTACAACGTCCGCATGCCATCCTCATTAGGCTCAAGCATGTAGAGATATTCTACTAGCAGCTTTTTCCCAGGATCAATTCTTACCAGAATCTCCTCATTGGTTTTCAAGGGATAGAAATAAGCCAAGGTAGGAAGCTTCATGACTTCATCGTAGTCCTGAAGGTGTTTGTAATAATTCTCAAATACCCTTGGATACAGTTTGTAAGAAAGGAAGTCAGTAAACATCATCCTGTCATCTGGAAATTCTTTTTTGAATTGGTCAAATTCTCGGGTAAAATCTACTGGTGCCAAATGAGCATTCGGCCTTTCTGTATAAGGCACTTCATCCTTAAGAACGATTCGCTGTAGTTCTTCGGGAAAACCTTGATAGGGTTGTCCAAGGTCTCCTCGGAAAAATGCTTTTACAGAGTCTGGGAAGGAGATTTCATCCCCCTTATCCATGATATCCTGCTCAGTATACCCATTCGAAGTCATAAATAGCGCCATATCACCTACAACTTTTGACGAGGGAGTTACCTTGACGATTTCCCCAAACATCTTGTTGACAGTGGCATAGTTCTTTTTGATGGTCTCAAACTTATCTTCCAAACCAAGAGAACGCGCTTGTGGAAGCAGATTGGAGTACTGTCCACCTGGAATTTCATGGTCATAGACCTCTGCTGTACTTGACCTTAATTCAGACTCAAAGGGATAATAGTACTCTCTTACAGCTTCCCAATAGTTGGCAAACTGATTCAAATGTTCCAACTGCATCCCCGTCTCTCTTTCATGACCTTGCATCTGGGCTACAAAGGAGTTCAGGTTGGGTTGCGAGGTCAAACCAGACATGGAGCTAATGGCACAATCGACAATATCAACACCAGCTTCCACTGCCATGAGGTAAGTAGTCAACTGATTACCAGAAGTATCATGGGAGTGGATATGAATAGGAATATCTACTGCCTTTTTCAATTCAGTCACCAATTCCTTAGCAGCTCTGGGCTTGAGCAAACCAGCCATGTCTTTGATAGCTAGCATATGTGCTCCTTCATCCTCCAGCATTCTCGCTAAATCAAGGTAGTATTGAAGGTCGTATTTGGTTTTATCAGGGTTCATGATATCACCCGTATAACAAATACAAGCCTCCGCGAGGGCATTGGTTCTTTCTCGCACTGTTTTGATACTCACCTTCATGGCTTCCATCCAATTGAGCGAGTCAAAGATTCTGAATATATCAATTCCGTGCTTCCAAGCTTCCTCAATGAATTGCTGCACGAGATTATCTGGATAAGCAGTATACCCCACTGCATTTGAGCCTCTCAGCAACATTTGCAGCAAAACATTCGGCATTTTTTGACGAAGAATGGTCAATCTCTCCCAGGGATTTTCTCTCAAAAATCGAAGGCAAACATCAAAGGTAGCCCCACCCCAGACTTCCATCGAGAAGACTTCTGGGTTGAGTCTGGCATAGCTTTCGGATACCTTAAACATATCCATCGTACGCATGCGCGTTGCCAATAGAGATTGATGGGCGTCTCGGAAAGTAGTATCAGTGATCAGTGTCTTTTTCTGATTTTTGATCCAATCAATAAATCCTTCCCTTCCCAATTCATTGAGCAAGTCCTTGGTTCCCTTGGGATAAGGTTTGTTTCTGTCAACTACTGGCAAAACAGGTTGGCGAAACTCCTTCTCTGGATCGTATTTGTTTTGGACACTCTGGCTTGGGTTTCCATTCACCACAATATTGCCCAAATAGGAAAGTGTCTTGGTAGCTCTATCTCTGCTTCGGTTGAATTCAAGCAGATCTGGGTTGTTTTTGATAAAGCCAACGGTAGCTTCTCCCCTTTGAAAAACAGGATGGACCATCACATTGAGTAGAAATGGAATATTATCCTTCACCCCTCTGATTCTAAATTCGCGTAGCGTCCTTCTCATGCGCTGAGAAGCTCCTTTTAAGGTTCGTCCCCAAGCAGATACTTTCACCAACATAGAGTCAAAGAAAGGGGAAACTTTGGCACCTGGATAGGAAGAGCCTTCATCCAGTCGTATCCCAAATCCACCTGCGTTTCTATAGGCTAGAATGGTTCCATAATCGGGTTGGAAGCTATTGGCAGGGTCTTCTGTGGTGATCCGGCACTGGACTGCAAAGCCATTGACCGTGATATCTTCCTGAGATCGAATGAAAATGGCAGGATCAGATAACTTGGCCCCTGCTGCTATCAGAATTTGAGAACGGACAATATCAATTCCAGTGATTTCCTCCGTGATCGTATGTTCCACCTGTATACGAGGATTTACCTCAATGAAATACACATTATTGCTACGATCCACCAGAAATTCGGCAGTTCCCGCATTATTGTATTCAACTTCACGTGCAATCCGCATGGCATACTCGTGAATTTGCGTTTTGATGTCCTCGGGTAAAGTGGAAGGCGCCACCTCTACCACCTTTTGAAAGCGTCTCTGAACAGAGCAATCTCTCTCATGTAGGTGAACAATGCTTCCATGATTGTCTCCTAGGATTTGAACTTCTATGTGCTTGGGATCTTCCACAAACTTCTCAAGGAAGACCGTGTCATCTCCAAAAGCATTTCTTGCTTCATTTCTTGCCTCAAAGAAGGACTTGCTCATTTCTTCCTCAGAACGAATCACCCGCATTCCTCGTCCTCCTCCACCAGCGGCCGCTTTGAGCATAACTGGATATCCAATCTGATCCGCCTCATTAAGGGCTATTTTCAAGGAATTCAATTCCACTTTGCTATCCGGGATCAAGGGTACACCCACTTTATTGGCTACCTCTTTGGCACGTACCTTATCCCCTAGCCTATCCATGACTTCTGGTCTCGGACCGATAAAAATAATCCCCTCTTCCTTACATCTTCTGGCAAAAGTTACATTCTCTGATAGGAAGCCATAACCGGGGTGAATGGCATCTACATTTTTCCTTTTGGCTGTGGTAATAATTTCCTCAATGTCGAGATAGGGTTTCAAGGGCTCGGATTCATCTCCAATCATATAGGCCTCATCCGCCTTATATCGGTGTAGGGAATAACGGTCTTCGAAGGAGTAAATAGCGACGGTTTGAATCCTTAACTCGGAAAGGGCACGTAGAATACGGATGGCAATTTCGCCTCTATTGGCCACCAGTACTTTTTTTAACTTAATCATGAGAGCTTGACTTTCTCAATAGGTTTAAACGTTACAACTTGTCTCAAAAGGGATATGCAGTCAGGTCCCGGTTCATCAATTTTCCTGCATATTTCACTTTTGGATTCATTCTTGGAAGGGGTCAATATACAGAATTAATACCGCTGAGCCAGATAAGACCTGCATTTATCAAACAATCCCTAACTTTTGTCAAAAGAATGTTTCATTTGTGGAATGAAGCCTTCAACTTACTCTTAGAATTGCGGACCTTTTATCTTTCAAACTTTTAATCGCTAAAACAGTTTGATGTCGTGTAAGTGATTAATGATCTAACTACTTGGTAAGATATTTGGTTAATATCCCCCTATTTGACTATTGAGAATAAAGCGGAAGGTTCTTATATTAACTGTATGATGATGGACATGCCAAAGAACATATTTCTTCTTCTTGTTGTGGGTTTTGTTTTAGCCATAATTTCTGGCTGTAACCAGGAGCCTGTATTTCCTGTGGAGCCCAGAGTAGAAGTGCTTGATATTCAGCCCAGAGTCGTAAAAAGTCTACAGGATTCCATCTTGATCCGTTTCAGATTTGAAGATGGAGATGGCAACATTGGCTTGCTTCCAGAAGACGGTGCTGATAAAGTGAACCTCACCATCATAGATTCGCGTATTAATGATTTTAGCCTACCGGATGAGTTTTTTGTCTACGAATACAGAATTCCCAACCTGACACCTGATACTCGAAATCCTTCTATTCAGGGTGAGTTTACAGTAAAGATTGACTTTACCAAAGTATTCTCCGGCTTTGCTACCTCAGAAGAATTCAGGTACCAGATTAAGTTGGAAGACAGAGATGGAAATATTGCCAAACCTATTAATGGCAATGATGAGGCTGTTTATACAGACTTCATCGAGGTGGTAAGGTAATTGATCCTTCCTCAGTTTTTGGCTGAATGAGGTCCTCTCTTTATTTTCTTTTCTGATACTTCTTTTGCGAACAGTCTTTCTTTCAAAAGGGAAACTGCCTTAGCAAGCAGGCTCGTATCTCCACAGGTAAAAATATCTACAGCGGCGTAGTCAAATTCTGGCCAGGTATGTATCGTCAGGTGGCTTTCAGCGATAACAAGGACGCCTGTTATTCCTTGTGGTTGAAAGCGATGGAAATAGCTGTGCAAGACTTCCACTTCAATGGCTTTTGCAGCTTCTATCATCATGCTCCTTATGGCATGCTCGTCGTTTAGAACCGCTGTATTGGCTTTCGAATATTCAATTAATATGTGCTCTCCCAGAATCTTCATACCACACTTTTGCTGATTGAGGCGACAAAAATATACTTTATCTCCAATAGTTAAGTAGCCATGTCAAAATAGTGTGTTTTTACTCCCACTCCATATGACAACTATTCTATCTCCTTGCCTAAGTTGATTTTTTGTAGATTTGCCCCTCGATTTACTAGGGAAAATGTAAGATTCGTACATATAAATGAATGAAGTGCCCAAGAAAATTCAGGGCTTGTAGAGAAGCCTACAATTTATCTGATTCATCTGTAGTTACTTATCTGACGAGTTCTTCCTAACTGCTGTGAAAAAATTGAGTATGAAGTACACTAGACTATTAAGTTTATTGATCTTTTTCCTGGCTTTTGCCAACCTCCATGGCGCAGATGTTCTGCTGGAAGAAGAGCTTTCCCCTACAAAAATAAACTGTGTAACCTCGGCTAACATCGTGCTTCTTCAGGCTGATACCTGTGGACTTGGTGGAGTGGCTACGGTTACTCATAATGGAACTGGGCCCATTACCTTTATATGGTCCGCAGATCCTACTATTGACAATGATACCATTACGGGTCTTCAGGGAGGGCAGATTTACACCATCCAGGTTCGAGATACCAATGGTTGTTTAGCGAGTGATGCCATTTTTATCCCTTTGGTAACAACTTTCACAGCAACCGGCTTTACAACTCCAGATACTTGTTTGTTGGGAAATGGAACGGCAGGAGTCCTTATCTCTGATATTGTAGGTGGTGTCCCGCCATATAGTTTTCAATGGGATGCCAATGCGGATAGCCAGCAGACACCCATTGCGGTTGGACTTTCTGAAGGAAATTATTTGTTGACCATTACAGATGATACTGGCTGCCAATTCAATTACCTAGCCCAAGTCGATTCCACGGCCAACGGCTTTACCGTTGGTTTTGGATCAGATAATGTTAGCTGCTTTGGAGATATTGATGGTTCAGCCTTTGTCAATCCTAATGGAGGCAATGGAAATTATGATATTCAATGGTTGCTTCCAGATAGTACCTTATTAGAAGTCGGAACGAGTATCAATAATCTCTCACAAGGCAATTATATCGTCATTGTAGATGATGGCGGTGGCCCCGGCTGTCGATATATCCAGAACTTTACCATCTCAGAACCAGATAGCATGTCTGCGGGTTTCCTAAGTACACCAGCAGTAGGATGTACCTCTCCAGATGGAAGCCTTGCTGCTACCGTACAAGGGGGTACTGGACCTTACAACTACCTATGGCAAACAGGAGATACCACCATTACCATAGACAGCTTAGCCGCAGGTAGTTACCAATTGGTCATTACAGATGATAATGGTTGTACAGCAGGCATCAACGCCCTGGTTCAATCTCAACCCGGACCATTTTTCACGGTAGATATTCTTCAGCAAGATAATTGTGGACTTGGAGAAGGGATTGCCTTTGTAAACGTAAGTGTGGGTACCCCTCCTTATAGCTATCAGTGGAGTACAAATCCTCCTATTTTTGAAGATACATCTGCCTTTGCTAACGGCTTAAGACGAGGAACAGGCTACAATGTAGTTGTGACTGGTGCGGACTCTTGTGTTCAGCTGGCCTCCTTCAATATGCCCGGTAGGGAGCCCCTTGCCATCACGAATGTGGATGTAACCAACAGCTATTGTGATTTGAACAATGGATCTGCCGGTGTAACCCTTAGTGGTGGAACAGCCCCATATGAATACACTTGGACTTCAAGTCCACCAACCTTTGGCCCTGTGGCTACTAATTTGCCGGAAGGCCCCTATACAATTTCAATCAGAGATAGCTTCAACTGCTTTATCGAACAACGAATTGAAGTTTTTGAAGATCCTGGTTTCGAACTAGAAGTTAGCCATACTGATGAAAGCTGTTTTGGAAGAGAAGATGGAACGGCTTCAGCGGTTGCTACTGGATTTAGAGGGAATGTAACCTACCAATGGACAACCGACCCTCCACAAGCAGGATCTAACGTAAGTCGCTTAACAGGAAATAACGTGTATTCCGTAACCGTAACGGATGAGGGAGGTTGTGTCAGATCAGATTTTGTTTCTATCGAAGCCGCGAGTTTCCTTCAATCTGGATTCCAAGGGGCACCTGATACCTTGGTTCCAACGGTATTGAGCAGCGCTACTTTTGACTTCACCAACAACTCTATTGGAGCTGAATCCTATATATGGGACTTTGGAGATGGCACCTTATCCACAGAATTTGAACCCACTCATACTTATCAAGATCTGGGTGAATATTTCGTACAACTCAAGGCTTTCAACGCAGACGAAAGTTGTGTGGATTCCATTTTACTAGGACCATATGTAGTCGTACCTGATGGGATAGAATATGTGGCTAATGCCTTCTCCCCCAATCAAGACGGCGTAAATGATTTCTTTGAAGTAAGAGGATTGCAATTGAATAATTTCCAATTGACCATTTACAACAAGTGGGGAGTGGCGGTATTTACCTCAAATAATCCTGCCGATTCTTGGGACGGAAACCTAAGAGGAGGAGGTCCTGCACCTGAAGGAGTATACATATATCGCCTCGAAGCAGATATTCCTGGAGAGAAAAAGGTCAACCAAACCGGAACAGTTACGCTGGTTAGATAACCAAAAAATACATCATTTTGCCCAAATGCTACAAGCCGACATGGATTGTAGCATTTGTGTTTTAATTTAAACTCTTGAAGCCCCTTAGCCTACATCCCATCGCTCAATTGTGAGACGATTTTGAATGTTTAGACGTTATAGATGTGTGAAATTCAAGTTGGGAAACATAGGCCCGATATCCATTTTTGTATTGAAGGTATTATTTCATGAATAGAATAGTTTTCATACTCGCGATCATCCTCTCTGTAGGTTTTTGGGGCTGCGACAGAACTCAGGATCTTATCCCTGAGCATACATATAGAATCTTTCCAAATGAGACGGGAAAATTCAGAATCATGTACGTAGAGGATACCACCTTTACAACACAGGGAATTGACTTCCCTGTCGTAGATCAGTTTTACAAAAAAGAAGAAATTGGCGATACCGTCATCGATTTAACGGGGAGAGCCGTGAAGGAACTTCAAGTATTTCGATCTGAGAACGAATTCGGTACTGAGTATAGATTCCAGCAAGATAGAGTTTGGACGCAGTTTATCCTTCCGCAAGACGGTGCTACATACTTCGCCGAACGCATTGAAGAGAATGATCGTACGCTTGTCCTAAAGTTTCCAGTGTTTACCGGTGTGGTATGGAATGGAAATCTTTACAATGACCTGGATGACCAACAATTTACCTACCAAAGCATAGATACAACCGTTACCGTACGCGGAAGAACCTTCGATCAATGTGTGATGGTTTTACGAGAGCAAAGAGATGGTATTTTTAACATCTACTCCTATGAAATCTATGCTCCCGACGTGGGTTTGATCAAAAAATACGCTCGTAGACTTATCTTCAATTCAGGAGGAGCGGATCCTTTTAATGATTCAGAAAGTATGATTCATTATGAAGAAATCGTTGAGTACAACTAAGGAAATAATGCCTTAGGGATGTAAGAATTGGAACGTCTGGGTTCTTTTTATCGTCTTGTATAAAAAGTCTCTTTCTTCCCTTAATTCTTATATTGCAAGCCTCACTTTCAACGAGCTCCTATGAATCCTACTCTTACCCGATTGTTTTTATGTGTTCTTTGCTTTTGCTCCTGGGCGAAGCTTAATGCACAAAGTGAGCCTATTGACTTCTCTGGAAAAACGATTGGACTTTACATAACTGGGAAGAACTTTTTCCTAGATGCGACCTTTGATAACCAATATGTTCAATACCTTCAACAGGGAGATGAGGATAGGTCCTATGCAGGAAGATTGAAGACAGAGGTTATGATTAGACTTGGAAGTCAACTAAGTGAGCAACTCAAGGTGGCCTTAGATGCTGATTCTATCGTTTTTATGAATGCAGTCCCAAGTAAAGGCCGTGCCTTTCAACAGAATTACGATTCCACCCTTCAAAGTATCAGAAGAAAACCCTCAGACCTGAATGACCTAGATTATATCGTCTTTCTGGAAGCATTTATCCTGAAGGCAAGGTATCATCGTTCGGTCTATATCAGATCGAATAGAATGATCACCGAAAAAATCCCCATCATGCGCCTCAATATGCGGATGAATGTAATCACACCCTCATCTGGAAAGGTCATCAAAACAGATCAAATTTGCTTTGATAAGCAGACTAGCAGAGTTGAAAATCAAATTTTTGACTTCTATAGTAAGAGTTCTCCTACCGGAAAGTATTTGGCAGATTGCTTTACAGCTTGGCGCCTCCAACAATTGGGCTTTAAGGAGTTTTCGTGTAATCCATGATCAGGTATATCAATTTACCCATTTGAAATCTAGGCCATTTCGAGCATGGTCTACCGAAAGAATTCCATCTAGGTGATCAAGTTCATGTTGAAGGAGTTCTGCATCATCTCCTGTAAGCCATTCTTCCTGTAGGTTCCAAGAGGCATCTCGATACGTCAATTGAATGTTCGTATGCCGTCTAAGCTTTACATATAGATTGGGAAAAGACATACAGTTGTCCCAGAGCTCCATCATTTCCTGACTCTTGTCTGTAATAACTGGATTATAGTAAACCTTCCATCTTTCATCTTCATACGGTCTGTGAACCACAAAGCGCTTTAAACAGCCAACTTGTGGAGCAGCGATGGCTCGACCAAATCCGTAGGTATTTCGAAAGGCTTTGATCAGCTCAAACATTTGGGCAACAGTAGAAGAAAGTTGGGTTAATTCCGTTTCTTTTACTGCCTCACAAATCTGTCTGAGCCGATCATCTCCTAGCAACAAAATGCTGCTCAATTTATTCATCTGGCTAATTCTTCTGAATCACATAGGTTCCTAGCTGCCCATTCGTCTCAATCCTCAATAGATAAACACCAGCAGCTAATCTTCCCAAATCTAATGAACCAGAAAGCTCTTTATGCTTTTCCCTGATCATTTCTCTGCCTTGCATATCAAGAACTGTTATAACAGCAGTTCCGATTAGGCTTTCTCCCTCTATAAAGACCATACCTGAAGTTGGATTAGGATAAAGTCGGATTCCAAAGGGATCCATTTCTTCCAGATTTACGGTGTAACTCAACTCCTGACAAGTTGTATCCTGACATCCAAAATTATCGGTTGCTATGAGGCATACCGTGAAGGTCGCACTAGAATCATAGACATGACTTGGATTTTGATCCGTACTGGTATTGCCATCACCAAAATCCCAAAGCCAACTTACGGCGCTTGCATCTGATTCATCCTTGAAATTAACCGTTTCATTAGGTCGCGTAACACTAAACCCAGCTTCTAATCCACCTAATACATCAAGTTCAAAGGTATCCAGTATCGCACATCCAGCAGAATCAAAAATAGATATGGTGATCATTCCTGGACCAAGGTCTATTGCATCTTCCGAACGTTGTCCATCAGACCAGCCATAAGAAAATGGCGCAAAGCCTCCAGTTAGGGTTAAATCAATCATACCATCATCTATACCTGGACAGTTGGGAGAAGTAATGACGGAACTTAGGCTCCCTGGTGAGGAAGCTTGGACAGTTCGGGTAACTGTATCTCTACATGCGCCTTCTATGGCAACAAGGGAGATCGTATAAACTCCAGCCGAATCATAGAAGTAAGAGGCATCCTCCATGGTACTAAAGACTTGTCCATTTGCCAACCATTGGTAGGTAGCAGAGGCATTCGTTCCATTGATGAAGCCAATGGAGTCTCCAATACAACTCAGCTCCTCCCCTTTAAGGGTAAAGGCAGCCGTTACGCCATTGCCAACCCCAAGTGTAAAGGTATCTATCGTTACGCAACCAAAGTTATCCGTTACTTCCACCCAATTCAATCCTGCTCCCCCCACATTCTGATCTTCCATCGTCAAGCCATTTTGCCATACATATGTATAGGGAGAGATTCCTCCACCTGTTGTCAGTTCAATCAATCCATCAAAGGCTCCTGGACAACTCTCATCGATGAGACTATCAACTGTCAATTCTGGATATCCGCCAGTATTAATGGTCATAGAAGTTGAATCATAACAGCTGCCATCAAAGACGATCAGTCGAACATCGTAAATTCCCTCAGAAGAGAAGGTATGGGTATAAACTGGTAAGGCTGAGAAAGTCGAGCCATCAATTTTCCATTCATAGGTTGTAAGGGTATCTACAGCTGCAGTGAAAGTCATGCTGTCTCCTTCGCAAATATTTCCGGTGATATTGCTACTAAAGCTAGGATCGGCGGGACAACAGCTTGCAATGGTAATAGGTTGTGCACTAGAGGTTACAACCGAGCCATTTTGAAAGTACCTTACTGTTAAGGTATAACTCCCTGATGGTGCCTGAATTACCTCAGAAATGGAAAATTGAAACAAGGCAGGCAAACAGATCAAAGGCTGAGTTACATCGATATCCACAAAAATATCCGAGCCAGCAACCGTGTAGGACGAACCATTCAAGATAGAATTTGCACAAGCAAATGTGCAATTAGCTGTAACTGTAAAACTTGAACAGTCCACAGGTGCTGTTGGGTTTACAAGAACCTGATCTATCCATTGGGAATAGGAATATTGACTAGCCGCCAAAAAGGGGATAATGATCAATAGGCGTAGAATTGATTTCATAGGTGGAAATTAGATGGTTGGAGGAAAACATCTAATAAGTTTCATAAAAATTTACTTCCTACCAAATTTCCGGTATTCCAAAAACAGAAGTAAGCCATTCTGATTGCTCGGAATGGCTTACTTATCCAAATTATATTTTCTATAAGAGACTGTTTAGGTTGATCATGTTTAGTTCTGAGGCAGTATTTTTTTTGAGCTTTAGTCGGGCTAAAGGGAGAAAAAAATGCAAACTCAGGTACTTGAAAGACAGCTGTAAACAAGAAGAATACATCTTAAACAGTCTCTCTGTCTAGCCTAATTCGGCCAAGCTATTTCTCAAAACTTCAAGCCGCTCTTCCGCATCAGCTTGCTTTTTCTTTTCAAGGGCAACGACCTTTTCGGGAGCATTGTTAACGAAACGCTCATTGGCCAGCTTTTTCTGAACCTTGGTCAAGAAACCCTCCTGATACTCAATCTCTTTGATGATCTTTTCCTTTTCAGCTTCAATGTCTACACCTGTCAAAGGAATGAAGAATTCATGCGTTTGAACACGAAGTGAACCTGCACCATCAACCTTCTCTTCCACGAAGTCATAGGTAGAGGTATTCAGAAGTTTGGCTAAGATAGGCTCATACTTTTCAAACACCTTTTTATCGGCAGTCTTGATAAATAGCTCAATTGGCTCTTTAGGAGAGATCTGCTTAGAGGCGCGGAAGTTTCTAACCCCCGTTATAACCTCTTTTACCAATTCAAAGTCAGTCAATGACTTGGAACGAGATTTTTTAAAGGCAGGAATCTGCGCCAAACATATAAAGTCTCCTTCCTCCCTTTCTTCTAATAAGTGGTACAATTCCTCCGTTAGGAAGGGCATGAAAGGATGCAGAATCATCATCAACTTCTCGAACAACTCATTGGTCTTCTCCAAAGTCTCACGAGGAATTGGATCCCCGTAATCCGGCTTGATTGCCTCTAAGAACCAAGAACAAAAGTCTGTCCAAATCAGGTTGTAAATGGTTTTGATCGCTTCTGACAACTTGAAAGTCTCAAAATATTTATCAATTTCAACCCCAACCTCTGAGATTTTAGCCTCCATCCAAGTCAAGGCTAGCTTCTCTCTCTTAGAGGATTTCTTATCGGTAGTTTCCCAAGATTTGATCAACCTGAAGGCATTCCAGATTTTGTTCGCGAAGAACATTCCTTGGTCAACTTGTGATTCATCAAACAAGAGGTCGTTCCCTGCAGGTGATGAAAAGAGCATGCCCATTCTTACGCTATCTGCTCCTTTTTCAGCCATCATCTCAAGCGGATCGGGAGAGTTTCCAAGAGACTTGGACATCTTCCTGCGTTGCTTATCGCGTACGATTCCCGTTAAGTAAACGTGCTTAAAGGGACGCTCATCCATGTACTCAAAACCAGCAATGATCATTCTAGCAACCCAAAAAAACAGAATCTCCGGAGCTGTAACCAATACCTGAGTTGGATAGTAATATTCAATGTCTTTATTCCCTGCTTGAGTTAGGCCATTGAAAACCGAAATCGGCCACAACCACGAACTCGCCCAGGTATCCAATACGTCTTCATCCTGGATAAGGTCCTTGGCAGTCAGCTTGGCATTTCCTGTTTTCTTTTTCGCCTTTTCGAGGGCTTCTTCAGCATTGATCGCAACAACGTGTTCCTCGGTATCCTTAATGTAATAGGCTGGAATCTGGTGCCCCCACCATAGTTGTCGGGACAAACACCAATCCTTTACATTCTCCATCCAATGGCGATATGTATTGATAAACTTACCAGGAATTAACTCAACATCCCCAGAATTAACAGCTTCTAAGGCTGGTCCAGCCACCTTCTTCATGTCAAGCCACCACTGGAGAGACAGGCGTGGTTCAATGACGGCATCTGTTCGTTCAGAATGACCAACAGAATTCTTATAAGGCTCCTTGGCAACCAAGTAGCCAGCCGCATCAAGATCTTTTGCAATCTGCTTCCTTACGGCAAAACGGTCCATCCCAACATAAACGGGCATATCATCTGAGATGGTTCCATCTGCATTCAGACAGCCAACTACCTCAAGATTATGTCGAATCCCAATTTCATAGTCATTGACATCGTGAGCAGGCGTTACCTTCAGGGCACCTGTTCCAAATTCCATTTCTACATAGTCATCCAAAATCAATGGAACCTCACGATTAACAATGGGTATTTTGATCTTTTTACCGTGCAGGTGCTTGTATCGCTCATCCTCAGGATGAACTGCAACGGCTGTATCTGCGATAATGGTTTCAGGACGTGTGGTGGCAATGGTGATGTATTCACCCTCCATCCCTACAATAGGATAGCGAACATGGTACAGTAGGCCATCCTTGTCCTTGAAAATCACCTCTTCATCAGACAAAGCTGTTTGAGCAACAGGATCCCAGTTTACCATGCGATTGGCACGGTAGATATATCCCTTGTCATATAGGTCTACAAATACCTTTAAAACGGACTCAGAATATTCAGGGTCCATGGTAAAAGCCGTACGATCCCAATCACAGCTTGCACCTAGTTTACGAAGCTGCTTCAGAATAATTCCTCCATATTTATCCTTCCAGTCAAAGGCATGCTTTAGGAATTCATCTCTGCTTAGGTCAGATTTTTTAATTCCTTGTTCGCGTAGCATACGTACTACCTTGGCCTCGGTAGCAATAGAAGCATGGTCAGTACCTGGGACCCAACAAGCATTGTAGCCTGTCATTCTGGCCCTACGGATTAAGACATCCTGAATGGTATTATTCAGCATGTGTCCCATGTGTAGGACACCAGTTACATTCGGAGGAGGGATGACGATCGTAAAGGGTTCTCTGTCGTCAGGAGTGGATTTGAATACCTTGGCATCAATCCATGCCTGGTACCACTTGTCTTCAATGTCTTTGGGTGAATATTTGTTAGCAATCTCCATCATTTGGCCAATTTGAGGCAAATTTACACCAATTGAGGGGATATGCCAGCCCCGAAAGAAGATATATCTTTACGGTTCTGCAACCTGCGAAACTTTGCCGGGTTTCGACTGAGAGTGGAGTTGCTTGAGTTGTACGAAAGAAGGGAAAAGACGTTGTCCAGATGGGCGTAGATGGAAGAAAAGCGGTGCAGGATATGCGAAGAGCTTACGTAAAATAAACATATGGGATCACATGGCCATCTAGCTAATGTGTAAACAATGTGCGGATGGATGACTTTAGCTTTCAATCAGGGTAAAATTTTTCTGCTACATTTTTATTTCGAAATTGGCGTCCCTAAGGGTAGAATAGTTACAACATGATCAAAATAGGGGTTTTAGGAGCAGGACATTTGGGGAAAATCCATATCCGTTTGCTCAAAAGTATTCCAGCATTCCATCTGGTAGGCTTTTTTGACATCGATCCACAAACAAGCGAACAAGTATCTTCCGAGTTTGGGGTGAAGGCATTTGACTCAATGGATCAGCTTATAGAGGTGGTTGATGCTTTAGATATTGTCGTTCCTACTGTCAACCATTTTGAATGTGCCCTAAAGGCTATCAATCAAGGAAAGCACCTCTTCATTGAAAAACCCATCAGCCATACGCTAGAAGAAAGTGAAATCCTGGTCAGCCAAATAAGCTCAACCCCTCTCATTGGACAAGTGGGTCATGTTGAGCGGTTTAACCCTGCCTTTCTTGCCCTCGAAGATAAGCAACTCAATCCTATGTTTATAGAAGGCCATCGTCTAGCCCAATACAATCCCAGAGGAACTGATGTATCAGTTGTGCTAGACTTGATGATTCACGACTTAGACATTCTTTTAAGCCTGATCAAGGAACCTGTCAAACACCTTTCTGCTTCTGGAGTAGCCGTCGTTAGCGACAGTCCTGACATTGCCAATGCACGTATTGAATTTGAAAATGGAGCAGTTGCCAACTTAACAGCCTCTCGGATATCCATGAAGAACATGAGAAAACTTAGGCTCTTCCAAAAAGATGCTTATCACTCTGTGGATTTTCTTAAGAAAAAGGCGGAGTCCTATCAAATGACGAATCTTCCACAAGAAGGGGTTGCATTCCCCCCTATTCCGGTAGAGAAAAATGGAGAAGTTCGTTACCTGCAAATTGATCAGCCTCATATCTCAGAGATAAATGCTATCAAAATGGAGCTTGAAGAATTCGCACAAGCGATTGAGGGAAAGAGAAAGGTGCGTGTCAGTTTAAAGGCTGGACATCAGGCATTGGAATTGGCCCACAAGATTCTGGATGAGATTGATTTGAGAAAAAGCCTGATGGCCTAGTGGCATACTTTTCAATCTAGCTAAAAAGAATAAAGGCTATCCTTGTGTGGATAGCCTTTTATGCTCATGCTCGAAGTGTTACCGTTTATTGATCTTCACTCATCAGAATTTCGATTCTAGAACGAATTTCTTCCAGACTTTGATCTATTTGACTTCCTTCCCAGTCCAACATCAGATCTTCATCTTGAAAAGTCTGAGCCACATTGTTGTGATCAGGGCTGATGTTTTGGGATCTCCTGATTTTGTAGACAGAACTAGTTACGCCTACCATAAGGAATATAGCCATGGCTACTGTAAGAAGTTTATGAAGCTTAACCCCTAAGAAGGTAGAGTTATCTTCTTGAGCTTTCTCCTGCACATCGTCTTTTGAGCTTTCTACAAAAGCCATGATGTTGTCAAGAGACTCTTGAGAAGGTAGAACCTCAGCCTCTTTAAGCTGAGCTACAGTCTCATCTACTTCTTCGTATGTATCCCAAAGTTCATCATCCGAACAGAGATCTGTCAGAAAGGAATCTGCCTCTGTTTGTTTCATTTCGTCAAAGACGAATCTGATGATATCTTTTTCTTTATTTCGTTTCTTCATAAGCCCGGGACTTTTCAGACTCTCCGGCGAGTTTTTTCAGATTGAGAAGCGCATAACGCATTCTTCCCAGTGCCGTGTTGATGCTAACATCAGTAATGTCTGCAATTTCCTTAAAGCTTAGCTCCCCGTAAGTACGCATAACCAAAACTTCGCGCTGCTTATCAGGTAGCTGCTGTATTAGCTTACGAATATAACGAGCATTTTCGTCTTTTATTATCTTTTCTTCTGAGCTGGCTTCAGAGCGTTGCACAGAGTTAAAGATATCATAATCATCGGATTCGTTCTGAATGGGATTTCTTTGGACCTTGCGGAAATGGTCAATAGCGAGGTTTCGTGCGATTCTGACAACCCATGGAAGGAATTTACCTTCTTCATTGTATTTGCCGCTGCGAATCATACGCACAACTTTGATCATGACTTCCTGAAATAGATCTTCAGCAACTTCACGATCTTTCACAATTAAGTAAATGGTAGTGAATACTTTGCCTTTGTAGCGGTTTAGCAGTTCGTTGAAACAACGATCGTTTCCTGCCATAAAAGCTTTGATGAGGTCTTTGTCTTGTGTTTTGTTGTTCATGAGGGGATTTTCCATACATCTAACATTAAGGGCATACCTTACCCAGCGAGAAATAAGATAAGGGATGAGTTAGTTAAGGAATGGGTGTAATAAGCTACAGGGAAGTATCGTATCGTATCTGAATAGACCTCAGTAGGCCTAAAGTAAGTTATTCCTTAAAAAAATACAAATAACTCAAGAAGAACGGCCATACGCTCTTGAGATGCACATAATATGCCAGAGTCAATATATCCTGTCTAGAAGGTAAAAAAAGTAGAATTAACAGAGGTTTAAAGGGTATGTTTGGGAAAAATTTGAGTTATAACGAAAGGAAAATTAGATCTAACGAGGCAAAATATTCAAATATCCGAATGACTCGAAAAGACAAAAAGTCGTGAACATGCGAAGAAAAATCACCATAAATCACTGAACACCAAACAAATACCAAACCCAAACTATTCGATGAGAGAAAGCAACTTCAATTGTCAAATTTTCCAGTCATTGCTTTGAAAGAAAAAATGAAGGATTTTCATAATTGATCAAATGGGCGCTTGAGGCTTTGTATGCATTTATGGTCACACATCATACACAATTTTATACAGGCATGAATGAATCCGCCAAAAAAGGGAGTCAAACCGCCATAGTCTTACATCGGAATTAAGGAACAAAAGCCAGTATCTTGCATGCTAAAAAACTGACAATCAATCTAATTTAGCTTGCGCTACCCCATACTGGGTATTTTTTGCACAAATTCCTCCAGAATATAACCTCCGTTTTAGGGGAATTATTTTGCCCAACCACAAAAAGGACCAACTCTCTTTCTCAACTCCATTTTGCCTGATCTTTTTTCGAGGATACTAGGTCTTTGAATGGTTCATTCCAACTTTACGAAAACCATTGAACCTCTTTTCGGTATTTTGATTGGGGAAATGTAACTTTATCCCCCTTGTCTGCCATGGACGTATCATGGCATTCAAATCCTAGCAACACGTCTCAATGGATCAGATTTATATCAAAAACGCCCGCGTCAACAATCTCAAAAACGTTTCTGTCAGTATTGAAAGGGACAAATTGGTTGTCGTTACAGGCGTAAGTGGATCGGGAAAGTCTTCTCTGGCGTTTGACACCTTATATGCAGAAGGGCAAAGAAGATATGTGGAGAGTTTGAGCAGTTATGCCAGGCAGTTTCTAGAGCGAATGGACAAGCCCGAGGTAGACTACATCCAAGGGATAGCTCCTGCCATTGCCATTCAGCAAAAAGTAAGCACCTCCAACCCAAGGTCAACAGTAGGAACAACAACCGAAATCTATGACTTCTTCAAACTTCTTTTCGCCAGAGCAGGGAAAACCTACTCCCCTATCTCAGGCAAGGAAGTAAGCAGAGATACCATCACGGACATTGTTGATTTTGTATTGGATCAGGACGAGGGAAGCAAAATAGCTGTCCTGGCAGAAATACCCGTTAGATCCAAAGGTTACAAGGCCGAACTAGAACTTACCCTTCAAAAAGGTTTTTCTAGAATTTGGAAGGATGGGGAGGTAGTTGACATTGAAGACGAACTTGAAATAGAAGAATTGGCAGAACAAACAAGCATGATTCTGCTAATTGACCGAACGATCGTTAAAAAAGAAGATGTCCAAACCTTCCGTACCCGACTAGCAGATAGTATTCAGACAGCCTATCATGAAGGCAGAGGAACTTGTTTGATTGCTGTAAATGGAAGAAAACCCGTTTATTTCTCAGAAAAATTTGAAGCTGATGGAATGAGCTTTGAGCCCCCATCCGTCAACCTATTTAGCTTCAACAATCCTTATGGAGCTTGTAAAACCTGTGAGGGATTTGGACGTGTCTTGGGCATTGATCATGATTTGGTCATCCCTGATCAGAACATGTCTATCTACGAAGGGGCAGTTGCGCCTTGGCGAGGAGAAGTCATGAATCAATACTTACAAGACTGGTTAAAGGCAGCAAGAAAGGTTGATTTTCCTATCCACAGATCCTATGAACACTTGACTGAGGATGAGAGAGAACAATTATGGGAAGGGATTGATGGAACATGGGGGATCAGAAAGTTTTTTGAGTACCTAGGTACACAAACCCACAAGATTCAGTATAGGGTGATGGTTGCCCGTTATAGAGGATATACCACCTGCCCAGATTGTAAAGGAAGCAGAATTAGAAAGGATGCCAATTATGTCAAGGTAGATGGCTACTCCATTTCGGATTTCCTATTTCTCCAATTAGATGAACTCTCTGAGACAATCAAAGGGCTTAACCTTGATGATGTAGACCAACTTATTGCAGGTAGGCTCATGGATGAAATTACCTCCAGACTGGATTACCTCAATCGAGTGGGAGTGGGTTACCTGACCTTAAACAGAAAGATTAATACCCTTTCAGGAGGAGAAATGCAACGCATCAGATTGGCGACCTCTTTGGGAAGTGGATTGGTAGGCTCCATGTATATTCTGGACGAACCTAGCATTGGTCTCCATTCCAGAGATACGGAAAAGCTAATTTCTATTCTTGAGTCTTTGAGAGACCAAGGTAATACCGTCATCGTGGTAGAGCATGATGAAGCTGTCATGAAGGCTGCTGATCAATTGATTGACATAGGACCTGGTGCAGGAGAATTGGGGGGTGAAATCGTCTTCAATGGCAAATTTAAGCAGATGCTCAAGGCAGATACCAAAACTGCCCAATTTCTATCTGAACGAGATGAAATTTCCCTTCCCAAAAGAAGAAGAAAAGTTCAAAATAGAATTGAACTTAGAGGAGCACGCCTTCACAACTTAAAGGGAGTGGACGTAGATATTCCCTTACACGCCCTCACCCTCGTAACGGGTGTAAGTGGTTCTGGGAAAAGTACCCTCATCCAAAAAATTCTCTATCCTGCCTTGAAACGCCATTTGGGTGATTTTTCTGATAAAGGAGGGGCATTTAAAGAATTAGGAGGGGATTTAGACCAGATCAAAAGAATTGAGATGGTAGATCAAAGTCCTGTGGGAAGATCAGCCAGATCAAATCCAATTACCTATATCAAGGCATATGATCACATCCGAGAACTCTTTGCCAGTCAACAGTTGGCCAAGATTAAAGGCCTCAAAGCTGGGCACTTCTCCTTTAACATTGATGGAGGGAGATGCGACAATTGCCAAGGGGAAGGATATGTAACTGTGGAAATGCAGTTTCTGCCCGATGTTAAGCTCCTTTGCGATGTATGCCATGGGCGTCGCTTTAAGAAAAGTGTACTTGAAGTTGAGTACGAAGGGAAGAATATTTATGACATTCTAAACCTGACCATCTCAGAAGGGATAGAATTTTTCAAGAACGAAAAGAAGATTGTCAATAAGCTGGAGATTCTGGAAAGAGTAGGCTTGGGCTACCTTCGAATGGGCCAATCGACCTCTACCCTATCGGGTGGAGAGGCGCAACGGATGAAACTCGCCTTTTTCCTAAGTCAGGGATCATCTGCACAAAATGCCTTCTATATCTTTGACGAACCAACAACGGGTCTCCACTTTGACGACATCAAAAAACTATTGGCAGCCATTAACGAATTGATCGAACGTGGCAATACCGTCTTGATCATTGAACATAACCTTGATGTTATCAAGACAGCTGATTATTTGATCGATATAGGCCCAGAAGGAGGAAAAGATGGGGGGCAAGTTTTGTATCAAGGAGAACCAGAAGGCCTTCTGAAAGTCAAGAAGTCCCATACTGCACGATACCTCAAGGAAAAACTCGGTTAATACAAATTCCCCACTTCACACCACCCAAGCTGGATGTAAAATTCAGCCCTATTTCTTATTTTTAGGAGATAGACTAAAATTATGAAGAAGGTCGCATTTCTTTTTTTGATACTCTCCTCCACTATTCTATTTGGACAGGAGGGAAAAAAGACAAGTCCTCCGGGGCTTTTCATGGATGTCTGTCGCTTTAACCTCCCTATGTTGGAAAGCGGCAATGGACTCAACAATTTGTCGGGTGCACCTTTTGTAGAAATACACTTAGCCGTTGCGGGTAGCAGCCTTATGTTCCAGGCCGAAGCGGCCGACATATTTCAGGCCAATGTAGGAATTGACATCCAGCTTTACCGATTAGAAGGCACGGATACAGTCTTGGTAGACAAGGATAAATATACCCTTCGTCTCCCTCCCGAAAGAAGATTGACCGATACGACTCTTAATTCAAAGCAAAAGGCCAATCTCCTCAATGTCCATACCCTTCGCCTCGAGCCAGGAACATACCTAGCGAGATCATATGCCGTGGATAATAACAATTCTGACCTCCCACAAGCAAAAGCAGAAGCCGAATTCATGGTGGACAGATTGAAAAGTGATAATATGAGCTTCAGCGATATCAAATGGTCCGCTGGAGAAATGCCTCGTATAGGAAATAAGAAAGGAAAAGGGGGAAGAGAGGAAATCATTCCCATGGTAACCAATTCGACTTTTTTTAATGAAGATACCCTTTCCTTCTATCAAGAAATCTACAATTCCAAAGACCTTTTTGACGACAAATTTTTCATTCGCTCTGCCATTTATCAAGGTTCGGATAACAACCGATTGTGGAATTACCAAACTGTAGAGCAAACCCGTGATCCACTGATTATCAATGTTTACAAGGGATCCATTCCTATTGCCAATTTACCCTCCAATATATACTACCTACAGGTAGAGTGCTTTGATCCTAAAAAAGGGATCATGAAAACCCATAAGCAAAAGTTCTATGTCTACAATTCGAGGCTGGAAGGAGATTATGGGGCAGATGTCTTTTCTGAAAATTCTGAAATGGATATTTTCAATAAGTACACGGAGGAGGAATTGGAATACTTCCTGAGGACATTGGAATACAGGGTACAAAATGAAGAGAGAGGGGCTATTCGCCTACTAGATAATTACGACAAAAAGCGAAATTATCTCTATCGATACTTTGGGATGAGGAAGAAGAAAGGCTACACCATTACCCAGATGTGGAATGGCTACATCCAAGCCCTTGAATACGTCAACAACAACTTTAAGTCTACCATAAAGGAGGGATATCAGACAGACCGAGGGCGTGTTTTGCTTACTTATGGCATCCCCAATCACAAGGATGTACACCCAAGAGAAGCTGGCCTTTTGCCCTATGAAATCTGGCGTTACAACAACCTAGGTCCACAAAGTAACGTGATTTTCGTATTTTTCGATCCTGATTTAGCGACCAATGAATTTCCCTTGCTTCATTCCAATAAGTATGGGGAAATTAACAATCCAAGGTGGCGGACTATTCTAAACAACCAGAACAAAGGACAGGCCGCTGGCATTATTGACTATGAAACGGACGAGCTTCGATACAACACGAATCTAGACCTGGACGACAACTAAGAAGAAACAACATCCTATTTAACAACATCGCATACCGATTGGTATTCGGCATACTCTATGTGCTGAGTCTGATGCCGTGGTTCCTATGGTACGGGATCAGTCATCTTGGCTATTGGGTCCTAAAATACGGGATCAAATACCGTCATCACGTCATTAGAGACAATATTGAACAATGCTTCCCAGAAAAGTCAAAAGAGGAGCATGACAAAATTATAGATGGATTTTATAGGCATTTCTGTGATCTATGGGTAGAGACGATCAAGGGTCTAAGCATGTCTAGGTCCGAGGTGGAAAAGAGGGTCATTATTCGGAATCCTGAAGTTTGGCAAGAGCTTGTTGATCTCAAAAAGGGAGCCTTATTGCTAGCAGGGCACTATGCCAATTTCGAGTTATTTGGATCAAGAATGGACATATTATCTGATGGGGTAAAGGCAGGTTATTGTGTATACACACCTCCCAAGAGCCATATCCTAGACCAATTAATCATTTATAGTAGAGCGCGTTATAACCATCGAGCTACCCACCAGAGAATGATTCCTAGGAGGAAATATGTACGTAAGATTCATACTTTCAAGGAGGAACCTATCTTTGTAGTGATTTTAGGAGATCAATCCCCACACAAAAATCAACGAGCTTATTACAGTCAGTTTCTAGGTAGAGAAACTGCCTTTTTTACCAGTTCTGCCCGCTATGCTGTAGAGTTTGGCTTTGAGCTATTTTTTGCTGAAGTAGAGAAAGTGAAGCGGGGATATTATGCCATTAATTTTCACAAAATCCCGGTTAAGCCAAGCTCTTCTAGGAGAATCGAAACCATTCATGAACTGACAGATACTCAAATCGGTTTTTATGAACGCATGATCAGGAAAGAACCTTCATACTGGCTTTGGTCTCACAAAAGATGGAAAAGAGAAAGAACACCCAAGGATACTATCTCCCCTACGCTAGAAGCAAATTCCATGGGGATTTAGCCAACAAAGAGGCGTCTGATTCGTTCATTCCATGTATTATCTCTATATTAGGAGAAAGCTTAATCGACAAAACTGAAGTATGTTTAATTTTCCGGATATGATGGGAAAGTTTCAGGAGATGCAAGATCGCCTGAAAGAAGTTAGGTCTTCCCTTGACCAAATTGTAGTGGAAGCTGAAGCAGGTGGCGGAATGGTTCGTGTAAAAGCCAATGGGAATCGTAAAATCATGAAAATTGAGGTTGATCCTGTTGTAATTGACAAAGACGATCCTGAGATCATGTCAGATTTGATTGCTGCAGCTGTCAACAAAGCGCTTGATAAAGCGGAGGAAGAAGGCAGGAAGAAAATGGAAGGGGCTACCAAGGGGATGCTACCAAATATTCCAGGCTTGGATCTTAGCAAATTCGGTATGGGAAATTGAACCCTATCCAAATAGATTTGTAATATTACGCGGGCATGTAGCCCGCTATTTTTTTGGCCAAATATTTAGCCATCATATGAACGCTGTAACTGTCGTTATCCTGAATTGGAATGGGAAAAAGTTTCTTCAGGACTTTCTTCCTTCTGTATTAGCCACTACCTATCCCATGACAAGAATCCTAGTGGTCGACAATGGATCAACAGATGATAGCGTCTCGTTTACTAAGGAGAATTTTCCGGGGGTCGATGTACTAGAACTTGCAGAGAATCACGGGTTTGCTGAGGGGAATAATCGGGCTATGGCTGAAATTGATTCTCCTTATCTCGTACTTTTGAACAGCGACGTCGAAGTAACCCCATCATGGTTGGAGCCCATGGTTCGCTTGATGGATGAACGCCCAGAATTAGCTGCCATTCAGCCCAAAATCAGAGCCTATCATCAAAAAGACCATTTTGAATATGCAGGGGCTTCAGGAGGCTACTTAGACAAATACGGCTATCCTTTCTGTAGGGGAAGGGTGTTTGATACCCTTGAAAAAGACAATGGACAGTATGACCAACCTATTGACGTCTTTTGGGCAACAGGGGCGGCTATTATGATCCGTAAGTCTGTCATTGACGAAATTGGTCTGTTTGAGAAAGATTTTTTCGCTCACATGGAGGAAATTGACTTCTGCTGGAGAGCCCAAAATCACGGTTACAAACTAGCCTGTCAGCCCGCATCAGTAGTTTACCACGTAGGTGGGGGCACCCTTCCGCAAGGCAATCCTAGAAAAACCTACCTCAATGCTCGCAATGGACTGAGTATGATGTACAGAAACCTTCCAAAGGGGAAACTTGTCTCACATCTATTCGTTCGCATGATATTAGATGGCATTTGGGCATTACAAACGCTCACCAAGGGAGATACAAAGTCTATTGGTGCCATCCTAAAGGCGCATATGCACTTCTATGGCTTAATAGGCAAATGGAGGAAAGAAAGGAGAAGAATGTATGGCAAGGGTCCAAAGGATTTCCCCAAAGGAGGCTTCTATCCTTCTTCTGTGGTTTGGTCCTATTTTATGGGAGGGAAAAAGAAGTGGTCTGATCTCATCAATTCTCCTGAGAGGGCTTCCAAATAGGATGTACTTCTTCGATATAAGAAAATTGTGCGATTCTTTTCAAATGGGTGAGATGTGCAGGACTTACGGGGGAAAACGTACAGTAATAATGGTTGGGAGAACAACTATCATCTGGCTGATCAATTACCTCCAAATCAGGATGAATCTGTCTTACTTGCTCTACCAGCATGGGTTCATTGGGGATACAAAAAGCATATCCATGTAGATGGGACTTTCTTACCTCTTCTAAAGCTGCAAGATCAAATTTCACTTTTTCCTTCCAACCTTCTTCAGGAGAAAAAGACCCACAGGCTGTTAGGCAAAACGAAAGCAAGAAGAATATTGATATACCTAAGAATCTCATAACATATACGAAAAAACGCATACAATATATTTCAAGATGCTTAACTATGAAAATTCCCTAATAGTTTTGTGGACTTATCAACAAAAATTTCTAGGCCTCTTTATCCAATTTTTTCCCGCACCCAATTTCTTGTGAGTTGATCTGTCTTGAATAAATCTTCTAGGGAAGGTTGTTGTATAAAAGGAAGTTGTGTCATCGCCTCCTCATTTAGGTCTCCAATATCGGTGAAGCGTATTTTTTCCTCCAGGAAAGCCCTATTGGTAATTTCATTGGCAGCATTCAAAATACAGGCAATATTTCCCCCCAAATCCATGGCCTTATAGGCAAGAGCCAGATTTTTAAATACGGAAGTATCACATCTTTCAAAAGTAAGCTGAGGGTAATCAAGGAAATCGAATCGCTTAAAGCTGTTTTTCAGACGTTGAGGGTAGGCCATTGCATATTGAATGGGAAGCTTCATATCGGGAAGTCCCAATTGCGCCTTCATAGAACCATCCTGATACTGTACAATGGAATGAATGATGGACTGAGGATGGACAATTACATCTATTTGTTCGTCCTCCAGGTCAAACAAAAATTTTGCTTCAATGACTTCTAATCCTTTATTCATCATAGAAGCCGAATCAATCGTTATTTTTGCCCCCATCTCCCAATTGGGGTGTTTCAAGGCTTGAGAGGGTTTTACCTCACGCAATTGATCCAATGAATATCCTCTAAAAGGGCCTCCTGATGCTGTGAGGTAAATTTTCTCTATGGGATTATTCTCTTCACCTACATGGGACTGAAACAAGGCAGAATGCTCACTGTCAACGGGAATGATGGAGATTTTATGTTGATGGGCCAATTCGTTGATCAATTCTCCAGCAACGACAAGGGTTTCTTTATTCGCTAGGGCAATGTCTTTACCTGCTTTGATAGAGGCTACCGTAGGTCTCAAACCAGAGAAGCCCACCAGAGCTGTCAGTACCATGTCCACATCGTCTCTTTCTACGACCTCACAAAGAGCCTCCGAACCTGCCTTTACCTCAATTTCCGTTGAACTTAACGCCTCTTTTACTTGAGAATACTTATTCTCATTTGCGATGACAACTACTTTTGGCTTGACTTGTAAGGCTTGCTGAATAAGTAAATCGGCATTATTACCTGCTGTGAGTACAATGACTTCAAATTGATGGGGATGTTCTTCTACTACTTCTATGGCCTGGGTGCCAATGGAACCTGTAGAACCGAGTATAGCGAGTCGCTTTGGAGAGGGCATGTAATTTTTCTGCCAATATACGAAAGCCCGTAGGAAATTAAGCTAGGGAGGCTCAGCTTAGCGCTTCTTTTTTTTGCCTTGAGATTGGTACCATTCTTCGCTCAATTCCATCGCAAATTCGATGTACTCAACCATATCCTCTGGTGGTCCATCAGATTGTGTCCCGTACATAAATTCGAATCCGGTATCAAGTTTTTCTCCCTCAAAGGCCAAGGTAAGTTTGGCCATTTTTCCTTTGGGATCTGGAAGTGTGTATCTGCCTGTGTTTTGAAACCAATCAAGGGGAAGGGCCTCCAACAATTGCTGAAATAAGGGTTCTTCTACTCTACCCATGGCGGGTCTTCCCCCTAAATTTTCTCCATCTCCTCGCCTATTGATAGAACCCGAACGAGAAAACATCATGGTAATCAGGTTTTCCTCTTCGATTAACCATTGTAGGTAAATCCTGTCTATTTCTTCCTTGTTGATCATGTCGCGACAAACATACTCAATTCAGGAATACTAGGATAATTTTATCCAAACATCTGAACGAAGGAAAAAACAACTAAAGCTGTTCCTGATAAGAGGAAAATGGTTGAAAGCAGATAAAACAAGAAGGAAGGTCTTCTGCAAGCTGGTAAGTTCCAGCGTTGGGCTGCACTGAGTGTAATTTCTCCGCGGAAAAGGCTGTCAAGACCGAGATACATGCCAAGTCCACCTGTGAACAATACCCATAAAATGGTTATTAGATCCATGGTTGATAGTCGTTAGTAGGAAACGCAAGTTAAAACAGGGGATTGCTTGGGGTTATGTTGCAATATACGTTATATTAAATCAAAAGTTTTTTCACTTTGATAAAAAACGTATCAAAAAATTATTAAATCTAAAAAGAACGGAGGCAAAAAGTGCCTTTAAATAATCTGTATCTTATAGACGATAGAATCTATAAAAGGCTTAATTTTGCCTTAAATTTTGCGCGAATAATCATCTAACCGCCCATTATGAAGGCAAACTATTTATTAAGTCACGTTTTACTTCTCATTTTTCCATCCATTTTCCTCATGGCTCAAACTCCCACACAGACGGTAAGGGGCCAGGTAGTGGATAGCGAAACCAATTATCCGCTGGAAGGCGTTACCGTCGTCATCATGCAAGCCGGTGAACAAGCCAAAGGAGCCAATACCGATTCCAAGGGCTTTTACAGGATTCAAAATGTCAAAGTCGGAAGGGTAAAGATCCTATTTACCTACATCGGTTATCAAACGACTAACCTCGACAACATTGAAGTTACCTCAGCCAAAGAGGTGATTCTCAACCAAAAGCTGGAGGCTTCTGCTGTAACAGCTGATGAGGTCGAAATCTTAGCTACAAGAAATGGTGAGGTACGTAACGAAATGGCGACCATATCCGGACGTGAGTTTTCTGTAACAGAAACAGACCTATATGCCGGATCAAGAGGTGAACCAGCCCGTATGGCCAGAAACTATGCTGGCGTAGTATCTGGAGATGATTCCCGAAACGATATCATCATTCGAGGAAACTCACCTAATGCCTTGCTTTGGAGAATGGAAGGTATGAACATCCCTAATCCGAATCACTTCGCCATCCCAGGAACAGGTGGTGGTCCTGTAACCATTCTGAATAATAAGTTTTTGGCCAATTCGGATTTCTACACGGGGGCATTTCCAGCAGAATATGGAAACTCGGTAGGTGGAGTATTTGACTTAAGGCTAAGAAATGGAAACAACGAAAAGTTTGAATTCACAGGTCAGCTTGGTTTACTCGGTACTGAACTGACTGCCGAGGGGCCCATTAGCAGAACTTCAGGTTCCTCCTTCCTTGTGATGTACCGATACTCAACACTATCTCTCTTTTCATTCCTGAACCTGAACCTTGGGACCACGGCTATACCGAACTACCAGGATGGTGCTTTCCGTTTTAATTTTCCCTTAAAAAATGGTGCCCAGCTATCTTTTTGGGGAATGGGAGGTCTAAGTAACATCGATATTGTTTTGTCGGGTGATGAAGCGCCACCAGAAGAGATCGATATCTATGCTGATAATCAAGACAGAGACCAATATTTCACCTCTAACACAGGAGTAGTTGGGCTAACCTACACACATCCCATTAACCTGACAACTTACTTCAAGGCCGGTATTGGTGCTTCACGACAGTATAACTACACCTACCACGAGCAGATTTACAGGGTATTGGGAGCAGACAATCGTTTCATCATGGATTCTCTTAGGCTAACCCCTATCCTGGATTATAGCTTTGATGAGGTCAAGTATTCCGCCTATGCCAAATTCAGCAAGAAGTTTAGCCGCAACCACATTTTTAATGCCGGTATCAACTTCGATTGGCTAGACATGAACTTTTACGACAGCGTGAGAATCGTTCGTCCTCAGCCTGATGGTAGGCCCACTTTTGATCCTTGGACTACCAGGTGGCAAGGGTTTAGAGGGGCTCCCATTGTGCAACCTTATGTTCAATACAAATACAAGCCCAATGATAAGTTTCAAGTGGTTACAGGCCTATCTGCGATGTACTTTGGCTTGAATGACAACAGCTTCTCCCCTATCGAGCCCAGAATTGGGATGAATTATGAGCTTACAAAAAGTTCTAAGCTGAGCTTTGGTGCTGGTCTTCACTCCCAAATGCAGACGCCCTATTTATACTTCTATGGACAGCCAACCCCTAATAATGGAGCTGACTTAGTTAATGAATACAACCTAGACATAGGTCTCACCAAAAGTGCCCATGCGGTGTTAGGATATGACTTCCTCCCCAATAAATATATGCGCTTCCGTACGGAAGTCTACTATCAGTATCTATTTAACATCCCAGTGGATACCTTTTCCTCTGCCTTTAGTATGGTGAATGCGGGTTCTGGATTCTCTCGTGTCTTCCCAAACAAATTGGTCAATGAAGGCACAGGAAGAAACTATGGTCTTGAGGTTTCTCTTGAGCGCTTCTTTCAAGGCGGATATTACTTTCTGATCACTGGCTCCGTTTTTGATTCCAAGTACAGAGGATCTGATGGGATTCTAAGAAACACTACCTTCAATGGATCATACCAGGCAAACGCGGTTATGGCCAAGGAATTTAAGGTAAATGAAAGAAGTGCCTTGACGTTGGGGGCAAAAGTAGTAACGGTAGGGGGCCGCTGGACAGGACCTGTAGACAGAGAGGCCAGTGCAGAACAGCTTGAAATAGTCTTTGTGGACTCTACCTTCAACACGGAGCGCTTTCCCGCCTACTTTAGAGCCGATGCCAACATGACGTGGAGCGTTAATCGGAATAATGTTACGCACAAATTTGCGCTGGACCTGATCAATATTCCTGCCCTCTTTGGCTTTCAAAACCTACTTACCCTGACCTATGTTCCAGAGGCTGACGATCCTGTAAGAGAGGAGTATAACCTAGGCTTCTTCCCAGTATTTTATTATCGAATAGACTTTTAAAAGAATTGAGCTCATGTAAAAAGCGTCCTTCTTGTTGGAAGGACGCTTTTTATATATGCGGTTTTAGCTGATCTATTTGAGTTGAGCTGAAACTTCTTGCACAGCTTTCTGAAAGCCAGAGCCATCAGGCTTTAGCCTGGCAGCTTCTTTGAAATACCCAAGCGCAGTACTTAAATCTCCATTTCCCTCGAAGATAGAACCCAACATAAAATGAGCCTGTGCGAGATTGGGATTGATCTCTATTGTCTTCTGAAAGTCTTCTATAGCAGCATCCATGCGCTGACCACCTTCAAAATAAGCCATACCCCTAGCATAATGAGCCAGTGCAAAGTTCTCATCATTGTTCACAGCTATGGTAAAGTTGGCAATAGCGTTGTTCAAACCTTCACCAAACCCATTCAGATCCCCTCCATTCCGAAATCTCATCGCTCTTCTTAACTGGTAATTCCCTTCATTATAATTGGCCAAAGGGTGACCCAAATTTGCATCCAATAAGGACTTATTATACTTCAAAGCCTCTAACTCATTTTCATAGTGGTTGAGATAAATATCGTGTAAGCGAAGTAAGGATTTGTCAAAGGCCGGGTCGACCTTGAGGGAATTGAGGTAGTGTAAAGTAGCCTCTTTGTAGCGCTTTCTCTCCTCCTCCAAAAAACCTTGGGCAAATACATAAATGGGATTGTCAGGTTGATACTCTGCGGCCTCCTTGTACTGTCTCAATGCATCTTCATATCGTTTTTGGAAGAAATAAATTTGACCGAGTTGATAGTATACCTCTGGATTTTGTGAGCCCAGCCCTTCAGCTATTTCAAAGGCTTTTCTCGCTTCCACCGTATCATTCAAAATGAAGGTCAAAAAGCCTTTCCAAAAGTATAGGTCGGGACCATTTCTGTATAACTCAATTGCCTTGTTGATGTCCACCACTGCCTTTTCTAGACTGTCCATTCCAAAGTAAAGTTCGGAACGATCCTGATACAGTCCATAGTCATCCGGGTTGGCTGCAATTTGTTTGTTGAGCGAAACAAGGCTGATAGAAGAATCTCTCCTGACACTATCTAGCTTAACCAGTTCCTCTTTGGAGGGTCCCTTTTCTTCCTGCCCACAAGCATTGATTAACAACAATAAGGAAGGAAGAATGAGAAGGAGGGAAAGAATCTTAACTGTCATCTTCATGTAAAGCCAATATTTCTGTAACAAGGAATGGGGAAAGAATCAAAGTTAGCCTTTTTCCTGAAAACGAATCCGGAGAATGTGCCAGGTATCTTCCGTGATTTTAACGGACTCAGACGGTCTAAAGTCAGAAAGGCAAATAATTTTTTGTTGATCCTCTATGACAATGGCTCTTTCCTTCTGCAAGGGGTTCATTTTGGCATCAATGAATATGTCGCTGAGTTTTTTGCTTTTGCTCATCCCCAGTGGCATCATTCTGTCGCCCAATTTCCAACTTCGGATTTTGATTGGCCACTTAATTTCATCTGCATCCAAATAGTAATCATTGATCTTTCCAAAAACGGCCTCTCCCTCGTGATAATCTAAGAGAATATCTCTTCCCATCCAGTTGTATTGGAGGGTGGATTCAGGTAGGTCCTCCACTTCGATATCCTGGAAGGTCTTGGTATAATCTTCCTCTGAATAGGCTATACCCACGCGTGTTCTATAAATTTTTCTGTCATGCCATTCCACGTACTTTCCTGATGAGGAATGAATCAACCTCAGCGCTTGCTGCATGGTGTGACCATGTATTCCCCATTTGGTCAATACCTCTGCTACCAGTAAAGGCAAATATTCCTCGGAATATAGCTCTAGAAATGGCTGCCAATCTAAGGTGGCTCCTTGAGCGTGTTGTTGTATCATAAAGGGATACAAATTGCTCATGACATGAGAAATGAAACTTTCCTTCAATCCATACCACTGATGTATACGTGACATCTGCCGGGTAATAGAGGGATTCACTTCACGAATAGGAGGCACAATCAGGTTGCGGATCTGATTGCGGATGTAATCGTTTTGTAGGTTTGTGTGGTCAATTCTAAAGGATAGCCCTAGTTCTTCACATGCTTTCAGAATTTCATCCTTTGTAAAAGTCAGCAAAGGACGTAAGTAGGGTTCACGTCTTTCAGGAATGCCCTTTATAACTGAAACATTATTTCCTCTAAATAGGTGGAATAGGATACTTTCGACTTGATCATCTCCATGATGCGCCGTTAAACAGAATTGATAATCATGGACATCCATCAATTCCTCAAAGAAATGATAGCGAATATCTCGCGCTTTTTCTTGTGTAGAAGCAAAGGGATCATTCTTGACCTCTTCTTTGGTGCTAAGGTGAACATGCACCTCACAGCCTAATTTTTCACCCAATTCCTCTACCAATTCCTGATCCAATTGAGAATCTTCATCTCGCAGTTGGTAATTGACGTGTGCTAACCCAAACTCTGCCTTAAGCTGTGTCATGAGGTAAGCCAAAAGAACTGAATCTGGGCCACCACTTACGGCTATTAGAAAGCGATTGTTCTCTAAGTCAATTTCCTGACTTTCGAACCATTGCTGGAGATGGTGAATGAAGGGTAAAATTGCTGAATTCATACAAAAAATTGTGGAAAAATATACCACTTTATTTATGAAAATCTGACCTCAAAAGCCATTTGCCCTATATGATAATATATGCATGAAACATTTCCTGCCTTATTTTCGTCTAGGTATATAAGCATCAGTGAAGAGATATTTTGCGTAGAAAAATAAACTTTCTAGAAATTTTCAGATTTCACGTCCTGTTGATGCTATCATAAGATACACTTCACACTGACTTTACTTCCATTTATGAAGTAATTTTTATGCTTTGGCCTTCTTAATCGTACATCACCTTAAAACATTCGTTTATTGGAACAGATGTTGCCTTATTCGATTAAAATTATCCTGTTTATAAATTTATCTCATTAATGAGAGCTTTCCCTAAATACGCTACACTTTTCCTTGCCATCCTTTTTCTAGGTCTTAACCTTAAGGCCGAAGAAACATCCTTAAAAGGGATTTGGAAGGCTTCTGACGATCGCTTTCCTCAACTTCACATTACGGAAAGTGGTAACGAAGTACAGATCACCGCACAAGGCGGATTTTTAAAAGGAAAAGTCCAGTCTGTAAGAATGACTTCATTTGCAGGTGGAATGTCCACTAAACTCCAAGTAAGTTTCCCTTACGGTAAAAATTCACTGACACTCAATCTGCGTCAATTGGGTAAATCCTTACAAGCATCATGGATTCAATCCAATGTAGATGGCAAAGCCCTCTATGCTGTATATAGCAAGGTAACTCGTCAAACTGCTAGTGTAAGTAGAAAAGGTAAAATTACAGGGAATGTATTTGGTGCTGCTAAGAGTACAGCTTCCATCTTTCATGTATCTCTTTATGGCCCTGATGACAGTCAGCGGTTTATTAGCACACAATCTTTGGGCAAAAGCGAGGGTTTTGATTTCTCACAGCTTGAGGATGGTGAATATTGGATGTATGTGGAGCCAAGAGGAGAAACAATCATTAGAGCTTTCCCTTCCGCACAAAAAGTCATCATCGAAAAAGGAGAAGCAAAAAAGATCCTGGTAGAACTAAAATAAAGTCGTAGTGAAATATCACTATGTTACATAAATCATATAAAAAGAGGCCATCTCAGATCGAGATGGCCTCTTTTATGTTGTTTTGTTCTTCAATTAGTTTTTGAAGACACGGTCAGTTTTAACTCTATCGCCAGCGGTTACTTTTACAAAGTAAATACCGCTTTCGAAATTAGCCATGTCAAGGTTGAACTCACCAACCTGAACATTACCTAAGTTCTTAGCGCTTACAAGCTTACCTAGCATATCAAATACTTCCACAGTAACAGCCTCTACGTTGTCAAGCTCAAGCTCAACGTTTAAGATGTCTTGTACAGGGTTAGGATATACGTTCATCTCTCTCTTAGAAAGCGTGTTAATCCCAGCCGCGAAGTCAGGAGCAACAAAGATATCCAAGGTTGTCGTATCATTGTCTCCACAGCTTGATGTGATCAGTGTAACAGTGAAGTTGTCAGAGATCGCATAAGTATGCTGTACAGATGGGCTGTTGGTGTTGTCTGTAGTTCCATCACCAAAGTCCCAAGAGTAGGTATCATTGAAGCTTGCTGGTAGCCCATCAAACTGGTAAGTCTTAGGAGAAACCAAAGCAGAATCAAATACAGCATTGGCAGCTGGACCAGAGGTAAACATAGAAGTCTCTGTATCTAGGCATATTCCGTTCTGCGTGTACCCAAGCATAAGAGCTTCAAGTGTAACGTCTACCATACCTGTATTAGGTCCGATCAAGGCATCAACTTCACTTCCGTAGATATCTAGGTTGGAATCTCCATTAGTATCCCATCCGAAAGTTGAGTCAGGTCTAGTAGGATCGAAAAAGGAAGCCGCAGCCAACCTGTTGTAGACTCTGTTAGACAGAATCTGGTCAGAAGTAGAAGTAAACTTGGTAGTTTCTCCTTGAAGAAGACAAGATGCATCAGCAACAAAAGAAGCATCGAAATCATAAGTAACGTAAGGTCCGAAGAAGAAGTCTACATTAAAGTCAAGACCGCCACCAATGTTGATGCTGCTTCCGTTTGTCCAGTCTGCAGCAGTAGTTCCGAAACGAAGACCAGCGTAGTAATCTCCAAGTCCGTCTCCTGCAGTTGCAAAGTTGGTCCCCATTTGAAGAGATGAATCAGAAGGGTTTTCAACAACTACAGCAAAGTCCTGAGTCAAAGCAACAGGTGCAGCAAAGGTAGCTGTAAAAAACTGAGAACTAGAGCTGGTATCGATCGTTACTGAAGCAGTAGCCAAAGCAGCACCAGTTGGATTCAAGTTAGCATTCACACCAAAAAGCTGAACATTCACATCGAATGAAGCACTTGTTCCAGAAGGAAGGTATCTAGCTAAGAAATCAACCTGAGATACATTTACAGTAGCACCAGTAGGTACTGGGAAATACTGATAAGCAGCTGAAATCTGCCCACCATTTGAAATAGTCCAAAGGCTGAATGTACCTCCACTCAATTTAGACAGACCATAGTCCACAACGTCAACTCCACAAGTAACGAGTCTATTGGCGTTGTCATTTACAGCAGCTACACTGTTAATAGCCTCCACTTTTCTTGCAACAGCCTCATCGTTTGTTACGTTCACTGGAGCCTGTCTCAGCGTTTGTTGAGCGAATAGGCCAGCCCCCATAAGTGAAAGGAGGAAAATCGTGGTAATAATTCTTCTCATACTAAAAAATTGTTAAGGTTTTGTTTTTGAGGATATATCCCTCAATGAGGAAAATTCTGGTTTTGCATGGTTGGCTGCATATACTGGATTACAATTTAAGCGGTAAATTGATAATCACCAGATACGTAATTTACAATTCTACCAAAAAAAATGAGCACTTCCATTTGATAATGTTAGAAAAATTGAAAGCCTCATCATATATCATAGGACAATTATAAGATTCTTTTTCCTAATGCTAAGGTAACATTCAGATGAATTAGGGGAAAAATATTGGCACAAAAAGAATGAAAGTCAGCCTAATAGACAAAGTAATTCTCCATATATGCACTATTTGCTATTTTTTACAATTGCTAATGAGATAGAATCTGAATTCATTTCTCAAACAGCAGATATCAGGCTTAAAGAGAAAATTAGCTCCTCTTTAAGATGACTTAATTTCCTTCGGAAGTCAGAAAAATTGGGTATAATAAATCAGATAAAATCACTAAACATCATGGATAAAGAACTAGCCAAATGGCAAAAAGAAATTGAGGACCTAGAATTGGATCTCAAACTTGAAGAAGCCGATGTTATTGAGGCTTTTGAACAACACAAACACAATTTGACCGAATCAGTAAATTCATTCACCAAACATGCTGGCGAAATGCTTGGAGAAGGGTCCAATCTTTTGCAAGGCAAACTAGACGAACTTAAAGTTCAGCTTGCGCTTGGAAAGGCAGAAAGCAAGGATGCCTTTGAAGAACAAAGAAAAGAATTGGATAAAGCCCTCCACTCTGCTTCGGAAGAATTCGAAAAGGTAAAAGGAGAAGCAGGGGAAAATGTCGGAAAGCTTAAGGAGGAATTTGACGAGCAAATGAACCATTTCAAAACTAGGCTCGATATGTTCCGTCTTCACTTTCACCTTGGCATGGCTGAGGCCAAAGAAGAATATGAGGAGAAAAAGAAGGACCTTAGCCAAGAACTTGACAAAATCAAAGAAAAGGTAGATGGTGCTGAAGACAAGGCCGAAAACCGCTTAGAAGATTTTGGAAAAGAAATGGGGGAAGCCTTCTCTCACTTCCAAAAAGCAGTAAAAGGACTCTTTGACTGATGTCCTTCAAGCAACATTTCTTCCCTTTTTGCTGTCTTTGATAGGAAAAAGGGAAGTTTTTTGTGAACCTAATTCTCTAAACCTCCGTTTTTTATAGAAAGATGTAATATTCTTCATCTCTACACCTTCCAAACTATTTTCATTTTATGTATTTTGTAATTCAATAGGTTATCCTATTGAGAAATATCCGAATTGGACAAAAATTGGATTCTATGATCAGGCAAGTCATTTCCTTCCTGGGCTGTATCATACTGTTTGGCCTTCCTCATCATGTAATAGCACAAGATGAGGATGTTAAAGAGGTGGTTGTCCTAAGAGATACCCTCCTTCAGCAAGTCATTCAAGATCAACAACTTCTTGCAAAAGGTAGCTGGGAGTTACTTCCTGAAATAAGATTTTGGAGGAAGGTAATGAACCTTGATCCAGAATATTGCATCCTCAACAACGCCAAAACAAGAGAGATATATCAAATCTTCCCTACCGCCCAATACGATACCATGCCGGATGTTCAAAAGCGTGCGTTCAAGGATAGTATCATTGAAAAACTGCAATTACCTCTTGGAACGAGGCTTTATGTAACCTATGGAAAGAAGGATTATTACAAATTTGACAAAATATTGTCACAAATAAACAGCGGTATTCATGAGTTTCAAGAAATGAAGGTGGATCCTTGGTATGGTCAGGCCATTCTTCTCATTGAAAGTCCTGGTGCTCAACGTGTCTCTCCTACTGGTGCAGCTGGTCCCTACCAACTCATGCCTCATGTAGGACGAAAGGCGGGCTTGATCATGAATGACAGCATTGATCAGCGGGCAGATCCCGCTTTGGCCGCAAAAGCTGCGGCGGGTCATATCCGAAATATTTGTATCCCACACGCTCGAAGAATGCTACAGGCTCGCCGAGTAAAGATTGACGAAGAATCACTCTGGTTTCGCTTGCTTGTCATGCATGTCTATCATGCAGGAGCTCGAAATGTGGGAGGAGCTATCAGAAAAATCCCCTACAAATACCAAGGGATGGACCTGATCCAACGACTCTGGCATACAACTTACAGAGGGTTTGGAAATGCTTCTCAAAACTATTCACAGATTGCCGTAGCAGCTATGCTAGAGCTAAACAGAATCGTAGACAACGAATGTTCAGTCCTGTGTATGGCTCCTTAGTTCCATACTGCGTAGGGCTCTTTTGTCCATTCCCATTCACCTTCCTACAATAATTGGTTTATTCAGCCCTTCCTATTAGCTTTGGATTGAACTAAGCTCAAAAATTCATGGCAAAGAAGAGGTCTAAGAAGCCTACACCAAAGGCTTCACAGAAAAAAGCTACACCTAAATCATCTGAACGTAAACCTTCTCCCCTATCCAATATGTCTCCAGGCCTAAGAAATGGCCTATTACATGGAGGTCTATTATTAGGATTTTTTGTAATTCTCCTGATTTACTTCAGCCCTCTCCTCAGTGGAGAAAAGCTGCAAATGGGTGATATACAGCAGTTTTCTGGCATGACCAAACAAGCCAAGGAATATAATGCTGAAACGGGTGAACAGGCATTTTGGACCTCTCGTATGTTTGGGGGAATGCCCACCACACATGCTGGATTACAATTCCCCAAGAATATCATCAAAAACCTATATACCACTTACTTTAAGTTGGTGCCTCCCCCCATTTCGTTCTTGTTTCTCATGTTTCTCTCCTTCTATGTTCTGTTGAACACGATGAAGCTAGGGCCTTGGTTTAGTTTTATTGGAGGAGCCGCCTTTGCCTTTTCATCTTACTTCTTCATCATTATGGCAGCAGGGCATACCTCAAAAGCCGCCGCCATAGGCTTTTTGCCCCTTACTGTAGCTGGAATTCTCATGATATATGACAACAAATGGTTACTCGGAGGGGTCTTAACCGCCTTTTCTATGGCCTTTGGAGTCGCAGCCAACCACGTGCAGATTACCTATTATATGGCAATCATGGTGGCTGTCATAGGTATTTTCCTATTCGTAGAAGCCATTAGAGAAGGGAAATTTGCTCCTTTTGCCAAATCAACTGGAATTGCACTATTGGCAGTCGGGTTGGGGATTGCCCCCAACATTGGGCATCTCTATTCCTCTTATGAATATGTACAAGAAACCATCCGAGGTAAATCTGAATTGACCCCAAAAGATGGAACCAAAAAGGATGAAGGACTGGATATGGGCTATGCCTTTGACTGGTCCTATGAAATTCATGAGACTTTTACCCTACTCGTACCCAATTTCATGGGAGGGGCTAGTGGAACTACCTTTGAGCCCGGTAGCAAGAATTATGATGTTGTTAAAAAGAAACTAGGAGCACAATCTGCCAGGGGAGCCATGCCTACCTTTTGGGGAAAACCAATCTTTACATCCGGACCCGTATACGTAGGAGCTATTATCTGCTTCCTATTCCTTCTGGGTGCGATCCTTGTAAAGGGACCTCTTAAGTGGGGGTTGATTGCGGCGACAGTCTTGTTTATGATGTTTTCATGGGGGGGGAATTTTCTTGCCTTCAACGAGTTCATTTTCAATACCGTCCCACTCTACAATAAATTCCGAGCGGTTTCTATGGCGCTGGTCATTCCAGAATTTACCATGCCGTTGCTAGGCCTACTAGGCTTGGTTGCAGCCATTCAGTACAAGGATCGAGGAATCGAAAAAGCCGAGGTCAATAGAGCCATTTACATCGCCGCAGGAGTAACTGGAGGATTATGTCTATTGCTTGCTCTGGTAGGACCTGGACTATTTTCCTTCTCGGGATATTCAGACGAAAGATACCTGACTCAGCAAAATGGGCAGCAGATCGTGGATATCTTCATTGAGCTACGTCAGAATATGCTGGTATCCGATTCCTGGAGATCATTTGGCTTGATCGCAATTGCAACAGCACTTCTTTGGGCCTTTGTCAATGACAGAATCAAACAGTCCTCCGTGGTGCTTGCCCTTCTAGCCATCCTCATTGTAGGTGATATGTGGTTGGTCAATAAGCGCTACATCAACGATGACAACTTCTCGAGAAGAGAAAATTATGAAAGTCCACAGCCCTCACTTGCTGACCAGCAGATTCTAAGAGACAATACCCACTTTAGGGTTCTGAATATGACTGTGAATAGCTTCAACAGTGCCAACACGGCCTTCTTCCACAATGACATTGGAGGCTATCACCCAGCCAAGCTACGTAGGTACAATGACTTGATGTATGGCTATGTCGCGCCCAATGCCTCAGAAGGATCTGAAATGCGCACCATATCCATGATTGCCCAGCAGACACAAGGGCAGCAACCCGGAGCAGTCGATTTCCGAAGGCTCCCTATTCTCAACATGCTCAATTGTAAATACATCATTCTTAGTCCTCAAATTGCCTGGAGAAATCCTATGGCCATGGGGAATGCATGGTTTGTACAATCCTACAAGATGGTAGAAAATGCAGATGAAGAATTTGCTGCCTTGAAAGATCTTAACCCAAGGCTTGAAGCTGTGCTTGATAAAAGATATGCTGATGTGCTAAATGGAATTCAGCCTGGCATAGATTCTACCGCCTATATCCGTCAAACGAGCTTTACCCCTAATGAGGTAAGTTATATTTCCGAATCAAGTACGGATCAATTGGCGATATTCTCTGAGGTCTTCTACAACAGTTCGAAGGGTTGGAAAGCCTATGTAGATGGAGTGGAAGTGCCTCATGCGAGAGCAAATTATGTTCTGAGAGCACTGCCTCTTAAAGCTGGAAAGCATGAAATCACCTTCCGCATCAATCCAGAAAGCTATTATGTAGGTGAGAATATCTCCATGATAAGCTCGATCATTCTGATTCTACTTGGGTTGGCTGCTGGATTCTTTGTCTGGAGAAACCGTTCTAACAAGGAAGAAGAAATAGCCTGAACCAATTTGAGCCATAGAGGTATATTTTAAAGCTTCTTCAAGGTTCAGCATGTATCTTCGCAGCAAATGGGCATAGTAAAGCGTCAAGGCTCTGTCAATACAATCATTTCCTATGTAGGTGCACTGTTTGGTGCATTGAATGGGCTGTTCTTGGCCACACGCTTTTTAGATGAAGCCCAAAAAGGATTCTTAGTAGACTTTTTGCCCTACGTCACAATTTTTGTTGCGCAGTTTTCCGCCTTAGGAGGCAATCCAACCATTATCCGCTTCCTTCCTTTTTTCAGGGATAAGGGCAGGCAGCATCATGGTTTTCTATTTTATATCCTTGCTGTTGCTACCGGTGGATTCCTACTCTTTAGTCTGATTTATATCCTTTTCCAGGATATTTTTATTGGGTGGTTTCAGGAAAGGTCCCCTCTTATAACGGAGTATTATTGGTATACCCTGTTAATAGGTTTTTTCGGGCTCAATCATCTGCTTCTTGAGACCTATTCAAATACGCTCTTTAAGAGCATTGTACCCTCCATTATACGGGAGTTGCTGATCAAAATTGGCTTCTCCATTCTGCTGGTGCTCTTCCATTTTGAGTACATGGATTTCCCTCAATTGGTGGCTGGATTTGTTTGGTTAAATGGGCTCATGGTATTTATCCTCGTGGCTTATTTGATCTACCTAGGTCAGTTTCATCTAAAGCCCATCTGGAGTTTTCGTCTTCGTAAATTGTGGCGTACCATAGCTGTCTACAGCGGCTATAATTATATCACCACCGTGAATTCTTGGTTGTACCAAATCTTAGATATCATGATGGTGGCAGCCCTATCTAGTGGCGCTGATGTAGGAATTTATGGCTTGCCCTTGATGTTTTTACGGTTTGCAGTGATTCCCACCAAATCCATGAATAAGTTGGTCATTCCATTGGTTGCAGAACACTGGAAGAACAATCGACCCGATCAGATTCAAATTCTCTATAAAAAGTCAGCTCTTGTCAATCTTATCACAGGTGGATGTTTGTTGATGCTCCTTTGTGTCAATGGAGAGGTCATATTTGAAACCATGACAGGGCGAGCTTCTTATCTAGCGGGTGTGCCCGTTCTGTACATCTTGAGTATTGCGCGTTTGTATGATCTGGCAACCGGACTCAATACCCACATTATCAATTCTTCCAAGCTCTTTCGTATTAACCTCTTATTCACCTTTGCGACCATCATCCTGTCCATCACAACCAATAGCATCTTGATCCCTATTTATGGATTGGAAGGTGCGGCCATGGCTACTGCCCTTAGTATCATCGTCATCAACAGTCTGCAAGCAGGTTTTGTATGGTGGAAGTTTGGTATGCAGCCCTTCAGCAAGCAGACCTTATGGATGCTCATCATCTTAGCCCTTTGTACCACCATAGGCTTTCTGTTACCCATAACGGGTTATTGGCTAGTTGATCTGGGTTATAGATCAGCTATCATTGGAGGTCTGTTTATTCTGCTGGTTCTTAGGTTCAATATTTCCCCCGACTTTTCTGAGTACTTCGGACATCTCCTGAGAAGATTAAAGCTCGGATTCGTAGCTAAGTGGTTCAATATCTAAGGCTTTCCTTCGAGCACTTGAAGCAAAAATTGCCATTTATTAAAGTTTTTACATTTGTTTACAATTGGCAAACTGGCTAGCAACTGGGACTTAACATCCTACCTATCAAATAATTATATCCTATTCTTTAGAGATAGCGCTCCCTAAATAGCGGTTTATGCTTTTTCGCTCGTTTGTCTCAAGAGCTAAAGTGTTTATTTTCAGCTTAGAATCATCACGACTATGTTTGATCTCGATAAATGGCAAGAAATCTTTACGACCATCTGGCAGCACAGGTTGAGAACCTTGGCAACAGCTTTTGGGGTGTTCTGGGGGATTTTTATGCTAGTCCTGCTTATGGGCGCAGGAAGAGGCCTGAGAAATGGCGTTCATGAGTCTACCGTACTAGATGCGACCAATAGTATTTGGGTCCTTCCAAGGCGGACAACCATGCCTTACAAGGGACTTCAACCTGGGCGTACCGTAGTGTTTACGGAAGAGGACTTGAAGTACGTAGAGGAGAATGTGGAAGGCATTGAATACATCTCCCCAGAGAATGGGATATTTGGAGATTGCCTTGTTGCTTATGAAAATAATGTAGGTGAATTTGAAGTAATAGCTGGTGCCGAAGATTATTTCAACATCAAGGTCAACCTAGATTACACCCATGGACGGAAGATCAATTTTCCAGATAATTTCGATGCCAGAAAAACCTGCATAGTAGGGGATAAAATTACAGATGTTATTTTTCCAAAAGGTGTAGAGCCAGTTGGGAAATTTATCACCATCAACAATGTAGCCTTCCTTGTCGTAGGTGTTTTTCACGACGATGGGCAGGGAGGTCGATTTGCCGAAAGAATTTATATCCCCTTTCAGACTTACCAAAATACCTTCAATGCGACCAATCGCATCAATTTGTTTGCCGTAACGACACTTCCCGGATACTCAGGTAATGACGTCGAGGAGAGGCTAACCAAGGCCCTTCAAATCAAGCATAATATTCATCCTGATGATCGACGTGCTTTGCTTGTCATGAACCAGGAGAAGCAATTCCAGGAAATTCAAGGTGTTTTTACAGGGATTGAAGCGATTATTCTGTTGGTAAGTATTGGCTCCCTGATCGCAGGCATCATGGGAGTGAGTAACATCATGATCATCGTGGTTCAGGAAAGAACAAAAGAAATTGGGGTAAGAAAGGCACTGGGTGCGACCCCAGGCTCCATTGTAAGCTTGATTCTTCAGGAGTCTATGCTGATTACGGGAATGGCCGGTTTCTTAGGCCTAGCAGCCGGTATTGCCTCAATAGAGGGCATAAATGCTTTCATGGCCCTTAATCAAATCGAAACAGACTTCTTCAAAAATCCCTTTGTAGAAATGCGAATTGCGGTATTTGCTTTGATCATCCTTTTGTTTGCAGGATTTCTTGCAGGCTGGGTTCCATCGCGCCGTGCCGCCAAACTAAGACCTATTGAAGCCTTAAATGCAGATTAACGCCTATGTTCGATCTAGATAAATGGCAGGAAATATTTCATACCCTGGGTAAAAACAAGCTAAGGGCCATACTGACTGGCTTTGGCGTATTCTGGGGTATTTTCATGCTGGTCCTCCTGTTAGGAACAGGTTCTGGGCTTGAAAATGGGGTAAGGAGTATGTTTTCCTTTTCTACCAATTCCGTTTTTGTATGGACTGCCAAAACAACCATGCCCTACAAAGGCTTTCAAGTCAATCGCCAGCTTAGGCTGAATAATGAAGATGTTGATGCCATTCGGAAGCTAACTCCAGAAATCAAGTACCTCAGTCCTAGAATGGGAATTGGCAATAAGGTCATGATTCGGAATGGGCAATCTGGGAGCTTTAGCGTAAATGGAGACTTTCCAGATTTAATCAACATCCAGCCTATGCCCATGCTTGCTGGACGCTTTATCAACCAATCAGATGTAGATGAAAAGCGCAAAGTGGTCGTCATCGGAAAACGTGTCCGTGAAGTATTATTTGAACCACAGGAAGATCCTATTGGAGACTATATTGAAATTGAGGGAATCTATTTTCAGGTTATCGGCGTGTTTGATACCAATGAAAGAGGTGATGGGGCCTATTATGAAATCCAGCGGGTTTATATGCCTACCTCTACCCTACAGCAAGTATACAACTTTGGCAATCGTGTCTTCTGGATGGCCATGCTTCCGAAAGATGGCGTTTCACCCTACTATTTAGAAGATAAGGTTCGGGGCATTCTAGCCAGAAGAAAAACCGTTCATCCCGAAGATGAGGGTGGTATTCGCTCCAATAATTTGGATAAGGAATTTTCGGAGTTTCAAGCGATGTTCAGTGGAATCAGAGGATTTTCTTGGTTTGTCGCTGTTATGTCCATCATTGCCGGTATGATTGGCTTGGCCAATATCATGATGATTACCGTAAAGGAAAGAACAAGAGAGATCGGCATTCGAAAGGCTTTAGGAGCTACTCCTTTCTCGGTTATATCTATGATTTTGAGTGAATCAATGTTCCTTTGCCTAGCTTCAGGTTACCTTGGGCTGATGTTTGGGATTTTGTTGGTAGATGGCATGAGTGCCTTGTCTCAATCGGTAGAAATTCAATACTTCTATCGACCTGAAGTCGCTCTGAGTACCATCATGTGGGCAGTTGGAATTTTATTGATCACAGGTTTGCTAGCAGGATTGGCCCCAGCCATGAAGGCAGCTCGGCTCCAACCCACCTACGCTTTGAGTGACGAATAAGGACGTAGCCATTGGCTACGCCCTCTTATAAGAATATATCGAAATCAAACCTCAAAAAGCCTCTTTTTCAAGGGGCTTTTTTAGTATCTGATCTTTTCTAGTCCCTGGGTATCTAGGATTTTGATTTCTGATTGGTTGGTAGAGATAAGCCCATCACCTTTGAATTCGGAAAGAACCCGAATAACAGATTCCTTGGCTGTCCCTACGATATTTGCCAAATTCTCCCTAGAGATAGGCATGGCAAATTCTTTTTGATTGGGATCCTGATACCTTTTCTGAAGGAGCAATAAGGCATCAGCGACGCGCTTCCTTACGGTATCATACGCCAGGTGAAGAAGTTGGGCTTCGCGTTCTTCCAAGTCATTGGCCAATAAGCGAATGAATCTGTGAGAGACATCTCTGTCGTTGTAAACAAGGGCGAAAAAGTCTGATTTAGGAATCACCAGCACCTCTGTGTCCTCCAGGGCCATAGCAGATTCCGTATAGGCTGTTTCAGACAACAAAGCATGATAGCCCAGGAAATCTCCCATCTTGTGTAGATTGGTGATGTATTCCTTGGCATCTTCATTTGTTTTGTAGGTCTTCACCTTCCCCTTAGCAATAAAGAGCAGGGCCTGTGGAAAATTCCCTTCCTGATAGATGACATCTTTGGTGCGGTAATACCTGGCTTCTCTGTCCGCAGATAGTTCCTTCAAGGAAACTTGTCCTTTCGCCTCATTGAAGAAATTCTTGATTCCTTCGGCATCGCGTGGAATTTCTTTATGCAGTCCTTCGGTTTTCTTCAAACGAACCTCAATGGCATCTAATAATTCTACATCTTCAAATGGTTTGGTGATGTAATCATCAGCGCCCATGTTCATGCCTCTTCTAAAATCCTGCTTCTCAGCCTTGGCCGTAAGGAAAATAAAGGGAATGGATGCAGTGATAGGATTTCGGCTGAGCATATGAAGTACGCCGTATCCATCTAGTTCTGGCATCATGACATCACAGACAATCAGATCTATTTGTTCCTTGCTGGCGATACTCACACCCTCTTTACCATGAGAAGCAGTGATTACGTTATAACCTGCCAACTCCAGGATCTCTGAGGTATTTTCCCTCATTTCCTCGTTGTCTTCAATTAACAGTATCTTTTTCATGATTCCGGTTTAGATTTCTTTAGGTGAATGGTGAAGCTTGTGCCTTTTCTAGGAACAGATTTAAATTCTATCTCACCTCCCAGCATTTCTACGTATCGCTTTACGATACTTAATCCCAATCCTGTTCCTTTGATATGTGTAACATTCCTGGCACGGAAAAATCTTTCAAACAAGTGCACTTGTTCCTCTAATGGAATACCAATGCCTCTATCCCTAACAAATAAGGTAATATTTTGACCGTTAACAATGCATCTCAGGTCAATTATAGAGTTTTCAGGAGAGTATTTTATGGCATTTGATAACAAATTAATCAGGCCATTCCTCACCAAAATTCCGTCCATCCAAAGGATGTCTTCATCTGCCTCATATTCAAGTACAATCTCCTGACCTGGTTTGGTTTGCATGCTCATCTCCTCTTGTAACTCAGCCATGAGTTCCTTGAGATTCACATATTCGGGATGGATAAACACTTTCCCTTCTTCCAATTTAGAGAGGGAGAGGAAATCATCCAGAATACTATTCAGAGCATGCACATTTGAGCGAACGCGCATGACGTGCTTGGTTCGCTTTTCCTTCATCTCGCGTTCGGCATATTTCTCAATCAGAGAAATAGAGGAAAGGATGGTAGCGAGTGGAGTTCGGAACTCATGAGAAGCCATAGACACAAATCGAGACTTCAGTTCGTTCAATTCCTGTTCTTTGGCTAGGGCTTTTCTAAGTTCTTGCTGGCTTTTTCGAAGTTTTTCTTCCTTGGCTTTGTTTTCCTTGATTTGGCGTTCCAAGTCCTGTACGGCCATAGCCAAAGCGTCCGTTCTGGAAGCGACTCTTTCTTCCAAATCGGTATTCAATTGTCTTATTTCCAGCAGATTTCTCATTTGCTGGAGACTATATCTGATCGATCTTTCTAGTCTGAAGGGTGTGAGTTCTGATTTTACCAAATAATCGGCTGCCCCTCTATCCATGGCATTAACGTCTACCTCAAGGTCTCCTTGCCCTGTCAATAGTATCACAGGATTTTGAATACCCATGTCTATGGCACGCTGCAGGACATCCAGTCCATCTTTCGCCCCTAATCGATAGTCAACCAAATAAATATCATGTCGGGCTTCAGCCATAGCCTTGATGCCCTCTTCATAGCTCTGTACCCATTCGGTATCAAAATCTTGATTCCTGATTTCCTCGATCATATCTCGGGTAATCATGTAATCCTCCTCATCATCGTCAATGAGCAAGATAGATATGGGTGCGTCGCTTTTTCTCTTCAATAAATCCATTAGTCTCTAGAAGGTAATGCCACTATTTCGATCCAGTAATGTTTGAGTGTATGTGTTACGTCTACAAGTCCTTCAAAGGTAACTGGTTTGGTAATGAATGAATTGACCCCAAGGTCATAAGTTCTCAGTATATCCTCCTCAGCTTTTGAAGTCGTCAATACAATAACGGGAATTCGTTTCCAGTCTTTGTGTGCTTTGATCATTTTTAACGCCTCTCTTCCGTCAATCTTGGGAAGATTTAGGTCAAGTAAAATCAATCCTGGCATCGGGAAGTTAGCCCTGTCACTGTAATCTCCATTCCCTTCCATATAATCTAATAACTGCTCACCATCCTCCACAAAGATCCTTTGATTGGAGATTCTGCCCTCCTGCATAGCGTCTTCCAGCAGCATTCGATCCTCTTCATCGTCCTCGGCAATCAATATGGTAATTGCTTTGGGCTTGGTAATGGCCTGTGAAACATTTTTATATTCTGGATTCATGTTACCTCCGTTTTTTCCTGGGATAAGGGCAAGAATATGGTAAAGCGAGTTCCAACACCCTGTTCACTTTCGACTTCGATTCTTCCTCCATGGCGTTGAACAATCCTCTTCACAATAGCGAGTCCTATACCAGAACCTTCAAATTTTTTACCTTCCAAACGCTGGAATATGGCAAAAATCTTCTCTTTGTATTGTTCATTGAAGCCAATGCCATTATCAGTAATCTGAATCTTTCCCCACTTTCTTCCAAACTCTTCATGCAGATTTGCCATGGCATCCGTATAGGCAATTTCAACTCTTGGAGGATCGTCGGGCTTTGAAAACTTGATGGCATTGGAAATCAAATTTTGGAAGAGCTGTCTCATCTGTGTGTAGTCAGCTTCTAATTCTGGCAGGGAGGTCGAAAAGATATTCGCATTCTTTTGCTGAATAGAGACCTCTAGATCACTTAGGACATATTCCAGTATTTGATTCAAATTTACCTTGGCAAAAGGCTCCCCTTTGGTAGAAACACGAGAATAACTCAACAGGTCGTTAATCAAGCGCTGAAGCCTATTGGCAGCGCTTAACATCCTGGCCATGTAATCAGCACCTTTCTCACTAAAATTCTCCGCCTCCTTGTCCTTTAGCCAGTTGCCAAATGCTTGAATTTTCCTCAAAGGTTCCTGCAAATCGTGGCTAGAAACGTAGGCGAAATTTTCCAATTCCCGATTACTTCTTTCAAGTTCCTCTGCATAGCGTATCAGTCTGGTTTCTGCCTCTTTGATGGCAGAAATATCGTGGACGATTCCTGTGAAAATTCTCTTTTCATGAACAGTTACCTCACTGATACTTAGGCTAAAGGGGAAAATAGAGCCATCTTTTCGTTGACCTTTTACCTCTCTTCCAATACCAATAATTTGCTTGATACCTGTTCTTTTATAGTTATCAATGTATTGGTCGTGCTCAGCCTTATAGGGTTGCGGCATGAGGACATGTATATTTTTTCCTACTACCTCTCCCTCATGATAGCCAAACAATCTGGAAGCTGCTGGATTCATAGATAGGACTATTCCCCTTTCATCAATGGTAATGATCCCATCCACGGCATTCTCTACAAGAGAGGTGAACATGGCTTCGTTTTCTCTCGATAGCTTTTCTAATTTGGCTCTTTGACTGACATCAATAATATGAGCACATACGAGTTTTTCATTCTCAAACTCAATGGGATTGAGGCTAATTTCCAGGGTCAAGGGAGTCCCATCTTTTTTGACTCCTTGAAGTTCTAATCCATGCCCCATGTGCCTTTTGACAGGGTTAGTCCGATATCTTTGTCTATGGCGCTGGTGGGCAGCTCTGAGATTTTCAGGTAGCAATAAGTCAACTGACTTTCCGATCAATTCATCCAATGTATCATACCCAAACATCTTTTGGCTAGCGTCATTGGCCTCTATGATTATTCCTGAAGCATCCACAACCAATAATCCCTCTATGGCTTGGTCATATATGCTTTTATACAAAGCCTCTATTTTGTCTAGTTTTTCCAATCTATGTCCGGCTACAAATATTGTCTGATCCTAAAAATATAAAAATCGACATATTATTGTCGAATATTTACCTGATTCCCTCTAAGCCTTGAATAAGAATGACCATTTTGGCCATTCTTATTTTTCTTCGCTTTCTTTTCCTCTGCGAAAACCAAAATAGGAATCCACAATTTTTCCATAAGTTGAGCTTCAACAGGTTGGGTAAACCATTTAAGTAGCAGAGATTTTTCCTGTCTTCCTATGGCCAGCAAGTCCATGTTATATAGCTTAATCAAGGACTTCAAATCATACATCTCAGTTCCTTCCTCCACGGCAACATATTCCATACATCCCTTTTCCAATTCTTCTCTGAAAGCTCTCCTTAGAATTTGTTCAAGTGGAGAGTCAGCCATAAAATCAGATTGGATGCAGAAAAATTTAGCACCTAAACTTTTGGCAATGGACAAGCTATCGTCAATATTCTCTAGCAGCCTTTCATTGGATTTCATCAGATACCCAATTTCTCTTAGGGGCATGAAGTTGCTAATAGGTGGAACCAGTAAGATATTGAGCTCAGCTGTATTGAGTAAATTGATAGCTGTAGAACCAAGTCTTTTGGATTTTCCATTTGGATCTTTTCCAAAGCCCATTACGAGGAGGTCAGCCCCCCATTCTGATGCGACCTCTTTAATCGCCTCCTTAGTTGGGCCATAGGCTAGCTTATGTTTGATGCCATGTTTTCTCCATTGCGGCTGTTTCCATCCCTCCAACCATTTGGCAAGGTCCATTTCTGCTTCCTTTCTCCTTTTTCTCTTTAAGGCTTGTTCTAGGACCATCGGAAGAAAAGGTTCCAGCCCTGAAGGTTCCGCCACATGAAGGACCATAATTTCAGCCTTCATCATCTTTCCGAAGGTAATGCCTAACTGCAAGGCAGAAAGAGAGGAAGGGGAGAAATCTATGGGGATCAATATTTTGTTCATCTTCTTTTCTTAAGCATGTAAAATCAACATGGGAATATCTAATTCCTGCACAGCTTTTCGGCTTAGAGAGCCTTCCCAAATTTTTTCTCTCAAGCTATGGTGGTGGGTGTACATCACCAACAGGTCCACATTTTTCTCTTTGACAAAGGATTGAATGCCTTGCCATGGAGACATACCATGTAAAATCTGGAAGGGAATTCCCTCTTTGGCAGTCAAGTTCTTGATCTGAGTGAGTTGATCCTGATAACTGCCCTCACGCTGATCCTTTAAGGGTCTTATATGCACGCAAGTCAATGGTACTTGTAGAGCTTTTTGAAACTGCAGGGTAATGGGAGGAATCTCAGACTCAGCCTCCTCAAAATTAGTGGCATACACCATATTGATGAAGCTCCTTTTTTGAAAGGATTTTGGAAGAACCATCAAAGGTACATCTACCTTTTCTGCGACTTGGGAACTTACGCTTCCCAACCATTTGTCAATGAATCCTTCTGCACCTTCAGTTCCCATCATGATCAGATCAGCATTGACTTCTTGAGCCATACGGGTAATCCCATCAACGGCAAAGTCTGAATCTGTATGAAACGCCAAACCGGCCTTATTGCCCAATGACTCCCTGGCTTTTTGTTCATATACCTGGAACTCATTTAGTGCTTGTTCTCTTAGGGTAGTGTTAATTTCCTCTATCAGTTCAGGGACTAGGTAAAATTCACCTGTAGAAGCATAATGGTAGGCATGGTATAGGTGAATATTGGCCTGAAATCTTTCTGCGATGAATAGAGCGGCTTCAAAGGCAGAAAGCGCGTTGGCTGAGAAGTCTGTGGGGAACAGAATGTTTTTCACGTCATATCCCAACTTCGTGTGCTGGTGGATTTGCAAGTCTTTTTCCATAGCGGTAGGTATTTTGAAATTCTCCTCTAACGACATAACCAAATGTAGAAAGGCGCATGAAAGAAAAAGATGATTTCCTATAACAAAGAACTGAACTTAATCAGAGTTGACAGATAACTTTTTAGGCAGAAAAGGGTGACGATTGTCACCCTTTTCTCATAGATTCTTATGGATTCAAAGCAATTGCTCTACTTTGTGTAGCGTTTTTTGACCTTCTTAAAGTTGCCTACTTTGGCATTGACCACTTCACCTGTGCTAAGATAGTGTTCTAGGGCTAAGAGATAATCTGAAATAAGTCCCTTAAACTGGCTTTTGAGCATACCACTCATAAAGGAAGGCTTGGATCTGAACTGCATCGTCATGCTGACTATGCTACTTCCATTCCCCAAATCTTCTACTTTGTAAATAGCACGTGTATTGTCCGGATCAATTGGGAAACCTCCAGCTTCTAGTACCCTATTGACAAAAGTATAGGATTCTGGCTTCCAGTCTACGATTTCCTCGTGTAGGACCCTCGAACCACTTTCGTTAAAGTCGCATCTTCTTTGCGCCCCTAGTGTTCCTTTGAGGGAACCATTTTCGTAGCCAGAATACCAGATCTTCGGATGGGCGTTGGCTATTTTCCCATAGTCTAGCGCCACTGCCTCCCATGCCTTTTCGGCAGAAACAGGAAGTGTCCTAGAAACGGTAAATGATTTGTACTTTTTAGACATGCTTTGACCATTTACCTGAATTCCGAAGGCCATCATTAAGACAGCAAACATCATTAATACATTACCTTTCATGATTTGATAGTTTAATTGATTTGAATAATAAACAAACCGGTCTAATTAATAAAAAATGTCACTTCCTTGACAGATGTTGGACAAATAGTCTTCAGACATAGCTCTAGGGTATTATTGTTTCCATTTAGCAAGATTAGAAGATATGTATGGGCTTTCATATAGAACAAACTATCTACAGATCATGATATTTAATAGGAAAAGATGTTTAGTATGGTAGAAATGTTTAGGAAAAGGATCGCTTCCATGGCTCCGCTATCTGATGAGAAATGGGAGCAGTTGGCACCTCTTCTCCATATCAAAGAATATGCAAAAGGTGACTGGCTCTTAAAGGAGGGAGAAATCTGTCAGGAGGTTAATTTCTTGATCAAAGGCTTGGTAAGGCATTACTATGTCAAGGAGGGGAATGAACTAACCAGGCAGTTTTTCTTTGAAAATGGCTTCTCCATGGATATGGCATCGGCAGTTTCGCAACAGCCTTCTCGAGTCAACATCCAGACTTTAGAGGATTGTCAGATCCTGAAAATTCCCTTTTCTGTTCTTGAAAGCCTCACTCCCTTATTCATCATTGCCTTAAAGGACAATGTGGTCCATATTGCCAATAGGGTAGCTGCTGTTTTCTTGGACAGTCCAGAAGAACAATATCTCGAATTGGTCAGGACTCGCCCAAAAGTAATTCAGCGAGTTCCGCAGTTTTTGATAGCCTCCTATTTGGGGATTACGCCGGAAGGATTGAGTAGAATCAAAAAAAGAATTGCCGATCGAGAACGATCTTAACCGAGATCAAGGAGATTGCTTCAGGAGAAGAAGACTTTTGGATCATTAACAAACAAATAAAAGTCAATTCTCATGAACAGAGTCATTTTAGTTGGCCTTCTTCTTCTAGGAAGTTGGAACATTTCGCAAGCCCAGTTTATGGTAGATGCAGAGGTCGGCACCTCCAAATCGGATCAGGTATTCGGTCAGCTTCAGCTTGCTTGGCAAACGAATAATCGGCTTCGCCTTGGTGCCTATTTTTATCAGGGAGCCATTCAGTACAGATTTGTAGATGCAAGAGCCATTAACGCTGGGAATATATCCCAATTTGGGCTGAGTGCTTTGGTAAAACTGACTGAAAACGGTCCCCTCAGGTTGGATGCTTTCGTTAAGGCGGGCGGAAGAAACATTGCTATTAACCAAGAAAATCCGTCTGAGCTAACCACCTATACCTTTAGCGATGGGGCAGGTTTTACGATCGATCCAGGTTTGATAGCCACCTACCAAGCCACAGAAAAACTCAGTCTCAATGCTGGTTTCAATATGCATCTGGCCATCCAAACCAGCCCTCAAACTATTTTTGAACAAGGACCTTCAGGCTATTTCATCTTTGGATTGAATCAGCAATTGAGTGAGACTTCTCTATTATATGCTCGGACTACAGTAGGTCCCACTTCAGGTGCGGTTGGCGATACAGAAAAATTCTTTTGGCAAATAGCCGTAGGGATCAGATTCTCTTTGAATGCTTCTCAATCTGCGACTGTATTCGGTTTCTAATTTCACCTTTCCTTTTCCATCTAACATTTATCAAATCATGAAAAAAATTATCATGGCACTCTGTGCCCTTACTTTCTCTGTCTCCATTTTTGCCCAGGATCATATCTCCAAAGTGGGCTGGTATTTTACTCCAGAGGTCAGTGGGATGTTTTTGGATGGCCATGTGGGTCGGGCGATGGGCTTTCAGACGGGCGTTTCTATCTTGAAAAGACAATTACATGTCGGAATGTTTTACTATGGGAGGTCAGGACCTATTAATCCTCATACCGTTTCTTATTCCCTAGATGAGGGACAGACTTACAAGGGCAAAGAAACGATCGATTTCAGAGCTGATCATGGAGCATTTGGTGTGGTGGTAGCCCCCCAGTTTAAGCTTGGTAAGGTTCACATGGATATTCCGCTTATGTTCGGGCAATTTGGAGCTGGATTTTACTTAACGGATGAAGATCGATTGACCCCAGATGGAAGACGCGTAAGTGAATGGGAAGATGATCTTCTAGGTGGGGAAGATGCAGGCTTCGGCTGGATCCTAGAAGGAGGAATCAGAGCAAGAACCTCCCTCACCCAAGATAACCATATCCAGATAGGTATGGGCCTTCATTATACCCATACGATTGGCTACAACTCTACCCTGGGAGGGACAGATTATTACAAAGCCCCTAGGGTCTCTCTTTTCCTACTATTTGGGAACTAGTCTTTAACCTACAACAAGCATTTTCAGACAAGAGAACCCTCTCACATAGAAGATGGTTCTCTTTTTTCAAATTTCAATTGCCTTACCATTCGCCACTTGCCATGAGGTTACATTGCATCAGCTTCTCCTGAATTTCATGGCCTGGAGACCTAAGCGGATCTATATTTTTGACTAGGGCTGTTCTCAATGCATATAATTCCTCTCGATTGTATTTGGTGCTTTCTCGAACCATTTTGATTTCCATCAGGGCTTGTTGTTGGTCCCTTTTTGGATTCAACCACCCATTCAATTCTGAGCATTGATGACATATTCCCTTTTTGTTGACAAGGGCACATCTTCGATCAAATATTTCTGTCATTGTATTCCTCGCATGCTGGACGAGGTATTTGACGGTTCCTTCAGTCTTATTTAGAATAAGCATGATTTCCTTAACCGAAAAGTCATAGATATCCTTGAGCATCAATGCTACTTGATTCTCTACCGGAAGTGTTTTCCCCATACAAGTAAAGCAAACGTCGATATGCTCCTTAATTTCATATTTTCCATATGGAGAATGACTGGCAACATGCTGGATAGATTGCGCTAAGTCAGGCGTAGACATTACTAGCTTTTTTGATTGTTCGGCTACATCCTCCGACCATCTGTTTCTTTTTTTCAAGTGGTTGTAAGCCAGATGGGTTCCTATTTGAAATACCCATGTTTTGAGGGAAGATTTCCCTTTGAAAAGCTTGATTTTGTCATAAGCCCGAATGAAAGTATCGTGGGTAAGGTCCTCAGCATCTGAGCGATGAGCCGTCAAGCGGTAGAGATAGGAGCGCAATTGATCTTGAAATTCTGCAAAGAGCTCTTGGAAGGCCTTGATGTCTCCTTCCATAGCTTGTTTCAATATATCCTCAGCTTTCATCTTATCTTCATTGTTATGGCAAAGGCAGGGGCCAATCGACCCTTGCCTTCATTTTTTTTATGGATGATTATACATTCTCGGTTACAGCCATGGCTAACCAATCTCTGGCTTCCTTCTCTTTTCCAAAATAGCGAATTTCAAAGCCTTCTTCCTCCTTGCTCACATCTTTCATATAGGGAAGGGCTGATTCAGGCATCAAATAAGCTACTCTCTCTACTCCTAGTTTTCTGTAGCGGGGATGGTGAATTTCCTTTTTCCAGCTTGAAAACTCTTCAGGAATCTGAAATTGGAAGTTACTTGTGTCGATCAAAAACTTTTTACTTTGATATTCGAAGCCATATCCCACATAATTTGTGCAAGCCTCTATAAAATCTTCATAAGACATATTTGCATGGGCTTCTTTCCAGCGGAAAATCAATAAGTTTCCAGATTCCTCCTGTTGGAGATAGTAGAATGTGTGATTGTGAATGGTCATAATGATTGAATTAAATGGGTTACAGGATAACTTATTGCTTGATGACAGCAGGTAAAAGAGCAGTTGGTCGCTTATCGGCTGTGCACATATCGTTGTCAGCTGGTCTAACTCCGAAATACAGCTTTCCACTTTCATCCATAGAGAGGAGATCATGATCTTCATGACATTCTTCTACAGAAGGCCAGATCGCACAACCTGAAGCAGAAATGTCCTGCTCTACCTTGGGTTGTAACCCACAAGAGGCCAATCCAAAACCTTGGATCAATGCTGGATCATCAGTAAGGAGGGTAACAAACTTCTTGTCCTCATAGAAAAGCGTCTGAAAGGCTTCAGGTACTGTTGTTGAAGCTTCCTGAACCACATAGGTTCCCAGAGTTCTGAATTCAAAAACAGGCATGTTGAATTCTGGGTCAAGGGCAAGTACAAACTTTAAGCTCCAATTTCCTTTGTCGAAGGTAAAGGTTCTGTGTCCATAGGTACTGTTGCCCCAATCTTCTAGTCCTTCACTTACGTAGGTTCCAGATAGATTTTGTAGTTGGTCTTTCTTGTCAGGTTCTGATCCAATTAAGGTACATGAGAGGGTGATGAGGCAAAGTGCCGCACCTAGTAGGTTGAATAATGGTGAATACAATTTCATTCCTATTAATTGTCTGGTAAAACATATGGGGAAAGGAGATTGATAGCATCTCTGCCCTTTCATCCGTTTTCATGCTTCTGACAATTGGGGAATCAAATTCGGATGAAAAATCCTGACTTTTTTTTCATTTTTTTCTCGAATCAGAATGGGACGTCTGATATTCAGCCTCATAAGAGGGTCAAGTATTTTTCGTACCTTAGGTCTTTACCATTTATCCTTCAGGTCTCTACCTGATCCTCATGCAATAGTTCGATTCTGTGAAGAAACTCAACCACCTCGTTTTCTGGCCACCATTTATTTTACTGTTAGTTACCATAGGCTTAAGCCTTCAATTTCCAGCTGAATTTAGCGCTTGGGTTCGCTCGGTAAGAGATTGGATTGTGATCAATTTCGATTTTCTCTTTACTTGGAGTACTTTTTTCTTTTTGATCATATTGGCGACGATTTACTTCTCTCCTCTTGCCAAGATTAAAATAGGCGGAAAGGACGCCAAACCCATGCTTAAGAGATGGAGATGGTTTTCTATCACGTTGACAACTACCATTGCTACGGGAATTCTTTTTTGGGGGACAGCAGAACCGATGTACCATTTTCATGGGCCACCAGAAGGCTTAGGGATTGATCCTGGAAGCCGTGAGGCAGCTATTTTTGCGATGTCTACCATGATCATGCATTGGACAATCACACCCTATGGTATCTACACCATAACAGGACTCTTATTTGCCTTGGTTTACTATAACCTCAAACAACCTTACAGTTTGGGATCGCTCCTTTACCCTGTATTGGGGGAGCATGCACATGGTTGGTGGAGTAAATTGATCAACATGGTATGTCTTTATGCCTTGGTGATGGGCATGGCAGCCTCCATGGGAACAGGCATCCTTACCATTGCTGGTGGATTGGGAAAGACTATGGGCATAGCATCCAGTTCTGCCTTACTGGGAATCATTTGTCTCTTTATTGTGGCCGCCTTTGTGGTTTCTTCAGCTACAGGATTGATGAAGGGTATTCGAACACTTTCAGACTGGAATATCAAAGCCTTCATTGGTTTGGCATTGTTTATTTTCTTTGCTGGGCCTACTATGTATATGCTTCAAATTGGGGCAGAAGGAATGGGAGATTTCCTAACTACCTTCCTGCCCAGATCTACAGATATTAGCAATCCAATCGAAAACGAATGGCAATATAGCTGGACGATTTCCTATTGGGCCAACTGGATGGCATGGGCACCTATTACAGCCCTATTTCTGGGTAGAATAGCCTTTGGATATACCGTAAGAGATTTCATCAACTACAACCTATTGCTTCCCTCTTTATTTGGCGCCATGTGGATGATGATTTTCAGTGGGGGAGCTATGGGAATGGATGTGGCATCAGAAGGGAACCTGATCAATCAAGCTCTCACTACGGAAGGGCCTGAAGCAGTTGTCTTCAAAATGACTGAACTCCTTCCCTTTGGTTCAGTCTTGGCTATTGTTTTTCTGTTGATCGCCTATCTCTCTTACGTTACAGCTGCCGACTCTAACACCTCAGCCATGAGCTCAATGTCTACTGTTGGAATCTCTCCTGACAATCCCGAGTCTCCACTTTTGATCAAAGTCGCATGGGGTGCTATCATAGGAGGTCTATCTTGGGTTATGATTTCCGCCAAAGGAATGGATGGAGCGAAAGAAATATCAGTGCTGGGAGGTTTTCCTGCCCTATTTCTCATCATGCTGGTGGGAGTGGGACTGGTTAAAATTATGGCCAGCAAAAAATCCATTGTAGCCCTTCAGGAAGGCATATCCATTAGGGAAATCGAAGATAGAGGAGATACAGAAGGGAAAGCTGCTCTTGAAGGAGAATCCTGATGCACCTTAAGCCCTCGTATTATGATCCGCAATTTGATTATGCTAATGCTCTTCCTCCTGTTAGGAAGCAAGACCTGTCTATGTCAGCGTGGCCCTTTGGCCAATTACCACGAAGGAATCTTCTTTGAGGTTTCAGGTACATCCATTGGATATAGCTTGAGCTATGAACGAGTCTTTGTCAATCGCCCGGATGTTACCTTGGCCAGTAGAATTGGAGGGGGACTAACTTCTAAAGACGTATATATCCCGATTGGAATGGAGGCATTCTTTTTGAGTGGAAACCATCATATCATACTTGCCCCTACCGCAACCATCCATGTCGCGACCAACAGAAGATGGGATTTCTTTGAGCAATCTGATACTTTTCTGAACCTGATATTGGGTATGGGATACAGGTATCAATCACGAGGGTCAAGAGCCTTCTTCCAGGTACTTTTTGCCCCGGCGGCCATTTTTGATCCTACCCCTTCGCAGTTTACTGAAGCTCCTCCAGAACTTATTGGAAGATGGGGCTTAGGACTTGGCTTTAAACTCTAGTTCTAGGAAATGCGGGATGTTCTAACACCTGAATGGCTAACTTCAAATGTCTTTCTTCTTGTAGACATATCGCTTTGATAATGTCCTTGACAGGGTAGGTTACATAGGACTTGACGGGCGAAGTGATGACGACCGCATCATGATCTTCTTTATCTAGGTCTAAAAACAAGCTGATTAAGCTTTCCTGATGTTCTTTAAACTCCTCTACCAATTCGATGGGCATATCATGATAGGGAGGATTAAGTCCTTCGATGGGCTTAGGTTGCCCCTTAGGATCAGCTTTGAGCATGCGCTTAAGTACTGTACCCCATAAGTCAGGAAGAATGGGGAGCATCTCTCTTTTCTTGGACTTTCTGGTACCAAGGTTTAGCTGGTATAAAGTAGGCAAATACGCCTTGTTAACCTCCATGATATAGAATAGGTACTGAGCAATACTCCAGCTCTCCATGGAATCACGCCAATTCAATTGAGCTTCAGACAGGAAACCAAATGTACTGGAGGCCTTCTTGCCTACCAATTCCATCCGTTCGGTGATATCGCGTAGATAAGGATTATTCATGGATACAGGTACTATACCTCCCTAACGGACAATCCAGGTCCTTTGGTACAGAAGGTGTGACTTTGTTTGGGTTCATGAACCGTGCCATACCCATTGGCATATTGGCACTATCGTAAAATATAAAAATTTGTTTACAGAGTAGAATCCTAATCCCATTATTTCATAAATGGAAAAGTTTCCCAATCAAAAAGGCAGGACAGATACAAGTAAGAGAAAACAAAAAAACGCAGGCTTCAACACCTGCGTCTTCAACTTCAACACTTCAAGCAATCTTTTGGCGGAGCAAGGGCCAGACCGATTGCGGTGATGCAAACATTAAATTTACATCGACATAAAGTTCGGGTAATATTGAAAAATATGCAAATCCTTTATTCAATTTATTTTCAATTTTTCGAATTACCCCAACCATATATGTTCCTAATTCCCTAAAAATCAAACTGAAAACTCAATACCGGAGTAAAGCCAGAAGGGTGCCGGCTGAACTGCTCTCTCAGGTTTACGCTGTCCCAGCCAATGTTTCTTGGATTGCGTCTATCCGTAACATTTTGAATATCAAGTGAGATTTTTCCCGACAACTTAGGCGAATTCCAAAACCATGCAATTCTACTATCGATCCTAAAATAGGGCTGAACTTGTCCTTCGAATATCCTGTCTTCATCAGCCAGATAGGCACCAGCGGCAATGGATGCATCCACATCGGCCGGGGTATACCTAAATCCTCCATTGTATAAGACTCTAGCCCCAACCTGAAGCGTAGAATTTTTGAAATAGAACTCTTTACCTAAGGTATAGCTGCTCACCCATCTACTGGCAAAACGAGAATTGAACAAGGTGCCATCTGGCAATTCATATTTAGAGGAAAAGGCAGAACCCGTCAATAAGAAATAGACTCCATTTGTGAAGGTATTTTCAATGGTAGCATCCACGCCATAATTCCACCCTGCTCCTTCGCTTACAAAGGGATCAAATACTGATTCTCTATTGTTCAAGAGCCAAAAAGTGGTCGTGTCATTCCAATTTCCCTCTTCGTTTCTCAAAACTGGAATCTGGAAAAGTCGCTGACCATAAAATTCAGCAGATACTTTCAGTGTTTTTCCTATCACTTGAGAAAGAGCCAAAATAGCATGATGTGAGCGCATCATAGGCAAGTCTCGATTGGGAAAAATGTCGTTTTCCTGATCATAGTAGAAATACAACATCATCGGCAAAATCTGAGAATGGATGCCATAAGCAAAAGAGACATTGGTCTTCGGCAGAGGATTATACTTCAATGAAATTCGAGGATCAAGCGTGGAACGTCCATTCAACCCTAGTAGGTAAAAGTGGGCTCCTGCATTGAGGGTTAGTTTCTCATTGAAGGCATGGTTGATCTGCGCGAAATACTGAAAGGTTTGGGTTTGCCCTTCTCCATTAGCTGATATATCCCGATTGAGGATATTGAGGTTGAAAAGATCAGCCCTTTCGACGCTTTCACGGTAGAAATTATAGAATATTTGATGGGCAAAAATCCCTGTTTTCAGGCGTGTCTGAGAACTCAATTTTCGGTTGTATATCACCGATAGAATTCCCCTGGTATCATTGTGCTCTTCATCCCGGTAAGTTGAGGCCACATTGGCTGTATCTAGGATATCGTAATACCTAAAAATGAAGCTACCTGTACCTGAAACGGCAATTTTCAAAAAGGACTTGTCGTCAAGGTTTCGTAGGTGAGTAAAGCCTACTGCGGCCATATTGGAGCCTTGACGTCGATCCTCCCACTCATTTCCTCGGAAATCATCTCCTAGGCCCCTTTCCTCTGGATTGGGAATCGGACGATAATGCTCCAGACTCAATCCCCCCATACCAAAGACAGTGGTAAAACTTTTTCCATCCTTTCCATCAAAGGCTAGGTTAAAAGAAAAGTCCTGGAAATCATTGTCCACTCTTTCCCCTACCAAGTTGAATCCCATTCGGTTCAAAATGGAAAGTGTGGAATAACGATAATTAGCCAAATAGGATGAACGACCTTTTTGAATAGGTCCTTCCGCAGCAAAATCTAATCCCAGCAATCCAATCTTAGCTCTATATTCTCTCTTATTCATATTTCCTTTTCGGAAATTGACATCCATTACCCCTGAAAGCGCATTTCCGTATTCTGCGGGCATCCCGCCCGTAGAAAAGTCAGATCTATCGATCAATTGAGCCGAAAAAACCGTTAATCCTCCTCCAGAAGTACCGGGACGACCAAAATGATTGGGGGTAGGTATATCTAGCCCTTCCAGCCTCCACAACATGCCCATAGAAGAATTTCCCCTGATGATGATGTCATTTTCTGAATCATCGCCTCCCTGCTGAACACCAGGAAAGGCAAGGGCCATTCGACCAGGATCGTTGACTGAGGCAGGAATTCTGCCCGTTATTTCGGCAGTAAACGAACGGGTACTTACAACGGAGAGTTCATTGGCAGCCTGTGTAGGATAAGTACTGGCAGAAATAACGACCTCTTCTGTCGTACTTTCCCCAATCTTTTCTACCAATCCTATGTCAAGATAGGTCTCCTTGGCTGAGGCAACGATCAGGTTTTGAGATATAAAAGCTTGATAACCTGGATATTGACAATTGACCACCCTACGCCCAATGGGTACCCTCTCAAGATGAAATTTACCATCGGAAGAGGTAATAGCGCCAATCTTTTCTCCATTGGCATCTACATAGACTGTCGCTCCCACCAGCGGCTTTCGCGTATCATTATCGATGACTTGTCCCCTGATGGACTGTGTTTTCCCCTGCCCAAAGATTAGTACTGGACAAAAGAATAGTCCCATTATAAGGGTTGATAGTAATTTTCCTTTCATTTTGGTAGTAGTAGTTTACCAAATTAAGATACGCTTTGAATTACTAATATGGAAATATGGGAATATATAGAGATCAAAATAAAAAGTCGGGGACCTCTCCCCGACTTTACTGACTATCTACCCGATCATGCTGCTAAGCAGCGGCCAACAATTCTCTTAATTTCTTTTTTGCTCTGCTAAACTGAGATTTAGAGGTAGCCTCACTAATATTCAAGATATTACCGATCTCTTGGTGATCATACCCTTCGAACAGATAGAGGGAGAATACAGTTTTGTATCCATCTGGAAGTTGCTCAATAGCCTCCTTGATGGTCGCCATAGAATAAGAGGAGACATACCTTGGAACGTGTTCCTCTGGAATTTCCATTCTCTCAGGCTCAAAGGGAACGAATTCTGCTTTTCTTCTTTTGACGTGGTTGATGCTTGTATTGACTACAATTCGCTTCAGCCAAGCACCAAATGTTGCCTCTCCTTTAAAGTTGGCAAGGTTACGGAAAGCTCTGATAAAGGCTTCCTGGATGACATCTTCAGCCTCCATTTCATTGCCTGTAATTCTGTAGGCCACTCTGGACATAGCTCTCAGGTAACGTTGATAGATTTGATGTTGTGCGCGACGGTCTCCCTTCTTACACAATTCAATCAAATGAGCATTTTTTTCTAATGGGTTGAATATCGCTTGAGCAGTCATAATTGTCTGGCTGAGTTGAATATTGTTGATGTCTACCTCTTGATGACATACTCAAAATGCCTTCTGAAACGCTGCTAGCCTAACACTTCTCCTTCAACACGGTGAATCTTGGAATGAACACGGGCAAAGACGGAATAAATACTAAATGACTTCTGACCGTCAAGTCTAATGGGATATTCTTCTAGCGAGGAAGTTGGCGAGAGCCTACAGGAAATAGTACATTTGTGTTGAAACATTCGAAATCATGCACAAAAACTACTACATCTACTGTTGCCTTCTTTTGATATGGGGAATAGTTGGTTGTCAGCAGACTCAGACTGACTCGACCCAATCTACCACTTCCTCCAAGCGAGTAGCTCCACTGATTATGGGCGAAGCTTTCCCCGATCTCTTTAAGGCTGTTCAATTGGGTGAGGTATTCCCAGACTCTAAGACTTTTACAGACTGCACCCCCAAACGATCTGCGGAAGAAATTGCCTCTGCTTATGCTTCAGCAAAAGGAAAGGATGGATTTAAACTGGAGGATTTTGTCAAAGAATATTTTGAAGTACCCCCGCAATTGAGTTCAGACTTCAAAGCCGATACGAGTAAGTCTGCAGTGGATCATATCAATTCATTGTGGCCAGTCCTGACCCGCCAACCAGATGATACCACTCAGTTGAGTACTAAAATTCCGTTGCCTAAGGCTTACATCGCACCAGGCGGAAGATTCAGAGAAATCTATTATTGGGACAGCTACTTTACCATGTTGGGTCTCCAGGTTTCTGCCAACAGCAAGGAACTCGTACGATCTATGGTTGAAAACTTTGCCTACATCATTGACGAAATCGGATTTATACCTAACGGCAATAGAACCTACTTTCGAGGAAGGTCTCAACCCCCTTTCTTTTCCCTAATGGTGGGTTTGTTGAGCGAAATGGAAGGAGATAAGGTCCTCGAAGAATTCCTACCCGCCATGGAGAAAGAATACACCTTTTGGATGAAGGGCCAGGATCAATTGACCACAGACAACAACGCTTTTGCCAGAGTAGTTCGCCTGCCAAATGGGACTATTCTTAACAGATATTATGACAACCTGGTTGAGCCAAGAGCAGAGTCATATAAGGAGGATGTTCATCTCGCCAAAGAATCCGGAAGGGATGCGAATGAACTATACACAGATTTAAGAGCGGCTTGTGAGTCGGGATGGGATTTCTCCTCTCGATGGTTTGAAGATCCAAATGATCTTGGTAGCATCCACACCACTGAAATTTTACCTGTTGACCTAAATTCCCTCATGTACAATCTTGAAGTAACCTTGGCAAGAGCCTATGGAGAGTCAGGGAATGAAAATAAGCAGGAAGAGATGGCAGATTTGGCCTCAAGTAGAAGGCAAGCTATTCAAAGCATATTCTGGGATGAAAAATCTACCCTATTTCAGGATTATGACTTCGTAAAAGGTGATTTCACTGGCGTTTATTCTGTAGCAGCTATGTTTCCCCTCTTCCTAGATATTGCTACAAATGAACAGGGCACCAAAGGTGGAAATACCTTCGCCAGCAATTTCATCCAAAAGGGAGGGGTTACTTCTACCCTCAATAAAAATGGTCAACAGTGGGACGCTCCTAATGGTTGGGCACCTTTACAATGGGTAGCGATCAAAGGATTTAGGAACTATGGATTACAAGATCACGCCCAAACTGTTAAGGAGAGATTCGTAAAAAATGCCATTCGCGTGTACAAGAACACAGGGAAAATGGTGGAAAAATATAACGTCTATGACATCAGCTCAGAAGCGGGAGGTGGAGAGTATCCGCTACAAGATGGTTTCGGTTGGACAAATGGGGTTTTATTAAGGCTATTAACGGAAGATTAACGTTCCCTTTTCCTTGTATTCCGTATATTTAAGGGTGTTTGAAACAGGAAATTATATAAGCTATTCCTGCTTCAAACACCCTTTCTACTACTAGCAACCTGAATTCCAGTTCATTCTTTAAAAGTTCTTGATCTATGATTACCAGCTCTTTCAAGCCCCAGGCAGGTCGCTTTCTCATTTCCGAACCCTTCATGGCAGACGCCAACTTCCAACGTACTGTAGTCTTGTTGGTTGAACACAATGAAGAGGGAAGCCTTGGCTTTGTTATGAACCGCAAAATCGAACAGTCGCTCCATGAATTAGCGGAAGGGATGCCTACCACACAGGCTCCAGTATTTATGGGAGGTCCGGTGGAACAAAATACGCTGCACTATGTGCACCAAGACAGCACCATCAAGGGAAGCAGAAAAGTATTTGGAGAGATTTATTGGAGTGGAGACTTTGAGGATATCAAATCCAAGATGCTATTGGGAACCTTTAATCATGAGGAAATCCTATTTTTTGTAGGCTACTCTGGCTGGGGACCTGGCCAATTAGAAAAAGAATTGTCCGAAAAGGCATGGATTATTGCTCCTGAAAACCCAGAGATTATCTTTGAATCCAATCACACCTCTCTATGGCAGAGTCTGTTGCGTTCCTTAGGAGGTAAATTTCAGGTCTTATCCAACTATCCTATTGACCCAAGTTTAAATTAAGCGTATTCCGTAAGGTAGAAATATTTTTGCGTAGATCGCATACCGTTCTCAAACCCATCTTCCCTATCTTTGAAATCGGACGATGGGTTTGTTTTTTGGCAAATATTGAATCAAATGAATCTTCAAAATCAGGTATACAGGCTGCTGCTAGGCATGTTCCTGTTAAGCTTCCCCTACTTGTTATGTGGTCAAGGCACGCAATTAACTGCAAATCTTAGCCCATGCGAAGTAGATACCCTCTTATTCTTCCAGCTAGATGGAAATGAAATTTTTCCCTTAGCTGCCCTTCCCCTTCAAGCAACCGAAAATGGACGTTCCATGAACCTAAGCCTACCTGCCAATATGGAGAAAGGGTTTTATCTGGTGGGAACAGGGAAGCAAGCAGAAACACGAATGGTGCTCTTTGGAGACGATCCTGTCATTCAACTCGTAGGGGGTTGCCCTACCCTTGCAAAGGCAAAGGTTGTATCCGAGGAAAATGAAGTACTGGAAAAGGTGTTGAAGGATGTCAATAGGTTCAACATGGAGAATAGTCAGATCCTTCGCCAATACAGAAGACAATTGGCTACCAGACAATCTACAAGCGTTCAGGATTCGCTCATTCTGGCCCTTGATCAGAAGAAACTCGCCTATCTAAAAGAGCTTAGAACCCAGTTTCCTTCCGTTGCAAAAGTATTTGCCCTTCAATCCTTTTTGAGTTATCAAGGATTTGGAAAAACAATCGAGAACAACGAAGCCCTATATTTCTGCAAGCATTTCTTTTCTCAAGTTGATCTTTCCGATCCATTTTATAACAAAACTCCCTACGTAAGCGAGGCATTTTCAACTTATGCGAATGTGGTCGGGAATGTCTCTTTGCCTTACGAACAAAAATTAGCCCATGTAAGCTCCCAGCTAGATAAGATCCCATCAGGGTCTATTGCCCAACGATCCGCTTTAGTAGGCTTGCTTAGGGGGTTTGAACGAACGGATGAAGATTTATATGTAGCTATGACCGATCTGCTTCATGAGGACTATGCGACCACTAAGCCTAGGTTAGTAAAACCCTTCATCAATAGAGCCCAGACTTTTCGCGCCAGAAGCATAGGAGCCGAGGCTCCCGAGATCAATTTACCTACACCTGATGGGGATAGCCTAGCCTTATCAGCCTTGAGGGGACAATATGTGATGATTGATTTTTGGGCGAGTTGGTGTGGACCTTGTCGAAGAGAAAATCCTAATGTGAAGCGTGTATATGAGAAATACCATGCTAAAGGCTTTGAGATTTATGCTGTGAGCCTGGATAAAAGCAAATCTAACTGGATGCAAGCCATCGAAAAGGATGACCTGCCTTGGAAACATGTGAGCGATTTGAAGTATTGGAACAGCATTGGAAGCAAAACCTACGGAGTGTCTTCTATTCCCTTTACGGTCTTATTGGACAAGGAAGGGAGAATTGTGGCGAAGGGGCTCAGAGGGGCTGGCTTAGAAAAGAAACTAGCGGAGGTATTTGGAGAATAATTCTTTGCTAAGAAAAGATAAATAGAAAAAGCCACGACTCAATCAGTCGTGGCTTTTTTTTGTTTTCGTGTTCATGCACATGCTTTGACTTCGCCCACTTCTTCGGGCAGTTTTACACTGTAAATAATCTTTCGTACTGTGTCAAATTGCAAGTAAGGGTAATTCTCCAACACTTGCTCGATAGCATCTGCAGATCGGTAGCCGTCGTTTCGAAAGCAGAGATAAGCTCTTTTGATTTCGAAGTCTCTTAGTACTTTTTGATTGAGTAAGTTGAGTCGTACCAACGTATCGTACAACTCGTCTGATACGATTTGTGGAATAGGATTTCTCATAGCACCTCTGAAAAAATATTAAATATAAACTAGAGGTAATTGTGTTGCATAGACACTCTTGTTGAGAATTAGTAATTAAAGCCTATTGTGGCTGTTATGTTGTTAACTATCCTATTGCTGACCAAATTAGGTTGAAATGAATCTGGAGTACTTAATGAGTAAGGACTGACCTTATCCTCTTGACGCCAGTTAACAATAGAAACGTCCACAAAGAAATTCCGTTGCCTGATCCCTAGGCCTCCTGTAAGAACTAAACGGTTGTTGTTTACAGAACGCTGGGTCGTAAAATCAATATCGTCAACATATTCTCTGCTCGCTGCATTTAGTCCAGTGCCATAGAGCGCACCGCCAACACGAACACGGAAAATATTGAACCTTCCTTCCGCCCCTACCCTTACATTTAATGCAGACGTATAGTCATTACGAATCGCTGCATTCTCATCCGAAAAAGAATAATATCCGGGCGAATTAATATTAGTTTCAAAGCTACTAAGTCGAGAAGTTCTGTAGTCCAGATACTCCAAATCGGCTGTCAGGAACCCATACTTCTGCAACTGTAGCATCAAGCCTCCTGTCAACCTAAAGGGTGTCAACAAATTGTATCGAAAGGTACCTGCTTCAGCGGGGAGAGCCTGAATTTCTTCTGTTCCAGTATTATTTTCAATAACTGTGGTGAAGGAGTTATCAAAGAAGTCTGTCAGGGTATAAAATGTTGGGGTTTTGGCTGAAAAAGCTACCCTAATGGCATCTGAAGGACGATAAATCAAGCCAAATGTCGCCCCGATACCGGAGCCAGAAGTTGAAAAGGTATCTCTAAACGAAAGGGAAGACAAGGGAAGTTCTAAGGGAAAACCATTGAACTGGAAGGGGTCGTACACCTCATAGTTATTGTCAATGTCCGCCTCAGAGAAGGTGAAGTTCTGCTGATAGCGCACCCTTTCCCAAGTTACAGCTCCACCAATGTAAAGTTTATCTGCGATGTTGGCACCCACAGCACCGTACCATTCATTTCTTTTTCCCCGCTCCTGAATTTGGACAGTTTGTTCTATCATTCCTCTGTCTGCGGCCCCATAGTAATCCAAGCTATCAGCCTGATCAGCAATTACCTCAATCATAAAGGTCTGCAAGGCAAGCCCAGGAAAAGAAGAGGAACCTAGCAGGTCATTGAAGTCCTGTCCTTGTGCCATTTCGGCAAACATATTGGTAATGGAGGAAAATTGGTTAAACGCCCCTTGAACAACAGAATTCCTATGGTAGTTTTCTGTTTGATTATGCCCAAATGAAATGGTGTAAGACTTAATTTTATTTCTGCTTCTTCTTGCCTGCTCTTCATTTTCGTAATTCATCGTCGTAAAAGCGGCTCCCCAGTTTGGCATACCAAAGTATCGGCTGTTTCCAGAACCTGAAGCATCTATAAAATTACTGTTGACAGTACCGAATGAATAGGTTGGCGAAAAGGAATACACCGAGCTTCTGAAAATCCCTAGACCAGCAGGATTGATCGTTGATACACCAACATCTCCACCAGCAGCTGAATAGGCACCGCCCATGGCCATCATTCTTGCAGATCCTGTCGGAATTGTTTGACTGTGTCTGTATGCGTCCCTTTCGTTTTGGGCAAAAAGATTGCTGCTTAGCCCTCCTAGTAGAAGAATCGTCAGCAAAAGCTGTATAGTATGAAACCCTTTGTTCATGTGATTTATGAGCTTAGTCATAGAGGAATAGCTCCCTCCTGAATTGAATGACTAAATGATACGTATTTGGTTTATAAAATAGAAAAAGGGACAGGAAAAAACCCGTCCCTTTTAACAAGCGTGTATCTTTTATTAGTTTCTGCGCCCAGATCGAGAAGAAGAACTTCTTGATGGTGAAGATGATCTTGAACTAGAGCTACTTCTGTTGAAATTGCTTCTACTAGAACTAGAGCTGCTTCTGTTGAAGTTGCTTCTGCTAGAGCTAGAACTACTTCTATTGATGTTGTTTCTACTAGAACTAGAGCTACTTCTGTTGATGTTATTTCTGCTAGAACTGCTGCTTCTGTTATAGTTGCTTCTGCTTGGCCTAGAGGAAGAATTCCTGTTGATGTTGTTTCTACTGGAATTAGTTCTATTAGGGCTTACATTCCTATTAGGAGAAGTATTGGTTCTGTTTCTGTTGATGTTTGAAGAAGAGTTATTTCTATTGGTAGTATTAACTCTAGTACTTCTATTAGGTCTTGAATTGCCAGTAGAAGTTCTTCCAACATTAGAATTCACTCGAGTTGAGTTATTCAAGTTTCTGCTTGGAACAGTTCCGTTTGTATTTCTGCCTGTAGTCGTAACCGTTCTTGATCTTGGCTCAAGGTAATTGGCTCTATTGGCACCTGCTGCTGTTCTGGCACGAGTACCGCTCTTAGGACTAGATGGTCTGGAGTTTGTCAGGGTAGGACGACCGTTGGTGTAGTTCGTTCTGCTGTTTCCAGTAGCCGTAGAGGTACGCGTTCTTGTGGATGCGTTTGCTACTCGGGTATTGTTTCTCCTCGTGTTGCTACGTGTCCATCCAGCAAGGCCAGTTGCTCCGATGGGTGGGCAATAATAGGCTCCACCTGAACCGTAGAAGTATCCTGAATTGAATCCATTATTGAATCCATTGTTCCATCCGTTGTTGAAGCCGAATCCGGGGTTATATCCATAATAGCTTCCTACCCAAGGATTGTAATATGCAGGAGAGTTCCATCCCCATCCAATGTTGTTTCCATAGAACCCATTGTAAAATGGATCGTTCCATACCGGTGCGGAATTCCAACCATATACTGCTCCAAATCGAGGTCTGTTCCAGTTGTACCAACCGTTTCCATACCATTGGTTCCAAGAATTGGTTCCCATGACATAGTACAAGTCATTAGAGAAGTATGGATCATAGTATCTCCAAGACTGGTTGTTGTTCTGGTTAAATCTTCTGATTCTTCTTGAGTAGAAGAAATCATCGTCGCCATAGTAATCGTTGTAGGAATCTACAGGCTGTCTGTATGCATCTGGATTGCTGTAATAGCTGTCGTAGGAATTATCAACGTAATTTTCCTGGTAAGGATCCTCGACGTTGTTATCATTCTTGGCTACAGTTGTGGTTACATCCGATGAGTTGTAGTACACATCGTCATACTCCGACGAGGAAGCATAACGAGGAGACGTACAGCTAACCAGGCTGGCCGCAAATGAACCGATCAATAATAGCTTGATATATTTCATTTCTTTCAGTGTTGTAAAAATAGTCCTTATCAGTGGTCCTTAATTTAACGATTTATCTCTTGATGTGCCAATGCATTCATGTCTGCACTTTTACATTCAACATTATGACGAAAAAAAACAGAAAAAGAAACATCCAATTTTCAAACGTGTCTCTTTTATGGACAAACGGGTTAAACCCGTAGGTAAAGTCTTTATAGTATACGCAGTTTTATGGCCTAAGATACTAATAGCTTTCTAACCTGACAGACTACTTTTCCGTTAAGAATGCTAGATTGATTAGATCAATCCACACTCCTCCTGTACTTATTGATCAATATTTTTCAATTCCTGGGACAGCGATTTGTTTTCCCCTACTAGGGTTTTAATTTAGCTGCCCAAAGGCATAGGGGTATGCTCTATGCATCTATTTTTCCACATTTTTAATAATGGCAAAAGGCAATCAACTCACTTCCCGAGCGGAGAATTATGCGGATTGGTACAACGAGCTTGTCCGCAAGGCTGACCTGGCCGAAAACTCTGAGGTACGTGGCTGTATGGTCATCAAACCTTATGGGTACGCCATCTGGGAGCGCATGCAAAGTATCCTTGATGGAATGTTCAAAGACACAGGACACGTAAACGCCTATTTCCCGCTCTTTATCCCGAAAAGCTTTCTTTCTAAAGAAGCCGACCATGTAGAGGGTTTTGCGAAAGAATGTGCTGTCGTAACCCACTACCGCCTGAAGAATGATCCAGACGGAAAAGGCGTTATTGTGGATCCTGACGCAAAGTTGGAAGAAGAATTGATTGTACGACCGACTTCTGAAACCATCATTTGGTCTACTTATAAAAACTGGATTCAATCCTATCGCGACCTCCCCCTCCTGATCAACCAGTGGGCCAACGTCGTCCGATGGGAATTGAGAACCAGAATGTTTCTTCGCACCGCTGAATTTCTATGGCAAGAGGGCCATACCGCCCACGCTACGGAAGCGGAAGCACGTGCTGAGGCCTTACAAATGGTCAATGTTTATGGGGATTTCGCTGAAAAAACCCTTGGCATACCGGTGATTCGTGGGGTAAAGACCGAGAGTGAGCGCTTTGCAGGTGCACTTGATACCTACACCATAGAAGGCTTGATGCAAGATGGAAAAGCCCTTCAATGTGGCACTTCTCACTTCCTAGGGCAGAATTTCGCCAAAGCATTTGACGTTACCTTCGCCAATAAGGACAACAAGCAAGAACACGTTTGGGCTACCTCATGGGGCGTATCCACCCGTTTGATGGGAGCTTTGATCATGACACATTCAGATGATAGTGGATTGGTCCTTCCTCCTACCCTGGCTACCCTTCAAGTAGTCTTTGTTCCCATTTACCGTAAGGACAATGAAAAGGTAGCTGTAATCGAAAAATGCCATGAGTTGGCTAGCGCATTGAAGTCGGCAGGCATTCGCGTCAAGGTGGACGATGACGATACCAAGAAACCAGGATGGAAATTCAATGAGTGGGAACTCAAAGGAGTGCCTATCAGGATTGTTATTGGGCCAAGAGATCTCGCGAATGGTAAAATGGAAATCGCGTATCGCTACACCCAGACAAAAGAAGTGGTGGATGTGCCAGACCGCATAGTAGACTTCATCCAGCCTAAACTGGAAGAGATTCAGTCTGCCATGTTTGCAAAGGCCTTGAAACATCGTGAGGACAATACCCACCAGATAGATACCTGGGACCAGTTTAAAGATGCCTTGAATGAAAAAGTTCCTGGTTTCCTAGCTGCTCCATGGGATGGAACTGCAGAAACAGAGGCTAAAATTCAGGACTTGACCAAGGCCACTATTCGTTGTATCCCAATGGATAATCCTCAGGAAGATGGGGTTGACATGTTGACCGGGAAGCCTTCCAAGCAACGCGTTCTCTTTGCTAAGGCATATTAATAGATATACAGTGTTAGAAGAAAGCCAGGCTAGAAGGTCTGGCTTTTTTTATGGTTCATTCCCTAATACCTTATACACCAAAGTTCCTCCACAATAGACACGACCATATCCCATTAGACAGGAACTGGACTTTTTCATGAGCAGCTTTTCTATTTTTTCATGAACCCGCCTGTTGTTGCATGCACTGATATTGATAAATGTGAGTTCATGTTCAACCAAAATAAAAAGAAGACCTCCTTTCCTATCAACCACAGGATCATAAATAATATAGTTTCCCTGGCTTTCTTCTGGACGAAAAACCTGAGAAGGTTGAAAGCTTGTAACCTCCCAATCAGGATGTGATAAAGAAATAATCGAAGTTGAATGGAAGGAGCCTCTGGTGGACCAGACTTTAACGCGCTCAGCTTGATTAATAACCTCCTTTTTGAGAAATCCCATTCGTTCCCATACATCCTCTTTCTTGTCGCTAAATTCCTCAAACTCCTTCTTCTCGACTGACCTAGTATCTTCCTCAACCAGCGCCAATAAATCCGTCAAGTCGCAAGAAGGCATACCAGCTTCAATCAATGGCTTGCTAAAGCCCCTAGCCAAAGGAGAATTGTACATGGGAAACAACAAGAACACAATCAGACAAAAAAGAAATTTATCCACAATTATTAGTATTTTTATTAAAAATTTTAGCCCAAATACTAAAAATATTATCTTTGGATATGTCCACATCTCCTATCCACTCCCAAAAGAAAATCTCACAAGATCATGACAACATTCTTCCCTTATTCTATCCAGAGATAGATTTCTTAACAGAAGTCGGTAAACAGTATCAGCTTCAAGATAGCTCTTTCCAACCCATTCCGAAGGCTGTTCACCCTATTTCAGATGAGTTTGAAGCCATTAGGAATGAAACAGGAGAAGAATCATGGTTAATCATTCATGCGGAGGAAAAGGCTGAAACGTCTTCTTCTTTTGAGAATAGAATGCTTGGCCACTTTAGCAGGTTATATGAGCAATATCGTACGCCCTTTGAAGCCATCGCTATAGAAATCGATCGAAACAACATTTTCCTTCAGCCCTCTTCCCAAGCGCTACACAAGGTACATCATCATTACTCTTCCTATAAAGTAAATGTATGCCCTGCCCAAAAGTTACAAGGACAAGTAAAGCCCTTCTCCTTGATCATGCTGACCTGCCTTGAGGCGTTAGGATTTGTCCAAAGAAGCAATGAATCTTTTGACAGGCAACAAAGGAGGCTTTTCAAGGAGTTATTCAAGATGGGACATGATAAGCGCATCATCCAGCATGTGAGCAAACTGGTAAAGTTCTACGTAGGCTTTCCTGAAGGAGAATTAGAAAAGAGATTGGCCTAACTTATAAGCTGGATAGGTTTTCTCTTGAAGAAAAAGGACAACAGATATATTCCCAATCCCAGCCCTAGAAATACAATAAATGCGATCATCGCGTTAAGCCCGAGCTCATAAAGTTGCTTAGCTAGGGTGATGGACAAAATAGAAAGGAAAAAGCAGGCCAATACACCTAATTCCCAAAGGCTCATATCCTGACTCTTAACCAGAAATACAGCCGTTACTGTAAAAAATATACAGCCTAAAATAGTGGCCATAGGATAAAACCACATTCCGACCACCATAGCTAAACTAGCTAAGGCCAGTAATCCAAAAGCCCAACTTGCCTCGTCAAATAACCTAATAGAATGAGGAAGCAGCCTTTTCTCTTCTTCATATGGCCAAACCAAAACCCTTAAGCTTGGCCATTCATACAGGAGAGCTATCAAGTTGAGGAGAAGCATGAAAAAGTTGACATAGGGAGTTCCTGTCCATCCTTGTGAAAGGGTGAAGGCAAGAATAGAAATATTCATTGGAACAAGGCCGATCAACCCCAAGAGGGAGAAGCGTTGGGTAAAGATCAAAGCACCAAATAGGACTTGGGAAATGGCCACTAAGTAGCCAAATCCCGCTAGTCCATATTCTTGTAAATCTTCAATCAAGGTGGGAGGGCCAATGATCTGTCCGAAATTTCCATGGGTCAATTTGCATAAGCCAGAGGAAAAGAAGACATATCCCAAGATCAGCCGCACCATCAATACAAAGAAGTCCTTGCGGTTCATATTAGTCCCTATTTGCAGGAACAATCTCCAGTTTCACTTCCTCCCCTACTCGAACCTTACTGCTCCCATACACCTTGATATTGCTCTTAATAAAGTCTCCCTCATCGGCCATGTAGATATTCTCCAAGAACTGTTGAGGGTTTCTATCGATATAAGGAAACCAGGTAGAATGGATCTGGATCATGATTTTATGCCCTTTTTTGAAGGTATGAAGAACATCCTGAAGGGGAAATCTTACTTCCTCTACCTTTCCTGGGGTAAATGGCTCCGGTTTCTCGAAGCTATTTCTATACTTTCCTCTGAATACCTCAGCTCTTACCAATTGTTGGTAGCCTCCCATGTCAACATGATCGGGGGTGGCAATGGTAGCAGGTTCGTTAGCGGGATAGACATCAATCAGCTTTACGATAAAGTCTGCATCTGTCGTAGAAAGCGCCACCTTAATGGAAGCCAATATTTCTCCTGCCAAGGTCATATTATCTGTTAGCACATCAGATTCAAAGGTCAAGACATCTGGACGGCGGGAAGCATGTCTTTGGTCATCAGACATATAGGGTCTGGGTGTAAATCTAAGTGGCTCCTGCTCAGATCTGTAGGGAACAGGAGTATTGGGATCACTTACATATTCGAATACATCTTGCTCACTTCCTTCTTCGTTAATCAATAACTTTCCGTTTTGGGCGAAGCCTAGCGTAACAGCAGGAATATTGAGAGGGGGCCATGCTTCAAACTCTTTCCACTCCTTGGTTCCTGTGTCAAACATAAAGGCTTCAGGAAGGGTCAGTTCTCCCTCTCCTTTCAAGTGGTGCCTGAAAAAAGGCTCTTCAACATTTTTCTGATAGAAAGTTGATAAGCTGTCTCCAAAATAAATGTGATTAACAGCCTGATAACCGTTTTCTCTTGCCCAATCACCATGGCTCCATGGACCCATGACGATGGTATTTTTCATGCCTACGTTATTTTTCTCTAGCGTTTTGTAAATGTTCAAGGGACCGTACAAATCCTCTGCATCGAACCAGCCGCCTACTGTCATAACAGCATGATCTACCTTTTTCAGGTGAGGGAGAATACTCCTCTTCTGCCAGAACTCGTCATAATTGGGGTGTTCGACTATTTGTTGCCAGAAGAAATTGTCCTCATACACCTTTTCAGTTAGGTTTTTCAAGGCTCCTACCCTTTTGTAATAATCATATCCATCCCTATTGCTCCCAAAAGCTGCCATTTTCGCAAAATCCTGATTATACCAACTTTTTGAAGTGGGTTCATCGTGTTGCTTGCCAAACACTGGAAAGGTCATGGAATAGGATTGGGTAAAAGCTCCCATGTGATGGAAATCGTCAAAATAAAAGTCTGCAATAGGTGCCTGAGGGGAAGAAGCCACTAAGGCAGGGTGGGCATCAGGAAGAGCAGCAGCTGTAAAAAAGCCCGGATAAGAAATCCCCCACTGTCCTACCTTGCCATTGTTGTTTGCTACATTCTTAAGTAGCCATTCTATGGTATCATAGGTATCCGAACTCTCGTCAATAGCTTTCTTTTTGGAAGGTTTGTTTCCAGGAATGTTGGGACGCATGTTATCCCATTTTCCTTCGGACATCCATCTTCCTCTGACATCTTGATAAACAAAGATATAGCCTCCTTTCATCAGAAAACGAGAAGGCCCAAGGCTTTTCGGCAGGACCTCAGCTTCATAGGGTCTAATGCTGTAACAGGTACGCTTCATCAGCATGGGGTATGTCTGACTTTGATCTTTAGGAGAGTACACAATGGTATGGAGCTTGACCCCATCCCGCATGGGGATGTCATAAATATCCTTTTTGTAGTTGTCGGCAATAAAAGCCGAATCGGTCATTTGCCCGAACATCCACATAGGCAGGATGATAAATAGGGATAAGAGCAGATTTTTCATGTAGGTTAGATTAAAGACTAAATCAGAGGCATCAAGATATTTGAATTCAACCTACAATTAAAATCGTTTATCGAGACTTAAATAGAGGACATATAAAAAAACCACCCCATTAAGGGGTGGCTTCATGACAGGGGTTGGCTGAGGTATTTCGCTTACTCCTTGATCAGTTTGGTAGCATATTTAGTGCTGCCACTTCCGATTTCAAGTAGGTAAATTCCCTTCGCCAAGGTAGGTAACTCAATTTCGACACGAGCACCTAGCTGTACTTCAGCCTGATAAATGACTTTTCCGGTGAAGTCAATGACACGTACAGGAGAAGTACCTCCTAACTCTTCAGTCTGGATGTAGATGGTATTGCTGAATGGATTTGGACCTACTTTGATCGTAGAGGCCACTTCATCTTCAACATTTGTAGCCAAGCTGATCATCTGACGGTAGATAGTAGATTGCTTCACATATTCAGGTGCAGGAGGAGCCTGTGGATTGGCTCTACGATTAGCCGAACAAGTGTTGTTTAGGTTAACAGAGAAGATGATGTCATTGGGTGATCCCGCAGTCAGGTTCTCGTCAATCCACCAGATACCCGTAATGTTGTCATCTCCTGGTGTTGCGCCAGTTTGAGGGTTGTTCACTGTACGGAATTCAGAGGTCGTGCGGTTTGGTGCTGTTAAGGTATCACGCTGTGGAGACCAGTATTGAGCCCAGATAAATGGGATATTCTGGATATTAGGATTAAAGACATCCCATACCAATTGATTGTTCACAGCATCAAAGCAGTTAAAGTTCAGCTCCAGGGGCATAATCATAGCAGGAGGAGTAACTGTCAAGGTATTGGACAAAGTAGTACCTCCGGCATTGGTAGCTTGAATTCTGTAGGTCAAGCTCTGCCCAAATACAGCTGCTGTATCAATAAAAGAAGAGCTGGTGGCAGGAACAGTGGCCCTATCAACAAAAGCACCACCTGCAATGCTCAACTGAACCGTGTAGGAATCAGCTCCATTGGATGATGTCCATGTAACTCTTGGGAACAATTGGGTAGCTACTGAAAGACTCGTCATGGTAAAAGATCCTGGCGCTGGCGGAAGACAGCCTGTTGCTGTACCTGCATTCGAAGCACCCGGAGTTCCTTGTCCAGCAGAGGCTTCCCAGCTGGCAGGATCCGTATTGGTTAAGGAAGGATCAATCAGTTCTAGGGAAGGTCCGTCTCCGTCAGGCGCAGTAGGCCATCCATTTCCATCATCATAGCTTACCCTATCTACCTCTGCTCCAGTACCCGTTTCGATTAGGATTAATTCGCCTCCATTAGACAAAGCACCACTTGTCCATTCGTAATCTGGGGCACAACCATAAAAGTTTTCAAAGGCTGTCGCGTTACCTGCGATCACTACATATTCACCTGGATCAATAGCAGCTCCAGATGGGAAGGTAAACGTTACTCCTGCAGCGAAACTGTATCCTTCTAGTAGAATGGTTGAAGCGCTATTGTTGTAGAGCTCAACATATTCTGTGGTATCGGCTCCAGACTCCAATGGATTGTACATGATCTCATTAATCACAACCGGAATGGGAGGAAAACATACGGGAGATGTTACACGAATAGGAGCATCACATCCACCTGTACTCGTAATGTTGAAGTTTAGGTCTGTACCTTCAGGAATATTCTCAAACGTAAGAGTACCTGTAGCCATACTAGCAGGATCGTCAGAGCTTGCTGCAAGATTTCCTGCATTGGGTACAATGGTATAAGTATCGGAACCAGCTCCAGTAAAGTCTACTGTGACTGTGTAGGTATCATTTCCAATGGTTTCAGTATCACAGCTAGGTGCGTTGATGGTAAGGGCAAGATCACAGCCTGTCCCATTTGCCTGACCTGGAGACCCTCCATCAAGTGCAGATGCCTGCCAACTAGCAGGAAGGTTATTGTCCAATGAAGGACTGATCAATTCTAAAGATGGTCCGTCGCCATCTGCCTCAGTTGGCCATCCACAGCAATCATCATAGTCCACAATATCCTGGGTAACTCCCCCGGCATTTACGATGATGATATCCTCACCACTGTTACTAAGACCACCAGAAGTCCATTGATAATCAGGTAGGAATCCATAGGCAGCTTGAAAGGCAGTAGAATTAAAAGCAACAACAATGAATTGACCTGGCTGAATGGTTGATCCAGATGGGAAGGTAAACGTAACACCTTGTGAAAATGACCATCCACTGAGGTCCACAGCTGTTGAACCAGTGTTAACCAATTCAATGAACTCGTCCACATCAGTACCAGAACCTAGGCCATTGTAGTGGATTTCATTGATGACAATGTTTTGAGCGAAAAGGCTCATTGAGCAGAGTAGGAAGGCCATCAAAAGGCCAGAGAGAATAGAATTTACTTTCATAGAGGTCTATGTCAATAGGACAAGTAATTATATACAAGTGTGGGCGTCTCAAATTTGAGTCGCGGGATTATAAGCGAAATTTGCAGGTTAAAGGCGAGAAGGAATGAGAATGGTGCAATGGGTATGACAAATATACACATTACGCTAATCTTAGCAGGAGCCTTTCTTTTCAATTATTGGCATAGATTTTAAACTACTCTAAAACAGATACTTATAAAAAATTCTTAACATTAATTTTTTATTGAATAATAATTCAACAGATGTTATTTCCACAAATACACATTTTCAACAGCTACAGAATCGTCAAATTGATAAGCATTTGAAGATTTATATTTATTTTTCTCCATGTCAAGAAAACGAATTAGCCTAGGTCCAGCAGCTATGGTAGCTGCTGCATTTATAGGTCCAGGAACGGTTACGACGGCCAGTCTTGCGGGTGCTCAAACTCAATTTCAATTGTTATGGACGGTTCTGTTCGCCATTCTCGCCACCATTGCCCTTCAAGAGATGACAGTTCGTTTAGGCATTGTAGGAAGATTGGGATTGGGGGAGGCCATTCGACAAAAAATACAAAGCCCTGCTCTCTTCATTGCTGCTGCCTTTCTAGTGATTGCAGCTATATTTATAGGGAATGCAGCCTACGAAACGGGTAATATCACAGGTGCGCTTCTTGGCATTCCACCATTAGAAGTTCATCATGCCGAACGATCCTGGAACCTATGGGTGTTCATCATTGGAGGATTTGCCTTTCTCTTGTTATATCTGGGAAATTATAAATGGATTGAAGGAATCTTGATTGGATTGGTGGGGATTATGTCTCTCGTTTTTCTGACCACAGCCATTTACCTACAACCTCCTATGGGTCAAATACTTAAGGGAATGTTTATCCCAATTATTCCCGAGGGTCAAATTTTGTTGGTGGTTGCATTAATCGGGACTACCATAGTTCCTTATAACCTCTTTCTCCACGCGAGTGCTTCCAAAGAAAAATGGCAAAGCAAGGATGACCTAGCCCTAGGTAGAAGGGATACCTATATTTCTGTAACTGTAGGGGGTATTATCACCCTAGCGATTATGCTAACAGCTGCAATGGCCAGCAAAGAGGGAACCCAAACCATTAGTGGATTAAAGGATTTATCGATGATGTTGGAACCTTTGATGGGCGAATGGGCTTCGACTTTTTTAGGAATTGGTTTTTTAGCGGCTGGCCTTTCCTCCTCCATTACAGCTCCTTTAGCAGCAGCCTATGCAACAAGAGGTATCATGGGATGGGGAGGAGACACCAAATCTCCCAGGTTCAGAGCTGTTTGGATCATTATTCTTTTGTGCGGAATGGCCTTCTCCTTATTGGGCATGAAGCCTATCATGGTCATCCAATTTGCTCAAATCGCGAATGGAATATTACTGCCCATTGTTGTGGCCTTCCTCATCTGGGTCATGAATGATGAAGCCCTTTTGGGTCAACACAAAAACCGATTGGTAGCCAATATCATTGGTGTTGTGATTCTTCTAGTTGCTTTGATTTTAGGAAGTAAGAGTATTCTAAAGGTATTTTCGTTGATATGAAGGCATACATCGACATCAACTGCGACATGGGGGAAAGCTATGGCCATTTTACCGTAGGGAATGACGAAGCCATTATGCCTTATATCAGCTCTTGTAACCTGGCTTGTGGCTTTCATGGAGGGGATCCTCTTACCATGATGAAAAGCCTAGAACTCGCCCAAGCGCATCAAGTCAGAATTGGGGCTCACCCTGGTTTTCAGGATGTGGCGGGGTTTGGCAGGAGATTTATGCAGCTACAACCAGATGAATTTCTGTCCATGTTGTGTTATCAAGTATCAGCTCTGATGGGAATGGCTGAATATGTTGGCAGCAAAGTTCACTATATCAAAGCACACGGCGCCATGTATGCCTGGGTAAATCATGATGAAAACGCTGCCCAGATTATGCTCAAAGTTGCCTCCACTTTTGATTTGGCTATCATGGGAAAACCACATTCCCTCCTTCATTCTTTAGCCGAAACAAAAGACATATCATTCATTCGAGAAGGATTTGCCGATAGAAAATACCTACATGATGGCAAGCTGCAGAAACGAAGCGAGGAAGGGGCTGTACTCTCCTCTGAACATGATATTATCGAACAAGTGAGCCGTCTTTTGCAGGAAATTCCTTTACAAACTGCTGATTCAGCAAGTCTTAAGGTAGAAGTTGACAGCATCTGTATTCACGGAGATCATAGTCATTCCCCTAGAAACGCCAGATTAATTCATAACTTGCTTCAGGAGTTAGAGATACAACTCTACAAAGAGGAATGAATAAACCTGTTATCAGGAATTATGGGGATCGAGGCCTATTGATCCAATTTGAAGATCACATTTCAAAAGAAATCTGTTCTCAAGTAAAGGGCTATTTGTCTGCTTTGAGGGAATTGAAACATCCCGCTATTCAAGCTACCATTCCCG
>JBCBVV010000028.1:0-88012 GCA_039817415.1 Bacteroidota bacterium
AAATATTCCAGTTGTGGCAGCCTCAGAAAAGAGATCAAAAATGGGCGTGGCACCAGGAATAATTTTTTTCAAAAACTGTCGGGGTAGATTTTGCTGCTCCGATTCGGGAAACAGGATAGACAAATCCAGCTCCACTCCATGGCTGAGCAATTGAGCCAACAAGGACATCAAAGATTGGGTATCTGTTTTTCCTTTTTGGTTAATAGAAACTGCCAGATGAGGTTTCCCCTTCAAATTAGTCGCAATCCAATTTGTACAAGTGGCATTTGCTCCAAGTTCAATAAAAATCCTCGCTCCTTCGGCATAAACCGTATCAACTGTTTTTGGAAAATCTACCTGTTGTGCGCAGACAGCGACTGAATTTTGGGCAATCTTTAAGCTGTCTACTTCGATGGGAGATTGGCTTATGCTGGAATAGAAGTCAATGTTTGCTTGATTAGTCGTATCAAAATTATGCATATCCAATAAGCCTACTTTCTCTTTGAGACAGAAGTCTTGGTGGATCACATTCTGAAATGGAATCTCAATGACAGGACAGCCTAGTTTCTGGACAATGGCCTGACACGCATCCTTATCACCAGAGATGATGACTTCATTTGCAGTATTGACAAAGGTGAGGTAGACATGTTGATCTAAGGCAACAAGTTTTTCTACCTCTTCTCTCGAAGCGATCAAGACCAAGCTCACCCAACGCGCTTTTGCCTCATCACTAGAAATTCCCCAATGCTCGGCCAGCAATTCCAAGTTCCCTGCAAAGCGATTTTTGAAAATGGGAGATTTCCTGAATTTTTCGGCCCCATTAGGATGCCATACCTCAAGCGAGTACCACATACTGCTACACTCCCCCATGCTATACCCAAATGCCATATCTGGTTCTAAGCTGAAGAAGGAACGGAGGACATGGGTATAATTTGCCGAATAAAAAACACCAGCCGACATCATTGAAATCGCATCTTCATAGATGTTTGGCTTGGGTTGATCTGCTTGCTTTAGCTTAGGAAATAAATAATCTGACCTAAGAAATTGATCCAACTTATTCTTTCCCAGAAGTTCCTCATAACGCTGGAGCAATTCTGGAAATAACTGGAAAAGATCCTGTCCTAAGCCTGTATAGGCAGTAGCAGAACCAGGATATACAAAAGCTACTTTTCCTCCCTGTTGAACTAAAGGAGTGGGCGTAAAATAACTTCCTTTTGGAGTCTTTAGCTCTATTCCCTTTTGGAAAGCTTGGTTGATGTTGTGTTTGAAGAAGGTGATCTCCCGAACCAACTCCCCCTTATCTGATGCAATTAAGGTCAAGCAATGGAGGCGCTTTTCCTCCTTGGCCAAGAGATAATATTCTTTTGATAGCTCGGCAACATTCATGGCACCAGAAGATGCTCTTTCTAGTTCCTCCAATTTGTTGATAAGCTCAGTTGCATCCTTACCTTTGAGAATAAATAATTTAGGTGCATGCTTATGCAAGAGACTAGTCGATACCTCTCTTTTGTTTACGGACTCAGACATCCGAACCTGAATACCATGAAGCCCATTGATGGCAGCACGTCTTATATCCTGATCTTCGGTTAGAATCCAAGGGCGAGCGCTAAGCGGAAAGTAGTATGGGCTGTCCTGAAAAGCGGCTTGGTCTTTAGCGGATTTCCAATTTGGGATACCCGGAATAAAGCAGTGGTGTACACAGAGGGCAGTTTTTAACAAGCTAGCCATTCCAGATGCAGCGTAGGTATGTCCAATATTTGTCTTAACGGAACCCAAGGCAACAGCTTGCTTCGGCTTAGCAGATAGCAGCCAATTTTTCTCCTCGGTATCCTCTTTTTGTATGCCCGTAGCAGCTAATTCTATATAATCTGCCCTGATGGCCTTAGCTGCCTTTCCAATATCATCAATAACAGCATAGGCCTTGGATGTTGATCCAACAGAATTTGTGAGTACAACTGCTCCTGCACCTTCTCCGATGAGCCATCCATGATCGTCTTGATTCAAGGACAAACTAGGTTGAGAGGAGGTATTTACCTTATTTTTGCTGTTTCGGAGAAGAACATTTTCTAGTCCTCCTGAAAAATCTACCGCACCAACGACTACCGCATCTACTTCACCTAGAGATAACATATTTTGAGCAATTTCCAGTGTCTTGAAAACTGAATTCTCCCCACAAGAAACTGTAAATGCAGGTCCAGAAAAGTCCCACAAAGCAGATACCCGACAAGCCATAAGATTACCGATGTAACTGGTAAATTCGCTTGGCATAGGCGTGCCTTCCCTATGGTTCAGGCTATCCTTGCACAACTTCATCAATTCCTCCTCTTGCTCAGCCGTCAGGTCAATTCCATGCTGCTCAAGAGCTTCCTTCAACTGCCAGGTGGTATCCCAGCGAGCCATGATTTGGTGAATAGCTAGTTCGGTTTCCATAGCGACCAACACGGCCACATTTTGGGATTCTTTTAGGCCAGCATCTTTGATGGCATTGTCTGCTACTTTTAGGATAAGGGCCTGTTGAGGATGAAGCCGTTCGGCCTCCTTGGGCTGGATTTTATACCGGAGTAAATCAATCTCAAAATCTTCTATATAAGCTCCTTTAGGCGGTTTACCATCTTCGAAACCATATTCCTCAAGTAGCGTATGATTCTCCTCAAAACCCTTCCACCTGTTATTGGGAAGGGATTTAAAATGCTGTTTGCCCAAATAAATACTTGCATAGAAATCATCCAAGGAACTGCATTCCCCAAAATGTGCATCCATGCCAATTATAGCCATAGGCTGTAGCTCAATGGCTTTTTTGACAACAGTTCTAGCCCGATCCTTGGTATAATTCTGAACCACCATATGGGCATTGGTTCCTCCAAAGCCAAATGAGTTAATTCCAGCCTGTTTATCAGCCTGTTTCCATTCTGTAGTTTGACGAATCATATTAGCACTTCCTGACCATTCCTCATCAGGCTGAATAGGATGTTCCAGGTTGATATTGGGAGGAACGACCTCTTTTTGCATGGCCAGCAAGACCTTCAGTAAACCTGTCATCCCAGCTGCCGTCAACAAATGCCCCATGTTGGATTTCACTGAGCCCAATAAGGGAGTAGCATCGTGTTTTTTGAAAAAATTGGCGATGGAATTTAATTCTGTTACATCACCTAGTGGTGTCCCCGTAGCATGGCACTCGAGGTAAGAAGTATCTTTGGGTGAAATACCATATGGATGGTATGCACGCTCAAAGGCTAATTGTTGCCCTTTAGGATTAGGGCTAAGTAGAAATTTCCCACGCCCATCATTTGATAAGCCAATACCTCCAATAACCGCAAGGATATTATCTCCATCTCTTTCTGCATCCTCCAGCCTTTTGAGCAAGACCATGCCTGCCCCTTCAGAAGAAACCAAGCCAGCTGAATCCTGATCAAACGGAACAAATTTTCTTCCCCTAGGTGCATAAGCATGGAAAATAGAGAAGCCTATGTGGATGAACAATTGATCAGAAGCACTTACAGCGCCTGCTAGCATGAGATCGGACTTGCCCGTAAGCAGTTCATCACAAGCTAATTTGATCGCATAAAGTGAGGTTGCACAAGCAGCATCCAAGGCATAATGACTTCCCTTCAAGCCAAGTGCTTCACTGACCATTTCGGAAGGGGTGTATGCCAGTACTTCATTTTCCGGCTGAGGATATTTATGGTCAGGTATAGAAAAGTTTTCTATAGCCAGAAGATCTTGAATGGCTGCCGAGGTCGTCTGGGTATAGACATCAGCCAATATTCTGTGGGTGGAACGGGTAGGGAAAGACAAGTTACCCAGAATCAGCCCACATTTATCCAGCAATTTTTTGTCATTCAAATATCCTCCATCTCGAAGGGCTTCTTTGGCCACATAAAGTGACCATTGGAAAAGCTTGTCTTGTTTCGCCAAGAAATCGGCAGGAAGCTGGTATCCACTAGGATCAAATTCAAAATCCCTGATGTAGCCCCCCCGCAAGGAATAACACTTATCTGCTATTCCTTTGTTAGGCTGAAAAAACTGTTCAGGATCCACCCCAAAGTCATCCGCTGTTGCAGTCCCAGTCAAGTCTTTTTCAAGCATCAGATTTTCCCAGAATTCCTCGGGAGTAGAGGAGCCTGGAAATAGCGCTGAAGTTCCTATAATTGCTATTTTCGCCATGTTGCTGTCTTCTACCAAGTCAAGTTATTCGAGATGGTTACCACTGCTCCTTTCGTTTCGATATACACAGTCCCTTCTTCATCATAAACCGTACAATCCGCTACCATTTTCACCTCAGTATCCTCCACAATATTTACCTGAACAAATAGCTTCTTCCCAAAAGGGGCTTGTTTGTAAAAGACAGCGCTATCGGTTTGCAAGGGGAGACATTTCGCCTTGTTTTTATTTTTTGCTACCCAAACCAACATCCCCTGGTATTGTATGTCTGCGAAAAAGGTGTTGACCGAAAATAAAGGGAATTGGCCTTGATCCTGTAAAGGTATTTCTGGGGCTTGACACGACAGAATGATCTGTTTACTTGTACAATCAAGCACCTCCTCTATTCCCTGAAAATGAGCACCATGAAATAAGGATCCGTCCTCATACAAAATTGCTCCTTCTGTGCTAGGATAGGTGCCGCTTATAGATGGAGAAGACTTAGGCCCTTCTGGAATAGATCGTTTGTTGACCAAGGTAATTTTCGCCTTATAATGGTAAAGGGGTAGCTTTCCACCTTCACTTAGAATGGTAGTTTCGAAGGAAATCTGTTCGGCATCTTTACTTGTTTCCTTGATGTCAAGCACGTAGACTTCCTTTTGCGTCCCATCAAAAACAATCCCCTTAAATAATTTGGTGTCAGCTATCTTGAATACCTGATAATCAGGATAGAGATTCTCGCATACTTGAGCCATCCATCCTACTGCATTTACAATAGGCAAAACGGCTTTGCCTTGTATCACATGATGGTGAAGAAAGGGGTTCTCATCCAAGGTGAGCTTCCTGTGAATGTGATAGGTATCCAGCTTTCCTAAATGACTTACGGCTGAAGGTAGCGTCCCCCCGATGATACACTGGGCTTGAGCACTGTAGGCTTCGTTTAACTCATTCACCAATAAAGCGGCACCTCCTTGGCTGTTGACGAGGGAAATACCTGCCGCCTCAAACAGTGCTTTTAGTTCCCCACTTACCATACCACTGTCCCATGCTCCCCAATTGATGGCTGAGACATGTGTATTGGGGTGATTTGTCTTGAAAAGATGAGCCGCCTTACTCAGAATTTCATTTGCAATGGCATAATCTGTTTGCCCTACATTCCCATAAAAACCTGCTACAGAAGAAAATAGGATCAGGTGGTCAAGTTTATTGAGATTTATAGTTCCCAAAAGACTCAGCAGGCCATCTAGCTTTACAGAAAGTACGTTTTCAAAATCAGCTTCTGATTTGTCTTGGATATACTTATCGGCCAATCTACCAGCCCCATGGATAAGGCCAGTGATGGGACCAAACTGGGCCAGCACCTTATCGAGTGCCATCTTGAAGCTTCCCAACTTGGTAACATCCCCTTGGACATAAGCCACTTCGGCTCCGTAAGATCTAACTAGATCCAAGGTAGCCTGTATCTCTTTTTTAGCTACTATTTTCTTGAAAAGACTCTTGACCTTTGGCAGACTTGGCTTTTCACCTCTTTCCTTCAAATCCTGCATAATGAGCCTTTTTAACGTCCCTTCATCAGACTCATGCTGCGCATAAGAAGGCACTTCAAAGGTCATGTCGGATCGGCCCAGCAGAATAAACTTTGACTGAAAAGTTTTCGCCATTTCAACAACGCAACTGGCCGTCACCCCTCTTGCTCCACCACTTACCAAAAAGACAGAATCTTTGCTCACCTTCGTTTTAATAGGGTGGTTTTCTAGGAGCTGAACCTCTTTGACAGAAGTTGTTTTTCTTCCTTCCTGCGAAATTCCTACCTCAATGAGGCTAAGATTAGGATCGTGAAGCTCATCAAAGATATGATTGGCAATTTCAGTAGTTGGAAGTTCGGGCTCTATATCTACCACTCTACAAAACACAGGAGACCATTCAAGATTTAGACACTTTACCAATCCTGTAATTCCGCCTCCAACAACCGAAGTATTTCCCCTCTTTCCTTGACCTAGTTTTCCGTCCATTCTGGTGATGGCAACAAAATTAGCCCTTTGCTGCTCGCCAAGTTCGTTTAGGTCTTTTTGTATATGTTTGGCAATGAAAAAGAGAGCTTTGACTATATCTTTTTCAGCTTTGAAATGCTGGGTGAAGTTTCCTGTCTGAAATTCGAAATGAGGATGTAAATGTATAAAGCTTCCTGTATTTCCATACTGCTTATGAATCTGCTCGACAGCTTGCCCAACTGCTTCATCTGAGTATGCTGATAAATCAACAGAGTTCTCAGCAATTGGATTGGGAATGTTAGGGAGGTTTAAGACAACCACACGATGACCAGCCGCCTTCAACTTATTCAACATCTGCACACTTAGATCAGAACCGTCGTTTGTCAAAAGTGTGTGATGAGTAGAAGGAAGGGTAAATTCTAAGAAATCAGGCTTTGGTAAGAAAGAAAGGCCAACTTCATAGCGTGCTACACCATGAAATTGACCTGTCTTCACTCTATGTTCATTCAGTTCACTAATCGAATCCTCAATTAGGACACTACTTTTTTTTTTCCGTTTGCTCCGACGTAGTCCACAATCTCGCCGAGTGTTCTAAGCTCAGTTAGTTCATTAGGATTAATACCAGAAACCTCAGGATATTTTTGCGTCAGCGCACCAAATATTTCGACTCGCTTAATGGAATCAATTCCCAAATCAGCTTCCATATCCATCTCCAATTCCAGCATTTCCGCCGGGTAACCCGTTTTTTCGCTGACCACTTCAAGTAGCATATTTGCCAGTTGGCTATTGTCTACAGGACTTGCCCCAAGCTCCTCAGTTGGTGTAGCAGCCACCGTCTGACTTGCTGAAGAATTGGGTGCTGAATGAGTAGCACCATTAGCACTTACATAGCTTACTATTTCACCCAGCGTTCTGAGTTCGGTTAATTCATTGGGGTTGATACCAGATACCTCTGGATATTTCTGGGTCAGGGCACCAAATATTTCTACACGCTTAATGGAATCAATTCCCAAATCCGCCTCCATATCCATTTCTAACTCCAACATCTCTGCGGGATAGCCGGTTTTTTCGCTGACAACCTCTAGGAGCATAGCTGCCAACTGGCCATTATCTACGCTGGAAGGTGCTTCAGCAAGAGGAGGAGCAACTGTTTCAGGCTGAGTTACCACTGGAGCAGCTGTTTCAACTGCGGTAGAAGCCTGGGTGTTAGAGCCATTGGCCCCTACATAATCGACAATTTCGCCCAGTGTTCTTAATTCTGTCAATTCATTGGGGTTGATGCCCGAAATCTCTGGATACTTTTGGGTAAGGGCACCAAAGATTTCTACGCGCTTAATGGAGTCTATTCCCAAATCAGCTTCCATATCCATTCCCAGTTCCAACATCTCAGCAGGATAACCGGTTTTTTCACTCACTACTTCAAGAAGCATATCCGCCAATTGGCTATTGTCTACGCTAGCAGGCGCTCCAACAACTGAAGGTGAAGGAGTTTCAGGCTGATTTACCACTGGAGCAGCTACTTCTACTTGTGTGGAAGTTTGTGATCCACTTGCATTCGAACCAACATAATCGACAATTTCACCAAGCGTTCTCAGTTCGGTCAATTCATTGGGGTTGATGCCAGAAACCTCAGGATACTTTTGGGTAAGGGCGCCAAAGATTTCTACACGCTTGATAGAGTCAATTCCTAAATCAGCCTCCATGTCCATGCTTAATTCTAGCATTTCAGCAGGATAACCAGTTTTTTCGCTGACCACCTCAAGCAGCATACTCGCCAACTGATTGTTGTCTATTGTTGTGGGTGCAGAAAGCGTTTCAACTGGGGCTGCAATAGCAGTTTCAAGGACTGGTGTTACCACATTTGCAGTAGAAGAATGGCCATTCCCATTTCCATTTCCATTGGTATAAACGGGCGTATCTAACACGCTTGGAGATACAAGTTGGGAACTACCATTTGAAGTGGACTCCACTGTAGAATTGGGTCCCTCCTTCATGTTGTTCACAGTATCTGACAACAATTGTAACAACTGTTGAGATTGTTGATTCTGCTCATTCATGAAGCGCTCAAAGATCTCCAGAGACTTGGTCTGATTCTCCTTAAATGACGCTAAAGTAGATTGTAACAGTTGGAACACTTCTTTATTCATCATTTCTTCTTCGTTTTCTGTTTGATTGTCAGGCTGATTGATTGCAACAGGTACCTCAACGATTTTTTCTACCGTTACAATTTTTTCGACGGTTTTTGTTTCCCCTCCCTGAACTTGGAAACCATCATTGAGCGCGTCCTGATATGCTTTTTGAGTAGCAGGAGACACATAATTGTTCCCACTTAGTTGAACCGTCAGTTTTGATTTTGGAGGAAGTGGCGCAAGGTCCTTCTTGTAGGGATCAATGTGTGAAATGGGTAAGCCTAGGACCTGCATCTGAACCACAGCTTGACGCATTTGAAGATCGCTGTCTTTTTTAGCGTTTGGATTGGTTGCAATGGCCACAACGTCCTTACCTTCTAGGATATTCTTAACCAGATTTGTCAATACTCCTTTAGGCCCAAATTCCACAAATACCCTTGCACCAGCCTTATATAGGTTCTCAATTTGATTTTTGAAGAGAACAGGCTTTAAAATTTGATTCGTCAAAACCGACCTTACACTAAGTGCATCCTTCGGATATACATCCCCAGTAGTATTGGAATAAACCGGAATTTGAGGTGAATTGAAGGATTGTTTAGCTGCAAAGGCCGAAAATGGTTCTTGTGCATGCGTAACAAAATTCGTGTGGAAGGCAGCTGAAACCGGAAGGGGAATAACAGAGAATCCCTGCGCCTTGAGCTGTTCTTCGGCTTGCTTGATGTGGGATGTTCCACCTGCCAGGATAACCTGGTTATTCGAATTTACATTGGCAATAGACACGCCATTGATAGAGGCAATTGCGCTTTGTACTTTCTCCCGTGAAGCCTTCACCGCCAACATGGTTCCTGGATCTGCGGATGGATTTGAAAGAGCCATAGCTTCTCCTCTTTTCTTAGCCAGAGCCAAAAAGGTAGCCTCATCATATACACCCGCAGCCCAAAGTGCAGTCAATTCGCCAAAACTGTGTCCTGCCGTAAAGTCTGCTTCAAATCCTGCTTGCTGCAACAACTTATATTGTCCCATACTCAATGCGCCAATAGCTGGTTGAGCATGCTGTGTTTCGGTCAATGTCTTTTGCTGGGACTTCCTTTCTGGTTCTGAGAAAACAGGAATAGGGAAAATGCTTTTTGAAAGCGGCTTTTGCCCTGTTGTCTCGTAATGTGAATCAATTTGTTGGAAAGCTTGAGCCACAACTGGGTATGCATTTGCCAATTCCTTCCCCATTCCCACATATTGTGAACCCTGTCCGGCAAATAAGGCAGCTACTTTCGTCATCTTGGCATCAATCCCATTGGGGCGATAATATATACCTTTAGGATGGTCCCAATTTCCTTTGTTGGTAGCTAGCTGTTGGGCCGCAAGTTTTAGGTATTCTATGCAGTCCTCAAGATTATTTGCTACAAATCCGATTCTAGCTTGATTGGATAACAAGCTGACCGATTTACTTGATTGTACTAATTCTTTGAATCCTTCATCTCCTTCAGCAGACTGCAATAGCCCTACCTGATTCTGAATAAGTTGTTCAAGTGCCGATGGAGTGGCAGCCTGAAGGAGGATGGTTTTGTAGGGTTCATGTAACCTGTAGTGTGAGTCCTTTTTACCCGTGTATTCTTCTAGGGTAATGTGGACGTTGATTCCCCCGAAGCCAAAGGCAGACACTCCTGCACGTCTTGGATGACCATTACGGATCCAGGGACGAGCTTCTGTATTGATGTAAATGGCGGAATCCTCAATGTTGAATTTTGAGTTGGGTTGCTCGACATTGATGGTCGGCGGAAGTACCTTGTGGTGAAGACTCAATACAGCTTTGATAATACCTGCAGCACCTGCTGCCGCCTTGGTATGTCCGATCTGGGACTTCACGGAACCTAAGGCAATATGCTGCTTCTGAGGATTATTCGCCCCAAAGACCATTTGCATGGAGGTAAATTCCGTAGGATCACCAGCTCCTGTTCCTGTTCCGTGTGCTTCTATCAAGCCTACAGTTGAAGGAGCATAACCAGCTTCTTCATATGCGCGGTTCATGGCCAAGGCCTGTCCCGAAGGCCTCGGGGCATAAACAGACTTGAATCGCCCATCACTGGATGTCCCAACTCCTTTGATAACCGCATAAATGTGATCACCGTCTCTTTCGGCATCTTCTAATCTTTTCAAGACCAACATGCCGATTCCTTCTCCGATTAACATGCCATCAGCCTTATCGCTGAAAGGACTAATGTTTCCAGACTTGGAGAAAGCAGGTGTCTTTGAAAAGGACATATACATAAAGGGGGAATTGTCCGTGTCAACTCCACCTGTTAGCATCATATCGCATCTTCCTTCTACCAGTTCACTAAGCGCCATTTTTATTGCGCTTAAAGAAGCTGCACAGGCCGCATCTACTACACTGTTGATTCCACCTAAGTCAAAACGATTGGTGATTCGCCCTGAAATAACATTACCCAATAGGCCTGGAAAAGCGTTTTCATTCCAACTCACATAGGCCTTCTTCATCTTATCTACAATCTTCGGAATGTCCTCCTCAGCAATTCCAGAGGCTCTTAAGGCTTTTTCCCAAATAGGATATTGAAGTCGGGCAATGAGGGGTGTAATGAGTTTTTGCCCCCCTCCTACTCCAAGGAGCACACCTGTTTTTGCCTTTAGCTCAGGGGTAAATCTATCAGACCCTTTTCCATATCCTGCATCTTCAAATGCGTCCCTAGCAGCCACCAAACCTAGCAACTGACTTGCGTCTGTAACTTCTAGGATATTGGGAGGTAAGCCAAACTCCATAGGGTTGAAGTCGATCTCGGGAAGGAATCCACCACGCTTACAATAGGTCTTATCTGGTGCCATCATGTCTTGGTCATAGTAGTCTTCTATGGCCCAACGATTCTCTGGCACATCTATAATGCTGTCGCGTCCCTGGATAATATTTGTCCAGAATTCCTCTAGATTTTTTGCATCAGCAAACATAGAGGAAAGGCCGATAACGGCGACAGGTGTAGTTTGTAGTGATCTATTTAGGTTCATCGAACGCATTCGATTTTAGGTTAAATGAGTCTGCTAAAGGGCGACTCTGAACAACTCCTCCTGCACTTGTAAAAGCTTGATTCCTTTTGGGGTACAAACCCCTCTTAGATAGGGTACCAATATGCCAAAGGTCAATCGTTCCTTGCTGTATTCAGTAATGGGAAATAGGTGATTGTCCTTGAGCATTTTCAGCATCGCCAAAACTGTCTTGCTGACTACTTCGACGTCAAGGTCAGGAGGGAAAATCCCTTCTTCAATTCCCCAATGCCCCAAATCAATGAGTTGTTGATGGGCAAAATTTCCAGTTTCTCTGTAGGACTGGTGAAGTAAGCCAGGATAGTAGTAGAGGATGTCATTGAAAAAATTGGGATTCACCAATTGTGCGCGATGAACAATCTTTTGGTGGAGATGCCCCATAGCCTCGATGACATTGTCTGCTGCTGCTATGATTTCCTCATTTTCAGTTTTGACCTTGGTATTGTATACCTGCAAACAAGCTTTTAAAAGAGCGGTTTTGTCTTCAAAGTGCTGATATATAGTTCTTTTTGAGGTTCGCAATTCCTTGACAATGCGATCCAGCGTAATGGATTTTACCCCATTTTCTAAAAATAATTTTGTCGCTGTTTCGATTATAAGTTCCTTGCTAACCATATATAAAAACCAATGGTAATATTTTTGTTTCGAAAGTACCACAATAAACAAAAGAATTTTCAACTTCTCTATAGATAGTTGTAGATCATAGGGAATCATGACGAATCTCAGGCTTTACATCACCCAATCTTCTGTCCCAAAAACGGAACATTCCATTCATAATCTCCTGGAAAAACTGCCCCTTTCGTTGCATCATCGGGCTTTAAGGTATCATAGAACAGAAGATGCCTATAACTTTATTGTGGGTCGTCTGCTCTTGCAGAAGGGTCTTGGAGAATTAGGGATTAGCGAAACAATCGAGGATATTCAATTTGAGAAAAGTGGAAAGCCCTATTTACCCTCCACATATTTCAACATATCCCATACTGCTAATATGGTGGCCTGTATAATCTCTGTGGAAGAGGAAATTGGAATTGATATCGAAAAAGTGAAAGAAGTTGAGCTAAAGCATTTTGATGCATGGTTTACCTCAACAGAATGGGAAAGAATCTACCAATCGAGCTTTCCCCTTTCTATGTTTTATCGCTATTGGACCAGGAAGGAAAGCATCATCAAGGCTGCGGGATTGGGTCTTTCTAATCTCCATGAAATTGAAATAGATATCGAAGAACAGGTGGTTGAACATCAAGGAAAGAAGTGGCACTTCATGGACCTGAATATTGGTGAGGCTTATGTAGGAGCAATTTGTTCGGGAGCTGAATTAGGCAATCCCTTCCCCATCAGCTATGTAGATTTTTAAAGGGATGCTTTACTTGAGGTAGCCATAGGTGAAGATGTTGGGATTGTTTCTATGGAGGAGAATCTACCTCACCCTCATGAAAGCCAGACAAAAAATCACCCAACTTGCACCAACTCTCAGGGAAGCTCCATAAATTATCCCCTTCATTTAAATATCTATCATCACTCAAACGCCTTATGAAAGCTTGCTTTTCTTTCCTCATTTTGCTCTCCCTTTCTTTATCCATTTGTCTAGGACAACAAAATCAGGATGGTTTATCAGAAAAAAGTAGAGTTGAGAAATGGATGGAAGATATCTCCTATTTCGAAGATACTTTCCTCAAAAAGGCAAAAACCTACACCAAGAGCGCTAAGGATTCATGCTTCATGATCTTAGCAGATGTAAAATCCCAACTTGATTCCCTTTCAGATTTTCAGATTAGGCTTGCTCTGATTCGATCCGTGGTATTAGCAGACAATGCCCACACAACGATGTTGTTACCCAAAATGGAAAAGGTTCCCTTACGATTTTTCAGATTTGCTGAGGGATTGTTCATCGTCAAAACCGACTCTGCCTCTTCAGCTTATTTGGGGGCAAGGGTTATCCAGATAAATGGGCATAAACTAGAACAAGTCGAACAAGCGCTATTCCCATATTTAGCAGGAATTGATAAGTGGAAAAAATATAAAACACCTAGCATCATCAATTCGCCAGAGATGCTGTACCAACTTGGAATGGGCATCAAGGACTCCATTTTTTTAGATCTGGTCCTTGAACAAGATACCTTACAAGCCTCCTTTGGAACAAAGGCTATGCATACCGACAGGTATTGGTTTGAATCTTGGGCTAACTTATATCCAAAGGCAGGTCCTGACCATGAATGGAGGTTTATCAAATCAGACACTAACAGACTTCCTCTTTACCTCCAGCAAGCCGAAAAAGGCGTTTTTTTCTCCTTTTTGGAAGAAGAAAAGATCGCCTATTTTCACATCAACAGTTTTTGGGAAAAGTGTCCCGATTTCAAGGGTTTGATTGAAGATTTTCATAAAGAATTGAAAAGAAAGGCTGATTATGATGTGGTCATTGACTTAAGGAATTACACGGGAGGGAATTATGGCTATGCTGTAAAATTGGCTTCTGAACCTCCCAAAATCATTCACGAGGATAAAAAGATATACCTCATCACAAGTAACAGAACCTATTCAGCAGGAATTGTTACGGCCGCACGAATAAAATATTACGCCAAGGAAAGAATAGTTATCGTCGGTGAAGAAGTTGGAGACCGCCTTAGGTTTTGGGCTGAGAGTGTTCCACGCATTCTTCCTCATTCTGGATATCGGGTTTATGATGCTAGAGAGGAACATGATTGGAAGGATGGAAAACGACGCTTTTTCAGAACCCATTTTCCTAACTTCCTTTATGGAGTTCCTGCCAAGGAGCTGGATGTAGATCAAAAAATAGTCCCAAGTTTTCTTGATTTCATGGAGGATAGAGATCCTGTAATGGAGTGGATTCTTGCACAATAGACAGCTGATTAAGGTTGCTTAGTTTCCACCAGATGTTGATCTAAAATTTGTCTCATATTCGGGGCGGCCCATATGTAGGGAATTCAGGAATTGTTACAATAGCCAACGTTCTAGAATGCTGGTTCAAACACTCATTTTCATGCAAGAAAGGTAATTCCAAGTTAGATTTTTTATTGCGGTTTAAGCGTCTGTTACGTCTAATGATTATACCAACATCAATTTATGACATAAATTTTGCGATTCTCTAAACCAACTTCCCTATGAGACATCTATTTACCTTATTCGCAACATCCTTCCTTCTCTTCAATTTTCTTTTCGCCCAGGTTTATGTGGGGGAAGGCAAACAAACACGTCATCGATTTGCCCAAATGACCATGGGGCTTGACTTTCTTTATGTTCCCCAAGGTGGAATAGGCGGTGTAGGCAGTGGGGTAATCCCCTTTCCTCAAGAATTTCCTGATATGCTTCGACCTCGATTGAGCATTGGAGGCATGCATTTTTGGGGTCATGCAGACTTCCATGTTAGTTTTCCTTTACTGAATATCCTTGGGAATGACATCCCTGGAAACTTTGGAATTGATGAACGAAACCATAATCCAGGGGTAGAGACAGGGCTTAAAATCTACCCATGGAGAATACAAAAGAATCGTATCGCTCCCTTTGTCGGGGCTGCATGGGCTGTGAAGAGCATTCAAATGGAAGGATTTGCGGGAAGAGGTCCGTTAATTGTGCAAAATAGACTTCCTTTAACAGGTGGTTTTTCATGGCAGCTGGGGAACTTGATTTTCGATGCAGGGGTTCGCTATGAATCTGCCCCAGCTTTCCGATATCCAACAGCTCCTTTTAGCCTAGAACAAACTCAAACTCCCAAATTCGGATATTTTCTAGGAGCCAAGTGGCTTATTGAAACCACCCTGAGCGCAGAACGCTCATACCAAAATGGCAAAAGTCAAGCCCTAGCAGAAAAGCTTGCATCTGAAGGAAAGCTCAATGGTTTTTCGCTGGCCATTGGGCCTAGTTCGGCATTTACAATTGGGGGAGATAAGAGCACTTATAAAGCGGACGAACAAGAACTCATGGGTGTGCATAAAGGAAGCGCCGTTTTTCCAGAATTTGGGGTAGGCTATTATGTCCATTCTTGGGACGCTCATGCTAATGTGTCGTTTAGACGGTACTTTTCTGTTTTGCGCTCCTTTGAAAACTCCCAAATCCTGAGAAGAAGATCCTTTACACTTGAAGGATATAAATACCTCTTCGATTACCATGGTTTTGTTCCTTTCGTAGGCATCAATGGCAACCTTGAATTCTGGCGATTACAGGAGGGAGAAGACGGAGAACTGGTAAATGAGCAATTTGAAACCAAGGTAGTCCCAGGGATAACGTTTGGTTGGGATATCCGCCCAGATGATATTCAAGGCTTCATTCTTCGTACGAATCTTCGATATACCCCATACAAATTTGATACAGCAGGAGATACATTTATCAGACTTCACCAGCTTGAATTCAACTTCATACAACTGGTCATTTATCCGGGTAGAATGAAGCGAATCAATCACCCTTAGTAAAAAGGGGTTATTTTATATAAAAAATGGGCATCAGAGAGTTCTAATGCCCATTTTTTTATGTAATAAGATCTTATTGCAGCGTATTGATCCAAGCGGCAATCCTTAGGGCCTCCTTTCTTGGCACTTGTGGCATTGCTGCCATAGGAGTTGCATATTCAGGCCAGTTTTTGGGTTCTGGCTTATAGATTAGCTGAACGATTCTTTCGTTGCTGTAGCCTCTTTTGGCAATGGCAGCAAAAGAAGGTCCCACCACGCGTTGCTTGGCATTATGACAAGCGGTACACGTATTCTTAACCAATAGTGGCTCCACTTCTTGATAGGTCGGTAAGGCAGTCTTAGCTTCTTTGGCCTTCTGCGCCTTGGCTTTGGCTATACGCGCTCGTTTCGCCGCAGCGGCACTAGCTGCTCTTTCTTTGGCCAAGGCTATACTTGATCTATAGGTTGACAACTCTCCAACAGGCAGTTTGGCACCATCAGGAATGTTGTTCAAGGTATAATAAGCCCCCTTGTGCAGAATTGGCAGCTTGCCTTCCTCACTTCTGATTCCTCCTACAAAAATCTCATGTAAATAATATGGCCTCATATTCTCTACGACCAGACGAACACTCAGTCCATCTTCGGCTACCTTAACCCCTTTGAATTTCATGGCCTCCTCTTGAATAGGAGGAGAACCGTAAACTGGGTGATACTTGTAGACATAACTTCTTCCAGAATAAGAATCAAGGTCCTTGGCGGTCTTCTTGTCTATGGGCATGGTAAATTCAATTTCGAAACCATCTGGCTTAGCTTTCACAGTTTTCATTTCGAAGGGCGTTTTTCCCCTCCATGTCAAAAACTCCAATCCTGAATTTTTGATTCCAGCAGAACCCCAGCCTCGGTTCGTCTCGCCAGCCCACATTCTTCCTTGAGCATCCTGTTCCAAACGCATCACACCTGATTGAAAACCCGTACGGAAATCAAAGGCAACTCCTTGCCATTCCCCTTTAACTTTCTCCATGACCACTCTCATGATCTTACTCTGCCCTTGGTCTCCAATAAATATTTGTCCTGCAAAGGGTCCAAAAGCGCCCTTGCTCTCATCACGGATCATCTCAGAGTTCGAAATTCCCAATACCCCATGAGGCAGCCAAACTGCAGGGGGCTGGAAGGTTTCAAACTTTTCCTTGAGTTGGTAAAGAGTAGCTGGCTCTTCCTCATTCATGATATTCTCAGGCTTTTGATACTGGCCTTCCTTCTTTACTTGTCTTGGATCGACCTCTGCATACAGTTGATCTACTGTCAGCTTAACGGGAGAACCTTCAGTTGAGGCCCATCTCAATCCGGCTGGATGTCCTGTAAACGAGCCTTTTTTCACATGCCAGATTCCACCAGAACCCATCCAATCTCCTTGGTTATCCGCGTAGAACAATTCGTCATCAAAGATCCCTAGGCCTGCAGGAGAACGCATACCCGTTGCCCATGGTTCCATGTTTCCTTCAGCATCAATTTTCAGGGTCCATCCTCTCCATGGAACACGGCTTTCTCCTCTCCACCATTCTTCATCTCCAAAGGCGACATTGCAGCTCACATACATATTCCCTTTGGAATCAATAGCCGGTCCAAAAGAATATTCATGATAATGGCCAGAAAGTGGCCAGGCAAAAATCGTCTCATACGCATCAGCTACTCGGTCTCCATTGGAGTCTACCAAGCGAGTTAATTCTCCACGCTGAGCTGCGATAAGGTTACCTTCATGATAAATTAAGCCTAAAGGCTCATGTAATCCGCTGGCATACAACCTAAACCGTGGCTGCTCTCCGTCAACAAGAGTAGGATTTTCAATGATCCAAACATCTCCTCTACGTGTGGTTACAGCTACTGCTCCGTCAGGTAAAGCTGCTACTCCTCCCGCTTCCAAATGAACCCCTTCTGGAGCCGGAACGGTGGTGATACGATAGTAATCGTCTTCTGTAGGCTCTTCCTGCGCCCATAGCATGCCCATTGATAGAAGACTAAAAATCAGCGTGATATATATATATTGTTTCATTTTTATCTTGATTTGATACTTACCAAATAACTGCATACTTCAAAGGTTTGCCCTCCAATTCCACGACCAATTCCTCCTTGCCCTTGTTCTTTCGGATCAAAGCAACTTGCTTGCTCATCAATTCAATGTAGTACTTCTGCCCATCGATGGCGTAATAGCCGTTTGGCATTTTTTGAATCTCAGAACCCTCAGCCAATTTATAGCTAATGGCTTGTGCCGAGTCTTGCCCCTCCACATGAATTTTGTGATAGAGTTTGCCCGATTTTTCATCGGCAAACATCTGGCTACTCCCTTGCATACCCTCAAAATCAAACATGAAAATAGGATGCTGAGATTTTGGATCAATCTTATAACCCTTTGGTTTTACTGAATGATCAAGACTCATTTGCTGAAATCCTGCCTCACTAGCCACTCCCTTCGCAAGAGGTTGATCTGTAAAGGTAAAAAGGGCAGCGCCTCTAGGGCGAAAAGAACCATCTCCTCGATCATGCCACATAGGAGTCGCATTGATGAAATCCCCTCGCCACATGCATACTAGGTTTTGGCGCTTCATATCATAGATATAGTTCATTCCGGAAGGATCCCCAACGGCTAAATTGTGTGTCAGTCGGCGTTTTCTATCCCCTTCAAAGTCAAGGAATGCTCTTAACAGCCTCGGATTCTTGCCCGCATCTACAAAAATGGGGGAGACCATTCTTTTGGAAGTGGGATAAGAATCATATGCATGAAGGGCCTTTTCATAGGTTCCAGCCTTACTGACATACAGGCCTAGACCAGGATTCATCCAGCCAGAGGACTTATAATGATACAGCTCAAAGGGATACTCTCCCGCAGTCAATTTCAATTGCGCCTTGTCATCTCTCCAACTTCCCCCTCTTTGATGGTCTATCAGGGTATTTTCTCCAACTTTGAAAACCACTCCACCTCTAAATGGAATTCTGAAGGTGTAATCACCTGCTTCCTCTACCTTCATCTTTCCCTTAAACACCATGGCATAATGGTCCTCCAAGCCTGCCACATTACAATCAATTATGTCTACCATTCCAGTAGACAAGGGCTCGGCATTCCCATCGAGGAATTCTTCCACCAATCCATAGTCTCCTTCGAAAGTAGTATAAGAGATATGATGGAGGGAAACCTCAGGGTCTTTGAGGTTGGTGATTCGGATATTTTTAAAGGCCACTGGGCCATGATCTCCTTGGATCATCAGAGGACCTTTTGCCACTTCATTCTTCTCGATAGGGCCGCCGGTTGGAAGGGGCACTTCTACATGTTGGTGAATTCTCACCCCATTTAGGTCTACAAAAACAAATTTGGCATTCGAAATTTTATTTCCCGCTTTGTCAAACTTAGGAGCTTGAAAGAGGATATGGATATGTTGCCATAATCCAGGTGCCTTAGCTGGGTTAGAGGAAGGTGCTTTTCCGCGATAAATCTGCCCAGGTGTATTCTCCCAATTGCGATAAATACCACCTATATCCGAAAAGGATGGATTTTTCACCCCCCAACTGTCGAAAAGCTGGACCTCGTACCTCCCTTGAAGATAAATTCCTGAGTTGGAGCCCTTAGGAAGCATCACATCTGCCTCAAACTCCAAATCACCATGTTCCCAACTGCTCAGGAGATGGTCCTTCTGGTCCTTGGTATTCATATTCAGAAGGATACCCGTTCCTCCTTCAAACTCGACTGCTTTAGGCGGAGGGGGTGGAACGACAATAGGTGCTTTAGCCTTCTTTTTCTTCTTCTTTTTCTTTTTGCCCTTTACCTCCTCTAAGGATGCAGCTTGAGGGGCTGGAGCCTCATGTTCATGTACATCCACGTTGGGGTTCATCATGACCGAACCCACGATTTGCCAATTACCAGCTTGCGATTGGAAATCGGAAAGGTCTGTAAGAGGGAGAGTTCGCTGTCCATAAACCATCCCTCCTAATAGCAATCCACACACAAGTGCAGGGATAAAATGCTTCATATGAGTAGTAGTGTTTTTTGAAAGATATACAATTTAGTGGATTTAGGGGAGGTATAGAAGCCTTATTATGAGATTAGAGTTCGATTCCCCAAACCACTGGCATCACAAAATAGATCAAGCAAAATATGACAAGAATTGATACGATGTTTAACCAAAAACCTGTCCTTATCATATCTGGAATGGTGTATAGTCCAGATCCAAAAGATATTGCGTTGGGAGCTGTAGCAACCGGTAACATGAAGGCACAGGAGGAGGCCAGACAGGCTCCTACCATCAAGGCAATAGGATTCATTCCTATAGCAGGGCCTAATTCAGCCAACAAGGGCATCATCAAGGTACAGGTTGCCATGTTAGAAGTAATTTCCGTTAAGAAATTGACGAAAGTGATCAGTAAAATAAGCACCAACCAAGGGGGCAAACTAGATATCCCTACCATTCTCTCTCCTAACCAAGTAGCTAGTCCAGAAGACTGAAATCCTGCTGCAATCGAAAAACCCGCTCCAAATAATAATATCACATCCCAGGGAATCTGAACAGCCTTTTGCCAACTCAACAAAGCCCCGTCTTTTGCCTTAGCTGGTATAAAAAACAAGGGAAAAATTCCGATCAGAATGATATGTGTATCATTCAACTGAGGAAGGAAAAGATTGAGCACGTACTTTCTGATGATCCAGGCAATGGCAACTCCTATGAAGAGAGCCAGAATCCATTTTTCTTCCCATCCAATCTTACCAAGGGTTGTCAGCTTCTTTTTGATGTTGGCTTTTCCAGCTGAAAGGGAAATATTTTCCAGTTTGAAGGCAACTCGAACCAAATACTGCCAAAGAAAACCAATCAACAAAACCGATGCAGGCATTCCGACTCCCATCCACTTAACAAAACTAATGTCGGTCTGTAGATACTTTTCCGCCGCACCAACAAAGATGAGATTGGTAGGAGTCCCCACAAGGGTAGCTAGCCCTCCAATAGAAGCAGAGTAAGCAATGGCGAGTATTAAGGCTTTTCCAAAATTTTTGTCTACCCCTTCACCCTGCTCAATCAACTGGCTGATCAAGGCCAGTGCAATTGGCAGCATTAATACTGTTGTGGCGGTATTGGAAATCCACATGGACAATAAGGCCGTTGCCAGCATAAATCCCAGGATCACGCTGTGAAGACTCCCACCTAAACGCACCACGATGTTTAAGGCAATACGTTCATGGAGACGCCATTCCTCCATGGCTCTTGCCAGCATAAAACCACCAATAAAAAGATAAAGCAGTTTATTGGCATAGGGAAGGGTGGCCTCCTCCATGCTAGTCGCACCCGAAATAGGAAATAGGATCAATGGCAATAAAGAGGTAACCCCAATGGGAATCACCTCACTTACCCACCAGACAGCAATCCAACAAGTTCCTGCCAACAGCATTCGCCCTTCATTGGCTAAACCTTCAAAGGGAATGAAGTAGCCAACTCCTACAAACAATAGGGGTCCTAAAAGAAGAAAAATGAGCTGCTGAGCTTTCATAAGTGTAGGTCCTAAGCCGTAAATAAAGGAAATTATTCCTTATAGCGATCAGAGGCGGCTGTTAACCTTCGTTGAATCAGCTTCTTTAAGGGTTCAGGGGACACCACTTTTATTTTTTCCCCAAGTGCCATGATTTCCCTCTCTAATTCGTAATTGATTCTTACCCTTAGTGAAATAAGGGTTCCATTTTCATCCTGACGGACGATTTCCTGTGAAGAATGAAAGGGTTTCGTAAGGTGATAAGGCGCTTGTTTATTGGTTAACAAAAGTAGCACTTCCTGAACTTCTTCTCCAGGTTGGACAGTAACCCCAATTACATCTCTGAAGTGGGCCTCTATATTGAAGCTTTGATTGGATTGAAAAGGAATGAATTTTTCACGTAGAGATTTGATTCGGTCAAGGCCCCATCTAATAATTCTCCCACTTTCATGATCCATCCCCAATACATACCATCTGTTTCTATATTCCTTCAAATAGTAAGGATGTAACACATATCTACTTGTATGGGCATCTCCGAAGGTTTTGTATTCGATTTCTAATGGTTGCCTCTCTAAAATAGCCTGATAGATTGGGTCGAGATATTCTAAGCCTGTAAGGTGTTCATTCTTTTCCAGGCTAATGACGGATTCCTCCTGCTGCCCCATGCTGCTTAGTCGATCTTCTAACTTCTGAACAAGCCCTGTTAAATCCTTAAAAGCATCGAAGCCCTTGAATTGCCTTAAGACCTCCACGGCTGAAGATAACTTTAGGAGTTCTTCATGGGTTAGGGGCATTTTGCTGATGCTGTAGGATGGATCTTCGTAGGTATAATACTTCCTTTCATAAGTAATGATCGGGGCATTGTATCCCAGGGCATCAGATCTCATCACCTCAATGTCCTTCTGTATGGTCCGCTTGCTTACTTTCTTATCCAAGTTTGAAAACTCATATAGTGCTTCGGAACAAGCATCAATCAAATGTTGTAGGGTCCATTTTCTATTTCGATTTCTAAGGCAATCATCTATGGTTTTGTATCTAATTAGTGCATTTCTAGTAGGTGGCATGAACTTTTTTCGAAAAATTCTAAAAAAAATTCATCTACGCAAAAAGACTGCGCACTTGCCTTTCTTATTTGTGGTGTAGAAGGGAGGATTGATGTGAATCAACCTATGCGGAAAAACCTTCTACCATCCATAGGATGAAAATGCACAACTATGACGATGAACGGGAGGCGTTGCTGGCAACGTCTCTTTCTTTTTTTCGCCATCATTTGCCAAAAGGGCCAATAAACACGATTAGCCAAAATAACGTCATGCAAATCATTGAGTATTTTCCTCTCTCATATGATGGTAGGGCGTTTTTTTATGCCGTCTTATATTTCTTAAACACGATTCTTACTCCCGTTCAATTCTATCCTAATCCTTACTTACCTACTTCATTTTCTTTTGAAGAAGAGGCAGAGGCATGCTTATTGCTCTGTTTGTTAGGGAAATTTAAATGAAAGATGAAGTTCTTTAAATCATTGTAAAGTTTCATCTGTAACCCAGATTTGGCTGGTGAAAATGCGATCTTCAACAATACCAGCTCTGACTTTTCAGTTCTTATAGCAGCGTAGCGACTTGTGATCTTGTGGGGATGATGTGAAACCAGTTTTCCAATCGTCTTTACATGCATAAGCACACATAACATATCATGATCGACCATCAAAAACCTACACATCCAATGGAGGAAAAAAATTTTCTAGGGGTTGATTTGCAGCAGTTTGTTACCCAAAACAAGGGAAACTCTATGTATTATCAACCTATCGAGCGCCCAGGCGCCCTTGGCCAAGAAAGCCCTGCTTTTTCTACTGACAGCACCCAAATGGAGCCTGATTTTTTCATCGCTCCTATACAAGGCAAGATTGATGTACTCACCACCAGCATCATCGAACAAATTTCTCGCAAACTTAGCTTTGCCAGCCTTCCTTCAAGGGATGAAATTGATGCCTACGAACTTGGAGAATTGGTAGCTACCTACGGAAGTGAAGGTGCTCCTAATGGAGAACTATTCAAGCAATCTCTTCAGGAAATGGGATTGACAGCTGTGCTAAGAGAAGTAGCGCGCAAGCTGAACGAAACACGCTTGAGTTTAATTGATAGGGCGATTTTAAGTCAGCCTACTCTTGCCATGTACACCTACTTCCGTGCGATTGTAGGTTTTAACCTAAAAGATGTAGAAGGAATCATATCGAATGTTCATTCTTCTTTGGTGAAAATCAAGAGAGGCTTGAACCTGGAATTGGTGGACGTGGTCATTGATACCCAGTACTTGGATGCCAATGAGGTTGATAGAGCCTTTCTAAAGGAAAAGCTAGGCAATCATAAATTTTCCTACAAAGAGGGAGAACCAGCCAAGGTAATCGAAGAACTTTACAACAACCGCAAAAAGGGTGGAGATCTATATTACAAGGTGGAAGAATTCCTGGCATCGGGTGTGGTAAAGGTTCCACCTAGCGCAAATAGAGATGTCTTGATTGAGCAGATGGTCAAATATCTGATTGGAGCCGGATTTGCCCCACAGCCGGTTGCCCCACTTAGCCAGCCAATGGGAGTAAGCCTTGAAGGGAATGAGGCCGAACAAACCGCAGAAGAAGGACTTGATGCAAGCCCAATTCAAGAAGGCAGTCAGGAGGAGGTTCAAGAAGAGCAAGTTGAGGAAGTAGTAGAAGAAGCGCCTAAATCTGAGTACCAGGTTGAAGGGCGAATCGTAAACAGCAGCGAAAATCCAATTGTCGGAATCAAGGTTCGCGCATGGGACAAGGACACCTTTGGAAAAAATGACCTGTTAGGAGAAGAAACGCTCACAGATGAAAAAGGCTATTATGTTATTCCTTACACAGCAGAAGATTTCATGGATGGAGGAAGAGAAAGAGGAGGAGCAGCTGATATCATGATTCATGTTATTGATGAAAGAGGACGCATAATCGCCAGATCCAAAGTTCATAAGGATGTACCTAAGCATTTCATGATCAATCTGAAAGTAGCCGAACTGGATGACTTTTCCGAAAAGCTAGTAGGTATTCCTAAAGAAATTGAAGGGGTACTCTATAGCAAGGATATCCGCAATTATAGAGACCTGACCAACGCCCAGGACCAATTGCTAGCGGCTATTGCGACTGCTTCTGATTATGACAGCGACTTAGCCACTAAAATGCAGTGGAAAGAGCAGGCAAAATTAGCCAACAGAGGAAGATTGGATGAACTAAGAATTCTTCAAGATAGCCTGAAAATCCAGATTAAAAATACAGAGGAAAGCGCTGAAGAGACTACTGAAATGCCTTCAGCTGACCTATAACCTGCATCATTTTTCTTTACCTCATTTTTATTTCAAACAAGACAATGGAACAAAATCAGATACAAGCAGCTTTGATGCAGGCCTACCTTCACGCCCTGCCAAGAAGCGTACAGCCAGAAGTAGCCAGAGACCCGGTCAAAAACGTATTCTTCAACGAACCCGTAAACTTCGACCATCAGAATACCTTCGGCTTTCTACAATCTGCTGATTATGGAAGAAGCAATGTAAGCGCCAAGAATATCAGAAATGCAGCTACCCTGTATGCGATCATGATAATCGGAGATGAAATGGGCGTATTCCGTGTAGCAGATGCGATTTTAAAATATGTAACGATGGGCTTCATTGATGTCGAGTCTAATGCGACCTCTACCCGTGTATACAACTACATGAAACTGCGTGAGCACAGAACTACCGCAGAAGAAAGAGCAATGTTTTACAAGCAGGTGTTCAACCTGGGGAATGGGCAAACGCCTGAAGGTATGCCTACCAATCGCAATTTCTGGCCCCTAATGGAATCCCTCTTCCACCACACCAAGGAATACTTAAGTAAGTATGAGTTAAGCGACTCTCCTTCCAAAATTTCACAAGCAGCCCTTCGTCAGTTGATCAAGGACCTCCAGCACAATCTTTCTCGTGCTGCTTCTGGTATGGTGAAGTTGTACGTTCCTGAGATTTATGCACACTTAGAGGATGCTATTCAGATCATTGATGCCCCTGAAATCAAAGATCAACTAGGAATGGGAATGGGTCGTGAGTTGTGGAATGTAGTTGAGCAAGTGAGCATGGAAGAGTTTGGGTATTATCCTAATACTTCCGCCCTTCGCACAGTTGCTGTTGCGGCCAGAGAGGTCATGAATGACATCGCTTCCTATACAGATGGCAGCTTCGACAACAATGACTTTCAGAATTTCATGCAGCATGTTGAAGCCCTGATTATAGCCCAGAATTTGCTAGAACTTCGTCAGGACAAACCTCAACAGCGCATGGCCAAAAGAAGCGAAGTTTTCCAGGGACTGTCTAGTGGCGCCCCCAAAACAAACGGATTCGTTGCCAGCAATGGTCATTCGAATGGTTATGAAGAACCTGAGATCGTAGAGGACGACTGGAATTTCTAGTCTATTCTGCCATCCATTAGTCAATACTGCATCTCATACTGCTTGCAGATTGTTTACGATCAAAGGATTTTTCAAAAGAATCAGGAAAAATGAATACACATTCTGTCCAACAAAAGGCCTTTACCTATCAGGAGGAGACTTTCAGTGAACGTGAGTTCTGGAATCGCCTGCTGGCAGTATTGCCTGATATAGTGGAGACCTTTTCGGCTAACTTCAATCCTTTTCCAGTAGAATATTTACAGGAAGAAAATGAAGAGGAGCCCCATGAGAAAGGGGTACAACTCCACAACCAATTGTATACGGCTTCTCAACTGATGAGTAACCTTGCCTCCGCAAATGGAGCGAGTTTACCTCACGCTTTTGATCCAAATCGAGTTGAATTCGCAGGTAAAAACGCCCTCATTTCCTTGTTGAGAAGAATTGCCAACCTGACCTTTTCCAAAAATACACTGGATATTCTAAGGGATAATCCTAAGGAAATGGCCAAGGCGCTTCATGATAGCATTCTACGCATCATCAACTTACCTAGGGTTCCTTATGAATTATCAGGAGACCTGGAAACACAGGATTTGATGAAGGCTACCATCGCTCCTTATTTAACCAACTATCAACCAAACAGAAGTTTAACGGATGGTTTGGGTACCATGATGGAAGACCCTGTAGACGGATTGTTTGAAGACCAAACATTTCGCATCATGCTTTCATCCATCAGTCAGGTACCAGCGGATAAGTCTTTCACATTAGAAAACAATTTCCATATCTACACGGAACAGTTGCCCAAAATTGATCTTCAGGGTAAAAAACGTGTAGTTTATCAGCATGCTGAAATGCTTGTTCTTCCCTTCAAACTAAGGGCAGATCATCCTCATCCACCCAAAAGACCTATTCCAAGGGCCAAAATTCAGGTAACCATACAGGAAACTGAAAACCTGACGGTTTTGCTGGAAAAGGAATATCGAGTAAAGGAAGTATTTCTGAATACAGCTATTCATTCTATCGTCATTTCCCCAGAAGAGTGTGAAAAACTTCCTCTTAACCAGGATTTGAAGGTGGAGATTGTCTTTCGCTATCCTGGAAGAGAAGGCGCTGTATATGGAACCCTTAAAAACCAGTATATCACCCTGGTGGCAGATAAGGTATTTGACAGAGTTGGGGCTACCGTGAAAGAAGCCCTTCCGCTAAATGATGTAGTCGAACATAGAAACTATTGGCATAAGATCTGGCGAGGGGGCTACAATGAAGGCCTTCCGTGGACCCTTAAAGCAGATGTGAAGTACTACATGATCCTTGGGATCGACCAAGATCAAGCAGCAAGATTGGAAACAAGGTTAAAAATTGCAGAGGAATTTTCTTCAGAAGAAGACTTTTCAGACGAACAATTTTCCTACAAGGCAAAGCTAAAAACAGGCTTGGAACTAACACCAGCCATGTTAAATGACTTACTCCATGAGGAGGGCTATGATTCCATTAGCCATGCTCAATTGTCTGCTTTGACCTGCCAGGCTTTCCAATCCCAGATGAACAGAGTAGCTCATACACAACTGAGTTTACAAGCCGAAAGTGGTCAGCAAATCAGTGTGTGGGTCTATCCAGAGGTTGATTATCAGGAGGTATTTCTGCTCAAAATGGGCCAGGTAAATCCTTATGGATTGGTCATGGACATGAGCGAAGAGAAAATCGTCTTCCCCCAAGCAGTAAATGTTCACTTTATAGCCACCCAACATGAAGGATAACCAAGGAAACCGCTTTCCTGATTTATCAGGATACAAGATGTACGATACCGATAAACCTGAAATCTACATGAACGGGGAAAAGGTATTGTTTGACAAGAAAGTTCGCTTAAAGCCCATTTCTCTTAAGAAAGGAAAAGCAAAAAGCTGAGCTCGTACCCGATGCGCCCATGTCTTGACAATTAAGGCCATCGTAATTATTCCAATGACAACATTCAACAGAATGATATATGAAAAGAGGAAGTTTATTTAGCCTTTGGGATTCTGAAACCAAGCCGCCATTGGATTGGGGCCAAAAGGCTCTTGCTGTCCCTCGTTCTCAGCCAAGAAAGATACATGCTGTTGCACCGCTACAGAACTTTCGTATCGAGGCTGATTTTTTTGACAACAATGAACCGATTGTTCTGACCTTTGGACCTGTGCTTTCCCCACAACCTGAGGCCATGGAAGAAGAGGAAGTTCTTCCAACTAATGAGGTCCTAGCGCCAGTCATGACTGAAGATGTTCAACAAGTTGGAGAGCATGATCATGATTCTGAAACGGTAGCATTTGAAAACCTTCCAGAAGAAACCCAAGAAGAGGGAAGTCTTTTCTCTGCGATAGTAGAAGAACCCATTCAGGACCCTTTGCAGGAGACTGAAGAAAGTAATCAAGAGGAAGCCATTGTTTCTTCCTTGGATCAAGAAATCCAAGATAATGACCTACCAGAGCTTAGCCCAACCACAGACGAAAGCTTTGAATCACAGGATGCAGAAGAAATCCATTCGCCTCCAACCGATGAAATGATGACGGAGGAAGCTGGCCCAGTAGAAGAAAAGCATTCTACTCCAGAAGAGGGCTCAGAAGCTTCTGCAAAAGACGTATCAACTGAATCTGTTTGGGAAATCCCTCAAGAAATGGAGGAGAATGAGGTAGAAGTTGAGGGGGTAACAGAGGAAGAACAGCTCGAATCCTCCGAAGAGGAAGCGTTTGAAGAGGTGGAATCTACCCCAGAAGAGGAGGGAGAAAATCTTCCAGAAAACTCAGAGGAATCAGAGGAGGTAGATGTCGAGCGTGAAGAAGAACAAACCATCGAAGACACTTCTGAACATTCCGAAGAAAACACTGAGGAAAATATCGAACCAGAAGAAAAGCCTGAAGATGAACCTCAGATGAATTAACAAACTATTCAGCCCAAATAAAAAAGCCACCTTCTGGTGGCTTTTTTATTTCTATTTTGAATATATGCTTTAGTCCATCGCCCCATCAAATCCTAGATCCGCCTCTCTTACGCGTTTCTCATCGCGACGCTTGTCGATGGCCAATCGTAGCTCCTCCTTCATCTGCTTTCCTTTTTTGATAGCAGGTATGGTGAATTCCGGGTTGGATTTGTCAGAAGTCAATAGATCGATATTGGAAAGACCTACTAGCCTAAGTAAAAAAGGCTGCTTGAGCTGAAAGTCCTTTACACGGTAGAGTTCGATTTCATCCGTTTCCTTGGAGAAAACGCCTTTTTCCTCAATAATACGCTGGTCGGTTACTTCAATTTTCCAGCTTTTAAGGAGCAACCATTTCCAGAACATATACAGTAGGGGTACTCCCAACCAAATGCCAAAAATAATCCCTAGCATACTGCCAGAAAGATTCATGCCATCCAGCACATACAAGTAAAGGGGTACTGCTGTTAGGGCTGCCAGGAGGCTCAAAATATATACTCCTGAATTGGTCCAGTGTGAAGGGGTTCCCTTCCAAATGGTTTTTTCAGTCATGGCTTTTCGTTTCCGTCTTTGTTTCCACTAAGATGATGAAAATATGTTAAGAAAAGAATGTGATTCTATAAAAAAGAAATAATCAATCCTGAAAAGTTGGAAGCTTTGGATGAACGGATTCACCATTTCCAAATTAAACAGAAAAACCTATTCATATAGCGTAAAAATGGCTGTTCATATTGTGTCCTAAAGTTGTAGATTTTATGTTTTAAACATATTTCCACACAGCAGTCATCTCCCTTATTCCTCCAAGGAAAAAGCGATATAGGAATCTCCAGATTGCGTTCCCAACTTCCCTCCCCCACATGCTATGACCACAAATTGTTTGCCATCTATCATATAAGTCGCTGGAGTGGCATATCCTGCAGCAGGGAGACTAAATTCCTTCAACATCTTTCCTGTACGTTTGTCAAATACACGAAACTTCTCGTCTGCTGTAGCAGCGATAAAAAGAAGATTCCCTGAAGTAACCACAGGTCCACCATAGTTTTCAATACCTGTATTGGGATGCCCTGGGATATTTAAGGAATCAATGTTGCCAAGGGGCACTTGCCAGAGGATTTCAGCCTTATTCATGTCAATGGCTGTCAATTGTCCCCATGGAGGTCGAATGATAGGGAGACCATCCTTCGCTTTGAGTTTTTGATACCCTTCGAAGAAGTAGGGATAGGGCCATACGCCTTCATTGATAAACGGTCCCTCCTGCTCAGCCTCCCCTGAAACGAAGGCAATGACCGACTCAATTTCTTGTTCGGAAAGCTTGGAAAAGGCTGGCATAACACCTTTGCCCATTTTCAATAAGGATGCCATCTCTTCCTTGCTTCGTCTCTCTTCAACCCCAACCAAAGAAGGAACATTCCCAAAAAGTTGATTCCCCTTGAAATCTTCGGCATGGCAGCTCTGACAATTGCCCTGATAAATACTTTGTCCCAAAGAACTGGGTCTATATCGTTTCATCTTGAAATTCCAGCTCATTTCATTGGAGTTCACATACAGAATTGATTGTTGAGGGTCATAAGCAGCCCCTCCCCACTCTCCTCCTCCATCCATGCCTGGAAAAAGGATTTTACCCTTCTCTGAAGGAGGAATAAACTCCCCGTGATCCTTGGACTTCCATATATCTTTGGCAAACGCAGCAGCTTCTTCGGATCTAATGGCCAAATCCTTTTCCGACAAAGAGGTTCTTGAAAAAGGGGGAAAAACAGTTGGATGAGGTTGAGTGGGCCAAGCTTCTTCCCCATCCAGATTTGTTGGGGGCGCTTTGACTTCTTCAATAGGGTAAATGGGATCTCCTGTTAGGCGGTCTAGAACGAATAGTCTTCCCGACTTGGTGATTTGAGCCAGTGCTTTAATCGTTTTTCCATCCTTTTGGATTTCAATCAGATTCGGGGGTGCGGGAAGGTCTCTATCCCATAAATCATGATGTCTGCATTGGAAATGCCAAAGCCTTTCACCCGTTTCTGCTTTGATAGCAATGATTGAATTGGCAAAAAGGTTTTCTCCTTTCCTATCGCCTCCATAGAAGTCAAATGAAGCGGAACCTGTGGGTGCATAAACAATACCCTCTTCTTCGTCCATCGAAAAGCCTGCCCACACATTGGCCCCTCCACTTTTCAGGTAGGCACTGTCCGGCCATGAATCATAGCCAAATTCTCCTGGGTGTGGAATGGTGTGAAACATCCACTTCAACTTTCCATTCCTGACATCAAAAGCTCTGATATGACCAGGAGCATGATCTGCACCTTCTGAAACCCTTCCCCCTATGATCAACACATCCTTATAGATAATTCCAGGTGTGTTGTTTCCATAGTAAGTCTTATCCATGTCTCTTCCGAGTCCTTCCTTGAGGTTGACTTTACCATTTACCCCAAATGAAGAAACAGGTTTACCCTGATCGATATCAATCGCATACAAGTCAGATCCTACTGTATACAAAATCCGCTTATCGTTCCCCTTCTCCCAGTAGGTCATTCCTCTATTGACACCCAAATTTTGTAGCTCATCGTTCCAGATAGATGGGTCAAACTTCCAACGTTCTTGACCTGTTTTCGCATCTAAGGCGAATAGTTTGAGTTTGGGAGAGGTACCATACAATACCCCATCGATGATCAAAGGATTACACTGAATTTGGGATCTATTGTCAGGATGTTTATCACCTGCATGATATTCCCAGACCTTGGTCAGTTTTGATACGTTTTGAGAATTGATCTGGGTGAAATCTTTGAATTGAGTAGACGATGGAGCCCCAAGGTAAAAAGCCCAATTTTCATCTTTTATATGGTCTTTTGAAGAGGAAACAGAATCCTGTAAACAGCCTTGTAGCAGGAACAAGATGATGGTTCCAAAGAGGAGAAGATACCTTTGAATAGTAGTCAGCATGGCAAGTAGGTGTAGATGGGTATTTAATTCAGTCTTTAAGATAAGGAAATTCTTATGTAAGATTAACAGATGAAGGAGGCTAAGGGAAAACAAGAGATCAAAAAAAGTGGCCCACAAGGTAATGCTTATGGACCACTTGATAATTTCTTTAGGAATTAGTGTTGTTTTTCTACCTCCACTTCATTCCCATTTTCATCTAGCAGAATGGGCTTGTACCCTCCTCTCGATCGGAAGTAAAGAATCAGTCCGATGTAGACCACCAACATAAAGACAGGAAAGAGGGCCACAGTTGCCAGTGCGCTCTTGTTTGACTCAGCTTGAATGTTGTCAATGGTAGCCTTATCAGCTTCTGGTGCTTGGCTGTATTTATCCTGATCAAGGGCTTGGTATTTTCCAAAGATTCCTCTTTTCTCTAGTCCCATATAGGTCTCTTGGATAGCGGTTCCGTTAGCGGCATCGTAGGCTTCCGCTCCATTGTAAGTAGCATTGTCTTGAATATTTCCTAAGAAAACCGACCCAACGATACCTACTCCCAGAAGGCCGATAGCAGAGATACCATTTAGTGTCAAAGCACCTCCTTTAGGGAATCTTTCTGCCACAACCCCCAACATAGTAGGCCAGAAAAAGGTCTTTCCTACACCATATAAAGTGGCTGCCGCCAAGATTACAGCTCCTGTTGCTTTGGAAAGGAAGATCAGACCACCTGCTGCAACCAAAGCCGAAATAGCCAACAATCCAAGGGGAGACAATCTATGTACAAGAGGTCCTGCGAAGAATCTCAGAACGGCCATGATAGCAGATGTATAGATCAACAACCACAAGGAGTCCATTCCTAATTTGGCAAACTCAGGCTCCATCAATGACGTGATCCAGCTATCAGTCCCCAACTCCGTAGTTGCCAATGGAATCATCACAATAACAAGAATCAAGAAGATGGGATTCCCTAATGAGCGAGCAAAATAGGCGTAGACCGCAGTCAAGACTACAACTGTACCTATGATAATCGTACTACTCAGTCCAAGGTGGGTTCCTAACTCGGCGGATATCAATGCGATGACAATCAAGGCACCAATGATTCCAAATTCCTTGAGCATTTCTTGATAGGGCACTCCTGCCTCAACTCGCTCATCAACAGGAAATTTAGACCTGATTAGCATCACGAAATAAGCTACAGCAGGAATAAAGATCAAGGCTACTTTCAGTTGCCATAACCAACTCATACTTTCAGCTGTTTGGTCGCCAGCGAAAATGCCATCTAGACCAATTACCAAAACTCCCCCAAAAACCATCCCTACAGGCCAAGATGCATGAAGAATTGTGAGCCACTTCGTTTTTTCAGTTTTGAATAAGGATGCAACCGCAGGATTGATGTAAGCCTCCACAGTTCCTTGTGCAAGGGCCATACAGAAAGTAGCCACATAGAGAGTGGTATAGTCCTTGGCAAAAATTGTCATGATAGCCCCTACCATATGGCAGACAAAGCCAAATATCATGGCATTCTTATAGCCAACTCTGTCCACTACCAGTGAAAAAAGGACCATAGAAATAGCAGCTGGCCATAATCCAACTCCAAAAATTTCACCTTTTTGAGTAGAAGAAAGGTTAAATTCAGAACCCCATTCTCCAATAATCTGCGCACGTACAACAAAGCCAACCCCGGCCGCCATAAGGGCCAGGAAGCACCCCCAAAAGAGAATTAAATCGTTGGATCTGCTACTCGCTGTTTGTTGGTTATCCATATAGTAGTAGTTATAAGTGATGTAGTTTTAGACGCTAGTTCATGACGAAGAATGGCAAATTAAATAAGCACACCTTCACATATGAACCTATATAAAAGACAATATAGATAAACCTTCAGATTTACGGAATAAATTAAAGTACATTTTACACCATCCTTGTGGAAATAACTCATTCAGGCTGACCTTGGAATAGTCATTCATCAAATAATTCAATATTGGGCATGTTATACCTTCAAAAGAATTAATTATTGGCATAGATAGACTTTGATCAAATTTGCAGAGTTAGCTACAACATAGGATCCTCAAGAATATGCCTTACTGCCCACCCAAGATTGAAGAAATTGTATCTACTGCTCTACAGCTTGCCGGAGAAGATCAACACACCTGTATGATCTTTCTTGCCGAAAATGATATGCCAGATGTAGGACAATTGATGTCTGCACTAAATGAAAAGGGAATCAGATTTTTCGGAGGGATTTTTCCAGGTATCATTTTCGATACCGACAAGAAAAATGAAGGAGCAGTCCTTTTCTCCATCCCTTCGACAGCAAGTATACACTTAGTAACAGGTTTAGAGCAGGACAATTTTGATTTAGGGCATTTACCTGTTCCACAAACCTCTCACAAGGAAACTGCTCTTATATTGGTTGATGGTTTGACTGCTCATATTGCGGACTTTCTAATTCAGCTCCACAATCTATTTGGCCATAAGGTTGATTTTTTTGGAGGTGGTGCGGGTTCACTTAGTCTTCAGCAAATGCCATGTTTATTTGACAACAAAGGCATATATCAAGATGCGGCCTTGGTGGCCTTTATTCCTTCTGAGATCAAATTAGGGGTACGACACGGCTGGAAAAAAATCATGGGTCCCTTGATTGCCACCAAAACCCACAAGAATATCATTGTTGAGCTCAACTGGCAGAATGCTTTTGAAGTTTACAAGGAGGTGGTTGAAGCTGATTCAAAGGAAAAATTTAACGGAGACAACTTTTTCGACATTGCAAAGGGATATCCTTTTGGCATTTACAAAGAAGGGGAGGAAGATATCGTAAGAGATCCCATTACGGTGAATGACAAAGGAGAATTGACTTGTGTAGGGGAAGTACCCGAAAATACAGTGTTAAATATCCTGAAAGGAGAACCCGAAAACCTGATTCATTCAGCGGCCTTGGCAACGTCTGATTCTCTAGCGCAATTGCAAGGAAAAAAAGCTACTCCTATCCTCATTGACTGTATTTCTAGGGTCCTGTTCCTAGAGGACCGTTTTTCAGAAGAGCTGCAAGCCATGAAGGATAGTCTCACACACCTAGAGGGAGAAATTCCTCAAGGGGCCTTAACATTGGGGGAAATATCCTCCTATGGAGAGGGGTTTGTTGATTTCTTCAATAAGACATTTGTATTGGGCCTGCTAGAAAAACAAGTATGATCAATCCAGAAATTATTCAGGATATATCACTACTCTACGAACTGGCCCTTTCCGTAGGGAATTCTTTAGACCTTCAAAAGAATTGTACAGCCTTTCTCTCCATTCTCATGAGGAGAAAAGACTTGTCTTTTGCTTCCTTATGGTTAAACACCAATAGTTTACCTGAAGCCATGGAAGAAGCCGGCTTCAGGGCAGTTTTTGCCCATCCTGGATTTAGGATGATAGATACATTTATACCAGCATCTCACCCCCTCATTCCCCGTCTTGGGGAAAAGAACATTCTTCTATTTGATCTAGGAAGTGAAGACATTCAAGAGCTTATCTGGGAGAAGGATATTCCTGAAAGTGGGACCTTATGTGTGTTTAAACTAGGTGAATTGGGCTTTCTAAAAATGTATGCTTTCCATCACAAAGAGTCGATTCGTTACCAACAATGGTATAAACTTAGCAACGTCATGGAGCAATTCAAGCAATCGATCCGTGCTTGTTTGTCCCAAGAGAAATTGATCAAGGAAATAGAAGAAAGAAGACTCATTGAGAAGCAACTTCGCGAATCTAAAGAAATAGAGGAGCAGTTTTTTGCAAACATGAGCCATGAGATCAGAACCCCCATAAATGGAATGCTAGGGATGATGAATCTTATGCTGGCAACGGACTTAACCCCTGAACAAAGGCAGTACATCAGCAACATGAAGCTATCAGGGAAGACCCTGTTAGCCATCCTGAATGACATCCTTGACTACTCAAAAATCCAGCAAGGGAAAATTGGCCTCGAAACTATCCGCTTTGACCTATTGGCACAGATTCAATCCGTACAAGCCGCTGCCCAAGGTCGGGCAAGCGGGAAAAAACTTGATATCATATTAGAGGTTGGGGAAGGAACTCCTCAATTTGTCAAGGGGGATCCTGTTCGATTCGATCAAATTCTAAATAACCTGGTCAGTAATGCGATCAAGTTTACCAATGAGGGTAGCATCAAAATTCAAACAGAGGTATTACAAAAAAAAGATAAACAGGTCAGGCTGAAGTTTTTGGTAACGGATACGGGTATTGGAATATCTGAGGATAAGCTGACAAGCATTTTCTCCAATTTCGTTCAGGCAGAGCAGGATACTACCAGAAAATATGGCGGAACGGGGCTTGGTTTGGCCATTGTCAAACAATTGGTTGAGATCATGGGGGGAAGCATTGCTGTTGAATCTCAGTTGGGCGAAGGCTCGACCTTTTCTTTTGTCCTTTCTTATGAACTTCCTCTCAACCAGACTGTCCAGAAAAAGAAAAAGGATATCAAAGAAACCCTTTCCAATAAGGCCTTGAAAGGTTATAAGATTCTGATTGTGGAAGACACAAAAATGAATCAAAAGGTCGCTAGCATGATGTTACACCGTTGGGGGGCAGAATGGAAAATTGCCGAGAATGGTCTAGAAGCCTTTGAGATGTGTAAGGAGGAAGATTTTGACCTGATCCTTATGGATTTGCAGATGCCTGTCATGTCTGGTTTTGAAGCAAGCAAAAAAATCCGAGCGGAACTCCAAGCTCCCATTTCCAAAGTACCTATCATCGCTCTCACCGCTGCCCTAAGAGATTATGTAAAGGAAAATGTTCTGGATTCAGGCATGGACTCCTATATCATCAAACCCTTTGAACCAGATAATTTGCTGGCAGTCATTCGATTCTATATCCAGAAACGTAGCGGCATGGCGGCTCCACTAGAAAAAGAGGAAAAGATTACCTTACGGAAAATTGGGATTGATACCTCTTATTTACAAGAAATTGCCCAAGGAGATCATAAGTTTGTGAGGGATATGCTTGAGCTATTCAAGGATCAGGCCCCCTTTGAACTCAAAAATTTACATAAACACCTAGAGGAAAAAGATTGGCATATTGTTGGGCAACAGGCTCATAAGCTCAAATATCCATACGCAGCCGTGGGAAGGAATGATCTTCGATTGGTTCTTGCAGGAATTGAAGGAGAAACATCTACTATCAATCCATCCTATGACAAAATCAAAGATGATTTTGAACTCATTCAGCAACATACCGAGAAGATCTTAAAAGAAATTGAAGAGTGGTTTGCTAACCACCCTTCCCCTGTTTCAGAATAATTTCATTAAGTGATAGCTTCACCCTTTTCTCCTCATTTCCTTCTACCTGATGGAAATGGCCTCCTCAGACATTATTGTACATACGGGCTATTTCGCGGTCCCAATCCTCTATGTCAAACATCTTTTCAAGAATGGCATCGACATGAAGTTTCTCTCTAAATTCCCTTAAATGGTATCGCTCCCCACTCATCAGAACATAAAAATAATGTTCCTTCCCGTAGGTCTTTCGAATCATTTGTATCACATCAGAGCCTAGCTCGCTATCTAAATTAAGGTCGCATAGTACAATTAAGGGTACCATGGCAGGATTCTCACGCTCAGCAAGTAAGTTCATGGCTTCACTTCCTGAGCTACATTCCAAAATTACTCCCGTTTGAGAGTGGCGTTCCAGCATCATCTTGATAATGACCCGGTCGCTTGTGCTGTTATCAATGACCAGAATATCAAACATATCGCGTATATCGAGATATTAGTAAGAAGGGGGATACGCCACTTGGTCACTTCCATTTTCGAAATAAATCTCTTTCGACGACAAAAAATGGCTCTTGTGCAACTTTGCCTCATCCCTAAGTTGCCTACCTCCTGTTTTCAGATACCGTTCAAACTTGATGCAGATTCAGTTTTTTTCCTTTCTTTCCAGCAATTAACCTTTGATTACGTCTAGCTAAATAAAAACACTCACTCACATGAGAACTATTAAAATTATTGCGACACTCAGTCTTTTTCTTGGATTATTTGGTGTCCCTGGATGTGGCCTTGATCCTTGTGGGGGAGATCTACCTGATCCGCTACCTTTTTTTGACATTGAAGATATGAGGGTTAAAGTCTCCAAAGAAGACCCATTCCGAGTAGACATTGTCAACGAAGACACCCTCTTATATTCTGCTTTAAGAGATTTTCAAATTCGTTTTGGTGTTAATTATGTCGCGCAACATCAGCCTTTCAATCCCTTACCGTTAATGTTACCCTTTACAACATCTTCCTTTGCCTGTTCGCCTATTCCGGGTGGGTATGAAGGCTCTAAGGAGGAAATCCTTACCGATATCAGCATCACGACCTTATTTGATTATGATGATGACCACCCAACAGGATCATCCATAAATGACCTGTTTGAAATAGACCAACTTCACGCTACAAGCACAGCAAACCTTCCAGTTGACAGTTTTCTGATAGAGCAAACCAAACCTATCGTAGATAAAAATCTATTGTTGTACCTCAGCCAAGCACCAGCTGAAAATGGCGATGTAGCTTTCAGGATAAAAGTTGAATTCTCAACTGGAGAAGTCTATGAAGATGAAACGCCACAATTCTGGCTTATCAAATAAGATTCCACCAACAAACCTTAAGTTTTCACTTGCATGAGGTCTTTTAAAATAATCCTTCTCATCAGCTTGCTATCAGGTATTCTGATCGTTCCCTCCTGTGTCATTGACTCCTGCACAGGGGTAGATTTTGATGCTGTTCGTTTTTTTGATGTGCAGGACCTGGAAGTTTTCGCTTTTCCCAAAGAAGGTTGGTGGGAAAGAATTGAGCCTACGGATACCGTTGACTTTGATAGCCTGGGAGGCTTGTACCTAGATTTTCTGGTAAGCTATACGGCTCAGAATTCTTCTTGGCAAATGGGTTTTCCCCTTGTCAACCGTGCTTATGCCTGTAGTTTCATTGCAGGTTTTGATGGTTCTAAGGATGAACAACTCGAGTCATTAGCTATTACCAGCTTAGATTTTTGGGACATAGATCATCCAGCAGGCAGTAGCCTGAATGATATCCTTCAGTATAAAGGGAATTACCTTGAAGAGCAGGACCTCGCCTTAAACGATTTCATCCAAGCACAAACCGGCTTCCTCCAAGCAGAGGATATGCGCCTGGAACTTTTGAGTCATCCCTTACGTGCTGGAAGCTATCGATTGAAGGTAAATATGACCTTCACCAACGGAGAAGCCTACGAGGAAGAACTCAGCTTAAATGTAAAGTAAATAGTCCCAATCATGAGCCCATCACAGGCTAAAAGCTGGTTCTTGGGTGCCCGCTTATGGCCATAGATGATACCTGCCGATTTTTCGTACAAATTCTTCTAACAAAAGTTTGCCCTAACAAAAATCCTGTCTATATTTGCATCCCCGATTAGGGAAATGCACTCGTAGCTCAACTGGATAGAGCACCTGACTACGGATCAGGAGGTTGAGGGTTCGAATCCTTCCGAGTGTACTTTTATAGATATAGAATTCACAAAAACCCCATATACAGTGCGTATGAGGGGTTTTTGCATTTTTAGGGTTCCATATTTTCCACTTTTTCCATGGATTATCGAGACCTATTCGGGACCTGTTTTACAAAAATGCCTATGGAGGAAATCAAGAAGAATGGTTATAACCTGAATATCTCAAGGTATGTCAGCACGGCAATGCCCGAAAAGATATCAACTTAAAGGAGGTACAAAAGTAATTGATGGAACTAGAGGCGAAGGTAAAGGAGGCTACCGATCAGCATAACGCGTTTTTGAAGGAGTTGGGATTGCCTCCAATAAAATTTCCTCTGCAAACCATAAGTTATCTAAAAAGAATACTAAAAATCCAAAACCGTAGCCGCAAAATTTAGGTAAACTAAAGAGTTGCAAATTAATTGTAGATAATGAAAAAAAGTTTGTTAAAAAAAGTGGCATACCTAGGTATAGCTGTTGGCTTTGTTTTTTTAATTCTTGGGAAAGAATTTCCCGGATATGGATCAATTTTATTCTCAAGTGTTGTTTTGCTGGTTCAAAATTATTCTTCGTCGAGTAAAGATGTAAATCCTGGGATCAAGCAGACTCAATCTAGCGGAGATAATTCGACCAATCTGCAAGTAGGCGGCAATCTAGAAATTCGTAACTAAAGAAGCATGGCATTAAATAGTAGGGAGCAGCATCAACATTCAGGGGATAATTCATTAAATAGTCAAATCGGAAGGGATCTTATTATTGAGAATATTCAAAATCTGAGCTTGAATATTTTTCTTTTATATTATCCTCTAGATGAAGCGAAACTGATTAGAAGAGAATATCAAAAGGTTTGTGATAAACTAAAAGAAAACCCCTTATTATTGATAAGGAAAGGCGAAAAGAAAGATTTTGAAACTCTACAAAAGGTCCTTTTGGAAATTGGTAGCTTTTCTCCTCCAAATGAAGTTTCATTGAATGAGGCAAAAGTTTTTTTTCGACGAATAATTGATGGGGATCTAGTTCATTTGAAGAATGTGAAAATAGGGAGGGAAGCGATGGTGGATATTGCATACAATGTAATGACTAACGGCGAGTCCGTTGATGAGGAAATTATCGAACTGGATTTTGACGATTCGAATAAAAAGGCAAATCTTGAAGAAGAATTACTGATTTCTAAAGACGAAACCTTACAGGAAATTGCCAATGAAAATCTAAATAGTAGAAACTTAGGTGGGATTATCGTTGTCAGACAAACTGGTATTGAACTGGACAATACACAAATCTTAGATCCAAAACACTTAGGCTTTGAAAGAGTTGAGGATCCGGATGCACTTGTTAATAAAGCCAAAGAAGGTATAATTACAATCAAAAGAGTAGAACTAATTAAAAACAGTAATAGACATGACCATTTAGTCGAATTGACTGTGAAGAATGAAACTTCTATTGCACAAAAATTTATTCTACCAAAAGGACAATTGGTAGAAAATGATGATGTCAATAGGAATGGGCAAAATTTGGCAATTGCAGAAAAGCAGGAGGTAATTTTAACTCCTTTGCAAGAGCAGACTTTTCCTTTTTATGCTTATTGTGCAAATCAAACCTTAGAACTTCCACATGGCAGTGGAAATCTTACCTTTTACAAGTTTGAGGATGACACATTCTTAGATGGGGAGAAATTATGGAACCAAAGAAAGAGGTTTTTAAAGCAAAATTTTGGCCGAAAAGATTATTGTAAGGTCTTTCCTAAGTGATTATGAAGTAAGGAATACAAAACATAGTCAAAAAAAGGGTTTATAAAAAGTAAATATGAGCATTCCTCATGAATAAACCTGGGAATATTTCACGATATTGAAATGCACACAAAATGGGTGCAGCACGATAATGATAAGTTAGAGTAATTGATTTCAACTCCATGTAGGCTTGGATCGTTTAGATGCCTTCGCCAAAGGCCGGCAACCTCCCGACAAAGGCATGGCGGAAGGCGTGAAGGAGGAGTTGTTTTTCGTTTAGGTATAGGGTTTTGTTTCCGATGAGCTGCCGCCTGAGGTTTCGAGCACAGGAACAGGTGAGGTGTGTGATGAGACAGTTTCTTACTCATTGTAAATCTTCAGAACATTTTGAGTTTAAAAATTCCACTTACAGAATCATCAAAATAGATTTATTTTGTAATTATTCAGAAAAAAGGTTCAATTTACTTTAAAATTATATTTAATTAAAATTATATTAAATTAAAATATACGATAAGGATCTAGTTCCTTTACAACTTCCAGCTTTTTTCATTTTCCAACTTTAATGCCTAATAAGGTACCGTTATGCATAATAGTCCTAATCACAATGATAATCTTAAAGAACTAGGGGAAACTACTGTTTCATCAATTTTCATAGGAGAGTTTAAGTGGATAAGTAGACGGCAATATGCCTCAGATTACGGTATAGACCTCCATATTGAAACAATTGAAGAAGATTATGCATCTGGCGGTATAATTGGAGTTCAAGTTAAAACTGGGAAATCGTATGTAAACCGAGGAGATGATCAATTTATTGACTTAGTTGTCAAGACGAAGCATGTCAAATATTGGAAAGACCATACCCTTCCGATTATTGTGGTGGTATACGATAACGAGGAAAAAATAGCCTATTGGGAGAGAGCTAATGAAACTACTATTGAATCAACTGGTGTTGGATATAAGATCCGAATATCAAGGGAGAAAGTATTATTAAGCAATTTCAAGGAGGAGCTACAAAAAATCATCAAAGAATCAAGGTTAGCAATTGGATTTCAAAAGATGTTATTGTCGGCACCAATAATTGATTTGGCAAGAAAAGGAAAGTTGTTCTTTGAAACTTTCGAATATCACCATAAAATAGGAAGAGCTACTACCTTTGAAATTTTTATAGAAGATTATTCAGGTGAGAAAATTCCTGTTGAGGGAATTAATGTCCCTAATAATTTTATTACAGAAGGGCGTTTCAATCGAATTCAATCCTATTATCCTTGGGCTGCAATTATTCCAGATACCGACACTGATGAGCAAAGAGAAATTGACTATGAGAACTACCTTAGTGAGTTAGGCCAATACGACAGTGGCTCAAAAGTGGTTCATGATAATCCTTCAATTTCTTTTGATGACTACCTAAGGACATTAAATGATGAAAGACCGGCTAAAATATTTGGAGATGAAGCATCGCTATTTAGATATAAAATTGGATTAAATGAATTAGGTTGGGGATTTATCAATTTAGTCGAACATTTAGATTCTGACTGGTTGGATAACCATAAATGGGATGAAGATAAATGGGATGAAGATAATTGGGATGAAGATAATTGGGATGAAGATCTACATAAGGTGTAGGGGAGTGAGTTATGGATTTTTTTAGGCAGTAATTTTCTGCCAAAGGTCTGCCAAAAGAGTCTGGAACTTGTGTTGGTTTTAGGAACATGAAAAGGGCCGTAGCACCCAGGAGATTTGTCCTGAACATGGTCTTACTTGGCCTACGACTGGTGTTTTTGTGGTTAAATAGTATGAATTTTTTATTGTAGGATCTTAGAAATTATAGTGGAGCTCAGGATTTGGGCCTAAACTATAATCCTGAATTATTATACATAAACCATAAATTAGTGCGGATTATTCCTAGGCTGTTTGAGTATTTCAAAATTGGTCTGAATTTCAACAGAAAACAGCCAAGGGTTAAGTCATTGATAAACAATTTATTACACGCATCCCCCCATCTTTTAGCGACACCTATTCGGGTACCTTCTATCAAAAGATGAAGATAAATATCTGATAAGCGATTGAATATAAGTATTGCGAATCCTTCCGAGTGTACACTCAACATATAAAATCCAACAAATCGCCTCACATAAATTGTATGAGGCGATTTTTTCCCCACGCTCTACTTGACTAATATTTTGGATCAATCCCGACAGAAGCATACCCCATTTCCTCACCGTTATACGCGGTGGAAAAAGGGGGTAATGGGTAGGAATTTTACCCTAAAGTATGGGATTAATCCTGTAGAAGGAACTTCACAGTTGTCGACTGACCAGCCTCATCGACGAGCTTCAAGAAGTACATTTCGGGTGAGAGATTTCCTCTTTCAACTACAAAATTTACACCTTGTATTCTGATTCATAAGCCAATTTTGAGCTAACACAATTGGGATCCGCAGCCATTATCTCAATGGGTCATCCTTTCACAGAAGGCTATGATATTAGAATAGTCCCTTCTCTCCTAGCATTTCTCCTCCAATCAATGGTAAATCTCAAAGATTCAAAGTAGCTTATATCTAAATTTCTTCACCTAACTCAATTTGAAAGAGTACGAAAGGGAACTACTACATTATTTAACCAAATTGGAATGTTAAAGAAAACGATGAAAGAAGAGTCCTTGGCTTACCACTCCGATGGAAGACCTGGGAAAATTGAAATCATCCCTACTACCCCAACGGCCAATCAACGCGACCTTTCGCTTGCCTATTCTCCGGGGGTAGCAGAACCCTGCCTCGCGATCCAAGAGGATGAAAGCAAGGCCTACCACTATACCGCCAAGGGCAACTTGGTAGCAGTCATCAGTAACGGAACTGCCGTTTTAGGATTGGGAGATATTGGGGCCGTAGCCAGTAAGCCTGTCATGGAAGGGAAAGGGATTCTCTTTAAAATATACGCTGACATCGATTGTTTTGACTTGGAATTGGATACCAAAAACATCGATGAATTCATCCGAACAGTAAAAATCCTCGAACCTACCTTCGGAGGAGTCAATTTAGAGGACATTGCTGCACCCGACTGCTTCGAAATCGAAGAGAGATTGAAGGAAGAACTGAATATCCCTGTGATGCATGACGACCAACACGGTACCGCCATCATAAGTGGGGCGGCTTTGTTGAATGCATTAGAACTGGTAGGCAAGAACATTTCAAATGTAAGAATTGTCGTAAACGGAGCGGGCGCATCTGCCATTTCTTGTACCAAAATCTACCTTTCTTTGGGAGCCAAAAAGGAAAATATCTTCATGTATGACAGCCGTGGGCTGATTCATGGAGATCGCGACAACCTAAATGGCAAAAAACCAGAGTTCATCAACAATTCCGTTCCAGCAGATACTTCTTTAGCAGACATCCTGAAGGGGGCCGATGTATTTATTGGCTTGTCCAAAGGGAATGTACTCACTGCAGAGATGATCATGCCTATGGCAAATGAACCCATCATTTTCGCTATGGCGAACCCCACCCCTGAAATCAGCTATGAAGTAGCTAAAGAAACCCGTCCTGATTGCATCATGGCGACTGGCCGTTCCGACTATCCCAATCAGGTAAACAACGTGCTGGGCTTCCCCTATATCTTCAGAGGTGCGTTAGATGTGAGAGCAACTGAGATCAATGAGGAGATGAAAATTGGGGCTGTACATGCCATCGCAGAACTCGCCAAGAAACCCGTACCAGAAATCGTAAATCTGTCATATAACAAGACTTCCTTAAGATTCGGGAAGGACTACATCATTCCTAAACCCCTTGATCCTAGGTTAATTTCGACAGTTGCCCCAGCCGTTGCGAAGGCAGCCATGGAAACCGGAATCGCTCAACATCCCATCCAGAACTGGGATCAGTATAAACTAGATCTTTCCAAGAGGTTAGGCAATGACAACACCCTTTCCAAAGTCATTGAGAACAAGGCCAAACAAGATCTCAAGCGAGTAGTATTCTCAGATGGAGAGGAATTAACAGTACTTCGGGCTGCGCAGATCGTCAATGAAGAAAGAATTGCCAAACCCATCTTGTTAGGGAATGTCGAGAAAATTCAAGCCCTGATTCAAGAAAACGATATCAACCTTCCTAATGTCCCCATTATTGACCCTGTTCATCCCGCATCTGAGCAAGAGCGAGATCGCAAGGAGGCCTATATTCAAGCCTTTTACGAAAAAAGACAAAGGAAAGGGATTACCCTTCCAGAGGCAAAGACGCTGATTCTTTCGCGAAGATATTACGCACCGATGATGGTTGAATTGGGAGATGCTGATGCCATGATTTCTGGTCTTTCTAAGAGGTACCCACTCGTTCTAAAACCTGCCATTCAGATCATTGGCCCTAGAAAAGGAGTCAGCAAGGTTGCGAGTATGCATATCCTTATCACCAAGGATGGCCCTCTTTTCCTAGCAGATACCACCGTAAATCACCATCTAGATGCCAATGACCTCGCCAATATCGCTGAATTGGTTGCGCATAAGGTGAGGGCATTTAACATAGAGCCTAAAATCGCCATGGTTACCTACTCCAATTTTGGTTCGGTTCCGCATGGGGAATCGGCACAACTTATGCGAGAAGCCACCAAAATCATCCACCAGAAGCATCCAGATTGGTTGGTAGAAGGAGAAATGCAGGCGCACCTAGCCCTTGAGCCCAATGATAGGAACCAGCTCTATCCCTTCTCCAAATTAGCTGGGCACAAGGCAAATGTTCTAATTTTCCCCAATCTATCTTCTGCCAACATTGCCTACAACCTGCTCAATGCAGCAGCCAATATGGAGGTGATTGGACCCGTTTTGTTGGGAATGAATAAGCCTATTCATATTCTTCAGTTAAAGGCAACTATTCGCCAGATTGTGGATATGGTGGGTATAGCTGCCATTGAGGCACAAGGTATGTCTACCGGAGAATAGACGAGTACTTAACTACTTTATTCAGACAACAGATTCCATGACGAATCCAAAGGAACTTCAATTCTTTTGGTTTCATCATGGAATAATTTTATTAAGCCCTTTCCCATCATTTAAAATCAGGGAATATTTAGGTTTAAAGAAATATTATCCTGATAATTACCTATACCCTCCTGAATATTTATTGAAGAGAGCCTCCTCTCTTATCCATCCTCATCCCCTGAAGGTGGTCTAATGCTTATGTTTTCTGTCATATATAAAATCAAGACGATGAAAGTAACAACCTTTTCAGGGCTAAAGCGAAGTCTCTTCTTAATCCTATACCTATCTATTTTATTTCCCACCATGGGGCAAAATACCATTCATGATACCTGGGAAGTATCCATAAATGGAAAAAGGAATACATTAACCATCAAACAAGAAGGAAAAAAGAATAAAACCAAGATTTACGTAAATGATGAGAGTCGAGCAAGATTTACTGCTAAAGTCAAAGGAGTATACTATGTAGGAGGAGATCCACTCTGGGGGATGGACGAAGATGATGATTTTCGGATTACCTACAACGAAACTAAACGCACACTTACTATCCTAAATGGTGAGGGTAAGTTTGTTGCCCTTGCAAAAAGAAAAGTAAAGGCACAAAAAGTTCCTAAAAATCCCATGGTTGAACTCTTTGGTTCAACCTTTATCAATCTGACAAAAGTTGGGGCTAGTAACAGCCCATTTGTAGTAACCGTTTACCAACGAAATAATGAAATAAAGGCTATCTGGGGAGATTTAGATGATTTCGACACATTGAAAGCAAAAATTTTATTGAAACAACTAATTGTATATAAAAAAGGGAGTGGAGCAGTGTTTGCTACCCTAAAACCTGAGGGCTCCTATTTTCAAGTGAATATGAGCTCTGGAAATTCATTTAAGCTAAAGGAGACTTTAGGAGAATTAGGAGATATCTATGATGCTGAGGATCTATACAATTCCTCTTTGGGTACATGGATTGTACCAAACAATGAGAATCCAGGTTTTAGTTTAACAGTTTCAGGAAAACAATCTAACTTTAAGATAAATTGGAAATCGGACAACCAGGAGAACATACTACAGGGACGCCTGAATAGGAACGCAAGTACTATAATTGGATTTCATGAAGGCAAAAAACAAATAACTTTAGTTCCACAGAGTAGTAAGTTAAACGTTACTCTTCAAGACGGCAGTTCATTTTATCTTGTAAAAAAGGGAGAAAAAGGAACCAGTTCAGGATTGTTTTCTAACCCCACTGTATCTAAAAGCCCTTTATCAACTACTATCCCTCAGCAACCCATAACAGTCACTAAGCAAGGTAATGATGCGGCCGGAGTCTGGTATGTCATGCGAAACGGAAAACAATTTCATGTAATCATTCGATCTATAGAAAACCAGGTCTGGTGGCTGGAGAGTAGAGGGGCAGATCCCTCAGATATTAGGAATCACCAATGGGCGAATAGTAGTCCAAACGATTTTACCATTAAGAAGTATGATTACGACCGAAGCTACTCTGGAGGACAAAAGCTCAACCTCCAACGATATGTTTATGATAAAAGAACAGATCAAATTCAGGTATATTGGAATGGCAAAAAGCAATTCATACTGAGAAGAAATAATTCGTATGAAGATGTGCCCAAGAGTTCAGATAATCAAATAATAGGTAAATGGAACTCGCTAAACGTAGAAAGATTTCAAGTGGAAATAAGTAAAACTCCTAATGGTGATTTTCACACTTACTACTGGGATTACGGCGCTGGTGCTGGACGGATGACAGATTGTCCAGCAAATGGCAATTCATCTGAAATAATCTCGGAAACTTGTGGCAAAAATTCGAAATATAGGTATTCCTATTCCTCAAAGTACGATCTGCTGATAGCAGTACCTTTATCAGGTAGATATGTCGGTCAAATTGACAAAATTATTTTATCAAGAAGATAATTCTATCATATGGAACAGGGCTTAAACGGTGCTTTAAGCCCTGTTTTGCTTTATAAAAAGCAATCAAACACCCTTTCCCCCTTTACCCCACCTCAATCCAATCGCTCCGATCACCAGTGCCTGTGATAATAAGTACATCTCGTGCCCTTGTAATCGCCACATAAAGAGCCGCTTTCTGAGCCCTAATGGCCTCTTCCTTCTTCCTTGCACCTAATAAATTAAATCCCTGAAATTTGTAGGGTATTTTGCCCTTAGAAAGGCCCGTTAATATAACAGCCCTAAACTCCATGCCTTTTACACTACGAAAGGAGGATATCCTTACCCCAGATTTGCTCCCTAAGCCTTCCTCTAAATTAAAATAGGGAATATTCTGTCTATGAAGCGCTTGTATCAAGCCCTTTAACTCAGCCCTTCTAAAAGCACAAATGCATATCTCATTAGCAGAACATCCCTTCTTGAGTAAGCTTTTTACTTCCTCTGCGACATAGGCTCTTTCCTCTCTTTCTTTTTGAAATAATTTATAGGTAGGGGATTCACCTTGGTAAAGGGAATAATATCCTTCCATTTTCAACGATTCCTCCTCGAAATCGTCAAACCTTTCCCCCTTAATCACCTTAACAGCTGTCAAACGAATTTCCTCTGTAGTCCTGTAGTTAATTTTAAGGGTCTGGCTTCTCCGTCCCGTGATATAGATGCCCGCTTTTCTAAAACTGAATTTCTTGTTGTAGATCTTTTGGGTAGGATCTCCGCAAAGAAATAAATCATTCTCCCCTTCTTGGGTCAGGTTTCTGATTAGTCTTAGTTCTGGCATGCCAAAATCCTGCACCTCATCCACGATGATGTGGCTAAAGGGTTTTTCGACATGTTCTTGCGCATAATGTCGGGCCAATTGATTCATCAATTCTCCAGGGTGAATCCAACCCTTTCTTTGTAACCTTTCACGATAGGCCTTGATCAACCCATACACCCTTGGACGATCACTGGCCTTGATCCGACTTCGTTTGATACGCTGAATAGTTTGGTAGACCTCCTCCTCTTGGATATCGTAGTAAAGGAAGATGTCCTCATATTCCTCTTTGAGAAAATTCACATCATAGTCAATACCTGTGCTTTTGATAATGTCCAGCCAAACGCCATCTTCATAAATTCCCTTGTCCATCCCTATAATTTTCTGGCCTTTTTGAATCATCCTATTCTTCTGTGCCAGAAAAATGACCAAGGCATGGATGTTCATCAATTGAACCTTTTTCCCTGAAATACCCATTTCTTTGAATTGTATTTCAAGGTTTTGGGCCAAGTTGGTGTTGTAGGTTGTAAACAAAATGGGCAAGGGGGCTCTTCTATTTTCCTGAAGCATCTTAGCCCGATGCAAAGCAACGATGGTTTTACCTGTTCCTGCCCCTCCCGTTACTTTGACTGAACCCTGAAATGTACGGTCTGCCAGAATACGTTGGGTAGGATGAAGGTACTGGGTCCACTCTTTAAAATCTCCGCTGAAATAGCGTTCCAAATCGTCCGTTCTATTGATTTGGACTATGTTTCGTTTGTTATTGGGAGAGGCTAAAATAGAGGCTACATCTTCTTCATTCGCCTTGACCTGTCCGGCCTTGACCATGTCTAGTACTTCCTGGTAGCTCTCTCCCATGATCATCAGCTCCAAGGCATCCGCCGTTATCTCTGGAAGGTAATCTCTCAGTAGGTTGACATCTACTTGTCTCTCTATGGATCTTACTTTCAGAATGAGATGGGGCTCTACTCCAAGGGCCATCAACTCGGCATTGTTCAGCTTGTTGATGGAGGTATGAGGCAAATGGGAGGTAGCGGAAGGTAATTCTTCTTCTCCTTCTACAAATAAAATATCATATGTCTGCGTCTCCTTAAAATACTTTACTTGTCTCTTCTCAATCCAGCTATAGGCTTCATCGTGATGGCCACCATAAACTACCAACCAGATGGTATCCTCCTTAGCAACTAGCTTATGCAAAATGATACGCAAGTTTCGGGAAGCCCTGATGGAATGGAAATCTCCTTTATGTAGACTCTCTAAATTGAGGCTAGGGAGATCTGGATTTTCTTCGAAATCAAATAGTGTCTTTTGAATCTGCCCCACACTCATGTTGTCCAGACCCATGATGGCACGCCTGAAGCTTTTATGGTAACGGAGGTGATGCGACATGACTGGGGACTAGAGGAATAGTGATTACATAGGTACAGTTCTCAAAATAAGGTCTACACAATCAGCAGAAGATACTTCTTCAGCCTCTGCTTCATAATTCAGAATGATTCGGTGGTTTAAGACATCCGGTGCAATCGCCTTTACATCCTCCGGTAAGACATATGATCTTCCTGCTAGGAAGGCATGTACTTTGGAACCCAGGTTAAGGGCGAGGCTGGCACGGGGAGATGCCCCAAAGTCAATGTACTCATTCAAACGTTCCATCCCATAGTCGCTAGGGTTACGGGTCGCCATAATGATGTCAACTATGTAATCTTCTAATTTATCACTCAACTGGATTTCATCAATCAACGATCTAATCTCCAGGATATCATCTAAGTTAAATACAGGTTTGACCTCGTAGGAAGCGGATGTTTTGGCCATGCGGCGCATGATCTCTTTTTCTTCTCCCTTAGTAGGATAACCAACGTACACCTTGAGCATAAAACGGTCAACCTGCGCCTCAGGTAAGGGGTAGGTCCCTTCTTGGTCAATAGGATTTTGAGTCGCCAATACCAAGAAAGGATCGGGCATCCCAAATGTATGATCACCAATGGTAATCTGTCTTTCTTGCATGGCCTCCAACAAGGCAGATTGAACCTTGGCAGGGGAACGGTTGATCTCATCTGCCAAAATAATACTGGCAAAGACTGGGCCTTGCTTGACCTCAAATTGACCTGTTCCTTGGTTATAGATCATGGTTCCCAGCACATCAGCAGGAAGTAGATCAGGTGTAAACTGTATCCTGTTAAAGCTAAGGTCTAGTGCCTGAGCCAGCGTACTAACCGTCAAAGTCTTGGCAAGACCTGGAACACCTTCTAACAGCACATGACCATTAGCGAACAAGCCAATCAGCAGACGATGGATCATCATTTCCTGACCCACGATTACTTTTTGTAGTTCTCTATAGAGGATCTCTACTTTTTTGATCTTGTACTGAAGTTCCTGGTCCAAGGCTGTGTTCGACGAATAGCTCATAAATGCTAGGATATTCCAATTTTTCTAACTTCTCTAAAGTAAGGAAGTTTTAGTGAAAAAATAGCGGCATGAAAGAATTCTTGGAACAAAATACCGCATGATTGGTACTTTTTCGTTTTCGGTTTAACAATTGTTCAATAATTGGTCATTACGTAATGAATGTCAGCTATTCAATTGTCTGTCTGTAAGCGAATTAAAGCAGCAGTATATAGGGCTAGATTTAGATTTGTAAAAGGCAGCAACAAACTGCCTTAGGTATTCATATGAAAAATGCCATACAATCCAACGCGAGGGACAAAAATCATATGAAAAGTCAACATATTCTTATATTTTAGCGATCGTTTTGAATCAAATACAGTTTTTCTGTTGATATAATTTTTTGTTTCATGAATGTAAAGAATGCAATTGCAACTGGTCTGGTCGTTTTTGGGTTGATCCTTGCCATCACTGGTTTCAATAAGAAAGCTGGCGAGACCGTCGATTATGATTATGACGGCACTGAGCAGGTTCTTCGCAATTCCGAATCTCAGCATTTCAACTGGCGCGCCTTCTTGGGATTTGCTGTTTCCGGAATCGGATTCCTTCTATACGCTTTTCCTAGCCAAAAGGACATCGAAGCCCGTCGTTACGGACAAGCTTAGGTTTCAGCTCAGACACACACAAAAGAAATGGCCTTCTCATAGAGAAGGCTTTTTTATTTTCTCTCGAACTTATTTTTTCCAGTTCGACCTTGAATCTTTTACGGAAGCTATGCAGGAGATAAGCTTGAGTCTTTCTGAGACTGAAAGGGAGAGAATATATTGCTGTATTTCACTCAGAGTCTAATATCCGAAAATCAAGTCAATTGATTCATTCACAATGAAACTAAACTCATTTAGCACCAACACCTTCCGTCTCCTCTTGCTCCTCCTGAAGGACAAAGCGCTTTACCTCTCGAAGCAAGGTCAATACGCGCTTGATATTCTTCACATCCTCAAAAATGAGAGAAAGGTATTTCTCAGATTCTTTCATTCTCACCCTAGCTGAGAATATCTGTACATACTGAATGACTCTACCAAAAGCCTCGGACTGGAAAAAATGAGATTCTTTGTTGGAAACGAAATACAAACGAAGAATCTGGCCCTTCAGCACAACACGCTCCACCCCAATTCTCTTGGCTGTTTCCCTAACCCTTGTCGCATCAAATAAAGCCAATACGGGCGCAGGCATAGGACCAAAACGGTCAATCATCTCACGCTGAATGTCTCTCAACTCCTCCTCTTTTTCCGCTCCTGCAATTCTCCTGTAGAATTTTAATCTTTCAGGAATACTAGGTACATACATTTCGGGTAAACGAAGCTCCAGGTCTAAGTCGATTTTGACATCCTCCACAATAATCTTCCTGCGTTCAGCGATTTCGTCTGCAAAGAGGTCAGAGAAGTGCTCCTCCTTCAATTCCTTTACCGCCTCATCAAGTATCCTGTGATACATGTCATAGCCAATTTCCGTAACAAACCCACTTTGCTCTGCCCCCAATAAGTCACCAGCTCCACGAATATCAAGGTCCCTCAAAGCAATATGAAAACCTGATCCCAAATCAGAAAACTCCTCCATGGCCTTCAGGCGTTTGCGCGCATCCTGAGTCAAGGAAATCTCGGGAGGAGCAATCAAATAGCAAAAGGCTTTTCTATTGGATCGACCTACCCTACCGCGCATCTGGTGTAGTTCGGCAAGTCCATATTTATTCGCCTCATTGATAATAATGGTGTTGGCATTGGGGATATCCAAACCAGATTCGATGATGGTGGTTGCCACAAGGATATCATAGCCTCCTTCAATGAAGTTGATCATGACTTTCTCCAGATCGGGTCCTTTCATCTGACCATGTGCTATCTTTATTCTTGCATCTGGAACCAGCTTTTTGATGCCAGCAGCAACTTCTTCTATGTCTTTTACCCTAGGGTGAATGAAAAACACCTGTCCTCCTCTTTTCAATTCGTAGGAAATCGCATCTCGAACAACCGTTGGAGAAAAAGTTGAAACGACCGTTTCAATGGGTTGCCTATTAGGCGGAGGCGTCGTAATCACCGACAAATCACGAATACCTGCGAGAGAGAACTGCAAAGTTCGTGGAATAGGTGTCGCTGTGAGGGTAAGCGTATCCACGTTGGTTTTCATGGTTTTCAGCTTATCCTTCACATTCACTCCAAAGCGCTGTTCTTCATCAATGATCAACAGCCCCAAATCTTTAAATTTGACGTCCTTAGAGACCAGCCTGTGTGTACCAACCAAAATATCGACCTTACCCTTGGCCGTATCCTCAAGTGTTTCTTTGACTTCTTTTGTGGTTTTGAATCGATTGATATAATCAACCGTCACTGGCATATCTCCTAATCTATTGCGAAAAGTTTTGAAGTGTTGAAGGGCCAAAATCGTAGTCGGAACCAGAATGGCAACCTGCTTACCATCCATAACAGCTTTAAAGGCTGCTCTAACGGCAATTTCTGTTTTCCCAAAACCTACATCTCCACAAACCAATCGATCCATTGGGTTGGGTTTTTCCATGTCTGCCTTTACCTCCTCAGTGGTCTTGGCCTGATCTGGTGTATCTTCATACATGAAGGAAGCCTCCAGTTCGCGATGCATATAGTTGTCAGGAGAGAAAGCAAAGCCGATCATAGCTTTTCTCTTGGCATACAGAGATACCAAGTTAAAGGCCGCCGCCTTGATCCGACTTTTGGTCTTAGCCTTGGCTTTGGACCAGGTAGGTGAGCCCAATTTGCTCATCTTGGGAATAGCCCCATCCTTCCCTGTATACTTGGAGACCTTATGGAGACTGTTTACATTCACAAAAATGGCATCGTCATTCTTGTACATGATCTTTACGGCCTCCTGTGTGTATTGGCCTACCTTGATGGTATGCAGCCCTGCAAACTTCCCAATGCCGTGACTTACATGGACGACATAATCACCAGGCTTCAATTCTCGTAGTTCCTTCAGCGTAAGCGCTTGGGACCTTTCTTTATTGGTCTTGGATTTGTATCGGTGATACCTCTCAAAAATTTGATGATCGGTATAACAAGCTAATGAGGTTTTGGCATCCAAAAAGCCTTGGTGGATATCTCCAATGACACCGGAAAATTTAACTTCCTGATCCACTTCTTCAAATATCTCTTCTAATCGCTTCAGCTGTTTTTCATTCTCAGAAAAGATCAAGTTTTGAATACCCTTGGATTGATTTTCCTTGAGGTGAGTAGCTAAAAGGTTGAATTTCTTCTGAAAAGCTGGCTGAGCTGAGCCTTTCCAGTCCAATACCTTATCCTGGACCTTGTAATAATTATTGTTGGTGAGTTCGACAACCGAGAATTGCTTCAGTTCCTTGCGATATTCATCTGGATGATAATAGAGATCAACAGGTTTCCGGGACAAGGCCGCTCCCCCACTGTCCTTAATGAGTTTTTCAAAGGAGTCCTCTGCCTTTTTGAACATACGCTCCAAGTCCGCCTCGACAAATTCTACATTCTGGGTAAAAATCAGCGTTTTTGGAGATATATAATCCAGAAAGGATACCTTTTCCTCCTTCAATAACGTTCGCTGAATATTTGGGATGATTGAGATTCGATTCACCTTGTCTTCTGACATCTGGCTAACAGGATCAAACTGTCTGATGCTATCTATCTCGTCTCCAAAAAATTCAATTCTATAAGGATAATCGTGGGCGAAGGAATAGACATCCAAGATACCCCCTCTTACCGCAAATTGTCCAGGCTCATAGACATAGTCCTCTCTTTCAAAACCATACTCATCCAGAAGTTCGGTAATAAACTCCATTCCAAGATCTGTCCCTTGTTTAATCTCAAGGGTATTTTTGATCAGGGTCTTTTTATTGAGAACCTTTTCATTCAGCGCCTCTGCAAACGTTACGATGACTTGTCGGCCTGTTTTGGTGTGGTTCAGTTCATTGAGAACCTCAGCTCGAAGTAGCACATTGGCGTTGTCTACCTCTTCAATTTGGTAAGGTCTTTTATAGGAGGCGGGAAAAAAGAATATTTCCTTCTTGGGCATCAAGGACTTGAGGTCATTGTGAATATACAGGGCCTCTTCCTTGTCATTTACCAAAACCACCACAGAACGCTGTGTCAGCCGATACATAGCAGCAACCATCATAGCGGATTGACTTCCTGCAAGGCCCTTTACCTGAAATTTTTCACTCTCGGCCTGCTTGACTGAGCTGGCAAATTCCTTCAGATCCTCATGCTCTTGGTAACGGTGTAAAATGTCTTCTGTCCTCAAAATCTCTTAATCAGGTGGTTTTTAGCTGGCTAAAATTACAACAGTTTAACTGGATAAAACAATCGCTTGTTTGACCAAAATGTTTCTTAGGAAACTCCAATTGACATCTCATTTGACTTATGACGAGAACTTGCATTTTCCGTACAGCCTTATTCGACTTTCAATCGTCTGATTTATGAGAAATCTTAGCAAAGAGTTTGATGTTTGTCAATTTAAGGATTAAACAAAACCCTTATTTTTTATCTAAGACAATGAGAATCGTTTCGTGAGGAATTTTTTTTCCTCTCTTTGATAGGTAACTTTTCTCATTCGTGGTATTATAGTTATACGATCTTTCTACATACACCCATGGACCAATTCCATCACCCAAGAAGAGGTTGGTTACCCCACTTTGTGGATGGGCTAAAATTATCTGTACTAGGTATATTCCTAATTGGATACTTAGCTTTGGTTTTCCAACCTAACACACATCAAGAGGTAGATTTATCCAAGAGTGATAATCTTCTACATAAAGACAGTGTGATTCTTTCAAAAGGATCAATGAACAATAATCCTGATATGAAGGATTAAAAAAATAGGCCTCACATGAGGCCTATTTCTATTTTATTCAGATTACATCAACTATCGTCTTCTGTTTGACCGTCCCTTTCCGGACTGCTTCTGTCTTTCCTTCATCATGGCTTCCTGTTTCTTTTGCTGATCTTCTACCCATCTTTCCAATCTAGATTTGGGCTTCCCTTTGCCACCCTTTCCTTTCTTTTTATTCTTCTTTTGATTCTCTCTCATTTCAGCTAATAACTTCTCATCGTTTACAAAAAGTTTCTTGATGAGTGTAGTCTGTGTGATTTGAAGAATATTGGAGGTTAGATAGTACAAGCTCAAACCTGCTGCATAGCTATTTAAGAAAAACAGAAGGAAAACAGGCATGATGTAAGCCATGACTTTCATCTGGTTTCCAGCAGCACCAGCCGTAGGTTGCGATTGCTGAGAATAGAAGGTATAGATAAAGGTAGAAATCGCCATTAACACAGTAAAGAGAGACAGGTGATTTCCTAACAATGAACCAATAATTGGAATATTCCCCTCCCAACTGATAAAGGAATCATAGGTAGACAAGTCATGTGCCCAAAGGAATGATTGCTGTCTTAGTTCTACCGACTGAGGGAAGAAGAAGAACAAAGCAATCAAGAAGGGATATGATAGCAGCATGGGAAGACATCCCCCAAACATGCTTACGCCCATCTCTCGATAGAGTCCCTGTTTGGCTGCCATCAGCTTTTGCTGGTCATCCTTATACTTCTCATCCAATGCCTTTACCTCATCTGTCTGGTTGATAACGCGCATCTTCGCCATGGAGACATAGGAGCGGAAAGACAGAGGCAAGACTAACAACCTGATCATGATGGCCAGGATGATGATGATGATACCGTAGTTGTCAATGTAGTTCTCAAGGAACTTGAATACATAGGTAGTTCCCTTATTTATCCAGCTGATAAAGGACCAACCCAAGTCCATCTCATCTTCAAAGTCCTCTCCATATGAAACCAAGCTGGTGTACTCATTAGGTCCCATGTATACCAGAAAGTTGTTTTCTATATCTGCTGACTTTCTGTCAAGCTCCAGAATCATTTTAGAATTCATGATTCTCGCTGGCTCGTAGGAATCCTTGGGTGTTTCCTGAGTCAAGGTAGCCGAACGAAGAGGTTTATCTGGAACTATGATGTGAGAGAAAAACTGGCTCTTGTAGGAAATCCACTCGATGAGCGAAGGAAGCTTTTCCTTGATGGTCTCATCTTTGGCCTCAAACTTCTCTACATCACCTCCCATTTTGTAAGCCAAAACCGTCTTCGCACGCATATTCTTGATATCGTACTCGGTTTTAGGAAGGTTGGACTTCCAGTTCATCTCATAGAAGGTAACCTTACCCAGTCCTTCTTTCATGCCTTTCATTCGAACGGCATATTTGAAATCGTAGGTATCTCCTGTAAAAGTATATAGTTGTTCGAGGTACTGCGTATCTGAGATCTTGGCCTTCATGCTCAGCTGAGCAGAATCCGTACCCGTAATTTCAATTGAAGTTTCAGATGGCTCAAAGTACAGATCCTGAGAGTTAAGTGCTCTGTTGTTGTAGGGGAACTGTAAATAAAAGTGATTTTGATCGTCTGGAGCTACAACAGGAAGCGGTAAAGAGTCGAAGGTTTTGAAATCATTCAAATAAGCAGATTGAATGTAGCCTCCTTTTTTGGAAATATTTAGGGTCAGTTTCTCGGTAATTACCTTGATCAGACCGTCTTCCCCTTCTGTAGCAGTCCAAAAGTCAGAGTATTTGTCTTTTAGCCTAGCGGTCCTTTGAGAATCTGTTTCAACAATCTCTTCTTCCTCTGCAATCGCTTGTTCGACTGTTTCTGGCGATGATTGGCCATCAGTAAGAGAATCTGTTTGTTGAGTCTCTGGGGAATTATTGATTGGAGTTTGAGGGTCTTGGTTGGGACTGGAGAAATAAAAGAATCCAAACAACATGATCCCCATCAAAATCAACCCAATTGAAGTATTTCTATCCATTTTTATTGCTTGTCAGTGCTGTATGAATCAAGGACGAATATTCAAAAGACATATTTTCTCAACCCCTGGTTTAAAAACAGCTCCCATTTTAAGGCTACAAATTTACGGAAGAATTGTTGGAGAAAAAATATATATGAAATTAAATAGGCATGACCCTCTTTCTTATAAAAAAGGGGATCGTTTAATGAGCAAACTATCCCCTTTTTACTAGGCTAAATGGCCGTATATTTTCCTTTATTCTTCCTCTTCATTTTCCAATACGAGGTTCTTGTAGTTCAACGCTGCTCGAATCAAGGATTGGAACAAAGGATGAGGATTTTCTACCGTACTTCTGTATTCAGGGTGAAACTGTGTCGCTACGAAATAAGGATTATCAGGCAGTTCGACGATTTCAACAAGGTTTGTTGCTGGATTAATTCCGGTCATGCGCATGCCTGCGTTTTTGAAATCCTCCAAGTATTTGTTGTTGAACTCGTATCTATGCCTATGTCGCTCATGAATGGTTTCTTCCTTATAGGTATCCCTCACGATAGAGTTTTCAGCCAAACGGCATTCATAAGCACCAAGGCGCATGGTTCCCCCCATTTGCTTGACCTGCTTTTGTTCTTCCATCAAGCCAATGATAGGATATGGGGTTTCTGGATCGAATTCAACCGAATGAGCTTGAGCATATCCCAAAACATTCCTGGCAAATTCGACCATCGCAATTTGCATTCCTAAGCAGATGCCCAAGAAAGGAATCTTGTTCTCTCTGGCATGCTTAACTGCATATATCTTCCCTTCAATTCCTCTTTCTCCAAAACCAGGAGCCACCAAAATACCATGGAGTCCTTTAAGGACACGATCGTGGTTTTCTGCTGTGATATCCTCTGAATGAATCCAGGAAATATTCACCTTGAGTTCCTCCTCGGATCCTGCAATTTTGAGAGATTCTGAAATCGACAAATAGGAGTCATGCAGCTCAACATATTTTCCTACTAAGCCAATATTGACCTCATCTAGCGGATTTTTCAACCTGCTCACAAAGTCCTTCCAATAGGAAAGGTCAGGATCTGTTCCCTGTTCTAATCCAAGCCCTTTGAGGACCACCTTGTCCAAATTTTCCTTTTTCAGGAGGAAGGGTACCTCGTAGATGGATGGAGCGTTGAGATTTTCGATAACAGCTTCTAATCTCACGTTACAGAAACGAGCAACCTTAGCTCGAACTTCAGGAGGAATACGAACCTCAGAACGGCAAACCAGAATGTCTGGCTGAATACCTGATTGCAACAAGGTTTTGACAGAATGCTGGGTAGGTTTGGTTTTCAATTCTCCTACTGCCGCCAAATAAGGAACTAGCGTCAAGTGAATCACCATAACATTTTCAGAACCATGGTCAAATCTGAACTGCCTCAATGCCTCGATATAGGGCAAAGACTCAATGTCCCCTACGGTTCCTCCAATTTCTGTGATAACAATGTCAAAGTCCTTGTTCTTGTTGAGCAATTTGAATCGACGCTTGATCTCATCAGTAATATGAGGAATCACCTGCACAGTCTTCCCTTCATATTCTCCCAGTCTCTCACGGTGAATAACCGTCTGGTAAATACGTCCGGTAGTTACATTGTTGGCCTGTGAGGTGGCGGCGTTCAAAAATCGCTCATAATGCCCAAGGTCAAGGTCAGTTTCCGCCCCATCGTTGGTGACGAAACACTCCCCGTGCTCATAGGGATTCAGTGTCCCAGGATCAATGTTGATGTAGGGATCAAATTTTTGAATGGAAACAGTGTACCCCCTGAGCTGCAACAACTTAGCCAAGGAAGCCGCGAGGATACCTTTGCCTAGAGAGGAGGTAACACCGCCTGTAACGAATATATATTTTGGAATGCTTGTCATGCGCTTTTAAAAAACTTGGGCAAAGGTAAGGTCCTTTGATGAAAATGGGAAATTAAAGCATCAATCATTCATTTTTATAGAGAACTTACATACATCCTAACTTCCTTCTTCCGCTTCTTGAGAAACTCCTCACCATATCTAGAACGCTTTTCGAGCAAAAGTCTTTGAAAGATAACAAATATTATATTTTCCAATTTTCAGATAATACAATTATTCGCAATAGCTGTTTATTCGGGTAATCATTCTCTTGTCCGATTACAGCCTATGAAAAAAATGATACTCTTGCCTATAGCTCTTCTGATCTGTACCATGAGTATGGCACAAAATGCCATGTTTATTCCCTTTGGCCTTCCACTTAAAAAGGTCCAAAATTCCTTACAAGAAAAGGATTATATCAAGCGGGTCAGCTATGAAAGCGAAATCATTGAATCCAAAGTAAACCACCGACAAGTAATCCGGTATCACATGAAGCGAGATATTCTCTTCGCCATAGAGGATGAACGAATCTATCTCAATAAAAAGGAGGCTGAAAGGGTTATTCAAACCTGTGTAGAATACATGGGACGAGGAAATAGAAAGGCAAAGGTACTCAGTAACAAAGGTGGAGTAACTCGCTGGGGTATGGTAGAAACTGACCGCGTTCTTGAACTGGTAGTAAGCAAGAAAAAAATCACCAAAAAGAAATTTGAGTATCTCGTGGTGTTGAAAGCGACTAGCAGGTTCCATGGACCTCGTGGGGAAACGGAGGAATTGGCCTCAGCCATTATTGACCGGATGAATTAAAAGTCAGGATTACTCGGCTATAAAGGAAGAAAATTCCCCAGCCAAAAAATCCACCTAGCAATCCGCCCACTAATACATCAAGCGGATAATGAACACCTAGGTATATTCTGCTGTACGCTACAAGTATGGCTGCCCCTAAAAAAATCAGACTGTTCCCCCTTCTCTTGAAGAGTAGGGACAAAAAGGTAGCCAAACCAAAAAAATTGGCTGCGTGAGAAGAGGCAAAGCCATATTTCCCTCCACATTTATCATGCACCTGATGCACTTCAAAATCCAGTTGAGCTTCCACCTGACAAGGCCTAAATCTTTTGACAGTAGGCTTTAATAGAGAGGAGGTGATTTGGTCCGTACAGAGGATCAGGAGAGCTACTGCAATAAGAATCCCTCCTATTTTCTTCCATGAATATTGCTTCTTAAGTAGGAATAGCACCACCAAATAAGCTGGAATCCAGAACCACTTTTCTGAGATGAGAAACATGAATTCATCTAACCATGGCACATTCGCCTGATTGATGACCTCAAATAATGCTATATCCCATTGAATGAGTTGTTCCATTCCTTACAAGCCGTAGTATCTTTTCATCAAAAGAGTGAAGGATAGACCGAGCATCAAAAGAGCAAAAACAATGGCCACCATTTGCCTAATGAGAAGGGCATTTCCATTTACCTTTGTCCATCTATTTTCTATCCAATTCCCAAAAGTCAAACGAACGAATATAGCCATAAAGGTTCCGATCATGGTTCCGGCAATCACATCCCCCAAAAAGTGAACACCGATATAAACCCTCGTCAAGGCGACGATTATACCTGCCACAGCAAGGAGACTTGTTTTCCATGCTTTTTCAAAGGGGAAGGCTAACACAAAGGCTGTACATCCACCTGCTGCTGCAGCACTGTGCCCAGAGGGGAAAGCATGCACTTTCAAGACATCTAAGGAGATGTAAAAAAATTCTGCCTTGTTTTCGAATACCTTTAATGGCCTATCCCAGTCTTCAAAAACGTAATTTTTCCCTATTAGAATGATCATCAATATCCCAATCATGGTCAGGAATATCGTCCAGATATGCTGGGGTCTAAGGGGAGCCAATATCAAACCGAATAAACCAATCAGAAGAGAGCCATCACCCAAATGCGTCAAATGGGGCCCAATCTCATCAGCCCAGTTGAAACGAATGCCATTCAGAAAGAGAAAGCTACCCTCATATCCCTTCAACAAAAGGAGAAGAATCCCCATACTCCAAAACAGGAGCATACAAATAAAATAGGATCTAAAAACAGCTTTTGTCCATAGGTCGGATAAGCTAAGGGAATTGGATAGCATACGCCAAGCTAAGCGGAATTATCGACTCTTAAAAATCAGAGTCATCAAACCAGTAGACAGCTTGCCAAGCATCAGCTGGATTGGCCTTATTGAGCCTCATTCTAGCTCTACCTGCTCCCGAGAAAGTTCCCTGATTTTCCGTTTCAATGGTGAGGTTAAAGTTCCTGACGACCAAGGCATCGGTGGTGGTAGAATCCAACTCTATATAGAAGTTCCAGTCTAGGTTTATCTGAGCGGATGATTGGAACAAATTAAATGAGGTCAATAATTCTGTTGCTCTGTCCCAACTTACCTCCTGCCCTAGTTCCTGGTCATAATACTCGAAGATAAATGCCTTCCCGAAAAGGTTACCATACAGGGTGGTATCTCGCAGTTCATAGGCATTTTTAAAGCGCACAAAAAATCCGTCAATCGTCGTTTGATCCCCAAGAAGATTTACTTGAGAAAGGCCGTCGGGATCATAGGCAGGTGAAAAAGGATTACATCCACCAAAGAAGCCAACCAATAACACAAAACCGATCAAATATCCCCTCATGTTAGCAGCTACTGTATATATGCCAATTTTAATTCACTCCAGCTTGAATCAGGATACAACTCTATGTCAATCCAGCGATGAATCTCCCATTCGTTGAAACTGTTGAGCTTGATGAGGAGCTGAATTTGTCCTTTAAACAAATTGGTAAGAGCCGTGTCCTGGTGATTGATCCGCATGATGTACTCCCCGACGTACCTAAGGCTGTCGCTGGTTACATTCTGAAGATCCTGTTCATTGATGAGGACCGAGTTTCCTGAATTAACCGAAAGATCCGTTACCACATTCTCCAAATAAGTTCTTTCATCCTGTGACGACCAATTGAGCCAAATACTCTCGTTGTCGTTCAACAAAGATGAGGCAGGGATGAATTGCAAACTGTCCTGGTTAAAACATCTGAGGTAATTTTGGGTATTCCCTTGCACAATTGCATTGCGAAGATTATTGAGTAGGATCTCATAATCCGTCGGACTGACCCAATCAGAATTGCCCCCTGCATCGGGAGCTTCTACATTACGTATCTGAAAGCAGGCGCTCAACAAGCAACAGATTACACAAGTTATACCTAGGTTGAATCTCCACATGATTGACAAAAATCATATCTACTTACCTGTAAAGTAGCCTTTTCTATTCAAAAAAGTTGTCGTCCTTAAGAACATTCCCAAAAAATTACCGTATTATTGACCGACTGGTCATTCATAAATTCATTCAATCTTCATGAGTCCAAGAACCCAAAAGCAATTTGAGCAAATGCGAGAGTCAAGTCGAGAAGTCATTCTTGATGCAGCCTTTGAATTATTTGCCAAGCAGGGTTATCACAACACCTCCATTGAGCAAATCAGAAAGAAGGCTGGCGTTTCCAAAGGGTTGATTTACAATTATTTTGGAAAAAAGGAAGACCTGATGACCGGGGCTTTTCTGAGATTGATGGAAGAAGCGGAGGACTTTGTGAAGGAGGTATTAACCGAAGAGAATCCAAGAGAGCAATTGAAACGCCTGATCGATTTCAGTTTGGATTACATTGAAAGAGATGAAGAACAACTCAGACTACTGACGGCCATTTCTCTTCAAATGAATGATTTCCCTGAACTCAAGAACATCCTAAAAGCCAGGTATTCAAGCCTAATGCCCATGTTTGTAGATCTATTCAAGAGAATGGAAGTACCTGAACCTGAGATGGAAGCTCATCTGCTAGCCGGATATTTTGATGGAATTGGGATGCAAAAGATCGTTTTAGGTGATGCCTTAGACCTTGAATGGGCCAGGAAAAACTTATACAAGAAATTTCAACTTAGCGAATAACAACATCATACATAATACCATTATGAAACCAAATATTGTCATTCTACTATTGCTTAGCCTGATCATGGCTGGAGGAGCAATGGCGCAAAGTTCGGCTGACATCCTAAAGACTTCTGAGGAGAAGCGAAGAGGGATTGAAAGCTCGACCGCAGAAATGTCCATGACGATCATTCGTCCAAGCTGGACAAGAACCATGAGCATGAAAGCATGGTCAAAAGGAGAAGATTATTCATTGATCCTGATTACTGGCCCTGCAAAAGACAAGGGAACCGCTACCCTAAAGCGCAAAAAGGAAGTATGGAACTGGCTTCCAAGAATTGAGCGGGTGGTCAAGCTTCCTCCCTCCATGATGTCTCAATCCTGGATGGGTTCAGACTTAACCAATGATGACCTCGTACGAGAGGTATCCTTGATTACCGACTATGACCATAAAAAGTTGGCTGACGAGGTAGTTGATGGGAGAAAATGCTGGAAGATTGAATTGATTCCTCATGATGATGTAGCCATTGTTTGGGGAAAAGTAATTATGGTCATTGATCAGAAGGATTACTTGCAGCTAAGAACAGAGTTTTATGACGAGGATGATGAACTCATCAATGTCATGAAAGCTTCTGAAATCAAAACCATGGGAGGTCGTCCTGTGGCCAGTAAGCTAGAACTGATCCCCCAAGATGAAGAAGGACACAAGACCATCCTGGAATATAAATCCTTGGAGTTCGACAAAAAGGTACCAGAAGCATTCTTCAGTGTACAGAATATGAAACGTGCGAAATAAGGAATAGAGGAAAGGGCGTTTAGCAAAGCGCCCTTTCTTTCCCTAAAAATGTTACACCACCAAAAACCAAATAACCATGTTGTTTAAAATTGCATGGCGCAACTTGTGGAGAAACAAAAGGAGGACTTTTATCACCATGGCCTCGGTTTTCTTCGCAGTCCTGATGGCGATCTTCCTCAGGTCCATACAAGAAGGCGTTTACGACCAAATGATCGACAACTCGGTCAGATATTATAGAGGGTATGTACAGGTTCACCAAAACGGATATTGGGACGAACAATTTATCGACAATACCTTTGAGGATTCCCCTGAATTGCAACAGACCTTAGAAAATGAGAAGGAAGTCCGTGTAGTTACCCCCCGTTTGGAATCTCCTATGATGGTTTCTACAGGTTCCAATTCAAGATTCAGCCTGATGGTAGGCATTGATCCAGCAAAAGAAGATCAAATTACCAGGCTAAAGGGACGAATCGTCGAAGGTGAATACCTCGAAGAAGGGGACAAAGCCATTGTGGTAGGCGTTGGACTAGCAGAAAAAATGAAACTTGCCCTTGGAGATACCTTGATTCTTCTTGGACAAGGTTACCATGGCCAACAATCCTACGACCAATATCCCATCAAGGGCATGGTCAAGTTTGGCTCACCTGAGCTCAACAAACGAATGGTCTACCTTCCTGTCAAGGAAGCCCAGTACCTACTCGCCTCTCCTGACCGACTTTCTGCCTATGCGATGGATGTCAGTTCGAGGAGGGTTTCCGGAAAGGTAGTTGAGCAACTAGAAAGCAAATTGGATTCTGGAACCTATGAAGTCATGGACTGGCAGGAAATGGATGCTGAACTGCTGAAATTCATTGAATCGGATCGTGCAGGAGGTATGGTAACTATGTTTATCCTCTACATTCTCATAGGATTTGGAATTTTCGGTACAGCCCTCATGATGATATCCGAACGCAAGTATGAGTTTGGCGTCCAGATTGCCATCGGAATGAAGAAAATACAGCTGGCATACATTCTTATCATGGAGATGGTTTTCATCGCCGTTATGGGTGTATTAGCAGGTGCTATTGTGGCTATTCCTCTGCAATACTTCTTCCATGCCAATCCCATTGACTTGGGTAAGGACATGGCAAAGGTATATGAGTCCTTTAACATTGAGGCTATTATCCCCACCTCAACGGACCCATCTATCATCATCGACCAAGCTGTATTTGTGCTGATCATGACCTTATTGATCATGATCTACCCTATTTCAAAGCTGTTTAGAATCAAGCCCATTGAAGCCATGCGTGGCTAATCCAAGAGAATTACCATTATGTTACTACAAATATCATGGCGAAACATCTGGCGAAATCCTCTGAGATCTGGCCTGATCATCGTCGCTATTGCCCTCGGAATCTGGGCGGCCGTTTTCACCTTTGCCTTCTCTTTTGGCATGATGGAAAGCCGTACCCGAGACATCCTGGAAACCCAAATATCCCACGTTCAATTTCACCATCCTGAGTTTGAGCGTGAAGATCCCGGATCGAACTTCCTCCCCTTGAGCCAAGAACTCATAGAAAAGGTCGAAAATGATCCTGCTACCCTTACTTCCACCGCTAGATACCTGGCAAATGGGATATTAAATTCCACCAAAGGTCGAAAAGGTACGTTCCCTGTTCAGATTTTAGGGATTCAACCTGCCAATGAGGCTGAAGTAACTTCCCTAGATAACCGAATCATCGCTGGTGGATACTTTGAAAAAGAAGGTAGAAGAGTACCAGAAGTTGTTATTGGCAAATCCCTGGCAGAAGAAATTGGAGCCCTTACCTATGATGAATCAGGAAAAGAGATTTATGATTTTAAACGCAAAATCACCCTGAGCAATATCCAATTACCCAACAGCAGCAGTGCAGCTATACGTGTAAAAATTGGCGGCATTTACAAGGCCCAAAACTCTCAACTGGAAAAGCTGCAGGTATTCATCAATAAGGATGATTTATTGAGAAAGCTTAACCTGGGAACTGAGGTACACGAAATTGCTGCCTTGATTCAAGATGGAAAGACCTTGAGTAAGGAGAAAAAAGTCAGCTACCAAAAGGATCTTCAAGAAAGTCAATCTACTGTCGTCAAACAGCTAACGAAGAAGATCCGTAGCCAATCATTGATTTTTGGAAGCCTTCCATCTGTTGATGAAGGGTGGACCGCAGAGGTGGTGATCAACAAGGTAATGAGTCAAAAGATGCAATTGATGCAGGACTCTGCTATCCGAACAGATCGTACCTACAAGATTTCAGGTTTTAGCTTGAATGAAGAGGATGAAAAGACCTTTACAGTATATCCAACTGGGATCATTGATGACGGAGATGTTAAGCCCGCTGTGTATATGCCCAAAGGGAATATGCTCTACGAAGCTGATCTAATTGGTAAACCCATGCGAATTACCAAGGCAGAGACTGAAAAAATCAAGAATATTAAGTTAGAGAGTGAGGCAAAGATGGTCGCTCAAACGGTTAAAGTTGAGAGCTGGAGTGATCTCGCACCAGAAATTGAGGTGATTGACAATCAATTTTCTTCCTCGATGAGAATCTTTGTGATCATCATTTTGTTGGCACTGGGTTTTGGGATTGTCAATACCATGCTCATGGCTATTCTAGAGCGGACCCGTGAATTAGGTATGCTCATGTCGATAGGGATGAACAAAGCCAAGGTATTCACCATGATCATGCTTGAAACGGTCATGATGACCTTCATTGGGGCTCCCATTGGAATGGCCTTGGCTGCATTGACCATTTCTTATACGGGTCAAACTGGAATCGACCTCAGCGGACTAGAGACTGGGGCTGAGTTCGGAATGAGTAGCATGGTATATCCATCTATTCCGATTACCTACTATGGAGAAGTAGCTGTCATGGTCATCATTGCAGGTATCCTGGCAGCCATATATCCTTCACTTCGTGCCATTCGCCTAAAGCCAGCAGAAGCCGTTCGTGCCATCTAATTACAATCAACCATTAACAACAATCTCATGAACATTATAGAAACCAAAAATTTATATAAAACCTACGAAGGGGTCGTTCCAGTAACAGCTGTAAACGATGTCAATCTTGAAATCAAAAAAGGGGAATTCACAGCCATTGTGGGGCCATCTGGCTCTGGCAAAACTACCCTATTGAATATTCTTGGAGGCCTTGATTCTCCGACGAGTGGAAGCGCCATTGTCGATGGTCAGGACATTGCCCACCTGAGGAATAATGAGCTGATTGATTTCCGTTTGAATAATATTGGCTTCGTCTTTCAGGCGTACAACTTGATTCCAGTTCTCACAGCTAGAGAAAATGTAGAGTTTGTTATGCTCCTTCAAAAGCGTTCCAAGGAAGAGAGAGAAGCAAGAACCAAAGAATTATTGGAGGCCGTAGGCTTGGGAGAATTGCTAGATAAGCGCCCCAATCAAATGTCTGGGGGCCAACAGCAACGTGTAGCTGTAGCACGAGCACTTGCTCCCAAACCCACCTTTATCCTAGCCGATGAGCCGACAGCTAACCTTGACAGCCAATCTACAGCCACTTTGCTCGACATCATGGCAGAACTAAACCAAAAAGAGAATATTACCTTCCTCTTTTCTACCCATGATCAGCGGGTAATCGACCGAGCCAAAAGGGTCATTACACTGGAGGATGGAAAAATCGTTTCTGACGAAACCAGAGAAACTACCGTAGCATAATTTAACCCAAAGCGGAGTGATAGAAACACTCCGCTTTTTTACATCAACATTATGAACAGGTACAGCTATTTTGTGCTGATGTTAGGCTTTGTATGCCTGATGTTTCATCCCCTTTATGCCCAAGAAACAGAAGAGAAAGAGCCCAAGCTTACAACCAATGGTTATGTAAAATACCTTCACAATACCAATTTCATTGACCTGGAAGGTAATACGCTCAGTGTGAACCTTATTCATAACCGCTGGAATTTTAAGTATACCCCAAATAAGAACTGGACCATTGCTTTTGAAGCCCGTAACAGGGTCTTCTGGGGAGAACAGCTTAAGTTGGATACCACTTTTGCCAATAGCATTGATCAATATGACGGCCTGGTAGATCTTTCAGTCAGGTGGTTGGATAGAAGGTCTTTGTTCATTCATTCAATTGCGGATAGGGCATATGTCGATTATCATACCGACAAATGGGAACTTAGAGTAGGAAGGCAAAGAATCAACTGGGGAATCAATACAGTTTGGAACCCCAATGACTGGTTTAATGCCTTGAACTTCCTTGACTTTGACTATGAAGAGCGACCAGGTAGTGATGCCATTCGCTTTCAATATTTTACAGGGATTTTATCTAGCTTGGATATTGCCTTTGCTCCCGGTCGGTCAGACAGTACCCATATTGGAGCCATAAAATACCAATTCAACACGGGGGGATATGACATTCAGCTTCTGAGTGGATATTATCGCGGAGACCTAGCATTGGGCTTGGGTTGGGCAGGAAATATCGGAGGGGCTGGCTTCAAAGGAGAAGGAAGCTTTTTTACCCCATTGGAAGGGCTCTCTCCTGATAGCTCCAATTCGGTTCAGCTAACAGTATCTGCCGATTATCTTTTTGGGAATGGAATCTATCTCTCAGGGGGGATTTTGTACAATAGCAATGGTAACAATTCCTCTTCAGAGGGGAACTCGGTAGGTGGTAATTCTCTTGCGGCATCAGCCCTATCACCTAAGAACTTGTTTCCAGCTACTTTCTCTTATTCTGCGAGCTCATCTTATCAAATCTCGCCGATTAGTTCTGTTAACCTATCTTTGATTTATGCTCCTGATGCAACTATTCCATTCTTCACCGATAGACACCTTACACTCATTATTCCAACCTACACCTTTTCCATCAAGGAAAACTGGGACCTTGATATAATCGGTCAGATCTATGCTGCAGAATTACTGGAACAGTATCGACATCTGTTTAGCTCTGTAAATATTCGTTTGAAATGGAGTTACTAACCATTGATACCAATGTTGAAGTTTTTTTCATGGATAATAGAGACTTTGGATTAAGATATTGAAAGCCCCGAAAGGGAACTGACCTAAACCAAAGAGTTTTCCTTACAGAAAAACCCGCCTCATAAGTCCAAGGGCTTATGGGGTTCTTTTTTACCCAATTTTCACCTCCCCTCTACGAATAATTAATGATCAATTGACAGAGATAAGCTGTAAGGGCACAACTATTTTTTTATCTTGAAGAATACATAATTCGAAAATATATGAATATAGCCAGCCTCATTCCCGCTGCGGGGGCAGCTACCCGTATGGGTCGTGCGAAACAACTTCTGCCCTTCAAGAATTCAACCATCATTGAACACACACTTGGGAATGCGCTGGAAATACCATTTGTCGAAAACAGGGTGGTTCTGGGAGCCTATCATCACATTATTGGGCCTCAAATAAAGGACTATCCCATCGAAATAACCATCAACACTGATTGGCAGAAGGGGCTTGGAACGAGCATTGCCCTTGGAATGCAAGAAATGAAGAGTGAACCCATGGCGGTTTTGGTTTTGCTAGCTGATCAGCCTTTGATTACAACAGATATTCTGTGGAACATGATTCAGCAGTTTACCATCAGTGAAAAACCTGTGATGGCAGCTCGTTATGAAGACATACTTGGTGTACCTGCCATATTTGACAAGAGTTTTTTTCCTCTCCTTGCCTCCATGGATGGCCAAAAGGGAGCGGGCAAAATCATCAAGGAAGCGGGAGAACAAGTCGAATACATCGATGTTCCAGAGGCAGGTTATGACATAGATACTCCCGAGGATTACCGAAGACTTATTGATTAATCTGAATGTAGAAAGGCCTTTCAGCTATCCGGCGTCCACTCCTTTACCTTTTCTCTTCCGCTAAGTCCCTTGATAACCAGGGGAATCCAGCCTAGAATGGGAATGTAATAGGATAAGACGAAGGGATTTCTAATGACAATTCTCCAAAAACTCAGAAAGCCCTTGGTCACATTTTTAGGTGGTTTTCCCTCCTTCTTGTATCTACGGTCAAATTCTGTAAACAATGCTGGCCATCCTATAGGTGTCCAAAAAGGCAAATCCTTGAAGTTCGTTCTTAGGTTCCGACGGAATTCCTTCCAATTGTAAGGTTTGTCCCCATACTGAGTTACTGCCTTGTCCAATTCCACCTGCATATCCGCCTGAATCTTATCTCGTATAGACTTTACCTCCTCTATGGACAGTTCCTCTAAGCTTTTTCCATCAGCCATTTCATAAGGCTTATATGTCTTCCCTTTGATGTAAGTTAACTTGGCTGGCATGCCATAGTAAAAAAGCCATGGAAATATGAGGAGCAACGGAGTTTGAAGAGCAATAGGGAGAAAAGGAATCCCTAACTTCTGGACAAATCTATCAATAGGCTTTATAGAGTAGGAATAAGGATTGACATACTCACCATTTACACAGGATATCCCAACAATTTCAGTTTTGAACTTGATGGCCATTCTGATCATTGAAGTAGAGAAGGTTTGCATCTCATACTTTCTGTTAAAGCCTTTTCCAATACCGGGAACACCTTCAGGATAAATCAACAAGTTGGCATCTTTATAATGCATCATGGTCTCAAAGTTCAGACCGTACGCATCAACAGCACCTGCCATCTTCCATAAATTAGGAATCAGAAAAGGATTCATCAGGTCTGAAGCAGAGAGAGAAGGGGCCACCAGTACTCTGAATAGCTTATCCAAATCATAATTATGTTTCTCAAATAATGAGGAACCGAAGATCATTGCGTCCCAAGGAAAGGCCATACCCGAATGGTTACAAGCATAAATCAAAGGATACTCCCTTTCCCGTCTTGAAGCCATTTCGTCAAATCCTACAAAAACAGGTCGATAATACAGATTCATGAAGTCCAGAATCTCAGCGTTTAAATGTCTGAGGTACTCCGGATTAAAATGTTCATCAAAAATTTTCTTGTTAGCTTCAACTGCTTGAGAGAGTTCCTCGGGATTCATCTCTCTGTATGGCTTCTGAATATCGACGGTTTGAGTAGGCTGGTCCATTCTATATGAGTAGTATAGTGCTATTTCAATATAACATCCAATTGACTGAAAGGCAATGAAGCCGAAGAATGAGGATCATTTACCGAGAGGATTGAGCAAAAGATTGGTAATTTGAGTAAGATCACTTTATACGTTAAACATGAAATTATCAAAAACTGCCAGAAGGATCATAGTCTTGATACTGCTTTTCATTATTGTGATATGGGTGGTCCAAATCCAAATAAATAAACCTGAGAGGAATCCCTTTTTAGTTACCCAATTACAGGAGTTTGAAAACAATATTGCTTTTAGGGATATACAAAATCCTGAAGTTTCTGCAGTTCCCGTCTCATGGCACTTGGACCATAGCCTGAAGGTTATCAATTCTATTTTCGACAAGCTAGCACAATCAGTCCCTGCCGAATACCAATCAGAATTCAGCTTTCAGAGAGTTTATGTATTTACCATGGATAAGATGCCGAGAGGCGTAGGCAAGGCACCTTCCTCTGTACAGCCCCCTGATACGATTAGCAATGAAGCAATTTATGAGCAACTGGCAGAAGCCAAAAGAAAGCTCGTTTCTTTGGATTCTTTACCAGAAAACAGTTTCATGGATCATCCAGTATTCGGCAATCTGAACCGAGAACAAGCCAAAAAATTCATTCGTATCCATACAGAGCACCACCTTTCCATTATGAAAGACATCATTGGAGAATAAATCACTACTTAGCTATTGAATGGAGAGAGGTAACCAACATACAATTGGCCATCCCACAGTATCCTATCTTTCATGTTGATTTACTCAAAGGGGTAGATTTATTGGACATGTCCCTTTCTCATAGTTTGTGATGATCTTAAAAGCGTAGGCTTTCACAGGCCATCAGGATGTCATGGATTCTATTCTAACTGGATAAAAATGGAAGAACACAAATGGAAAATTTTGATAGTTAGGAATTTATAAACAAAAAAGGCTAGCCTAATGGGGTAGCCTTTTTCAATTTTATTCGTAAAGCTATATACAAGCTTTATCTACTTCAATCCATGAACACTTCCGATCCCCTCAAACGGGCCCAAAATTGGCTCGACCATTTTCTCGACTCCTCATGTGAGATCGTTGTTGTAAAGGATAGTTTAAGAGAGCGTATTTCTTCTTTTTGTTGCTTGTGGCGTGTCCAACATTCCACTCACCAAACTAGCATACCTGGTCAAGGTGAGCATTTGCCAGAAATCTGGATAAGCAAATCTTGTAGTACTTGTGGCATTAGCATAAAGCCATTTACACAAGCTTATTTTGATCAGCATGGCATCAGGGCATACAAAATCAAGGAGTTTTACCAACTGCTCGTTCCTTTCGATGACAAGCGCAATGACCTATTAACTGCCGTTTTGGAAATGGGTATTACCTCCCAAATGCAGCAGAAGCGTTATGCAAATGGAGATATGTTAGTTTCTCTTCCCAAAACCGAGGCATTGGTTGGAGAAGGAACAGCACTTCATTACATGAGAGACACGCTTACAAGGCTTCGAATCAATTGCAGCATTGATGTGGTACAAGAACGTATTGATTCGTTCCGAGAAGAGCAGTATCATTTTTAAGGAAAAGGATTATTTCTCCGTTTTCAGCCTCATGACTTCTTGTTGAAGGTCCATGACAATGGAGGATAATTTTTCCATGGACATTTCTGGGTCAGGGAAGTCGGCACTCATGTACATACGTGCTTTCCAGACTTCTCTGACGTCCTTTAAGCCTATTTGGTAAGGTGAATAGGCAAGGTTATCAGATTTTAGGGTGAGGTAGGCTTCAGCATCTCTTTTGTCATTGAGGTATACTCTCTTGTATACAACTCCCTCCGTTTCGGATATAATGACATAAGTCTGACCATCCTTGATACTCATCCAGTTGTCTATGTATTCACCGATCACGATGGTGCCAGAACGAAGCGGCAACATGGAATCACCCTTGATTTCAAAGGCTCTAAAGGTCCCTCCACCCAACATAGGTAACTGAAACTTAGGAAGCTCTTCGATGAACTCAACGTCAGAGTATCCATTGAGATAACCCGCTGATGCTTTTTGATTGACAAGCTCAATATTTTCCTTTCCGTCTGCATCTAGGGTAATGGGAAGCACCCTCAGCATCCTTCCAGATGGGTCAGGACCCCCTTGTTCTCTACTTCTTTTGAGCTCTTCCTCTGAATATTGGGACAAATCCTCCTTCAAGAGCATGTCTATTGATATAGAGAAGAAATTAGAAATACTTTCTAAGGCAGGATATTTGGGAGCTGCACGACACTCTTCATAGGCACCTATTGAGGAACGCTGGATTCCCAGTTCATTTGCCAATTCTTGTTGTGTAAGATTTTTTAGCTTACGAAGATGCTTTAGGTTGGATCCTATGATATGTGTCTCTTTGTCTCCCATAATTTTTTCGTCTGTCCCAAGTCAATTAGCATGACGCTCAAAGTAGTAGCAATTTATAAAACAATTAGTAAAAAAGCTAAATCGAATATGTTTTTACCCTCATTTTTTTATCATTTCTAACATTTTGGGTAAGAAAATTATCTTTTCCCATAAATCTTGATTTCCCTAAATCCTTAAAAAAAGTTTGAGAACTGGTGCTAGATTATGTAGATAACTTGATTAGTTTCATGATGAAGGGAATGGGTGTTGTGCCCATTCCCTTTTTCTTGTTCCTGAGGTAAACTTTCCCCCTTAGACTGATATAGACTAGTACTTTTCTAAATCAAGCATTTCGTAGCCTTGTGGGGCATCATATCTGAATTTGTACAGTAGATCACAATACTTTTTCCCATAATAATAGCCTTCTCCTAGGCTACTTTTTTCCCAAATTCCTGCCCATTTTCTGGTTGAGCCATCTTTATAGGTTTCGATGTCGACGAGTTTATAGCCAGCTTTATTTCTTTGCCTTCTTAGGTTCCGGAAGTCCTCCGTTTTGTAGTTTCTATTGAGCAATTCGCCTGAGCCTTGACGCCAGACACCTGCCCATTTTCTTTTTCCTCCATCTACATAGGTTTCTACATCAATCAACTTAAGACCCTGCTTGCTCATTTCATTCCTTTTCTTCCCAAAGTCGTCCGTTCCAAAATTTCTGAACATAGCATACTTCCATTTACCTTCTACGAATAAGCCTGCCCATTTCCTTGTGTTGCCGACTTTGTATGTCTCAAGGTCAATGAGTCTTAGCCCCTGTGCGTTCATCTCCTTCCACTTTTTGTTGAAATCGTCGGTATTGAAACCGCGCCACATAGCGACTTTCTTTCTGCCTTGCTTAAAGATGCCATCCCATCTTCTCGTCCCTCCATCCATATAGGTATCAAAATCTATACAATGATACCCCTGATCTAGGAGTTGTTTCCAAGTATCATAGAACTCATCTGTTCCATACCCTCTTCTGACTATTGTCTTGCCATTAGACTTTCTCCAAGCACCAGCGTATAGGCCTCCACAGGGATTGGAGGGTTCCATTCTGTCAGTCTTGTCATTTTCCTTTTCTGGACAAACATACTTGATGCTAAAATCAGGACTTACAGACCGACCGATGGCTTTATAAATGTGCCAGGCTAGTCGATTCGCATCTACGTAGTTGCCCCCATTGATCATGATAGCCACCCCTGTTTTGCTCTGGGTATAAAAATGCATCAAGGTTCTTACATCATCGTGGGCACCTCCGTGCCATACTCTATGGCTGGCCCCACTTCCATCTCGGTAAATTCCGTATTTATACCTCTTTTCTGCTTTAGGAGGAGTCTTCCAGATGGCAGAGTTATTTTTCAAGAGTTTTCCATTCGCAAAGGCCTGCATGAATTTGGTTAAGTCTTTCACACTAGATGACCAACCTCCACCTGGGAGCTTCCAGGTTACTGTTCCTTCATTTTTTGCCACCAATTTGCCATGGCAATCCTTATCAAAGCCTTTGGGACTACCAGCATAGGCAGAAAGCGTTGACATTCCCGCTTTGTTCTTGATGTTATCAGTTATCCATTTGATATAGCCAGCAGGAGCAGCTTTGTCCAAGGCAGCCCCAGCGAGATTATGTCCAAAAGTTGAATATTCATAGTCGTCTCCTGGATTGAACTTTAAAGAGCCATCCTTAAATACCTTTACAGAGGCATCCGAATTGTAGTTAGAATTAGCGGAATTGGGATATTTGGATCGGCTGTACTCTTTGTAGTGTCGGATTCCACTGGTGTTTGAGAGCGTATGTGCCAAGGTGATGTTGCCCTTTTGTCCAGTTTTAGGCCATATGGAAACATGCTTGGAGATTTTATCGCCTAATTTGATTTTGTTGGCTTCTATCAGTTGGAAAGCAGCCACTGCATTCAGGGTCTTTGAGATAGAAGCCCATCGGAAACGAGTATTTTCAGTAACACGACGGCTTCGCTTCAAATCATGATGACCATGACCTTTGGTGTAGACGATGCTACCATTTTTCATAACGCCTACCGCCACACCAATGATTTCTTGACGGGCCATTTCGTCCTTAATGGCTTTGTCTATGGCTGCGGTTAACACATCTACTTCGCCCGATGGATCCATCCTACTGGATGTAAACAGGCAAAGTCCCAGAATTGAGCATAGGAGGATAATAAGGTTAATGCGATTGAATTGCTTCATGATTTGGTCTTTAAGTTGTTGTGGGTTGTATCATATTAACCAATATGTCGGAAAATTCAGAAGTGAATCACACACTTATATTTAAGGTCTCTATTTCGTCACTCTTTGGCGGGTTCTTGTCATTCTTTAGGAATGGCCATGAATTTTTAAACGGAATGATCCACTTCAATGGAATTCTTAGGTGAGGATTCCCTTTCATCTCCTATTTCCCTAAATTCGCCCTTATGCTAAGTCTGGAGAACATAGGAATGGAGTACAGCGGGAGATGGCTGTTTCGAAACATTGGATATCAATTCATCCCTGGAGAGACGGTAGGTCTTATTGGAAGAAATGGAGCGGGAAAATCTACTTTGCTTAAAATCATTTCTGATTCGTTGATTCCCACAGAAGGTAAGGTCCACAAGGCTGGAAAAATGCTGATCGCCTTTTTTAATCAGGATTTATTGTCCTATGAAACTGACCGTTCGATTTTTGAGGTTGCCAGAGATGCCTTTGCAGACCTATTGGCCTTAAAAGAGGAAATTGACGGCCTGTTGAAGCGAATGGAAGAAGGCGAGACAGGGAATGACCTCTGGGATGCCATGGACAGCAAGCAAGCGGAATTTGAGACCAAAGGAGGACCTCAAATGGATGCTAAGGTACATTCGGTATTAAGTGGGCTTGGATTCAAGGCATTTGAGCATGACATGCCCTACGCGACCTTTTCTGGAGGATGGAGAATGAGGGTTCAATTGGCCAGGTTGCTACTCATGGAACCTGATGTTCTCCTACTGGATGAGCCTACCAACCACCTTGACCTACCTTCTATCCAATGGTTGGAGGGATATCTTAAGTCATTTCCAGGTTCTACCATCATTGTATCTCACGATAGGTTCTTTTTGGACCGAGTGGCTGAAAAAATACTTGAAATCAGTTTAAAAAAGCTGAATGTATATTCTGGTAATTACACCTTTTACCTAAAAGAAAAGGAAGAAAGGGCAGCCCTTCACCTCAAAGCTTATGAAAACCAGCAAAAGCAAATAGCTGATCAGGAGAAGTTTATCAACCGCTTCCGTGCCAAAGCCACCAAAGCCAAACAAGTCCAATCCAAAATCAAGCAATTGGATAAGATGGATAAACTGGAAGCGCCTGAAGAAGAGGTAGTAGATTTCCATATGCGATTTACCATGAAAGTCCGCTCCGGAAAAGAGGTTCTTCGCCTAAAAGAAATCAGCAAATCTTATGGGCCAAAAGTGATTATTCAAGAAGGGGAAGCAACCGTATTGAGAGGGGATAAAATCGCCTTGATTGGTGCCAATGGAACGGGAAAATCCACCCTTCTTCGAATCATGGCAGATAGCGAAACCTTCGATGGAAATAGAGAGGAAGGCTACCAAGTTGAATCCAGCTTCTTTGCGCAGCACCAACTGGAAGCCCTGAACTTGAGTAATTCTATTTTTGACGAACTCAATGATCATTCAGCAGACAAAACTGAGCTGGAGGTTAGATCCACTGCCGGAGCCTTTATGTTTTCAGGCGAAGAAATTGAAAAGCAAATTAAGGTGCTTTCAGGGGGAGAAAAATCAAGAGTAGCGCTTGCCAAAACCCTGATGTCAGAAGCCAATTTCCTCCTCCTAGATGAGCCTACCAACCACCTTGATATACCTTCCATCCACATTCTGAGTCAGGCCTTAAATGCCTACGAAGGAACTTATGTGGTCGTATCTCACGACCGCTTCTTTCTCTCCAAAATAGCCAACAAAATTTGGTACATCCAAGACCAATCGATCAAGGAATATCCAGGAACTTACGACGAATTTGTGGACTGGAAGAAACGCCAGGAAGAAGCAACTCTTGCTCAGGAAAAGGCAGCAAATGCCTCCATTCCTGATCAAAGCAAGAAGGAAGGGAAGCAATTGGATCATCAGGAAAAAAAGCGCAGAAAAAACCGCCTCAAAAAGCTAGAAAGAGAACAAGAACGAGTGGAAGCGGAAATCATGAAGTTGGAGGAACAGCTTTCATCTTTAGAAGAGAAGATGGCTCAACCTGATGTGGCCTCTGACTTTGACAAGCTATCAGAGGTTCAAAAAGAACATCAAAGCACAACAGAAAGTCTAGAAGAGAAAAATGAAAAATGGGAGGAAATATTGATGGAAATGGAAGAATTGAACGAAGGAATGTAGTTTTTCCCATCAGACATAAAAAAGGGAAGCAGCAACAAAGCCGCTTCCCTTATTATTTACTATGAATCAATTACTGTAGTAACCACATTTTAGTGGTGTTCTCATCGGCTCCCTGACTGGCAACCGCAGCTTCGTAGCTAGCAGCATTCAATACCTGCTCAGAACCAGGATACTGGATTCTTGAAGGAATTTCATTCAATACAGCATCTGGACCAGGAGTCAAAGCAGGAAGACCTGTACGACGATAGTCAAACCATGCTTCCAGTCCTACCATAAATAGAGACAACCACTTCTGCGTAGCAATTCTCTCAAGTTGATTGGCAGTCAATGCAACGTTTTCCTGTAGCAAGTAAGCATCCGCTCCCATCAAACCTAGGTATTCCATGTTTCCCGTAACACCTGCCTCATAATATCCAGCAGCATCACCAGAGATGTAACCTTTCTGTGCAGCCTCAGCTAGAATGAACTGTAGCTCGGAGAAGTGCATAATGGTCATTTCTACCGCAGCTTGTTCCTCTCTGAATCTTGTTCCAAGACGAGATTGGTTATTGGCCCCACCGTTAAAGTTAGATGCAGCATCTTCAGATAGGCCATTAGGTACACCTACATAGATGTTGCTATCTGGGTTGTCAACAAGGCGGAACAGTACGTCAATTCTTGGGTCATTCAAGTCCGTCAATACTCCCTGGATACGCTGGCTCATTCTCTTTTCATCAAAAGAACCTACACGAGCAGTATTAAGCGGCCAACGATTCGTTCCTTCCAAATAAGGAACAGCAGCGTTGTCAGCATTTTCAGAAAAGATCAATCCGGTGTTTACGATGTTTTGAATCTCTGTCGCACCATCTATTCCCATTTCAGTCCACTTGTTTTCAAGACGCATCAGGTAGCGGATTCTCAATGAGTTCGCCAGCTTGATCCACTTGCTCAAGTCGCTTCCATAAAGGATATCACCTTCCATGCTTCCACCTGCGTTGAACTGGTTTACAGCCTCTTCAAGGTCAGCCAGAATGTTGTTGTAGATGTCCTGCTGCGCATCGTAAGAAGGTAGAAACTGATCTTCCTTTCCTTTCAACGCCTGAGAATAAGGCACATCACCCCACATTTCTGTTAAATGCGCAAGAATCCAAGCACGTAGGACTAGAGCAGAGCCTTGGTAAGCCCCATTTCCTAAGCCCTCACCGAGTGCTTTTAGGTTATTCGCATCTCTTAGGTTACGGTAGAACAAATCCCATGAACCAGAATACGTTCCAAGCAGGTAACGATCAACACCGGTAAAGTTGTTGGTAGCTACAAGCTGAGCAAGGATGTTACCAGTACCCCATGAAAGGCTAGCTGTAACGTGGTTTCCTGTTTCAAATAGAATCTTTGGCAGTACCAGAGATGGGTTTGCCTCATCTACGGTCGGAAAGTTTGGGTTATCGTTGATCTCTTCGAAATCCATGGTACAAGCCTGGAAGAGTCCAAGGGCCAGCATGACAACGATGAATATTCTAATTTTTGACATCATGATTTTAGTTGTTTTGGATAAGGTATCCACGTGGGAATTACCTTAAAATGGATTTAGAATTTCAGTCCAAGGTGAATTCCAAAGCTTCTTGTACTTGGTGTAGCCATATCCTCAACACCAGGAACAATTGAATTGGCGTTGTATGAGAATACTTCTGGATCAAAGTGTGGATTCTCAGTAAACAGCAACAGGTTACGTCCGATGAAAGACACGGTCAAGCGCTGAGCACCTAGCTTCTGAGCCGTTCCATTTCCGAAGGTATATCCAAGGCTTACTTCACGTAGTTTCAAGAAAGAAGCGTCGTACATACCCACTTCCTCGTTACCACGGTTGAAGTGAGACCAGTAGAAATCTCTAGCAGAAACCGCCTCGTCGTTGGTTACAAAGTTTCCATCAGCATCTTCTTTGAATCCAGGACGGTCAAGTGTACTTACACCCGTTACCTGAGTCTGACCACCGATGAAGGTAGTGGTCTCTCTATCGTATTCAGCTGTTTCGGCCATCAAACCTGAAGTACCACCGATCAGTAGTGTTCTTGACATAACTACGCCACCTTGTCTCCAGTCTAGTAGGGCATTCAAGGTAAAGTTTCCTACTGTGAAGCGGTTGTTCAGACCTAGCATGAAGTCAGGATTGTAGTTACCCAGTCTTCTTAGGTTAGGATCTCTTACTGGGAATCCATTCTGGTATAGGTGTCCCCAATCTTCTTCGATGTCAGCTACGTCTTCAACTGTTACGGTAGCGTTAGTAGAAGGATCGATCAATACGAAGCCAGTTCCATATACATCTCCCATGCGTCCACCTTCACGTGCCTGAACACTTAGGTAATTGTTAGAGATCTCGTAAGTACTCAAATCATCTGTTAGGCTGATTACCTTACTTCTTGCACGTGTGAAGTTCAAAGAAGCTTCCCAAGTAAATCTCTTCGTCTTTACAGGAACGATGGTAACCAGTGCTTCAATACCAGTAGACTGAATCTCACCAGCGTTGATGAATTTAGACCCAAATCCAGAAGTCTGAGAAACTGGAATAGAAATAATCTGGTCTGTAGCTGTGTTCTGGTAATAGGTTACATCTAGGTTCAATCTGTTCTTGAAGAATCTCAAGTCAGCCCCTACCTCGAATGTAGTCAATAGCTCAGGACGTAGGTTTGGATTAGGTAGTACATTGCCCTCTGTTCCTAGAAGCTGGTTTCCATAAGGAGTAGATAGGAACTGGAAGTAAGGTTGAAGTGAATAAGGATCGGTATCGTTACCTACCTGACCATACCCTACACGTAGCTTAGCAAATGTGATATCTTCTGGCATGTCAAACAGCTCGCTGGCGATCACAGAAAGTGAGGCAGATGGGTAGAAGTAGCTGTTGTTTGCCTCAGGAAGGGTAGAAGCCCAGTCATTACGGCCCGTTAGATCCAAGTAAATGGCGCTGTTGAAACCGATAGAAGCACTCGCATACAAAGAGTTGATGCGACGCTTGCTGTTGAATGAGTTCTGAAGAAGAGGAATGTTTGAGTTGTTAAAGCTGTAGATACCAGGAACAGCCAGCTCATTGGCAGAAACTTGGTTATATCTGTTTTGCTGCGTCATTTGGTTACCACCCGCAGAAACGAGTAAAGAAAGCTTGTCAGTTACATAGTCATTGTAAGTCAACAAGAAATCTGTGTTACGCTCCTGGAAGAAAATTCTATCCTCTCTATACTGTCCTTTAGGGAAACGCTGAGAAGACCAAGCACGACGCCCTTCACGTAGGTCGTTAGAGAAGTCAGTACCCGTTCTTACCATCAGGCTCAAAGCATCAGTGAAGTTGTAGGTAGCGTTGATGTTCCCCAATACTCTGTTCTTCTCGAAGCTATTCGTGTTTTCGAACATGGTGAAGTATGGGTTGTCATGCCAGTTGTAGTTGTAATTGAACTGCTGGATTCCTTCAAGACCTGGCTGCCAATAATCAGTCAAGGACTCCATTGGAATCTGACGACCAAACCATACCCATAGGTACATGATATTCTCCGTACCATAAGAGTTGTTAGGGCGGTTGTTAGAACCAGAGTTGATGTAGTTGATGTTTGTGTTGATCTTCAACTTGTCGTTCAACATCTTGTGCCCAAGGTCAATGTTGAATCCATTTCTTCTCAAATCTGTGTTAGGAACGATGCCCTTAGAAAACAGATTGCTATAAGAAAAACGGAAGTTAGTAGTTTCGTTAGCCGCAGAAATAGCTACGTTATTGTTCGTCGTTACACCCGTTTCAAAGAAGTTTCTGATGTTGTTGGGCTGTGGTTCCCAAGGAAGTAGTTCATAGGAATCCTGGTCAGTATATCCTGCTGGACGAAGAGCAAAGTCTCCTGCACGAAGGCCATTTCCATTGGAAGACTGGTGTTGAACCTGCATTCTTCCGTCAAGCGCTGGTCCCCAAGACTCGTCAATGTTATCGTTCGTTCCCGATCCAAAACCGTCAACAAACTCAAAGTTAAATCCTGCACCTTGACCATAATCATTCTGGTACTGAGGGATTCTCAAAGGATTTTCAACGGTTGTTCCAGAAGAAACACTCACCCCAATCCCTTTCTGTCCTTTTCCAGATTTGGTGGTAATCAATACTACACCGTTGGCAGCACGAGAACCATACAGAGCAGTGGCATTGGCTCCTCTTAGAATGGTCAAAGATTCAATATCATCTGGGCTAATTTCAGCAGCTCCATTTCCGTAGTCTGCTTCCAGGTTTCCCTGAGAACGACCATTGCTTCCGTTTGAATTGCTGATAGGTACACCATTTACCACAAATAGCGGCTGGTTGTCGCCAGATAGAGAGGACTCTCCACGAATCACAATACGGCTGGAAGCACCTACACCGGATCCACCCTGTGTGATGTTTACACCAGCCACTTTACCTGTTAGGTTGTTGAGCAGGTTAGGCGTCTTGACAACAGAGATTTCTTCTCCATTAATTTCCTGAGCCGCATAACCTAGGGCTTTTGTTTCACGCTCGATACCTAGCGCGGTGATGGTAACCTCATCGATTCCCACACCAACAGCTTTCATCGACACGTTAAGCGTACTTTGTCCTTCGATATTTACCTCTACGGTTTCATATCCGATGTAGGTAAATACAAGAGCTTTGGCATCATTTACCTTAAGGGTAAACTTACCTCCTTCGCCAGTGATGGCTCCAGTAGTGGTTCCCTTTACAAGGACACCAACACCTTCCAATGGAAGATTATCAGTAGCGTCAGTTACAACACCGCTGATGGTTTGGGCGAATAGCATATGCCCTATAACACTCATGCCAAGCATGAACATTACGGCAATAGCTTTCATCCCCAACTTGCGTAGTAAAAAAGTTAGGTTCATAAGTTAGATAGGTTAATCCAACCAGTAAGTTGAAGTGTGAAGTTCTACGTGAAGGCACTGCGCCTTACACTTTTCGGATGAAAGCTAGCTGCCCCCCATTGCTATGATGTTGGCAGCTTTTTAATTAATAATTAATAATACATTCATGGAATGAAGAATATTAATTAATCTAAATATGGCTTATTTATCATAGGTTGAACTTCCACACAAACCCTCTGTAAAAGCCTATGAACCAGTCCTTTACGCAAAAAGTTAAGCAATTCAGCAGGCTCGAAGAAATTCTCTTCCAAAAGGGCTATAAAAAAAAGGTAATAGCGATGGAGCTAGGCCTGTATCCATCAGCTTACTCCACCTTATCAAATATTGTCTTTCCCAAAATCAAATCGCTTAAAAAGAATGGGGTAACTCCCGAAAAAGCCATAGAAGGGATTTTTCAACAGGTCAATAATATCTCAGAAAAAAGGGTAAGAAGAGAAATTGGAGGCTACATCCTCAAGTTGGAAAAGCTCGTCCAAGAAGTAGAATCTGATCAACATCCCTCTCCACATCATTACTTGGATGAGTTATGTGACAATTCCCCCACCCACATTATGAAACAGTTGGAAGGGATATACGAGTGTTTCTATATCTCAACTTTTGGTTATAAAGTGAAAAGAGAGCCCTTTCTGATTCAGAAGGAGGAAAATAAAACAGGCCTTTCAGTCCAAAAAGGAAATGCCAAAGGAACTTCTATTCTGAAAGGATTTGCCTACATCACCAACCCGAATATATTCACCATTCAGTTACTTGAAGAAGGGCAACTCAACAAAGACCACTTTATGGGTCATTTTCTCTTACCGCCCACTTACGAAGGAAATTTGAACCTGATCAAAGGAATGGTAACCTCGGTAAGCAATGCCCATTTTCCCATTAGTAGAAAGGTACTTCTGAAAAAAGTACATGAAACACCCTCCCCAAAGCTATTTAATGAGATGGAGACATTTTTTTATGAAGGGGATGAACAAAATGAAGCCTGCCATTCTATCCTTACCTTCCTCAGAAATTCTCACTCTCTTATGGAATATTTCCCTATTCCAAGGCCCAGTTACGGAGAAAAAGACCTCGAAATAGAACTAGAAATTCAAAGACTTATAGAATAGCTTACTTCTTTGCCTTCTTCCTTCCTTCAATAATGGAGTTCAATCTGTATAAGGACAACAGGAAAACCATGTTATCGTCTCCCATGAAATAATCTTGTAGGTCTTTTGCGTCCTGGGCAGCCTTATCAAATTGACCGAGAGTGTGATAGACAAACATTCTGTTCATCTTGATATAATCCCCCAGACCATATGGATCGGCGTCCAAGGCTTTCTTATAGTAATCTAATGCCTTATCATACTCTTTACGATGAACAGCAAAATCTCCCAGCAGGCCAAAATTACTGACAGAATCTTTTCCACTTAGAATGTTCTCTTTCGCCTCATATTCACTTACCCCTTTGTCATAAGGGTCCCGATTTCCAAGATAAGCCAGTACATCCTGATTAAAATCCTTCTGGAAGGTATCGCAGCTGTTGAGCAGATTGAGTTCCATTTCCTTCACCTCGGCAAACAAGCGCACAAATTTTTGGTAATCCTCCATGGAGGGTTCACTGCTATTTTTCATCTCATCCAGAAAATCCATGAAATCTTTGTTGCAGGCGTTGAATCTGTCGTTCCATTTTTTCCCTTCCGTTTGACTGTAGCAGTCGCACATTTCAGCGGGAGTCTTGATGGTTTGAGAGAAAAGGCTGCCTATTCCCAGGCAAAGGATTAGTAAAAAAACTTGCGCTTGTTTCATGGGGAAAAATAGTTTGAAATTTGAGGCAAATAAACTACTTAAATTCAAAATATCTATACACATGAAGCATTTTGCATTAACTTAATTTCCTATCCATCCTCAAAAATGGCGCATCATCATACTTCTTTTAAAAAAATTGCATTTCCATGTTGATGCTTTTTGCCCCCCTTCGTCATATAGCTCCGAAATCAATCAAAACAGAAGCATTAAACATCAATTATCATGATTATCTACGGAGTAAACTCACGCAACCTTCACCATTTCAATGTCGCGCATACCACCTGTCCTGTTTGTCAGACCAAAGGGGCACAGCAAATGAATATCATGGGGAAATATTTCCATGTTTATGGGATTCCCATGTTTCCTGTGGGTCGAACAGGCATAGCCAAATGTCAAAACTGTGGGCACGAAATTCAGGAAAAGGATTTTGAAGAAGATCTAGCCACCACCTATGAAGCTGTAAAAAAGAAACCCAAACGACCATGGAGACATTGGGGCATCATTCCAGCCTATTTTATCATCTCTATTGCTTTCAATTTCTTTCTGGGAGAAAAGGATTATTCTACTAGCATCAACGATCAAAGGCAGATTTTCCTAAATGAGGCCGTTGAAATGATGACAGCAGATCCCCAACAGAATGTAGACTCCCTTTCTTTTAGCCTTAAAAATCTATTTGATGTCCTCGCAAATGAAGAGGTAAACCCAGAGGACTTTGAATATTATAGCCAGCAAAATACCAACAAACTCCTTGTCCTAATCAGAATCCCAAATATGTCTCAAATTGACAGGGATGCTTGGCCTCAAATCATTGAATTGGTAGAAACCTTCACCCAAAACAGAGATTCCTACCTCAACAAAGAACAATTTATAGGTGTATTGGGGAATAATCGTCTAGCCTTGACCAAATCCCCTGAGGGCATTCACTATAGCAGCGGATACAGCGATAAGCTTGACAAACACCTCCTCCCATTTTATGCTCCGCTAAAAATCCCCATGGAAACCGAGACAGAAGAGTGATGTTTATCTTTTGATTTTTATTGGATTCAGAGTTGACCGCCGCGAGGTAGTCAGCTCTTTTTTCAAAAATAATAAAGGATAAATTCATCCCTTTAGATGATTGAAATCATATTGTTTGCTCCATAGATGTAGATAGACTTATATTTGCTCTACCTAATCAAGCAGGAAGATGATCAACGAAGAAATAGCAGCAAAATTCAGAGAACAGGGCTTTGTCTATGTCAAAGAAGCGCTCCCAAGAGAAGAAGCACTCGCATACAGGAAAAAGATTGAGGAGCTTTCAGGCATTGACAGCACCAATTTTGATTCCTTTGAGGGAAAGGGTGATTTGACTGCCAAATTATCTGGTAAGAAGAATTACCGCCTTTATGTAAAGCCAGGCATGGTGAGTGCTAACAAGGAATTTTGGAATCTTCCCGCGCATCCTAATATTGTGAAGCACGCTAGGATGATCATGGGAGAACAGGTAAAATTTCTTCAAAATGACAGTGTTGCTGCTGGTTTTTCTTCACCTGGATGGCATAGAGATTCTGTACACAGAACATTTGGTGTGGGAGCTGATTGGGATGAAAGCAGAAATCCTTACCAGCTGATTAGAGTAGGGATTTACCTACAATCTTATGAGGAGAGCCAATTTAAGTTCGGTGTCATACCGGGTAGCCATAAACGCGAATCTTCCTTTATGCAAATGGAGAGGAAGCAAAAATGGCTCACTCCACTTAGATCTATCGTCAATGGACAGGATTTATTCGCGGGAAAAGGCAAATGGTTCCCCACAGAGCCCGGAGATGCCATTTTCTTCGACCCACGTTTGCTACACTGCGGGAGTTATATCACAGGGCCTAAGTATTCGATGTACTTAGCCTATGGGATTGAAAATGAGCACTATAGTAATCATTACAAATACTATATGTACGACCGTAATGACCACCCTTATGAGCGTATGCAAGAGGGTCTTTTAAGCAAACTAGCAGAAATAGGTGTCAAACCTGATGAAGTGTTGGGTTAGGGGAAATGATCAAACTTTCCTCTTGCTCATTGCCAACATGGCCTGCTGAAGAACTTCTCTGGATGATGTAGGTTGAAAATGTAAATGCTCCTCAGATAGCGATATGTCAAAGTCCTGCTTGAGACCATAAAACATATCGACGTAGTGTCTTTGAAGTTGAGGTTCATGTCCAGTAAGCCAACTAGCTGCTTCCATAAAGGAAGCGATCACTTTAAGGAGTGTTTTTGATGCTTTGGGGGGAATGTTAAGTTTCCTTTCAGGGAATAATTGGGAAGCAATTTCAACACTTTCCTGTATAGTCGTGTGCTTTTTGTTCGCAAGGATATAACGATGCTGATCTTTCCCTCTTTCCCTGGCAGAGAGCATCGCTTTAGCAACATCCTCTACATCTACCCAGTTCAAACTGAAGTTGGTGTCTAGTGGGATCTTCCCATTCATGATTTGCCATACCAATTCATTCGAGTAACTCATTTTGCCGACAAAGCCACCAATCATAGCTGAAGGGAGCACTATCACTGTCCGTATCCCGTACCTTTTTCCTAATTCCAACGCCAGCCGGTCTGAATCATTTTTAGAATTGTAGTAGCAGTTTCTCCTATCCTTATTGTAACCATTCTCAACTTTAGCTGGTAAGCTAGTGAAATCCAGTGCCGCTATCGAACTGACATACACGATGTTTTTGATACCAACTTCGTGGGCAGCCTCAAACAAATTCTGAGTTCCTTGTACATTGGTTTGGTAAATCTCCTTTTCAGGATTTTTAGCCCAGAGTCGAAAAGCTGCCCCTACCGCGTAAAGGGTTGAACCTCCTTCAAAGGCCCTTAGCATACTCTTTTTATCCATCAAATCCGCCTCCCTCCATTCACAATCCAAATTGGAGAAAGGCTTAGCTTTTTCTATCTGCCTTACGGTCCCTCTTAGGCTGTAACCTTTTTCAATTAACAGTCGTAGCAGATTGTTTCCCAAGTGGCCATTTGCCCCAGTTACAATGGAGATTTCCTTTTGCATGTCTTAATATTTGTTGGCAAGATCATGGCAAAAGAGCAGGAAGAAAATAACAATTGTTACTTTCATTCAGCTAGCTGCCGCCGAATACGGCTTAAGGACTGGGGGGCAATTCCTATGTAGGAGGCAATGGTTTCAATAGAAAAATTTTGTGCAAGTTTGGGATGATTCTCTTGGAACTTTAGATACCTATCAACTGCCTTTAAGGATAGAAAATCATTTACCCTTTCCATTTTACACTTAAGCGCATTTTGGACCAGAGATTCGATAAAGTTGTGCCAATGGCTTCCACTTTGTTTGAGTTGTTC
>JBCBVV010000029.1:0-87065 GCA_039817415.1 Bacteroidota bacterium
CTCGTAAAATTTTTATAGATACCCATCTTCTACAATAATGCTCCTCAACCTCATTCCTATGAGGAGAATGCATCCTGTTTAAATGAATCTCTTTTGTAATAGCGTAATAATCATCCCCACGGCTTAAATCCTGGTTGAACCGAAGAAAGAAGATGTTCTCAACCTGAAAAAACTTAGGTAGGATATTGGTCATCCTACTGAGAAACATCTCAGGAGATGATTTGTATTTCTCCATGATGGCTAGAAATTCAGACTCTTCCCAAGTTGCTTTGGAAAACAGCTGCTTTATATCCTTGATGATTTCTTGCTGTTTAATAAGGAGGGCAACGGAGAAATAGGAAGCTTTGAAATTGTTGAGTACCTCTTCAAAAGATTTTACTTCAAACATGGAGGCTGTGCGGGGCCTTTCTGCCAATTTCAAAAACTGAAAGCCTAGTTCCTTTCCAAAAAGAAAAGCCTGTTGTGTTTCTGTTAATTCTGGATGGATAAACAAATGGTTTTTACCAGTCAGGAAGACAGATCTAAAGGGACTCAATTTCTGATAATCATGCAGGGGAATCGGCTGAATGCTATATCCAAATTCGTTTTCAAGTAGGTGTTTAAGATCTAGGTGGCTGGGAAAGGTGTCTAGGGTGTACGTCTTACCAAATTCCACCACTGCTTCTTCCAACTCCTCAAAATAGTTATCATGCAACTCTTGATAGCCCCTTAATGCAGCTAGAAAGAAGTTTTCACGGCTCATTTCATAATTCCTGGCCATTTTTAAAATGGTAGAAATAAAGGCGTTGATTTTGGTAGGGGCGTTGGAGATGAGTTCTAGCAGGGTAGAAGGTTCAAGGCCAAATAGCTCTAAGGGAAGCGATTCAAGGATACCAGAATTCAGCAGCTCAGCAATGGGGGCCATTTTCTTGCTGAGTTTTAGGGAGACCAATTGGTCATAACTCACATCAAGGGCCTGTGCCAAGGCAATGATCTTATCCGTTTTAGGATACTTTTTGCCTTTTTCTATTTCGTTCAAATAGGAAACAGAGACACCAGCCGCCTTGGACAATTGAGCAAAGGAGAGTCCCTTTTGCACGCGCAATTGCTTCAGTTTCAAACCAAAAATGAGTTTGATGTTTTGCTTGTTAATGACCATATGTGGGGTAGGTGAAGATAAAGGGCATTTTATAGGCCTAATCAAATTTGGTCAAACGCTGAGGCAATTGCAAGTAATTATTCGCTCTGAAGCTCCTTTTTTCTGATTGCGAATAGATGTATTTTAGCGAAAAAATAAAATTAGCGAAAATTCGCTTGTTTTTGTTTTTCGCTCATTCTATATTTGTCCCAGTGAGTTGATAAGACCATTATCATGATCGAAACTAAAACTACCATCTTACCTCATGGAATCGAGATCAAAGGAGCCCTTCAACAAGGCTATGAAGACATTCTCACCTTTGATGCACTCGAACTTCTAGCCCTTCTACACAGGAATTTAAATCAACGTAGAAAGGGGCTACTTACCTTCAGAGAGATTCAGACAGAAAAACTCGAGGAGGGAGCTAAGTTAGATTTTCTACGAGAGACCCAAGCGATAAGAGACGGAGATTGGACCGTTGCGCCTATTCCTAATGACCTGCAAGACAGAAGAGTAGAAATCACAGGCCCCGTCGAGCGAAAAATGGTCATCAATGCCCTCAATTCAGGAGCCAAGGTATTCATGGCGGATTTTGAAGATTCAAATTCTCCTACTTGGGACAACAATCTCCAAGGTCAAATCAATTTGCGGGATGCCGTAAACCGAAGCATTACTTTCTACCATAAGAAAAAGGATAAGCACTACCAATTAAATGAAGAGGTAGCGACCCTGATGGTTCGACCAAGGGGGTGGCACTTATTGGAGAGACATGTATGGGTTGATGGGGAAGAAGTGAGTGGAGGCTTGATGGATTTTGCCTTGTACACATTTCACAATGCCTCAGAATTGATTTCCCGAGGATCTGCTCCCTACTTTTACCTACCTAAATTAGAGCATTACCTAGAAGCGAGGCTTTGGAACGATGCCTTTATTCTTGCTCAAAGCTATCTCGGCTTACCCTTGGGTACCATCAAGGCTACCGTTTTGGTGGAGACGCTTCCTGCTTCCTTCCAATTGGATGAAATACTATATGAGTTAAGAGATCACTCTGCTGGGTTAAATTGTGGAAGATGGGACTATATTTTTTCCTTTATCAAAAAGCTAGGAAAAAGACCTGAATACCTCATGCCAGATCGGGATCAAGTGGGAATGACGGTTCCCTTCATGGAGGCTTACACTTCTCTGGTCATCAAGACTTGTCATAAAAGAAATGTTCATGCAATGGGTGGAATGGCGGCTCAGATTCCTATAAAAAATGATGATGAGGCCAATGCCAAAGCCTTGGAGAAGGTAAGAAAAGACAAGGAAAGGGAGGCGAAAGCTGGACATGATGGTTCATGGGTAGCCCATCCAGCCTTGGTGCCAGTCGCCATGGAACAATTTGATCGCTTTATGCCCACAGCCAATCAAATTTATAATAAGAGAGAAGATGTTTCAGTCAGTGCAGAAGACCTTACGGCTATTCCACAAGGGAGTATCACAGAAGCTGGCTTGAGAAAAAATATTGATGTCGGGATTCAGTACATCGAGGCTTGGTTAAGAGGCAATGGCTGCGTCCCCATTTACCACCTAATGGAGGATGCTGCTACGGCTGAAATTTCAAGAACACAAATTTGGCAATGGCTTCGACATCCAGAAGCAACCTTGATAGACGGACGCCCAATTACCTTGAAGTTGTACCAAGAAATGCTTCCAGAACAGCTGTCTCATATTCAGGTACTCATTGGAGAGGAAGCTTATAAGGCAGGGAAATTTGATGAAGCTGCTAAGCTGTTTGATGAGCTAGTAACGAGTGAAAAACTTGAAGAATTTCTGACCCTGAAGGCTTACGCCTACATCTAGAAAGTAAAACCACCTAAAAGGAAACTGTACAGGTAAGCATATGTTGGCGGTCTACATCACCACCGCCTACTGGGAGAGGACTGTCTCCGCCTTACCGAGAAATACTCTGCTTTTCAATTGCTAAAAACTAACAAGATGAACAATCGTGCCCAACAAATCGATGCCCTCGTTTCCGACTGGTTGAGTAATCCCAGATGGAAAAACACACAGCGTCCTTACACTGCTGAGGATGTAGTAAACCTAAGAGGCTCACTTCAAATTGCCTATACATTGGCAGAAGAAGGTGCGAAAAAACTTTGGGAGGGTATCCACGGTGATGATCCAATATGTGGATTGGGTGCCCTCAGCGGAAATCAGGCAATCCAGGAAGTTCAAGCCGGCCTCAAGGCGATATACTGTTCTGGATGGCAAGTAGCTGCAGATGGCAACACCTCAGGAAATATGTACCCCGACCAGTCTCTTTACCCTGTGGATTCTGTACCCAAAATGGTTACTCGAATCAACCAAGCCCTACAGCGTACAGATCAGATTCATTGGATGCAGGGAAATACTGAAACGGACTGGTTAGTTCCTATCGTAGCAGATGCAGAAGCGGGCTTTGGTGGAAACCTTAATGCCTTCGAATTGATGAAAGCGATGATTCAGGCAGGAGCAGCAGGGGTACACTTCGAAGATCAGCTTTCCTCAGCCAAAAAATGTGGACACTTGGGAGGGAAGGTGCTTGTCCCTACACAGGAAGCAGAAAATAAGCTCATTGCGGCAAGATTAGCTGCGGATGTTTGCGGTACTTCAACTGTATTGATCGCAAGGACTGATGCAGATGCGGCCGAATTGATTACCTCAGATATAGATCCTAGAGACCAACAGTTTTTGACAGGAAAAAGATCTGCGGAAGGCTTTTACTATGTGAATAATGGGATTGAAGCCTGTATCAGCCGTGCCCTTTCCTATGCGCCTTATGCGGACATGATTTGGATGGAAACCTCAAAGCCAAATCTAGATCAGGCAAAAGCCTTCGCTGAAGTAGTTTTGAAAGAATATCCTGACCTCAAATTGGCGTATAACTGTTCGCCTTCTTTCAACTGGAAAGCCAATCTGGACGATTCTACCATGAAAAAATACAGAGAGGAGCTAAACGCCATGGGGTACAAATTCCAGTTTATCACCTTGGCTGGATGGCATGCCTTAAACAACAGCATGTTTGAGCTAGCTAGTGCTTATCAGCAGGAAGGGATGTATGCCTATAGTCAGCTACAAGAAAGGGAGTTTGCCAATGAAGCAAATGGTTACAGAGCTGCCAAACACCAGACTTTTGTTGGGACCAGCTTCTTTGATGCAGTTCAACAAACTATCACCAGAGGGAAGTCTTCTACCACTGCCATGGAAGGATCTACCGAGAACGAACAGTTCTTTGGATAAGAATAAGGTTGAGACCAAAGAGTTTTTCGTTCTTTTCTACAAGGTGATGTAACTAGGCGTAAGTCGATTACGCAATAAACCCGGCCATTCTAAGGAGTGCGTCGGGTTTTTTTATTCCCGATTTTCAGGTACGTAGTAGTTTCTCTTCCAATCAATGGCCTTTTCCCCTAAGTCAATGCCCAGGGTAATTTCGTGTGAAGGGCCAAATGGGCGATTGAGGTCTGTACGAAGGGGCATGAAGTCTGCTGAATAGATGATCTTGACCGAGTTGTATTTGATCCCGGCCAACAGACCTCCCATCCAACCCGTTCGATAACTTATGCCTGCAATCAGACTTTCTTCATTGAAATAAAATCTAACGGTCCCTTCCATTTGATAGGGAGTTGATGGGAGTTTTCTTACCAAGATAGAAGGTTCGATCTTCATGTTAGTGTATTCAAACTTATATCCCAATAGCAGGAAATAGTAACGCTGAAGTCTATCAAATACCCCATCAGTAGAGTTAAAGGGCAGGTAATTTCCAGCCTGAATCAAGTTGGGAGATGAAAAGCCAGCGTAGAGATTGTCATTTCTGAAATAGGCTCCAAAAGCTAAATCACCTGACCAATATTGATACACATCTCCTGGAATGGCATTGTCTGCTGGATTGACAAAAAACACATTGCTTAGGTCTATCTTGTGCTGAAGAAACTTAAGGGAAAGGCCTAAGCTAAAATAGTTCTGTCCGTTGTTACCTGGATAACCTACTGGCATTTGAAAAGCATAGCCAAACTGAGCACCATTCCTGACGTTGGGTCCCCATTTGTCGTGCATCACACTGATGGCTAGTCCATTTTTATCATCCACAAATCCGTTATAGGTCGCTATGGCTGTCTGCGGACTGAAGGCAAACCTTTGCCACTGTCTTCTGTAATTGAGTCGAAACTCGTGAAGTCCTTCTGCGGCAATCCCACCAGGGTTGATCAGAAAGGTATTGTTTCGGTATTGCGAAAACAATGGATCCTCCTGTGCCAAAAGAGCTGGTCCCATCAGAAGCAAAGGAAGTAAAACGATTAAAAAGTAAAGTTTTTTCATGAGTTCTGATCTAGCGAACCAAGGTAATAGTTCCGTCAATTTGTAGCAGTCTTCCTCTTTCCTGTATAGTTAATACCCAGAAATAGGTAGCCTCAGGGAGAGGAGCGCCTTCGAGAGTTCCATCCCAGCTTTGGTCGTAAGAACTTTGTTCGAAAATCAATTGCCCCCATCGGTTATAAATCTCTAGGGTATTCTCTGGAAATTGAGAGAGGCAAGGAATTTCGAAGGTATCGTTTACCCCATCATTATTGGGGGAGAATCCCATTTCCTTTTCCTCACAGACTTCTGAAAGCGTAGGGGCTTGGTAGGGAACATTGAAAAGGGTGTCTTGCTGACAACCATTGGCATCAACTACGCGGAGTTTGTATTCTCCTTCGGGAAGATTTTCTAGTACATTTCCCTCTATACTATCATTCCATATAAATACATAGGGCTCTTGTCCTCCTAAAGCACTCGCCTCAATTTTTCCGCCTATTGTTCCTTGGTTGGGTTCCACAAGCGCGCTAACAGAGATTTTACTCCCTTCTTCAATATCAAAAGTAGAGGTAGAAGTACAGCCTTCATCATCAGTGATGGTAACATCATAGGAGCCTGCTTCTACATCCCATAGGTTTGCCTCTACAGTTCCATTGGACCAGGAGTATGAATAATTCCCATAGCCTCCGGAAATATCGAGTAACACATCAGCAGTCTGATCACCCTCACAAGCTGGCGCTTGGACAAAGGCGTTTATTTCAATGGGCTGTGGTTTAGGCAAGACTTCATAGGAACTAGAGACTGAGCAGCCAAATCGATCCGTAACTTTAATAGGATAATTTCCTTCTGCTAAATTATTTCTTGAGAATGAGCTATTTCCATCCCCCCAATCAATGGCGTAGGGAGAGGTTCCACCCGAAACCATTACTTCTACAGTCGGTCCTTCATCAAATGAACAAATTTCATCATAATCATTCAACCTAATACTCAATGGTGGAGGACTAGATAGCCGATAAGAATCAGAAGAGGAAGCTCCATTGGCGTCAGAGACAAGGACTGCATATTCTCCTGCCGGTAGTTTGTTGATAGAGTTGGATGGCTGACCAGTTGACCAACTGTAGCTATATGGTCGCACGCCACCTGAAATGGAAGCAACCAGTCTGCCAAGGCTGTCACCAGCACATTGGGAAGATTGGAGCACTTGAATTTCTACGGTAAGCGCTTGAGGTTGCGTCAAGGTCAGACTAGTTTCGCCCTCGCAACCTTGTTGATCAACTACAGAAATGTGGTATTCGCCAGCTTCTAAGCCCGTTCTGCTTAAGGAATTCGACTGAAAACCAGCCCAATCAATTTCATAAGGAGCCGTTCCCCCATTGACCATGATATTGGCTGCCCCATCGCTAGCTCCAAACTGACTGACATCGAATCCATTGTAATTTGTACTAGCCTCTGCAATAGCCTCGATCTCAAATCGCTCAATTTCAAGATAATTGCTCGATAACTGGACGCAAGATTGAGAGGTCAAAGAGTTGATGTCGGTTAGAGGAAAAAAGCTTGGTGGACTGGCATAAAAAAGGGCATACACCCTGTAATGTCCTATAGGTAGAAGGGTGTAATCTAAAGAGTCGCCCGGTAGGGGTCTCAATACTCTGTTCAGGGTATCAGTCAAATAGAATTGATAGGATTGGCTACCAGAAAAATCAGAGGTAAAGGATGGGTTTTTAACCTTTTCTCCACTACAAATTCTGTTATTTCCTACGATTGAAAGGGTAGGACTGACGGGAGCACATACGTCTTCACTGCGGAATTCAATATTATCAACACCTATGTCTCCTAAACTTTTGTTTCCTGACCCTTTAAATCTTAGCTGAAAGGTAGAAGAGTAAGAAGAGGGTGGGATGGAAATCGATTTATTAGTCCAAATCGCTTCAACAGTATCACTCATCCAGACAGTCGTCCAGTTGAGGCCTCCATCGTTAGAAGATTCCAGCCAAAGGGTATCATTGTCCACAGGACCGATACTGGTATTGATCATGCAGAAAAATACCTTTAGAGGATTGGTATCATTGTAAGCACTTAAGTCGACTATAGGTGATTCAAGGAGGGGTGTTTCGCCTGGAAGAAGGTCAATCGTATGGCATCTGGCGTATAAACCGTTCCCATCACAATCATTTACGGCTGGTATTCCCTGTTGGGAAAATGCATCCTGACGATTCCAGTTGCATTTGGGAGCTACACATCCTGTACTAGACGAACAGTCCCATGTGGAGGCACAGCTTCCAATCCAATTGTCAAAATCCTCTTCTATGTAGACTCCCTGGGCCTGTAAAGAAATACTGACCTGAAATAGGAGATGGACAAAAAGAAGCCTGACGAAAAATCCCTTGATATTCATGGTGATTTCATATAGAAATATTACCCTTCATCCCCTCTTTCCAACAGTTAACTCATTCAAATTTCATGCTAGAGTTTACGGGAATGGTCTAGTAATAAAACTTTGTTTTTGGTTTGGATATAATACCAAAAGTAAGATTATGTAGCTGAATAGGGAAAGAAGGCTGTTTCAGTGGTAAGAATGCAGGGATCAACTCGCTTTCCTTCTAGGTGAAGGGAAACTTTTTTCGCTATAATTCAAGCGTTTATGAACAATAAAAGGGAATGTCCATAAGACATTCCCTGGTAGTTATAGTTAGTTTTTCTATTAGATGTATACTCTTTCTCCCTATGCAAGGGCTTCTTTTACTCTATCAGCAGCTTCGGTAAGGGTAGTTGCTCCTACAACCTGCAATCCTGATTCATCAATGATCTTTGCTGCTAGTTCAGCGTTCGTTCCTTGAAGACGTACAATAATAGGAACTTGGATGTCGCCGATGTTCTTGTAGGCTTCTACTACACCATTGGCCACACGGTCGCAACGAACGATTCCACCAAAGATATTCAATAGGATCGCTTTTACCTTAGGATCCTTAAGGATAATGCGGAATCCTGCTTCTACTGTTTCTGCACTAGCACCACCTCCTACGTCAAGGAAATTGGCAGGATCCCCACCGGACATCTTAATCATGTCCATAGTAGCCATGGCCAAACCCGCACCGTTTACCATACAGCCTACGTTTCCGTCTAGCTTTACGTAGTTCAGGCCGTATTTTCCAGCTTCAACCTCTAGCGGATCTTCCTCTTCGAAGTCTCTCATTTCCTCAATATCCTTATGGCGATAAAGGGCATTTCCGTCGATAGACATTTTACAGTCTACAGCTAGCACCTGATCGTCAGAAGCTTTGAACATAGGGTTGATTTCGATTAGGTCGGAATCAATCGCCTGGTATGCTTTATATAGGTTGCCGATGAATTTTACGGCGTTCTTATAAGCCTGTCCTTCAAACCCTAGATCAAAGGCAAGTTTTCTTAGCTGGAATCCTTGAATACCCACTGCTGGATCAATCCATTCCTTAACGATTTTGTCAGGCATGGTCTCAGCTACTTCTTCAATGTTCATTCCCCCCTCCGTAGAGGCGATGATCACATCTCTTCCAGTCTGGCGGTCAAGCATAACAGACAGGTAGTACTCTTTTCTCTCAGAAGGGCCATCGTAATACATATCCCTAGCGATAAGGATTTTGTTTACTTTGTTTCCTCCAATGGCTTCATTCTGGATCGTAACAAGGGTACCTCCGAGGATGTTTTGGGCAGCTTCTTTCACGCCATCCAATCCTCTCACGACAACAACACCTTTAGAGCCTGTTTCAGTAACAGTTCCTTTCCCTCTACCTCCAGCATGGATTTGGGCTTTGATAACGAAGAACTGTCCGTCGGGACCTCCTTCATACAGGGTTTTTGCAGCCTCTACAGCTTCTTCAACCGTAGATGCGACCACACCTTCCTGAATGGGAACTCCAAACTTTTTGATGAGCCCTTTGGCTTGATATTCGTGAAGTTTCATGTAAAAAAATCTTAAATGTGGTGTTCTAGTATCCTTTTCGGCTAAAATACACGGATTGGGCTAATATTCAAACAAGGATTCCCCAAATATTAGCTCCATTCCCTAACTGATTTTTCTTACCCAAAGTCCTAATCTTTTCCCTTTAAAGAATGGGCCGAATAAATGCTTCTGAAACTATATTGTGAGGGGACACTGGCAATTTTTTTTGTGTGGATAAGACCCACTTCTTCACTGAGCTTTTGCCAGCTATCCATAGAGATAGGGTAGGGAACCCATGGGGGATTTTTACGGTCTGTATCATACTCCACCAAGATAAAACTTCCCCCTTCTTTGAGATAGGACAATAGGTGAGGTAGGATAGATTTTTTGTCCAACATGTAATGGAGAGAATTTGCCATAAGAATGCCATCCAAGGGGGGCAATTCCATGGGGGCAGTAAAGTCTCCATCATGGACAATCAATCGCTTTTTGTGTTCGCGCCAGAGGTCATATAAATACCTAGGAATTTTATCCAAGGCATGTACTTGAGATTCATGTGGCAGAATCTCTAGCAGCGCTTTGGTAAACAATCCCGTTCCCGCTCCTAGGTCAGCCCAGTTGCCTCCTTTAGTTTGTACCCCCTCTTCTATGAGTTGAATGGCAGTTGATAATTCCATATTTCAATAAAAAAAGGAGAAAGAACCCTCTTGTCGGCTTTTCTCCTTTTTGTATGATAAATTTCTTCCTTACCAGCGAATCAAGGCAGAAGCCCATGTGAATCCAGATCCGAATGCCGCAAGGCAAACGAGATCTCCTTCTTTGATTTTTCCTAGTTCCCAAGCCTCTGTCAAAGCAATTGGAATAGAAGCAGCTGTGGTGTTTCCGTATTTCATGATATTGTTATGCACCTGATCTTCGGACCATCCCATGGTTTTACGTACAGCCTCGGCAATTCTAAGATTAGCTTGGTGAGGAATAAACATATTCACGTCCTCTGGCTTATATCCCGTAGCATTCAGGGCTTCCATGATCACTTCAGGGAACTTCTGAACAGCCATTTTAAATACCATTCTACCATTCATGACGGGGTAAACGGAACCATCGTCAATCATTTCATGGGTAATGTGGCGCTTTTTATGACCAGTAGGAGCTAATACCGCTAGCATTTCAGCATGTTCTCCGTCTGCATGAAGCTTGGTTACCAATACACCCTTTTCTTCTTCTGTTTCGGTTGCACTAAGGACGGCTGCCCCAGCACCATCACCAAAGAGCACAGTTACCGCACGTCCTCGATCAGAAAAATCGAGTCCAGAGGAGTGAATTTCACCTCCTACCATGAGGACATTTTTATACATCCCTGTACGGATGAATTGATCGGCGATGGAAAGGCCATAAACAAAGCCTGAGCATTGGTTCCTTATATCGAGTGCAGGAACTCCCTTCTCGTGAAGACCTAATTCTCTTTGAACCAATACACCTGATCCTGGGAACATATAGTCTGGATTCAGGGTAGCAAAAATGATTAAGTCAATATCATCAGCCGTAAGGTTGGCTCTTTCCAGTGCAATTTTAGCTGCTTTGACGCCCATTCCGGCCACAGTATCCTTTCCCTCAGTAAAGTATCGACGTTCCTGAATACCTGAGCGTTCGCGAATCCACTCATCGGAAGTATCCATTAGCTTGGCAAGATCGTCATTGGTAACTACGTTTTCAGGTACATAGTAGCCCAATCCAGCGATTTTAGATCGTAGCATATCCTCTTTTTATCAATTAGGTGATGTTAACCAGTCACAAAAGTAGCTTTTTATCCCTAAGAATGAAACGGTTAATTTCCACCTGAAAAACCAAATAAACACGATTTAACGTAAGGATGTTTGTTACCTAGGGAGGAAAATTTACATGTAAGACTTCATATCTATTTCATAGCATTTTCTCGTTATTCTATTTAACATTGTTGTGATCCTAATCGCTGTTCATCTTTATAGCCTATTTAACCTATGGATTATTCCCTTTTTTATTTTCGAAAAAATCTTGGTCTAAGGGATATTGTCTTACAAATGGAAGAGCGGAAGGCCAAACTGCTCATCGTAGTCGATCAGGATGGGAAACTGTTAGGAACTATTTCTGATACTGATATTCGACGTGCTCTACTGACGGCTAAATATGACATGGAGGATATCATGAATCCCCATCCCATATATATTCAGCAGGGGCATAAAGATCGATTAGAAGAGGCCATGGCAGGTCGATTTGTAAGTGCCTTGCCAGTCGTAGATAGCAGCAAGAAGGTAATAGAAGTCATTCAACCAGAACAAAGGGGTGTATCTAAAAAACCCAATAAAGTCGTTCTCATGGTTGGCGGTCTTGGAAGACGCTTAGGGGAATTAACTCAACATATGCCTAAGCCTATGTTGCCGCTGGGACATAAACCCATCCTTCACATCATCCTAGACTCTTTTCTGTCATTTGGCTTTGAAGACTTTTATTTTTGTGTCAATTACAAGGCCGAAATCATCAGGGAATATTTTGGAGACGGATCAGCCTTCGGAGCCAATATTCAATACATAGAAGAAGCTAAGCCTTTGGGGACTGCAGGCCCCTTGAGCTTAATTGAGGAGGAATGGGAGCATCCATTTATCGTTATGAATGGAGATCTGATCACAACTTTGAATTTTGAGAGTCTCCTTTCCTTTCATCAAGAAAAAAAGGGAATGGCGACTATGTGCCTTCATGAGCATAATTATCAACTCCCTTTTGGCGTAGTCAATAGTCGAAATTCGCGTATCCTTTCCTTAGAAGAAAAACCTCTGCAAACCTGTTTTGTGAATGCAGGCATATATGTGATGGAAGCCAAGGCATTGGAATACCTGCCATACAATACCCACATGGACATGACAACCCTTTTTGATCGTATGATGCAGACCGATGAGGCGCTACATTCCTACATTATCAATGAGTTTTGGTTGGATATTGGTCAGGTGAAGCATTATGAAGAAACACATGAGGTGTTTACCAACTACAATTTATGAGAAAAGCCCTTGTTACTGGAGCAGATGGATTCATTGGAAGTCATCTGGTTAATTATCTATTAGAACATGGTTGGCAAGTACGAGCTTTCGTTTTGTACAACTCTTTTCAGTCAAATGGTTGGCTGGATAGTTTTCCCAAGGAAGAAAGAAAGAAAATAGAGATATTTCAAGGGGATATCCGCGATAGGAGCCGAGTCATAGAGGCCATGACCGGAGTAGATGTCGTCTTTAACCTCGCAGCCTTAATTGCCATTCCATATTCCTATGTGGCTTCTCAATCCTATGTGGACGTCAATGTAACTGGCACACTCAATGTCTTGGAAGCTGCCAAAATGCTGGGTACCTCTCGTGTGATTCTACTTTCCACCTCAGAAGTTTATGGTACGGCCCAATACATTCCCATCGACGAAAAACATCCCATTCAGGCACAAAGTCCTTACAGTGCGACCAAAATAGCAGGTGAATCTTTGGGAATGGCCTATTTACAGAGTTTTGATGTACCCGTAACCGTTGTCAGACCCTTTAATACCTTTGGTCCGAGACAGTCCATTCGTGCGGTTATTCCTACCATCATTATCCAGTTATTGAGGGGGAAAGAAAAATTGCTATTAGGGGATTCTAGGCCTACGCGAGACTTTCTATTTGTAAAGGATCATGTCTCTGCACTCGAGAGAATTAGCCAACATCCTGCTACAATTGGAAAAACCCTTAACATAGCTACGGGAAGTGAGATTTCAATAGGTGAATTGGCTCAAACTCTCATCGATAAAATTAATCCTTTGACGGAAATTGTGATGGATCCCAAGCGTTTTCGTCCCAATAACAGCGAGGTCAAAAGACTGTTGGGAGATGCTAAGCTTTTAAGAGAACTGACAGATTGGGAGCCTACATTCGGCCTCGAAAAAGGCTTGAATGAATGTATCAACTGGTACAAAAAGGAAGAAAATCTCAAGTTATTCCCTGAAGATTATTCTCTATGATACCCCTACACGATCCTTACATTTCCCAACAAGCAAGGGACTACATGAATGACTGCTTAAACCAAGGCTGGATTTCAAGCTCTGGTATGTATGTGGGACAGTTTGAGGATAAATTTTCTCAATTTACAAACCTCCCTTGTTCAGTAGCCATTCAATCTGGAACCGCTGCCCTCCATCTTGCCCTATTAACACTTGGGGTGAAGAAAGGTGAGGTAGTCATCGCACCTGATCTAACCTTTGTCGCTAGCATCAATGCCATTTCCTATACCGGAGCTGAACCCCTTTTAGTAGATGCCAATGAGTCCAATTGGCAAATGGACCTAGATGTATTGGAGGAATTTCTCATCAAGGAAACCGAAGTTAGGGAAGATGGCTGCTATTGGGCCGCTCGGAATAGAAAAATCTCTTGTATCATGGCCGTTCATGTCTTGGGGTATATAGGCAATATGCCAAGGCTAAAACAGATCTGTGTATCAAGGAAAATCGCGCTCTTAGAAGATGCTTCTGAGGCATTAGGGAGTACAAAAGGGAAGTTTCATGCTGGTCATTGGGGAGATGCTAGTGTCTTTTCTTTCAATGGGAACAAAGCCCTTTCTACTGGTGGAGGGGGAATGATATGTTTTCATGATCCTGATCGAGCGCGTGTGGCCAAGCATTTGTCTACTCAAGCCAAAAAGGACGAGTTTTGGTATGACCATGATCAAATTGGCTTTAACACAAGAATGACTGCTCTTACAGCAGCTTTTGGGTGTGGGCAGTTAGCAGTATTCGAAGAAAAACTGAGCCGAAAAGTAGAGATTGCAAGAAGATACATGGATGAGCTATCTTCTTATGGAGAGTTTCCTACTCGGCAGGTGGATGACCATCCCAATTTTTGGCTCAACACCCTCAAAACAGAAAGACAGCGAGCATTGATCAAAAAAATGAGAGAAGCCGAAGTACAGGTTCGCCCCCTGTGGAAGCCAATGCATGAACTCTCAATGTATCGCTCCGCCCATTATTTAAAAAGAGATAAGTCTGTTTCTCATCAACTCCATCTTTCCTGCTTATCCCTTCCCTCTTCTCCCAACTTATCCGAACAGGAGCAAGAACAAGTCATTCAAGTATTTTATCAATAGGAATCATTATGGCTTGTAGAAGGCGAAGATTTTTCCAATTTTTCCTTTCATAAGGATGTTGTATCCTTCCAATAACTCATTACCCTCAAAAGAACAGATCTTGGCAGAATACTTTGTACACGAAACCGCCCTTGTTGACGAACCAGCTAATATTGGAGAAGGAAGTAAAATCTGGCATTTTTGTCACGTAATGTCCAATACCAGCCTGGGCAAAGGCTGTATCCTAGGACAAAATGTCTTCGTAGCTGGAGGTGTTACCCTTGGAAATAATGTAAAGGTTCAGAACAATGTGTCAATTTATGCAGGCGTCATTTGTGAAGATGATGTTTTTCTGGGCCCCTCTATGGTATTTACCAATGTGAAAAATCCCCGTTCTGCTGTAGTGAGAAGAGGGCAATATGATGAAACCTATCTGGAGCAGGGTGCTTCAGTAGGAGCCAATGCGACCATCGTATGTGGCGTAAGACTTGGAAAGTATAGTTTTGTAGGAGCAGGGACGGTTGTAACCAAGGATGTGCCCCCCTATGCCTTAGTGGTTGGCAACCCTAGCAGACACATTGGCTGGATGAGTGAATATGGCCATAGACTAGAGTTTGGAGAAGACCAAAGAGCAAGCTGTCCTGAATCTGGGCAGATGTACCAAAGAACCGAAAACGGAGTGGAGCGCATCTCCTAAAAATGCCAATCAACATCACCTTGCATGGATCAATTTCGGGATTGGGCAAAAGAAGTAATAGAGATAGAGTCCAGAGCTGTTCTTGGACTCATCCATCAATTGGATGAACAGTTTTCGGCGGCCATCCAAATGATTCTCGACCGAAGAGGAAAGGTCGCTGTCTTAGGTATGGGTAAGTCCGGAATCATCGGCAAAAAAATAGCGGCAACCTTGTCCAGTACAGGTACAGCATCCTTCTTCATCCATCCTTCAGAAGCGATTCACGGCGACTTAGGGATGCTGGGAGAAGGGGATTGTGTATTGGCAATTTCCCGTTCAGGTGAAAGCAATGAAATTCTACAGCTCTTACCTTATTTCAAGGAACATGACTTTCCCATTATTGCCTTTACAGGGGAAAGGGAATCCACGCTTGGACATGAGGCAGATTTTGTCATCCAAACCAAAGTAGAGTCTGAGGCCTGCCCACATGATTTAGCCCCTACCTCTTCTTCTACTGCATCCTTGGTAATGGGGGATGCCTTGAGCATAGCCTTGATGAAGGCCAGAAATTTTCTGCCTGAGGAATTTGCCAAATTTCATCCTGGGGGAAGTTTGGGCAAAAGGTTGATTACAAAGGTGGAAGATGTCATGCGTACAGATCATTTGCCCGTAATTGGTCCAGAAAGCTTATTGCCAGAAGTGGTGATGTCTATCAGTCAAGGCAGGCTCGGATTAGCTGTTGTTGTTGATGCGGATCAACTCATCATTGGCGTGATCACGGATGGAGACATTCGTAGAGCCATGGAGGGTTTCCAGCAACGATTCTTTTCTAGCAAGGCAATGGAAATCATGACACTTAACCCCAAAATCGTTCATCCTGATCGAACCCTAATAGAGGCAGAGAAACTGATGAATCGCCACAAGATAAATTCCCTTTTGGTTACCGAGCGAGGTAAACTGTTGGGAGTGATCCAAATCTATCAAATCCCTGTCTGATTAAAGCCTAAAATATATGTCCCTTACTTATCAATCATTGTTGAATGGTCCTTTTTTAATAGCAGGACCTTGTGTCATTGAAAATCAAGAGTTGCTGCTAGAAGTGGGGGATGAGTTGAGTAGGCTAAAGGAGAAATTTGGCATACCCATCATATTCAAATCCTCCTTTGACAAGGCCAATCGAACTTCGATTACATCCTTTCGTGGGCCAGGTATGGAAAAGGGAATAGAGATGTTGGCCCAAGTGAAAGAGGAATATGGATTGCCCCTATTAACCGATATTCACGAAGCACATCAAGCTGCTCCTGTTGGGGAGGTGGTAGATGTCTTACAAATACCTGCTTTCCTTTGCCGGCAAACTGATTTATTACTAGCTGCCGGTAAGACCAATCGTATCGTCAACATCAAAAAGGCTCAATTTCTCTCGGGAGAGGACATGGAATTTCCCGCTCAAAAAGTCGCTTCTACCGGTAATGAAAAGATATTGTTGACAGAAAGGGGAACCACCTTCGGTTATCAGAATCTTGTGGTGGACTTTAGGAATATCCCTGTTATGAAGGAATTTGGGTTTCCCGTTATAATGGATTGTACCCATTCCGTGCAACGTCCCGGAGCTGCAGGAGGTAAAACTGGTGGAGATCGTGAATTTGTCCCCTACATGGCCAAAGCCGCCAAAGGATTCGGAGCCAATGGATACTTTATGGAAGTCCATCCCAATCCCGAAATTGCCTTGAGTGACGGTCCCAATATGCTTTTTCTAAAGGACTTAGAAGCCGTCTTAGGCGAATTGCTAGATCAATAGTTAATTTACTTAGCCCCTGCCATTTCTCTGGCCATTTCAGCCAATTTTCTAACCGTTTTCCAGTTTCTGGTAGTAGCCATTACCTTGAGTTTTTTCTCAAAAAAGTTATTGCTGAACTTCGTATTTCCTCTTCCACCTGGAAGATAGAAGAATAACAGCTTTCCAACTGTAAAGAACTCATCCCCATTAGGTTGTGGATTGGCCAAAGCACCTAAGACTTCAGAAGGAGGTTCTTTATCCATGAAAGTTGTATAAAGGAATTTCAATTCCTCTTCTTTTTGTGGCCAATACGGGTTTCCCTTCAAGACATCCTCCCATTCCTCTAAGGACAGGGTAAGACAAGGAACATCATAGCCAAAATTCTCCTTGATGACTTGGCTAACTTCTTCACTTATTTGAGATGCTTCGCCATCCTCCTTCTCCAGGATGATATTTCCAGATTGGATATAGGTCTTAAACTGTGTCCAGCCTAGTGTAGCGAGATGCTCTCTGAGCACAGCCATAGGAATTTTGTTTTTACCCGACACATTGATGCCTCTCAGAAGGGAAATGTAAATAGCCATAGGTGAAGATGTAGCCTTGTTGTAACGCTTAATTAGCAGATTTATATAAATAACTGAATAATATTCCGAGTTAAAGATGCAAAGTCCTAAATTAGAGTAAAGCCTAAGTTGACTGTTACTATGAACCGATTCTACTATTTCATACTCGCCATGATGCTGATGATCTGTTGTGGTAATCAGGGATTTGGCCAGATATGCAACGGAAATTTAGGAATAAATATCTTTGAAGAGGGCGACTTTGGTTCTGGTGCTTTCAACATTCTTCCACGAGATCCTGGAATTGCACCTGGGTACATGTACCAGACTTCTCCTCCTCCCAACGATGGCTTTTATACCATTTCCAACAACACTGGTCCTTGGGGAAGTTTTGCTCAGGCTAACTGGGCAAATGTTACAGACAATAGTTCAGACCCACAGGGATATATGATGGTGGTGAATGCCAGCTACACGCCTGGTTTATTTTACGAACAGGAAGTGGATGAGCTATGTGGTGATACGGACTATGTATTTTCGGTAGATGTCTTCAACCTGATGCTTAGCGGAGGTATTCAACCTAATGTGACTTTTTTGTTAGATGGGGTGGAGGTATACTCAACGGGGGCCATCGGGAATTCCAATCAGTGGAGAACATATGGTTTCTCCTTTACCACAGCACCCAATCAAACCAGCCTGACGCTTTCCTTGAGAAACAATGCTCCAGGCGGAATTGGAAATGATCTGGCCTTGGACAACATCTCGTTTCGTGCCTGTGGACCAGAAGCGTTAATTCTACCAGAAGAAGTCGCGAATATCTGCGAAGACGGTCAGCCTATTACCCTAGAGGCGACCATTTTGGAGAATTTTTATGATACTACCTACATCCAATGGCAGCAAAGCTTCGATGGGGGACAAAATTGGGTATCGCTGGCCGGCTATACGGGTACTTCCATTCCGCATACCAATCTATCTGGAGGATTTTACTATTACCGTTATCTCCTCTCTAATGATCCTGTAAACCTACAAAACCCAAAATGTAGGATTGTTTCCAATGTCAAGATCGTCCATGTGGTCCCTAAGTTCTACACGATTAACGACACACTTTGTGATGGACTTTCCTTCTCTTTGGGGAATAATTTTTATGCCCAAAGTGGGACTTACATAGACAGTTTGAAGACTTCTTTGGGGTGTGATAGCATCGTTACTTTGAATTTAACCATCGTTCCAGACGCCAATGTTGAGGCAGATATTGTGGAAAATGATCCCTCTTGCCCTGGCTATACTGATGGTTCCATCTACATAGATGAAATTAGAAATGGCTACCTCCCTTATTCGATTCTGGCAAATGGAATGGAAAGTGAATTTGGGGCAATTGGAGGTTTGCCCGCAGGAGCCTATCCTTATTTGATTACAGATCGATATGGCTGCTTTTACGAACAAGATGTAATGTTGGCTGATCCTGATTCCTTTGTCCTTGATTTGGGCATGGATCAGGAAATCGAACTTGGGGACTCTCTGATATTGGATATTTCTTCCACGCAGCCTATTCAAAATTACAGTTGGAGGTTGGAAGATTCCCTTCTCTGTGCCTTGGATTGTATTGATTGGGTATGGCTTCCGGCGCAGTCAGATTGGTTATATGCTTTGGCCACCTCTGATAAGGGCTGTAGTGCCTTTGATTCTGTTTTTGTAAGGGTAATTCCCAACCGTTTTGTCTTCTCTCCTACGGCTTTTACGCCGAATGGGGATGGAATCAATGACCACTATAATCTTTTTGGTCCTGTTCCGAAAATCGCCAGCATTGAAAGATTGGCAATTTACAATCGTTGGGGGGGCAAGGTCTTCGATAAGGCCAATGTTATGCCTAATGTCCTAGAGGATGGTTGGGATGGTACACAAAATGGCCGCCCAGCCCAACAAGGAGTATATATGGCAGTGGCTAGCATACGCTATTTAGATGGAGTCTCCATCACCTCGACTTATTCCGTTACCCTAATCAGATAAATCTCCTTAAAACTGGTAATAGATAAAGGGTTGTTCGCCTCCGGTTTGGAACTGAACAATGATTACCACCCATATAATGGCCGCTAAAACAACTGACTTAAGTGGCCAAGGAGCCTTGATGAAGCCCTTTTCAAAGAAATTATCTAGGTTGTCAGGAACAAAGTGCAGGAAATATCCCAAGCACATCAACACCCAGGTCCAATGATAAGCAGGATTGGTCAATACCTGCCAACCCACTTCAAAATGGAAGTTGTTTAGGATTTGGTCTATAACAGAAAAGGCTTGATCCAGACTGGTTGACCTGAAGAATATCCAGCAGAAGCATACAAAATGGAAGGTAAAGATTACCCCAAAAACATGGGACAATACACTCAGAAGAGTACTCCAGTTACTTTTTTCAAATCGATATGATCTACTTTCCCCTCTACTTGCTGCTCGCTCATCCAAGATATCTAGAAAGCGCCTTCGGAGATAGGTTCCTGTATCTTTGAGCATTCGATCCATAGCTAAGGCAAAACCATGAAGGGCTCCCCAAATGATAAATAGCCAACTCGACCCATGCCACAAGCCACCGAGTAACATGGTCATCAATAGGTTGAAATAGGTTCTAAGGCGATTTTTTCTGTTACCACCTAAAGAAATATACAGGTAATCTCTTAGCCATGAGGAGAGAGATATATGCCACCTTCGCCAAAAGTCCTGAATCGAAGCGGATTGGTAAGGGGCGTTGAAGTTGAGAGGAAGTCGATACCCCAGCAACAGACCGATACCAATCGCCATATCCGAATAACCAGAAAAATCACAATAGATTTGGAGGGCATAGCCATAGACGGCTAGAAGATTCTCGAAACCTGTATGTATAGTAGGAACTTCGAAAATCTGATCTACAAATGTGGTGCTGATATAATCAGAAATTACTGCCTTTTTGAAAAGCCCCACTGTGATCAACATGATCCCTTTCCCTATATCCTCTTTACTTACCTTGATATCAGCCCTAATTTGTGGGATAAATTCCGACGCGCGAACGATAGGGCCAGCCACCAATTGTGGAAAGAAGCTTACGTAAAAGGCGAAATCCAACGGATTGCTAACAGGCTGGAGCTTTCTTCTGTAGATGTCGATGGTGTAGCTCATCGTCTGAAAAGTGAAGAAAGAGATCCCTACAGGAAGGGCAATATTGGGTAAGTCTAAGGGATCGCTAAGCAGCAGATTGAGGTTTTCAATGAAGAAATCCGTGTATTTGAATATGGCCAGCATTCCTAAGTTGCCCAAAAGACTGAGAAACAGGAAAAACTTTTGCTTGGCCTTTCTATCCGTATCTACATACAGGAAATCTACAATTTGAGCCATATAGCTCACTACTCCTTCAAAGAAGGAGATAAAGGTCTCCTTGTATTTGGGAATATTATTCAGCTCTCGATCTTCAGGATCATACCCAAACCATACAGATAAGTCTACCCAATAGCGGGTTTTTCCTAAGAATTTTACTCTTCTAGTGAGGATTCCATCGTGTTGGAACATGTAAATCATCAGCCCGAAGAGGTAATCTAGGGCCGTAGAAATAAGCAGCAATACAAAATGCCATCCACTCGATTTGTAGTAGAAGAAAAGAGAAAAAATGGTGACATAAATAATCCTTCTGTCCTTGTTGTTGGCCAGGAGGATATATATTCCAAGGAAGATCAGAAAGGTGTACAAAAACCACTTGGAATTGAACATGACCGCTGTTTCAGGATCATGCACAAAGACTTTGCGAAAAAATTCCGGTAGGTTATTGACGATCTCTGTAAGACTCATATCCTTTGATTAAGGCTTCATACAGGAGCTGTCCCTGTAGCAGATAGCCACTTTTGGTCAAGTGCAGCTTGTCGTTTTGCGCAAGGTTGGATTTGTACCACGAGGAGATGCTGCCCTTTCCCCCCATGAGTTCATAGAAATTCCAGCATGCCAGATCATTTCTGATCGCATAACGAGAAAGGACCCCAGATATTTTGCCTACAACTGGGTTGGGATAAGAACGGTTTTTATAAGAGTCTGGCGGGGTAGTCAGGATGATGTCTGCAAAGCGGTTGTATTTCTCCAATTCGTGGATGAGCTCATCAACTTGGGCCTCAAATTGACTTTCGTTGAAATATCCATTGACAGCTTCATTGGTGCCAAGGGATACAATGATCAAGTCGGGCCTGAGGGCCTGGATATGTTCATGAAGCTTGGGACTTCCATTGTAATGAGTAAACTTGGCTCCATTAACCCCAATCATGTGATAGAGGATGCCTGATTGATGATAGTTTTCAAGAACGACCCCGTACATTCTGGTCTTATTTCCTGTGCCATCACCTTTAAGGGATACCTGATGTACAGGGGAGGAAAGATAGAACTGTTGCATGAAATTTCTAGTAGAAGGGGATTCTTCTATTTCTCTCGACATGTCCATTTCATCCATGGGGGAGCGTTGTGTACCAAGCATGTTACTTTGCTTGATTTTGAGCATCTTTCCAGGATAAATGATGTCATTCTCTAGTTTATTGAGGCTCATCAATTCTTTGACTGACATGCCATATTGCTCACCAATCATGGTGAGATTCTCCCCTTTTTTGACCACATGTACCCTTGAGTTTTTGGTTTGTTCCACAGTTACAATAGGTCGGTAGGAGGGAGCTTTTCTAAATTCATAATCGGGGATAGGGTTGGCGACTTTCCAACTAGAAAAGCTTGGACCACGTTCAGTAAATACTGTGATCTTGTTAAATCGATAGTGCAGAAAATCAGGGCCTGGATTGATTCCGAGTTTGAGTTTGAATTCAGGTATCCCAGTTTCCAAGGTGATTCCGCTGATCCCAATGGGAAGGCTCCCCTTTCTCTCTATGTTTCTTCTTGCCTGCCAATAGACAGAGCTGGACGACTTAATATCTTCAGGGCTATTGGTTCGCGCTACGCTATATGGAAAAACAAGCCCTCTACCAGCTGAGCCAAACTTCGCCTGTAACAATGTTCTTACCTTGCCACTAAACCAATCGGCTTGGATATGAGAATCACCAATATGTACGATGTTAACCGTTCTGGTTTTTCCTGCTTCTAATTGAGCCAATCTCATATAGAATGACTGCAGGCCTCTCCTGTGATTGTTGATCACATTTAGGTCCTCCCTCAAGAAGGAATAGGAGTGATGCGACTGAGAAACTACCTCATTTTTGGGGAAAATGAAGAGAAGCCCTGTTAGCAGGATAAAGATGAGCGATTTTGACCCCATGGAAATATAATGATGGTACGATGAGCTGCCACAAGCCGTTAAACGTCAAATCCAATGCCAGACGCCCAAATTTTTCCAACAATAATTCAAAAAAATCAACCTGATTCTTTTCGAAGGCTGAACATTTTGATCTCCATAAAAAAAGGGAGGCTTAGCCTCCCTTCCAAGTTTATTTTTAAGAAATTCTTAATTCTTTCTTATAGCTTCTTCAATGGCAGCTTTTGGCTGAATAACTTTCCCAACTTTATCGCTGTCATTAACCCATATTCCTGTTCCATTTAAAATAGAGTAGGCATCCTTGGCACTCAAGTCAGGATTATAGGCTCGCATCATTCCAACTAAGCCTGCGACAATGGGGGTGGCCATAGATGTCCCATTGTAAGCCAGGTAATTTCCTTTGTCAGAAGGGACCGAGGACATGATGTTAACTCCAGGGGCAGCGATAGGCTGCTTAAGGCGATTATTTGTGTTGGAGAAAACGGCTTTATCCAAATTCTCATCTACTGCAGCCACGGTGATAACACCTGGGATGTTGGCTGGAGAATACCTTCTCGCATCATCATTGCTGTTACCAGCTGCCACAACTACGATAGATCCAAGTTTCAAGGCATACTTGATGGCATCTACCTGAGCTTTTGGAGGTCCAAACAGAGAAGGACCACCTAGCGACATGGAAATTACATCAGCTCCACTTTCAGCTGCATCGATAATGGCTTGGGCGACTCTTTGATCAGTTCCTCGACCGTAGTCATCTAGCGCAGGATAACCAGAAAGTGTGATAAACTTACCTTCCCAATTGAGTGAGGCAACGCCTTTGCCATTGTTGGTGATAGCTCCTGCAAGGCCGGCACAATGTGTACCGTGGGAGTGAATATCATAATCTCCATCTGTCCCGCTTTGCTCATAGGTAGCAGAAATATCTTCATGGTGTTCATCTACCCCAGTATCTACGATGGCAACCTTAGCCTTTTTCTTAGGATTGGTTCGGTTGATTAGGTCATAGACAGCCTGATAATCCAGTTTTTGTGCATACCATTGTTGTTCAATCAATGGATCATTAGCAGAATAGTTTCCTCTCTGGATTCGGGTTTGAACCGGCTTTGGAAACTCGAATTGAATGTCATGGTTGATATCCAGCTGATCTACATTTTCCTTATCTAACCTTAGCTCATGGATGAGCAGGTCTTTGGAAAAAGTATCAACGAATACCAAGTAATATTGGGCAAGATCTTCGTTTTCTGATAGATCTACGTTTGGAAATGCTCTTTTATAAGTCGCCTCATGTTTGTAAAGGATATGGGCGATTTCCTCTATTCTATCATCTGGGCCAAGTTCTACTAGGAGAGATACTCTTGATGGATCTGCTTCTTGATTAGGCATCATCCAACTTCCCAAAAACATCAGGCCATAAAGGGCTGTTCCGATAATGGTTGAAACGAGACCAGGGCCGTAAAACATCTTGTGTCTTTCCTGTTTTTGGTACAGGTAAATAGACGCTAGCATCATGCCTATTCCTACATCAACAAAAATGTGAGCCAGACGCTCACCCAAGGATGCTGTAGGGATGAAGAATTGGAAAGCTATCGCTCCCAATAGCAGAATAAAAGCTGGCAGGGGATTAAATCCAGTTGCCTTATTCTTTCTGGCTATTCCTCTTCCAAAAACAAGAAATGCTACAGTTGCCAGTCCTATCCCGGCGATATGATAAATCATATTTGACTTCTTCTTAACTCCTCCTCAAAAAAACAACGGCAGAAACTTTGGTAAGTCTCTGCCATATGATTCTATAATTTAGCTATGGAGCGGATTTCTACGTCCTGGCCCCACATGAATATTCCAAAAGTAGCGACAGGTAGAACCGTTGCCTTTATTTTCAGGCCTTCCTCGCGTAGCTGCGCGGGAATTTCGCTAGTGGGCTGATACTTTTGACCGTTATCGGCCTCGATCCCCCAAAATCCTCCTGAAAGGTTGACGTATGTAATTTTACCTGTAATGTTCATCTTCTTTAGTTACGATGACCAGATTCAGATGTTACGCAATGTTAAGATAATACAAACAAATGAATGTTTTGTACCGAACAACTGATAATCCTACACCTATTTGCAATTAGCAATATGGACGGCTGAGAATCCTTCTATATTTTATTCAAGCACTTCCACATCTGCTTCCTCAAATTCTGCTTCTTCTCCTCCGAATCCCAGGCCATAGCCAAATGGGAATAATGGATTGTCAGAGTCATATGGTACATCCTCTAACTGTTTCTCCACAGCTTCCCACGTTCTAGGCAGTTCGAAGGGAAGGTTGCCAGAGGGGTTGAATTGTCCAAATAAGGCTTCCATCAGGATATCATGATCCAGCCCAAAATCCGCAAGCACTGCAGTAGATTCGTCAACCAATTCTGTCAAAACAGCTGGTCTTTCTAGTTCAAATGAAAAGACAACAGGCTTTCCTCCATAATGAGAGCGAATCTCAATTAATTCCTCCGAAGAGTAATACAGCCTGCCAGCATGGAATAGCGCCTCCAGAAAATCGCCATTCCTTGGTTCATAGGGACCTAATCGTCTGATGATGACCACATCCGCCTCTTCAGGATTGTCTACTAGCTTAGCATATTTTACCGCAATCTCCTTGTCAATTCCATCTATGTAGAGTTTTGTTTCCTTTTTGAGTGGAAGAAGGTTGTCCTCATTTTTCAGCATAATGACGGACTTACGCTGTGCTTCTTTCCCTTTTTTGACATGTAAAGGGGTCGCTACTTTGGCGTTGGCTATGTTGTCATCCACATAGGGATTGTCAAACAGCCCAAGCGTAAACTTATCCCTCATGATACGGCGTACGGATTCATCTAATCGTTCTTCTGTCAGTTCGCCTTCTTTGACTAACTCGACCAAAAGATCAGAGCAATATTCTCCTCCAAACATATCACAACCTGCATCCAGCACCTTTTTGAGGCGCTGTTTCTCGCTTAGGTTTTCCACTCCCCAGGACCTTCCTTCTCCCATCATGGAATTGGTGATGATATTCCAGTCTGTACATACTACCCCATCAAATCCATATTTGTCTCGAAGGAGTCCTTTGATAATATCCTTGTTGAAGGCAAAGGCAACATCCTCACTGGTTTGCCCCATTGGAATGCCATAATAAGGCATAATGGCAGCGGAATGCGCCGGAAATACTCCTTTTTCAAAAGGAATTAGGTGATAATCAAAGTTTTTACCTGGATAAGCCTGTTCCTTCCCATAAGGAAAGTGTGGATCCTCCCCATCCTTCTGAGGACCTCCTCCAGAAAAATGCTTGGACATACAGGCAACTGACTGATGACTCAAACTGTCGCCTTGAAAGCCTTTGATATAAGCCTTACACATCTTGGCTGATAGTTCCGCATCCTCCCCGAATGTTCCATTGGCTCTTGCCCATCTTGGTTCGGTGGCAAGGTCGGCCATAGGATGTAGAGCCATTCTAATACCAGAGGCTTTATATTCCTCTCTTGCAATTCTTCCAAATTCCTCAACCAAAGCTGTATCTCCTGTGGCAGCTAATCCCAGTGAGGTTGGCCAGTGCGAAAAGGAGGGAGTGAAAAAGTTAGCGCCATTGATGCTCCCCGCTCCATGGCGAGGATCTGAGGCAATCGTTACCGGTATGCCCAAACGAGTTCTTTCAGCCAGCTTTTGGATATTGTTGTTCCACTTTGCCATGACTTCAGGCTCATAGCCTTGCATGGTGTTGAGGTGGTTCATCTTTTTACTTGCCACCATCTCTACATTGGAGGGGAGCATGAGGGAAAGAAAGGTAAACATAAAAGGTTCCATCATGGTGGGCTTTTCGATCAACTCTCCTTTTCCAGACATCAAGGCCATGGTGATGAACATACTACCTGCTTTTTCCTCTAGGGTCATCTGACTTAACAGATCCTCAACCCTTTCATCTACGGATAAGGAAGTATTTTCATATGGATCAAGTTTTCCATTTTTGTTCAGGTCCCTAAACTTGATCCCTGACTCAGTTAGGTTGGGAGCCGTTTCTCCCAATAAAGCATAGTTGGCTTTACTAGAATTGCTCCAACTGATTTGGAAATAAATAAAGGCACCAATGGCGAGTAGTAGAATTCCAAGGATGAGGTATCCGAGAATTTTCAGCAGAGTCTTCATAATGGAGTAGTAGATTGTCTAAGGGTAAAGTATGGAAAATAAGAATATTCCAGACATTTCGGAAAATAGTAATATCCATCATTGATTGTCACGGAATGTAAATTTATTGTGTTATTCAATTGCTGACTGGCTAAATTGGGAAGAGATATATGGAAGATCGCATAACTGAGCAGGACAAGTCTTTGATCCTAAAATATTTTGGAAAGCCCTTGCATGAGCTTGACCAAGATTCTTTTGACAAGGCCCTAAAATAGGCGCAAAAGAATTACCATCCCGATAAGTTCTCCCAATATGATGATGAGTTGGTCGTAGAAATGGCCAAGGAGCGCTTTCAGGCCATTCAAATGCTAGGAAAGAAGGTAAACAACTACCTAAAATTGACAGCAGAATTTGGAGAAGAGGGGGAAGGGGATCTGTCTGATGATCAATTGCCTGATACTGGTTATTACACCGAAGGCATTAGAATAGACATCATGACAACGGACATGCAGTTGAAAAACAAAATCTTCCGTCAGGCCTATATTTATAGAGGAGATAAGGTAACTATTCCAGGAACCAAGGCGAAATTGTATGCTTTGGCCGATTATTCTGCCAGAGCTTCTGCTGGCTTCAGGGACAATATCAAAGTTCAATTAAAATTTGGGGTAGAGGACTCCATCTATGCCATTGCAGAATGGATTTTTAAGCATATTTCTGGTAGAACGACCTCCTTTGTGATTGAAAACAAGGTAGTGAACATCACCCCAGGTGAAATCCTTCATGCCATAAGAGGGGAAGCCCTACTGGAATTAGGGACAGGAGAATAAACCTTAGGCTATTTTCCTGTGTGTCCAAAACCACCACTACCTCTTTCGGTCTTAGATAATTCTTCGACCTGAATCCACTCCACTTGCTCGTGCTTTGCAATAACCATTTGGGCGATCCTTTCTCCTTTTTGAATGGTAAAGGGGTCTTTACTTAGGTTAACCAGAATGACTTTTATTTCACCTCTGTAATCAGCATCTATGGTTCCAGGAGTATTGATCAAGCTCAGACCATGCTTTATGGCTAGACCCGAACGTGGTCTCACCTGGGCTTCATATCCGATGGGAAGCTCCATATACAAGCCCGTAGGAATCAGCGCTCTTTCCAATGACCCCAATTCTACAGGTTCTTCATTATTCGCATAGAGATCTACCCCTGCTGAGGCAATAGTAGCATAGGAGGGTAGGGGATTCGAAGAGGTATTGATGATCTTTACTTGAAGCATAGTGGGCTAGGATAAGATTTGCTTCAAATATCCATTCTGGCGGGCAATCAAGTAGGAGAAGTTATCCTAAAGATGTGCATAACATGCTACTGTAATGCCTCGAAAGCGGCAGCCAATTCCCAATCTCGATCAGTTAGGCCTCCAAAATCGTGCGTAGATAGCCTGACTTCTACTTTGTTATAAACATTAAACCACTCTGGGTGGTGGTTATGCTTTTCCGCCAGAATAGCCGCCTTTGACATGAATCCGAAGGCTTCAACAAAATCCTTGAATTGGAAGGTTTTCTCTATTCCATCCTTGTTAAAAGCCCATCCAGGAAGGTTGGCAAGTTTGTCTTGTGCTTCTGTGGAAGAATATGTCTTCATAATATCAGTATTGTTATATATTCACCATCTAGTAGTCTTGTCCTCAATAAAATGGTAAATTGATGGATAGCTCATCACTGTTCCTGCACCTCAATTAGGGAAGAGCTAGTTTTTTAAGTACTGCATCAAACTTATATTACTATGAGAAGCGCATTGAAACGATTTTTGTTCCTGTTATTGTCCTTTTTGATGGCATCTATTGTATTCGCCCAAAAAGGAACGATTAATATCGAAGGGCATGTAAGCCATCCTAAGGGAAATGAAGTGAGTGTCGGTTATCCCCTTTCCCCACTTTCAAGAGAATTTCAATCAGAGACCGTAACCATCGATGAGGACGGTAACTTTTCTATAGAACTCGAGCTTGACAAGCCCAGAATGGGTAGAATCCGACAAGGAAGAGAGTCAACTGACATTTTTTTATATCCTGGTGAAAGTATTTTCCTAGACGTAAATACAGACCAATTTGATGAGTCGATTCGCTACAAAGGGAGCGGGATTAGTGCTTCTGCCTCTAATTTTCTGGCTGCTTTCTACCTGCGTTATGAAGATGACAAGGCAAGGGAGGAAATGAGATACCAGATGTACGAAGCCGATATGCAGTCTGCAAAAGAATCATTTCTGACAAGAATGCGCGATCAGCAGATTTACCTTCAGACTTGGCTGAAGACACGTGAATTGGCTGATGTATTTGTGAGCTATATGCACAATAGAATCATCTATAGCAATGCGACGGATCTGCTGTATCTGAGAAGTAGCAGAGCTTACAAAATGGAAGTTCCGATGGAAAAAATAGAGTTACCAGACGGCTATTATAATTTCCTAGAGACCATTAAGCTCAACAACGATGAGGCCATTGACATCCCAGAGTATATGTCTTTTCTAGGTGCCTATATGCACAGGATTTACAAGGAAAAGGGAGATGAAAAAGGCAGTGAAGAGCTTAACATTAAATCTCGTCTGGCGGGTAGCTTGCTCAAAGGGGAGGCGAAGAATCTCTATTTGGCAGATTTGATTAGAACGAATTTTCAATATGGAGACTTTGTACAGGCAGAAGAAATGTTCAAGATGTATAAGGAACAAAAAGATCCTCCTTACATGGAGTACTTAGAGCCTGTATACAAAAAGATATTGCCTATTTCTCCGGGAAAGGATGCGCCAAACTTTACCTTAATGGACAAGAATGGTCGCAAGGTGAGTTTGAAGGAATTTAGAGGAAAGGTGGTTTACCTTGATTTTTGGGCAAGCTGGTGTGGACCCTGTAGAAGAGAGTTTCCTTTCTCGAAGAAACTCCAAAAAACATTTGAAGGAGAAGATGTGGTCTTTCTCTATGTCTCCATCGATGAGAACAAGGAGGATTGGCTCAAGGCTATGAAGGAAGAACAACTCGGGGGCGTTCATCTATTCGCGAAAGGATTTCAGCATGAGGTGCCGGCTTCTTACGGAGTGGAAGGAATTCCGGCTTATTTCCTCATCGACAGGAATGGTGTGATCATGAACAACAACCCAGATCGTCCGAGTGGTGCCAGAGTAGATGGACAAATTTATGCTGCCCTTAAGAAAGAGATCAAAGGCAAGAAGAAATAAGCCTTAGGTTACGAAATGAAAAAAGGGGCTACCATCCATGGGTAGCCCCTTTTTGTATGCTTAGATAAGATTATTCAGTTGGCTTAACCTCACCTTGAATTCTCAATACTTTGCGTAGGCCTTCGAAGTTACCTGTAACAGTAATGGTTTTGACCTGACGACCGCGCTTTCCAGTAGAGTTGAAGGTAACATCTATGGTTCCTTGCTCACCTGGTTTGATAGGCTCTTTAGAATAGTTAGGGACAGTACATCCACAAGAAGCTTTTACTCTCGTTAACTCAAGTGGCTGATCTCCAGAATTGGTGAAGGTAAAGGTGTGCTTAACCTTGTCCCCGCTTGTAACGGTTCCGAACTCGTGTACCTCTTCTCCCCACTTCACATTGGTTGGGGCCAATTCCTCTGCGCGCTGCTCCCAGTAAGGCTTGTTGTTGACAACGGGTGGCTTGGGAGGAGTAGCAGTAGCTGGGGTAGTAGTTGCCTTGGGCGTAATCACAGCAGTAGCTGGTTTGGGCTTAAGCTGTACAGGTCTTTCCTCAGCGGTTTTTTGGGTAGAAATGGCAGCAGCAGTCTCTGCTTTTTTGTCAAGCTTAGCCTGGACACGTTCGTACTGGTTCTTCTTGTTGGTGGCATAATTCAAGATTTGCTGCTGTAGCTCTACAGGCATATCTTTCATTAGCTTGTTCAATTCTTTTCTGGGATTGTTCTGAGCAAAAGCAGGTAGGCTGATGCTGAACATCAACAAGGCCAGAATGATTGGTTGTACGATCTTTAACATAGATTATGCAATTTTGTCAAATGAATGTCAGTTGAAAGTTACTTTTCAACTATAAGTTTAGTAAATAAAGATTCACCCTCCAAAAGATTAACTTTAATCTGCCCTTCTGCCATATCCAATGGTAAATTATTTCGTAAAAAGGAGGATTATCTATTTTCCTAAAGAGGGAAAAAATACATGAGTGAACAAAATCAAACTTCCTATATAGCGCTACAAGTCAAAGGAATGACGTGTACCAATTGTGCCTTAGGTATTGAAAAATACCTTGAAAAAGAAGGGCTAGCGCATGTTAACGTAGATTTCAGCAATGGAGAGGTGAATTTCGCGACAGCTTCTCCGGAAAATCTCAACAGTTGGGTGAAAGGTATTGAGAACTTGGGATTTGAGGTGGTCCAAGACGAAGAGGGCGGGGAAGAAGGTTGGAGTAGGGTAGAGAAGTACTTTGCTATAAGTTTGGTATTCACCCTTCCTTTGATCTTGCACATGTTTATTTCTTGGCATGTTTTGCATAACCCATGGGTCCAATTTGGCTTAAGTCTGCCTGTCTTTATCCTGGGCATGCTATATTTTGGGAGGTCGGCCTGGTCTTCCATCAAGGCAGGTGTACCCAATATGGATGTGTTGATTTCTATTGGGGCAATAGCTGCCTTTGGGTATAGCCTGTATGGGGCCATCAATCAACTAGGACCTGATTTTCTCTTTTTTGAGACTGCTGCCTCTGTCATTACCCTGGTTTTATTGGGGAATGTCATTGAGCATCGCTCTGTCAAAAGAACAACAGCTGCGGTAAGAAACCTTCAGGATATGCAGGCCAAAACTGCGCCTGTGCTAACCGCAGAAGGAAAGTTGATAGACACACCTTTGGAGCATGTACAAAAAGGAATGGAATTATTGTTATCCGAAGGGAGTATAATTCCCTTGGATGTAAGGGTCCTGGAAGGAGAGGGCCATTTGGATGAGTCCATGATTACAGGCGAAAGCCAAGCCTTGCTCAAAGAAGTAGGCGATCAATTAATGAGTGGAACCCTCTTGCAACATGGCCAACTGAAAGTCGTCGTAGAAAAGGAAGCCAAGGACTCTACCCTTAGCCAAATGATTCAATTGGTTAAAAAGGCCCAAGCCGATAAGCCTGACATTCAGCGATTGGCAGATAGAATTAGTGCGATATTTGTTCCGGCTGTCCTTGCCATTTCCCTGATAACCTTCCTTCTCGCGTACATAGTTTTTGGCTTGCCATTTACCCAATCTATGCTCCAAGCCATTGCGGTTCTTGTGATCGCTTGTCCATGTGCCATGGGCTTGGCTACTCCTACAGCAGTAGTTGTCGGTTTAGGTCGAGCCAGCAAAAAAGGGATTCTGATTAAAGGTGGAAGTGTATTTGAAAAGGCTACGAAGATAGATACCGTTGTTTTTGACAAAACAGGTACGCTTACGACAGGAGAATTTCAACTGAAGGAAATTCATGTGGTGGAGGTGGGACAGGAGGAGACTGTAAAATCGGTTGTGGCCAGCATGGAACAGTATTCATCACACCCCATTGCCTTATCTCTCCGAAATATTTTCTCAGAAGCTAAGCCTGTAGAACTGCAACAAGTCAAAGAACAAAAAGGACTGGGCATGACCGCTCAGGATAAAGAAGGGAATACCTATCAGATCGGCTCCTTCCGCACGGTTAAGGGAATGCTTTCCGAAGACCAGTATTCTGTTTATGTGTTGAAGAATGGAGAATTCTGGGCTGGGATATCCTTGAAGGACGACATTAGGATAGAGGCAAAAGAGACCATTTCCTGGTTGTCTACCCAAGGGATTCGTACCATCATGCTCAGTGGAGATAAAAAGGGAAAATGCGAGGATGTAGCCCACTCCCTTGGGATAGATGAAGTTTACAGTGAACAATTACCAGAGCAAAAGCTTCAACTCCTTTCTAATTTTATGGAAAGGGGACATGTCATGATGGTAGGCGATGGAATCAATGATGCCCCTGCCTTGGCCAAGGCTCATATTGGCGTTTCTCTTAGTGGCGCAAGTGATATTGCACAGGAAGCAGCAGAAGTTGTGTTGATGTCTCAAAAGATGGATTCGCTCAAGGACTTATTCAACTTGAGCAAACATACTGTCTTGACCATTAAGCAAAATCTCTTTTGGGCATTCTTCTACAATGTCATCATGATTCCAGCTGCTGCTATTGGTTTACTTAGGCCCATTCTAGCTGCGTTTTCTATGGCATTTTCAGATATATTTGTAATCGGAAACTCCCTTAGGTTGCGTGTAAAGAACATCTAATTCCTAAAGGGAAAAATTATTCCTGTGCTCTTACAAGAGGAGCACACTTCCATTAAGACAAACAGAATAATGACATATACATTTAAGACAAACATCAACTGTGGAGGCTGTGTAGCTACAGTAACCCCTTTTCTCGATAAATCTGAAATCGAAAACTGGAAAGTGGATACCCACTCAAAAGATAAAATCCTGACAGTCGAAAGCAATCAATTGGACCAAGAAGGGATTATGAAACTGGTTGCAGAAGCAGGTTTTAAGATTGAACCTGTCAAAAAAGGCATATTTGGCTTGTTTGGGAGAAAGTAGTTTAATCCTCCAATTCCTTTTTGAGCCAGGTAAGTACCTCTTCATTCTGGCCGGCCTGAAACCAGCTAATGTCTTCGAACCTCCTGTAATAGGTCAGCTGCCTTTTGGCATACCTACGGCTATTCCTTTGGATCAGGCGAATGGCCTCATCTAAGTCGTATTCCCCTTTGAGATAAGGGAATAGCTCTCGGTATCCTATAGCTTGGAGAGCATTTAAATGCTCGGCATATCCCTTGCCGAGAAGGTCTTTTGCCTCTTCGACAAGCCCTTCTGCGATCATCTGGTGAACACGTTGATCTATTCTATTGTAAAGGACTTCTCTCTCGTCCTGTAGACCGATTTTGATCAATCGGTAGGCATGTTTCTTTTGGTTCCTACCCTGTCTAAAAACGGAGATGGGTGTTCCTGTTCCTCTGTACACTTCCAGTGCCCTGATGACCCTTGCAGGATTTTGTTTGTCTATTTGCCCATATACATCTGGATCAACCTCAGCGAGTTCCTTTAGTAAGGCATCCAATCCTTGATCTCTAAATTCCTGGTTTAAGGTTTCTCGAACACTAGGGTCAATGAAGGGCATAGGAGAGAAGCCATTCCAGATCGCATCCATGTAGAGGGTAGAGCCCCCCACCATGATAAGGGTAGGATGTTGAGGAAAGAGCCTATTCATTAGGTCTTCTGCAGCTGTTTCAAACTTAGCTGCGCTAAATTCTTCATCTGGTTTCAGGCTATCAATGAAGTAATGTTTTGCTGCCGCCAACTCTTCTTTGGTAGGCTTGGCGGTGCCAATATCCATATGTTGGTAAAACTGCCTTGAATCTGCCGAAATGATCACCGATTCAAACGTCTTTGCCAGTTCTATGGAAAGAGCCGTTTTCCCAACAGCCGTTGGGCCAACTATGGTGATCAAGGTATTCATCCTAACTATTGGGCGCAAAAACCATGGCCAAGGCTGCGATTAACAAGCCTAACCCTTCTCTCATGTTTTCTATGTAAGGTGAAGCTGCCTTCATTTGGCCTGTGATGGAAGGCATGCCTTCGTTGTACCACTCCACGGCTCCGGGTATGTATAAGCCTACCCCTACTACAAGTGCAACTGAGGCTAGAAGCGTAACGATTTTGGGTAGTTTGATAAAAGCTTTTAAGGCAAGGATAAGGGCTACACCTCCATAAATCGGCACCCATAATTGGGGATCGGAATCGTTCAACTGCCAATAAGCAAACAAACCGAAGACGATAGCTAGTAGGATTAATATTACCTTTTTGATCATGGGCATGTATTTTCTGAAAAGATATAAGGAAGATTGGCTTTCCGCAAGGAAGAGGGAGCAAGATAGCGATTGATCTATGTTAGGGGGAAATGAACATTGTGCAATTTTTGCATATGCAGCTTTTCAACTATATAGAGATTGTGTTATCTTATGAAGTATGGACTAGGTGATTTTTCATAAGAATCGCCCCTAGTTGTAAAGAATCACCACTTTATCTAACCAAATTCGACTTCTTATGATGTCTACCATTTTTACCATTCTGGCATCTGCTATTTCAGTTATGATTTGCGCCTATTTTTTGAAAGGTGTGGATGTGAAGAGCTTTGGAGGAGCTGTTGTAACGGCTATTCTCATCGCTATTGTCAATGGAACGCTTGGGAATGTGCTTAATTTCTTTTTCGCTCCTGTTAACTGGATCACTTTTGGACTGGCTTCTGCTATCATCTCAGCATTGATGATTCAAGTGGTGAGTTGGTTGTACAGCGGTTTTGCTGTGAAGAATTTCTGGTGGGCCCTGATTTTCGGGATTGTTCTCGGAATCGTAAATGGCCTCATCATGAATATTCTGCCTATTTAATTTGCATCCCTACACATGGACTATAAAGGCTCGAAGACCCTTGGTTTTCGGGCTTCTTCTTTGTTTGGTATCATTTAACAAGAATGAACAAGGCCGAAAAGACCGTAATGGCGATGATTAGCCTTCTATATACGCGCTCGGAAAATAACTTCACGATGAAAATTCCCAATAAACCTCCCATGATAATGATGGGGAGGAGATAGAGATCCAAGACAAAACTATTTATGCTCATCGTCTTCCATACGAAGAGATGAAAGGGAACTTTAACCAAGTTGATGATAAAGAAAAACCAAGCCCCTGTCCCAATAAATTGGTCTTTAGGGAGTCTCATCGAAAGCAGGTAAACCGACATAACTGGACCGGCAAAGTTACCCACCATGGTCGTAAAACCTCCTAAAAATCCCATCAAGGCTGCGAACCAAGGATAATCTGGAATGACTTCTGATTTCTGAAATTCCAATACGATCATAATGGCAGCTCCGCCCAGGATGATCCCTCCCATGATGTAGCCAAAGACTGTTTCAGACACATAGCCTCCCACAAGTACGCCTACCACGATACCTACCATGGTCCAGGGAAGGAGTTTGATGATGTAGTTCCAACTGGCAATCTTTCTGTAGTAAATGACGGCTAATATATCTGCAAAAATGAGGAGCGGAACCAATACACCGGTAGATTGCTTGTCCCCAAACAGGAAAGCCATGATCAGTACTACGGCAGGGTATCCCACCCCAAAACCCGTTTTTGACATACCGATGAATATGGCAGCAAGCGCCAAAAGGACCCAATCCCAGCCATCTAGCGCAAAAAGATTATTCAGTTCTTCCAGCATAGGGTTAGCTTAGGCTCGCAACTAATTCTTCTTTGAGCATTTCTTCGGGACAACAGTAATAATACTTCACAACAGGAGTGGCGAGGGCATGAATATTAGGGAGGTCAGTTGCCTCCGACAAGTCCTTCAGTTCACCTCCTTTTTGACGAATAAGGATAGGCTCTTGGCTATTTTCCACATAGGGTTGGTTGGATACCTTGCCCGTAAAAATATAGTAGGCAGCATCTTCTTCTGAGATATTCCACCTGTCAGACAAGACTTTCCTCTGCTTAAGAACCAAATCCTCATCAAAGGGTGTGTTTTTCATTCTGATCTTCAGGAGTTGACGAGATTGGATTCTTTTGCATAAATCTGACAGGACCCGATCGGAAGAAGCTTGCCATTTTTTGATAGAAAACTCAACGTCATTGTCATCAAGTGCAATGTAGCGGTTGAGTACTTCCTTGTTCAATTCTTCTGGAGAAATATGGTTGTGGAAGAAAAAGCCGAGGTTTTCATCTAGGTAAATGTCTTTTCCAGCCTCTACCAAGCTACGGGCCCGCTTCAGAATATTGACGATCATATATTCAGCGGCCATGGCTGCCTTGTGTAGGTAAACCTGCCAATACATTAACCTTCTTGCCAGGATGAACTTTTCTAGCGAATAAATCCCTTTATCCTCACATACCAGAATGCCTTTATGGACATTTAGAATTTTGATGATACGATCGATTCCAACAATTCCTTCAGCTACTCCCGTGAAAAAACTATCCCTGATCAAGTAATCCATTCTATCCATGTCCAATTGACCGGAAACCAGTTGGTGGAAGAAGGGCCTTTCGTATTTTCCCTCAAACATGTCAATGGCCATATCCAATTTTCCTCGGAACTGCTTGTTGAGGTTATTCATCAAAGCTAAGCTCATTTGCTCATGATGCATTCCTCGGATAATAACATGTTCCAAAGCATGGGAGAAAGGACCATGGCCTACATCATGGAGGAGAATCGCGACTTGCGCAGCTTTGTATTCTTGCTTGGAGATGTCCACTTTCTTCCGCTTAAGAACCTCGAGTGCCTGGCGCATCAAGTGCATGGCACCTAAGGCGTGGTTAAATCGCGTATGAACAGCACCGGGATAGACCAAGGAGGATTGCCCCAATTGTTTGATTCTTCTCAAGCGTTGGAAGGTAGGGGTATCTATCAAATTAAGGATCAGTCCACGAGGGATTTCGATAAATCCATGAACCGGATCATTGATGATCTTTGGGGCCTTACTCGTCTTTGTCAATGTTATCAGATTTGTCCCAAGTTAAGGATAAGAGCTGAATTTCAGGAAGATTATCGCTATTCACCTGAAAAAAACACCTCAAAAAGCCTCATCAAAGTTGACAACTTTGAGCAAAGTCTAATTGCTGTAATGATCAAGAGAAAAGGAATAGGGAATAGGAGCGATTTATGTCAATTTTTGGATTAAATCCATTGTTCTCATGAAACCATCGCACAACCATAAAACTTCTCCCTCTCAAAGGCTTGGAAGAAAAAGCTGGATGAAGGTAGGAGGCGTTTTGTTAGCTTCTTGTGTACTTTTCTTTTTTACGCAGCATCAGCCAGAGGGACTTCAAACCGTTTCGAATCAAACCGAGGCCAGTAAGTTGGCCCAAGAAGAAGGGAAAAATTGTTTGGTTTTCTTCGTTACGCCCTATTGTTATCCATGTCAATTGCTGCAAGAGGACCTTGTCCAGCATCCCGAAATAACAGCCCTTCTTAACGACCATTTTGTCATGTACGAAGTTGATGGTTCCCAAAAATATACGGGTGGGAAGGAGCTCGCAGAGCGATACAATATCAAATCCTTTCCCTCTCAAATCATTACCAATGCTAAAGGGGAACTTCTGTACGAAATACCTAGCACCTTGAGTCTGAACGGTTGGAAGGACCTACTCGGCTTATTGGAAAAAAATGAAGGATTTGCACAACATGAGCTTGATGTGCTTCCTCCAAAGAGACATGAAGAGGAAATGGGCTTGATATTTAGGCGAGCAAGAAGTTGGGCTGAATGTAAGGAGATCGTTTCCTACCTGGAATCTAACTGGAAGGAAGAAATATGGATCAATCCGGCTGGGGGTAGCAAATACGAAGTTGTTTTAGGAAGGTATCAGCAGGAATCAGAGGCGAAAGCAACCAAGAGGTTCCTTAAGATTTGGGAGGGGGAAAAGACAAAGTTGGTCCGTCTTCCTAGCAGGCCGTTGAAGCTAAATTTGAAGCGTCTGTCGCTACCTTCCTCTCAAATGGAAGAATCTGAAGAATGGCAGACTTATTCAGAAGCGAATCAGCTTTAGGCGAAAATAGGTATGGGGATAGGTAGGCAAACTTAAGTTTTTGCCATCCTCAACCTCTACCCAGAGGCCAACGGGAAGTTTATCCTCTGCTTTTAGTTCGAGACGGCATAAAAAGGAATAGCCGCTAGGATTTTCTCTGGCATATTCGGGCATCACTTGATAGCCTGAGAGTAGGATGGGGTAGTCCATGCTTTGCCCTAGTCTAAGGGTATCCATAGAGATGGGCGCAAAGGCAAATTTATGGGAGTAATCTTCTGGGGTGGCCAGTTGTAAGTCTTGGGCGGTAAGACTGAAGGAAGTACCCATTATCCCAATCAATAATCCTATTACTTTCTTCATATAACAACATACTCAATTATCAGCAAATTGTTGTCGCCTTAAAGACCAGATAAAATACAAAAGGCAGGACAATACGTCCTGCCTTTCTTTTGGTCTTCAAGGAAGAATTACTTTCCTCCTTTGATGATTCCTTTGTTGATCTTAACGTAGTCCATGTTTCCAGCTTTTTCTGCCATTTCCATGGCCTTCTTAGCTGTAGAAACAGCTTCATCGCGCTTGTCCATTTTGTCAAGGATTCTTGCTTTCCAAGTCGCTACCCAATAAGCTTCAGGTCTCATGTCAGCAGCCTTGCTGATCCACTTAAGTGCCTGATCCATATCCTTGTCATTGTTGTAATAGTATAAAGCAGATGCGTAGAAGTCATTGGCAGAAGGACCAGCCATGGTACGCTCAATGCTAGCCATGACATCCTTGTCAGTATCAATCTTCATAGGGATAACCACAGCAGTCTGATCCCAAGCCAATACAAGGTCAGCAGATGCATCGCGTAGATTGTCTACGAAAATCATGAAAGACTCCATCTTTGTATCCATCATGTTAGGCTTAACAGTGGAGCGGTGAACTTCCGTATCTGTAGAGTATTTTGCTACATTACCACCGATAGACAGGTCAGTGTTTAGCATAACAGTCCAGCTATCCTTTCCAGGAATAGTGTACATAGCGTAAGTACCTGCTTTTACTTCTTTTCCATTGAAGTTGATGTCTTTGCTAAAAGTAACTTTTGTCGCACGGTTTGCACCGGTACGCCAGATTTTGTCGAAAGGAACAAGGTCTCCAAAGACTGTTCTTCCTTTTACACCTGGGCGAGAGTACTCAAGTGTAACTGTGCTCATGCCAACAGCTTGCTCCATTTTTACAGATGGGCTGGGAGCTGGAGTCTGAACCTGAGCCTGTAGCGTCATTGCCGCTAGCACGATGGCTCCAATTGTAAGCAATACTTGTTTCATCATAGTAAATTAGACGTTGATAGTTTCTGAATTGTGAAATGTCAATGTATACCTGGATTAATCTTAGGCCAATACGCCCAGATTGAGCCGATTTTTGTATTTTGGCATGAACATAGGAAATCAAGTCACAAAGGACAAATGATCGATTTTGTATGTAAGATCAGTGTCTCAATGTTGGCTTTTTGGGAAGATTGACCTTAAACGCGAAATCTTTGGCTTGGTTTATGCGGCCGAATATTCAGGAAAACAGGAAGATTCCTCTATCCTAATGAACATGAGGCCGAAAATATTGAGTTTTTTATTTTGTAAAAGTCGGGTAGCCAACGCAAAAAACAATAAAAGATTCAAGGTCTGTTAGGACGGTCTTTAATCAGCACAAAACAAGGAAAGACAAGCGACAAACAACACTATAAGGAAAACCAACCTTTGTCACCTGTATGAGAATCTGGAGAATTGCATGGGGATTGCTCACCATCTGGCTGTCAGTACAACAGCTCGCAGCAGACCCCTTAGACGTGGACAGTTTGAAGAGGATGATCGCTATCCAGAATGAGGAGCAGCGCCCTTTGGCCCTTATGGCTTCCTACAAAGAGTTGGGATTGTACTACTATGAGTACAACAACAATGAGGATGCCCTATTTTGTTTTCAGACAGGACTTGAACTTGCGCAGCGCTTGGAGGATTACCAAATGGAGTTCTTCTTCCTGCACTACATAGGGGCGATGTTCTACAATCCCGGAGACGATTACAACCAATCACTCGAAAACTTACTGAGGGCAGAAAAAATCGCCAATCGGGTCAGGAGCATTGATAGTACCGAACGAGTCAGAAACTATGTGAAGATTGCCGAGGTTTTTAATACCATGGGCAATTTCGAAAAGGCCCTCGAATACAACCTAGAGGCACGTGAGCTTGCCGAGGAAATCAAGGATACCGCTAGTTTGGCCCTTTCTTCCAGGATTTTTGGTGTGATCTATTGGGGACAGAACAAGTACGACGAAGCCCTTCGTAATTTCAGGATGTCTCTTGACCTTCACCAACAACTGCAACAATCTGATCAGCTGTCGGCCATGGAGGCCCGCGAAAATGGGATCAATTACTACACGACTTTGGCCTCTATTGGTGTATCCTACCTGTTACGTTCAGATTCTTTGGACAAGGCAAAATACTTTATCGATCGCTCCCATCGAATTGCAGACTCCTTAGAACACTCCTACGGGAAAGCATATTCTGAAGCCCTCATGGGGAATTATTACCAGAAGCGAAAGGATTATGATGAAGCTTTGGTCCACATGAAGGAGGCCGTTTCTATGGTAGAAAGGTTGAAACTCAAGCGAGAGTTAGTCCTGTTTACCATTAGGATGGCGGATTTGTACATGCTTAAGAAGCAAAACAAGAAGGCAGGAGAAGTTCTAAGAAATGCAGAACAAATCGCTGAAAACCTTAATTCTCCCAACTTATTGAGGAATATCTATTATTCGAAGTCAAGAGTTTATGAAAAGGAGGGGAATATTCAGCTTGCCTACGTTTACTTCAAAAAATACCACCAATTGAAAGATTCTTTGACAGACGTTGAAGGTATTTCGCAGTTAGCCAAGGTGGAACAACAGTTTGTGGTAGACGAAAAGGATAAAGAGATTGAGGACCTCCAGAAAGCGCAGAAAAGTAGCAATCGCCTGATGGTTTGGCTGGCCTTCTTCCTTGCTATTTTCTTCTTGGGAGTAATTATCGCATTAGGTTACCAACGTAACAAACAGCTTCTCGACCTCAACCAAATCCTCGAGCAGAAGAATGACGAGATTCGTAGGCAGAACGAACGCCTAGCTAGTTCTAACGAAGACTTGAGGCAGTTTGCCCATGTAAGCTCCCACGACTTAAGGGAGCCACTAAGATCGATTGGATGTTTTGCCTCCCTTCTGAAAAATAAGCACTATGATCAGATAGATGAGGAATCCAATGAGTTTATTGACTTCATTGTACAGGGAGTAGATCGAATGGACAAGCTGTTATCTGACTTACTTGCTTATTCAGTTGTAGGGATTTTTCAGACAGATTACGAAGAGGTCGATATCAATTACATGATTACTGATATCATTGGTAAACTGAAAAAGGAAAAAGGCTCAGCAGGTGTGAAAATCAAATTGAGTGGCTTGCCTATTATCCAGGCGAATAAGGGGCAAATCACACAGCTTTTCCAACATCTGATTGACAATGCCATCAAATTCAGAAGTGATAAATTTCCGCAAATTGAGATTCGGGCTGAAAAACGAGGACGGAAATATCTCTTTTCTGTGGAGGACAATGGAATTGGAATGGAAAAGGAATACAAGGAAAAGATATTCGGACTATTCCTTCGCCTACACAATAGAAAGTCTCAATACCAAGGTACGGGCGTGGGATTGTCTATTTGTAAAAAGATCGTCGAGCAGCATAAGGGTCGAATTTGGATCGATTCTGAACCTGGAGTCGGTACTACGGTATTTTTTACGCTTCCTGAAAATCCTGAAGAAGTAACTTCCATCAATACCCCATTAGACAAACGAATCAATCGTTGGGAGGGAGTTCAGATAAACTAAGATGCCTTCATTTCTGCTAGCTAAGGGGAAAAATTCGTTTATTGGTTAACAATGAGGCTTACAGCTGGTTCTGTGAGTAGAGATTAAGCAATAAATACATGAATACCCCCAAGTTAGAACGTATTTATCGCAGGTTTCAACGGCACTTCCATATTTGGGTAGAATCCCTACATCACTACAGTGAGGAAGAGTTTAATTTTCAACCTGATGAGAATTCCTGGTCTTTAGGGCAGGTTTACTACCACCTTTTGGTTACCTCAAAAGGAATCCTCAACCAATATATCCCCGATTGTTTAACGCAGCTTGAGAATCTTTCTGAAAAGAAAAGTACTACAGGTACCTATTTATTTTTGCTAGGAAAATTCCCGCCCATCAAAGCCCAATACAAGGGTACACCACCCCCCAGTTCAGTAAATATCGAGGAGATTCGTCAGGAATTTCCTACCATCAACAAGTGGATGATGCAGCGTATGGTTGAATTAGACCACAGTGAAGGAAGTGGGAAAAGGCATCATTTTACCCTAGGGTATCTGAGTGCTTATGAATGGTTCCAATTTGTTGAGATGCATTTCCACCATCATTTGAGGCAGAAAAAGAGGATTGAAGAGCAATTCCCCAAGATGAATTACAGCAGCTGATTTTTTAGGCAAATGGCCGTTCCGAGGTGCATACTTTCATGCACATTGTTGAAATGGATGGCATCGTGAATGCTGGAAAGTTCTAGTCCGAAACTGGTCCCATAGGTTTTATAGGTCTGAAATATGTCAGCCGCTAAGTCCTTTTCAAATGTATCTAAGCAACTAACTGCCCATTCTTTCAATTGGTTGTAAGCAGCCTCATCAACATGTCCTACAGGTTTTGTCCCTTTTCTATATGCATCAATAATGGCATCAGGTACCAAAGTATCCATGCCAGCCAGCCTATAACACAATAATTGTTGCGTGACAATGATGTGCCCATAATTCCAAATGAGGTTGTTGTTGAATCCCTGGGGAATGTGATTCAATTGGTCAATGGAAAACTGATCCAGAATTTTCAGAAAATTTCTTCTGCATTGCCTGGTGGCTTCGATTTGGAAACGGGTATGTGTCATGTCAGCGATTTTTGTAGTCTTCTTTGGCCTAATGTAGCTTAAAATCCTAAATAGACAGTAGACAATCTCTTTTGATATTTTTCGATTACCTTAAATATCTCTCTAAGGGTTACTTGTTCGATTTTTGAAAGGGAAGCAAGTGGAATCATGTTGTCAGGGCTATTGCCTTCCATGATCAAGCGCGTTTGATGGGTAAGACGAAGCCTCATCATGAAGTAGTAAGCCTGATGGAGTTCTGTAAATTCTGCCTCACTTAAAACCGCAGAAGGAATAAGGCCCTTTAGCCTTTCCCCGGTGTTGGTCAGCCTAAGTTGTTCACGAAGAGAATAGATTCTGGCGTAATCAGTAATGGTTTGCATGGCCCTTTTGATATTGATGCCTTTGCGATCTTCGGAAGTCGTCTCCTGAAGCATACCAAACCACCCAAGAGGAGGACGATTCACTAGACTATGTCTTGCCAATTGAGCCAAAAATGAACTTCCCCTTTCTTCTAATACGCCTTGCACATAGCTCAATAGTTCCTTCATCAAGGGAAAATGACCATAAATAGCCTTGGCATCAAAGAAAACCGAAGCTATCAAGGCCCTTTCTCCCATAGGTTGAGAAATCCAATCCAGATAGTACTTCTTCCACACAGATAAAGATTGGTTCCAGGCAGGATTGCTCGCCATCAATTTGCCTTGGCAATAGGAAAAACCTACAGTATTCAATTCATCTGAAATCAACTTGCCTAGTTGGAGGAAATATGTCTGAGTCTGTTCTTGTTCTTCTTCCGGTACATCCTCGAAAATGATAGCGTTGTCTTGGTCGGTTTTAAGGCTTTGTTCTCTTCTGCCCTCTGATCCCAAGGCTATAAAAACGAATCTGGAAGGTGGAGGACCTAGTTTACGGATAGCTTTACCGATGATATTTTGTGTGATCGCATCTGAAATACTGCTGACAATCTGATTGACAATTTCAGGACGAGTACCTCTTTCAATCAAGGAATCTACCATTTCAGGAACTTCCCTCCATTTGTCCTGAAGAATCTTGGTATCATAGCTGGAGCGGATGGATTGAATAAAAAGGAATGGGCTTTTTCCTTGCGCATTCAAAAGCCTTCCCAAGCCCACGATTCCTACTACTTTCCCAGATCTCTTGACCAATAGGTAATTAATTTTGCGGCGGAACATCTTTAAAATCGCCTCGAACACAAACTCTTCAGAGTCGATGGTATAAATGGGCCCCCTCATGATGGCAGTAACGGGTTCGTCCATGCCAATCCCTTCTGCAATGGCCTTGCTTCTAAGGATTTGATCTGTAATAATCCCTTCATAATATCCATTCTCTGACCTAACAAGAATGTAGCTCCTTCTATTGGTGGTCATTTGCTTGGCAGCATCTCTGATGCTCGTGCTGGTGGGGCAGGAATTGATCGTTTGGGTATAGAACGAATGGAGTTGTTGCTGGAAGGCGAGATCCGATACCTGAAAAGTAGAGCCTTTTCGAGGTTTTTCCAGCATAAGGTTAGCATAGCCTGCTTCGAGCATTCTTTTTCCAAAGTGCTGGATGAAAAACTCATTGAAGTCCTTTTCCCGCTTACACAACTCCAGAAAACTCTCTTTTGGAATATTGATGAGTTGGGTAGGGCTAAGGGTTCGTACCGATCTAAATGCCTTTTCATTGTTGAGAAGCATTGATACAGCTCCAAAGCTTTCACCTGCATGAAAACTTTCCTGGTAGGCCTTTTGGCCATTAGGACGCTCAAAGTATTTTTCAACACTGCCCTCGTAGATGACCGACAGTGCTTCTAGTGTACTTATTCCTTGCTGACAAATTACTTGATCAGCACTATGTCTTGACAGATAGAGGGAAGATTCCACTGCCTCCCAGTCTGCCTCCTTTAGCAGGTTGAAGGGAGTAGACTTCTTCAGGAAGATCCAGGTTTTGTCAGTCATAGCCTGTTTGAGCATAGCGATTCCCGGTTTAGTATTCTGTTGTGAACTTAGCATAAAAAAAAGGGCTACTCAAAGTATGAGTAGCCCTTTATTGATGTCATATGTTGAGATTAGTAACGGTAATGCTCGGGTTTGAAAGGTCCTTCTTTCTTCACACCGATATAGTCCGCTTGATCGTCTCTTAGTTCTTCCAATTCTGCACCGATCTTGGCAAGGTGCAAAGCTGCAACCTTCTCATCAAGATGCTTGGGAAGAACGAATACTTCATTAGGATATTTTCCTGGGTTGTTCCAAAGTTCAATCTGCGCCAGGGTTTGGTTGGTGAAAGAGTTGGACATCACGAATGATGGGTGTCCAGTTGCACAACCAAGGTTGACAAGACGACCTTCTGCAAGCAGGATAATGTCATTCCCATCTACGTTGAAGATATCTACCTGAGGCTTCACATTGATCATGTTCTCGCCGTAATTGTCCTTCAACCAGGCAACGTCGATTTCATTGTCAAAGTGGCCGATGTTACAAAGGATAGTTTTGTCGTTCATCAATCTGAAGTGCTCTTCACGAACGATGTCCTTGTTTCCTGTGGCAGTTACTACGATTTGCGCACGAGGAATGGCATTGGTCATTTTGCGTACTTCGTACCCGTCCATAGCAGCTTGTAGTGCACAGATAGGATCGATTTCAGTAACGATAACACGTGCACCTGCACCACGTAGGGAGGCAGCCGATCCTTTTCCTACATCACCGTATCCTGCTACAACAGCCACTTTCCCAGCAACCATGACGTCAGTTGCACGGCGGATAGAATCTACCAGAGACTCTTTACATCCGTACTTGTTGTCAAATTTTGACTTGGTTACAGAGTCGTTTACGTTGATAGCGGGAAGAGGAAGGGTTCCATTTCTTTCGCGCTCGTACAATCTATGAACACCAGTAGTGGTCTCTTCGGAAATACCGCGAATGTCTTTTACGAGTTGAGGATAGCGATCCAGTACCATATTGGTCAGGTCTCCACCATCATCCAAGATCATATTGAGCGGCTCCTGATTTTCACCAAAGAACAGCGTTTGCTCGATCGCCCAGTCAAATTCTTCCTCACTCATTCCTTTCCAGGCGTAAACCTGAATACCTGCCTCTGCAATAGCAGCAGCAGCGTGATCCTGAGTAGAGAAAATATTACAAGAAGACCAAGTTACATCGGCACCCAGTTCAACGAGTGTTTCAATCAACACAGCAGTCTGGATGGTCATATGTAGACATCCGGCAATTCTTGAACCTTTCAGGGGCTTGGATTCTCCAAATTCCTCTCTAAGGGCCATCAAGCCGGGCATTTCAGCTTCTGCTAGCTCAATTTCCTTGCGTCCCCATGCTGCCAGGTTGATGTCCTTTACCTTATATGGCAGAAATTTAGCGGTTGCTTCTGACATGAATACAGTTATTAGTTCTAAGCGACAAAATTAAATAATCCCCGAAGGGAAATGCAAAGATGTAAGTTTTGAACTTAAAATGGACTTATTTGGTTTTCTTTTTTGCCAATTGTAGGACAAATCCTCGTTTCTACTTCATTTCGAGCCCTGATGCCAGTTTTTTTAGTCTCGAGCTGATGTTGTAATTTGATCATAGATTAAAAAAACTGCATTTGTGATCATTTTTTCTAAAACTAGCCTTAATAAGGTTCAGATTAGTTGTTCAAACAGGCAATTTCCATAGATGAATGGTTCATTTATCGAATATTTATGACAATTGGTGGATAGATGTTTGTATGCTAAGATTTCTAGCGACTTAGTGAGCGTTTATTAAGGTATTTGGAACAATAAAAAGCATATAAATATATTGATATGATTAGATGCTATTGCTATTCAGCTAATTAACGACAATTCTTGTTAACTTAGATGCAGGCTTAGCTAGTTTCGAAAAATGAAAGATGTCGAAAAGAAAACGGGTAATTTTTTAAAGAAAGAAAAGCGTGGGTTTTTGGATTGATGATTCCTCAGATGGTTCTACCTTTATCTTACAAACTAGAGCGAGAGGAACAAAGAACATGCAACTATTTACTTCATTTCCATCTGAGGACGGGAACCAAAGCCCCTTCCTTGGATATCAGGCGCATTCTTTGCGGCTGAGGCAGCAACAACCATTTTCTACTGAAGGAAAAGGCAAAGAAAATCTCCTTTACCAAAAACCTGTTGATATCTGTAAACCAGTAGGTTCGGGTATTGAGTCCGTGTGGAAACTGAGAAATCCCTTCGATTTCAGCATGGCATGGAGAAAGAAAATAGAGCGCTATCTAGCGTCTTATAAGTTGATTGTTCGAAAAATGACCAGGTTGGATACCCCAGCAATTTTGGAGTTCATCAAAAAACGTTATCCCGAAAAACATCAACACGAAATCTGTGCCTTTGACCTACATAGATGGGGAGAATATGGGCATGGTCTGGTGCTGGTAGATCAGGAAGGTGTGATTCACGGGCATGTGTTTGAGGTCGGATATTTGAAAAACAGAACTTCCTATACCATAAGATTGGCCGTTTCTCAAGATTTAGCAGGCTATGGACTTGGATACCAATTGATTCTTTATTCTTCTCTCCTGGCTATGGAAGAAGGAGCAGTTGTAAAAAGAGGGATTATCCAGTGTAAGAATCACAAAAGCCTTTATATTAATTTGAATAGAGTGGGTTGGATCTGCGACGGCTATGAGGCACATGATTCTGAAATGGAGGAATTCTTCCACATTGCCTTGCCTCTCAATCCCTTTAGCTTGATAGCCAATGAGTTTGATGTAGAGAGAGCCAAAATTTATCTCGAAAGAAAAAGAGAGGGATTGCATTATCAATTGATCCCAGCCATAGACCTAAAGGCCATCAGGTATACATTTGAGCATACCCATTTTAAAATTGCAGGCTTTTTTAAGCCGGGTGAACTGAAAAAAGAGGCTATGTTGTTAGCCCTAAGCCAAAGGGAACTGAGTTATCAAACAGAATAAACCATTGAATCCCACACTTTAGCCACGACCCTACAGTACAGCGCGTTTTCTTACCTACCCATAAAGACCAAATGGTATTTATGGGTTTTTATTGACTTCTGTGGACGAATCGTTGAACTTCTGGAATCATAGAGGACCAGAAGAGCTCAGCTTTATCATGGAAAATGAGTCCTTCTTTGCTTAGCATCGCTACCTGAGTACCCACCTTTTTGATTGTTTCCAAGTCATGTGTAATGATAACACTGGTGGTGTTTCCTATCTCAGATAATGTTAAAATGAGTTGGTCAATGTTTCCTGCATTTTCAGGGTCAAGACCGGTGGTGGGTTCGTCATAAAACAGGTAGGTGGGTTGGTGAACAATGGCACGTGCAATAGCTACCCTCTTCTGCATTCCTCCTGAAAGTTGAGCTGGAAACTGTGGCATAATCGAAGGATTCAAATGAACGGCCTCAAGCACCTCAGCCACCCTTTGGTCTATCTCTTCACCCGACAATTCTCTTTCCTCGTCTAACCTCAGGCCTATATTTTCCCGAACCGTCAAGGAGTCAAAAAGGGCAGCCCCCTGGAAGACCACGCCGCACTTTTGCATAAGCTCTACTTTGTCTTGCTCCGTCATCTTACCGATTTCAACCTCCTCAAAAAAGATGTGTCCTTCCTGATAATCCTCAAGGCCTAGCATCATTTTCATCAAAATGGATTTTCCCACTCCACTTCCCCCTACTAGGCAAAGTCTCTCCCCTGTTGGAATGTCCATGGAAAGATGTTGATGGATGTATCGCTTCCCAAATTTTTTCCCTAATGATTGGAGTCTGATCATGTCATCAATCTATTGTAGGCCAGCCACCATCTTTCTGGAATGTTGTCGGTTCGTGCAAAATCATAATCAGCTTCTGAACAAGGAACCAATCTACTTCTAGGAAATTCCTTGCCCAATGAATCTGGATAAGGAACCTCCATCCACCAACGAGAAGATAATGGATGTTTATAGAAAGGAATTTCCTGTACAGAGGCATGTAATTGGACTGCATATTTGCGCATGTTGGATCTATCCTCTAGCGGATGATCCTCCCACTTATTTTGATAACCATCCAGCACATACCACATCAACATGGCAGCCATTTGTGCGCTCTGGCCATGGATATCTTTGTCAGGGCGAAATTCGTTGATGCTAAAAGTAGAAAGCCTGTATCCCATACCCGCATACCTGGCTAGGGTACAGGCTTGAATGGCCGTTAGACCTGCTGGGGAAGGGGCGGTACTACCCGGAGAATCTGCAAATCGAATGGCAGACATATCTAGGCTTACCATATGGGCAAGTCTCAACTCAGGTTCAGCTTCTCTGATGGATTGATTGAGCATCCCCAAGCGAGTAGAATGGTAATAGCGATCCTGAAGAAACTCCTTTTGAGGATCGGTGACAGCAAAGCGCTGGTAGGCAAGGTTGGTAAAAGATGCCAGATGATGCCCTTCCTCCTCTATGATTAGCCGATTGTAGGAGGTAGCATGGGGGATATCCAGGCCAGCATCAATGTCGAATTTCCTGTCTATATGAACATAAGCTATAGGAGAAGGGGCTTCCTCGTAGGCCTGAAACTGGCCCAAGCTTTGTCGCTGACCACCTCCCATAATCAGGACCAATTTATCCTCTGCAATCAGCGTCTTTAGGACATAACTCAAAGTATCAAGGTAATCTCCATAGGCTGCTTTGGCTTTTAGGTTCCCTAAATCGGCAATAACTAGCTTAGAGTCTTGGTAACTATACTGGTGAAAAGCTTGTCGAATTTTTTCGGCAGAATAGGGTTCATCTTCTTCTTGATACCTACTTCCAAGCAAGATAATATCTGCTTCTCGCCAATCAGGAAATTGTTCCTCAAAAGAGTGTAGGTGGCGACCCATTGAGCCCTCGTCCATCCCTAATTGGAGGCTCTGGGTAAGGGTAGATATGGGATCAAAAAATACCGATAAATCCATCGGAGATGCTTTGGTTGAATAAAAGTGATAAGGATTTCCTTCCTTTGTCTGGAATTAACAAACAAATTAAGCAAAAAGGCATGATCCTACTTACTGGTGCCACAGGATTTTTAGGTCAACATCTTCTACAAGAACTTCTGACTGCCGGATACGAGGTCCGAACCCTTGTCAGAAATGAAAAGAACAGGAACCTTCCCTGGCGCAAAATGGTAGACGTGGTAGAAGGAGATGTGTTGGATTTGCTCGCCCTTGATAAGGCCTTGGAGGGAGTAGATACGGTTGTCCATGCAGCAGCTTTTGTATCCTTTTGGAAGAAGAAAAAGGAACAAGTAATGAAGGTAAACGTCGAAGGAACAGCCAACTTAGTCAACTTATGCCTAGAAAAAGGGGTGGGTAGAATTCTTCATGTCAGCTCTATTGCCGCAATTGGCAGAAACAAAAAAGGCATCAATACCGAGGAGACTCCTTGGAATCGAGAGGATTCTGTTTCGACTTACTCCATCAGCAAAAGGGAGGCCGAATATGAAATTTACCGAGGAATAGGGGAGGGGCTTCAGGCCCAGATCATTAATCCTGGATTGATATTGGGACCAACGGATAATTGGGAAAATGGGACGGGTCAAATATTCTCAACTGTATACAAGGGTTTAAAAGTTTACAAAGGAGGGAGTGATGGGATGGTAGGTGTAAAGGATGTCGCACGCTCTTGTAGTTTTTTATTAGGGAAGGATGTGCCCAATGGGGAAAGGTATATTTTGGTAGGAGAAAACTGGGCCTATCATGATTTGTTAAAGGAAATCGCGATAGCCCTTGGGAAAAATCCTCCTTCTATGAAGATTCCAGCCTGGGTAGCGAATACAGGCGGACTGTTAAACGAATGGCTTTCTGCCATGACAGGAAAAGAACCTGGAATCACACTCGAGGCTATGCGTTCTTCTAATGCTGAGGATTCCTACGACGGGAGCAAAATTACCCGTCTTGGATTTGAATACACGCCGATCAAAGACGTCATTAAAGAAACAGCCGAAGCTTTCCTTCAAAAGCACACCTCCTGATCAAAAATTTTTTGGCCTTCTATGCCACAAACAATGAGACAGATAATTGGTAGTTGGAGGTAAATAATTCCTTTCCTTATGAATACTGGAAGACAACTCCTCAAAACGACCTTCGTGTTTGCCATCATGATGATGCTATTTTCCCTTGTATTCTCTCAACAGGAAATACTGGATGAGGTAAACCAAAACCGAATCCAATTGAGCAAGGTTGGAATGTCTGTATTGGGCAGTTGGGCAGTAGGAAATATGGTATTCAGTGGCATTCAAAGAAGTAGAACAACAGGCGTAAACAGATACTTCCATGAAATGAATGTCTTCTGGAACGTGGTTAATTTGGGATTAGCAGCCGGAGGATTATATGGAGCCTTGACAGAGGACGCGAGTGGCTATAGCCTATTGGACACCTATACCAAACAACAAAGTATAGAAAAGATATTCCTCTTTAACATGGCCTTGAACGGGACTTACATGACTGCAGGGGCTTGGATGAGAGAGCGATCCAAAAGTTTTACAGGGGATCAACTAAGAATGGACCGCTTCAAGGGCTACGGAAATTCGCTTATTCTTCAAGGAGGATTTCTTTTGCTTTTTGATGCGACTAATTTTTTCCTTCATCATTATCAGGCAGCTCCCAAACTAGAGAAGGTCCTTTCCAGTATTTCAGTTGGTTCCCAAGGAATTGGTATGGTCATTCGCTTTTAACACAAATGGGAGGAAGTTCGATACTCCCTCCCTGATCAGACACTAAACACGCTATCTACCCTAAATGCATATCTTCCTTATTTTTCCTTGATAACAGTCATCACAACCTCTTGGCTTTCAGGTGCATGAGTGGAAAATGAAAAGGAGACCTCAAGTCCAGGATTATGGGTTATGAGAAAATGTTCTCCTCTGAATAATTCCATATAGTTGGCGGGAAGGGAAGCAAAATGCCCATAGAAGGGATCTATTGGAATCCATTGTTTGCCTACTTTGACCTCAGTCCAGACATGAACCTGATTGGGACGATCCTTTTGTAAGATCATGCCACCAACCAAACGAGAAGGAATACCGAGATTTCGTGTCATCGCTATCAATAGTCTGCTTTTCCCCCATGGAGAACCTTTCAACTGACTTAGCGTTTCAAGGGCATCATCACCTTCATGTCCTTGAATGTTGGGAAGTTCATGTAGGTAGGAAAAAAGCTCTTGTAGGATCCTTTTAATAGAATTCTCATGTCCAATAAGCTTGCGCACGCCTAAGGTCATAAGGGGATGATAGGCTTGAACAAAGGCAGATTCCTTGAGGTATCTTCTGTCCTGGGAGCCTATCTGACCTGATAGCTTAAGGCTTGGATCAATAGGATAGCTTTTCCTTTTGCCCGTAAAATGACATCGGTGAGATAAAGTTAGACTGGTATCGGCTTTTCCTTCCCATTTAATTTTTTGGTACAAAGATGAAATTTCAATGGTACCAGCAGGTCCTTTGTCTTGTGCTAAGTCTCTAATATGTTGTCTGCTGGAAGAGAAGGGGATAAAACTTTCTATCTGATAAGGCTGATCTCCAGCTATGTGGTAGCTAAATGAGACCTCAGCTTGTAGGACATTTCTGTTGGCTGGATCCATTTCTATGAGAAAGCCCGGCAAGAAAACCATCAAAGGAATGACCAATAGAAGACCAAGTAGGGGATAAGCTCGCTTTGAGAGATTGAAGTTTTTGACATACATGTCCACTAAATCCCAAGATGATGTCTTACCCTACCTTATGGTGATAGAATATTGAATGGAGTCTTATGTTAAGCCTATGTTAAGAAGTGTTGGACGATTGCTATGCATTTACTAAAGACCGATACAAAATTAACCATCATGAGTCCAATTGGAGGAAATAGTGCTAATATTTAATTGCTATTGGTAGAGACCGTTAGAAAATAAGCACGAAGAATCAAATGAAACCGACTACACTAGGAGCTTTGGCTGTAATGGACTACATGAAAGTCGTCAACAGGTTGCAAGACCCTTACATCGCGGCAGAAAAGGCATGGAAGCCCATTCATCAAAAAAGGATAGAGCAAGAAATCATAGAAGGATGGTATTTATATAAGGTCCATTTCGCCTACGATGCCAATCCTTATAATTTTGCCACGATTAACACCTATGGCTCCTTTGAGAAGCTTGAGAATCCATATCCCAAAAAAATGATAGCGGAAACTCATCCTGACAAAGGATATGATGGATTCGAGGACCTTACCGAAGAATCTAGGAAAAAAGTGAGGTCAGAAATGAGCCGTTTGGTGGTTTCTTCCAGAAGAGATTCTTTGCAGGAATTCCCCTCTAAATATCTTAAGGTGGCCTTTATTCAAGTAAAAGAGTCTGATCAAGGAGCCTATATCCAAGGAGAAAAAGACATTTGGAAAGCTGCTCACGAAGTCTTGATTGAGGAAGGCATTCAGGATTGGTGGGCCGTTTACCAGTTGGACTTCCCCCATGGAAATAGTGTTGATTATCAATTCCTTACCATAAGTGGAGTATCCTCCTTTGAAAAACTAAACCAACTTGACTATTTCGGAGCCTTTCAAAAAGCTCATCCAAGTCTAACTATGGAGGATGAACTGGCTAAGACACAGAACATAAGAACAACATACAGAGCTGAATTGTGGGAGTTGGTAGATTCCCTAGAGAAATAAGGACCCCTGAGTGATTATTACCCTACTCTTATGAAATACAAAGAATTTAAAAGGCTCCCTGGAGATAAGCTACCTGTTATTGGTTTTGGATGCTGGTCCATTGGGGGAGAATGGAACAATATTCAAGACAGTGAATCAATAGCTGCCATCCGGACAGCAATTGATCTTGGGATTACCTTTTTTGATACAGCTCCAGTCTACGGAAAGGGGCACTCTGAGCTGATTCTAGGGAAAGCCATCAAGGAAGTAAAACGTGATAAACTTTTTATTGCATCTAAGTGTGGACTCGTGTGGGACGAGAATTTACATGTTGATGTCAATCTAAGTAGAAGGAGCTTAAAGGATGAAATTGATCGTTCTCTCGAAAGATTGGGGGTATCCTACCTTGATTTGTGGCAGTGTCATTGGCCAGATCCTGATACTTCTCTCCAAGAGACAATGGAAGCCTTGGCCGAGATTAGGGATGAAGGCAAAATTAGATATATAGGCCTTTCAAACTATTCTTATTCAGACCTTGAAGTCGCGGACTCCTTTGGAGTAGTTTCTTCCTTTCAGGGGCTTTATAATATGTTAGAACATAATCCTTCCTCTTACCACAATATTCCCCTTACCTATAAAACCAAGGACGAAATTCTACCCTATTGCGAGAAACATGGGATGATGTACCTCCCTTACAGCCCGCTATTTCAAGGTTTATTGGCAGGAAATTTTAAGGCAAAAGAGAACTTTGATGAACATGACAAAAGGGCCGAAAATCCGAAGTTACTGGGAGATTCCTTGGCCTATTTGCTTCGTGTAGTCGATGACTTGAAGGACTTTGCCAGAAAAATAGACAAACCCTTGGCACAGCTTGCTATCAACTGGCTTGTCAACCAGCCTTCTGTAGGTCCTGTCATTGCAGGCCTTAATAAAAAAGAACATGCTCTCAGTACAGTCGGAGCCCTTTCATGGGAATTGACTGAAGAGATGGAGGCCGAAATCGATAGCATTCTCAATACATATGAACTCGAATAAGGATGGGCAAGGAAATGAAGCAATCATCGACCTATACGTTGAACAATAACAAACAGTACTTGCATGAGGGCTGGTCTTTTCGACAGCTCGGCCAAGAGAACTGGTTGCCTGCTACGGTTCCAGGATGTAACCATCTGGATTTGATGCAAAATGGAATCATCCTGGATCCCTTTTGGGGGAGCCAGGAAGACCAATGTCAATGGGTCGAGTATCAGGATTGGGAGTATCGCTTAGCCTTTGAGGTGGATCAAGAAGATTTGGAAAAAGATTGGCTTGAACTCGTTTTTGAGGGATTAGATACCTATGTAGACATTTTCCTCGACGAGGAACTTGTCCTTCAAACCGACAATATGTATCGTCGATGGACCATTCCCTTAAAGGGAAAATTGAAGCAAGGGATACATCACTTAAGGCTATATTTCCATTCTCCCACGAATAAAGTTCTCCCCGAACTAGCCCAATTGAATTTCCGTTATCATGCCGTTCAGGATAATGCCATTGAAGCATCTCCATTAAGCCGCAAAGCACCCTATCATTATGGGTGGGATTGGGGTCCAAGGCTTGTAACTTCTGGTATCTGGAAAGAGGTGTATCTAAAAAGTGGAAATATCTGTCGCATAGAGCAGTTGGACTGGATACAGCAAAAGGTAACGAAAGAAACAGCTTTTCTCGAAGCTCATCTCCAACTGGAAGTAGCTAGGGCAGGTACCATTGACTTAGAGGTTTTTGACGAGCAGGGCCTTTTACCTAGAAAGTCTTTTTCCTTTGAGTTAGAAGAGGGTTTCTCTTTGGTGAAACTCCCCTATGAAATTGAATCTCCTCAGCTTTGGTGGCCAAATGGATTAGGAGCACCTCACCTGTATCATTTAGGTCTAAAGATGCTTCATGACAGTCAGATTGTTGATGAGTTTGTTACAGAAATTGGTATTCGAGATGTCGTCTTGGTTCAAGAAGCGGATGAATGGGGGGAGACCTTTACGTTTCATGTGAATGGTCAGCCTGTATTTGTAAAAGGAGCCAATTGGATTCCTGATGATAGTTTTCTGACCAAAACCACAGAGGAAAGGCTACGAAAATTACTTCAAGCTGCTGTAGATGCCAATTTTAATATGCTTCGTGTCTGGGGAGGAGGCATATATGAAACAGATTTATTTTATCAACTCTGTAATGAGTTAGGCATCATGGTGTGGCAGGACTTTATGTTTTCTTGTTCGCTATATCCTGCCACAAACTCCTTTCTTGACAACGTCAAAGAGGAAGCTATTCAGCAAGTCATCCGACTGAAAAATCATCCCTCCTTGGTCTTGTGGTGTGGAAATAATGAAAACGAGTGGATATATGACCTCGAAGGTCAAGGAATGTGGAAAAGGTTTGGGATTAGAGGGGAAAGTATAAAGGAATTTCAGGCTGACTATGAAAAATTATACCATCAATTACTCCCTGATGTTGTAGCAGAGTTTGATCCGTCTAGGTCCTATTGGCCCTCCTCTCCTAGTAGTTTAGGCAAAGCACCAGCCAACGATAACAACTATGGAGACATTCATCACTGGGATGTGTGGCATATGGGACATCCCGTGGAGGAATATTTGAGCTTGGCACCTAGGTTTATCAGTGAATTTGGCTTTCAAGGAATGCCTGACCTTAGGACCCTTACTTCTTATTTGCCAGAAAATCAGCGTTTTATTGGTTCCCCAGCAATGCATACTCACCAAAAACATGCAAGGGGATATGATTTGATTAGGACCTATCTGGAGAGAAATTATCCAGCTCACAAAGATTTTGAGTCTTTTGTCTACCTCAGTCAGGTTCAACAAGCTGAAAATATCAAGTTTGCCGTGGAGCATTTCAGGAGCTTGCAACCCAAGTGCATGGGAATCCTCTATTGGCAGTTTAATGATTGCTGGCCAGTTTGTTCATGGTCTAGTGTCGATTATCATGGATACTGGAAGGCCTTGCATTATTTCGCCAAAAAGTTTTATGCCTCACAACTGGTGATGGCCAAGGAAGTAGAAGGATTAATAGAAATCTACGTGCTTACGGATCATGATTTAAAAGGGCTGGTCCAGTTGAATTGGGAGCTACGTGATTTTTACGGTCAAGTCTATCAAAAAACTTCAATGGAAGGCAAAGACCTTCTCATGGGTGCTCATAGAGTACTTGCTATTCCCTTAGAGACACTTGTGACTTCTGACTCAAGCAGAGAAAAGTACCTCCATTTCAGACTTGAACGTGGAGGAAATTGTATCTCTGAAAACCGATACTTCTTCGCATCCCCAAAGGAATTAAGGTTGAATGACCCGAAGATCACCTTTGAGGTAAAAGTATCCGATAGCAGTTACCAAGTGATTCTCAAAGCCGAATCTTTAGCTAGGAATGTATTCCTTCAAAGTGATGTAGACGGCTGGTTTGAGGATAATTATTTCGATTTGGATGCGAGTCATACGAAGACAGTGTGCTTTCATCCAAGTTTGGAGGGGGGACATCCAACCTTTTCTATCACCTCCCTTTGGGAACAATCGGTAAGATCATGAAAACATTCGAGGCAAATCTTCATTGGATTGACCTAAGTGTAATGGCAATTTATGTCTTTGGGGTAATCTGGTGGGGATTGAAGAATAAGTCAAGTGAAAGTAGTGATGGCTATTTTTTAGCGGGGAGATCCATGACTTGGCCCTTAATTGGAATCGCCTTATTTGCTGCGAATGTTTCCTCATCCTCCTTGTTGAGTTGGTCTGGGGATGCTTATGCAACAGGAATTGCGGTGTTTAATTACGGATGGGCAGCCGTTTTTCCCTTGATCTTTTTCCTGGTTTTTATCCTTCCGGTTTATCTGAAGAATACCATCCATACCATGCCGGAATATCTGGGGAAACGATTTGATGATCGCTCTAGGTATTATCTGCTTTGCATGAATATGATTGGGTATGTCTTTATCGATATAGCTCAAACTCTTTACGCAGGTTCACTGGTCGTACAATTGATTTTTCCTCAACTAGAAATCTGGCAAGTGGTCTGGTTGTTGGCCTTTGCCGTGGCTTCATATACTATTCCTGGCGGATTATCCTCCGTGATACATACTGAAGTCGTACAAGCGGTTTTGTTGCTGGTGGGCTCTGCTTTGGTAACCTTATATGCCCTGCAAGAAGCAGGAGGCTGGGCAGAAGTCGTGGCCCAAACCCCACCAGAAGATTTAAGCTTGATCAGGCCAATGGATGATCCTTCTGTCCCCTGGCTGGGCCTTGTCTTAGGAATTCCTTTGCTAGGGTTTTATTACTGGTGTACCAACCAATCAATTGTCCAGAGAACTCTTAGTGCGAAAAATGTAAATCATGGCAGAAAAGGAGCTCTATTAGCCGCTCTTTTGAACTTTCCTATTCTGTTTGTCATGGTATTACCCGGAGTGATTGGAAGGCTCATTTATCCAGAGATCGCCAAACCTGACATGATTTTGCCAAATATGATTTTTGGCTTATTACCCTCTGGGGTTAAAGGATTACTTGTAATAGGATTGCTGGCTGCGATGGCATCGACGATTAGTGCGGTATTAAATTCCGCCTCGACTTTGTTTACCTATGATTTTGTGAAAAAAGTCTATCCTCAGACCTCAGAAAAGTCGATGGTAAGAATTGGAAGAATTTCTGCGCTTGTCATGATCGTGATAGCTTCCTTCTGGGCACCCTATATTGGAAATTTTGACTCTCTCCTCAAGTATTTTCAGAATATTTTGGCCTATATGTGCCCTCCTGTTGTGGCTATCTTTTTAGCGGGAATCTTCTGGAAGCGGGCAAATGGAAATTCCTCCTTTGCTGCTTTGTTAACGGGACTAGCTATGGCCTTATTCCTAGTATTCTACAAGGACCAAACCTTCCTGGCAGATCTTCATTTTCTCTTAATTGCGCCAGTTGTATTTACGGTTTCTAGCCTTGCCTTGATTGTGGTGACGCTACTGCAGCCCAAGGAAAATCCCTCTGTTACTACATGGATGTGGAATAAGAAACAGTTTGAAGCTGAAAGCGCTGAATTAAAGCCACTTAAGTGGTATCAAAATTATCGAATACTCTCTCTCTTACTGATCATCTTTACTATAGCCTTTGTATATGCTTGGAAGTAAAAATTTATGCTCATCCACAGTGACTATCAGTTTGCTTTCCCTATGCCTATGTATGGCATGGGGGGCAGGCTGTACTTCCACTACATCAGACAATTATCATTCATCTGCTATGGACACTACCTATTTCCCACTTGTGAAGAATTCCTTGAGTTTTTTTCAGGAGCATGCGTGGGATGATTCTTTGGGGGTTTTTTACTCAGAATTAGATGTGAATGGAGTAACCTTATCTGATAAGGTTCATCTGGTAGCGCTTTCTCGTCTTGTGTATGCCTTGTCAATCAGTTCCGAATATCAAGCATCATATCTAGAAAAGGCCCGAAAAGCTGCCGATTTTATCCTTACAAAAATGGTGGCAAGAGATGAGGTGGGGCCTTATTTTATAGAAAGCATAGATATAAAGCAGGGAGTAGTACCAAGCAAAAAACTTGGTATCTGGCAACAGTCCTATGGCTTATGTGGACTGGCGGCCTTGTATAAAGTGGAAAAGAGTGATCAACTTCTGGAGAAAATTCACGAACTGTTTGATGCCTATTATCTTCGCTTTCATGATGTCCAGCATGGTGGTTTCTGCGGAGAATATTCTCTTGAATCTGGACAGGTGAAGGACTCCAAAAACCTTCAAGCCTTGTTGTATCCTGTTTCGGCTGCTTTGGCTTATCTATGGGAAGCTGATTCCAGCTATCACCAGAACTACGAAAGGGTAATGGAAGAGCATATGGATCTTTTATTTGATCGTGGATGGAATGAGGAAGAAGGATGGGTCCAATTGAATTTTAAAGAAGATTGGACTATTCCTCAGGAGGATGGAGTACGAAAGGTAACACCTGGCCATAATTTTCAATTGGGTTGGAACTTAATAAGAGCTTCTTCATGGCCCTTCCTCTCTGAAGAAAAAAGGCAATCCTATGCGAACTTAGGGATAAGCATTCTGGAGACCAGTATGCAGAAACCCATTTTTGATGGGGATGTATCTGGAGGCTTTTTCAGAGAAATGGATGCAAGAAGTAACTCAGTTGTGGACCAAAGAAAATCTTGGTGGCAACATGCTGAAGCCATTATTGCGCTTTCCTTTTTGCCTGACAAATCCAAAGAAAGAGACCAACTCTTTGCATTTTTTGCTCAAAATTTTGTGGACTGGAAGAGTGGAGGCGAATTTTTCTTCCTTGATCAGGACAACCAACCTGATGTAGAGGAGCTTAAGGGCAGCATGGGAAAATCATCCTATCATATAACTGAAATGGTCAGTTTTCTTCTTTTCAATGTGAAATAATCTAGAATCGATATTCAAGTATACCGTCTATGAAAAAAGTTGTCACGTTTGGTGAAATAATGCTGAGACTTAGCCCTCCTGGATTCCGACGATTCTCACAGACTGATTCGTTTGATGTGATTTATGGAGGGGGAGAAAGTAATGTGGCGGTGGCTTTGGCAAATTTTGGAATGGAAACAGAATTTGTCACCCGCCTTCCTGAAAATGATCTTGGAGAATGTGCCCTCATGGAAATGAGAAAAAGGAATGTCGGTACTAACCATATTCAAAAGGGAGGCGAGAGGCTCGGAATTTATTTTCTGGAGACAGGCGCAGTAGCAAGAGGGAGTAAGGTGGTTTATGACCGGGCGCATTCTTCCATGGCAAGCATTCAACCAGGTATGGTGGATTGGGAAAATGTATTGGAAGGTGCTGGATGGTTTCATTGGACTGGTATTACCCCAGCGCTCTCACAAGGTGCAGCGGATGCTTGTCTGGAAGCTATCCAAGTTGCCAATAAGATGGGCATCACGGTTTCTACTGATCTTAACTATCGGAAGAAATTATGGAAATACGGAAAAGCTCCATCTGAAGTGATGCCTGCTCTGGTCCAAGGCTGTGATGTCATTCTTGGAAATGAGGAGGATGCAGAAAAGCATTTTGGCCTTCATCCCGAGCAGATTGATGTAACCGATGGAAGCTCTATCAAGGGAGCTGCTTATCAAAGCGTTTTGGTCAAGCTAATGGAGAGTTTCCCTAGGGCTAAGAAGGTAATCACTACCTTAAGAGGTTCCATTAGTGCTTCCCACAACTCATGGGGAGGAGTTTTATATGATGGTCAAACTCTTTTTGAGTCACCTACCTATCAGATCACGCATATTGTTGATAGAGTTGGGGGAGGAGATAGTTTCATGGCTGGCTTAATCTATGGTCTATTAACATTTGAGGGAGATGATCAAAAGGCCTTAAATTTTGCTGTAGCAGCTTCCTGTCTCAAACATACGATAGTGGGAGATGCCAATCAGGTAACGGTTGAGGAGGTTGAAAAGCTGATGATGGGAGATGCCAGTGGAAGGGTTAGCCGTTAAATCTTCTAGAGACTGTTTAGGTTTATCATTGTTAGTTTACAGGCAGGATTTTAAGGTTCTGAGGCAGTATTTTTTAGATTAATTAAAGCTCAAAAAATGGAATGGCAAGATTTAGTCGAATAGAGGTTGCCTTAAAAATGTTTCATACTGGAATTGTTCCCGTTTACTATCATCCGGACTTAGAACTCGTAAAGCAAGTGATTAAAGCTTGCTATAAGGGAGGAATAAGAGTATTTGAGTTTACGAATCGGGGAGATGGAGCTGATAGGTTATGTAGGCAATTGTTGGAACATTGCAGGGTAGAATTTCCAGATTTAGCCTTGGGAATAGGCTCCATCGTGGAGGCACCAACAGCTTCTTTGTACATTCAAATGGGGATGGATTTTATAGTATCTCCCTTATTGCATCCAGAAATGGCCAAGGTTTGTAACCGTAGGAAAGTACTTTGGGCACCTGGGTGTGGTACCATGACCGAAATAGGTCTAGCAGAAGAACTTGGTGCTGAGGTTGTTAAAATATTTCCTGCCGCTCAGGTGGGAGGTCCTTCCTTTGTGAAGGGAATAAAAGGACCTTCTCCTTGGACGAATCTTATGCCTACTGGAGGCGTGAGTCCCCAAAAAGAGGAACTTGATTCATGGTTTCAAGCAGGGGTATGGTGTGTGGGAATGGGATCAAAACTTATTTCGCCAGAATTGATAAAAAGGGCTAAGTTTGATGATCTGACCCACAAGGTGAAAAGTGCTATTCAGGTTGTTTCAGCTTACAGGTAGGTTAGTCGCAAAAGAAAGGACATGAAAAGACTACAACAATTCGGATTCGGGATAGCTACTATTAGCTTCTTATTTGCTTTAGTCATGTATGTGATGGGTATGGGGGGCCAAACAGGCATTCCTGTAATCATTGGCTTTGTTGGGTTAATAGTCGGGATGATGCTAAGTGAGCCACTGAAAGGCTACGTATTTTCTGTTCTTATTTTCATGTCCGTAGCCTTGGCGATGTATTATCCCTCCTTATTCCAGACCATTGGTGAGTTCGAATTGAAAGGCTTGATCATCCCCATTTTGATGGTCATCATGTTTGGCATGGGGACCTCTATGAGTGTAGAGGATTTCTTGGGTGTACTTCGTATGCCAAAAGGAGTGTTGGTAGGGATCATCTGCCAATTTACCATCATGCCTTTTGTAGGCTTAGGGCTTGCTTCTTTATCGGGCTTTCCACCTGAAATTGCTGCGGGCATTATCTTGATTGGTTGTTCTCCAAGTGGATTGGCATCCAATGTGATGTCTTACATTTCGAAGTCCAACTTAGCCTTATCATTGACCCTTACGATGATTGCGACCCTTTTGGCACCCTTCATTACACCTTTTTTGATGCAATTGTTGGCCGATCAATTGGTACCGATTGACTTCCTCTCTATGATGCAAAGTATTTTGAAGATCGTGATTGGCCCAGTTGTATTGGGCTTGATCCTAAATACCATCTTAAAAGGTGAAAGATTTGAACGTGTAAAGAAAATCCTTCCGCTTGTATCCATGGCTGGAATTGTCCTCATCATTGCCATTATCACAGCAGCCGGAAGAGATTCCATGCTAACCATCGGATGGATCTTAATGTTGGTTGTGGTGGTTCACAACGTATCAGGATATTTTCTGGGGTATCTGTTGGGCAAAGGGGTAGGGCTAGATGAGGCTTCTGCCCGAACTGTTGCCTTTGAAGTCGGGATGCAAAATGGCGGCCTTGCTTCAGGTATTGCCTTAGAGATGGGAAAGCTGGCTACAATGGGCCTTGCTCCGGCCTTGTTTGGTCCTTTTATGAATATTTCTGGATCCATTTTGGCCACTGTCTGGAAGGAACGCCCTATGGAAATAAAGGATGAAACCTTAGAATAGTACCTCCTTGACTAGATCACACTTGCTAAAAATTCTCTAGAATATTGGGCAGGACTCATGCCTGTAATTCGTTTAAATTGTCGGTTGAAATTGGAGAGGTTGCGAAAGCCTGCTTCTTGAGATACCTGAACCACTGTCATATGAGATAGCCTTCCTTTTAGAATCAAATCGCAAGCGTAGGATATGCGCATTTCATTGACGACTTGTTTGAAAGTTTTAGTGGTTCTTTGCTTGAAATACCTACAAAAAGCGGTTTCGGAAAGATTAGCCACTCGCGCGGCTTCTGTTAATGATATTTCCCCTTTAAAGTTTTGGATGATGAAATTATATACCTCAGTTAGTCTGTGATAATCATGGACGTGGTATTGTTTTTCGAAGCTTTTGCTACAAAGGATCTTTAGGTTATTCTGCTTACTTAATGAATGTAGAATATCTAAGAGAATGATCAGTTGCTTGAGCGGATCAGCTTCTATGATCTCATACATCATTCGTTTTATGATTTCTTGGCTTCTTTCTGGTACGCTTATCCCTCTTTGTGCCTTATGAGACAATTCTCGGAGAAGGGAACATTCAGGCATGTCGAGGAACTTTTCCCCAAACATTTCAAAGTGGAATTGGATGACGATTAAATCCGAATTGTCATCGACTTCTCCCTCTCCGATAAAACAATGTGGCAGATTTTTGCCAATGAAGACTAAATCGCTCTTCCCAATCTCTTCTACACTGTTCCCAATAAATCTTTTTCCGCTTCGGTTAGTAGTCAAGGTCAATTCAAACTCAGGATGGTAGTGATAGGGCATATCAAGGATGGGACGGGGAAAGTGCTTCACGAATATGGAATGCTCATGAAGTTTGGGAATCTTTTCAAAGATGGGCTTCATTCGTTGCGAGTTAGGTAGTTTATGTAGGTAGACTTATATAAAATTAGCCATTGTGTATGTATTTGAGGTAATTTTTGCTAAGAATGTATCTTGATTGGGTAAAAATTAAAAGTCGATCACCTTCTTGTCTCTGAAAAATTTCCCACTTTGGCCATCCTTTCCCAAAGTTGCCAGCCAAATGATGGTTTCAGCGCCCTTTTTCGGACTCCGGCTAGCGTTCGAACCGCCCATATCTGTTTTTACCCATCCCGGGCACACTGCATTAACAAGAATACCTGAACCGGATAGTTCTGATGCGAGCTTGATCGTTAAGGCGTTCAAACCGGCCTTTGAAATCCCGTATGCAGGCGTTCCGCCACCCATGCCTGTTAAAGCACCTGATCCACTAGAAACATTGACAATTCGTCCATATCCTTGGCTTTTCATCATGGGAATAAATGCCTTGGCCATTCTCCAAGGGCCTAAAAGGTTGGTATCCAGTGTCTCTGAGACCACCTTCATATCTGCATTGATGGTTTGTTGCCAGGTGTCGTAGTTGATTCCAGCATTGTTGACCAGGATGTCCAGACGTCCAAATTCATCCTCGACAAATTTCTGAATCCTGTCAACGGAATCCTGTGAGCTGACATCTAGAAGATGGTGGATGACCTTACTGGGATTTTTCAAGCTCTGCACGGCCTTCAATCCGTCATCCTTCTTTCTAGAGGTAAGAATAGTCCTAATTCCGAGGGAGGATAACTCCTCAACCACTGCGAGCCCAATCCCTCTATTTGATCCTGTTACCAGGGCTATTTTTTCTTGCATGGAAATTTCGTTTACAATTTGGGCTTAACGATATCGCCCTTTGCATGCAAATAGAAGATGTTTCCCTCCTTAATCAATTGAAATAGACCTTCACCTGCATATTTTACGCTAACCAATTCATCTGTGTAAAGGGGGGTACCATCATATTTGACGATTCCAAATTGAGAATGCTTCTCCGCTATGATCAAACCATCCGATACATCTCTTAGATAATCAAGTTTTAAGCGTTGTTTGATAGCATCAAAAAGGGGGAAATACTCTCTGTTTTCTAAGGGCGAACTTCCAGGCTGGGTAGGGTATTCCATTCTTTTTCTCACAAGATTGGAGTTTCCTTGACCATCTTGGTCATAGTAAAATACCTTGGCTCGATTTCTTGTTTCTAGCTGGAGTCGTATATATTCAGGTTCTAGTAAAAATTCTGCATAGCGGTTAATGAGCCCATAAAAGTGCCCTACTTTAACCCTCGAAACGCCATTTCGAAAAGGATTGATCTCTGTAAAGTATCGGTTGCCTTGTAACTCATTGTTTCTATTGACAAGTCCATACCCTTCTGGGGTTTTAACCAATCTGTTTCCTCCCCATTTGTAACTGTAATTGGTAGGTGGAGAGACTTTCTTTTCATTTCTGTCAAATCGTACCCTTGAGCTTTGGCTCATGTCAAGGACTCCAATGAAGGTATCTCCATCTCGCTCTAGGAGATCGTATTTCGGCTTGATAATCCAATTTCCCTTGTTGTCGATGACGCCAAATTTCTTTTTTTGCTTGGCAATGGCCATTCCATGGAACATGCTCCCTACCTCAATAAAGATGGGGCGGATGACCCATCGACCTTTCTTATCAATGAATCCAATTCCCTTTTCCGTTCTTGCATAGGCTAAGCCCTCTACAAACGTTCCCAAGTGGAGCGCCTTCCTTTTTGGGCCAGCGGGATTTCCCTCGTGATCGATGTAATACCATCTTCCATTTTCATTTACAGGAGCCAAGCCTTCCCCAAAATCTCCGGCTTTATCGAACGGTTTGTTTAAGCAAATCTTGCCACTCTTGTCTACAAATTGGTATTTGTTGTTTCGTTTTATCCATGCCTTCCCTTCATGGAAAGAGCCCATGGACTGGGCATGCAGAATGAAGGAAATCAGTCCCATGGTATCCAGGGCTACAAACATCCGATCCTTCTTGGCCTCGGTTTTTACGACCAGATAAGGCGTGGCAAATTGCTTCCCGAAATAGCTTTCGAGATCCTTATCCATGCTTTTCCCTAGGTTCGCTACTGGATCAGTAACCCTATCATAGGAAGGCGTTACAATTTCATTTCCAAGCGTATCAATCAGACCCCAGCTTCGGCCCCTGATTTTGTAGCTGACCTTGGCAACCCCATTCCTAAAAGAATGAAGGCGTGGATAGGTTGGAGGAAGTAAGTATTCTCCATCAGGACGCATGATTCCGATAAGCGAAGGATTCTTGATGTCCCTTCCTTGATAAAATTCTTCTCGGTAGGGGAATCTTCCGTGAGGTGGGTGGGTTTTCCCTCCGTCCAATATTCTAATTCGATTTTGATTAAGTCGCCCAATGAAGGTGGCAGTCATCTTAGGATGAGTCTTTCCGTATTCGTCGATAAGCTGGTAATAGCCTTCATTGTTGATCACCCTGGCCCATTCACTATCCTTGAAGTCGTTTACCCCTATCCAGATAAAAGTAGGGGGGAGAATCATTTTTCCAGTTTGATAATTGAATAGGCCAAAGCGCTGGTTTCCAAATCTTCCCCTGCTAAGCAGACAGAAGTTGTGATAGGGAGTCATTTTGAATCGATTGTACCTCGCAGGAAGGATAATCTTCTTTCTTAAGGTATCTTTCAGACCATAGTAATTGTTGACAGCCCCATCTTTTGATCTTTTTCTGACTCTATACCAAATCCAGTTTTCGGGCAGTAGCGCTTGTTCTTGCCTTTTGTCTCTTACGTCTGTCTCTCCTTTTTTGACCCATTCGTCCTCTCCACTTCTATTTCTAAGGATAATTTTCATTCGGAAACTTCTGCTTCCATCCTCCTCAAAAGGAACCTGTAACCAATCTGTTCCCCAAGACTGTTTCAGCCTTGCGACCCCTGCAGGATGAAGCTGAATGCTTTTATAGAGAGGTTCAGCCAGCCAATCTCCAAACTGATTGATCAAGCCAAATCTTTTATTGAGGTTTTTGACAACAGCTACGTTTCGCCAGAAGGTACCCGGCTCGGGGAAAGCGGGTTTCATGATAACTTTTCGGTTTCTACCCATGACACCCCACAATTCCTTCTGCGAATACCAAAATCTACCTGTTGAATCTACTTTGAGGCGTTGAAAGCGAGGAGGAATGTATTTACGGCCCTTAGGGGTAAGTACGCCCTCTTTGCCATTTTGGGTAAATACGATGTAGTCATTTTCTACTCGAACCTTCTGAAGAATATTGGGAAAAATGGTGTCCAATTTTGCTGAGAGCAATCCGTATTGGTAAAGGGTATCCTTTGCATTGAGTTTCAGCCGGTAATCAATGACTAAGGCCACATGGTCGTTTAGAAAGCGGAGGGGTTTTGAAATTTTATCAATGATCACCTTTCCATTAAGACCCATAATAGAATAGGTCGTGTCGGGGTTCTTGACGACTAATTTTTGTGTTTGATCTACCCACGCAGAGTCATACAAAGCAGGAAAATGGTAGTTCGTAAAGGGATTCCAGATTCTGTATCCACCTGGAACCTTTAGTTGGACAAGGGTATCCTTGAGTGTCGTGATTTCTCTTGCCGAAAGGGGATAAACAATTTTACCATTTCTGTCTGCCAGTCCCTTTTGTACTCCCTTTGTGATTTGAAAAAATTTGAATTCCTGGCCGATATGGAAGGGTCTGATATCGGTGTATACAGGCGGAAGGAGCAAACCTTTTTCAGAATCGAACATGCCGAATTTCCTGTTGGTAACTACCTTGACGTAGTTAGGATAGTCCGGCAGCATATTGGTAAGGACAAAATCATATTCAGGCTGTATGATCACTTTGCCCTCTTTGTCCATGACACCCCAATGTTTATCATGGGTGAATTCAAACAGACGACTTTGTCCCAGGAGAGACTGGGTTAAACAGCCAATGGTGATGGCTAAAATGATAATGGCTCTCATGCCGTGTTGTTTTCAGGTGAGAAGGATGGCTTATTGGTTACATACCCATATAATCGCCCCTTTGTCCCCATATGGTAGGAAAAACAAAGGGGCGAATCAGGTATATTCAGGAAGGCTTGGTTACATTACATGGCCAGAATTTCTCGCAGATCTTCCTCAGAATTCATGACGACTCCACTATTCACCAAGGTAAAATCAAACTCACCCTCTGGCTTATCCTTTTTGAATGCAGCCTTCTTGTACACATAGATTTTGTCTCCAGGAAGGATACTGATGAGCATATTAGGAACTGCAGCAGAATAACGGAATCCTTTTCTCCAGTTCTTGAGGTTGATAACGGACTTGTCGTTTGGCATAACCAAATAGGTCTCGATATCTTTGGAGTTAACAGGCTCTTCTAGACCCTCATAGTTGAAGTTGGCTGCTAGAACAGTAGTCTGTTGCTTCATTTTCATGATTCTGTCCCAATTGTAAATACCCAGTTTGGCAATTCTGAAAGTTCTTCTGAATCTTTCCAATCTTCGCTTTCTCCTTATTTGTTCAGCCTTTACCTTAACAAGCTCCTCTTGTTGGGCTTTCACCTTCGCTTTATAAGCGGCCTCTCTTTTCTTGAAGTCTTTGAGGGCCTTTTCATACGCCTTTCCATCGAGTGCAGGCTCAACTAGAAATTCAATCTGCTTTCTCTTGTTTTTGAGGGTCAGAATGTAGATGCCCTTTTGCTTATACTTTGACAGGCTCATGTCATCCCAGATTTCTCCAAATATGGCTTGAGACTTATTGGCATCTAGGAAGCGCTCATTTGAAATACCCGCGTATTGCCAAGTAATTCCCTTATAGTCTTTCAGTTCGAGAAACTTACCGTTGTCTTTGACAAAGTCGAAAGGGGCCATCGAATTATCCAGTTTGGCCGGCTTTACAGGCGCTTTTTGCGTCATGGACGCTATGTTGGCTTCAATAGACTGAATCCTACTGCTCAACTTTGATATAGAATCATTGTCAGGATTATTTTCCTCCGTTGCCATGGGGGTAGCTGATGCGGTATTTTGATAGCTCCAATTTCCCTGCTTGGGATCCAGTTCGTATAGGTTGTAATCTCCCTTTCCTTCAAGTGAGGCTAGATCAATTTGAATTTCTTTGCCTTCAGCGATCATGACGGGAATACCATCCTTATTGGCGGAAATCTTAACCATACCAGCAGTCTGAAGAATATGCCTTTCTCCTGCGGAATCATAATGCATGGGAATGCCACTCATCAATAAATCTGCCACGTCGTGGTACTCAGTTAGGGTAACTTCTACCTCACCTTCCACTTGTTGTTGGTCTTCGTAAACGAAGGTAGCGGCAGGGATGTGAAGAACAGTTCCACTAGGGAGTTCCTTTGTGACGGCTTCCATTTTGTTATTCATGACCTTGATGGTCGTACCAGCTTTTCTGAATTGCTGGAAAGGCTCCTTGATTGATGAAGCAATGTATTGGTCTTCAGATGTTTCTGAGTCATTTAGTCCAGCTTGGGCACCTCTGTTTTGCGTGGAGGATTGACAAGCATAAGCTAGGATAGCCAAGGCCACAAGCCCAATCAGACCAAGGTATTTCAGGTTGTTCATGTGTAGAAAAGATAGTGTTGTGAAAAGAAATGATTGCTTGAGTATTGAGGTCTACGTACATGTATACCTTTGGTTTTAAGATAATTAAATTTATCGTAATGTTTGGTGAAGTGAAGGAAGATTGGCTGTAAATGACTAGGAAATGGGGTAGGGGTCAGCAACATCCCCCAATAATAAGCCTACATAAATCCTACTTTAAAAAATTATTCATCTACATATTTATATGTGCTTGGATGATGATTTATTCCGAGGAACTCTTAGCTTTGCTATTTCTATCCGGTCCCTTCGGATGGGGAGCGGACAAATTTTGCTTTCGTCACCTTACTAATTATCAGATCTCATGTCTGTAAAAAGCCATTTGTCCTACCAGCTAAAAAACCTTGAAAAATTACCCGTTAAAGTATGGCGTGATTCCCATTCTGCTTCTGTGCATGTGGCGCGATCCATTGCCCTTGCCATCCAAGCCAAGCAGCAAGAGGGAGAACAAATCGTCCTTGGCTTAGCTACTGGTTCTTCACCTATCGGGGTGTACAAAGAATTGGTACGTATCCATAAGGAGGAGGGCTTGAGCTTTTCTAATGTGGTTACCTTTAATCTGGATGAGTACTATCCAATGGACCCTACGTCTCAACAGTCTTATGTCAAATTCATGCATGAGTATCTTTTTGATCATATTGACATACCTGCTGAGAACATCAACATTCCCGATGGGACATTAGACATTGATCAGGTAGCGGCTTATTGTGAAGCATATGAAAAGAAAATTGACCTTCTTGGAGGAATTGACATTCAATTGTTAGGTATTGGGAGAACAGGCCACATTGGATTCAACGAGCCTGGTTCTTGGAGGGATTCTCATACCCGATTGGTGAGGTTGGATGACTTAACGAGAAGGGATGCAGCAAAAGATTTTGGTGGAGCTGATTTGGTGCCTTACCGAGCTGTAACCATGGGGATCAACAGCATCATGAAGGCTCAGTCGATCTATCTCTTGGCTTGGGGACAGCACAAAGCGGCCATTTTGCAAAAAGCAGTAGAAGGGCCCATTACCTCGGCTATCCCATCCACCTATTTGCAGGAGCATCCCAACACAAGGGTCATTGTCGATGAGGCTGCCTCTACCGAATTGACTCGCGTAAAAACGCCTTGGTTAGTGGGAATTTGTAATTGGGATGAATCTCTGATGACCAAAGCGGTAATTTGGTTGTCGCAAACTGTAGACAAGCCCATTCTTAAACTTACAGATACCGATTATAACGAAAACCATCTATCTGATCTGACCATTGAATATGCTTCTTCATATGAATTAAACATCAAGGTCCACAACCACCTTCAGGATACCATTACAGGTTGGCCAGGCGGTAAGCCAAATGTGGATGACAGCAGACGTCCTGAAAGGGCAAATCCAGGAAAGAAGCGTGTCATTTTATTCAGCCCTCATCCAGATGACGATGTCATCTCCATGGGAGGAACCTTCCTTCGATTGGTTGAGCAGGGGCATGAGGTTCATGTAGCCTATCAAACATCAGGAAACATTGCTGTGCATGATTATGATGCCTTGCGCTACATTGAAATGATGCAAGAGTTTGGACGAAATGGGGTGATGCTAAAGGATGAATACAACATCGTTTTGGAGGAGGCTCTGTCCTCTTTAAAGAAGAAAAATGACAGCGAAACGGATAGTGCTGAGGTACGTCGGATCAAAGGCTTGATTCGAAGAGGAGAGGCACGTGCCGGAGCTCGTTACGTAGGGCTAGAAGACCATCAAATCCATTTTCTAGATCTTCCATTTTATGAAACTGGATCTACGAGAAAGAACCCTATAGGACAGGCTGATATAGATATTATTAAAAAATTGATGCAGGATATCAAGCCTCATCAGGTATTTGCCGCAGGAGACCTCGCTGATCCTCATGGAACACACCGAGTATGTCTGGACGCCATTTTTGAATCATTCGAGCAATTGAAAGAAGAAAATTGGATTAAGGATTGTTGGTTATGGTTGTACCGTGGTGCTTGGCACGAATATGCGATCCATGAGATTGAGATGGCAGTACCCATAAGCCCTGTTGAATTGAAGAAAAAGCGACGTGCGATTTTCATGCACCAATCGCAGAAAGATACACCCCCTTTCCCTGGACAGGACGAACGAGAATTCTGGCAGAGAGCCGAGGATAGAAACAGAGCCACCGCGAAAGCCTATCGCGGACTGGGACTATCCGAATACGAAGCTATGGAAGCCTTCCGCAGATGGAGGTTTGATTGGGATAGCTAACACTTTTATTGATTGAAAAGCCGGGACATGTTCTCGGCTTTTTTTATGGAAATACCAGTTCGTAGACCTGAATCTTGTTTTTCTTTCCCTTGACCATGATGGGTTCAAGGGGGGTAGCCTTTAAATGGCCTTGTACTTTTTCATAAATACTTTCTCCGATAAGCACAGAGTTCAGGCGTGTGGCAGTAAGGGATTCAATTCTTTTGGCAGTATTGACGGTATCTCCAATGACGGAGTAGGCCAATTTAGCCCTTGAACCCATATTCCCTGTAATTACCTCACCACTATTAATCCCAATTCCTACCTGAATCTCTTTGTTGTATTCATTTCGGCAAATTTCATTGATCTTGTCCAGGGTCTGAACCATTTCAATGCCGCACAAACTTGCTTTGAGTTCATGTTCGTGGAGTGCAATAGGGGCTCCAAAGACTGCAAAGACTTCATCCCCAACAAACTGGTTTACTGTCCCCCCGTGTTTTTCTACAACCTCAGTCATCATCCTGTAGTAATGGTTTAGGATACCTACCACGTCCTTGGCTGGAAGTTCTTCGCTTAATTGGGTAAAGCCTCGAATATCGCAAAACATGGCACTGACATCCCTTAATTCTCCTTCATAAATGGACTCAGGGCTGCTTGTTAGGACTTTTTTCACCACTTGCTCGGGAACATATTGCTGAAATACTTGTACAGTCCTTTCCTGTTCTTCTAGACGAGATTGTAATTCAACGAAAAGCTCATTGTTTTTCCTTCTCAGGTTAAAAACTTCCCTTGCATTCTCAATGGCCATTCGGAGTTCTTGTTCATCCCAAGGCTTGGTGATGTAGCGAGAAACTTGTCCATCGTTGATGGCATCTATGATGGATTCTACATCGCTAAAACCCGTCAAAATCATTCTCACGGGATCGGGAAAGGATGAACGGATCTCAGTCAGGAATTCCACTCCCGTCATTTCAGGCATGCGTTGGTCTGTGATGATCAGGTGAATATCATGTTCTCCAAGGATTTTAATGGCTTCTTCCCCAGAGTTGGCCAGAAATACCTTGTAGGATCGTCGGAATGTAGCTTTGAAAACAGTCAGGTTATTGGGCTCATCATCGACATATAATATGTGAAAAGACTTATCAGCCATAATTATTGATTAATGGGGAGCGAAATGGTAAAGGCAGTGCCTCTTCCTTCCTCGCTATCTACTTGAATGGTTGCGTTGTGATCTTGTATAATTCCTAGAGAAATGGCCAAGCCTAAGCCCGTACCTTTTCCAATTTCTTTGGTGGTATAGAAAGGTTCAAAGATTCGATTTTGTACCTCCTGAGACATCCCTTTACCTGTATCTACGATCTGAATGTTGACACGCTCGCCTTCCTGAGAGGTGGTGAGGGTAATCTTACCTTGTCCTTCGATTGCCTGAATGGCATTTGATAGGAGGTTCATAAAGACCTGATTCAATTTTCCTGGATAGCATTGGACAGCAGGAATTTTACCATAATTCTTAACGATTTCAACCTTCTTTTTTATCTGATTCTTTAGCATAATCAGGGTTGAATCTAGGTTGTCATGGAGATTAGCATATTTTAAATCTCCTTCATCCAGTCTGGAGAACGTCCTTAATCCCTTGACGATAGAGGCAGTTTGTATAGCTCCTTGGGAAATGCTGGTCGATAGCTCATCAACCTCCTCCATAATATCTTCGAACTCAATATCCTCTTTTAATGCTTTAATCTCGGATAAGACTTGGTCTGCATTCTCAGGAGTAATCTCCTCATATTTATCCAGCACTTCTCGAATATCAGCTAGGTTTCTATTTAATGCCGAAATACCCCCACTGATGAAGTTTACAGGATTGTTTATTTCATGAGCAATCCCAGCCGTTAATTGTCCCAATGAGGCCATCTTTTCAGACTGGACCAATTGGCTTTGAGCGGATTTAAGTTGTCCTAAGGTATTCGATAATTCCGCTCTGTTTTCCTCAATCGCATCATTCTTCTCCTTAAGCCTTTTATTGGCCCTTCTGTTGACATAAATGGCGGCTAACATAGCTAATAATAATAGCGCCATCAGAATTCCAATGGCTTGGACAAAGGTCCGCCTACTTTCAAGCCGCGCCAATTCTGAGTCATTGAGGGCTTGTTCTCGTTCTAGTTTTTCAATGGTCAGAATTCTCTCAGATTCTTCACGCTTTTTCTCTGAAAGTTCAAGGTCTTTTAGCTTCTGCTGCTGTTGAAGATTCTGTATTTCACTTGCCTGTCGCTCTGCAAATAGTCTATCCCTTTCTCCTTGTAAAAGCTGTAAGGCACGTTCATTTTCCAACTCCTGTTCGCGCTGGAGGGAAGCTTGAAGCTTGGCATCTTGCTCCATCAAATTGATGCGCTGTTCATCCTTTTCCTTTTCCAACTCCAATTGGGCATAGCGGAGTTCTCTTACCTTTTGTCCTGCAATTAATTGTCTGAATTCTTCTTCCCTTCTCAACAAATTTTGGATATCCCTTTGACGATTGTTTTCCATCAGACGCTCGGCAATTCGTAGGGAATCTTTGATCCTCAGGTGCTTTTGATAGTAGTTCAGCGCTAGTTTGAAGTCATTTCGTTCTTGTGCGACAGTTGAGGCAGTCTCGTTGATATCAGCCGTTACCGAAGCCAACTCGGGATATTTACCTACTAAGTCAAAGGCCTTATCGAGATAAATCCCCGCGTTATAATAGTCTTTTTGGTAAAGGTAAATTTTAGCAAGGATGTGGTAATTTTTGACCAGTTCCTCCCATTCTTTCTCCTTTTGATACAAAGAGGAGGAGTTAAGCAATTGATCTATAGCTTCTGAAGGCTTCTCGAGCGCCTGATTGGCAATTCCGATGTTTGATAAATCCTTGGCTAGGATCAAGTTTGATGCTTGGGCCTTTTTATCCAACTCATATGCCTCGTTAAAATTGTCAAGGGCAGCATTGAATTCTTCCATTCTGAATAGGGTATACCCCACATTGTTCAAGGCTGAGGCATTTCTATCGGGAAGGTTGGCTTTGTTACTCAATTTAGAGATCGCCAAATATTCACCCAGTGCGCTTTTGTAATCCCCCTTTTGAAGGAAAATATTGCCCAGCTGTTCTTGCAATACGATCATTTGCAGGGTATCCTTTCCTTGAGCTGAAACGGCAAAAGCTTCCTGGAGATAAAATTGAGCAGAGTCAAACTGATTAACCTGTAAATACAGGAATCCTAGCTGTTTTCGATAGGCATTTAAGTCAAAATTGGATGGATTTTTTTGGGCCAAGGTGTAGGCCTTTCCGATATATTCGATGGCATTTCTATCTAGGCCTAGCTCATGATAATAAGAACCCATTTCTGTGTGGGTCTGAATGTATGCAGGGTTGAGGGTGTCCTTTTGGAGATCAAGATCAGCTTCTAAATAATACTTTAAAGCCAGGCTGAAGTTATTTTGTCCCCTGTATATGCGGGCAAGATTCAACTGAGCCTGATTTTTGATGTAAGGATTCTGTTCTCCTTTTATTTCTTCCAGAATTTGTTGGAAAATGATGACTGCTTGTTTCTCCTCACCTTCCTTCAATAGGGAATTAGCTTCTTGAAAAGATTGTTCTAGATTCGATCTATCCTGTCCCCACAAGAGAATGGGTAATACCAGACAAATGGTCAATAGAATGCTTATGTAGATTCGAATCAATTTCATAAGTCTATGCTACATCCAATTCGAACTTGCCTCCCTAGTTGAGGATTGGCCCTTAAGGCAATTTGCCCTTCTGATGCTTCCAGTCCTGTCTGAATTTCATTGTTGAGGTTATGGAACGATAGGAATCCTCTAAGATAAGGGGAAAAAGAATAGGAGAAACTCAGGTCAATGTTTGAGAAACCCCAATTATTAGTAATGTTCTGGCTGCTTAACTGAGCCGGAGGAATATATCTCGGAATAGACTCTCCTAACCATTTAAAGTAGGCGTTGACATGGAAATCCTTAAAGGGTTCCATATTGATTTTCCAAAGTGCCATCCATCGAGGTACCAATCTCACTCCATCTAAATCAAAGGTCCTGTCCAACTGCTGTAAATCTTGGGAAGTAATCACTTCAGATCCACTATTTATATTAAACGAAAACTCTGTGTTTAGCTTCAATTTGGGAATAAGATCTCTACCTCTTAGCAAGAATTGTAGGGTAGTTAAATCCAAGGTTGCCTCTGGATTGTTGGCAGCTAAGGCTGAATCTCTATTTTGGGGAAGGGTTCCAATAAGAAAATTGAGCTGGACCACATTGCTAAACTCTTGGTAGGAGAAGTTGAATTCCAAAGAAAAGTTATCTCCTATATCTTGGCGTAAACCAATATCGGTTAAAGAGTAGTTTTCAGGACTTAAGGTATTTCTCGTACCCGCATTTACCAGTAAAGAATCGCGGAGATCGACAACCTCCAAAGGGAAAGAATTGGTAATGAAAGAATTAACCGGTCCTCTAAAAGCTGTTCCTGCCGATCCCTTGATCAAGGTGGTAGGCGTTAATCTGTATTGAAGCGCTAATTTTGGATTAATCGATCTTCCATAGATATTACTCCCATCAAAACGTCCACTTAAAACAAAAGAGAACTTTCCAAAATTCCCATATGATTGGAGAAATCCTCCAAAAGTAGCGTACCTGGTGGAATTGAAGATGACTTGATTCGGGATTCCAAAATTTAAACTTGAGGATTTCCCGAAGGGTAAATAGTTACCAGGTTCAAAGGGAGAAAGTAGGTTCGTAAACAAAGGCAAGATTCCTGAAATTTGTAGGAAAATTCCTCCCGTTAAATCAATCTGCTTGTAAGGACTGAACGTGATCAGTTCCTCAAGATAAATTTCATCGGAAGCTGCATAGAGATAGGTTTTTCCCTCATTTTCCTCTCGATATGTAGTGGATAAGGAGGAGTTTGGATCGGTCCTCATCCTTGAATACACTAAATTGGTTTGAGAGTTCCAGTTTCTCTCTTTGATGTCATAGGTGAAGGCAAGTCGGGTATAGGTCTCTCCATAATAACTCTCTGGATCTGCATAGTGATAGTATAGAGGATTCAGGCCAGTAGAACTGTGTTGCCTTCTGTACATCCTGATATAGGAGGCTTGTAGGTTTCGAAACTGGAATTGAAGGCCAACCATCTGATTGAGGTTGGGGATTTCTCTAATCAAAGGGTCAGTAGGTGTCCCTCGGTAGTTGGGAGGAAAATACGTTTGGACAAAACTATCTGTACCCGCTAAGGCTTGAATTTCAGGACTCAAATAAGTAATAGGATCGTAGAAGTTTATTTCATTTTGAAAGGTGTTAATATCTTCTCTGCCTCCTACCTGAGCCATGATTTGATAATTTAGGATGTTGTCATTCTTGCCCAACTTCCCACCTGTAAAGACACTCACATGCCCACCTGCATTGAGGCCCCCAAGCACATCAAAGGTCCCATAAGGAGTATCATCCTCGCTCCTGGTGATGATATTGATCACACCCACCATGGCATCTGCCCCGTAGAGAGAGGAGGAAGGGCCAAAAATAATCTCAATTCGTTCTGCCTGGCGAATGGGCAATTGACCTCCCAATTGAAAACCTCCAATAGGGGCATTTTGTAAAAAGAGTCCATTAAGAAGAATTTTGGCGTAGGTATTTCCAATGAGCCCCCCCATTAGAAATTGATCCCCCAGCAAGGCGGAACCCGGTCTAGAGACGGCTATCCCCGGTACATGTTGAAGGACTTCTGCCAATGTGGTATAATTTCCTTCGATGATTTCTTCTCTACTGACGATGTAAATATTCAAAGGGATATCGCCCAGTTTCTTTTTGGATCGGATGGCTGAAAAGACTTCCTGTTTTTCTACTGTTTCAGGTTTTCTTAAATCCTTAGTGCCTAGGTATGCACGTTTCTTTTCAACAAAAGGAATACTGTCTTGAGCAATTGAGACAGGGCCACCCATCATCATCAACAGCCAAAGTGGAAGCACAAGGAAAGGTACATGAAAACACTTCTTTAAATCTTGCATCATAGCCTGGCTGGATTCAAGTGAGTTTGCTTGTGATCATTCTTTGACAAGCTTGCCTGTAGAATACTTCGATTGGGTGAGTAAATCTATCAAAATCTCCTTAATCAGAAATTATAAAAACTCAATCCAATAGGAAAGACAGGAAAAATAAGCCAAAGTTTAGTTTATGGTCAGGCAATTAAGCAGAACGCAGAAGGATTTCTATGGAGGCAGAACTCCTTACTTTGGCCTATGGTTTTTGTTTGTATACACTAAAGACTGAATGACTGGCTATTGTGTAGACAGTGGAATTTCTAGCTAGGATCGAAAGGGAATTGCTTCAAAAAGTTAGATCAAGGTCCTATTTATCTTATCCTAGAAGTGCGTTTATTAGGTTCGGTCATCTTATTCAAACCACTTTTGTATAATGTCTTCGAGATGGGATTTTTTGATGGGTTTGGGTAGGAAATCATCCATTCCTGAGGCTAGGCATTTTTCTCGGTCTCCTGGAAGGGCATTTGCGGTAAGGGCAATGATGATTGAACTTCTTCCCTTGTCATGAAGTCCTTCTCTGATCAATCTTGTGGCAGTATATCCATCCATTTCTGGCATTTTGCAATCCATCAAGATAAGGTCAAAATCGTGACTTACCGCTAAACCAACGGCTTCTTTGCCATTGGAAGCAATGCTTGGGGTATACCCCATCGCGCACAGCATCTTTTTGGCAATAGTTTGGTTAACTGTATTGTCGTCCACCAAAAGAACGGACAGGGAGGAAGGGAAAGGATCATTCTTCCTTGGCTGACTGATGAAATTAGGCTTGGGTAGAGAATGAGAAGGTGTGGTTAAGTCAACCAACCTATCTCTGAGTACGAGAGGATTGACTGGCATAGGAAGGCTTGTTTCGATCTGTATGCTTGGGATTGTTGCCTGTTTGAATCTCTTCTTTTGCAATTTAACAATTGATAGAAGCCCTTTGTCCACCAAAGGATGTAGCTTTCCAAGTGTATCTTGGTAGCCATTAAATTGTGTTTCTTCTAAAAGAAGAATGGATTTTTTATCCTGAGGGAAAACCGACAGATCATGAAGTTCTTCTATGTAGGTGGATTCAAAATTCCAGCTAGTCAATTGTTCCACAAGACTATGGCTCAATTCCTGATTGTTAACCTTGACAAAGACTCTTGGAAATCTATGTCTTTGGGATAACTGTTTCGAAGAAGGACGCTTGGATTCAAGCCTTACGGTAAAGAAAAATGAGCTTCCTTTTCCTTCTTCACTTTCAACCCATAGATCTCCCTTCATGAGTTCTATGATCTGTTTGCTAATCGGGAGTCCCAAGCCTGTTCCGGTAGTGTGATGGTGATCTGTGTCCTCAATTTGTTGAAATACCTGAAAGATTTTCTCTTGTTGTGAGGCAGGTATACCAACCCCACTATCCCTGACTTCAAACTGAAGGGTAGTAAAAGGGAATTTGACGTTGATGACCTTTACATAAATTCCAACCTGCCCTTTGGGTGTAAATTTTATCGCATTCTGTAGGAGGTTCAATAGCACCTGCATCAAACGAATCTGGTCTGATCTCACCCAGATATCGGCTTTGGGATCCAGTTGATAGATTAATTCTAACTTGTTTTCAAAGGCTTTATTGGATAATAAGGCAAGGGTATCTTCGATCGGGCTGGACAAATGGAACCAGCTGTGGTTCAAGCTAAGGTTACCAGATTCTATTTTAGAATAGTCTAGGATATTATTGATCAGATGAAGAAGGTTATCATTGCTTCTCTGTAATACCTGAACAAGTTCTTCTTGTTCTTCATCTAGTTTGGTCTCATTCAAGAGAGAGGTAATTCCTAAGATACCGTTGAGGGGAGTTCTGATTTCATGGCTCATACTGGAAAGAAAGGCGCCTTTGGCTTCTGTCGCTTTTTCGGCCTTATCCACCGCTTCCACCAATTCCGCTTCCCTTTTTAAAATCACCTCATTTAGCTTTCGTTGTTTTGCCAGTAAATCAAGATTTTCCTGATTTTGTTTACTCAGAATTTCTTGAAACTGGTTCTTCATGAAGCTATACTGTCGAAGGATATATAGGAAAAATCCAAGGCAGACAAAGCCGAGAAGGAGAAATAACAATCGATCTTTAGGTCCTGTCGTAACTTCGATTCTCCTTTCTAATTCTATTCCGCTCACGCTTATCCAAAGTATAGCTCCCATCGTCGCGAGAAAATGAGCGGTAAAATACAAGCTCCAACGCATCCCGAGTGTAAAATGGGCCAGGGCAATCAAGGCCATGAATATCATGATATAGACCCTAGGAGGTTCTGCCGCCAGAAAATAGAATAGGTTTATCTGAATGCCGAGATAGATAAAATGAAGGAATAGGATGCTAGCTAACCTTACATTTTTACGATACCTGATGATCAAGATAGGGATGAAATAAATTGACGTCAGGGCCATGTTTAACAATGCCTGCATCAATTTTTGGTCAAGGCTCTGGAAATAGGTAAGGATACTGATACTATAGCCCATGACTACTGCGGCCACAGCGAGATTGGCTACCATGGTAGCTTTTAGTTTTTCCTGTAGGTTAAGGGAAGAGCCTTCAAGTTGTAAGAGCCAATCTTTTCTCATAACTGGGAGAACCAATACCTTAAGATATGGGTATCTCTTCAGAATATGAAAATAATTTCATATGAATTATATGTGCCAAGAATCTAATCTGGCTAATTTATTGGCCATCTCCCTTATTATGAGGAGGTTGAGCTTTTGTCCTTTCTTTCTCAGAAGAGGGGACATAATACCTTACGTAATCCCACTCCATGACGGTGGTAGGTAGTTTTACTTCAGGTTGAAAGGCATCTGCTAGACTTCCACCGATAGCGAGGTTGCAGATGATAAATCTATCCTCTTTTAATTCTGTTTGATTCCCAATAAAGTAGGTTGCGTAGGGCTTCCCGTTAAAATAATAGGTACATGTATCCCCGGCTATCTTGGCGCCCACTGTATGCCATTCGTAGGGTTTTAAATCCCCGGCTTTCCCCATATTAGTCGCAAATCGCCAGTTGTGGGGCCAGCCACTTTGGCCTTGGCTGTTGGTATTCGCGTTATTCTCAATTGGGTTAAAGTGGCAAGTTCCAAAAGGAGTGTATAGGCCATCGTCATTTCCAGTTCCGTTGTCAGCATCATCATCCGAACCTACCCATTCCATAAAGTCATTCTCTCCGCAACTAGGCCATCCTCTTCCGGAGGGAACCGTATGTTCAGCAACGGATTTGTCTTCATGCCTGTAGCCCATGCTCCAAAATGCTGCGAAAATAGAGTTATGGTAAGTTCCCGTAAACCTTACCCTAGCTTCATAATACCCATCACCAAACTCCCTTTTATCCTTGGAATTAAATCGTCCTGATTCTATGCGATTGTCAACAGAGTCCCATCTGGAGGTGATTTTCAAGGAACCTTCCTGTACTGAAATAGCATCTTCTGTATACCATTGTTGCTCTTGATTGGCCCAGTAGAATGAACCAAGCTCAACATTCCAATTTGCAGCATTTAGACTATCTCCGTCAAATTCATCAGACCAATGGAGGTCGTAATCGGCTGGAGCTTGTCCAAAAAGAAGTGATCCAATGAAAAAAAATGAAGCAAAAAATAGGGGGCAAATGTTCCTTTTCATGATGATCTTATTGCTGCATTCCAACCTGAGAAAGAATGCAAGAGTAGCATTAATGGTCCTTGTTTATTGCTGGTGCTCAGGATAAAATCAACTTAAAAAAATGAATGAGGGAAGCCTAATATATGATTACAACAATACTACAACGGGCATCTAGAAACATGAAACTTTGTAGCTAAGAGCCTGATTTCCCATACTTTACAAAGGCATATGGTATATAAATTTAGCTATTTATGTAAAAATGAAAATCGGCAGAATAAATAAAATTAAATTTTGGACTATTGTTAAGAACTCCCTTCTCCCACCCCTATACATCTTCTTAACCACAGATACGACCTAGATGAAAACCTATCTTATTAGTCTTGTTTGCTCTTGCTTTATGTTGGGTACTGTACTCACAGGCCAAACTATTTCCAGTCTAACTCTAATCGATCCAACCACAGACCAAGCCGTGGGAAGCATTCAGGAAGGTGATACCATTTATACTGATACTTATCCTACCATAAATATTCGAGCTGATGTTTCTGCTTCGGTTGGAAGTGTGAGATTTTTCCTAAACGGGAATATCAACCAAACGGAGAATGTTGCTCCTTTCGCGATGTGGGGAGATACAAATGGAGATTATAACGAACACAGTCCTGGAGTTGGCTCTTACGAAATCAAGGCAATTGCCTATTCTGGCGGAAATGCCTCGGGAAATTCAAGTCCTGAATTCATTCGAAATATTGTAGTGGCTAACCGCCCTTCTCAACCGATTGATCCACCAGCGAATCCAGGTACAGGGGCAGTAAGCCTTTCAGGGGAATTAAGGAAATGGCATAAAGTAACTCTTTCCTTTGATGGCCCCTCATATCAGGAATCAGATGTGTCGCCCAACCCTTTTCTGGATTACAGAATGGAAGTTACCTTCACCCAAGGGAATCAATCCTTTGTCGTGCCAGGTTATTTCGCAGCTGACGGCAATTCGGCTGAGAGTAGCGCGAGTTCAGGTAATGTCTGGCGTGTTCACTTCCGCCCTAATACAACTGGTCAATGGGATTATACAGTCTCCTTTAAGCTAGGTGAAGAAGCTGCTGTCAATCCACAAAGTGGGGTGGGATTGGCTCCTTTAGATGGTCAAAGTGGGAATTTTACGATCAATAACACCAATAAGTCTGGGGTTGATTTTCGTACCAAAGGGCAACTCCAATATGTTGGCAAACGCTATTTACAGTTTGCAGAGACAGGAGAGTATTTCCTCAAGGCTGGTGCCGATTCTCCAGAAAATTTCCTTGCCTATACCGATTTTGACAATACACCTATCCAAGGTAACAAAGGAAACATCCATACTTTTGGGCCGCATCTAGGGCATTGGAACAATGGAGATCCGACTTGGCAAGGAGGAAAAGGAAAAAGCATCATTGGGGCCGTTAACTACCTCTCCAACCAAGGCCTAAATGCGCTCTCTATGTTACTGTACAGTAGAAATGGGGATGATGATCGAATTTATCCTTATACCACCAGAAATACTTTTGAGCACTTTGATTGTTCAAAATTAGATCAATGGGAAATTGTGTTGGATCATGCTGAGCATAAGGGCTTATACCTCCATTTTAAACTCTCCGAAACTGAAAATGACCAAGATCACAACGGTGGGGGCCTAGGTTCCGATCGAAAATTGTACTACCGAGAAATGATCGCCCGTTTTGGCCACCATCTCGCCCTCAATTGGAATATCTCTGAAGAGATTACCATGAGTGAAAATGAGATCAGAGATGCCCTGAACTACTTTCAAAACAATGATCCATACCAGCATTTGAGAGTATTTCATACCTACCCAGGGCAGAAACAAAGTCGATATACTCCGTTCTTAGGGGGAAATGAACTGAATGGCGCTTCACTACAGATTAATCCCAATAGTGAAGGGCCATTCTATGAGGTGATAAAGGAATGGGTAGATCAATCTAATGACGCCAGCTCTCCTTGGGTAGTAGCTTGCGACGAACAAGGACCTGCCAGCACAGGTGTCCCTGCTGATAACGGTCCAAATGACCTACATGATTTCGAACGCAAAAACTTACTCTGGGCTGGCTTTCTTGTAGGAGGAGCTGGATTGGAAGTTTATACCGGAGGTTCTGATCAGAGCTTGGAAGATTATGCAAGCCGGGAGAATTTCTGGGAATTGTGTGACATCGCCCTTCGATTTTTCAAAGATGAAGGAATTCCTTTTTGGAACATGACCTCTGCAGATCAGCTGGTTTCGGAAGGATTTTGTATGGCGGGAAAGACAGATGGAGACCAGCCTGTATATCTTTTGTATCTGCCAGATGGATTAGATGCTAACAGCGATTTAGCCTTATTCATTAATTCTTCCGTACAGGCTAACTATACGATTGAATGGTTCAATCCAAGAACAGGAGGAAGTCTCCAAAACGGCAGTATAATTGCCACCTCAGATACAGGTCAGGTAGTCTTAGGGACACCCCCCAACCAAAGCAATCAAGATTGGGTGATAGTTGTGAGAAGCAACGATAGCACGAATGGTGATCCCGTATTAGGGGGTGGTTCTGCACCCAATGATGGGATTGATCCATCTTGTGTATATGTGATGGAGGATGGTTTGTTGGTCATCGAAATGGAATCCGCCAAACGAACGGATGATTGGGTGGTAGAAAATACACGTTCAGGAGCCAAGGGAAATGGCTACATTTTGTGGACTGGAAATCAATACTTTAATCAGACAGGCAATGGCGAAATGACCTACCGCATTTATATTCCTGAATCGGGTACTTATCGGTTCAATTGGCGGGTAGGCATATTTGCTGGAAATGATGGAACAGAACATAACGATACATGGCTAAAGATCAATGCAGATGATTTTTATGGTCAAAAGTCCAATGGGAGTACCGTTCACCCTAAGCCAAGTTGTAACCAAACCAATGATTGTCCCAATGGATCTACCAAGGACGGATTCTTCAAGATTTACGGTGGAAGTTTGAATAACTGGGCCTGGGCTGCCAGGACCAGCGACCACGATGCGCACGATATCTATGCTAGATTTGATGCCTCTGGGATTTACACCTTTACCATCAATGCCCGTTCTTCCTATCATGGTATCGACCGCATGGTCATGTGGAAAGTAAATGATGTCTCTCAATCCGCAGCGCAGAATATAAACAATCCCGCTTCGCCTATAGATTGTTCTGGCTTGGTCAATGTCCAAGCATTACCAGAGTTAGATGCAAAGGTATTTGGTCGCCATGCTAGCCTGTTTATGGAGCTTCCTAAGGCATTGCCCACCCATTATGAGGTGATTGACCTGCAAGGTAGACTGATCCTTCAGGGAGATTTTATAACAGGATATCATGAGGTGCCTGTTCCTGTTACAAAAGGGATTTATGTGGTCAGGTTGCAGAATGCCAAGGGGGTTTTAACAAGGAAGGTTGTGCTAGGGGAGTAGCTAGAGTAGGGTAACAAAACAAAGCTGCTGGGAATAAGATATTTCATGTGTTTTCAGCAGCTTTGTTTTGAGCTATGGGTAGGAAAAATCAACCTGGAACAGGAACAGTTTCTTCTTCGGTGCCCAGCAAGGGGTAGAGGCTACCGTATACATAGCCGCTTAGCCAATAGCCAGCGATAATTCTTGTAACTAAGTATACAATTGGAATAAGAAGAGAAAGGAACCCTAAGGTGATAACCAATAAAAACGAGCTTACCAATGGGATGTAGAATCGTATCCCAAATACAATGAAATATCTGTGGAGGACCTCTTCTGCATTGTCTCTGTATAACCCAAAACATTTTCGAATTTGGAAATCATTTTTTTCAATTTGTTTAGAAAAACGATATATTTCATTTATAATAATTACTAAAAGTTCCCCATTTTATATAATAGATTTAATTCAATTATTTACTCTAAATAGGTATTAGATAATTTTTATAGAAATAAAGTATTGTTATGAGTATTAAGGAAAAAATTGCTCATAGAATTTGGTCTCTTAAAAAAGGCTTAATTTTAAGGCCTTTACTGGAACCTTCTAATTTATTGGAAAAATACTCTTCCTTTATCAAGGACATTTATTTGGATTTAGGTGATTATAAGTTTTTTCATAGCCCATCCAGTAAAGACCGTCGTGATAAAAGACTTATTGGTAGAGATTTTATTAAAAATCGAATAAAAACGATACTCAAGAACTCCGATTCTAAGGCAGGAGCATACTTAGTAACTGGATTCCGAGGGATGGGAAAAACTAGCGCAGTTCGAGAGGCATTAAGAGAAATAGATGGGAAGCCAGAGCTAAATGAACCCTCAAGTTGGCCTTCAGTTATAAAATGGGCATTTAGAAAAAAACATCAGTCTATAATAGAGATTTCATTTGCTCAGGATGATATAAAGGATATTGATGTTCTAAGGCTAATTTGCAAAAAAACCTACCAGGAATACAAAAGGTATTTACAACCAATAAATACTTTTCCAAGCGTACGAAGAATTTCCAAGTATGTAATTTTATTTCTATTGTACATACTTATTTGGAATTCTGAACAGGAGATAGAAAAATTTTATTCTGAGCTTATAGGTGATTTTCGCCTTAATTACTTAATAAATAGTTTAAGCCGGTATCAAAGATTTTTTCTTGCACATTTTCATCATGTAGTAGCTCTTTATGGGGCTTGTTTTCTATTACAAAAGATCGCGGAAACCCTAGGAATAATAACTCATTCTTCTATCCTTAGAAAGCTTGAGAACTTAGATAAACGTATTCAGGCGGAAGTCTCTCTTGAACATAGCCGAGGAATAAATGGCACTCCTAACATTAACCACTTAGGAACCAAGTTTGGTGGATTTTTCAGTAGAAAAGACACTTTATCTTATCCCATCGCAGGATCCAAAGAAATAGAAAGTGAACTTGTAGTTATTCTTGAAATGATAGATCATGTTTACCAACTATTTGGGATAACTTTTGCGTTAGCCCCTGAGTTCATATTTATTTTCGATGAATTAGATAAAATCTCCCCCAATTACAATGCAAGTATCAGTGAAAAGGAAAAAGAAGATCCGGAGTTTATATATGGAGAGGAAGCTACTCCTCCCCAAGAAAACATGCGGCAAAGACAAGAGGTAATAGCCCGGATTCTTTCTAATTTAAAGCACTTTTTGAATGTTGCTCGTGCAAAATTTATTTTTATTGCTGGAAGAGAAATGTTTGATGCTGCTTTGGCTGATGTTTCAGATAGAGATGCCTTCTTCACTACTATATTTCATGATACCCTTTATGTCAGTTCATTCCTTAAAGAAAATCTGCATAATAGAAATCCTGGTGTTACGAGGATGACTGAGGTTTATGTTTGCCAGTTTTTAATTGATAAACAATTTTTAAAAAAACAAGCATCTAGCACAGTACCC
>JBCBVV010000002.1:0-307324 GCA_039817415.1 Bacteroidota bacterium
GCTACAATGGGTTCAGGAATGACTTCAGTTTCTTCTTCGACTTGAGGAGTTTCTTCTATGGCTGTTTCTTCCTCCTGCGTGCTTTCCACTTCTGTAGTTTCTTCTGCTACAATGGGTTCAGGAATGACTTCAGTTTCTTCTTCGACTTGAGGAGTTTCTTCTATGGCTGTTTCTTCCTCCTGCGTGCTTTCTACTTCTGTCGTTTCTTCCGCTACAATGGGTTCAGGAGTAGGTTCAGTTTCCTCTTCTACTTGAGGCGTAGCTGAATCGATAGCCGTTTCTACCTTTTTCTCATCAATCTGAGCTGTTTGATCCTCAGGAGTGGTCCATTTGCTTTCTCCTGCGATTACAGGAGGAATTTCCGTCTGATTAACTGCTTCTTCCTGTACAGGTGGAACTGGAATAATGGGTTGTTGTGAGGTAGGAACTTGCTCCTCTTTCTGCAAAGGGGGAGGGGCAATGGGATTTTGATTGACTACCGGTGGTGTAAATTGAGTGCCTGGATTGGGCTGAGGCATTTTTCCCATCCCGTAGAATGGCTTGCTCAGACGCCAGTTCAGTTTGTGTTTATCTAATCTCCTTACCACCATTCCTTCTGCCCAATTTGGAGTGGCTCCAAGTTGGCGTTCATTCCATCTTAGTCTTTTCTGAATGGGATCGAGGCTGATTTCTTTTAAGCCAAATCTGTATTTGTGATCAATCGAATTGTAGGCCTTTTGTAAGTCCATTCCCTTTAGGACAGCCAAATAGAAGTCCTCCAAAAGGGCATTCATCTGAGGACCAGTCGGAACAGAGAAAATAACAGAGATCTTCCTTTCGAGAAATACAGTAGGTAGCTCAATGTTATTGACTCCTGCCAAGACAACCATCTTCAAATCGGGGAGCTTGCAGATCATATCTGCCAACTCTTCTGCCGTAAGGGAATTGCCTTCCCCTGGCATGCCTACCTGAAAAGAAAGGCTATTTATATTGGAACAATCAACATGAACCAAAGGAAATCTATGTCCTGGTTCAGGATTGCCCTTAAAAGAATCTACAGTTTTGTCGATTCCTAATCTTATAATCTCACAAGGTCCACCCCCACTGGGTTGCCAAAGCCTGTTTAATTGGTCTAGTTGACCAGAAGGCGTAACCCCAACATGAGAAGTTTTTGGGAAAAGAGGGATATACGTCAGGCGTGGCTTAAGTAAAATAGCGCTCATACAACAACTAATGTTCTATCTATCAGCATTATTGTGCAATCTAAAAGTACATAATTATATCTTCTTTCAGGTGGATATAAGATTAAGCGGTAAGATCAGGGGGGAGTTTGGCAACAATTTTTGCTCTATGGAATATACAAAACTCCCAATAGGCTGTTTAATACAGGCCCTGTTTATTTATACTTCCTTAAAGGTCAAGGAATTGGATGAAAGAAATTGCGCTCTTTTTCTCATTTTCTGGGGCTCATTTGCCTCTTTTTCGTCCAAAATAAAAAATGCGACTAAAGGAAAAATATTTTTTATTTTCTAAACGTCTCTCAACAAGGCTTTTTTACTAAATTCCAACTGGAATACACAAAGCTCTTACCTGGTTGACCATTTATTCCGGGTAGTACAATTCACAAACTTATGTCTACAGAAACTCAAGACAAACCAAAATTAGTCGTACCTGAGTGGGTATATGAAATAAAGAGAAAATATCTTTCTGAAAACGTAGCCCAATTTATCGTCCACGGAAACATCAATGATTTTGTAAGAATCGAACGTGAGGGCAAGTCAGAATACCTGAGAATTAGAGAATTCCTGAACCAGGAGCTATTTAGGGATAAAGACATTGTGATCAACTATGACCGCGCAGCAGGAATCCGTTTCAAAGACGATACGCGCTTTGGCGGTGATAGCACCATGCGAAAGGACGTTGAAAATACACTGGAAATGATCGCTGAGCTATCAGGTGGGAGAGGAACCAGCTTAGGAAGGTCTCCTGGAGATGCCTTTTATGCCTTGGATAAGTATTTCGATGTTACCCTTAACAAAAATACAATCAAGTACCTGATCCAGCATCTGCAGAAAAAAATTAGTGCAGGTGGGAAGGCTGAGGGAGATGACAGGTTCTTGAGCGACATCATGGATTTGAACAATCGCAACAGCAAATCCAAGAAAAAACACGAAGAGCGTATTCAGAATCTGCAGGCCCAATTGAAGCGTCCCAAATCAGTTGCCTTGATGGTAGACTATGCGGAAACGCTGATTTCACAAGGAGAGAATCTTCGCCCAGAAGAAAAAATGGCCTTGGTCTTCCTTCAAAAATGGGCCAAGGATGAGCAATTCCTGAATTCAGATATGATGGTGGTCGTCCTGGTAGAGAACCTAAATGGGATCGACGACCAATATGTCCGTAACCCTTATACATTTGAAATCAATATTCCTTATCCAGACGAAAAGGAAAGGAGATATTTCATTGACTACTTCTTCGACAAGTATCCTGACTCTCAGTCATTCTTTGATATGGACGCAGAGGTACTAGCAAAGAACACAGCCGGCCTGGGTATTGTCCAACTGAGAACCATCATGTCGGAAGCAGCTAAAAATAAGCTTCCCTTTACCAATGATGAGTTGACGAAGAAGAAAAAGCAGATGATCGAATCTGAGGCTGGAGGATTGCTAGAATTTGTGGAGACAAAATTTAGCCTTGACGATGTTGCAGGACATACCCAAGCCAAGAAGCACTTACGTGATGCTTCCAAAGCCTTGATGAATGGTCGTCCAGATGTGATGCCAATGGGATACTTGGTTTCTGGTCCCGTAGGTACGGGCAAGACCTTTATGATCCGTTCATTTGCCAATGATGTTGGGGTACCCATGGTAATTCTGAAAAACTTCAGAGGAATGTACGTTGGTCAGTCCGAAGGTAACCTTCAAAAGGTACTGAAGATCCTAAAGGCGATGGCACCTGTAGCCGTGATGATTGATGAGGCAGATGCTTACTTGGGTAACCGCGGTGATAGTGGTGGAAGTGGGGTTAACAACCGTATCTTCTCCATGATTGCCAGCTTTATGTCTGACACTGACAATAGGGGCCGCATTATTTGGTTCCTTGTTACTGCTCGTCCGGATTTGATGCCGGTTGACTTCAAAAGGCAGGGAAGGGCAGAGGAACACATTGGCTTATTTTATCCAGAAAGCCTAGCTGACAAACAAGAACTTCTTGAGGTTATGCTTCGCAAAACAGGTCTCAGCTACCTGAATAAGGAAGAATTTGATGAGGATTTCTTTGAAGATATTACCGTAAAATCCGGTGCAGATATGGAGGCCGCTTTGACAAGAGCCAAGTTCAAAGCCGCTAGCCTGGGTTTGGAGGAAGTAAATCTGGACATCATTGTCCAAGTCTTCAATGACTTCCTGCCTCCTACCTATCCGGAAGAGATTGAACTGATGGAGTATTCTGCTGTTCTTGAGTGTACTTCTAAAGAGCTCCTTCCTCCAAGATTCAGAGACATGGATCGACAGGAAGTTCTTGAAAAAGTTGAAGAACTGAAGATGAGAAGAAGATAGTTAACAGGATAGATTATCCTGTAAAGATATGATTCTAAGGCCTGCATGATATATGCAGGCCTTTTTATTTGATTTCATTTTAGATATTTTGGCTATTCCTAAAGCAAACTCTAATGGATCCTATCTTCAAGAAGCTCAATTTTAAGGAGCAGGAGAAAATTGCGGTCATCAATCCTCCCGATTCTTTTCAGCCACATCTTGAGGCCATGAAAAATATGACCCATATCCATGATTCTGTAGAGGAAGGGGGATTCCCTTTTGTACTTGGCTTTGCCGAGATGGCTGAGAATCTTCCTGCTATTTACGAAGGGTTAAAAGAGGCGTTAGATGCCAATGACCCTGTTCTTTGGGTCGCTTATCCCAAAAAATCATCTAAGAGATTCAAATCGGATATTACCCGAGATAGCGGACATTGGGCCCCACTTGGAGAAATGGGATTTGAAGGCGTAAGGTCAGTATCAATTGATGAAGACTGGTCTGCCATACGATTTCGATTGGTCGATTTCATCAAGCAAATGAAGAGAAGTAAGCATTGGGCCATGAGCGAGAAAGGGAAAAAACGCACTAGCAAATAAACCATGAATAAAAATTACCTACTAGGCATCATCAGTTGCCTGATTGGAATACTCCTTGTCAGTTCCTGTCAACCCGATGAATTGGTGTTGCCGAAGATGGAGGAGCGGTACATCAACTACATAGTTAGTTATCCACAGAAGGATACATTTTTTTCTGCTACCTATGACGATGGATTGATCCGAAAAATAAAATGGTCGCAGGATACTACTGTCTTTTTTTATGAAGGAGATCGGCCTATATACGCCCTAGAATATGATGTTTCTCAGGAATCTGTTGACTCAATTGCCTTGTACTATAATGCTGAAAACAACGAGCAACTAGATTATCTGATAAGCTATGACCTACAAAGTACAGGCTTAGAACTTGTAGAATTCAAGTTTGAATTTTCCTATGATGAGGAAGGGCAAATCATTTCGATATATGAACCCTTCTACCCAGAGGATGATCGTAATGAAGGGAATTACTATACGTTTACGTGGGAGGAAGGAAATGTAGTAGGTTATACTCGGCAGAGGCTTGAAAATCAAGGTAATGATACCTCTGCCATACGAACTTACATAGTCGAGTACGATGATAAGCCAAATTTATGGCGTAATTCATGGGAGAAAGTTCCCTGGAGCTTTTTCGAACGATACCGCGATCTGAGATGTTTGTCTGTCAATAATATGTCCACCCGTAATATCGTGGAATTTAATTGGGAAATATGGTACGACTACCAATACGGCTTGGGCGACTTTCCTATGAGGTATAGAGTTGGAGAAAGCGATTTTGATGATATCTATTTTAATAGGATTGTGTATATAGAAAAATAGCAGAGACTTCACAGCCTCTGCCTCCCTATATAACTGTTACATCCATAACTTACTTTGTGTAGCGTGCTTCTTGCTTGGCACGGTCGATTCTTTTGCGCTTCACCTCTTCGTCCATAGACTCAGATTCTAGCTCATCCACTTGTTCAAATCCGAAATCAAAGTCGACAACAGCGATCCCGGGGGTTGTCCCACAATAGTTTGCAGTGTAGGTATTCATATCCAATGTCAACTTGAATTGGGTTCCATTTTCGTAAGGAAGATTTAACTCACCACCTATTGGAATCATATCGTAGTTAAGGTCTTCGATAAAGAAGTACGCTCCGCAATCCTGGCCCGGATTAGCATAATAAAGGGCGGTATGTGTTTCCAATTGAGCCATTGATTTGGCCACTCCTTTGTCTTCAACAGACTTTGCTGGAAGAACTTGATCCTCAACAGTACAAGAGGTCATAGCGAACAAAAAAGCGACGGCGATGGTAGAGGTTAAAGCTTTCATAACGGTATGGGGTAAAGTGTTGAATTGTGTGAAGCACAATATCATATACTGGCTCAGCCACCCCAAGATTTATCAAGTTTGCCCATAAGATGACCCGTTTTGATCAATAGCGGTACAGACGTGCAACCCTTGCCTTTTTATTGGCCTCCAACAGGAAACTATCCTATCCACAGGCATGCCTGCGGGGCGTCTGCTTGAAGGTTAGACGGCCTCATTTACAAAAATACCTACCCTTGGTGAAAGGATAGGTTTAAAGGAAGAATTCTTATAGGCCCCAGTTAATTAGAATGCTTGTCTGATTCTTGTGAAACCTTTAGGGGGTTGGCACTAATCTCTGCATGCATTTTTCTGGCCTTATGAACATCCAGTGCCACATACAAGGCTTGTCTAAGGCTTACAGGATCTGCCGTTCCTTTTCCTGCAATATCATAAGCAACGCCGTGATCTGGGGAAGTTCTGATGAACGGCATCCCAGCCGTGTAGTTCACTCCTCTGTATCCCGCAATCAGTTTAAAGGGAATCAAGCCCTGATCATGATACATGGCCAGCGTAGCATCAAATTTCTTGTAAGACATGGCACCGAAGAAACCATCTGCTGGGTAAGGGCCAAAGGCTCGTATTCCAGATTTCTTTAGCTCAGTAACCGCCTTTGAGATTATTTCGATTTCTTCATTTCCAATCAATCCCCGATCCCCAGCATGAGGGTTCAAGCCCAAAATGGCAATCATAGGACGCGGAATAGAAAAATCCTTTATGAGCGTATCGTTTAGAATTCTTGCCTTTGCAATGATTCTGTCTGCGTTAAGGTTGCGACTTACATCCTGTATAGGCAAATGGTTGGTAACTGTCCCAACTCTCAACTCTTCCGCAACCATCAACATGAGGTTGGTTTTGACGTTGAAGGTTTCCGCCAGCAATTCTGTATGCCCTTTAAAATCTGGGGCGTGTTCCTGCATGGCCTTTTTGTCTACCGGAAGGGTAACTAAGGTATCAATGGCGCCATGCTGGGCGTCTTCAAGCGCTCTTTTGAGGGATAGATGAGCCGCTTTTCCTCCAATTTCGGAAGGCTTACCGATGTCAACGCGCTCCAAGCCAGGGACAGACTCAATGATGTTGAGCTTTTTGTTTTGTGCCTGGGAGGGATTCTGAATAACCACGTAGTGAAACTTGTTCACATTCATCACCTTTCGGTAAATGTTGATGACGCGTGAGGAGCCATAAAGGATAGGAATAAAGTGTTCCTTCATCCGCTGGTCCATAAAGGCCTTGATGATCAATTCTGGACCAATGCCATTTACATCGCCCATCGTTATTCCCACTCGCAACTTATGATGTTGTGCCATAGTGATCAGTAATTAGCTAAAAACTGTGTAAGTAAACGTACCCCAACGCCGGTTCCATTCTTTCCTCTGTAGGAATCTCGGGAATGAGAGAATGCTGATCCCGCAATATCCAAGTGAATCCAGGGGTAATCTGTGAAATGCTCGAGGAACTTCCCTGCGGTAATTGATCCCGCTTCTCTTCCTCCTATATTCTTTAGGTCGGCAATGTCGCTATTGAGCATGTCACGGTATTCTTTCCACAAAGGAAACTCAACCAAGCGCTCATAAACGTCTTCACCTGCTTGCTTAAATCTATTTTTGACTTCTTCACTGGCGGTACTCATCATTCCGATTCCAGTACTGCCAATGGCCACGACCTTTGCACCTGTAAGGGTAGCTAGGTCAATAACCAATTCAGGATCATATTTTTTAGCATAGGCTAATGCGTCTGCCAAAAGCATGCGACCCTCTGCGTCCGTATTTAACACTTCTACTGTAGACTCATCAAACATCTTGATGACATCGCCCGGCGTATAGGCATTTTTCCCTGGGCGGTTGTCCGTAGCTGGAACTAGGCCGATGAGGTTGATTTTTAGTTTCAAACTTGCCACGGCACAGAAGGCACCAATCACAGCTGCAGCACCTCCCATATCAGCCTTCATGAAATCCATGGAGTTGGCGGTGGGCTTAAGGCTTAATCCCCCCGTATCATAGACTACCCCTTTGCCTACCAGTACGACAGCTTGCTGATTGGTAGCTTCAGGATGCTTATACGTCATGATAGAAAAGGTAGGCGGAATCTCTGAGCCCATGTTTACTGCGAGTAAACCTCCCATCTTCAAAGATTGAATTTTGCTCATTTGGAGGACATCCACATCAAAGCCAAATTCTTCTCCCAACTGCTCAATACGAGAAGCCAATTCTACCGCTGTCAGGGTGATGACGGGCTCATTAACCAAATCTCTTGCGATACAGGTGGCTTCGGCAATCTTTCTGCCTTTTTCTATCTCAGAAAATAAGTCCTCATCTCCGATAAATATAATCTCCTGCGTTACCGGCTCAGGCTTTTCAGATTTGTATATATCAAATTGGTAGGCAGAAAGGAAAAGGGCCTCGCTGGCTGCCAAATAAAATGATCCTTCAGTAGGAATCCCCATGATAGACACCTTGGGCTGATTAAGGGTGGTAGCCTGCTGGTATATGTTATGCATGGCTTTCCTAATAGCTTCTGCTTCAAACTCCTCTCCCATTCCCACGATCAACAGCATACCACCTTGGGTAGAGAGGATGTGATGCTTGCCCGCTTTTTGCCACTTCTCCTGAACATCACCTATTTCAGGAAAGTCAGTTTTAAGTTGTTGATGATTGTGAGCAGAAAGTAGGAATACCCCCAAAGGGCTGGAAATATCTTTAGGTTTGTTTGAGGAAAGGCTAACCTTCATTGCAGGTGTTGATTAGTTGGGTAGATTTATACCTATCTTTGGTTAATATAAGCGCTTAAAATACAATTTCAGTTGCATAATCTGAAACCTAAAAAATTCTGGGGTCAGCATTTCCTGACAGATCTGAATATTGCCAAAAAAATTGCGGATTGCGTTCAAGTAGAACCTCCCCACAAGGTAGTAGAAATCGGGCCTGGAGAAGGCGTCATGACCCAGTTTCTGTTAGAAAAACATCCACATATCTCAGTGGTGGAGGTCGATCCAGCTGCAGTAGACTTGCTTACAGAACGATTTGGCTTGGACAAGTTGACCATTCACCATGTAGATGTACTCAAATGGAAACCAAGTGGTGAAGAACCCCTGTCTATTGTTGGGAATCTCCCTTACAACATAAGTTCTCCTATTTTTTTCCTCCTTTTGGAACATAGGCACATCATTACCGAAGGTGTATTTATGATTCAGAAAGAGGTAGCGGAAAGAATTGCTGCTCCTTCTGGCAACAAAACTTATGGAGTCCTAAGTGTACTGCTGCAGGCCTTTTTTAAGGTAGAATACGAGTTTTCTGTACCGCCAACAGTGTTTAGGCCGCCCCCGAAAGTAATGAGCGGTGTGATCCGAATGACCCCATTAGAAGAGGAACCCGATGTTACCTTTAAGGATTTGAGGAGGGTGGTCAAACAAGCCTTTGGTCAAAGAAGGAAAACCTTGAGAAATGCACTTAAAGGACTTGAATTCGAAGAATTTGAGGAATGGGAGGACTGGAAAACCCTTCGTGCTGAAGCCCTAACCGTAAAGCAGTTCATTTACCTCACAAGCAAATTGAAGAAGGGAAATTAGGTCTTGGGAAGAGTCATTGTTGACAAGCCCTTGAAACCAATAAAAAACCTTATTTTCTACTGTAACAAAGGTCCCATTTTCCTTGTATAAATAAGTTGATGAAGGATAAAACTACCCTCCTAGAAAAGGTGAGAAAACTACCCAATCAACCGGGAGTTTACCGTTTCCTGAACAAGGACGGAAAAATCATCTACATAGGAAAAGCCAAAAGCCTGAGAAAACGTGTAAGTAGTTATTTCGTTTCCTCCAGGCAACATACCTACCGCATTCAACATTTGGTTCGCAACATCGAAGATGTGGCCTATACCGTGGTGAACTCGGAAGTGGAGGCCCTTTTGTTAGAAAACAACCTGATCAAAAAAGAGCAGCCTCGCTACAACATTCTTCTGAAGGATGGCAAGACCTACCCTTATATCTGTGTGAAAAAGGAACGTTTTCCTCGTGTTTTTCCTACGAGAAACAAAGTGGATGATGGGTCCACTTACTATGGACCTTATCCTTCGGTGGTGACGATGAAGGCCATTTTAGAATTGATTCGAGGAATCGTCCAGCTACGAACATGTAATTTTCACCTTTCTGCCTCAAATATTGAAGCAGGTAAGTTCAAAAGGTGCCTTGAATTTCAGATTGGAAATTGTGGCGCCCCCTGCGAAGGAAGAGTTTCCGAAGAGGAGTATATGCAGGGTATTGCTCAGGTAAGGCATATTTTAAGGGGAAACCTAGGGCCTGTTCTTCAACACATAGAAGGACAAATGGCGGAGGCGGCAGAGAACTTCGAGTTTGAAAAGGCAGATTTCTATAAGAAAAGATTAGAAAAAGTCAGGCTGCACAAGAAACGAAGTACGGTCGTTTCAGAGAAAATCAATGACTTAGAGGTATTGACGATTGACTCTGAAAAACATCTAGCTGTAGTCAATCACTTTAAGGTGATGAATGGGGCCATTGTGCAAACACATGCTTGGGAAATCAAAAGGCAACACGAGGAAGAGGAGGAAGAAATTCTTATGGCCACTTTAGAACATATGTTGGCGGGAGATGAAGAAGTTGGTTTGAACCTTGTGTCCAACTTAAAGTTGAACGAATCTCAGTTGCCTGAAGGGATGCAAGTAAGTGTCCCACAAAGAGGCGATAAAAAGCATCTGGTAGATCTTTCCGTCAAGAATTGTCGGACCTTATTGACAGAAAAACTCTACAATCAGAATTTCAAGAAAAGAAAGTCTGTTCAGGAAATCATGATGGATGAGCTACAAAAGGAGCTTAATCTCTCTGATTTGCCAGACCACATCGAGTGTTTTGATAACTCAAATTTTCAGGGAACTGCTCCTGTGGCCTCTTGCGTGGTATTTAAAAATGGAAAGCCTTCCAAAAGAGATTATCGGCATTTTAATATCAAAACGGTTGTTGGTCCTGATGATTTTGCCTCTATGGAGGAAATTGTAGAAAGGAGATATGCTCGTTTATTAAGGGAAGGCAAGGAATTGCCTAAGTTGATCATTATTGATGGAGGTAAGGGGCAATTGAGCAGTGCTGCCAAAAGCCTAGAAAAAGTCGGTTTGATTGGGAAAGTTCCCATGATCGGTATTGCAAAGAGGTTGGAGGAGATATATAGGATTGATGATCCCATACCTTTGCATATAGATAAAAAGAGCCCCGCCCTTCATCTCATACAGCAGCTGAGAAATGAGGCACACAGATTTGCGATTACGCATCACCGGAATCAAAGAAGTAAAGCTGCCAATCAACGATCCAAATTAACCTTGATCAAAGGCATCGGTCCACAGGCAGAAAAAGACATCATTAGTCAATTCAGATCTATTAAAAAATTGAAGGAAGCATCCGAAGCAGAGCGAGAGGCAAAGCTAGGAACCAAGCGAGCTAACCTTATCAAAGAAGCCATTGAAAAAGGAATAATTTAACGCCCTGAGAGGTCAAAATACCTTCATTTTCCATCATATTTTTCTAACATCTTACGGGCTTGATGATTTACGAAGCTTAATTTGATTGTCCTTCAATAGAGACGCTGAAGGAAGATTAGGCTGAAAAATGGGGAATGTAAAGGAAGGGAATCACTACAAATGTCTAGAAAATCCTACAGGCAATTCTTTAGTTAATGGAACAAAAATGATTCTTGTTTAATATTCCATGAATAATACTATTTCCAGTGGGGAGTAAAAATGACGGTTTGACCTCCTATAATTAGCCGTTCGTAATCAAATCATTCAGGCTAAGATTTTCTATTAGTAATATTGTTACAGAGAGAGAGAAAATCTACCCATGACTAAGCTTCTTAACCTGATACTACTTTGCGCCCTGAGTTTCCTTACGGTTGGGTCAATTACAGTTGACAAACCCACCACAGGCGATGAGTGTCTGGTATATATTCCTGAAACAATAAGCCCTAATGGGGATGGTTTTAACGATTGGTTTTTGTTGGAGCCTACCTGTGAGGTGAAGGATTATACCCTCAGGATTTATACTTCTTCTAAGAGACTAGTATTTGAAAGCTATACCACTGAAGAACTTTGGGATGGATCGGAATCTGGTTCCCCTCTGCCACAGGGTCATTACTCCTGGGAACTCAGATTGGTAAAGAAAGAAAACGGTGATGTTATCAACGAAAAAGGTAAGATTACCCTAATTAGATAGAATCGTATCCCCCCTTTTCATAATACAAGGTCGACTCATAACGAGTCGGCCTTTTTTGACATAATATCCAGCCACTTGTACATAGTGTTTTGCCATCCTGCCCATTCCCCAGAATCACTAAAGCTATCATTGTGAAAAAGCATGGTAAATGGCGCCTTTGTCTCCAAGTTCTTTTCCCAAAGAGCAAGGAAACGTTTATGAGCCGAATCAGGATTCAGTTTTTGGTAAGACAAAAGGCTGCGGTCCATCAAGTGGGTAGGATGGAGGATGAGTTCAGATGTGCGGTTATTGTCAAGGTCAAACCAAGGCCAAGGATGCGCCATGCCACAAGGAAAACCTCCTTGCTGGAACAAACATTGGGTGTATTCTTCTCTTATTCCGATTTGTTCTAAGTATCGGTACGTGCTAGGAAGGGAGTACCTGAGAAAGTGTTGGCGACTACAGATGACTTCCGAATCTATGATTTCTTCCAACTTGGTCTTCTCGAAGAATAATTGGTCTTGATCCTGCCAAGTGCGAAAGGAAGGATGAATCCCAACCTTCATTCCCTTTTCAGAGATTCGTTTTATCAGTTTGCGGTAAGTAGCTAGCCGCCAGGTAAAGCGAGAATCGTTCTTGTGTAGCCTTTCTAACAAGAAAAAGAAGGTAGTATACCGCTGTGGAAGCCGCTCCAAGAGTTCATCAAAGACATAAAAGGGATCTTTTCCACTTCTATAGGTATTGATTCGCTCGCTCAACTGAGTCCATTTTCCACCCAGAAAGTCCTTAATGGTACCTGAAACCTGAACTGCGGCAGATTTATGAAGGTATTTCCAAGGAAAATCTATGTCAAAGGTGATGTCGACTGGGGCAAGTTCTTTTTCCTCCCATTTAATGGATGGATAATGCTGCTGAAGGTGATTAAGCAGGATAGAAAGATACTGATAAACAAGTGGCCTTTCTTCTAATTGTAGTGAGGAGGAAGGGTATCTTACCTGCTCATAACGGCCGTAAGAATCAATATGATTTTCCTGGTAGTATTCATAATGAGACAATAGGTAGAAGCTAGCAGCGAATGGGTCAAATTCCAGCTCCCATTGATGAGAGGGGGAAGGGGCAAGACATGGCACATGATGAATAGACCGATGCTGAAGTCCTACTTCCCGAATATGGTCTTCTTCTAATAGACCTTCACAATAAAGGGAAAAGCTTCCAGGTATATCCTTAGAAGAGTAATTGATCGCCGGCAGGGAATAGGCAGTTTCTACGCTTGCTTCCTTTAATGTATAAGTAAGCGTTGACATACGTTCGAAAAGCACTTCAAGGGTGTAAGTCAGCCTTGGAGTGATCTGGTCGACGTAAATCGTAAGCATAAAATGAAATTTTCGGGATCAGGAGATCTCTCTAAGGTCTAGCATATCCAGCAGGGCAACGGCAGCTTCTTCCCCTTTGTTGCCATATTTTCCACCTGCTCTATCCAGCGCTTGTTGATCAGTATTAGGAGTCAAAACCCCAAAAATGACAGGCTTGTGATGATCCAGACCTACTCTCATGATTCCTTGAGCGGTGGCATCACAAATAAAATCGAAATGGCGTGTTTCTCCTTGAATAACGCAACCTAGGCAAATGACGCCATCAAGTTCAGGATGTTGGCGAAGGACCATATCTGCTCCCATCGGAAGCTCATATGAGCCGGGTACCTCTACCTTTTTGATATTGGCTGCGGGAATATTGGCCGCCGTTAAAGCAGCAACGGCACCCTGATAGAGGGTGCCAGTAATTTTATCATTCCACTTACTCACAACGATGGCAATCTGGTCCGATTCGTGGGATTTATTGCCCTCGTATTTGATGTGAGATAGGTCGTGTCCTTTATTTTCTGTCATTATTCTCCTACGCGAGCGAGGTATTTTTCGATATAAATCTGGTCTGCTGCTTTAGGGTAAGAGTTTTTGATGTCTCTGTAAGCAGAGGCAGCTTTTCCTGTTTCACCTGCCAGTTCGTAGGTTTCGCCAGCTTTCAGAAGAAGCTGTGGCGTGGTGTATTCATTGGCTTTAGGCAAACGGGCAGCTTTAGAATAATTGTCGGCTGCGGTTCTGAAATCTCCTTGGGCCAAATAGGCATTTGCAAGTGCAATGTGCTTCATGGCATCAAGCATTGTTCCAGTAGAGGAAACTTGGTTCAGATAGTCAATGGCATCAGCCGCATTTCCTTGCTTGAGGGAAATAACTCCAGCATAATAGTTTGCCTGGTTAGCAGATTTAGTACCGCCGAAGTCATTGGCGATATCTAGAAAGCCATAGTTTGTGTTGTCTCCATTCAGAGCTTTGGCCAAGGAGTCTTGTTCAAAGTAATAGGGAGCTTCAACCATGAGCTCTTGTGCTTCTGTATTTTGAGAAGCCTTCATAAATCGAAATCCTAGAAAGCCGACGATCAGGAGAATAATACCTCCAGCAATCCCTAAAACGAGATTTCTGTTTTCTGATAGGAATTCTTCAATACTTCTTCCTTCGACCGCCTCTTCGTATTCCAACTCCAGCTCTTCCTCTTCTACCTGATTTTTCTTTTTCGTTTGCTTAGCCATGTTTCAATTAGCTTTTTATTCGGTCTGCAAAAAAAGTAAAAAGGGCTCAAAACCCCAAAAGTTTCAGCTATTTATCCCATCTAAAGCAGGATTCATTCCCCATTTCTCTGCCCACAAGGAAAAAAGTCCAAAAAGGACCTATTTCGATCAATCAAAAAAAGCGGAGAACCCGAAGGCCTCCGCTTTTTTATCTGACATGTATCTTAGTCTCTAACGACTCTTTTTACGTATTGCTGTTGACCATCAGAGATCTTCACGACGTAGACGCCCTTGGGCTGTTCGCTTAGATCAACAGTTTGGCTAAGCTGACCGATTACACGCTCATCATGATAGGTGTAGATCTCTCTTCCTCTCATGTCTGTAATCGTGATATCCAATTCACCAAGTCTCAGGTTCTCTCCTTCAAGGTGAAGTTCGCCTTTGGTTGGGTTAGGGAAAACGCTGATGATATCCTTCAGGTCGTAGGCATCAATCGCCACCCCACCAATAATCAGATCAATTTGATCCGTTCCACAGTCATTGGTTACCTCTAGGGTTACGCTGTATACACCTGCGAATGGGAAGGTATAAATGGGGCTTTCAAGTGTACTGGTATTTCCTGTACCATCGTTGAATGTCCACAAGAAGGTGGTATTCGGATCAATCGGAGTCGAGAGGTTGCTAAACTGTACGGTAAATCCTCCATTTGGAATGGCGTAAGTAGCCGCAGCTGTTGGGCTCTCCAGGATTTCGACAAAGACGCTCTTGTTAGCATCACAGCCATTGTTTCCATTTGTTACGTTGATGGAGTATAGACCAGTAGAATCAACGGTTATGTTTCTATTGGTCGAACCTGTACTCCATAAGTAAGTGGATCCAGGATTTCCTGCGTCAAGCGTAGCATTATCACACTCTGCAACGCTATCTGGAAGGCTAATCACCGGTGCAATACCCTGACTGACATCAATGGTATCCGTTCCTACACATCCATCAGGAGAAGTTACCTCTACAAAGTAAGTATCTGTTCCCATGGTAGGAGGAGTAACATTGATCATCTGAGTGGTATCCCCTGTTGACCAAAGGAAGGATGCGCCGTTACCTGCATTTAGATCTACATCACGACAAATCTCTATATCGTTCCCCAAATTCACCTGAGGTTCAGGAAGTATATCAACCACGACAGTATCCGTCGCTGTACATCCTAAGGCATCCACGGTCAGAATGTAGGTTCCCGATCCATTGGCTACGTAGCTGGTTTGGACAGAGTCCTGATTATCTGGGAAAGTAGAGAACCAGAAATAAGTAGCGCCATTTACGGTATTTGCACTCAAGGTTACAGGATCACAAGAAGTTGTGTCTGTTCCCGCTTCTGCTTCAGGTGCTTGGTTGATCACAAGTACCAAAGAATCTGTTTCCGTACAACCTACTGTATTGGTGACCAATACGGAGTAAAGACCAGAAGAATCAAAGTTTTGGACAGGACCTGTAGAGAATGGAAGCCCATTTCTAGTCCATGTATAGCTTACTGCGGTAGGATCGGTGATGTCCAAAGAGTAATCACCACAGTAAACCCCATCCAAGCCGAGGTCTACTACTGGAGGTCCAAGGATTTCAGCCGTAACCGCAGTTCTTGGGCTAGGGCATCCTAAGGTTCTCACTCTCCAATCGTAGAAATAATAGTAAGCTGTTGTGAAACCATTCACATTTCCATTAATGCTGATGATACCTGGTATGGCATAAGGGAAGGTCGCACCATTGAAGTTTCTATATAGTCCGTTACCAGGCCCGAGTACAGTACCTGTTGCTCTTAGCTGATAGCCAGTCCCTGCCTGAATTTCAAAGTTTACATTCAATACGGTATCGAATACCGTTCCAGCAAATGGGAAGCTACGGTTGGTAATCGGTACACCATTTTGAAGGAGCTGTACCGTGATATTACCAGAAGAACCATTTTCTGGGAATACTCTTACAGATTCCAGAACAAGCTCTTCCTCAACATCGAAGTTGAGTCCGTTGGCTCCAAAGTTCGTATCCCATGTTCCCGTACCGATACTGTTGGATATAGGTCCTACCCTAAAGTCCTCTGAGCTCGATGCCTCAACATAATAAGTTTGAGAAGTAGTAAGGATTGGTGTGATAAAGGTATCACCCTCGGCTACTACGTTACCGCCTGTAGGGGCATCAAACCACTGTAGCTTGGTATTCAAGCTTGGTGGAGTGGCAAGTAGGACAAATTCTGCACCGGTAGCAGAGCAAATAGAGTCTCCAACCGCAGAAGGTGCAGTAGTTACTTCATTGACAGTAAAGGAATCAAATAGCGTGTCATTGAAGGCAGTCGTATCTCCCATAAGGGTTGTGTAAGCCTTCAAGTCGTATTGACCTCCAATAGAAGTTCCATAAAAACCTAAATCAACAAGCTGCGTTCCATCAGGTGCAATGGTTCCAGTTGCAATCGAAGTCAATGTATCATTTCCACCAGGTCCGGTAATAATAACAGTAACAGGGATGTTGTTCTGAGGGACAAGGCCTTCGTTAGTGATCAACAACTGTAACTGTGTTGAATCGTCATTACAAAAGGTTCTCGGTAGGTCCACCATGTCTGTGGCGGACATATCATCATCCGCTCTATCCCAGATGAAGATATCATCAAAAGCGAATCCGTCATCCTCAATGAATCCATCAGCACCGAAGGCAATTCTCAACCTGACAGAAGGCTGACCACCCAAACCATCTAGTGCACGCTTGGCTGTGAGCCATCCACCAGATCCAGGTCCAAATGTTCCATTTCCTCGCCCTGTCCAACCTTGTTGCTGGTTACCAGGAGAACCGTTGATGGTACCATCGTTATACCAGTTGAATGGATCCCCAAGATTACCTACTCTACTCCAAGTATCGCCACCGTCAGTGGATGCCTGCAATACAGCACCATCCCAGCTAAACTCAGAGTTCCACCAAATACTGAGAGATATGACTGGATTCGACAGATCCGACATGTCCATACAGGGTCCAATAACGAATGACTCCTCATTAGATAAGTAGAAGCTATTCACAAGACCACCTGTTACCCAAGCGTTGGTGTCCGAAGCAGCGCCTTTGATGGTATTTTTGTTAGGTTCTCCTAATGCCCATGAATTAACCGGACCTCCAGAGTTCCAACCATTATTACCCGTAATAAAGGTCTCTGTATATGGCCACATATCCACAGTTGGGATAGAAACCGGTGTTAAGGTCGTAAGGGTAGTATCATCAAAGTTTAAAGTATCACCCGCAAGAATCACCCAAAACTCAACGTCGTAGGTGATAGACAGGTTACTCATATCCGCAGTTTGGGTGAAGGTGTACGATCCCGTGTTGCCTGGTGCAACTGGAGGGAAACTGGCACTCTCTGTTACAACTGTTCCTCCATTGACTGAATAAGCCACATCAAGGCTATCAAAGGATAATACCCCATTGTTGACAAACTCAACGGTTATTTCAGTAGCGGGTCCATATCCACATCCTCCCGCAGGAGAAAGAAGATTTCCAGCAGTCGCATTAAAATCAGGTTTTTCGTAGATCAGGATGTTGTCAAAGGCGATACCATCGTCTTCTACAAAGCCATCTGATCCAAAGGCAAATCGAAGCAATACGGCATTTTCGCCGCCTAATCCAGCTAACTCATTCTCTGCATGTACCCATCCACCTGAGCCAGGTCCAAAGGTACCATTGCCACGTCCGGTCCAACCTTGGTTTTGTCCACCAGGAGAACCATTAAGGGTGTTGTCTGTATACCAGTTATTAGGATCACCAAAGTTTCCTACTCTATCCCAAGTAACTCCTCCGTCTGTAGAAGACTGAAGAACCGTACCATCCCAGCTAAATTCTGAATTCCACCAAATGTCAAATTCAATAATCGGAACGGCAACATTAGAGAGGTCAAAACAAGGACCCAATAGGAAGGAGTTTTCATTGGCATTATAATCACCAGTCAATCCACCCGTTGTCCAAGCATTCACACCTGATGCTGCACCTTGAATCACCGTTTTATTGGGTGTTCCCCATGCCCAGCTGTTGTTCGTACCCCCAGAAGTCCAACCTCCAGGTCCTCCTTCGAAATCCTCAAAGTATGGGAGGGTATTTACAAAGCTACCCAGGTTCTGGATCGTTGCAGATCTTGTATTATTCGCGGGATTTGCATCTGGTGGAGCAAGCTGATCAGCTGTAACTGTCAATGTATGGAAGCCTGTTGCAGAAAAGTCTGCCGTTGCATTGAAGGTATAGATAATGGTATCCCCAGGAAGGAAAAGACCTGGAAGTGATTCATTCGGAACAAATCCTAAACCATCAGGATTGAAGGAAACATCCACATCAAACAGTGTATCTGTACCTGCATTCACAAAGGCAGCAACGATAGGTTCTGTTGCAGAAAGCCCACAAGATGTTTCTGGGGAAACAATGATAGCTGTTTCCACATCATAAGCCGGCGGCTCAAAAATATTGATATCGTCAATCGCAATATCACCTGTAGTGGCTCCTGTTGTAGTAGCTCGGAAAATTACCTGAAAAACATCGTCTTTATAAGGTAATAGGTCTACCAATGCTGAATCATAAGGTGCATTTGAATTGAGCTGTTGTTGGCCACTAATAGAAAAGACATTTACATCGCCTCCTCCATTTCTCACAATGACATCCAGGGTTCCAATACCAGCTCCAAACATATGGTAGAAGAACTTCATCTTCGGAGCGAGGTTGGCGGAAACATCTATACAAGGTGTAGCCAATTCAAATTGTTGTCCACCTAGTGTGGAGTTGGCCTCAATGTACATGTATCGGATACCAGTTGCTGTATTGTTGGCAGAAGGACCCGTGTTAAAGGTTGGAGTACTACCTGCCCGTACATGCCATCCATTGGAGTTGGTCGTATTGGTTCGGGTCCAGTTGTTGTTAAGCGCACCCGGTGCACCAGCTGCGAAAGTCTCAAAATTCTCGGCAAGATTACCGATGGTTACGGGTTGATTGACCGTGATAGCTGTTGTGGTGTCATTGAAGGCATTCGGATCACTCGCAATGGTCGTGTAGGCCTTAATAGTATAGCTACCCACAGAACTCAGGTCTGCTGTGGTCGTAATGGTTACAGTTTGCACATCCAATACGTTCATAACACCCGTATTCACTACCGTAGAATAAGAGTTAGTCAGTGGGCCAGTAACATCAGCTGTGATGGTAACGGGATTCACTGATAGGTCAAGCGGTTGGGAACCCAAGTTCTGGAAAGTAACCTCGATGGTTTCTGTAGCTCCATAACAAGTAGGAAGGATGGGCTCATTGACTGAAACGACCCCAGGATCAATGGGGGCTGGATCGAAGAGGAAGATATCATCGATGGCCATATCTGAGTTGTTCCCATTACCACGGACACCACGGAATTCAAGCTGAACTACCTTTCCCGCAAAAGCACTTAAGTCAGCAATACCCTCTCTCCAGCCTTCAGCATTGGAGGATTGTTGTTGTCCTGTAAGGGTCCAAGCCTGGGTGGTATCTCCTTCAGAAATCACATAAACCTGAAGTGTACCCATATTGGAACCATACATATGGTACCAAAAGGAGAGTCGAGGAGCAAGAGAACCTGCCAGGTCAATACAAGGAGAGTTCAATTTGTAGACATTACCCAAAGCGCCTGATGATGCCTCTGTAAACATATAGACAGAGCCAAGTGGTGTATGGTTTTGTGTAGGTCCGGTGGAAATGGTAGGCGTTGTATTGGTTGTTACGTGCCATCCAAAAACCCCTGTCGTTGATCTGGTCCATCCATTGTTCAGGATACCAGGGTTGGAATTGTTGGTTTGTGGAGTGAAATTCTCAAATGTCTCCACATATGGGAGTGTATTGAGTCCAGGCGAAAGGAAATTGATTTCAAACGTATCGTTTGCAGCATTCGCATCACCTGTTACAGCTGTCCAAACCTTTAGCTGATAAAAAGCATTAGGATTCGGAAGAGTCAGAGCTGTGGTAAAGGTATAATTTGCAGTAGAATTACCTGCAAGAGGGGTCGCGATCACTTCATTGACAGGTGTTCCTCCATTAATGGAGTATCCCACCGGAATGGAAGTGATAGTCGTTGCCGAGAAGTTTTCGTACGTTATCTCTAAAGGTACCCCTACGCCATAAACATCGCAGGATACATTCAGGCCGACGGTAGATGTTACGCCAGCATCCTGAGCGTACATCGTTCCCCAAATCAAACCTAGAATGATGAGGATTCGAGTAAATAAATGCTTCATGTTAGAAACTTTGGGTATTTGACATGCAGGTTTAAAAATAGCAGGGATATAGGCTAAAATCAACCTTTTACATATGTAAGTAGTCTATGCCTTATGTAGTGAAATAAGCCATATCTACTTGGTTATCAGGCAACTATTTTGATTCTAAAAATAGGAAATTTTAATCCCTTTTTATTCATCTCTTCAAAATCCTTTGAAAGGATCAATTATTTTGCGCCAATTTGACAATTCTCGTCGAAGACTTTCTAAGAAGAAATCCTAAAAAAAGTATCCTAATGAGAAGTGTAATTAGGAAGATTGTGCCATTTTTAGGCTAAAAGTAAAGCTGGTTCCTTCTCCAACTTCTGATTGAACTGTAATCTGCTCACCATGCATCTTCAGCAAGTGCTTACAGATTGCCAATCCCAATCCTGTTCCCCCCTTTTCCCTTGAGCGACTCTTGTCAACTCGATAAAAACGTCTAAAAATCTTATCTAAATGCTCAGGATCAATTCCAGGCCCATCATCTGAAACAGTGGTAAGCAACTTTCCATTATTCGAAACAAGGGAAATGACTACTTGACCCTCTGAATCTCCATATTTAATGGCATTGTCGATCAGGTTGGTCAATACCTGTTGTATTCTCTCTCGATCCGCTAAAACAAGCGCATTCTCAAGTTCATTCGTTTGGATGCTATAACTGATATTCCTTTTTTTCTTGGTAAACTTATGCTCTAGGCTATCAATTACATCACAAACCAACTCATAAATAGAAAAGGTCCTGACCTTCATTTCCATCTCCCCTGATTCTGCCTGGGTAATGATTAACAAATCCTGAACAAGGCTCGATAACCTGTCCGCATTTTTCATGGCCTTCTTTAGGAATTTCACCCTGACCTTCTCATCATCCATCGCTCCATCCATCAGTGTATGAATAAATCCCTGAACAGCAAAGATGGGGGTTTTTAATTCGTGTGAAACCTCTCCTAAAAACTCTCTTCGGAAGGCTTCTAGGTCCTTCAGCTTTTTGATCTCCCTTTGATTTAACAGGTTGAGGTTTTTGAGCCTTCTGAATACCATCCACTCAAGGGTAATGACCAACATGGTAAAGCAGAGAAGGAAGAAAATAAGCAATTCATACACTAGTCCATCGGCGAGCGCTATTTGGGCGGTACGAAGGATGAAATAACAACCGACCAAGGCAAGTGACAGGTATAAGGACACCATGATTGAAGAAGGCAATTTAGGCCTTTGATCGTGCCGTCTGTTAGTCTGGCTCATGATAGGAAGTTAGTTGAGTGATAGAAGGCAATAAGATACCCACTTCTAAATTAGATAAGCCTACATTAAGACAAAATTAATTCTCAAAGATTCTGTCTGGCAAAGGGCTGAATTTAAATGAAATCATGAAGGAAAAGGCTTTCCCGAACTTGGCTTTTTCTGCTTCCCTTTGTGCATATTCTCAATATTCGAAAGAAGATTTTCCTTGGATAATTCGGCTTTTTGAAAACAATTGCTGTATTTTAGTTGCTAAAATTCAATTCAATGAAAAGAGTCCTACTCATTATTGTTTGCCTCCTAATTGCTGGGAGCTCATTCGCTCAGAAGGGATTTAAAATTGGAGTTTTTGCGGGCCCCCAACTTGGAAGCCACCTGAATGCTTTCGATGCAAACCTTACTGCTCCTACCTACACAGGATCTCCACTATGGGGATTAAACACTGGTGTTTCAGTAGGATATCACTTCGTAGATATGTTTGGTATCAAAACTCAGTTGGTCTATTCTCAGCAAGGGAATTCCTACCTCAGAACTGTAAATGACGTGGAAACGCGTTTTGTAGACAGACTGGATTACCTAAAAATTCCTTTGTTGTTTGGATTTAATACAGCCACCGACAGGAGAAAAGTTAGCTTCGTACTTTTTGTAGGACCTCAGCTTTCCTTTCTTTCTCGTGTTGCGGAATACAATGACAACGCAGATTTTGGCTTGATCGAAGGATATGATGACAGCAAAATTCCATTAGAGAGTGGTGAACTCATCATCAGCCGCCCAGGAGCTGAGCTTTACATCGATCAATTGTTTGGCCTTGTTGGTGAGACAGGAGTAGACATCAGATTGAGCGAGGAAAATATCTATTTGAACATCCGTTTGAGAGGAGACCTAACCTTTGGAGACCTAGAAGATAAGTCCCAAAATGCGACTACCTTCAAAGACGGAGTATCAAGCACTTTCTCCTACTGGAACAATGCTCATGGAGCAAGTAACAACAGGAATGACATTACCCAGGCATTAGCTACTGCATTGACAATTGGAATTACTTACAATTTCAGCGCTAACTAAGCGTGGGAAAAAATATTTTTTACTTCAAATCGGAGGGCCTTACTTGGTATTGCCCTCCTTTTTTATGGAGGTCATAGATCCTCTCTATACTATCTATACGAATTGAAATGATTGCATTTGTCAGCGGAAATATAACAGAACTTGAAGCCACTCACGTTATTGTTGAGGCAGGAGGAATTGGCTATTGGATCAAAATTTCTCTCAACACTTATGGTGAGTTACAAGGTAAAAAGCAGACTAAGCTTCATACCCATTTTATGGTGAGAGAAGACAGCCAGCAGTTGTTTGGATTCACTACGATCAAAGAAAAGCAGCTATTTGAGCAGTTAATTAGTATTTCTGGTGTAGGAGGCAATACCGCTTTGATGATTCTCTCATCCCTGTCCGCCGAAGATCTTTACCAAGCTATTAAGCAAGAAAATGCCATGGTGCTAAAAAAGGTTAAAGGAATAGGTGCCAAAACTGCGGGAAGGATCATTCTCGAATTAAAGGATAAAATCAAGCTTGATAACCTGAGTGGAGGCACTGGATCAGTCATGGCAGGTGGTAACAGCATGAAAAAGCAAGAAGCATTAACTGCCCTTGTTAACCTGGGACTCAATAAATCAGCCATGAATCAGCGTATAGATAAGATTTTGAAGGAAAAGGGTGAGACCGTTACAGTAGAAGAGATTATCAAGTTAGCCCTGAGAAATCCTGGATAATCATCCCTTTATTTTTCCCCTTAATCGTGCAAGCATCCCCAAAAAATTGCTCTTTTATACTGAGGAATATTTTCTAGCTTTGTATCAATCAGAGGAATTCACATCTACTCCATATACATTCTACACCATTTTATCGCGCCAACTTTGCCTATGAAGCAAGTTTTACACTAGAAACCAAAATATGCGAGTTGCCTGACTAGTCAGGTATTTATCCCCACAAAACTGATACAAATAACCCCATATTGGTCAAGCCAATATGGAGGCTGCATCGGTGCTTTGGCTGGGAAATAAAGACGAGCTGTTTTGGGCGTGTAAACTTAATTACGAATAGCTTTGTCAAAGTTCAGTCTTACGTTGCTGATGGCGGCGATCCTTTCCCTGTTCAATCCTCCAACAGAAACCGATCCCACCAACTCCGATTCCTTCATCGACAAGGACAGCTCACTGGTAAAGGTCATGGAACCTGCCAACGATACGTCTAAAGTCAAAAAGAATCCCAATGACAGAAGAGGTGATGCGACCCGACAGGGAAAGATTACCCCCATGCATTTTGATTATCCATCAGGCTACAATGTAAAGTATCAATTGGAAGAAGACCTGAGTGGATACACCATCTATGAGAGACTCGGGGAAACCGATTTTAGAAGGCCTTCCTTTATCTCATTTGAAGATTATGTGTCTTATCGTCAGAAAAGCATGATTCGGGATAATTTCCGTGAAATGGGACTGGCTGCTAATGAAGCCAACCAAAAAGGGCTACAACTTGACATCAACATCGAAGAACTGGAGGATATTTTTGGAGGAGGTACCATATCCATTCGTCCGACAGGTTTTGCCACCCTAAGATTTTCCATCGATAGAACGGCAAACTTTAACCCTGCCCTTTCCCAAAGAAATAGAAAGAACACCATCTTCAATTTTGACCAGAATATTCAGGTAGGTGTAATTGGACAGATCGGTCAGAAACTGCGAATGAACATTAACTTCGATACGCAGGCTACTTTTGACTTTGAGGATCAGTTAAAACTTGAGCACAACGGAACAGAGGACCAAATTCTACAGAATATTGCTGCTGGTAATGTAAGTATGCAGGTGGGGAACTCCTTAATCGTAGGTCGTCAAAATCTATTTGGCGTAAAAACCAGGTTGAAATTTGGACCTGTATATGTGAGCGGGATCGCTTCTATTGAGCAAGGTCAGGTGCAAAGCCTGAAGGTTGCAGGCGGTGGAGCGGTTGAAACTCCTTTCGATAAAGAAGTTACCGAGTACGATGCCAACAGACACTTCTTCCTTTCTCATTATTTCCGCTCAATTTATGAGTCTGCCGTCGCCAACTTACCCGTAGTTCAGTCTCGTCTACAGATTCAGCAGGTGGAGGTTTGGGTAGAAAGGCAAGGCTACACTAGAAATAACAGAAATGCATTAGGGCTGGTAGACCTTGGAGAAAATGACCTTCCTGTTGCAGGAGGCGAAGGACGTGTGTATAACGATCAGGTTGTATCCAATACGACCAACAACCTACGCTATCCTGATAATGAATCGAATGATCTATACGAGTTACTTGACAACACGACTGGGGTTAGAGATGTAAACCAGTCCAAGCTAGCCATTGAGGGCATTCAAGGCAAAAGCTTTGTCAATACAGAGGATTATGAAGTCATCGCCAACATGCGCCGACTTAACTCCAACGAGTATACGGTGAACACTAGTTTGGGCTATATATCGCTGAATACCCCCGTGCAGTCCGATCAGGTATTATTTGTTGCCTACCGCTACACCTTGAATGGACAAGTACACCAGGTAGGAGACTTTTCGAATGATGAGCCCGCTAATGCGGAGAACTCCAACGTCCTCTTCACCAAAATGATCAAACCTTCTGTTTTGAGGGTTAATCCCTATCCCGCATGGGACCTGATGATGAAAAACATTTATCAGATTCAATATGGTATCAATAGGGATGGTTTCTTCCTGGATGTGCGCTACGAATCTGGAACCAGTTCTGGTAAAATCAATTATCTACCAACAGGTCCACAAAAGGATAAACCCTTGATTCAGGTATTGAATATTGACCGTCTGACCAACCATACTGCACCAGGTCCAGACAATTATTTTGACTTCATTGAACCCTACACCATTAATACACAAAAGGGTACCATCATCTTCCCTGTGCTTGAGCCTTTTGGTTCCCATTTGCGATCAAAACTGGAAGGAGATGAAGAAGCGATAGAACGGTATGTGTTTGATCAACTATACACCAATACCCAGGCAAGTGCACGGCAGAATGGACCACAATATCGATACTCACTAGAGGGTTACTTCCGGTCCGAAAGTAATTCGGAGATTCCACTCAACACCTTTAATCTCTCAGAAGGAGGGGTAACTGTCCGAGCAGGAGGCCGAATTCTGCAAGAGGGAGTTGATTATACAGTAGATGAAGTGGGGGGGAAACTTACCATTATCAATCCATCGGTACTCTCTTCTGGACAGGACATTGAGGTTTCATATGAGAGTTCTTCGCTGTACAGGCTACAAAATAAGCGACTGTTAGGGGCAAGGGTCGAATATAGCCCCTCACAAGACCTTTCGTTGGGAGGTACCATTCTGAACCTAAAAGAGCAGCCATTTAACCAAAAAACTATTCTGGGGGATGAGCCTGTCAACAATACACTTTGGGGCTTCGATGCGGCTTATGACAGAGAGTCTCCCTTCTTGACCAAGGTACTTGACCGCTTACCACTTTATTCAACAAAGGCACCTTCACAGATAACCGCCTCTGGGGAATTTGCTCAATTCTTACCCGGTCTTCCTTCAATCATCAAAAATGATGTCGATCAGGGGATCGTATATCTGGATGACTTTGAGGCAGCAGCTACTCCTTTTACCCTCATGGGTTGGCAAAGGTGGCAAATCGCCTCATACCCAGATGGAAATACGCAGCTTTATGACCCAAGAGAAGACTATACCAATCCGCTTGCAGAAGGCTATTCTAGAGGAAGGTTAAGATGGTATACCATTGACCAGATTTACTATAATTCCCGAAGAGGTAGGGTCCCAGAGGATGATCAGGCTAACAACTACACAAGACAGATTATTCCAACTGAGATTTTCCCTACAGCTACACGACCGTTTGGTAGCCAGATCCAGCAGACCTTTGACTTGCGATACGATCCTACCCAAAGGGGATTTTATAATTATCAATCCGACCGAAACAGAATCAATCCTGACGGTTCTTTCTCTAATCCTGAGGAAAACTGGGCAGGCGTGATGCGCTCTATTGATGTCAACAATGACTTTGAAGCCACCAACGTAGAATTTGTAGAGTTCTGGTTGATGGATCCCTTTGATGAGATTGACGGAAATCCAATGTCTTCAGGTGGAGAGTTTTATCTGAATTTAGGTCTGGTAGATGAAGATGTGCTAAACGATGGGCGAATGTTCCGAGAGCATGCCCTTCCCGATGAAGAATTCCCTACAGGAAATGAGGTTCCAGATACAACCTTCTGGGGGCCAATCGTTAACCAGGTTCCACCAGCAGAGACCTTTACCAACGATGAAACCAAGCGTGGGCTACAGGATGTCGGGATGGACGGCCTTCCAAATGACAAAGAAGCAGGCTTTTTTGATGGAGTGGTGGATACACTTCGCCAGTTTCTGAACCCAGCTGCGTTGAATAATTTTCTGACTGACCCATCTGGAGATAACTACGTCAGTTATCAAGATCCTACCTATGACGATGCAACAGCGTCTATTTTCCAGCGCTACGACCAGTTCAATGGGCATGAAGGAAATACCCCGGTAGCCTCGAATAATGCGACAGCGACCCTACAGGGAAGTAGTCGACCTGACATTGAGGACGTCAACCAGAATGGATCGCTTAACCAGAGTGAGCAATACTGGCAATACCGTATCAAGCTACACCCAGATTCTCTTGAACCTGGATCCAACTTCGTTGTAGACCGAATCACCACAGATCAGATTCCAGTTGGAAATGGACAGACCACCAGGGTAACTTGGTATCAGTTCCGAGTGCCTATTAGAGCGGGTAGTTCCATCAATGGAATCAGCAACTTTCAGTCGATCAACTTTATGCGTATGTACTTGACAGGTTTTGCTGAACCTGTAACCATGCGTATGACGGAGTTCCAGTTGGTTTCCTCTCAGTGGATTCGTTTCCCAGGAGAATTGGCAGAGGAAAATATCATCATTACGCCAGATGAAGCCGCTGATACAAGGTTTGAATTGGGAGCTCTTTCCCTGGAGGAAAACTCTACCAAAGCCCCATTTAATTATGTCCTCCCTCCTGGAATTCAGCAGCAGATTGTAAACGGAAACATCACCGCTAACCTACGTGAAAACGAGCGTGCGCTGACACTCCGTACCTGTAACCTAGGTGAAGGGGATGCAAGGGGGATTTACAAAATTGTCCGACAAGACCTTCGTCAGTACAAACGACTCAAAATGTTTGTGCATGGTGAGCCGCTGGTGGATGATATTTATCCAGCCAACTATGAAAGCGGGGAGGATGTGAAAGTATTCCTTCGCCTTGGGTTGGATAATGATGAAAACTACTACGAATATGAAATGCCACTTGTGCCATCCGATCCAGCAAATGGAGCAAGCGATCCGGAAAATGTATGGCTCAATGAATTTGATATTGATTTGGCTCAACTTGCCATAGCGAAGGGCAATCGAAATGCAGATAACTTTGGCTTGATCTATCGATATAGAGATACAACTGGATTGCCAGAAGGGCATGCCATTATCGTGAGAGGTACGCCTAAATTGAGTGATGTCAGAAACATCATGATCGGGGTAAGGAACCCTGAAAATCCTGCTGGCCAGCCTATATGTGCAGAGGTATGGGTCAACGAGCTTCGCTTGACCAACTTTGACCGAAAGAAGGGCTTTGCCTTTAATGCAAATGCTGCCTTTAAGTTGGCTGATTTAGGGACCGTAAATGCCAGTGCCTCTTACAAAACAGCTGGTTTCGGTCCACTAGAGCAGAAACTTAGTACACGTTCGCAGGAAGAGATCCTTCGCTATAGTGTAGCCGCCAACATTAACCTGGACAAATTTCTTCCAGAAAAGTGGGGGGTATCTGCACCCGTAACGGCTACCTTGGGGGAGGAAAAAACGACTCCTGTCTTTAACCCACAAGAAGAAGATGTTTCTGTGGAAAGGCTGAAGGAAGTTCTACCTGCTGAGGTAGTAAGGGATACCTTGAGACAGATTCAAGATTTCCAACGAAGTCGATCGATATCCTTTAACAACTGGCGAGTCAACCCTCAAAAGAAAAATCAGCCTGCCCAGACAAATACCGGACGAAGGCCCAATCCAAGGCCCCAACCTGGTAGACAGCCCGGAAGAAATGGTGGAAGGGCAGGCCAGCAGCAAAAAGCGAAATACCCATGGTCTATTTCAAACTTCGACTTTACCTATGCCTACAATGAGCAGGAAGCTAGAAGTTCGACTATTCAACGGCAATTTAATACCCAACACAGGGGAGCGGTAAATTACCGATATGCATTCCCGAAAGTTTCCTTGAAACCTTTCCAATTCTTGTCGAAGAGTGATTTCATGAAAAAGAATGCAGGTTTCTTGACCAAGTGGGAAATCAAACCCCTGCCCACCAACTTCACCATGGGAGTAGTAGGGGACAGACAATTTGAAGAGAGGATTCTGAGACCGATTGGTTTGATCGAAACAGAAATCGATCCACTATTCTCCAAAAATTTCATGCTAAACAGGAATTATAACCTGACATGGCCCCTTACCAGGAATCTACAGTTATCCTTCAATGCGACCAATCAAGGTCGTGTAGACGAAGTAAGAGGATATTACGAAACTGCCTCCCAAGCAGAAAGGGATTCGGCTGGTAGACTAATAGACAACCTGATTTATGTAGGAAAGGACACAGCCAATGGCCATGATCGCTATGTGAATATTGGTAGAAATACGGGTTATCAGCATAACCTAAACGTGGCTTACAAACTTCCATTTTCCTCCATAAAAATGCTGAACTGGATATCAGGGAATGTAAACTATACCGGTTCTTTTAACTGGGTACAGGCACCTGAGATTCTTCCTACTCAGGGAGGGATAATTACAAACAACCAGAACATTCAGGCAACTGGGAGGGTGGATTTAAATGGACTCTATCGGAAGTTCAAACCCGTCAAAAAAATTCTTGATGGAGAGAAGAACTTTCCTCGAGATAAAAAGGACGATAAGAAAGAAAAGGATAAGGGGAAGGAGAGCAAAACACCTCCAGAAAATGGGGGTTCGTCCACTACTGTTACACCAGGGAAACAAAACCCAGAAGTAACAGCTGAGGCTGATTCAACTGACAAACCTGATCCATTTTGGTTTATCAAAAGAGTAGGAAGGGAATTAATCAGGGTGGCCTTAAGCGTGAAGAATGTGGATGCGACCTTCAACAGAAATGCAGGCACCATCCTTCCGGGTTATTTACCCTCAACAGATAACTTCGGTCTCGACTGGGAATTTGTGAATCCTACTACAAGGATGCCAAGTTTAACCATTGCGCCAACATGGCAATATGTCTTTGGTGGACAGGCGGATATCAGGGGAGTTGCTGCAGAAAACAACTGGATAACCCGCGACACCCTTTTGTCAGGCCTTTATCAACAAAACTTAACCGATAACCTTACCGCAAGGACTTCTATGGAACTCTTCAAAGGTTTCCGGATTGATATTTCTGCGAATAGGACCTCTTCTTTGAACTCTTCTGAGTACTTCCGATTCGATCCGCAGATTAATGATTATAACAGCTTCGACCCCTTGAAAACGGGGAATCTGAGCATGTCCTATATCTTTCTCAATTCTGCCTTTGACCAGGAAGACCCTGCAGATCCTAATTCGGCTTTTCTGCGAACCTTCTCTAATGCGAGAACGACCATTTCGAGACGCTTGGCTGATAATGACCCTGAGTTCCAAAACAGGACGAATGAAACAGTATTAGGCTTCAGAAATGGATACCTCGGATCGAATCAGGAGGTATTGGTGGCAGCTTTCTTGGCTTCCTATGGTCCCTTGGGCCCAGAGACAATTGAGTTGTCCAGCCGTCCTAGAATTCCTCTGCCAAACTGGAGTGTCAATTACAATGGATTGTCTCAGATACCGGCCGTGAAAAAGTACTTCAACGCCGTCAGTATCAAGCATTCCTATAGATCATCTTATACCATCGGTACTTTCAACAATAACTTGTTGTTCCAGGATTTCGACATGGATGGCTATGCTGATGTTTACCAGCAGATTGACACCTTCAACCTAGGATTTGATGTATTGGATACCTACAACCAGTTCTTCATTCAAGGGGTTCAGATTTCTGAGCAGTTCTCTCCCTTGATTGGTATTAGTTTGACCATGAAGAATGGCCTTACTGGACAAATCGATTATAAGCGATCTCGTCAATTGACCTTGAATGTAGGTAACCTACAGGTAATTGAGTCAAGGAATGAGGACTTTGCTATTAACTTCCGATACAGAAAAGATAAGCTAAACTGGTTCTTTAGAGCTTTTGGGAGGGACTTTGACCTACAGAATACTGCGAACTTCTCTCTTCAGATGACCTATCGTAGCAACTATGAGGTAAATAGAAGAATACCAGGAGATCGTGTCGGGGCAGAAGCTGACTTCTTTGAGCAGACCACTAGAGGTAGTGAAAACTTAATCTTTGAGCCTTCTATCGAATATGCGGTCAACACCAGATTGAATATCAAGGCCTTCTTTACATACAACCTAACCAATCCTTATACCGCCCAGACATACAGAAATATCTTCTCTAGTGGAGGTATTCAGCTTAGGTTCTCTTTGGCAAACTAAGGAAGGAATTAAGAAACCAAAAGATCACGATCATAAGGGACATGGGAAATTGATCTCATGTCCCATTTTTTGAAAGCTAAATGGAGAAAGGGTAGGGGATTGTCTGTTTTCCTACACCTATATATGTAATTCACAACAACTGAAATATTTACTGACCATTTTACCAACATCCTGCATGAAGAACGGCTACACTTTTTTATCATACAATTTGTTTGACTATGCTGAAAACAGTGATCTGTGCCGTCCTGGGAATGTTGATAAGCCTAAGCTCCATAGCCCAGGTTAAAGTCAGGAAAGATGACCATTTCTTTAAGAGAAAAGTGGTCAATCGAATCAGCTTCGCAGAAAAAATGAACAAGCCTCTCGTTCATCATGAAGCTACCTTTTACTCAGAAAATGAAGAGCACGCGGAACAAAATGGAATTGTTGCGTCGCTTATCAATGGCCTAAAGGCAGGTAAATACCAAGCCTACCATCCGGATAGTTGGGATAAAAAGCTCAACTATGACGATTTGAAAGTTCGTATGGATGAATTTGATAAAGCACTTGATTTTGGAGGAGACGGCGAAGCCAATTGGGATGGGACGGATAACCGCGATATGGAAGTCTTCGGAACCGGGGAAGAAGAAGTCTGGTTGGATGAAGAAAATGACGAAGACGAAAGTTGGGAGGATGATAACTGGGAAGATCCCATCGGTGATGAAAATGGAGAAGATGTGCTTGATCAAGGCGAAGAGATAAGTCCTCAGGAAATGGATCTTGGCCCTTATGAGGAAGTCATCCATATGGTGGAGGATAGAATTTTTGATAAGAATCGCTCCATGATGGTCAATCAGATTGATTTCTTCGAGGTGATTTGGGTAGATCCTAGTGGTGCTCTTCCTGAAAAGGTACTTGCCAGATTCAGATGGGACGATGTATACATGCAATTAAAAGATACAAAGTGGAAGTCTCGCTTCAACGATGCCACAGGTCTTAGTGTTGCCCAGGCCCTTGAGCTGAGATTATTCCATGGATTTCTGATCAATGTTGGAGGGGAAGGTGTTCGTACCCTTTGGGAATCAGAAAGAAGGAGACATGAACTGATTGAGTTTGAGCATCATTTGTGGTCTTACTAGTCGGTCAAAAGTTAAGCAGAGGGGCAATTAGTGTAATTAGCCAACCTACCACCCTCAGTTAATTCAGGCATACATAAGAGATGCCATGTAGAATGGGACCGTCCTTCCAGCAGGGCGGTCTTTTTTTACCGCTGTCCTGTATGCCGAAAAACAGGAAAACCATTCATCCTGTAAATTTTGCCATTCGCAATATGTATGCGCCAGATTAGCCAATAAATAAAATGAACAGTCATTCAATTTACTACCTTGTGTATGTTGAAAGAAGGAAATACGCTTCAAAAAGATCGAAGAGAGTTTTGTGTTTATAGTGTGCTACATTAGGGGTATTCGTTAATAATGTAGACATGGGTTGTGAATCGGCCGCTTCTTGGGGAGCGGCCTTTCCTTTTTCCTAATAAAACTCGGGTCGTATAAAGGGGATCAAGGCCATAATCACCGGCGGGATATAGAGTGTTTTTCTGGTAATGGCATTGTGTGTGAGGAGGCCGATGGCACCATTTTCATGCTTCGAATTGGATGTCCCAAAAACTTGGTCGTCTGCATGGCCTAATTCTACCCCTTCCCTTACCAAGCGGGCAACAGCTTCAGGAAGGAAAAAAGTGGCCGATCTAGCCTCACCAATCTTTTTACCATCAGAGGCAACGACCCAAGCAAAGGCCGCCATTCGCCCGCCGATATCCTCAATGCCACCTTCAATTCCCAGCCAAAAATTTGCATCAGGATATTGTTCAATAGCTCTTTCTACTCTATTTCTTGCTCCCAAAAGGGTTTCCTCCTCGGTCATTGGCTGATCAGAAACTCCAGAAGGAACCCGGATTCCGGTTAAAATAGGCTCAATATTCGGCCATAATTCTGTGATGGCATCCTCAACGGCACCAACCTTAACAGGATTTTGTGAGGCTATAACGACTTTCATATTTTTCCTGAATTTTCACCTAAAATTAGAAATATCCTTACCTATTCCCATCTGGGAAAACACTTTATCCATTGAATTAGTAATTTGCCTAAGTGGAGACGATTCATATCCCACATCAAGCCTTGTGAATAAGAACATGGAGAATCAAATTTTTGATATCATCGTTACAGGTGGAGGAATAGTTGGACTGAGCGCAGCCTACAAAATTCAACTGAGAAATCCTGGATTAAACATTCTGCTTCTAGAAAAGGAAGAAAGTCTTTCGAAGCATCAAACAGGTAGAAATTCTGGTGTCATCCATTCAGGTTTGTATTATACACCTGGTTCATATAAGGCGAGAAACTGTGTGGAGGGTAGACGTGAATTGGTTGCCTTTTCCAAGGAGTATGGAATTCCTCATGATGTATGTGGGAAAGTAGTCGTCGCGACAGATGAAGCAGAATTGCCACATCTTGAAACGATCTTTCAAAAAGGGAAAGCCAACGAGGTAGAAGGAATAGAAAAAATAAATGGAGATCAGATTCGTGAAATAGAGCCTTACTGTGCTGGGATAGCCGGATTATGGGTCCCAGTTACAGGTATTATTGACTATCCAGCGGTCGTTTACAAGTTGGCGGAGCTTTTACAAGCCATGAATCCTGCCAATCAGGTTTTGACGGGGCATGAGGTGTTGGATATAACCCAAGGAGAAGAATACTCTGAAATCCATACCAACAAAGGTGCCTTCAAAGGGCGGAAAATGATTTTTTGTGGGGGATTGAATTCCGATAGATTGGCGATAAAGGATCAAGTTCCTGTTGAAGCGAGAATTGTAGGATTCAGAGGGGATTATTATGATTTGACCGAGGCAGCTGCTCACAAGGTGAAGAACCTTATCTATCCTGTTCCTAACCCTCAATTTCCCTTTCTAGGTGTCCACTTTACACGTATGATTCATGGGGGAGTAGAATGTGGCCCCAATGCAGTTTTTACCTTTAAAAGGGAAGGCTACGGCAAGACCGATTTTAACTGGACGGACACAAGTGAAGCACTCTCCTATGGAGGAACTTGGAAGCTCTTTTTTAAGCACTGGAAATTCGGTTTGGATGAATACAGAAGGGCATTTTCTAAAAGAAGATTTCTGCAGCAGGTACAGCGATTGATTCCCTCCTTGACCATGGATGAAATTGAAGAAGGAAGGTCTGGCGTCCGTGCCATGGCTTTGGGTGAGGATGGGAATATGATTGAGGACTTCAGTATTGCGTATCAGGGAAATTCTATTCATATCCTCAACGCTCCTTCCCCTGCCGCTACGGCTTGTTTGGCGATTGGAGATGAAGTGGCTACTATCGCAGAAAAACAATTTAGTCTGAAAGCGTAGAGAAGTGCCCTCACCTAAGGGTGATTAGCTGTTGGTTTCTGTCTTGACGAGCTGGGGTACGCCATTCCTTATTGATAGCCTTATACACGACCTGATGAATGCGTTGCCTAATCCGCATTTCATTGATGGTGAAATTATTGGCATAAGGATGAACTCGGTTGGAGAGGAATACAAAGATGAGATCCTCTTCAGGATCCACCCAGAGGCAGGTTCCTGTAAATCCTGTATGGCCGAAAGATGAAAGGGAGGCCGATTCCGCAACCAAATAGTCTGTATTTCTGGGAGGTTTGTCAAAACCGAATCCTCTGTGGCCAGATTGTCTTCTAGTAAAGGTATTAATGGTAGAATCCGCTAAATATCGCTTCCCGCCGTACTCCCCCTTGTTCAATAGCATTTGGGCAAGTATACAAAGATCATTTGCGTTGGAGAATAAGCCCGCATTTCCAGAAACACCTCCTAATAGCGTGGCAATAGGATCGTGGACATAGCCATGTACAACCGATTCCCGCCATCCTTCTCTTGCCGTAGGGATGAGTCTGTAAAGCGGAAGGGTATCTGCAGGATTGAATTGGGTGTGTTGCAGCCCTAGGGGATTAAAAAACTCGGATTCAAGAAAGCGGGGAAGGGGGACTTGATTGATAGAGTCTACTAGCCGTTGTAGCAAGACCATGTTGACATCACTGTATCTGTAGCGGGCAGAGTCTACGTACAAGCTTTTTACCTCATTCCATAAGCTATCCATGAAATTATAAGATGGTGGCAAATAACGGCTTTCAGGCCTTCGCAATTGCCTTCTCCATATACGCTGGTAGTATACAATGGGCAGTCCTGAAGGGAGCCCTGAGGTATGTGTCAGCAAGTTTCTGACTGGAATATCAAATACAGGAGTTGATTCCTGAACCTCCCCTTTTCCTCTTACCCATTTGCCTAAAACAACCATAGAATCCCCAACGAGTGTAGTGTCTCGTAGCAAAAACTCCAATCGGCTACTATCCTCGGATAAATCATTTAGCATGGAGAAGAAATCCTCTATGGCAAGCGAATCGTACACCTTTATCCGATTTGGCACAAAGGAGCCATCTTTGAAGTAAGTGTTTAAGGGAGCAGTCAGTTGGAGATTCCCTTGGTCATATACTTTCATGCTGGCCAGAGTGGTCGCAGCTACCTTGGTTACAGAGGCTATATCATACAAATCATTTTTCCGAACAGGTCTATTTTTTCTATACGTATGGTATCCAAAAGCCTTGTGATAGACCACATGCCCCTTTCTTGCCACGAGTACTTGACAGCCTGGAAAGGCAAATGAATCGATAGCCTGTTTTACAATAAAGTCAATTTGATTCAATGAATCAGCCGGGATGCCCACACGTTCAGGCTCAGAATAAGCCAAGCGAATTTTATCCGTTGTAAACTCATCTCTAACACTGAGCAAACGAGAAAGCCGATCAGGAATACTCCTTAAAACAGGTACGCCTCCAAACAATACCTGTGCAGAAATCATTTGAGCCACACTTTGCGAAGAAGGAACTTGAACAATGGTGTTGTGGTCGGAAATGCTCTTAAGTTTGGCTGCCCGATCAAAGTTTACCACCACCACCTCAGCCTTTTTGCTCAATTTATTGACAATTCTACTGATTCGCTTTTCCGAGACATTGGGGGCATTAAGCGCAACAATCAGAATGCTATTTCTTCCGCCTTTGATAGAGGGAATACGCAAACCAAATTGGGTATGGTAGTTGCTAAGAGGCGCATATAAATTCAAATATTCCTCAAAATAGGGAAGTCGATTTCCTACCGTCAAAAGTTGGAACTCCGTGTCTTCTAATCTTGGAAAAGGAATGAGATTTACCTTGTTCTGGAGCAAGAGCATAGAGGCTCGGACTGCTTCCAGTTCTGAGAGTTGGACCATTCTGACACGTGCCGGATTGCCTATGTCGGAGCTGTCTGCCCACACCGTAAATTCGTAGTTCTGAAGTTGTTCAGGAACGATTTTAGTCATTCCACTTGCCATTCCTACTCCTTGCCAAATCAACAGGGCGCCCATCCCCAATAACAAGGGGACCCAAAGCGTACGCTTCAATTTCGGGCTAAAAATTGACATGTGGCGAAGTCTGTGACTAATTGTAGAAATGGCTGTCAGGAGGATGTAAAAGCCAGTTTTAAGTTACCGCAATTTGACTGCCAACTTTCACAAAAATGACTTAAATGATAAAATTGGAGGGTAAGTTGATGTTCCTAAAGGAACAAGTCAAGGCAATTTTGTATGTTTGATTTCAGGCTATGACTTCATAGTCAATATTTATTTGCTTGATTGTCAGTGTCTCCCGCCATAGTTATGGCATGGGGAAATTTGGCTCAAAGGAGAAATGATTGTATCATACCTTTTTGAAAAAATTAAAAGGGAATAAACAATCCCATTCTCTTGAAGATTTGAATCACATGGACGAAAAGAATCCTTTGCAAAAAAAGTCCATCAAGGCGAACAGATCGGAGGAAGGCTTCTTTGGGGAGGTGAAGAAATTCTTCCTCAAAGAAGAGCATAAAGTACAGGACGACCTTTACGAAAGACTGAATGAGATTGAAAGTTTACTGGCTTCCAGTGATAAGCTGGACAAGAAGCTTAAGCCTCATTTTGACAAGCATCTTGAAGAGCATGTAACCTATCTTCAGGAAAACTACCCTGATCTATTCGGGAAATATATGGCTACTGCCATCAAAAAAGGTATCAAGGACTCCCAAGAGGAGATCATTGATGCCCTATACCCGATTATTGGTAAGCTAATCTCAAAATTCTTGAGGATGGAATTGGAGAAGCTATCCCAAATGATCGACCAACGTCTTCAGGATCCCTTCTCATTTGACAATCTCAAACTTAGGGTAAAGGCCTTGTTCAGCGGGGTCTCTTATGAGGAAATGTTAATCACCCGGATGGGCAGACCTCAGGTAGAAGAGGTATTTTTGATCAACAAAGAAAACGGTTTACCACTAGGGCATTTTTCAATTGATTCTGTTACCCAACCTCAGGCTGTAGCTGGTATGCTGACAGGTATTAAGGACTTTGTAGAACATGCCTTTGAGAAGGAAGACACGGAATTAGAAACATTATCCTACGATAAGTATGAAATCATACTTTTTAACTTTGAAACCTTTTATTTTGCCACAGTAGTGGAGGGAAAGCCACATGCAATTTTTCGCAAGGAATTGTATGACACAGCCATGAATTTTTGCGAAAAGCACCCGATTTGGGTCAAAGAAGCCATTACAGGAGCCTCACAGGCCCAGGTAGGCGAAGCCTTGAAAGACCATTTTCATGAAATCAACCAACATCCTAAATAAAAAAATTGCCCTTCTCGGAAGCCACGCTGTCGGAAAGACCTCTCTGATCAGCCGTTTTGTAGAGGGAATTTTTCCTGAAAAGTATTTATCTACCATCGGACTCAAGGTGGATACGAAGACCCTTCAGGTAGACGACTATCAACTTGACTTGGTTATATGGGATATCGCAGGTCAAGATAATCCTGCTAGAATTCCCCATTACTACCTGAATGGCTGCTCTGGCTATATTTATGTGGTTGATTTAAGCCGCCCTAGTACCTATGAAGACATTGTGTCAAGGCTGACATTGTTAAAAGGAATGCTTCCACAAGCTCCTTTTGTAGTGGTGGGTAACAAAATGGATTTGCTATCGTCTCAAGAGTTAGAGGAAATCCAAACGAACTGCCCAGTCGAGATTGAAATCACGACCAGTGCCAAAACTGGAGATAGAGTAGAAGAGTTGTTCAGTATGCTAGGAAAAAAATTGATCCATACTCATGAGCATTGATACCCTGAAATTGAGGTATTGTAGTCAGTTTTTACAGACGGTCATTTTTGATCGATCAGGTGCTTTTATTGAGTCCTGTGATAGCATGACGGATACGACTTTGTGGGCGGGACAAAATATCTTTGAAATGTTTCCTGTGTTGGCGAGCATGAAAGATCCCATTCAAATGTTGGATCAGGCGGCTAAACCCATTTCCCTCCCCATGGTCGAGATGTCCATTGGAAGCCTCAAGGGTGTTTTTGACTTTGATATCTATGTCCATCCCCAAGATCAAGACAAAAGAGTGTGGATGTTCATGAACAGTACCATGGTTTATCGCTATCTTCAGGAAATCCAGCAGGAGAGAAATGTCCTGCGCATGGAATTAGAAGACCTTAAAAGAGGTCGCTCCATCCAAAGAAGATAAGCGTGAGACTTCTTTCCTTATTATTATTCCCTTTTTCTATTTTATATGCTTTTATCCTTTTTCTAAGGAGGAAGCTTTATGCGCTAGGATTTCTTTCTTCATATGATTCTAGCCTTCCTGTTATTTCTGTAGGCAATCTATCTACGGGAGGTACAGGCAAAACCCCCTTTTCTGAATGGTTGATCCGATATCTATTGGCCCTTGGGAAAAAGCCAGCTTATTTGAGTCGAGGGTATGGAAGAGAGACAAAAGGGCTCTTGGGAGTTAATCCGCTAAAGGGGGATGCGGCACAATTTGGGGATGAAGCCTTACAAGTAGCGTTGAAGTTCCCAACCATTGAGGTGGTAGTATCGGAAAACAGGAAGGTCGGCCTGCAATACTTAGAACAAAAAGGGGGAATAGATGTAGTAATCTTAGACGACGCCTTTCAGCATGTAAAAGTGAAGCGCGATCTAGATCTGGTCATGGTTGACGCCCAAAGAATGCCAGATGAGGATTTTGTCCTTCCCATGGGGAGTTTGCGAGAAGGTCGTCAAAGTTTAAAGAAAGCGGACTTGATAGTATTGAATAAACTGGCAGTAGGAGAGAATCCAGCAAGTAAAATCAAGAGGTTAGCTGCCTACAATCGTCACGTTCTTGCCATTAAGCCTGTCTTTCAAACAGCATATCACTTTTCAGGAGAGGCTCTACCTGCCATAGACAAAGCGGGGGTTTCCTTGATAGCATTTGCTGGTTTGGGAAACAATCGTCATTTCTTTCAGATGCTTAAGGAGAATGGGTGGACCTTAGAGGAAAGTCTGTCTTTTCGAGATCATTATTCCTACAGCGAGAAGGACATTGAAAGGCTCATTTCTTTGGCGGGTAAGAAAGTTGGCAAAAGAGAATTGCTGATTGCTACAACTGAAAAGGATTATATGCGTTTGAAGAATTATAGAGGTCTTCATTCGGCAGAATTGCAAAAATGGATATATTTTCCTGTAGAGGTGGAATGGTTATCAGGAAAAGATAACTTTATTCAACTGTTGAATGAACACGTCATGTCATAGCCCAGAATCTTGTAGTTAGTATGCGTTTAGCCATTATTTCCCTTAGTAGCTTCGTTATGTGGGGATTGATTGCCTGCAGCAATCAGGCCGGAAAAGTCGACCCTGTAGGTTTTGTCATTAAGGCGAGAGTAGAAACAGAAGCAGTAAAAAGTGCGGGTGATGCCGCAGACGACCCAGCCGTTTGGATCAACCCCGTCAATCGAAAACGGAGCCTCATATTCGCTTCAGATACCAAAGATGGTATACTTGCCTATGACCTCAAAGGCAAACAAAAAGCGTATTACCCCATAGGAAAAGTAAATAATATAGATGTAGTCTATGGACTAAAGCTAGATTCTACCAAATCCATTGACCTCCTAGGCTGTACCAAGCCAGGCTTTAATACACTCGAAATTTTTAAAATTCAGCCCAATACTGGATTGCTGAAATCCATTACTTCAGATGCCCTCTTCTCTTCTGTAGGGGAAGTATACGGCATGTGCATGTACAAAAGTGCTGTAAGCGGAAAGATATATGCGTTTGTAGGAGGAAGAAAAGGGGAAGTGGAACAATGGGAGCTTCAGGTAGTCGGTAATGAATTGCTCTCTGGAGAAATCGTGAGGAAATTCTCTCTGCCATCAAAATGTGAAGGAATGGTAGCAGACCATGAGTTAGGCTATTTGTATATCGCAGAAGAAAACAATGCCATTTGGCGTATTGCCGCTGAGCCGGATCAAACAGATGATAGATTTCTAGTTACCAGTTTAGAAGGAAATAAAAAATTAGCGGCTGATCTTGAAGGATTGGCTATTTACCCAGCAGCCAACAAAGATGGCTTCCTCATTGCCTCCTCTCAAGGGAACAGTAGCTATGCTATCTTCAAAAGGACTGCCCCTTATCCTTACTTAGGATCATTTCACATTGGGAGTGGAGAAGAGATTGATGGAACCAACCAAACGGATGGAATAGAAGTGGTGAATTTGCCTATGGGAGAAGATTTTCCGCTGGGAATGTTTATTGCCCAGGATGGGTCAAACCTGACTCCCGAAGGCAAACGCACCAATCAAAATTTCAAGCTGGTCGGTTGGGATCAAATCATGGATTCTTTAGGTTCTCATGCCCTGATTGATACCGTCTACCATCCTTTTCTTAAGCCGAAGCTGGATCAGACAGTAAGTGTCCTTCCTTGATCTCATTTTTTTGCTGGTTCCGAATGGAGTCCTGTGTTAACCACCAGAAACGCCAGCTCAGCAGAACGGCTACCAGGAAAAGACTGATGACAAATCCAGCCCAGATTCCAATAACGCCAAGTTCCAATGGAAATGCGAGGGCCCATCCAACTGGTAGATTGATGACCCAATAGGCGACGAAGGTAATGATCGTTGGAATTCGTACATCCTGTATGCCTCGAAGTGCACCCAAAGCAACAGCTTGGATACCGTCGAATAAGGCAAACATACCGGCAATGACCATGAGGAGAGAAGCTACTTCCAATACATACTCATTGTTGTTGAAGAATGGAGGAAAGAAATCTCTTCCCACAAAAAAGATAATAGCAGCAAATACCATAAAGATGGAGCCGAGTAGGATACCGGTAACGCCTGCATATTGAACATTCTGTAGGTCTTTTCTACCCAAGTAATCACCAACCCGAATCGCAGTTCCAGAGGAAATTCCCAGAACGACCATATAGGCCAAGGCAGCCATGTTCAAGGCAATTTGATGGGCAGCTCTGTCAGCAGAACCTTTCTCCAACAAGCCTATCATCAAAGTAGATCCACCAAAAGCTGCTACCTCAAAGAAATATTGGAGGCCAGAGGGAATTCCTATCTCGAGGATCTTTTTGATGATTTTACCATTGAGTTGGTTCCAGCCTTCGGTCAATTTGTAAGGCTTAAAGCGCTTATGAAGAAAGATATAAGCAAAAATCATGATGGTCATGATACCTCGACTCACCAAGGTTCCTATACCTGCGCCATCAAGTTCTAGTCTTGGAAAACCCCAGTACCCAAAGATGAGCAACCAATTGACAAATACATTGATCCCAAGGCCTGCAAGTGTAATAATCATGGCCAGCCTTGTTATGGACAATCCATCTGCAAATTGCTTCGCCACTAGAAACAACAACATAGGGAGAACAGAAAGACTCAAAATTCTCATATAAGAATAGGCATAGGCCACATCCTCCTTAGGTTGTCCTATGTAGGGCAAGAGTTCAGCAGAAAAGAATACAAGCAATCCAATGATGACAGACGAAATAACACCTACCCAAGTACCCTGGACGAAGTATTCCCCAGCTTTTTCAGATTTGTTAGAGCCCATCGCTTCAGCCACCAATGGGGAAATCGCAAAGGTGATCCCAAACCCAATGATGGTGATGATGAAGAAAAAGGTATTGGCTAAGGTGGCTGCCGATAAGTGAACATAGGATATTTGCCCAATCATCAGGTTGTCAATAAAGCTCATCAAATACTGGCCTACCTGACCGATAATGACAGGTATTGACAGTTTTAATGTGGCTTCCGCATGTTGTTGATAAGATTGTCTTCGAGAAGGTAAGGATTCAGACATGTAGTGTCGTATTGGTGTACAAAGGTAGGTGATGGTAAGGTATTGTCCGAACACAAAACACCCGACCTGGAAAGGGAGAGTTTCCAAGAAGGGTGTATGCGATGGGAAACGGAGGATAAGGATGCGAGGTTACGACAATTGATAGAATTAATTGAAAATTAATGACTTTTGAGCCATACTTGAGACTTACTTGACTAGGAATCTTTGATTTATGGAATGTCTTTGTCTATATTTGCACTTCTAAAATTAAAGTCATTTACATTAACATTCATGTATCTTTACAAGGAACTGAAGCAGGAGATTTTTACGAAGCACGGATACAAAAAATCTGAGACAGATACAGGTTCTCCTGAGGCTCAAATCGCGCTTTTTACATATAGAATTGCACATTTGACTGAGCATCTTAAGAAAAACAAAAAAGATGCTTCTACTCGCCTAGGTCTTCAAAAGCTGGTTGGTAAGCGTCGTCGCCTATTGACCTATCTAAAGAAGAAAGACATCGAACGCTACCGCGCGATCATCAAAGAATTAGGACTACGTAAGTAATCCTCTAGCTAACTTTTGCCAATACGGGCAAACGTAGACACATTAGAAGAGCATCTCCTATTTATGAACATCATTCGAAAATCCACCCATCTCCCAGATGGGAGGGAAATTATCCTTGAAACAGGTCATCTTGCCAAACAAGCCGACGGTACTGTCGTCCTGACCTGTGGAGAGACTATGCTAATGGCCGTTTGTGTGGCCAGAAAAGAAATCGACGTAGACAAAGACTTCCTTCCCCTTTCGGTGGACTATATGGAGAAATTTGCTTCTTCTGGGCGTTTTCCCGGAGGTTTCTTTAAAAGAGATGGTCGAATGGGCGAAAGTGAAATCCTCACTTCCCGTCTGATTGACCGTGCGATCCGTCCTCTGTTTCCAGATGACTACCACGGAGATACACAGGTAATGGTTTACCTGATTTCCTCTGATATGGAAGAACAACCAGACGCATTGGCTTGTCTGGCAGCTTCTTCAGCCCTCATGATTTCCGATATTCCCTTTACCAATCCTGTTTCCGAAGTTCGCGTAGCCAGGAAAGACGGAGAGTTTGTCGTGAATCCACCTTTTTCAGTTATGCCTGAATGTGATATCGATTTGATGATCGCAGGTACCGCTGATTCCATCAACATGGTGGAAGGTGAAATGAAGGAAGTAAGCGAAGGCGAAATGCTTTCTGCGATGAAGTATGGACATGAGATTATTCAAACGCTTGTCAAACTTCAAGAAGAGCTTCGCGCTGAGGCTGGAAAGCCAAAAAGAGAATATGAGACACTTCCTTTCGATGAGGAATTGTTTAATAAAATGGATGCGATGATCGCAGCTCCATTTGAAGAGATTACAAAAGGGGCCTTTTCCAAAGAAGAGCGTTCCGAAAAATTCAGAGAACAAAAAGAAAGAATAGTTGAAGCCTATTCCGAAGAATACGCAGAAGACGAGTACTTCGGCGCGAAAGTCGGAAAGTACTTCAAGAAAATTCAGAAGCGTGTTGTTCGTGGACTAACCGTAAAAAATAAAGTCCGCTTGGATGGCCGTAAACTGGATGAAGTTCGTGATATCTGGGGTATGGTAGGATTGCTACCCCGCGTGCATGGTTCTGCTGTCTTTACCCGTGGTGAAACGCAGGCCCTTTGTACGACCACCCTTGGTACCAAGATGGATGAGCAAACCATCGATACGGCTACTTTCAAAGGCTCCAAGAAGTTTATGCTTCAATATAACTTCCCTGGTTTCTCAACCGGTGAAGTGAAGCCCAACAGAGGCCCTGCCCGTCGTGAAATTGGACACGGTAACTTAGCAGAAAGGTCTTTGAAGATTGTTGTGCCTACCGATACACCTTACACAGTAAGAGTGGTTTCTAATATCTTAGAGTCCAATGGATCTTCTTCTATGGCTTCTGTCTGCGGGGGAACCATGGCATTGATGAACGCAGGTGTTGAAATCACGGCTCCTGTTTCTGGTATTGCAATGGGATTGATCACTACTGAGGATGGATTTGCTGTATTGTCAGACATTCTAGGTGATGAAGACTTCTTAGGAGATATGGACTTCAAGGTAGCTGGTTCCGAAAAAGGACTAACAGCTTGCCAGATGGACATCAAAATCCAGGGACTTTCATGGGAAATCGTTGAGGCAGCTTTGGAACAATCCAAGCACGGAAGAATGCACATTCTTCAAAAGATGCTAGAGGTGATTCCTGAGGTTAACTCTGATCTATCTCCCTATGCACCACGATTCTTTACCATGGAGATTCCTAACGATTCCTTTGGTACAGTTATCGGTCCTGGTGGTAAAATCATTCAGGAAATCCAAAAAGAAACTGGAACTTCTATTGCACTAGAAGAAGGTGAAGATAAAATTGGTACAGCTACCATTTCTGGAAATAGTGCCGAAGCCATCGCAAGTGCAGCTCAGCATATCCGTAAACTGATTCAGGTTCCTGAAATTGGTGAAGTATACACCGCCAAGGTGAAAACCATTACTGATTATGGTGCCTTTGTTGAGTTCCTACCTGGAAAAGAAGGTCTACTTCACATTTCAGAAATTTCCTACGAACGTCTTCGCAGCATGGAAGGTGTCTTCAAAGTAGGAGAAGAGGTTGCTATCAAACTGGTAGGAGTTGATCCTAAATCAGGGAAATGGAGACTGTCTCACAAAGTTCTGCTTCCTAAGCCAGAAGGATGGGAAGAGGAAGAAAAGCGTAGACAAGAGCGCCGTAACAACCGTAACAGTGGTGATCGCAGAGGACCAAGAAGAGATCGTGGCGATCGTAATGATCGTAACGACCGCGACTAGGTTCTACCGACAGAATATATGTAAAAAGCCATTCCTACAGAGGAATGGCTTTTTTTATGGGACACAGTTTGAGAATCAACTTATTTGATCAGGGCATCCCACAATACCTCAACAGGATGTTGGGCTTTTCTATTGGTTCCATCAGCGATCTGATGACGACAGGAGGTACCTGGAGCTGCAATGATGGTTTCCTGCTCAGCTTGGTTGACGGCAGGAAAAAGAACCAAGCTTCCCACTGTCATGGAGATCTCGTAGTGTTCCTTTTCATACCCAAAGGAGCCCGCCATTCCACAACAACCAGAAGGAATCACCTCAACGCTATAATGTTGGGGAAGAGAAAGAATAGATACAGAAGGGTCTACGGAACTCAGAGCCTTTTGATGACAGTGGCCGTGGAGCAATACTTTTTTTGTCGCCTGGCTGAATGAGGCAGGATTAATATTCCCCTTTTTGATTTCTCTGGCAATAAATTCATCTATGAGCATGGTAAAAGGGGCTATTCTCTTGGCATCCGCCTTGAGATCATCTGGAACCATTAATGGATATTCATCCTTAAATCCAAGAATGGCAGAAGGTTCAATCCCAATCAATGGGGTATCTTCCGACAAGTGATCTTTGAAGGCGTGAATATTATAAGTGGCCATTTTACGAGCTTCTTTCAAAAGCCCTTTTGATAAGTAAGCACGACCGCTTTCTGCATGTGGTGGCATTTCTATCTGGTACCCCAGATGTGTCAATAATTCTACCGCTTTTATCCCAATCTCAGTATCGTTGAAGTTGGTAAACTCATCGCAGAAGATGTATACCTTGCCCTTGAATCCTTTGGATTCTGCCAGTTTGTCTAGGCGTTGCTCATTCTTTTCAAACCATTTTCTAAACGTAATCTTGTGGATCAGCGGCAATGACCTATCCTTCGCTACGCCAAGGGTTGATTTTAGCAAGCCACTCGTCAATTTATTTTTTAGGAAGAAATTGGATATACCTGGAATGATAGCACCGATAGAATTGAGCTTTCCGATGTTGGCAATGGCCAATGATCGTAGCGGAACGCCATGTTTTTTGTAATACTGGTGCAGAAATTCTGCCTTGAGATTGGCCACGTTTACGTTGGAGGGGCACTCAGATGCGCAGCCTTTGCAGGAAAGGCAGAGGTCCATGACTTCGTAAATTTCTTTGTGGGCAAAAGGATTGTCTTCCTCAGATCGGGTTAAGATTTCGCGAAGGATATTGGCACGTGCACGAGTCGTATCCTTTTCATTTCTGGTAGCCATGTAAGATGGGCACATGGTTCCACCACTTAGGTGCGTTTTACGACAATCTCCCGAACCATTACATTTTTCTGCGGCTCTTAGAATACCTTCCGTTTCGGAAAAATCAAAAATTGTATCGAACTCCTTGGTTTGTTGTCCCTCATCGTAACGTAGAGCTGTATCCATAGGCGGTGCATCCACGATTTTACCTGGATTAAAGATGTTTTGAGGGTCCCAGCTCTTTTTGATGCGCCTTAGCATTTCATAGTTCTTTTCCCCCACCATCAAGGGGATAAATTCCGCCCTGACTCTCCCATCTCCATGCTCACCTGATAAAGAGCCATCATATTTTTTGACCAATTCTGCGGTAGATTGTCCAATTTGGCGGAATAAGGCTCTGTCTTCTTTCTTTTTTAGGTCAAGAATGGGGCGAAGGTGTAATTCTCCTGCTCCGGCATGTGCATAATAGACCGCTTTTTGATCATAGCCTTCCATCATGATGGTAAACTCACGAATGTAAGCTGGCAATTGACTTAATTCTACAGCTGTGTCCTCAATGACAGCTACTGCTTTGGCATCTCCTGGCACATTGGCCAACAATCCTAGACCTGCTTTTCTTAGGTTCCACACCTTTTTGATGGAGTCCCCAAAGATCATAGGGAAGGCGTAGCCTAGATTTTTGGCTTGTAGGTCATCAATGATTTGATGGAGCTTCTCTTTAACAATGACTTCATTTTCCCCTCCTACCTCTATAATCAAAATTCCCTCAGGATCTCCCTCCAGGAAAAATCTATATGGCTCGTACATGAGATTTCCCTTGGTACAATCCATGATGATTTTATCCATGAGTTCTACAGCTCTGGGCTTGTGTTCCATGGCTGTTAGGACGGCTTCCAGTGATTCATCAACACTATTAAAGTGGGCACAGACTAGCCCAAGATGAGCAGGAGGCAAAGGATCACAATGAATCTTGATCTCAGTTGTAAAAGCGAGGGTTCCTTCTGAGCCTGTTAGGAGCTTACACATGTTAAATGTCTCCCCTTCCGCTGAATACAATTCGCTTTCCAACAAAACATCTACCGCATAGCCTGTATTTCTTCGATGAATAGAAGAGTGGGGAAACTGCTCTTTGATTTCCTTTTGTTGGGCTGGATCAGAAAGCTCTTGATGTAACGCTCTATAAATCGCCCCTTCCAGTGTATTGAGCTCCAGTTTTTTCTCAAACTCTTCCTTGCTCAAAGGATGAAAATGGGCATTGGAACCATCACTCAAAATAGTCTTTAATTCTAGTGTATGGTCTCGGGTAGTCCCGTAGACAATAGAATAGGAGCCACAGGAATTATTTCCGACCATCCCTCCAATCATGGCGCGATTTGCTGTAGAGGTATTAGGGCCAAAAAACAGTCCGTAAGGGCGAAGGTACTTGTTAAGGTCATCTCGAATGACACCGGGTTGGACTGTTACCCATCCTTCTTCTTGATTGACTTCGAGAATCTTGGTGAAATATTTCGAGATGTCTACCACAATTCCATCTCCGACACACTGACCTGCAAGGGAGGTTCCTGCAGCTCTTGGGATAAGAGAAACGCCCTCCTTATTGGCAAAATGGATAAGCTGCTTTAGGTCTTCCTCATGTTTAGGGTGAGCCACCGCGAGTGGCATTTCCCTGTATACAGATGCATCGGTTGCGTACAGGATACGCATGGTCTTATCGGAATAGAAATCTCCATCAAGGGAAGCTCCCAGAATACTCAGTTTCTCCTTCATCATGATCTTCAAACTGCTGTGTGAATAGGCTGTTTCCACAAAATAAAGATATAGGAAAAATAGAGATATGTTAGCTGATAATTGAAGAAAGGAAGGTGTTGGCAGGTGTAAAAAAAGGAAGACCGGTTTCGTACATGAAACCGGCCAAGATGAAAAAAGCCCCTAAAAACCAATACTTATTTATTCTAGCTTTGTCAGAAGTGAAAAGAACGAGGGTTAGTTCTGGTCAATAAGAAGGGGCGCGTTCCCATCAGTGATAATGAGCTTTGTTCCCGGGGAGTTTGAAAGCGATTTGAATGCTTCAATTGACTGCCACTTGATGATCTGGTCAGAAAGACCTTCTTCGATGATTTTTTGAGCGTCTCTGATACCTGCCGCTTCAATTGTTTTTCTTCGAGCTTCCATGGTTTCGCGTTGAAGCTCAAATTCCATCTGCTGGGCTACCTGCTCTGCTTCCAGTTTGTTCTCAATCGCCCGTGTCAATCCAGTAGGAAGGAGGATACTCTTCAGCAGTACATTTTGAACATCTACACCCTGAGGTTTAAGGATTTCGGCCATCTGCGTACGAATTTCCTTTTCGATGATGGCTCTGCTCTCCGTGTACATGTCCTTTGCCAGGAATCTAGAACAAACATCAGCTGCAGCTGATCGGAAAACACTCAAGATGATGGTGTTTTCATAGTTCATCCCAATATTCTCAATCAATTTTGGCGCCTTGTTTGGCTCAATTCGATACAGAATGGAGATGGCAGATTTTACGTTCAAACCGTCTTTTGAAGGCAAATCTAGGCTTACTTCTAGGTTCACAATTCGAGTAGGAACCCTTACAATGGTTGTGAAAAATGGGTTGTATCCCACCAGACTTTGCTCGTAGGTCTGAGGCTTAAGCTTACCGAAGGTCTGCTTCATTCCGACCTCTCCAGGTCTGATGGTGGCGCATCCTGTCCATAGAAATGGAAGAAGAACACCTATTAATAACAATGATTTTCTCATAAGAATATACTTTATGTTGTTGTTAAGATGTACGACTGTTTTTGGTGATAGTTATATGACTTTTGTCAATAGTAATACTATCACAGTTGATTGTTTTCATATGTGGGTTTCGAGATAAGAAAAATTCTATTTGTTTGCCCGTCTCACTTCTATTCTCTTGAGAAAAATCGTAACTTCTTGAAAGCAAGACTACTCTACTTATTCTAACTTCAAATAGATGAAGCCTAACCTACTTATCCGTCATGGAAAGCTATACACTGGTGCCAAAGACGAAGAAGCTCGCATCGCACATATTTACATTCAGGAAGGGAAAATCTCGCAGATTTCTGAAAATGAAATAGAGGTTCCTGAAGGCACACAGATCTTAGACGCCAGCGGAAAGTGGATCACTCCCGGTTTCATTGATTCTCACACACATTATGATGCAGAAGTCATTGCCTCTCCAGGACTCAAAGAGTCCGCAAGGCATGGGGTGACCTCAATTATCCTTGGTAGTTGTTCGGTTTCGGCCATTTATAATAGCCCTGAAGAAACTTCGGACTGCTTTACCCGTGTCGAAGCCATTCCTAGAGATGTTATGCTTCCCCTATTGGAAGAGCGCAAAAATTGGGACAGCCCGAAAAGTTGGAAAGCCTTTTTGGATACTCTTCCGCTCGGTATCAATGTCGCTTCCTTTTTAGGTCATTCTGATTTAAGAGTGAAAGCTATGGGAATTGAACGTTCTCTTATGGACAATGAAAAGGCAACTCGACAAGAGCAGGCAGAGATGGATCGCTTATTGAATGAGGCACTTGATGAAGGATTTCTGGGCCTGTCAACTATGGACAACCCTTGGGATAAAATGGATGGAGAGAAGTATTGGTCACATAAAACCCCTTCTTTCTATGCTTCATGGAAGGAAAGAAAGGACCTTTTGAAGACTCTCAGAAAAAGAGATGGAATCCTTCAAGGAGCGCCCAATCTCGTGACACGCGTCAATGCCTTACAATACATGGGGGTGAGCACAGGCATCTTTCGAAAGCCTATCAAGACGACCATGATTGCCATGATGGACCTGATTGCTGATAGATGGATCAGTCCCATGGTAGGGTTTGCTTCCAAGATTATCAACAGCTTTATGGGAGCAGATTTCCGCATGCAGTATCCTCCGGTTCCATTTACGGTCTATTATGATGGGGTGGATTCTGTCATGTTTGAGGAATTTCCATCCGGAGAAGCCATGAGACATCTTGCCAAAAACCTGGATGAAAGAAATGATTTGATTCGCGACCCAGCGTTTCGCAAGGCCTTTAAAAAGGAGATCGCCAAAAAATTTGCACCAAAAGTGTGGCACAGAGATTTGAGTATGGCGGTTATCTTGGAATGTCCTGATCCATCGTTGATAGGCAAAAATTTCTATCAGATTGCAGAGGAACAAGGACAACATCCTGTAGAAACCTTCCTAGACTTGATCATTGACTATGACAAACAGATCAGGTGGACCACTACCCTGGCAAATGATCGGAAGGAGAAGTATAAGGAGCTTTATAATTTCGAGCATCTATTGATTTCCTTCTCGGATGCAGGTGCTCACCTGAACAACATGGCCTTTTATGATTTTCCCTTGAAGATGATGCGGAATGTGCAGGAAAGTATTGAAAAAGGATCCCCTTTGATGAGCATGGAAAAGTGTGTGTGGCGATTGACGGGCGAACAAGCAGATTGGTTTGGGCTTGAATGTGGCCACATCAAAGAAGGCAGTATAGCAGACCTGGTGATTATTGATCCCCAACAATTCTCAAGTATTACAGAAGAAGTACACGATGAGCCGATCAAAGAATTTGATGGTTTTGTGCGGTTGGTTAATAGAAATGAAGGGGTTGTCTCCCAAGTGGTTGTGGGAGGTGAGGTGATTTGTGAGAATGGGAATTTTGTAGAAGGATATGGAACGGAGAAGAAATTTGGTCGATTTCTTCCTGCACAGCATGTTAAACCTGTATCCGCTTTGGCAAATAAGACATCACGTGAAAGGGAGGCACATGAATCGAACCCCCAACCACATCCCGTGGCGTCCCAGTAACAGAGGACATCGAAGTAGATTTTCCCTCCAGCACCCTCAATCCCAAGAAGGCAAATACAATGGCCTCCTTGTAATCTATCCATTCGGAAGGAGCACTTTCAGATATCTCTACTCCAGTAGGCTTGAGATATTCTGCAAGACGTTCAATCAAAAAGCTGTGGTGTTTCCCTCCGCCAGTAACCAACAGCTTTTCGTGTTTGGCATTCACCTGAGAAATAGACTGGCTGATTTGAAAGGCCATATGTTCGACCAATGACCTAAGTAAATCCTGTGGTGGGAGGTTTTTATGTTCTTGGAGAATGGGTAGAATTTCTTCTTCGATCCATTCCCAGCCTAGAGATTTAGGAGGTTCTTTTTGAAAGAAGACTAGGCCATTTAATTGCTGAAGGAGTTCATGGTTGACACTACCTGAGGAGGCAATGGCACCTCCGTCATCATAGTTTTCCGCCTCATCAGGAAAGGCATGGTTGAAGATGTAATTCAGGATGAGGTTACAGGCACAAATATCGAAGGCTTGATCGCCATAGGTCAGATTGGCTATTCCCCCCAAATTCAGAAAGAGGTTAAATTCAGGGAAGAGGAATCTTTCTCCTAGTGGAACTAGTGGCGCCCCTTGTCCCCCCAAGGCGACATCCTTGTTTCTAAAGTTGCAGACCACAGGACAATCGAGGTAGGAGACAATGGTTTCTCCATCTCCAATTTGTGTGGTGAAATTCTTCTGCGGCTGGTGAAAAATGGTTTGCCCATGAACGGCTACAACATCAGGCGCAATCTGTTTTTCCTTGATGAAGCGCCGAATTTCCTTGCCATACCAATGTCCCAAGTACACATGAGTCTTGGCGAAAATCTCGGCAGATTGTTCGCTCAAGTGCATCAGCCTACTTTGCCATGTTTCATCGAAGGGGACATGACCTGTTTGTAGCAATTCCCATTCGTAGGAATCCTCGGAGATATCAAATTTTACGTAAGCAAGGTCAAGGCCATCCATCGAAGTACCTGACATGGTACCCAGGCTATAATAGGAGTGGGACATGATAATAGGGTAAAAAATGCGTAAGGACATAGCCAGGCTACGTCCTTACGTTAATTTAAACATTTATGCTGAAAAAAATCAATTCATGATTTTCATCTCTTCGATAAGACGTGATGACTCACCATATTTTTCGATGATAAATAGAATGTAGCGAATATCTGCTACGATCGTTCTATTCACATCCGCCAATACTTGGATATCCCCACACATTGACTCCCAATTTCCGTCAAAGGCCGTACCGATCAATTCACCTTTTCCATTTAGGATAGGAGAACCGGAGTTTCCACCTGTGATGTCATTGGTCGTAAGGAAGCAGACGTGCATAGTTCCATCAGCATCCTTGTAATTTCCGAAATCACCAGCTTCGATGAGATTACGTAGCTTTTCAGGAACTTGATAGTCAGGATTGTTGGGATCGTATTTCTCCATGATTCCTTTGGTCGTCGTAAATGGCTTGTAGGTGATCGAATCTCCTACACTATATCCTTTTACTTGTCCATAAGAGAAGCGGGTGGTCGAGTTGGCGTCAGGATAGAAGCTTCTGTCGGGATACATCTCTTGCATACCTGCGATATAGTCTCTTCTAAGTCCTGCAATCTGGGCTTCGAAAGTACCCAGTTTCAAGGCCGCTTTTGTAGAGTACACACCAATGATATCACCTACTAAACCTAATAGGGGATCGTTGCTCGTAACTTCTTTATCAGGATTATTCAGGAAGGCTTCCATGCGATCTGGATTTGCTGCGAGTGAGCGGTCGTAAGCGGTATCAGCCCATGCGAGAATTTTCTCAAGGTCAGACATTCCGTTCCACTTAGAAGCGTTTTTCTTTCTGATCTTGCGCTGCTTTTTCTTCTCCTTCTTCGATAGTTCAGCTTTGTCATATACTGAGAAGGCCTTGTTGCCAGCAGCAATTTCTGCGAAAGACTCCAGCTGTAGTTCTTCACTCATGTCAGTGTACAGCGCTTCAATATGTCCCAGGAAGATCTTTTTGTCAGCAGAGCGCACAAAGCTCTCATACAATTCAGGTAGAGCCTCTTTTGCTTTTTCAAGCTCCTGTTCACGGATTTCTTTAGGTGCTCTCTTCAAAACGGCGTCTAGGGTACGTACCTGAGAAAAGGTTAATCCTAGGCCTTTAGAAGCTGCAGCTGGATAAGCCAGCGTGTAAATCAGGTATTGATAGTAGTGCTCAGCTTCTTTGTGCAGCTCATGGAGTTCTTCGATATTACCAAGAATCTCTCCATACTTTTCTTTTCTCTCTGGATCAGCGTCTGCCCATGCCTGGAATGCTTTTTCCTGCATTTGACGCTTCTCAACAATCTTGTTGCGCTTAAGCATGGTGGACGCTCCTTGGAAATACTTGTAGTAGTTCATGATAGAGGAGTAGTCTCCCGTTAGCTTCAATCGGTCAGCATCATCTGCATCCATTGCTTCTTTCATAGACTTTGCAACAATACCACGCAGCTTAATCTGGTCAGGGTAGTTTTGCTCAATTCTGTGCTTAATCGCGAAAGAAGTTAGGTAGCGCTCGGTAGAACCAGGGTATCCCATGATCATGGAGAAGTCTCCTTCGTCAGTTCCTGCAATACTAATGGGGAAAAAGTGCTTAGGCTGGTAAGGCTTATTGTCAGCGGAGTATTCTGCTGGCTTGTTGTCAGGACCGGCATATACACGTAGAAGAGTAAAGTCTCCAGTATGACGCGGCCACATCCAGTTGTCTGTATCATAACCGAATTTTCCTACGTCTTGTGGGGGTACACCAGCGAGTCTTACGTCTGGGAATACTTCATAGAGGTAGAGGTAGTACTCAAGGCCATTGTACATTTCTTTTACATCAGCTTTGTAGCCTGGCTGTGTCTCTGCTTCCTTGATTATTTTCTCAGCTTCAGCCTCGAATCCTTCTGCTCCTGCATCCAGCATACGCTCTGTGATGTTTTCAATTTTGATGAGGAAACCTGCGGTTACTCCCTCTAGGCGAGGCTCTTTTCCTCTTGATTCTGGCCAATATCCGTTTTTCAGGATATCATTATCAGTTGTAGAAATAGCAGCTACTTCATCGTAGGTACAGTGGTGATTGGTTAGAAGGAGACCTTCTGCTGAAATGGCCTCAGCTGTACATGATCCACCACTCAAAACGACAATCCCGTCCTTTAGGGAAGGAGTATTTTCGTCGTAGATAGAGGAAGGCTCGATGGCCAGTCCTAGTTTTTTCATTTCTTCACCCTTTTGCTGGGCAATGGTGTTAGGGAGCCACATCCCTTCTGAACTACCAGGATTTGGTTCATATTGACCAAAAGCCTGTAGAGATAGCAAGCTGATGATCAGCCAAAGTCCCTGTTTCATGAATTTCATTGACATAGGTTCAAAGAATTGTGATTGATATGTTGGTTTTTGCTAGAATCCAACAAGTTATGATAAGTATTTATACTTTACCTCTTTTCTCTTGTAGGACAATAAAGCCCATACGGAGAAAGAAGAAATTATTCTCGATGTACATGATGGGAAGAGGCTTGCGCAGTAGGCATGACCACAATGTCATTGATGGTTACATGCGCAGGTGTGTTAGCTACATACCATATAACGTCTGCGACATCTTTTCCTGTAAGAGGATCCATCCCTTTATAGACGTTATCGGCTTTGTCTGTGTCACCTTTAAAACGAACAATTGAGAATTCGGTTTCCACCAAGCCTGGCGCTACGTTAGTAACTTTGATTCCATATGGTAGCATATCTATTCTCATCGCCTTAGAAAGGGCATCTGCAGCATGTTTAGATGCGCAATAAACATTTCCTCCTGGGTAAACTTCTTTTCCCGCAATAGAGGCCACATTGATGATATGGCCCGTCTTTCTAGCGATCATTCCCGGCGAAACAGCTCTAGTAATGTAAAGCAGGCCTTTTACATTGGTATCCAGCATCCTTTCCCAATCATCAATCAGGCCTTCTTGTATAGGGCCTTTGCCGACGGCTAAGCCAGCATTGTTGACCAGGATATCTATGTCTTTCCACTCAGCCGGAAGTTGATCTATGGTTTGCTGAACGAGCTGTTGATCACGAACGTCAAAGGCTAAGGTTAATACTTCTGTATCTAGCCTGTTTTTCAGGGCTTCCAGCTTTTCCACTCTTCTGCCTGTAAGGATTAACCTGTGCTGCTGTGCGGCAAAGATTTCTGCTGTAGCTTCACCGATTCCTGCAGTTGCTCCTGTGATCAGGACCGTTTTTTTCATAATCAGTAAGTTATTTTAGTGTTTTCAGGAGTCTGTTGCCCATTCTGCCATTTGATCTTTGTACAGCTTACAATCAATCCATTCTTCATCCATGACGGCTCCCAATGATTTGTACATTTCAATTGCAGGTGTATTCCAATGTAGAACCTGCCATTTGATGATTTGGGCATCTTTTTCTTGGGCATAAGCTACTAGCCGATCCATCAATTTCTTCCCAATGCCTTTCCTTCTGTGATTTTCTGAAACGACCAAATCATCCAAATAGAGCATTTTCCCTTTCCAGGTACTATAACCGAAGTAAAACAAGGCGATACCTACAATTTCCTTTTCTTCATTTTCTGCGACAAAAACCTCGAAGAGAGGTCTTTCCACATCAAATCCATCTCTCTGGTAAATCTCAATGCTGGTTTTTACGGCTTGTGGTTCCTTTTCGTATTCAGCTAACTCTTTCACCAAAGCAAACACGGAAGCCATGTCTTCTCTGGCACCTTTTCGGATGTGTATCATTTTGTGTATTTAAATCGGGTCGGGCTCAATTACCCTCACAGCAAATTCGTGTTTTTCCTTCCCTTGTGCAAAGGGTATTGGGTAACATACGATAGCTGCCTGAAGAATTCCTTCAAGATGCTAAGCTGCATCGACAGATTCAGAAATCCAGTTTAGATAAGCCTGGTTTCCAGATTGAATCGGGAGACCAATCACACAAGGAATATCATAGCTATGTTCCGTTTTGACCGTTTCTGTAATGGAGTCTATTAGGTTGGACTTACTCTTGGCTATAAGGATGGTTTCTGTGTCCTCTACTATCTCACCTTCCCACCAATAAGCTGATGTCATGCCCTCTATGATATTGATACAGGCAACCAGTTTTTTTGACAAAAGGGCTTTTCCTACATCTAGGGCCTCTTGTTTGTCTTTGCACGTGATATAAATGAAAATAGAATCCATAAAGTCCAATTTTAGCATAAAAAAGGGCCGCCCAATATTCAGGCGACCCAATAACTAACCGATGCATTATTCTAGTAACGAGACTCTTCCATTCTGGAGTTTCCTGTGTTGGGTCCATTTTCTAGAGAAAGGACACCACGAGGACAAACTGCTGCACATACACCACAACCAACGCAAGAAGCACGTACTATATTTTGTCCGCGCTGTGCATAGGCTCTAACATCAATGCCCATTTCACAGTATGTAGAACAGTTTCCACAGGAAATACACTGTCCTCCGTTAGTAGTAATACGGAATCTGGAGAAGAAGCGTTGCTGCAATCCAAGAATTGCCGCCATTGGACAACCAAACCTGCACCACACACGGCTTCCCATTAGAGGATAAAATCCTACCCCGATTACCCCGGAGAACATGGCCCCAATGAAGAATCCATAATTCTTTTTCAAGGCATAAGGCTCCATGAAAAATACGCGTTCAGCTCCTGTCAACCATGAAAACATGGTGAAACCTGCAATAGCCACCATCAAGCCTGAAGCAATAATTTTAATGTCTTGGCTTACGGTTCCAAATAGTTTGGGGCGTATCCAGATAAGGACAGTTAAGCCAATCATCAAGGCTGCAACCCCCATGGAAAATACTTCATGATTGATCCAGAAATTCTGTCCCTGCTTGAAAAGGTAATTGTATACTACAGCTATGGTCATGACCATTACCGCCACCAAAACAGAGTGGATCAGCCATCTTTCAACCTTCCATGCCTTGACAGACTTGTCCGATAAGTGCCTGAAGGAATCACCAGCCGTTTCAGCCAATCCCCCACACCCACATACCCAGCTACAATACCACCTTTTCCCAAAAAAGTAGGTAAGGATAGGTGAGATGACAAAAACTGATGCTACACCTATGATTAACATGATGAATCCCAGGTTACCTGTCAGACTATTCAATTCAGGGTCAATCATGGAATTGACTCTGTAATCATCAAAGTTGTAGTAGTTAAGGGGCCACATGTTTTTCAAGTCATAATAGGGAATAGAAGCTCCCGTCGCCTGAACCTCAGGATTGTGATTGAGCCTTGCCATAAATTCAGGGATGAGGAAAGCAAAGGCAGTCTGGAAAAACATGATAGAAACAGTTCTCAGGACATGGTAGGCCGAATGGCGATACTTCCAGATGAACTTTATTCCCATGACTAGAATGGCAAGGGTGTAGAATGTCCCATATACAAACCACTGAGATGCTGGATTTCCACTCAACATCATGCTGAGGGGGTCAAAGACAGCGATCAAACCTGTATTGGCTTGACCGGGATTCAGGCCTAGCCAGGCAGGAAACCAGTATAGGGCTATATAAAAAGCTGTAAAAGCCACACCCAGTATCCATCCGAGCGTACCACGATTACTCTCTGAGAAAAACCATGTCCAGTTATTTTTGATGCCGGCTGCCTCATCTTTGTAGATGGACCAGGCATATCCGATTCCACCAATGGCGAAAGAACCAATGATAGTCCACATAAATAGGGCTTCCCTTCCTGCTGCTCCCCCGAAAAGGGCCAGGAAAATCATCGTCACACCTACACCTACGAAGCCTAAAAAGACCTTTTGGGGTGTATTGAGATGACGGGGGCTTGGATTGGCGAGCGACAAACTCGCATCAACTTGACTCATTGTATTGTCAGTAATTCGGTTTTGTAGATTAGAAGGAATTAGGAATTGAGGATAGCAAAGACGTTTCTTAAGCTCTTGCGACGCTTGAGCTTCAGATTTGCTCCATTTTGCTCATTATACAGCCGAACCAATTCGTGCTCATAGGTCTTGAAGAATTCGGGATCGAAGTTGGCCGGACCAAGGTTCTGTAACACCTCCTCAACCAAGGTTTGATTTTCTATCCAGTGAAGACAAACATCTGATCTATATCTAATGCCCATTAGATTGAAGCCCTGAACGATACCCGTCGCTGCATTGTAGACAATTCTTACAGATTTGTGCTCTGTAGGATGTTCCCAGTAGAGATGTCTTTCTCCATCTCTCACCTTATTGGCTACATCTCCATATACTTGATACTCAAGGTTGATGAACTTGGCGGAATTGAACCAGGTCTTTTGGATATATTCCGTTTGATTGCCTACCAAGGTTTGAGCTAGGACTGGGCCCATGTGTTTGCCGGTATACCAAACAGCTTCAATCGGTCTTCTACCATCAGCAGGATGGCGCAATTGAGCGCAGTCTCCCACCGCATAGATGTCTTTGACAGAGGTTTCTAGGTATTTGTCAATGAGGAATCCTCGATGTTTTTCAATTCCGGCAGATTCTGCTAAATCTACGTTTGGGTGAACACCAGCAGTGAGACCCACAAATTGACAAGGAATTTCTTCGCCTTCGTTGGTGATAATGGCACGTACTCTTCCATGTTCGTCTGGAAGAATCTCTCGCAATTCTGTTTTTAATCTTAGGTCAATTCCGTGGGTCATACGGATCTCACGGTTGATCATATTGGATTCTTCTGGTGGCATGACGCCATTCCAAAAACTGTCTTCTCTTACCAGAAAGGTGACAGGAATATGGCGAGAATGGAACATTTCTGCCATTTCAATTCCAATTAATCCTCCTCCCACAACCACTGCGTGTTTCAAATCATGCGAATACTCCTCCATAGACTGGAGGTCATTGTAACTGACCATGCCTTGAACACCAGCCAAGTCCTGGCCAGGCCATCCAAACTTATTGGATTGTGAACCTGTCGCCAATACCAGTTTGTCATATGGCATAGCGTCTCCGTCTGAGAAATGGATGGTTTTGTTTTCTGCATCAATGCGGGTCACATATTTTCTGACAAGATTGATGCGATTCTTTTTCCAAAAATGTTTTTCGTAAGGCTGAGTATTCTCAAAGGTCATATGACCCATGTAAATGTACATCAGGGCAGTTCGGGACCAGTGAAAGTCTGATTCAGAAGAGATCATGGTGATAGAATGATCGCTTATTTTTCGGACGTTTCGGGCCACGGAAACCCCTGCAATGCCATTACCAATGATGACGACGTGCATGTTTCAAAGGGTTGGAAGGTGGTATTTTAGTTGGCTTCTGAGGAGGTAGGATTGATAAACAACTTGTTTAGCCGCCCTTGACTCTTCAGATATGAAAGAAGTTACATACACTTCTCTCAATTCGCCATTAAAAATCCCTTATATATGCATATTCCTGTTGTCATCTTGCTGACAGGATTTAAAAATCCCCCTTCGGAGCTAGCCTTAAATGAGGAGTTTTACATGTATATGTCAGGAGGCGGACCCATTTCGCGCCATGACCATTCGATCCCTACCGGACAAATCTGCTTGAAGCTCTACATCTTGATAGCCCATTTGCTGAAGCATTTCTACTACTTCCTTTCCATAGTCCATATGAATCTCAAAGAAGAGTAAGCCTTTGCTTGATAGCCATGATTGGCCCAGCTTTGCAATTTTTTTATAAAAAAGTAGTGGATCATCATTCGGAACGAAGAGAGCGGTATGAGGTTCGTGATCCCTCACATTTTGATGAAGGCTTTCTTGTTCAGATAGGGGTACATAGGGAGGATTGGAAACGATGATATCCATATCGAAGAAGTCATCATGAGAGGCGGTTAGTACATCTTTATCAATCCATTCAACCAAAAGAGGAAATTGGCCTCCATTTTTTCTAGCGACTTCAAGGGCTTCCTGACTCACATCCATTCCAAGTAAAGGGGATGGCTTATATCCAGCTTTATGTAGTTCCATTCCCAGCGTAAGTGGGATACAACCCGATCCTGTACCAATATCCAAGAGACGTGGCATATGAACGGCTCCCATTTTTTTCCATTCCTCTTTCATCCAAACAACTAGTCCTTCCGTTTCGGGTCTGGGAATTAAAACGGCCTCATTCACTTGAAAATCGTAGCCATAGAAGTGTGCTTTTCCCACTACGTATTGAACGGGCTCTCCTGTGAGGAGGCGTTTTGCTCCTGCTTCTGCCTGGATAAAACTATCAGGAGAGAACATTCCTTTTTCTTCCCATACGATGCTCCAAGGGATGTCAAATGAATAATCCCAGAAATATCGAACAATAGACTTTGCTTCAGCATCATCATAAAGTTTGCTGAGTTTTTCTTCGAGTAGAATGAGGAAGTCGGGAATGGATAGTGGCCAGTTCATAGGCTAAAGGTACAATGACAATAAGAAAGGACGAATTTTTTCCTAGGGATGTAACCTTTCGTCATTGGGCAATTATGCAGACAAAAGAACCTCAGACAGTTTCGGCCGGACTGGATGAACAAGAGATCAAAAAATGAAAACAACGATTGCATGTCTATGTAGCCTGTTGGTTATAGGCCCTGCCTTGGCCCAGGTATCGGTCCGAAAAGAGGATCAGTTTTACAAAAGAACGGTTGTTCAGCGCTTGGACTTAGAAGAGAAAATGAATCTTCCACTTAGGGGATTGATGAGATTACCTGCTGATGAGCAAGGTCCAAATGGATTGGTACAAACACTACTCGATGGCCTAAAATCCGGTGCCATTGATGCATACCAACCAGATGATTTGTCTAAGGTGTTGAGCTATGACGATGTCCTTCTGAAAATTAAAGAAAACGAACAGTCCTTAACGGGGGGACCTATGGAAACGGATTGGATAGAGATGGAGGACAGCACGGACGAGATTGAATTTCCAGAAGTAGATGAGTTTGAGGAATTGTTTACAAAGGAGGAGGAGAATCAGGCTGACCTTGGCCCTTATGAGTCAGTGGTTCAAATTGTGGAAGAGTGGATTTTTGACAAAAATCGTGGAATGCTGGTTCCACAGATCAAGCAAATTCAGATTATTTGGACCGATCCAGGGGAGGTTCTCCCAGAAAAGACCTTGGCTGTTTTTAAGTATGGAGAGGCGAAAAAGGTATTGGACAAAGCCAGATGGGCCAATCGGCATAATGAAGCTGAACACAGGTCATTAAAGGAGGCGCTGGATTTGAGGTTATTTCACAGTTTTATCATCAATGTCTCTGGACAGGGAGTAAGGAGTTTGCCAGAAGAAGAACAAAGGAGGTTGGCATTGGTGGAGTTTGAGCATCATCTGTGGAGCTATTGAGTTGAGAGGGAATAGGATGTTACAGTTTTGCACATACACTCTTTCACAACCTAGAAGATACCTTTTTGTAAAAGCCTTGTAAAAGAGAGGGAGCTCAAGAGATATCACACTACACTTTTTTCCAATTAGGGAAAGTTAATATGGAGCGGCCTGCAGAAAATCTGTAGGCTGTTTTTTGTAGGTATGGTAGGGGGCTGATGATGAGGGCAATACAGAAGACGTAAATTAGAAAAATCCTATATCTACAATTTTGGACATTTCCAACAATTGTGCCAGACTGGCATCTTATCCCCATCATGTGTGAATAAGTATAATTGGTGAATTATGGTAGGGGGTATAAATTACAATATACAAAATGGTTATTCCCCTCCGAAAGACATGAATAGCCTCACTCATTGATTATAGAGCTGAAAACGAGAAAGAACTAATGGTAATTCCAACTCAAACCCAAGATGCCCATAAGGGTATGCAACTGAAGTCTTATACGTATGAGGAAGTCCTCGAAGCCTCAAAGAAGTACTTCAATGGCGATGAACTGGCGGCAAATGTGTGGATAAATAAGTATGCTCTGAAGGACTCATACGGTAATCTATATGATCGCACACCAGATGATATGCACAAAAGATTGGCGAAAGAAATCGCCAGGATTGAGAAGAAATATCCCAATCCAATGTCCGAGAAGGAGATTTATGCAGGATTAAAGAATTTTAAACATGTCGTACCGCAGGGAGGTCCTATGGCTGGCGTGGGTAACCAATTCCAGATTGTCTCCCTTTCTAACTGCTTCGTCATCGGGCATGACCACCTTGCAGACTCTTATGGAGGTGTGATGAAACTAGATGAAGAGCAGGTGCAACTCATGAAGAGAAGAGGTGGTGTCGGTCACGATTTGTCATATATTCGTCCAAAGGGTAGCCCCGTAATGAACTCGGCCCTAACCTCTACAGGAGTTGTTCCTTTCATGGAAAGATACTCTAATTCTACCCGTGAGGTCGCTCAGGATGGACGTCGTGGCGCCTTGATGTTGTCTATTTCTGTCAAGCACCCTGATGCAGAAAACTTCATCGACGCCAAAATGGATGGGACCAAAGTAACAGGTGCGAATGTCTCTGTCAGAATATCAGATGACTTTATGCAAGCTGTGAAGAAAGAGAGTCCATTCCATCAGCAATATCCATTGGATAGCAAAGATCCTCTTTTCACAAAAGAAACAGACGCAAAGAATTTGTGGGATAAAATCATCCACAATGCTTGGGCATCCGCTGAACCCGGTATTCTATTTTGGGATACTGTTATCAGAGAGTCCATTCCTGATTGCTATGCTGATCTCGGTTTCAAGACCGTATCAACCAATCCATGTGGTGAGATTCCTTTGTGCCCTTACGATAGCTGTCGTCTATTGGCCATCAATCTGTATAGCTTTGTTAAAAACCCTTTCACCAAGAAAGCAAGCTTCGATTTCGATCTGTTTAAGAAGCATGTCGTGATGGCACAACGTGTCATGGATGACATTGTAGACCTTGAATTAGAGAAGATTGACCTAATTCTTGATAAAATCAACAAAGATCCAGAGCACGAAGAGATCAAGCGTACAGAAAGAATCCTTTGGGAGAAGATCAGAGCTAAGTGTGAAAATGGACGTAGAACAGGTGTAGGCATCACTGGTGAAGGCGATATGTTGGCGGCCTTGAACATGCGTTACGGTTCTGATGAAGCGACAGAATTTTCTGTTAATGTACATAAGACCCTGGCCCTTACTGCTTATAGAGCTTCTGTTGACATGGCGAAAGATCGTGGTTCCTTCCCCATCTTCGATGCCAAGAGAGAAGAAAAGAACCCATTCATCGGTAGAATCAAAGAGAATGATCCAGAGCTCTATGAGGATATGCTGAAGCATGGTCGTCGTAACATTGCGATGTTGACGATTGCGCCTACGGGAACAGTTTCTCTTATGACCCAAACGACTTCAGGTATTGAGCCTGTATTCATGGTGTCCTATAAGCGCCGTCGAAAGGTAAATCCTAATGACAAAAATGCGACTGTTGATTTTGTAGATGAAGTAGGGGATAGCTGGGAGGAGTACCATGTATTCCACCACCATTTCCGCACATGGTTGTCTATAAATGGATATGACCTCGATGAGGTAGCAAAGATGGATCAGGATTCTCTGAATGAGCTGATCAAGAAGTCTCCTTACTACCACGCCACTTCGAATGACGTAGACTGGGTAGCCAAGGTGAAAATGCAAGGTGCCGTACAGAAGTGGGTTGATCACTCTATATCTGTAACGGTAAACGTGCCTAATGATATCTCTGAGGAGATGGTATCCAAAATCTACCAGACTGGTTGGGAAGTAGGATGTAAAGGCATCACCATCTACCGCGATGGTTCTCGTTCAGGTGTATTGGTAAGCAATGACGACAAAGGCAAGAAGAAAGAAGGAGAATTTGTAGAGACACACGCTCCAAAGCGTCCAGATAGACTTGAGGCTGAGATTGTCCGCTTCTCTAATGGACCAGAAAAATGGGTAGCTGTTGTAGGCCTGCTAAATGGTAAGCCTTACGAGATCTTCACAGGACACGCCGAACATTCATTCTCTATTCTTTCCCACGTAGATAAAGGATGGGTTATCAAGAATAAGGATGAGAAAGGCGAAAGCCGTTATGACTTCCAATACCTAGATCGCGATGGGTACAGAATCACCATAGAAGGGCTATCTCGTACCTTCGATAAGGAATACTGGAACTACGCTAAGTTGATCTCAGGTGTCCTCCGTCATGGTATGCCTCTTCAGCATGTCGTCCATTTGGTAAGCAATATGCACCTAGATGCAGCTTCCTTGAACTCGTGGAAAAATGGTGTAGCTCGTGCCTTGAAGAAATTCATCGAAGATGGGACTGAGCCTGTTGAAAACCAGTGTCCTGAGTGTGGTGCACATGCATTGGTATACGAAGAAGGTTGCCTAAACTGTAAGTCCTGTGGACACAGCAAGTGTGAATAATTCGATCTTACTTATTAATTGTTCATAAAAAAGGAAGGACGACCGAGAGGTCGTCCTTTTTTAGCATAGATCAATAAAGAACCTAATTGTATACATGTTTGGGAAGCTGGCTCCACTTGGGATCAGCTTTCTTTTTTATTGGGCAAATGGATACAAAAACTTGTTCCTACTTGCTCAATACTCTCCATTGTGATCCTCCCCTCCAATTTGTCAACCGTCTCTTTCACAATGTATAATCCAATACCGGAACCCTTGCTTTTCTTGGTTCCACGATAAAACATCTCGAAAATCCTGTCTTTGCTATGGTCAGCTATTCCTATTCCATTGTCCTTGACACAAAGGCTTACCTCTTCCTTCCGATAGGTGATTTCCACCCGAATGAAAGGATCAGGTTTGCTCAGATCTGCATAATTGATAGCGTTGGAAATCAGGTTATTCAAAATAATATTCAGGCGAGTGGGATCTGAAAACAACATCCCTTCCCTTCTACAAATCACTCTCATATCTATTTTGGGGCTGTTAGGCGCATATTTGAAGTGCTCAAAACTAGCCTCGACCATTTTTTTGACATCAATCTGTTTGATGTCCACATCTGCTCTAGCATTCTGTGAATAGTGAATAATATCTTCAATGAAGTTCTCCAGCTTTTTGATACTGGTTTCCATATGAGAGAGATACAATTCTTGCTCCTGTGGCGACTTGCTTAGTCTCATGACCGTAATCAAACCCATCATGGATACAAGAGGAGCACGAAGGTCATGAGAAGTGCTATATACAAATCGATCCAACTCTTTGTTGAGCTTGAGCAATTCATCATTTTTCTGTTCAAGAATTTCTTTGGCTTCCTTCAAAGGGGTGATATCTCTTACGGCTCCATCGAAAAAGACACCTCCATGTTCGTCCTCAACCTTGGTACTACTCATGAGCCCCCAGAAAGTGGAACCGTCCTTTCTCCGAAATTCAACTTCTTGGTTTACGAAGTGTGTATGTTCCTTCATGAAATCGACGAACTCATGCCTTCTTGCAGGAGACTTATACAGGCTGTCGAGGTCTACTTCTTGAATTTCGTCTACAGAATCATAGCCAAATAGCTCTACAAAAGCCTGGTTGATGTAGACAATGCCATCCTTTCTCGTCGTTCTAAAGATACCCTCTTGAATGTTTTTGGAGATAGACAGAAGTAGGTGCTGTTGTCTATATGCTTCAAGTCGTTGGTTTTCCATCAGGGTGGTATCCCTAGCAAAAAATGAAAAACCCTCAACCTCGCCCTCCTTGTTGTTCATAGGATTAACTGAGCATTGAAAATGTCTTAATTTATCGTTGATGATGTAGCTGAAGAGGCATTTATGGGAAGAACCCTTTAGTGCTTTACGGAAAATAGGTTTCCAATAAGACCTTAGGCTTGTATTTACCTCCTGAATAAATGTTTCCCCAAGAGGAATTTGGCTCATCCCTAACTCTTCGGCCATTTTGCGCGAGGCAGAGTTAGCTACCGTAAGCCTCATGTTTCTATCTACGGAGAAAATAACGTCTTCCGTATTCTCCAGAATAGCTACCAAAGATGCTTTTTTAGAGGCCAATTGATGGTTTCTTTCCTGCAATTGCTTCTCTAGTTTTTGATAGTTCTCCCCTAAAGCCTGGATGTCGTTCCTGAGCACAGAAGATGCTATGAAAATATCCTGAATCCCCTGCCCAAGCTTATTCTGCTCTACTTTTTTTCTGAGGCTCTTTTCTTTTTTGGTGGAGTGGCCTGTCAAATACGTTAAGAGCTCTTTTTGCTCTTTGGCACTTTCTTTTTGGGCTTCAAATACGGTGTGCTTGAGTTGTTTGAGTTGGTCGTAAAGTTCTTCTTTGCTATAGCTATCGATAGACTTGAGGCTGGGTTTCTTCAGTTTGGGGGATTTCTCTAGGACTAGCGGCTTGTTCAATGAATGAATATGTTGAATCGCTTGATCTACACCATTTACCATATACCTATTGGGAAGAGAGGTAAGTTTATCTTTTAGGGAATAATAGGGGAGAAGATTGGTGTGAAAGATCAGGTATAGTTGAGGGAAGTCTTCTTGGATGTCAGGTTGGAGGAATAATTTATCAAAAACTTGGCGTGCCTTATATGAAATGGATGAAACTTCCTGAAAATCTAAGATGAGCGTGGAAGGTTTCTTGACGAAATCTTGACGGAAGGTGTTGAAAAATTCCTTCAGTTTTTCCACGGATTCCAACTTGAGTTTACCTTTTCCTGCAAATAGGAATATCTCGCCTTGCCCTCTATAGGTATGTAGTTGAAAATCAGAAAATCCTGTATCATAATTTACACCAGCAAGAAAGTCGAATTGCAAATGAGCTTCCTGGCTCATGGCAAATTCAAAAGAACGATTCAGATAAGGTTGCTGAAGGATTTCTTCGAGGAGATTGATTAGGCTTTGCTTTTCCTGAAAATCTTCTCGATTAATCCTAATAGATTTCATCATGCTTCCCAAATGGAGATTAAAAAGGGGGCCTGTCTTATCGCATAAACAACAACTACTGATAGAGAAAAAAAATCTCAATTTCGTAATAATTCAAGCTGCTGAAGATGGGTGTAAGTATCGGGATGGAAGTGAAAAAAAAATGAGATTATAGAGAGGATAAGGGAGAGATAAGGGCATTATTTTTGAACAGCAGCTTAATTTTTTAATATTTAGGTTAATTTTGCGTAGACCTGCCTTAACAGGTTCGTTTGAAAATAGATTGAGAGAATCCTCAATCTGAACAACTAGATAGGTACCCAAAAAAACGGGAGGATGAAAACAAAGATATTGATTGTAGACGATGAGGCTGATATTCTTGACCTTCTTGAGTATAATCTTGAGAAAGAAGGTTATGAGACTATCAGAGCCATGAATGGAAATGAAGCCATTGAAGTTGCTACGAAGGAGCGGCCTGATATGATTTTGATGGATGTCATGATGCCAGACTTGGATGGCATTGAAGCATGTAGAAGAATTCGTAGAATTCAAGGCCTTGAAAAAATCTTTGTTGTCTTTCTAACTGCTCGTTCCGAGGAGTATTCTGAGGTAGCTGGTTTTGATGCGGGTGGAGATGATTACATTTCCAAGCCGATCAAACCCAGAATATTGATGAGTCGAATCAAGGCCATCTTACGCAGAGAACTGGATACTAAGGATACCAATGCCCTTTATGTAGGTGACCTTGAGATCATTCGAGATGAATATATTGTTCGGAAAGGAGAAGAGGTACTCTCGCTTCCCAGAAAAGAATTTGAACTGCTTTATTTCCTCGCTGCTCATGCTGGAAAGGTATTCTCCCGAGAGAAGCTGTTGGAGAATGTTTGGGGAGATGTCTATGTAGTAGATAGAACAGTAGACGTACACGTGAGAAAACTTCGTGAGAAGCTTGGAACCCAGTATATCCAAACCATTAAAGGAGTCGGATATAAGTTTTTAAATAATTTCTAGGGATATGTAACTGATTCCTAATAGAATAAGCTGAAAAAAGCCATTTCCATTCGAGAAATGGCTTTTTTCATACCTAAGATGTTCCGCTTTTTTCTTAGATTAATGATTACCCCTTGACCAATAGGGTGCTGGAAAACGACTTTTCTTTGCTCAGTAAAAAAGTACCTACCAGTACATTGATGTTATCATGAATTCTAAATCATCTACCCTATGCTAATTAAAATTCATCCGGATAATCCGCAGGACCGCTTGCTGTTTAAGGTTGTAGATTCCCTTCGAAATGGGGGTGTCATCATTTACCCAACTGACACCATGTATGCCCTTGGTTGCGACATCACCAAGAAAAAGGCCGTGGAGAGAATCTGTAAAATAAAAGGGATTGACCCGAATAAGAGTCATCTGACTTGTATGACTGAAAACCTGAGTATTTTAGGTCAATATGCCAATCATGTTCCTACCCCCGTTTTCAAGATGATGAAGCGGGCCTTTCCTGGACCTTATGTATTCATTGTAGACGCCTCAAAAAATATCCCCAAGCACTTCCGACACAAAGACACGGTAGGAATTAGAGTAGCGGGAAATCCTCTTCCTCGTAGGCTGATTGAGCTATTGGGAAATCCCATCGCTTCCATTTCCTTGCCCTATGATGAGGACATCATGGAAAATAACCTTGATCCCGAATTAATATATGATCGCTTTGGTTCTATGGTTGACATGGTAATTGATGGGGGCTATGGCAACCTGGTTCCCTCAACCGTCATTGATGCGAGTCAGGGTGAGTATGACATTCAGGTTATTCGAGAAGGGGCTGGATCACTCGAAACGATTGGCTTGGTGGTTGAATAGGCCGAACGCCTAAATCCATCTGGCGATAGATTCAATCAAATAAGCTGCAAGACGTGCCGTATGGCTATCTATGTCATAGGTTGGATTGAACTCAGCTAGGTCGCATGAGACTACCTTTCCTGTACCAAGGATGGTTTTGAGAAGAGGAAGGACAAAGTGAGGAGTCAGTCCCATAGGCCCTGGTGCACTTACACCTGGAGCGAAGGCAGAGGAGAAACCATCTAGGTCAATGGTTAGGTAAATGGCCTCATGCGATCGAATAAAAGAAAGTAAATTTTGCTCGATCAGAGGAATGTTAGAGGCATGGCATTCTTCCGCAAAAATATATTGCCCTTCTATTTGATTGGCAATGTCAAATAGCTCCTTCGGGTTGGCGTTTTCCTGAATCCCAATGGCAAAGTAGCCCAATTGCTCGCTGGGAATCTTCCCTTCGTGGAACAATTGGTAAAAGGGAGTACCTGAAGTGCCTAAGTCTGTTGTGGGTCTCAAATCAAAATGTGCATCAAAATTGATGATGCCAATGCTGAAATCTTTGGCAGCTTTGTGGATGCCCATAGCATGGCCGTAGGCTATGTCATGTCCCCCGCCTATGACAATAGGAAAAACTCCTTTTTTCAGAAGGAAAGCAACAGTATTGGCTAGGAGCTCTTGTGTCGCTTCAAGGTCTTCTCCTTTACATACAATGTCGCCCATATCCAGCAGTCTTTTCTGGCCCATGTGCCAGGCCAACTTTCCCAGACGGTTTCTCAAGACCAGAGGTCCTGCTGCTGCACCTACTCTACCTTGATTCCTTCTTACCCCTTCTTCGCAAGCATACCCCAACAAGGCAATGTCAGCTGCAGGGAATTCAACGTTTTCTTCTTGGAGGCATTTTACCTGTTGGTACCAATATTGAGGTCCTTTTTCGGGCTTGGTAGACCTACCTTGCCATAAATTGGGGTTTGTATATCGATGATAGGCGCTCATGTAACAAGTTTACCTTTTTTCCAGACTATTTCTGGATACATTTGACCCTGAAGATACAGAATCTCTCGATAGTCACTTGTAGGAAAGGCAATGATGTCAGCAACTTGGCCTACCTGAATTCTGCCTCTATCTGAAAGGCCCAAAGCGGCGGCGGCTCTATAAGTAATACCGGCCAGGATTTCGGCTGAACTCAGTTTTTCAAAGGTCCCCAGGATAGCAGCTTGAAACAAGAGGTCTCCTTGGGGAGCAGAGCCGGGATTCCAGTCGGAGGCAATAGCAACTGCCGCGCCTGCATCTAGAAGCTTTCTCGCTGGAGCGAATGGGCATCCAAGGCCTAGCGTTGCGCCAGGTAAGGCAACGGCTATGGTATTGCTTTTGGAAATCGCTTCAATTTCTTTTTCGCCACTTGCTTCCAAATGATCAACAGAAAGGGCTCCACATTGAATGGCGACCTCAGAACCTCCAGTTGAAAATTGATCGCCATGGACAGTAAGGTTCATGCCAGCTTCTGATAATGCTTGGAGGTACAATATGGCCACTTCTGGACTAAAAGCGCCTTGCTCAATAAATATGTCGAAGCGATTACAAAGCTGGTCTCTTTTAACAATGGGGAGTAGTTCCTCTAAAATCTGCTGGATATACTCCCTTTCTCCTTTGGCATCTTTGGGGACGATGTGAGCCGCTAAGCAAGTAGGTATGATATCAGAAGGATGCCATTTGCCTACTAAATCAATCACCTCCAATAGCTTTAACTCTTCCTGTATGCTCAGTCCATAGCCACTTTTAACTTCTACCGTTGTAATTCCACGGGACAACATTTTGTCGAGCCTTTTCTTCATCAAAAAGGCCAAATCTCCCCTACTTGCTTCTCGAGTATGTCTAACTGTACTCCAGATTCCGCCTCCTTCCTGCGCGATTTCGAGATAGGTTTTGCCATTGTTTCGGGCGGCGTAATCCATGGCTCTACTTCCTGCAAAGCAGATATGGGTGTGCGCATCAATTAAGCCAGGCAGAGCAACATAATCTAATTCCAAATACTCTACTGGAATTCCTTCAGCTCGTGCCTTTTCCATGAGATGTGGAAAGGAACCCATAGCGCTTATGATCCCATTTTCAACTATGATCCCGGCTTCTTCCCAAATAGGAAGATCTTCATCTCTCAGCTTTCCCTTTACAGGAAGCTGCTCCATACTAATTAACTGTCGAAAAGGTCCTATTAGAAGGGGGGATTGGGTTTCCATCTTATTCAATAAGGTTATCCAGTAGTTGATCGTCCACAAGGCTAGGAAGGGTAACGTTGAGATCTGGCCTTCTCGCCATTTCTCGTTTAATCGCGAAAATGGCTTCTTTGTTCCTCGCCCATGACCTTCTTGCCAAGCCATTGTTGACATCGTAAAAGAGCATGCTTTCCAGCTTCTTATTGGCCTCTTCAGTCCCATCCAGTAACATCCCAAAGCCACCATTGATGACTTCTCCCCATCCTACACCGCCGCCATTATGGATGGATACCCAAGTCGCTCCTCGGAAGCTGTCCCCAATCACGTTTTGAATGGCCATATCAGCCGTGAATCTACTGCCATCACGGATGTTACTTGTCTCACGGAATGGAGAGTCTGTTCCACTAACATCATGGTGATCTCTTCCCAAGACAACTGGGCCGATTTTTCCTGCTGCAATCGCCTCATTGAAAGCTTGGGCGATTTTGATCCTTCCTTCGCTGTCCGCGTACAGAATTCTGGCCTGAGAGCCAACTACAAGCTTATTTTCTCTGGCGTCTTTGATCCAATTGATGTTGTCTTGCATTTGTAGCCTGATTTCATCAGGTGCAGCTAGCATGATCTCCTCCATAACCTCCATCGCCAATTGATCCGTATAGGCCAAATCCTCTGCTTTTCCTGAGGCACAAACCCACCTAAAGGGGCCAAAACCATAATCAAAACACATGGGGCCAAGAATGTCCTGAACATAGGAGGGATATCTGAAATCAAGTCCATCCTCAGTCATGATATCTGCGCCCGCTCGCGAAGACTCAAGAAGGAAGGCGTTCCCATAATCAAAGAAGTAGGTTCCTTTAGCTGTATGATGGTTGACAGCAGAAGTATGCCTGCGGAGTGATTCTTTGACTTTCTCCTTGAAAGCCTCAGGCTCTTCACTGATCATACGAACTGACTCTTCATAACTCAGCCCAACAGGATAATAACCTCCTGACCAAGGATTATGAAGCGAGGTTTGGTCTGAGCCAACATGAACGAAAATATCGTGTTCAGCAAAAGCCTCCCATATTTCCACTACATTTCCGAGATAGGCAATGGAAACAACTTCTTCTTGTTGTTGAGCTATCCTGACTCTTTCCACAAGGGACGGAATGTCTTCCATTAATTCGTCCACCCAGCCTTGTTCCTTCCTTTTTCTGGCTGCCATAGGATTGACTTCTGCACAAATGGTAATGCAACCTGCTATGTTACCAGCTTTGGGTTGCGCTCCACTCATACCCCCCAGGCCTGCGGTTAGAAAGATTTTTCCTTTGGGGTTGCCATTGCCTCCCAACATTTTGCGGAAGGCATTCATGACGGTAATGGTAGTTCCATGGACAATTCCCTGAGGACCGATGTACATATAAGAACCCGCCGTCATTTGCCCGTATTGTGTAACGCCCAAGGCATTGTATTTCTCCCAATCATCCGGTTTAGAATAATTGGGAATCATCATGCCATTGGTTACAACAACTCTTGGTGCGTCCTTAGAAGAAGGGAAAAGACCCATTGGATGCCCAGAGTACATATGAAGACTTTGTGTTTCTGTCATTTCTGACAAGTACTTCATGCAAAGGAGGTATTGCGCCCAATTTTGGAAAACAGCTCCATTTCCGCCATAGGTAATCAATTCTTCAGGATGCTGTGCTACGGCAGGATCTAGGTTATTCTGAATCATGAGCATGATTGCTGCTGCCTGTTGGGTTTGAGCTGGATAATGGTCTATGGGACGAGCATACAATTCATAATCGGGCTTGAAGCGATGCATGTAGATTCTTCCTAGTTCTTTCAATTCCTGTGCAAATTCAGCCGCCAAGTCTGCATGCCATGCTTCAGGAAAATATCTCAATGCATTCCTAATCGCGAGTTTCTTTTCCTCAAGGGAAAGGATTTCTTTTCTTTTAGGAGCTCTGTTCGCAGCAGATGGATAGGGTTTAGCAGGGGGAAGTTCATTTGGAATTCCTTGCTTAATGGCCTCCTGGAAAGATAGCATGTCAATAGTGTTCGAATAATTCATCGTGCTCACTGTATGGCTGTTCTTTTAAATCCCTTGAAATGCTTAATAATTCTCCGCTTTCAATTATTTGAATGGCCTTCTTAAGATCCAAAGCGAAGATTCTGTCTTCTTCTGCATGGGTAATGAACCCTCTGATATGATCGTGTACAGCATCGAGGACATTACTGGATAAAAGGGGTTTTCGGTAGTCAAAGGCCTGTGCTGCGCAGATAAGTTCTGTCGCTAGAATTTTGATGACATTTTCACATACCCTGAGTGCTTTTCTTCCTCCGATGGAACCCATGCTAACGTGGTCCTCTTGACCGAGGGAGGTTGGAATGCTATCTGCGCTAGACGGGAAGCATAAACCTTTGTTTTCACTCACCAAGGCAGCTGAAGTATACTGGACAATCATAAAACCCGAGTGAAGGCCTGTGTTACGCATCAATAGTTTGGGCAAATTGTCTACGATCCCTTCCAAGGAAAAATAGGTTCTGCGGTCAGAGATACTCCCTAGTTCTGCGGCGGCCAGGCAGGCATAATCCAGGGGAAGCGCCAAGGGCTGACCGTGGAAACTTCCCCCACTAATGGTGAAGTCCCTGGAAAATATAATAGGGTTGTCAGTAACGGAATTCATTTCTGTTTCTACTGCCTCTTTCAGATGAAGCCAAGCCACGCGGGAGCTCCCATGTACTTGCGGAATACAACGAAGAGAGTAGGGATCCTGCACTCTTCCACAGTTTTTGTGGGATTCCACAATTTCAGAATCCTTTAGGAAACGGGCGATTCTTCCTGCAACATGGACATTGCCTTTGTGTGGCCTTGTTTGATGAAGCTTAGGATGAAAGGGTGAAGCTGATCCGAGCAATCCTTCTATCATCATAGCTCCAATAAGATCGGCATGGGCAAGGCAGCTATGCAGTTTTTCTACCACCCTAACTGCATGGGCCAGAATGAACTGGGTGCCATTGATCAATGCGAGTCCTGCTTTAGGGTGTAGTTGTAAAGGGGCCATTTCGTAGGCCTCTAGGACGATGCTTGTAGGAACAATTTTTTGATTCCAGTATACTTCGCCTTCACCCAACAAGGGGAGAAAGAGATGAGAAAGGGGCGCCAAATCTCCTGAGGCGCCAACCGAACCTTGTTCTGGCACAACAGGAATAACATCCTGCTCAATGTGCCACAATATTCGATTGATGACTTCAAGCGAAATTCCAGAAAAGGCTTTCGCCAAAGAGTGGACCTTTAGAATAAGCATCAGCTTGGAAAGCTCCTTGCCGATAGGATTGCCTACCCCCACAGCGTGACTCAACAAAAGATTTCTTTGTAGGTCAACTGTGTTTTGTTTTTCGATAATGGTGTTGCAAAGGGGGCCAAAGCCAGTATTGATTCCATAAACAGCGTCATCTCCAGAAGCAATGGCTAGAACCTCCTCGTGGGAGGCCTGGATATGTTGTTGGGTAACTAGGCTTAATTCTGCTTTGATATCTCCACGCAGAATACCCAGCACCTTACTTACAGTCAACCAATCCTCCCCAAACTGAAAATAAGTTGAGGAGGATATAGTGGTGTTAGTGGGTGTATTCATTTTAGGTAAATACCGTCAATTGTTGAGGAAAGGAGGCCAGTGTAGTCTTGACAGAACCAAAACTGTCATTCCAGTCTTACTAAAGTATTTGTTATATTGATGCTTAACAAGATCATGTTATTAGGTAAATGATAACTGGAAGTAATCAAATAGAATTGCGGCACCTCCGATACTTCCTTGCCGTTGCTGAGGAATTGCACTTTGGAAGAGCTGCAGAGAAACTGTTTATCTCTCAGCCAGGTTTAAGCAGGCAGATTAAACAATTAGAAGAAGAGCTTGATTTACAGCTATTTGAACGAGACAATAGAAATGTAGCGCTGACCCAAGCGGGTCATTACCTAAAAGAGGAAGTTCAACTGCTGCTGAAGAACTTGCAAAAAGTCTTCAACCATGCCAGTATGCTTCAGGACGGAAAAGAAGGTATTTTAAAATTTGGCTATGTAGGCTCTGCCATGCAGAATATCATTCCACAACTCCTCCTAGAGTTTCGAGAAACACATCCAAACATCCAGTTTGACTTCAAGGAAATGGACAACCAAAAGCAGGTAGAAAGTTTATTGTCGCAGGATATTGATGTGGGATTTGTGAGATTGGTTAGGGTGCCAAGGGGGCTGCAAATCAAGCCAGTTTTCAAGGATACTTTTTCTTTGGTTCTTCCCAATAGCCACCCCTTAGAGAAGCAAGATTTTTCAAGCCTGATTCAGTTAAAGGACGAGCCTTTTATCCTTTTTGAAAGAGCTTATTCTCCAACCTACTACGAGAAAATGAGGCAGATTTTTGATTACAGTGGGTTTACGCCAATCGTTTCTCACTTTACAGTCCATGCCAGTACTATTTACAGACTCGTGGAGAACCACTTTGGCGTATCTATTGTCCCTTCAGCTTTGAAGATGGGCTATGACATGGATGTGAAATTCATTGAGTTAACCGAAATTCCTCAGCGGACAACTCTTTCCATCGTTTGGAACCAACAAAATCGCAATCCTATTCTGGAAAAATTGTTAGAAGTGGTAGAACTTTTCGAACTTGGTTCTAGCACCTAAACATGAACACATGAAAAAAGCAGTTAGGGATACGCTTTCTTTGTTGAGGTTTCGTCTGGAAAAGCCGGGAATGCTCGGAATGGACAATGAGCATCTTATTCTCGGGCTCATTGGAACTTGGATTGTAGGAATAGGCAGATATTGGGATGATCCAGGGGCGAATTTGTTACAGCATTTAGGGCTAGGCTCAGTTATCTATATTTTTGTATTGGCAGCCTTGGTTTGGCTTATTGTTAAGCCATTTCAGATTAAGCATTGGACCTATTTTAGGGTCCTGACCTTCATTTCTCTTACCTCCTTCCCAGCTATTTTTTACGCTATTCCGGTAGAGCAATTTATGAGTATAGCAGCAGCCAATACAGTAAATGTTTGGTTCTTAGCCATTGTAGCCTCATGGCGTTTTGCTTTGTTGATTTATTTTATGAACCGCTTTACAGGCTTGGGAACAGGGAATATTTTTATCATTACTCTACTACCTGTGACGGCGATCATTGCATCCTTGACGGCACTCAACCTACACCGCGTAGTGTTTCAGATTATGGGAGGGATAAGGGAAGAAACGGCCCATGACCAATCTTATTTTGTATTACTTGTGCTCACTACCTTTTCTGTCATGGCTATTGGCCCTCTTATCATTGGATACATTGTTGGGATTGTCCGCCACAGGAAAAAAGGCCAGAAAAGTAAACAAACATGAAATGTAGAGAATCTGTCCCAATCTCCTCCATGTTGAATCTCGCCATTAAATCTATAGAAATTAATTCCCTTCAGGTCACTTTTTCGGCGGATCAAGTCGTGCATACCCATTAGTGGGTAGATTTGACAGAATTTAGTTGAATTGATCTACATAAGAAGGAAACGACAGCTTTATTTATTGCGAATATTCAGGTAAGTTTTAGCCCTTCAGTTGTTAAAATTAGCTGTTTATGAGCCTTTTATGAATAACATCAAGGACAATAGATTAATTTAGAATTATTCTAGGTGCAAACTTTCTGCTCGAATGATTATATTAGTTTTACAGCATAAAAAGAGCCTTGAAAATCAATTGTCATGCCCGAATTCCATAGGATAAATACCTTACATACCTATGGTGTAATGGATCTTCCCCAAGAAGGCGTTTTTGATCACTACACCTATTTAGCATCATCCATGCTCGGTACTCCTTTTGCCGCAGTTACCTTGGTTGATGAAGATCGAATTGTCTTTAAATCCCTTCAGGGAGTCAAAGGCCTTTCTTCTCTTCCTCGTGGGAATGGATTTTGTAATGAAGTGATCAAATCTGAAAAAGAATACATTGTATCTGATACTTGGAAAGAGCCTTCTTATTCTGGCCACCCGCTGGTTCAAACGGATTTAAATGTTCGGTCCTATGCCGCTTGGCCCATTTCTGCTCACAACGGAGAGAAACTGGGAGCACTATGTGTCTTTGACAATCAGCCACGTGAGTTTTCAGAACAAGACGTCTTTCAATTGGAGAGATTAGCTAAAATGGTTTCGGCTCAGGTAGAAGCTATGTATGGCCAGCACCGGGGGAAGAAAGCAGAAGAGAATCTCACCTATATGTTAAAAGCAGTATTTGAGAATTCGACAGGCTCCTCAGGTATCTTTGACAGGGAGTTACGTTTTATGTATTTCAATGAGGTAGGCTTAGAGATATGCGAACAAATTTTTGGCAAAACTCCACAGATTGGTGATTCCATGTTGGATTTTCTCTTGCCAGAGTACCTAGAAGAATTTAAGAATTATTACGATAGAGCCCTTAAGGGGGAATCCATTCACGTAGAAAATGAATTTCAAGGCACGTGGTGGCAGTTCAAGATATTTCCATTTTATGATATAGATGGAGAAATCAGAGGGATCAGCCAATTTGTCGACGACATAACTGCCAGAAAGCAACAGGAACTCAAGGTTCTACAACAAAATGAAAGGCTTCGACACATCGCATGGCAACAATCACACGAAGTCCGTGGTCCTTTGGCCGATATAATGGGGTTGATCGAAGTCATGAAAAATCATCCTGAATCCTCCAACATACCTTATTTTGACCTACTAGAAGCCAAAGCAAATCAGCTAGATGGCGTAGTCCGAAATATCATTAACTCCACCCTTGGACCCGGAGAATAGCTCCATTCCTAATTTACACAGGTTCAGTCAAGCATTTCCTGCACCCATTCCATCTTAGGAATCTGCTGGGGCAACTCACTTTGGTTTTTGGTTTCCTTTAGGCGCACCTATAAACCAACCATTATGAAACTTCGACTTTTAATCTTTCTTTCCTTGCTCGCCTTCGGCTGGCAACTTCACGCTCAAGAAAAACTATCCCAACTTCCCATCAGAATTTCTGTGATGGATGAAAGTATATCTCTTCCAAACGGGTGGTTTACCCGCTACTCCTTCAATCCTGCCATAACGGTAGGAACAGAATATGTACTAAAGGGGGAAGGAGCTTCCCAGCTAATTGTCGGGGGGAACTTGGGGTATTATTATCACAAGAATTGGCAGTCTGCATTTTTCCTAAACGGAGAATTGGGCTATAAGCAGCACTTCAATCGTTTGGCAGCTTACCTTAAACTAGGAGTAGGTTATGCTCATGCCTTTACCCCACAGCCCATTTTTGAAGGGACCGAAACATCCACACAGGAAGCTAGAGATTGGGGTTACCCGATCTTCATGCCTTCAGCTACTGTAGGGCTTAGCTATCGATTGAGGAATGAGCCATACAGCCCTGAAATCTTTGCTCAAATGATGACGTCGGCTGAGTTCCCATTCAACCTGTATTCAGGGCTTCACCAGTTTGTTGGCCTTGGTTTTACTTTTTATCCATTTGCACAATCCTAATAAGCATGAAAAAGCTATTTCCATTTATCCTGATCTGCATGCTATGTTGGGCATGCGAAGACTTACCTACGATTGATCCTTCATCTTATGCTTGTAATTTGAGTTTCCCTGATTTAAGCTCATCGAATGATCAAAAAGATGATTTTCAAGAAGCCATTGACGAATACCTACAAGAAGAAGTGGCTGTTCAGATCGCTGTAAAAAAGGGTGATCAAAATTGGACGGCCTCAGCAGGCTGGGCTGATTACCCCAATGAGATTCCCTTTGAAGTCTGCACCCCTTCTATGGTAGGGAGTATTTCCAAGGTATTTACCGGGGTGTTGCTCATGCAGCTTCATGAGGAGGGAATTTTATCCGTTGAAGATTCACTGGCCAAATGGCTAGATCCAGAAATGGTGGCTGAAATCCCCAATGCCGATAAAGTAACACTTAGGCAGTGCCTGAATCACACCACTGGTATCCCAGATTACCTTGAAGTAGAGAGCTATTTGGATGCAGTAAACACGCCTTTTACCAAAAAGACTCAGCGTGAAAAACTCGAATATATTTTTGGAGATGAGCCCAATTCTGAGCCAGGTTTGAGTTTCGATTATTCGAATAGCAATTATGTGATCTTGGGATTGGTGGTAGAAAAGGCCAGAAATATGAGTCTTTGGGACGCTGTCAAAGTATATATAACCGATCCTATGGGGCTGGATCAGACCTTCATGGGAACTGAAGAAGACCCTATTCCTGATGGGGTCGCAAGGCCTTACAGGGAGATCGCTTCTGGGAAATATCAAGAAATGATGCACCTGGCTGTGTATGATGCCGCAACAGGGGACGGAGGAATCGCAAGCAATGGACAAGACTTGAATGAATTTATCACTGGGATCTTTGACGGACGTCTGATGCGTGAAGAAAGTCTTCAGATCATGCTTGGGGACTCTGTATCCGTATCTGATCAGGCTAGCTTTGAGCAGTGGTCGGGGGAGCATTATGGACTGGGAATAGAGATATATCAGACTCCTTACGGAACTGCGTATGGACATACTGGCTCAACTTCAACCTATACAGCTTTCTTGTTATACTTTCCCGAGGAAGATATTAGCTTCGCGACTCTTTATCATATGGAGCCCAAAGGGGACTATTACGAGCATCGAAAAACACTTCAAGATCGATTGTTAGCGGTCTTATTCACGGAATAAGTCTCAATACACGTATTCAGACTCATGAGGCAGGCTAGAATTTCATCCTTCTGGTCTGTCTTTTCATTTTGCGCTCATCAACATCTTTTCAACATTAACTAAGATTGACATGAGTAGAAAAGGATATGTAACCTGGTTAAAAGTAGCTTCTATATTGGCTATTGGATTTGGACTTGCTTCTTCCCTCGCTAGCTTTGAAGGGGGTAGTGGAATTTGGCTTTTTCTTTTTGACATTCTCAGATGGCCTGTTGATGGCCTTCCGGAATCATTTGATGCCAATTCTTATGCCTTAAACGCTGTATTAGGAGGTGTGATGGCAGGATGGGGAATTTTACTGTATCTTTTGGCGAATGGCCCTATTGCTGAAGGAGATCATAGGATGGCCAACTATATGCTGATCAGCCTGGATGTTTGGTTTGTGGTAGACAGCATAGGTTCTGTTGTTGCAGGTATCCCAGGCAATCTCATCCTGAATCTCAGCTTTTTGGTCATTTTTGGTATTCCTTTGTTAGTATTGAGAAAGCCAGAAACGGAATCTCTTACAGCCAATACTGTCAATTCCTAATGATATGATCACCCTGACCTGGTCATCCCTATTGGTTCTATTTGGCATCATGCTAGGCGTTTTCCTGTTGATTTCTTTTTCTACAAACAAAGAAATCAGGGAAACGCCTGGTTTTTCCTATTTGGCTTCCTTGTTGGCCATTATCATTATTGGACAATGTGGGAGATTCTTCTTTGAAGAACCCCTTTTATCAGAGTGGCCAAAATTTATCCTGCTTCCTGATCTTTTGCTCTTTAGTTTTGGTCCGCTTCTCTATCTCTATTTCAAAAGTAGATTTAGCAAGGAGAAACTAGCTCGCAGAGAACTTTGGCACCTTCTTCCTATGGTTTTGCATTGGATATCCCTTATTCTCATTGTGTTGGGGGTTCCAAACGAAGCCATTCTTGATATGGTGAAAGGGGATGCACATATCAACCTATTGTATGCGGGCTTGATGATCTCCATGGCATTTAATGGTGTCTATGCCTATTGGATCATCCGCTTAATTCGCACCTACGAGACGGAAATTGACCGTACCTTAAGTTACGCCCAAGAATCCCTTCGTTTCTTCAGAATCACCTCTTGGTTTTACCTTTCTGATGTACTATTTGGCATACTCTTGATCATACTTGGGTGGAGTCAGCAAGTTTTTCTAACAGGAGTAGGGATTTATGGAATCATTTGGCTCTTTTTAAGCGGCTTAGCCTATTACCTTGCTTTTTGTGCCATGTCCATGCCAGCTGTTTTCCAATTGCCTCTTTCTCCCCTAGAAAAAACCAAGTATGCTAACTCCAGTTTGACTGACAAACAGATCAGGCTATTGAAGACAAAGGTAGATATGTTGATGACGAGCAGGAAACTGCACTTGAATAATAAATTGAAAAAGGCAGACTTATTAGCCGAACTGGATATCAACAGTAGAGATTTGAGTCGTGTGTTTACAGAGGGTTTTGGGATGAATTTCTTTGAATATATCAATGTCCATCGAGTACAGGAATTTATTCGCCTAGTGGAAGAGGAGCAATACAAACATCTGAGTTTGATTGGGATAGCTGAAAAAGCGGGTTTCAACTCAAAGGCTACGTTTTACAAGGCCTTCAAAGAGATCATAGGCGAAAGTCCAAGGGAGTATTTCAGAAATAAGGGCTGAGAACGAGGAGTATTGAAAATGGGTGAGTATTTTGCTGCAAGAAGTAAGCATCCATGCTCCCAAAATTTTTCTACAACAAGATATTTAGAATCATTTCCCTTTCTGTATTGGGTGTAGCAGCAGTGTTGTTGGCCTTGGATCGTTCCTCAAGAATTGGGATAGGATCTGATTTTCATGTTTTCTGGCAAGCGGGTTATGACTTCTTCCATGGGTTAAATATGTATGAGGCAATTGAGGGGGCTCGTATTCTCATTTACCCGCCCTTTGCGGCCTTCCTGTTTCAACCCCTAGCGATATTTCCTCTTCAGGCTTCAGCTGCTATTTTTTATTTACTGAATGTACTGGTACTATTGCCCCTTTCCATTTGGATGCTTCGAGAAATCCTCAACCTCATTGGATTTTCAAAGGAAAGAGTAGATATAACCTTGGTTTTGGCCGTCCTCTTATCTTTTAAATTCTTTTTCAACAACCTCGGCATTTTTCAAGTCAATTTTCTTGTGTTTACCATTTCTTTGGCTGGTATCTACAACTACTTTTATCGAAGGGAAGGGCTTGCCTTCGTCTTCCTTGTGATTGCTACCTGTATCAAAATATACCCCGTCTTCCTACTTCTGTTTGTGTTCTTTGCCTGTTTGAAAGATAGAAGGGCGATACTTCAAGGAGTGGCAGCGGGCATCATTTGTATGGGAATTCCTGTGGCTGTTAGGGGAATAGAAATCTATCAAGTGTACTACGAGTTCTTTTTGGAGGAATTTGCCAAGGGAGTAGTGTGGGTAAGCGCCAATAATCACGGCCTTAAGTCCGCGGTCTACAAGGTATTTTTGCCATGGGGAACTAAGGTAAACTTATTTCCAGAGCAGGCTCCACTAGCTTCAGTTGTTTCTAATCTGCTCCTTTTGTTGGTGTTGATATTGACTATCATGACGGCCTGGAAAGCGATTAAAAGTAGAGATCCCCTTAGGCTCATACTTGCCTTTTCCTGTATCATGATATTTTCACACATGGTTTCTGGAATCACCTGGACAGCTCATTTGGTCAGTTTATTATTTATTCTGGTTCCTCTCCTGTTGCAAATGGACAGGAAAAAGAGGAGAGGAGAGCAAGTTGTCTTTGTTGGGTTAATGGCCATTGCCTTGATATTGTCTATCGAAGGAAGTGATACCACAGGGAGGTTTTTTTACGAGCTAGTTCGAACCTACGACTTGTTTACTTTGTTCCTTTTGAGCCTATTGGTCTATTTTACCTATCTCGCATATTCAGAACAGGTTTATTCTCCTATGACCCCACAAAGCTTGCCTTATGAAAGCACATAATCCCATTTGTTTGTTGTTCATTCTTCTTTTGCCCTTTCTGATGCAGGCTCAGGGAAACAGAAACAATACCCTTTGGGCAGCGGATTGGAGTAAGAATGGTCGATACATGGCAGTAGGAGGGGATGACCAAATCCTTCGAGTATTTGATGGGAAATCTTATGAACTCATTTTTTCAGATACACTTGAGGGAGATATACACAGACTGAGGTGGCACCCAACAGAAAATCTATTGGCAGTTGCAGGGACAGGGAAGGCCCCCCGAATCGTGGATTTTGATTGGGGCAGGACAATAGAATTAGATCAGCTTGAAGAACTCTCAGGAAGAGCTTTGGCATGGAGTCCTGCAGGAGATACCCTAGCATTGGGGGGCTACGAAAAAGCCATTAGCCTATGGGATAAGAAGGGGAATCTGCTTCGAGAAATCCCAGCTGTTACAGGCAAAAGTATTGTTGCTATAGATTGGAATCCTAACAATGGGAACCTGATCGTCTTAAGTGAATATGTCTACGAATATACGCCTGAGGGACAAATCGTAAAGAAGTTTCGCCATAGAGATGAGGTAGTTTTGATGTTGACGCTCGCCTTTCATCCCTCTGGTGATTTTTATGTCATTGGGGATTATGGAGATTTCGAAAAGCCTTATCCACCTGTATTACAGTACTGGTTTAGAGACCACCAATTGGACATAAGCTGGAAGAAAGGTAAGGCAGAGTTTAGGAATGTTGTATGGGATAGGAAAGGGAAGAAATTGGCTACAGCAAGCGATGCGCTCAGGGTTTTTGACCGCAAAGGAAAACTACTGCATGAAGGACTATCTCCAGATAAACTTTGGGGAGTCGCTTGGGATAAAAAAGGCAAGCGAATCCTAACTTCTAGCGAGAAAGGAGTTATTGCGGTTTGGACGAAAAAGGCCAAATTGAAGCAAGTCATTCTCTATTAAAGCAGGTCTCTTTTTTAATAACAGTTTCATGGATATTTACCTATCAGATCAAAAAAATCTGGACATTCAAGACATCCTTCCTCTTTATGAAGCAAATGAATGGAGCTCGGCTCAGAAACCTGAATTATTACATAAGGCCCTTAATCATTCACACAGTTTGATCTCTGCCTGGCATGGAAAAAGATTAGTTGGCCTAGGGAATGCTATTTCTGATGGCTATCTCATGGTTTATTATCCTCATTTGTTGGTGCATCCAGCATATCATGGGAAAGGAATTGGTGGGCTGATCGTGGCCAGAATGCAGGAAATCTATGGAAGCTTTCACATGCAAATGTTGACAGCAGATGGGAAGGCCATCGCGTTTTACGAAAAAAATGGATTTAGCAGAGCTGGGGAAACAGCCCCTATGTGGATTTATGAAGGCAAGGACCATTAAATAGCTTGGATTTAGACCTTTGCCATAAAATCGACTCAATTAGGTATATTATTGAGATGATAGAACAGTAGTAGCAGGATGAAAAAAACGCAACTCGATGTATGCCCCAATTGTCAAACACCTTTTGGAGAAGCCGATAACTATTGTGGGAATTGTGGACAGAAGAATGTGACCCACAAAACCCCCTTCCGCATATTTGTATTGGAAATGCTGAGCTCCATATTTAATGTGGAGGCAAAATATATTTATACCGTTCGTGATTTGTTTATTCCCGGTCTCCTGACAAGCGAATACAACAAACTAAGAAGAGCTCGATACAGTCATCCCTTACGATTTTACTTTTTTATTTCAGTAATATTTTTCCTTGCCCTCGGCTATGTGAGCAAGAAAAACATTCAAGCACTAGATTATGAGATTAAGCAGACTGTCTCACCAGAAACCTTCATGAGCGACAAAAGGGAAGGCTCTATTACCATAGGGAAGGGGCTGACCTTTGATTGGGAAGATGACTCATCCAGACAAGAATTTATCAATTTAGCTACCCTCCAGCCTTATACGGTGGACAACATCGATACCTTTCTTACAGCTCGGGGAATTGAGTTCAACTGGATTCAACTACAATCCACGCATTTCATGGTCTCCATCATGTCAGGAAGGGCAGATTATGTAAGCCTATACAACAAGGTCCTTCAAAATGCCTCGCGATCCCTCTTTTTCCTCATGCCCTTCTTTGCCTTGATTCTCAAAATTCTGTATGTCCGGAGGCATTATTATTACAGCGAACACTTCATTTTCGCCCTTAACTTTCACTCCTTCCTCTTCTTATTTCTCATGTTGGTCTTTGGAATAAAGATCTACCTGTTTGACCATGACAGCCTGTATTTCTTTCCCTTATTTCTTTTGCCATATCTCTTTGTCAGCATGAAGCGAGTTTATCAGCAGTCATGGGGAAAAACCTTCGTAAAATTCTTTATGCTCCTTGTGATGTATATTTTTTTGCTGTTCATGGCAGTTGGGGGCACCACCTTTTTGACCATAATTGATTGGTAGGTTCTTTGGCAAGATTCCCCATGAAGATGGGACAACCTTGTAGCTTCCTTTTCCATCTGACCTTAGGTCAATTTAATTCCCAAATGTTATGAAAAAATCCATCCTACTCGGGCTGGCACTCATGCTATGCTTGTCAGCCTTTCCTCAAAATTTTGAGCAACAAGCCGATCAACTTCTGACCGAACTATTCCCAGCTGATGGTCCTGGAGGAACAGCAATAGTGGCCCAAAAAGGTGAAATTATCTATCACAAGGCTTTCGGTAAGGCAAACCTGGAGCTGGATGTAGACATGCAAACAGACTACATCTTCCGTATCGGTTCTGTTACCAAGCAATTTACAGCCTGTGCCATCCTTCGCTTGATGGAAGAAGGGAAGTTATCCTTGCAGGACCCTGTTACAAAGTTTATCGAAGACTATCCCACCCATGGATATGAGATCACAGTCGAGCACCTTCTTACCCATACCTCAGGTATATTCAGCTACACTCAGCTGGAAAAATGGGATATGGAAGAAAAGAAACGTGACTTTACTCCCTTGGAAATGATTGACTATTTCAAAAGCGAGAACATGGACTTCGCGCCAGGGACCCAATGGAAATACAACAATTCGGGCTATTACATCCTTGGACATATCATTGAAAAACTAAGCGGGAAATCCTACGCAGAATACATTGAAACCGAGTTTTTTGAGCCCTTAGGAATGAAAAATTCTATGTATGACAACTTCTCAAATATCATCAAAGGAAGGGCTGATGGTTACTTCGCTCCGAATGTGAATGCGGCCTTTTTGAGTAATACACAAGCCTACGCGGCTGGTTCCTTGCTGTCAAATTCAGGGGATTTGTTCAAGTGGTATACCGCCGTGATGGGGGGCAAAGTCGTGTCTAAAGAAAGTCTAAAATTGGCACACACAGCCTACGTGCTGAAGGATGGAAGGCCTACAGATTATGGATTTGGTTGGTTTTTAGGGAACGTCAATGGGAGTCCTATGATTCAGCATTCAGGTGGCATCTTCGGTTATTTGACTGGAACAGCTTATTTGCCAGAAGAGGAAGTCTTTGTTGCCATCCTATCCAATTGCAACTGCCATAATCCGGTAAATCCTACCTTCAAACTGGCTGGAATGGCAATAGGTAAGCCTTATGCTTATGAGCCTATTAGCCTAAAAAAGAAAGAACTCCCCAAATATGTAGGCGTCTATGAAAGTGCTGAAGGGAACAAACGCTATATAAGTATGGAAGATGGTGTCTTGTATTACACCCCTGAGGGAGAAGACCGATTAAGGCTTTCTGCTAAATCAGCTACCCAGTTTTTCTATGAGAATGGACTTGAATTGCTGGATTTTTCAGTCGATAAAAAAGGAAAGGTAACTGAACTAGTATCCCGAAGCTACAGGATGCCCACTACTTACAAGAAAATTTCTGATGAACTACCAAAGAGGGAAGTGGTCGAACTAAGCCCAGAACAAATTACCCCTTTGCTAGGAGAATATGAACTAAGAGAAGGCTTTGTGATCACCATATACACGGAGGGCGAGAAAATCATGTCGGTAGCCACCAATCAAGACCCCTCTGAAGTATTCCCCTTTGCTGAGAATAAGTTCTTTGTAAAAGATTTTGACGGAGAAATGGAGTTTCCTCTAAATGAAGAAGGAAAAGTAGAAAAAATGATTCTTACACAGGGTAAGGATACTTATACCCTAAAAAAAATCAAATAAGTTGTTTTATGGGGAATCCTTAAGAAAGGGGTTCTCCCGCTTTCCAATTGAGGATACGGTTTTCGATATCTGCGCTGACCCCGTCAGAAAAGGCTTGCCTAAGTTGGAACTTGAATTCATCCCGGTCCTTGTCATTGACATTCATTTGATGTGTCCATTGGTTGACAAGGGAGACGACATTAGGGAAAAGGGTTTCGGAAGGCTTGAGATAGGATTTGAAACTACCTACAAGAATGGCTTGGTTAATAAAGGCTTCCATTTCGGGCTTCACAATCACTTCAGCCTTAGAAATAAATTTCCTCATTTCGGCTCCATCCATTTGACCATCGGTAAGAACCATGGCAATATGTTGATTTCTCAGGCGCACATATTTGTCTTCGAATTGGTGAAGCAATTCCATCACTCTCTTGAGAACGAGCCTCTTTGCCCTGGCATTCCAGCCCAAGGCGATGAAAGGAATGGTTATAGCACCGATGACAAAGGTTAGTGGACCCATATTAAGGCTTGGCGTAAAAAAGGGTATGAAACATGTTGAAGAAATGAAGGTCAGAATGATCTGTCGGCATGTTTCATACCCCTGTAGTATTTCAATATATCAATTCCTAAGCGTTAATTCTGTTGAACTGCTTAAGGAATCTGATGTCATTTTGTGAGTACAATCGTAAATCAGGCACACGATACAGCAACTGAGCGATACGCTCAACCCCCATCCCGAATGCAAAGCCCGAGTATTTATCAGGATCAATGTTGCAATTGGCCAATACATTTGGGTCAACAACTCCACATCCCATGATCTCAACCCATCCAGTATGCTTGCAGACGTTACAACCTTTTCCCCCACAAATGCGACAAGTAACATCCATCTCTGCAGAAATTTCTGTAAAGGGGAAGTAGGATGGACGCAGCTGAATATTGGTGTCTTCTCCAAAAATCTCCCTCACGAAGTACAGCAAGGACTGTTTCATGTCTGCAAAGGAAATCCCTTCATCTACAACGAGTCCTTCTACCTGATGGAAAAAGCAGTGTGCACGAGCGGAAATAGCTTCATTCCTATACACACGACCTGGTGCCAATACACGAATAGGAGGCTCTTCATTTTCCATCACCCTTACCTGTACGGAGGAGGTATGGGTTCTTAGCAAGTAATCAGGATTCCTATTCACGAAGAAGGTATCCTGCATATCTCTTGCAGGGTGATTATCCGGGAAATTGAGCGCCGTAAAATTGTGGAAATCATCTTCGATCTCTGGCCCTTCGGCTATGGTGTAGCCAAGGCGCTCAAAAATGGAAACGATTTTATTCTGGACAATAGAGAGAGGGTGGCGAGAACCCGCAATATGTGGATCGCCAGGTAGCGTCAGGTCATGTGGACGATCTGCACCTCTACTCGCAGCTTTTAAGGACTGCTGAAATTCCTGTAGACGATTTTGAGCAATGGTTTTCAGCTCGTTTAATGGCTTCCCAATGTCTCGTTTCTGATCACCTGGAAGCCCTCTAAACTCCGAAAAGAGGTCATTGATGATCCCTTTCTTGTTTGTGAACTTCCGGCGATATGCCTCCAGCTCCTCTTCGGTTTTTACTTGAAAATCCTTGATTTCGCCCAGTAAGGACTTGATTTTATCCAGCATCCCGGCTGTATGAATTAGTATTAATGGATAACCTCACAACGTGGTAGCTGATATTCCAACAGCTTAATGTCGTACGTAGTGAGGTTGTTATTTGATACGTTGAGGGTTCTTAATTTGCTCAGTCCTCCTAGCCATGCAGGAAATTCCACTAGCCTGTTATTGGCGATGAAAAGGGTATGGAGATGCTCCATATCTTTCATGGATTCGGGTAGGTACCTGAGGTGATTTTTGGTCATGATGAGAACCTGAAGGTTCTTCAACAAAGCAATATCTTCTGGTAGAAGTTTGATTTTGTTGTTGCCCAAGTCTAGGACCTGAATGTTGGGGAAGTAAAGAAGGTCTCTTGGTACTTCCTTTAACTTTTGCCCTGAAAGAGAGAGTTTATACACTTTCTCAGGGTTGGAAATAGCCTCCTGAATGTTGGTGTACCACTTCTGACGCTGAAGGGCGGCAGCTCCCAGTATGGGCCCTGGTTCGGGGGTAAATTCTGGATTGGGTAAAATCACCTCTGTAGATGTATCCACAACAACTTCGGGGTTGGTTGGAATGGTTTTCTCCATTTGGGTACTATCTACTTGCGCGAATATGCCTTGAGCCGTACAAAACAACAAGGCAGAGAGGACGATACGGTTTAGCATGTTAATTGGGTAATATTCCGCTAAAGATAAGCAATGGTGTCTAAAAGATTCAACAAAGATAGAAGGTTTGAGTTAAGATAATAGCCGCCAAAAGCGGATTTAGGATGAATATCCATCCAATTGACTTAGAATCAATTGCGTTTCAAATGGGAAAAAGCAAACTAAAAAATCTTTCCACAAAAGAAATTGACCGAATAATCGAAATGGCCTGGGAGGACAGAACCACCTTTGATGCCATCAAAATCCAGTTTGGCTTGAGCGAAGGAGAGGTCATCAAATTGATGAGGCGTGAGATGAAGCCCTCTAGTTGGCGCATGTGGCGCGCAAGAGTGCAGGGGAGAAAAACTAAGCACGGAGCCGCTAGAGGAATGGACGTTGATCGATTCCGCTCCAAAATGCAGCGCCAAATTACCCACAATAAAATCTCCAAACGTTAGCCCATCTATCTCCAAGCAAAGTCGATGTGATAATGATCATCATGGAGGTTGTCGATTGCATTGGGGAGCTTTCTTACGAAGTAGATGCCTCGTCTTTTGAGTTCCTTTCCGTATTTAGATCGGAACAAAAGGGCTTGTAACTCAACCTTAAGAATGACCTTCTTGATATACAAGCCTTGCTTTCTCGCTTCTTTATCCAAGGACAAAATATGAAAGCCAACGGCATCCCAATCTATGGACACTCGCTTATTCAATTTCCATCTTCCTTTTTTGTCAAAACCTAGGGTGTAATGCCAAATACCTGTTCGGTCTAGCCATCGTTTGGGTTTCCCTTTCTTGATCAAAGGAACCATAAAGTCCACACTTAAGCCATTTTGATGGGTAATATGAGGCCACATTTTACCTCCTCCCTTTTTGGAAGCCTCCATTGTTCTGAATTGAATATTGGGAAGCACTTTGGCACAACGTTTATATCCCCCTTCAATGGAACGTTTGACGGCTGGGTTGACATAATGTCGCCGTAAAATGTAGTAGCTAAACCAGCTGAAGTATTTGTAATTGGAGCCTTTCCGCTTGAGGGAGGCAGCTTGGGTGAGTGAACCTTTGTTGACCTTGCCTTTAGAATAATTTCTTGCAGATTGACCTTGAAGGCTAAAGCTTCCAAGAAGGAAGAGCAGAATAAAAAAATGTGTTTTCATATTGATTGGATTCGGGGGGAATCCAATCATGTATTTCCCCAAGGTATCATTTCCCTAGGGGCAACAATCTTTTTTAACTAAGATGGCATTTCGAAGGTAGCAATTCTGTAAAGTGAAGCGTAAATAGCCCTTGTTCATCCATAAGAATTACCATAGCATCTGGTGTATAATCAAGGTTCATTTTTCTGCACCTGCCGCCATGTGAACCCTATCACCAAATAGTTTCCATTGAATTCTCTTTCCATTGTAAGCAGGGCGTGGTCGTTTGGAAGAAGGGGGAGAGGGGTCATAAATGCCTATCTTCTCCTAACAGACCGGAGGAAATTCCAGTATTTCCACGACATGAGAAAACCTAGGGGATGACGATCCGTTGTGATGAGTTTGATCAAGATGTCCATGGTGAAAAAATTGAAGCATGAAAATGAATGAAGTCAACCTAAAGTATCCCCTTTTTAGGAGTCGGTTGTATCTGATCCATGCTCTTTTTTTCGGACAATCATAAAATAGGAATTCCCTGCAAATGGACTCCTAATCCGCCTTTAACTGATACAAGGCTTTTAACTCCCTGCCTTGTTGTGCATAATCCAATCCATAGCCAACCACAAAGTCAGATGGAATTTCAAATCCCACAAAATCAGGTTTATGGCCACCTTCAAATTTTTCTGGTTTAAATAGAAGTGTTACCAGTTTGATAGAGGAAGGATTGTGGCTACGGATGTTGTCTATTAGGTATTGTACCGTAAATCCGGTTTCTACTATATCCTCTATGATAATGACATCCTTGCCTTCTGTTTCCACCTCTAGCCCAAGGAGAAGTTGGGCATCTTTGGAACTGGTCATGCTATCGCCATAGGTAGAAATGCGGATAAACTGAATTTCTGGGTTGACGGTGAGTTCGCGTGCGAGGTCGGCTGCAAACACAAAGGCTCCGTTGAGCACTACAATCATAAGGGGGGACTTGTCCGCATACTCTTGGTTGAGTTGAGCACCAAGGCTCGCCACTCGGTCCATGATTTCTTGTTCGGAAATGTATGGGACAAAAGATTTGTCTTTGATATGAATGAGCTCTTCCATTCAGTTGTAGGTGATTTTTAAGGAAGTTCTGGGATTCTAATCGAATGTGCAACTTCAGATAAGGAAGAAGTAAGGAAAAGTAAGAAATCTACCTCCAGAAAATGAGACATTTAGGAAGAATGGTCTTCAAAATTGTAGCCATTCCACAGTTTGGACACGAATGTGGATATTTTAATTACGAAAACAAAAGTGTAATGATGTCATTATTATGACAATTATCGTGTCAACGGAGCGTTTCTCTTTGCGTATTCTTTATTGGATCGTATTGACTATCTTTGTAGCATCATTTTATAGCCAAAGCACGTGAGTGATCAAATAAAACATGAATGTGGCATAGGTCTCATTCGCCTGTTTAAGCCCCTTGAATACTATCAGGAAAAATATGGTACGGCGCTTTGGGGCTTGCGCAAGATGTACCTCTTGATGGAGAAACAACGCAATCGCGGGCAGGATGGAGCTGGTTTGGCCGTTGTGAAGACCAACACCCGTCCAGGCAGGCCCTACATGAATCGCCTCCGCGACAACCATCAGGCTCCCTGGACCAACCTTTTCAAACAAGTCGACAACGAGCTATTTGAGGTTCAAAAAGCCTTCCCTGACAACCATCAGGAAGCCGAAATCCTCAAGCAGCACTTTAAATGGGCTGGAGAGGTGATGTTGGGCCACCTGAGGTACGGTACACATGGCTCCTACGGAGTCGAAGCCTGCCACCCAGTCGTTCGTACCAACGAGTACAAAAATCGAAGCCTGGCCCTTGCAGGAAACTTCAACCTAACCAATGTAGATTATCTCTTCCAAAAATTGGTTGAACTAGGGCAGCACCCAAAATACATGACTGATACAGAAACCGTTTTGGAGCGTATCGGTCATTTTTTAGATGTAGCCAATGATCATCTAGGAGATAAGTTTCGCAAGGAAGGCTATTCTCGTGCAGAAACAAGCCAATTGGTGTCCGCAGATCTCAATCCCATCAAGATTATGCGCAATGCCGCCAAAGCTTGGGATGGGGGATACGTGATTGGAGGATTGATAGGAAATGGAGACGCCTTTGTGGTGAGAGACCCGAATGGTATTCGTCCTTGTTTCTATTATTCCAACGAAGAATTATTCGTAGCAGCTTCTGAAAGGGCGACCATCTCTACTGTTTTTGGCCTGAGTCCATCTGAAATCAAAGAATTGGACCCAGGACATATCCTTTCCCTCAAAGCGAATAGCACCAAGGTTAAGGTAAAAGAGTTTACAGAGCCACAAGAAAAGCTGAGCTGCTCCTTCGAAAGAATATACTTCTCCCGTGGTAGCGATGGAGAAATCTACAATGAGCGTAAAGCACTTGGTCGAGAGGTAGTACCGAAAGTCATTGATGCCATTGATGGCGATCTGGACAATTCGGTCTTCACCTTTATCCCCAATACTTCTGAAAGTGCCTTCTTTGGTATGATGCAGGAATTAGATGCTCACATGAATCGCCAAAAGCTGGAGTGGATTCAAGAGCTTGGGTCAAAGGCAAAACCTGAAGACCTACTTCGCATCATGAATATGCACCCAAGAGCCGAAAAGGTAATCATCAAGGATGTCAAGATGAGAACCTTCATTGCAGATGACAATTCTCGTGATGACCTCGTGGCACACGTGTACGACATCACCACGCAGACAGTTCGTCCAGGGGTAGATTATTTGGTAGCGATTGATGACTCAATTGTAAGAGGAACTACCCTTAGAAAAAGCATCGTCAATATCTTGGATAGACTAAAGCCCAAGAAAATTGTGATTGTGTCCTCTGCTCCTCAGATCAGATATCCTGACTGTTATGGAATTGACATGTCGCAGATTGAAAAGCTGATTGCATTCCAGGCTGCTATTGCCCTTTTGAAGGAAAGAGGGCAGCAAGACGTGATTGACAGAGTCTATCGTAAAATCGTCGGAATGAAAGGAGAAGGACGGATGCATGAGAGAAATGTGGTCAAAGAAATCTTCGATCCATTTACTGAGGATGAAATCTCCCACAAAATCTCTCAGTTGCTCAAGCCAGAAAACCTGAGCTGTGAATTGGAAATTGTATATCAGCCCTTAGACAACTTGAAGGTAGCCATCCCTAATCACAGAGGTGATTGGTATTTCTCAGGAAATTATCCGACTCCAGGTGGAAACCAAGTTGTGAATCAGGCTTACCTGAATTTCTATGAAGGGAAAAATGAGAGAGCCTATCAAATGAGCCTAGGATTCTAGGAAGTTGGCTAACTCGATAGAAGACGATATAAGGAATCGGAGGTGTACATTCTGTATGCCTCCGATTTTTTAGGGTTTTACCGCCCATTCGTAATTTTGAAAGGCAAAGAGTTCATTGCCACCCCAAAGGTGATTCTCCACCCACGACAACAAGCGATATTTGGTTCGCTCGTGTTTGAAAAGCTTTCTTTCCGTCGGATTGCCTCCCTCATATCGAAGTTGATCCTGCCAGTCGAAACGGGATATAAAGCCCTCCATGACTTCAGGATGTGTACCATGGAATGTGGGGATTCTACTCATGTCGCCATAATCAAAATCAAGCGGTTCGTCCCGAAAGCGTTCATCTGCCCCTTGGGAACCATGGTGAATGGTACTTAGGGCTTTCATTTTATTTCTCATCAAACGGGGAGGTCTTACCCAACCATAATGGTAAACTTCCGCACCGGAATGAGCCACTTTGAGTTTGCGAGTGCCTTCCTTCATTCGATAGCTTTTGCCATCAAAATTCGGAATGAACCGAAAGGACTGAGCCGATTCCCAAGAATGAATATCGGGTTGATTCCTAATGATCCTGATTTCCTTTTTGTACCAGCCATGAGATTGATGGACGTGTTTATAACTTCCCCAAAAATGCTGGTAGTCAAATAAAAGGGCCTCAACTTCTGAGTTGTCTAGATGCCGTTGGCAATTGGATTGGATGATGGGAAGGTATTTCTCGTGAATCACCTCATCTGCCTGCACATAAAATAACCAATCTCCCGTACAATGAGACTTCGCGATATCGGTTTGATGCGCATTTTCCATTCCCCTTGGAAAACGCTCGAGGTCCCAAACAGTATCGATGATACGGATTTTGTCAGAGCCGAGGGATAGTACTTCCTCCCTACTTTTGTCATCCTCATCTGAATCTCCCAACACCAATACAAATTCATCTACAATGGGGAGAATAGAGGCAATGGCCTCCTTGAGAGGGAAGTAAAGTTTCTGGGTATTCTTAGCAAATGAAAATCCACTAATCTTCATAAGTCTGCTTTTGTGGCTAAAATGTGGACCATTCTATTATCACTTTCCGAATAATCGTAAATTATCATGAATTGTCTACCTCAAATTGAAATGATGAGAATACGCTATGCATGGGGCCTGATTTTAGCCCTACTTTTCACCGCTTGTGCAACAGGAACAAGTGATAAGAGTACTCAACAAGAAAATGAAGGGTTCAAAGTTACCTTCAAGGACAGGGAAATTAACCTCACTCCCTATTTCGAAGGCTTTCCCTATTCAGGTTTTCTTCCTGTCTACAGCGCAAATAAACTATTCTATCGGAAAAGAGAACAAAGCACCCAATTGATGATGCTTCCTTTGGATGAAGCAAGTGATTTGTCAAAAGGGAAAGTGATCTCTGATATCAACTTTGACGAGAGAAATGTCTTCGGGAGTAGATTCAATGATCAGGATGGGTTGTTATACTGGTCAGGAGATGAGATCAACGATGAAGTAATCAACCTTTACCGTCTAGACCCACAAACACAGAAGGTTGAAAAACTCACAGATGTGCCTTACATCTTTGGATGGAGATGGAATGAATCCAAAGATAAGGTAGCCTATATCGCCAGATTAGGGGACAAGGAAAATCGCTTGGGAGAGCTGAGAATTTTGGACTTAAAGACAGGAGAAGAGGAAGTTATCCTTCAAGATAAGCCGGAAATGCGATTTACCTGGGGAAGTCCTTCGTGGCAGCCCGACCAGAAGGGAGTTGTATTCCGTGCCTATAAAAATGCTTCGAGAAGTTATGGAAATCTCGTTCATGTGAACCTGGAAACCAAGGAACTGAAGGTATTGACAGATCCTGACATTCCTCGCTTTTCTCCTTATGCCCTGGAAGATTGGATGGATGACCATACCTTCCTTGGCTTCCACAATGAGTCAGGCTTTGTCAATGCCTATCTATTTGATACGCAAAAAGGGACTTCAACCCCCATCACCAACTTCACCAAAGACCTTGTCAATGCCACCATGCTGGAGTTGGAAGGGAAGAAATATCTCTTCGGAACTACCTCTAATCCCATCGAAAGTGAGATGATGTTGATGGAGTTACCTTCAGGAAAAATTATCCATCAAGAGAGCTCTACTTACAATCTTGGAGTGTACGACCATGAAGATGATCGCATGATGGTATCTAGGACCTCCAATGCGTCCTACTTCAAAATAGACGAAATGAAAGTTTCTAAGGATGGTTTTTCCTTTACCAATAAAATAGAACTCTCTGAAGACTTGAAGGAAAAGCTTTATCAGGCGGAAGTGGAGCGAATCGAGTACCCGACTTTTGACAAGGATCCTGAAACGGGAGAGGATAGAATGCTCCATGCTTATCTCTACAAACCCAAAAATCCCTTGCCTAAGGAGGAACAGATTGTCATGATTCAGTCTTTCTATGGAGGGGGAAACAACTTTAGTACTCGATATCAAATTCTGGCAGAAGCAGGAATTTATGTGTTGAGCCCTTCTCCAAGAGGAAGTTCTGGTTTTGGCAAGGACTTTTATGCGCTGAATGACAAAGACTTGGGAGGAAATGAAATCATAGATGTCTTTTATGCGGCCAAGTATATCTCAGAAAAGCTTCGCATACCTCCATCGAGAATTGGCGTCTTTGGGGGAAGTCATGGAGGCTATGCGACCATGAGGGTCTTGACTTTTCCCGGAGAAATCAATGGCAACGCTACGGATTTCAACTGGGGCTTTGGCTTGAGTCATGCTGGATTTAGCGACATCATCCACTTTTATGAGAATTGCAACATACCCGACTGGGTGACGCTAGAGGCAGGCGATCCCAAAACGGAAGCAGAGAAGTTAAATGATCGCTCTCCTCTTTATCATGCAGATAAAATGAAAGGTAAATTGCTTCTCACCCATGGGACAAATGACCAAAGAGTCCCCATCGCAGGAAGCCGAATGATGAGAGACAGCCTCATCAAATATAACAAGGATGTAACCTTGGTAGAGTTTGAAGGGCAAGGTCATGGCATCAAAGGGCTTGAAAACAATAAGACATTCTACCAGGCTTGGCTGGGCTTTTTGGAGCGGGTGACAAGCAAAAAGGATAACATGTAGGAACTAGAAGCACGATTTGTTCGTTACAAAGGAGGATGTTCAAAAAGAATGTCCTCCTTTTTGATGAAACAGCTCTTTTTCTCCATTTTTCTGGTCCCAATCTGGCTATTTTCACAGCCTTATTCGCCTATTACCTACCAGCTACATGCCGGTGATACAATCTGGATTGAGGCGAGGATTCAAGCGCCCAGTTTAGAAAGTGGAGGAATTTATTTCAGGATTAGTTCGGCGGATAGTTTTCATCTTTCCCCCACTACCTTGCCAGCTAACCTGTGGATTCAGTATCAGGATGGAAACAAAGATTGGATGATCTATCCCCCTGAGTGGTTTGCGATAGAGGAAGGAGAAAAGGCTTCCTATTCTCGTACGGCCTTTATTCCGCTAAGTACCTATCAGATTGAGCGTTTACAACAGGTCCCTGTAACTTCCTTTTTCTACAGAAAAATGACGAGTAAAGGGGTACTGAGTGATACATTGGTCTTACAAGACAAATGGGTGTTTTTTAAGGCAAAGGGGAAAAAGGATCGTTATTGGAGCATGAAAAGCCTAGAAATCAAGCCTCAAAGCAAAAAGCTTAACGGGATGATTTCTTTTAGGGAAGAAGGAGAAGGAGCTTTACAGGGAAGAAAATTACTTGAACTGCCTAAGCTTCCAATGGACCAGATACATGTGGAGGGGGAATTTCCCTTTTGGATTTTTATTGATAAGAAGGGGAAGGTGAAGTCAGTAAGAGGAGCAGGAATCATGAGACCTGGGACGCAAGCAGCTGTCCTAATCATGTCCAATACCCTCAAACAATTGAAATTTGGAAAGGGAAAGGAACAAAAAATTTATGTTTTAGTCCTAATCCAAGCCAAAGGATAGAATCAACCTCTATTTGTGAGGAAAGAATTTGAGACGAAACCGAGGAAAAACCTACTTCCTTATTGCTGGAAGTACTGATTAACAGGAGAGAACGATATTCGATTATTCAGATATTTAATGTAGGTTTAACTACTTATTCGGCTTGAAAATCGATGAATCCCCCTATCTTTGTAAGCAGTAAACATTTTGTAATCAACCCTTTCTATGAAAATTTTGGTGACCGGCGGAGCCGGATTCATTGGCTCAACATTGACAGCCCATCTTCTAAAAGAAGGCCACCAAGTAAAAGTTCTGGATAACCTGTCTACAGGAAGGCTAGAGAATCTTCAAAACCTTCTCGATCATCCAAATATCGAATTCATCAAGGGTAATGTTACCCATGCAGATACGGTAGATGAATTGGTGGATTGGGCAGATCATATTTACCACCTAGCGGCACCTGTAGGAGTAAAGTACATCATGGAGCATCCCGTACGGACAGTTCTGGATAACATCCGTGGGATTGATATCATGTTGGAATGCGTAAATCGCTACAAGAAGCGAGTGCTTGTTGCCTCTACTTCCGAGATTTATGGAAAAAGCCTAGACTTACTAGACTATTCTGGTGTCGCCAAATTGAAGGAGGAAGATTACAGAATTGAAGGTTCTACCAAAAATCATCGTTGGGCCTATGCTAATACCAAGGCCATGGACGAGTTTTTATCCTTTGCCTACCACAAAGAATTTGGGACTGAGGTGGTTATAGCAAGATTCTTCAATACAGTCGGGCCTAGACAGCTATCAAATTATGGGATGGTGATTCCTAATTTTGTAAAAAGAGCGATGGCTGGGGAAGATGTAATTGTTTTTGGAACGGGTGAGCAGAAACGCTCCTTTATGCACGTTCAGGATGCCATCCGAGCCATTACAGGACTCATGTTTACCGGAAAAGGAGTAGGAGAGGCCTTCAACGTAGGCAATCCTATCGAAATCACCATGAATCAATTGGCCAAGAAAGTCATTGAGAAAACGGGAAATAAATCGCGCATGGTCCACAAGTCCTACCTGGAAGTTTATGGGAAAGGATATGAGGACATGAACCGCAGGACAGCAGATATTGCTAAGCTTGAAACTACCCTAGGCTTTGAGTTGGAATATGATTTGGATCGTATCTTGGATGATGTCATCTCCTACTACAACGAAGAGGTAACTGTAGAATAAAGCGGTTTTTTGTCAACCGAAATAGATAGAAAAATCCTGCCCTTGCGATGAAGCAAGGGCAGGATTTTTTTTTACAGCTTCACGACCAATTTACCTTTGGCTTGATTGCTTTCCATGTATTCGTGTGCTTTGACGATGTCTTCCAAGCTAAATACTGAGTCGATATTTAATTTGATGGTGCCTTTTGCCACTTCATCTATAAATTCCTGTAAATGCTCTTCAGATAGGTTCCCTGATTCACCCATATACACGGTTAATCTACCCAAAGAAGGAATATCTCCCATAGGCGTGAATTCCTTCATACTCCATTCATTTCCTAGGATCCCTGTCATACATACCACTCCCTTTGTCGCGATACACTGTAAGGAATCTTTTAGGCTTCTTGTCCCAATCAATTCCAGGACCTTGTTCACTCCTTGAGGAAGGATTTCCTTTACCTTATCTGCAATTTTTCCTTCATCAATCACAACATGATCTGCCCCATTCATTTTTAGAGGATCAATTTTAGCAGGATTGCGAGTAGTTGAGATGACGGTAGCTCCCATAGTCTTGGCAAGTTGGCAAGCAAGCATACCAATAGAGGAGGTGCCTCCTCGAATCAACAGGGACTCTTCACTTTTTAATTCAAGGGCTTGGTGAATGCTACCAGAAACGGTCTGAAACATTTCTGGAATAGCGCCCAAAATTTCCCATCCTAAGTCGCTGGTGAAGGGGAGAACAATTTCTCGTGGGACAAGGGCATATTCTGCGTAACCCCCATTGATAAATCTTCCCATGCCACCCATCATGGCCGCTACCTGCTGGCCTGCTTGAAACTTCCCTGAAGGATCCTCTTCTACGACCCCAACGCACTCAATTCCTTGAATAATTGGAAAATCGACCCCTGGAGAATCACCCTTTCTAGTAAAAAGCTCGGCTCTGTTGAGACCAAAGGCCTTCACCCGAATGAGTATCCAACCCTCCTTTACTTCAGGTTTAGGGACTTCTTTTATTTGGATAACTGAGGGTTGACCAGCCTTGGTAGTTACTGCTGCTTTCATTCTATTAAGATTTTGGTAGGCTATAATCCTATATCACTGGCCCATCAACACATCCATAAAGTAAATTGGACTTTAATCTCAATCTTCCATAGAAGCCAAGTCCAATAAGTCTTCAGGTGGGTTTACTGTAATCAGACCGTCTTTTGAATCTACCTTAATTTTGGTAAATCTTCCCTCATGGTACCAGAAAAAATATGGAGATACAGGATGGGGTTGATCGTAGTAGAGGTCTTTTACCAGTTTACTGTACTGGGTGATAAAATTTTGATAGGAAACCATGTCTCCTCGGTTGATTTTGAAGATCAAGGCGGTTCCTCTAGTTGGAATGGCCACAACAGAGCCAAATTCTCCTATAAACTCCTTGCTGTTATGTTTCAGATCCAAGGCATAACTTGAGGCGTAATTTTCTTCTTCAATCGCGTATAGGGAAAGTGAATCTCCCTCAAAAGGAATTTTGTAGTGGGTTTTAACAACCGGAATTTTGCCTAGATTTTCTTCTGCCCTGGCAAATAACTCTGCATCAGTTTTGTTCCAATTTTCAGTTTGACTTTTGTCTACTGTGGTGAAGACGGAAGGAAGATCGAGCATGAGCATGGATACAGTTCCTTCCAAATCCTTGCGGTAAATGATATTGTCTTTTTGAGGAAACTGTTGGAAGTAAATTTCTTCGTAGACCCTTATGCTAAGAAAGGGAGCGACCTCATCGAAGTAGGTATAATTAACCAAGGCGCGTTCACTACTAGAGCGGAGGGGTCGTTGAAAGTGATCCCTAATGATAGCTTGCCAGTCTTCCTTATCTTCTTGGGTACATTTGAGGAGGAGGTTGTCCAGGTTAATCGTAGACAATTCCTTCCCCTTTTTCAAACTGATAGAGCCTTCTTTGACTTTTTTTACATCATATTCAGTCTGGATAATGGCCAGAGAACTATCCAGAATGGTCTTGTAGTCCTCTAAAGAGATTTTCCCTTCAGCGATAGCAGGTATAGCGTAATCAATCTTCTGACCAAGTCCTACATGGACACTCAAGATGAGTAAAGAAAGGGCAAAGCCCTTGAGAGTGGATGAAGAAAAATATGTCATAGGAAAGGGTAGGTGAGGTTGTGCTGTAGGGATATATGATTTGCAATATATCCTGTCATCGTTAAACCAGAGTTACCACTTTGATATGAATGAATAAATATTTAGAGGCTGTTACAAGCTTTAATCCTCTTCTTCATTCTGTTTTTTGAACCAATTCATGACAATGGACCCGAGAACAAAGACGACAATGGGACCTACCAACACGAGAAGGACAATATGAGTTGGGATTTCAAAGGAGGATTCCTGTGCAACACTCAATGTAGGGGAGAGAAGGAACAGCAGCACCAAAAAAAGTAGCTGTAGGGTGGAGAAATAATGTGTGGATTGTTGTGGCATAATGGGCAGATGATTTCCGGCTATACGCTTTCAATAACGAAATTAATTCCGAAATCCATTTATCAACTACATTATTTTTCCCTTCATTTCCAGCTCTTTTGTCCTGATAGCTTGGGAGATTAGATATGCTTTCATGACGCTATTGTTAGGTCATTCCCTTTAATATGGCGAAGGACATTTTTCACATAACAATGAATTGAAAGAATGACTATGTCACATTTCTGCGGAATATCAGGACAATTTCTGTCGTCCAACCATCTCGGATATAGGGAACATCTTTGACAAATTCCCAGCCCAATCGAGACATTTTGTTGAGCTCTTCTGTGAACCACTCTTTGCTAAAGTTATGTCGGTCAAATTTGTAAGTGATTTTAAGGCTGGAGGTGGTGTATTCGTAATGGTTCATGAGACAAGGGGTATTAGTAGTATTTCATCAGCAGGAAGATGAATAGATGACCTTCCTTCTATGAATATAGCTATTTCATACCTACTCAGGCAAAAAGCCCGGATTCCTCCGGGCACACCATCTATTAACTGACCGTCTAAAAAAAGCTGTTATCTGTTTCTTTGGTAGGCATCAATCCTGATCTGCTGAAGCTTGCGATAGGTATGAAGGTTTTCGCTTACTTTTCTTCTGTGCCTCAATGCCTGATCCTGTGCATAATTGTCTGACTTCAGAAGGACGACAGGTCTGGATTGGAATCGGGAAAGGTGGTTACCCGATTGGCAAGCTGACAAACCCCATCCCAGTAGTAGGATAAGAATCAGGAAAATAATGGGCTTAGGTGTTGTTGCTTTGTTCATGGCACAGAAGTAAAGGGCATTTGTGTGTTGACAGATGCAAATTGGTATTTTAGCCCTTCCCATGAATCAACCTTATGAGGGATTTCTCAAAAATCCCCCCTTTTGGGTATACATTAAATCATGGCTGGTTCATGTTATTCGCAGGTATTATTGAGACTGGAGATGAAACTTGCAATCCTACGAATCGAATCTTTCCCTACTCCGGTGAGGGTTTTTCTATGGTATGCGGGTCCTTGGCGAAAGGAAAAGGATGAATCGGCCTTAAAGCGAGCATCTTTCATGGAAAAAAAGGCAACTGATTCCTCGAATGTTAAATGACAAATGATAGGACCGACAAGTTTCATGTTGTATTTAGAATGGCAAGAACTACATCGTTTATAAAAAATCATAGTAGGAGTCTCCCCTTGGCTACAATTTTTTCCATGGACTAAAGGTTTCGATTTTTTTCGGCTATCATGGAACATCAAAGTGGAAAACATGTTTAAGCCTCCCTGAACATCAACAATATCTCGGCCTGCAAGGGTAAATCGATTATCCTTGTAGGCTTGCTCCACATAAATTCCAACCTGATTATCCTCAACTTCCTCATTTATAGGAGAAAGAACGTATACTACCTTCCCGTTCACCGTATCTTGGCATAATTGATGGTCAGGATAATATTCTGTCCTTAAGTCACCTGAGTACCAACCATAATCGAAATAAAAGGAATCAATTTTGTTACAAATCATGCCCACATAAGAATCAATTCCTTTAAAGGTAAAGCCTTTAACATCTCGATCAGTGATGATTTGAAACGCACCAAAATCAATCTGATGCTCTCTCTCATTTAACGGTTCATAACGCTCCGCATCTAAAGGTTTCGGTAGATTACTATGGGGATAATCGTTCTCCGCGGTTCTTCCCATGATGAAAAATGCCAAGAATATACAGGAAATGATCAAGAGAACACCTAGGAGAGATAGGATAAGTACACGTGTCTCAGGCATGCTTTTTAACGAAAATATACTGCCTAGATGGGGAGTTTGTCATGATAAAGTGGAGGGTGGAATATGATTTATGATTGTTCCTATTTTACGCCTTCTAGCCACTCAAATACCTTGGGATAAATTTCCTCGGCAGCATTTCGAGAATGCATGACCCTACTATGGCTGTAATTTTCCCTGAATCCATTTTCCTTCGAGCATAACCAAAATTGATTGGCTGGATGGGGAAAATTCTCCCAATATTTTCTGCAACCATTTTCTGGCGCAATAAAAGTATCTCCTCCGCCTGCTATGGCTAGAACAGGAACATGGATTTTATTCATGTCTGCTGTATAGTCCCTTCCCTTGTCCCCTGTAAATCTACCAGACATATTCCAACGATTCCATTGCTTCATAAAGACATGGGGTTCGTCATGGACACCGCCTACATAACGGGAAGGTAGTTTTCCTAATATTCCTCCTAACACATGACCTGAGAGAACTTTGAGGTAACTGGATAGGTTGTTTGCGGCTCCATATGACTGGCAGGCAAAGGTGGTTATAGACTTGATCTGATCTATATATTCCTTGTGAAAAATAAAATAGAGGGTGAGCAATATACCTCCCCCCGAATGGGTGATGCAATCAAGGTATTTGATGCCTTCTTGTTGGAAGAGGTAGTCAAAGGCCAGCTTAAAATCCTCATTTGCCAATTGCTCAAAGGAAAAATCCTCCGTTTTCGAGCTTTCACCGTGGTTCCTCCATTCCAAAATCCAACAGTTATATCCCTTTTGGCATAAAAAGTCTGCCATCCCCATGCATACTTTTCTATTGGAGAAGGTGCCGTGGGTGAGAAATACATGCTTCTGAGGTAAGGAGGTATCAGCTTTGATGTTCCAAAGGGCAATTTGGATGTTGTTAGGAGCTGAGAGGAGGATTTTTTCTTCTTGAAGCATGTTGCAAGTATAGCAAATGAAACAATCCGAATGACACAATTATGCCATTCGGACCTTGTAAAAAATCGTATTTCGCCTACCAGATTTTTACCCTTTCATCGGGGGCTTGGTAATGAGAATCGCTTTCCTGTACATTGTATTTCGCCATTGCTGGACTTAATCGATTCGATAACATCAATCCAAATCAAAGGAAAAGTTATTGGCTGCTTCCAAACAAGGCTCATTGGGGTATTGAGTCGGTTGGTTAAAAAATGCGCGGGTGATGCCCATTCCACAAGGTTGATCCCAATAGGTAGTAGGCGTATGATGGAGTCCCTGAAAGATGACATGATAACTATTGGAGAGATTCTTATGCATGATCTTCCCCCAGCCAACGGGTGTTTCTGAATCGTATTCTCCGCTAATGATCAGGGTAGGGATATCGCTTTTGATGGCTTGATTAGCCTTGGAGTCTAAGGGGCGTACCCCCCAAATATTGCATATTTCAGGCCGATATACAGCTGGATAAACTCCTTTTACTTCCTCAAATCGTTGGGATTCAGCTTGAACGGAGTCCAAGTTAAGAAAGGGAGTTTCCTCTGCACACCAGACCGAAAGACGCATCCCAACTCCTACTCCTGAGCCTACTTCTATGTTTTCAAGCCAGTTTTCTAAGGCTGAATAATCACCATCTAGGAGGTTTGCCATCATGGAAGGTACTTTGGGCATATCCCACGTATTCAATCCTCCGAATAGTAAGGCTATGTCGCTTCCTTTGATATAGAACTCCACCTCCTTTTTTTGCTGAGGATGAAGGGCAGTGAGTTGAATAGGATCGCGATTTTTTTCTTTGAGGAAATGAAGGAATCGACTTCTGAGCTTGGGATAGGCAGTACGGCACAGAGAATCACGCTCACAGTTAAGAAGGACTGCATCCAAACTATGCATCAAGTTGCTTAAACTCTCTTCTCCATAGCTAACCTCTAAGGGCAATGGGCTATCTAGAACCACCGACCTGATATGTTCAGGATAGTCTCTCATAAGGACCTGTGCAATCTTGGTCCCATAGGAAAGGGAGTAGACATTATATTGGTCAAGGGCTAGGACCTTTCTAAGGTCTTCTACATCAGCGGCAATTTCACGGGTATGATAAGCATTTAGGTCAATGCCTTTTTTCTCCAATCTAGTCTTGCATTTCATGGCAGCCTCTGCATAAATGGGCGCTACCTCTGATTCAAGCAAGTCAGGCTTCTGCAGCTGAAGGTCATTAACCTTGGCAACAGCCTTTGCCCACTCAGGGCAAGCAAGATGGGGTTTGGCGTACTCTGTTCCTCTTTGTTCTAATAGGATGAGGTCTCTGTCCTCCAAATAGGAATAGTAGGAGGTGTATTTGGCTGATTTCATGACAGATTGACCAGGCCCACCCGTCAGCCAGATTATGGGGTCTTTTTGTGGATGAGGATTTCGGCTTTTGAAAATATATACAGGAAGTTTAATCGAAGAGGAGGAAGGTGTTGATCGATTTTCAGGTACTTCCAGATAACCAAAGATGTGTTTTTCAGATTTCCTGATTTTCATAGGCCCTTTTTTCTGCTCTTTAAACCTAGGCAGTTCTTTGAGAAGCCCTGTTGATACCTTATTGAGCCTAGGGGGAAAATGATGGCTAGCAGTTAGTTTGCCAGTTGCGCTGTTGGGAACCAATGAATATCCTTCAGGTTTTTGGGGAACAGAGCAGGCTGAAACAAAAAGGATGAGAATAGAAAGGCATAATTTATTCATGAGAAAAGGCGTTAATTGATATTCCCAACTACCCGAATTTCTCCTGTATATTCGCTTCAATTAGGCAATTGAATCCTATTTAAAACGAGCTAGAAGACCCATTTGGCGAATTGACACCCCCCTATGTTACTTATTTTATCAGTTTTTGACTGAAAGAGTCTCCATTCAGCAGGTGAATGTGGATGAGGTAAATTCCTGGGCTAAGGTGGGAGGTGGAAAGGTAAAAATCTGTTCCTGGCCCTTCAAAAGTTTCTATAAGCTTCCCTTGTGAATCAAACAGCTTTATATTTTGGATGATTTCTTCTGACTGGATTCGGGAATACACTGATTAGATTTTCTTTGCAGTAAGATAGACTCCCATTCTTCTGAACCGTTTAATGCTATTCCGTATGTTAATCCTTTAACTCATCTGATTCATAGGTAAAAAGAGGAGAGCAAAAGTAGATGCCTGTTGGGTTACCTTCTGGAAGTTCCCATTCCTCAACTTCTTCGAGTTTCAAGGCAGTTCGATTGATATTTTCTACTTCAAAGAATTTGATTTCCTCCAATGCTTCCATTGGATTTTGGGCCACTACCTCGTAAGAGGCCATGAACTTATATGGTTGATTAGCCTCTCTAATTTCTTCTGCCCATTCGCCCTGAACAATGATGCGAAAATATCGGCTAGCGGGGTCCACACGCCCCAACATTTCCCTCCTTAACCAAAGGGCGCTGGGGTTATCTCGATTATGTAGGAGAGAATCAACCAGGTAGTTTATTGCTTCCTTTTCGTTTGTGAGATTATAATGTGCCCAAGCCAAGGCGTAGTAAATACGGCCTAATGTAGACAAGTGGCTGGAATCTTCCTCATCTGCTTGATGGATAACAGTCTCATCAAAGCTTGATATGACAGCATGAGGATCCTCCATCAAGGTATAGATTTCCATGACTAGTCCCATGCTAAATAGTGGGAATGCCTGTTCGCAGTCTTTGATGATGGCCAATGCGCTCGGATACTCTCCCATCCTTTTGGTAACGATGGCTTTGTTGAGCAGGACGAGTTCAGCATCTGCATGATTCAGATAACGAGCTCTTTCTAGGGAATAGAGGGCATCTTCGTATTCTTCTAAGTCTGATTGGGTATTGCCGAGTCTTAGCCAGAAACGCCAATTGTCAGGATATTCCTCCAATGCACGCTCCATGATTTCTAGGACTACATCGAGTTTTCCTTCCTTTTCTTTCGTATCTGCCAAAATGAAATAACCTTCCAACTCTCCATCTTCCATCAAATCATGGGCGATGGCAGTCGCTTGTTCAAATTCTCCATTCTGGATATGTTCGTATGCTCTATCTATCTCTGACATATAATTCCTCTACAAAATAGCCACAACTCTAGCAGGTGCTGCTGATCCTCCCTTTATTTTCAGTGGGAAACAAGCCACCTTGAATCCTGTATACGGAAGAGCGTCAAGATTGGTCAATTGTTCCATATGACAATATTCTTTTTGTGTTCCAACTAAGTGTGCTTCCCAACACAACTCAATGTATTGGGGCTTTTGACTTTTTTGAAAAGGTAAAGTAGGGGAAGGTTCTATTAATCCACTCAACGAAATACAAGTAAAGTTCCATTTGGGTTTTCTATTGCCAATGGGCCAATAAAGGATGGAAGGGTACTTGATGCGGATCCACTATCTATTCATGGCCTACCTCTGGCTGAATGCTATCTGTTACGACAGGGTCCATGGTCACGTCTATCTCACGCTTCTTATGGGAATCTTCATCATGATGATGGTGATCGCCTTCCTCATCATGTTCATGCATTCCTTCTCCATGATCATGAGTATGCTCGTGCTCATGCTCGTGATGGTGCTCGTGCTCATGATCGTGGCTATGTTGGGTATTGGATGAACAGGAAGCAAAAGTAAAGGCAAGAGCGGTTAAAATGATGAGTCTTGTTTTCATTTTTGATATAGTTGTTGTGTGATAAGGGGTATCTCAATATAGGTCATCTTGGGTTGAAGAAATACATTTTTCAAGCTGAAGGGTTCTTCAAGCTTGTCTTCCTAGAAAAGAAATCAATATATTAACAATACCACTACTTATATGAATCTATCTGGGAGCACATTCTATTGAATCAAGTAACTCCCGTCATCTAGGATGGAGAAGTCAATTTCTTGGTGGTTCTGCTCGAATGCTTCATAGAATACCCTAAGTTCCTCCCAAAAGGCAAAGTGTTTGGGGTATTTTATCTGTACTTTCTCCAGCCATTTGCCCTCCATGAAAGTAGGAAAAATCTGTACTTGAATCTTATTCTGCCCATTCGTTTTTGCCTTTAGGGCAAGTATGTAAAGTTCCATGATCATGGGATCGGTAATTGGGATACAGCCTACCGTCACACACTTACCATGAATAAAGATATCTCCACCAGGTTGTTTTTGGTCGCCTAAAATTTTATCCGAAGCATTGGGGTAATTGATGCCGAGGGAGAGGAAGAATTTGCTCTTGGGATTGAAGCGGTCTATGTGATACATCCCTTCAGGAACCTGCAGATCACCTTGTTTTCTCTTGGGCCCTGCTTCACCGCTTAGTTTACAAAATTCGTAGGAGATGATCTTTTTGTAAGTATCATCAGTTTTGTTTTTGGCCCAAACCTCTAATTGCTTGTCCACTTTAAAGGCCCTAAGGAGAATGTGTACCTGATCTGTCGCAATACCCTTTGCAGCCAGTTTTGCGATAAGCCCTTCTTCTTTTTGTTGTTTTGCCTGATCAACTCTGTTCATAGAGGCGTAATGAGTTTCTCCGTTTGGGGATGACCGTTGGCACGAAGATAGAAGAATGGCAAAAATGATGAATAGGATATGCTTGTACATGGGATGTCATGATTGCGGGAAGCTGACTATACTTGTGATACGCTAACACGCCAAATTCCATAACATATTTCTACCACTTTTGAATATCCGCAAGCGAAGAGATCGTTTTCGTAGGGCTCATACCCCATGGATCAAAAATTTTGTCGGGATTTCTTTTTACCCATGCAGATTTCAAGCCTGCATTCAAGGCTCCCATGACATCAAAGGGATTGCCCGAAATCAACCAGGTATCATCAGCCTTAGACTTCGTTTGCTCCAGGAAGTAGTGATACACTTTAGGATGGGGTTTAAATGTTTGAATAGGGTCAACACTGATGACATCTTCAAATAATGCTAAGATTCCAGCATGGTGAAGGAGCTGTTGTAAAGCTTCGGGTTCGCCATTTGAAAAAGCAAATAACCGATGAGGAGAAGATGTAAGGGCAGTAAGCGTTTCTTGTGCATCTGAAAAAGCAGGGAGTTTGCTGTATTCCCCCATGAGGGCTCGCTTTTCTTCATGAGATAAGGAGACGGCTAGTACTTCACAGGTATAGTCAAGTGCATAACGAGTACAAGCGGAAAAACCTTCGTAAATCCCCATGCAGCCTTTGCGAAAGGAATATTCCAATTGTTTGTCCCTCCAAATTTGGATGAAGGAATCGGCTTTATTGCCTACCAACCTCTTGACAGATTCGTATACCCCTGAGGTATTGATAAGGGTTCCATATACATCGAATGCGAGTGTAAGTGCCATAAAGCGTGCCTTTACTTTATTGGAAGTTAGGATGAATAAGCTCAAGGAAGCAAGTGACCCTTTTCTAAAGCAAATAGTAAGGCTGGAAAGTGCTTCATGCGACTATAGATTTGATTAATTGTCTTTGGGGCCATAAAACTTAAGCCCACCTGCTGTTTCGCCTCTCAATTCTAATTCCCCTTCAGTTGAATGTGCACCCTTTTTCTCTTTCATCATGCTTAAAAACCTTTGAGCGATACCGGCTCTTAACGTATCTGATAATTGTGCTTGGCGATGTAACTCATCCTTGAAAACAAGGTAAAAAAGGCTGTCGTTACTCATAGATTCAAGTAAGCGCAACTTGTTCACCTTCTGTTCGTCAGGATGGCGAGGTTCAAAGTATCCTTCCTGTCTATTCCATTGGAATGTATTCTTTTCAACTCCTTCGGTAATGAGGAGAAGAGAATCTCCTTGGATTCCCAATCCCTCATTCATTTGAGGATTCAGGTAGTACTCGTACTCGGTAATGACTTCGAATTGATTGCGGGTCCTATCGTAGGTGTGTACTGAGGAGAGTTCATGGTTGATGTAAAGCCCCCATGTACTGATATAGGATGTCTGGGTGATGGGCATGACCAATTTAAAATCATGGTCTACTAGCTGAAAATAGTAGAAACAAGATTTGTATATACCTGTCCCTCGAAGTTCAAGGTAATTGGATTTGAGAAAGGTTCGCCCCCTATATCCCTTGACCAATTCTATATCTACCCCATGGTAATGATGGGCCAATTCCTCGAAAAAAATACAGTTCCAATTCCCATTATAAGACTCCATGATAGCCAATTCAATGTTGCCAAAGGGCTTGACAAACTGAATCATGTATTCTTTCCGGCCATTCGCATCAAAGTCAACTTTTTCGGTATTTATCTCTATAAGGTAAGACTCGCCTTTTTCTACAGAAGTCCCTTTGACCTGCTTGTAGAACTCTTGAAATAGCGCAGAATCAGGCTCAGAAATTTTCTTCTTTCTTGTGAGGGCTCGCATGAGGGAATCAGATACAATGAAGCCAATGTCTGATGTAAAGACAGCGTATACTTGGGGGCTTTCTTCCTGTATATTTTCTTCTTCAACAGGAAGGGATTTTGCTTTTTGGATGGGTGGATCAACAATTCTTTCTGAGGAAGCTTGTTCGTCTTGGCAGGCTAGCATGAGTAGGGGCAAGCAAAAAAGGAAAAGAATTTTTTTCATGTAGCTATCAAAGGAGAAGGATAAACTTAAACGGTCTTTAAGTAAAATATTGAGTGTAGGATTCTATTTGTCTGCGTAGTCTGTCATTAAGATACACATTCTTTCCTTCTAATTGGTCTGCTATGATACGAGCCTCTTCATGGTATCTCTTGATTTTTTCTTTGGACCAATAATGAGGAGGGGCTTGTAAATTGGTGATTCGGTCTGCCAGTTTCACCATACCAACCTCTTTCTCCAGCTTATTGATACGGTTGAGGCTATCAGCCATTTGTGCGCTTTTGTCTCCCAGTTCAGTGTTTTTGGTAAGGGCCAAGACACCATTTGCTACCCTTTTTTCAAAATGGGTTTCAAGCTCTTCAAAACTAGCATCTGTATCTTCTATCACGTCATGAAGCAAAGCCATTTGGACGGCTAGGTTTACATCAAAGTCTTGAGCATGTGCGTAGGCCATTAGGATTTCCATGGCCACATTGGATACATGTAGGAGGTAGTTGGCCTGGCTGCCAGGAACAAGCTGATCTTTGTGCTTGTCCCCGGCAAAGGCAATGGCTTTTTGATATAAGGCTTGTGTCATGATGGATTAAATAAACGTATGCGATGAGATCAACTTCCCACTATCATTCGGCTTCTTTTACCCAATAACAATCTCATCCCGCGAATAACAAGGGTACTCATGATCAGGCTAAAGGCAAAGACAAGCAGACCATTAAGAATAATCATAAAGGAATTTTGAGTCTGAAAAAGAGGCATCATAAAAATGAAAGTCATGAAAGCGAAAAATCCGTGAAGGAAATACAGGCCGAATGCATCAGTTGCAAAACCATCTAACCATGTTGGCTGACGTGCCTCCATATTTTTAAATCCTACTAGGACCAAGCCCGAAAGGGCAATTTTCTGAATGTAGAATAAACTCTCAAGTAGTGAAACCTTAAAACTATCTGGACCTACTAGGTTGATATCATTCATGTAGCCATAAATCAACATGGCAGTGGAGATAACCGATACACCGATTAAGATCATGATGTTGCGATTGAACCAGTCCATGCTCTTTTCCAGATCTGTACCAATGAGCATCCCAAGTGCGTAACTGCCCGTGAAATAAATCATGGTCTCAATATGTAGTCCTCTGCTTCCATCAAAGGGAATCCTAGACACGACCAAGGGAGTTAGAATGATCAGTATCAAAGGAATTAAGCCTAGGTTCTTGTTAGAACCAAGCCAATCCAATAGGGGAGTCACAGCATAAAGAAAAAATAGAACAGGTATGTACCAAAATTGAAATTGAGATGTGCCAAAAATCAGATCAAGTCCTAACTCACGGAAGTAGTTTACGGCATTCAATTCTATTTCACCCATTTGCCCTGTTAGAAAATTGACTAGGGTAAATAAAGCCGAGAAGAAGATATAGGGGAGGACAACATACTTCAACTTACTGGTATAAAATCTTCGCCAGCCTTTGGCTTTCAATACTGCGGTGAATAGAATTCCAGAGATGATAGCAAAATAGATTGTGCTATCGTGAAAAAGCACTTCATTCCCAATAGCAACAGGGTTGGTCATATCGAGCCCTTGCATGTTGTTAGAAACAATCAGGGGAGGGATGAGAGCATGAATGGCCAGAATGCACAAAATGGCAAAGCCTCGGAAACTGTGCAGGTAACCGATAAAGTTTTCGTTGCGGGTTGTAGACATGGTTAATGGTTTTCAGGTAATGAACAGAATTAATGGAACTTTTTGATTGTCGTTTTTGCTTATTTCGAAAAACAGAACAATCCTCTAGGTGTTAAACGAGAACCTTATCAAAATATGCAAAAAAATAGGATGACTCTGTTGCTCATTTTTCCTTGTAGGTGAGCAACAGAGTCATGAAAAAAATCCTCCTTTGATGAGGAGGATTTGGGCTAAGACTGGTTCTGTATATCTTCTATTTCAAGTAATTTCTTGCTCCCTTGGTAAAGGTCAAGATCAAGGAGATACTTGAAAAAACAAGGCCAATGATGGCTGTTGCGGGAAGAGATACTGCAAAGTCAACGAGTAAAGCTGCTCTCAGTTCCCATAGCCTTTTTCTTTTTACCAACAAGTAAATAATAACTGCCATGGCCGCATACCCAAGGGTAGTGTAAAGAATAATTTGTGGTCCAACACTTCCCAAGGAGATGCCCTTGATGGTGAAGACGATGAAGAAAATGCTAGAGATCAGGATCTTGGCAAAAGCCAGGATGAGAATTGTCCGAACAGAAGCAGGTCGTTTCTCTGCTGAAAGATTGTTAGATATGTTTGCTACTTTTTCCATGATACCAATTGTTAATAATGTTTCGATGGAAGCAAATAGCAAAGGATATGCAGCCTTCTTTGGGAGAATCAGCTCAAAAAATGGGAGAATTAGATCACTTAGTGCTATGCTGCTACTTTCCTTTCTGATGAAGCCTTTTTCGGATTCTGCTCAAGGTTTCAGCTTTAACGCCTATGAAACTGGCGAGGTGGTATTGGGGGACTCTTTGAATGAGGTCTGGTCGAGCGGCTTGCAAACTCAGGTATCTTTGTTCTGCCGAAAGGGTGACATAACTAGCTAGTAGGCATTGTTGGCTTGCGAAGGCTCTTTCTATGATTTGTCTGCCAATGTCAGCAAAGTGAGGGTATTCCTTATAAAGCGCAGCGGCTTTTTGGTCATCCCCTATCACCAATTGGCAATCCTCCAAACAGGATAAATAGTGCTTGGCGGCCTCCTGTTCGATTAGGCTATCTGCCGATATGACCCATTGACCTTCAGAAAAGAAGTTTGTCGTTTTTTCCTCCCCTTCTATAACCATGTATTGACGGACACAGCCCTTTCCTACAAAATATATGTTATCAGAAAATTGTCCTTCCTCCAAGAGCACATGGCCTTTGGGGAAGGACTGTATGTTCATACTGTCTTTGATCGCCTGAATTTCTGCTGGAGAAAGGGGCTTAATATCCTGAAAGTGGCGAATCAATAAATCTTTGATGGTTTCTTCCATCGAGTAGGGAGTTATTTTGAGAATCGATATCGTATTTCCGGCTTATCCATTTTAAACATACGAGAAAGTTCCTTTTCTGCTGGGACTGCTTTCCACCTTAGTTCATAGTTTCCAGCAGGTAATTCTCCATAGGTTCCTTTTGGGAAAAAGATGTTGCCAGGAAAGAAATTTTGACCGGGAAATGCTTTTTTCCCTGGAGCTAACTTAGCTTTTACCTTGTTCGAACTCGCAACTACTTTTCCTTTAGCATTGACGATCTCGGCTTTGATAAAGAAAATGAGAAAGTTCTCACCCTCTTTTCCAATTTCGTAGAAGCCTACCAGATTGTCGTATTGTTCATCTGATTTATTCACCTTCAGAAAGCAACCAAAGCCTCTGAGAGAACGAATTTCGGTCATGAATTTTTGAGGAGCTTCTGCAAAACTAGCAGCTGATTTTTTATCTCCTAGTTGAATGACAGTGTGTTGAGCTTGAAGCGGAGCATATAAGAAAATGACGGCGAGAAAAATCCACAAGTGTTTCATTGATCTGTTTTTTATTTGGCATAAGAAAGGATAAGGCCTTTCTATCCTATTCATCTGCAAATAATACCTTAAGTCATAGATTTGTCCAAGTTTGATAGGGAAAGGCTAGATTCTGTCACAGAAAGAGAATGTAAGTTCACTTTTTATTAGGAAACGAACTTCTCAAATAACTTCTGCACTTCTTTCTCTGGGTCAATACACATTCCCGGATGGACCCTAGAGCTTTGTAGAACGGTACTTTTTACGGCAGTCAGCCATCGAAATCGCTCTGCAGGTCCAAGTTCTCCAATTTTACCGCCTTGGGTATCACCCTCAGAGATAAGTTCCCAAGCTTGCAAGTAATCCTTCAATTCCTGTAAATCTATATCCTCCCACAAGGCCGTTAACCTTGCTTCGTCGACTTTGTACAACATCTTGATGAATCTTTTCCTTTTGGAATAGAGAATCACCCCTACATTGATGCATTCACCACGCTCTACCCTTGGCATCACCTTGATGACGGCGTATTCATAAACCTGCTTCTCTTGCATCGCTAGCTTCTTTTACAAGTGAATCCAAATTTGACATACGCGTCCACAAAAACTGTTTGTAGACAGATCTTTTTACCTCCGAAGGGTCAGTATGAAATTCATCTTCCAGAAAATCATCAGGGATCGTGGCGATAATTCCATCTAGTACCTCTTCTGTAACGGCTTTTTTGATTTCCTCTGCTGCCTCTCCAAGTTTGTCTGCCTTTTCGAGAAGAACATGGTCTTTGATGGCTGGAAAAGTCCGCTTGGAATGAGTCTCCCAGTTGTTCCAAGAATGATGAAAATACAAACTTGCCCCATGGTCGATGAGCCAGAGTTCTTTGTTCCAATTGAGGAGATTGGTATTGCGATGGGTCCTGTCCACATTGGTGATCAGGCTATCCAGGATCACAACTTTAGAGGCCTCCATTGGCTCGGCCATTGAAACCACGGGATCATAAGTAATTGCGCCAGCTAGATAGTGTAACCCTAGGTTCAAGCCTACACTGAATTTGAGCAAATCCTGGATTTCTTCATCGGGCTCCGTCCTTCCAAAAGAGTCATTTAGGGTCATGAAAACCATTTCAGGCACACGTAGTCCCATGGCTCTGGCGAGTTCTGCACCGATAATCTCAGCGATCAATGCCTTTTTTCCTTGACCTGCCCCACGGAATTTGATGACATAGGAGAAGCCGTCATCCGCATCGACTATGGCAGGTAGTGAACCTCCCTCCCGCAAGGGCTGAACATAGCGGATAACGTCTACCGTCCGAATTTCAGGTTTGCTCATGTGAGCAAGTTAATATTTTGGGCGATTTTAATCGAAAATCCCTCCTAATCTCTCTTGTAATAAGCTACAATACTGGACTTGGCAAGTGTATTGTTCCAAAGGTAATATCCGACCACAGCAGGGTTGGTATTGGCATCTAAGCCGAGGCTTTCTGTTTTGAGGGCATAAATAGTAATGATGTAGGTATGGAAGCCATGCCCTTCTGGTGGACAAGGCCCCCCAAAGCCTGCTGCCCCATAGCTAGTTACAGATTGAATCGCACCTTCTGGCATCAAGCCCGAAGCAGGGTTCCCAGCATTTGCTAACAGTTCATTTACCTCCGTTGGGATATCAAATACCAACCAATGCCACCATCCACTACCTGTTGGTGCATCTGGATCATACATGGTAATGGCAAAGCTTTTTGTTCCTTCGGGCGCATTCGCCCAACTTAACTGGGGCGAGATGTTCTCCCCTGTACATCCAAATCCCTGAAACTCTTGTTTCTTGGTTGCTTGCCCCCCAAGGTCTTTACTGGAAAGTGTGAAGGTATCCTGTGCAAAGGTGAAGCTCAGAGACAAGACAATGATGGTTAAAATTGATGTGATTCGTGTCATAAGAAAAATGCGTTTGATATGACACCAAAGGTGGGGGATTACACATTATTCTTATATGCTAGGACGACCAAAAACTATGGTGAAACGTTCAAGCTGTCTTGCTGAAACTGCCGCGGTGTGACGCCAAACTTCCTTTTGAAAGCTTGGGTAAAGTTGGAGAGTGTCTCGTAACCCACCTCATCATAGATTTCATTGGGTTTCTTGTGTCTGCTGGTTAGAAGAAAAGCTGAGTGCTCCAATTTTTGGTCCTGAAACCACTTAATTGGCGAACTATCATAGGTCTTTTTAAATTCTCTTTTGAAGGTTGAGACACTCATATTGGCGAGAAAAGCGAGTTCTGATACCGATAAATGCTTTAGCTTGTTGCTCTCTACGACCTTCATGAAATGCCGCTCACGGTCGTCCATACTTTGGATGAGGTCGAATAGAAAGCCACAGCCTCTTTTTTGAATCAAATAGGTGATGATTTCCTCAAACTTGATCTTCATCAGCCTATTTCTGATGCTCGCTTCGAGCTGAGTCAATTGGATGAGGCTATTGACAAAAGACTGGATGAAAAAGTCATATGCTTGAACGAAAAAGGTCTGATCTGTTTGAGTAGTTGAATTTAGATTAGGGTATTTCTTCAAGTAATCAATCAGCATTTGATCATTGAAAAACATCAACATACTTCGATAGGAATGATCTCCAGGCGTGATTTCGCTCATGAGACAATTGCCAGACTTGATGATGAGAAATTTATCAGCTTCGATTTTGGTAGAATGGCTCAGTCCGATGAGTTCTTTTGTCCCTTGCCGTAGGAAGCTAAAGACATGCATGGACAAGCTAATTTTACTTTTATAAGAGGTCTGTGAATTGTAGTAGTCAAACAAATGAATGTCCTCCTTGGAGGAGACGTTAAAGTGGGAAGGAAGTGTAATGACGTCCATGCCGAGAAGCTTTGGCCTATTAAAACAGATATTTTCCTCAAAGTCAAAAGAAAAGGCAGGAGCTTATTGATAAACTCCTGCCCTGATGCTGTTTTGGAGCCTGCTTAGGTTCTTGAAAGACAAGGGTAAACAAGAAGAATAAACCTAAGCAGCCTCTTAAGCTATTTTCTTTTAGCAACGAAGGTGCCATTAGGTTGGATCACCTTGACAGAGTCAAATTTACCTTCCTCTCCTTCCAGAAATTCTACTTTAAATCCTTCCAAAATCTTGAAGTTGAATTTGTTAGGCCCTGTAGGAACCAATTCATATTCCGGCTGACCGGGTACAAAGAGGTAAAGGGTGTTTTCATCCTTGATATAGGACTTAATGGTCATACCTGCGAGTTCAAATTCTCCTACGTAGGCTTCTAGCGTACTTGTTTCCACTTCAATGGCTTGTACCTCACGGTCAAATTGGATAGGATCGACTGTAGGTTCTATTTTGGCTGTAAGGTGGGTGATGTCTCCATTGTTGTCCATACCGAAATTAAACATCAGGAAACCTCCATCGGTCGTATCAACTCCCTGCTCTGTTACCTCCATGGGTTGGAAGACGTCATAGTGATAATGCTTAAGATACAGTCTCATGAGGGCTAAGTCTGCAAAGAGGGAATCATTTTCCAGTTTGATGCTAAACTTCCCGTATCCAGGATTGAAATAGGAACCTGTATAATCCATCAGGATATGGGAAGGCTTGGTCCCCTTCACATTGCCTTTTTCGGCGGAGGCCTCTTCTTGTTCTTCTTCTCCTTCTTCACTTCGGATATCTGCAATCCAGTCGGTCTGTTCGAGTCCCAGCGCTCTATCAATGGCGAGGTTTCTGGCAATGCTTGGGATAGGCGAACCATTTTGATTGGCAAGAACGATGACTCCTACAGAATCGCTAGGGTAGAAGGCTACATTGGCTGAAAATCCATCGATGTTTCCGCCGTGCTCTACCCGGTAATGGCCTTTGTAGGAAGAAAGGAACCAACCATATCCATAGTTCCCAAAATGTAGGTCAGGTCTATCTGCTCCTGGACCGGACTGATTGACAACCATGTGGGAGCCCATGGCTTCTTTGGTGTAGGTTGGAGATAGTATTTCTTCTCCATTAAACTTTCCTCCCTTGATCCAAAGAGCTGCCCATTTGGTCATGTCATTGACACTGCTGTTGATACTCCCTGCTGGCGCCATGGCTGCAATGTCATAATAGTCTTCCTTGACAATCTTATCTTCCTTGACACTGTAACCATAGGAAGCATTTGAAGCATCCTTCATCTCCTGAATGGTACAATTGGATCGCTCCATTCCTAAGGGTTTGAAGAAGCGCTCGCGAACGTTGTCCTCCCAACTCTTTCCTGTAATCTTCTCGGCAATTACACCTTGAGCGAGGAACATAAAGTTGTTGTAATACCATTGTTGTCTGACTCCCGTAAAGGGCTCCTGATATTTTACACGCATCAACAAGCTGTCTCTATTGTTGGTGGGGAACATATACCAGGAGAAATCATGTCTTGGCAATCCGGTTCTATGGCACATCAAATCCTGAATAATGATGGAGTTATTCATCTCATCATTGTAAAAGGAGAAGAAAGGCATGTGTTCAATGGGACTATCGTCAAAAGATAGTTTTTCGTCATCTCGTAACTGGCCTAATATGGCAGAGGTAAAAGCTTTTGTACTTGAACCAATCGCAAAAAGGGTATTGGCATCTACTGGCTTCTTGTTTTCATAGTCTCGAAAACCGAAGCCTTTGGCATATATAATCTGATCTCCTTCGACAATGGCCACAGCAAAACCTGCTGCTTGACTGACCTCAAGTAGTTCTTCGTACTCTTTATCGAGATCTTTGAATCGTTTGTCCTTTTGAGCAAAAAGGGGGGCACACAAAAGGAAACAGAGTGCAATGAGGAGTGTATGTTTCATAAAGATGTAAGGTTAATTCGGTTGATGTCAGACGGAAAGAGGGTATTTTCAATCATTTGGTTGAGAGCGTTGGCAGATTAGTGCCTACGAGCGCCCGATTTCGCAAGTATGACCATGCTAGAGAAAGATACAATTTTCCTTGATTCCCGATCTATAAACCAATTTTCTCCCTTTCCTTTAGGAAATCCTTTGGTGGAAAAATGTAACTATCGTAGTTGTGGAAGGAATGGCGGAGTTCCTTTTTGGACAAGAGTTCTTTGGTGGTGGAATAAGGAGAAGATTCTGTCGAGCGATATGTACACGTCCTAACCTTACAAGCTGCTGCTTTAATAGCCTTAATTTCACGTATTTCTTGGCGATTTAGCTTAAGGGCTTTTAATAAGTCCCTATGGTCACGAAAAATAGGGTTGCCCTTGTTCTTTTTACTCGTGTAATCTAGGTATAACAGGGCTTCAACCGCATACATTTGGGTCTCCATCAAGGGATAATCCAGGAGTAACAGACATATTTTTTTTAAATCCACAAGATCCAATAGACTTATGAGTGTGAGAATGGCCATTCTTTGCCTGATTTGGAAAAAGCCTTCTTGCTCACAATCCCACCCATAAATATCCTCTGTATCTACTCCCAACAACACATAATACGCCCTAAAGACTTCATCACTCATAGTGTATTTTAGGAAGAATTTGTCTTCAATATTGGGTAATTCTGCATGAGCTATTTTTAACCACACCTCCTGATAAAATCGTTCTAATTTCGCATCCTTCTGATGGGAAACGGGATAAGCGTAAATCGAATAAATATGGTTCCGGAAGCTGCCTATCTGATAGTATTTTTGTGGATTCCTTTGCAAATACTCGTAAATCCTAAGTTCGCCACGCTCATATATTCTTGTCCCAAGTAATGTTGATAGCTGGCTTTGTTGATCAAGGCTGTCCCATTGTAGGATGTGCAACAAGCTATCTGTCTGCCGAACTGTGGTAGTGGTGAGGATCTCTGTTAGTTTTTCGAAGTTCAGAAGTTCCTGAGCCGATAGAGCCGATCTCATGCCTATCAAAAGGAAAAGGAGTAGCGTATTTTTAGTTGGGATAGGCATATAGAACCGATTTACATAAAGATGCTTTCTGCCTTCAGATTTCCATAGATTCTAGGCTGCAATTTATCCTTGGATAACTCTATTATGGACTGAATTCCTTCTCATCTAGCCCGATTCAGTCTGTTGCTCTTTCTATGGCAAGAAGTTTTTCTGAACTAGGCCCCATTTTTTCTTTGAGAAATTTTTCAACAATCTTGGCTCATTTCAGAGAAGAGAATGATTGAATGGCAAAGTTGGTAGGGAGTTGAAAAGCATTCATAAAAAAAGGAAGCCATCTAGAGATAGCTTCCTTCTTATGTTTCTATTCACTTATCAGGCTTTTACCTTGGCATTACTCAGGTCAAAAGCACTCTCAATCAGCTTATTTTGCTCATAATGGTGCTGCTTGTTATAACCTGTTGCAGGCGTAGAAGAGGGCTTACGGCCTATGTAGCCTAGCTTTACTTCTGTTACGACCCGTAGAATGTAGTTCCAGGCACCCATATTGCGCGGTTCTTCCTGTACCCAGTACCATTCAGCTTTGTTGTACTTAGCGATCATGGCTCTCAATTGGGTAACGGGTAGCGGATACAACTGCTCCATTCTCAGGATAGCTACATCTTCACTTCCTCTTTTCTCTTGTTCTTCTAATAAGTCGTAGTAGACCTTACCAGAACAGATAAGGACACGTTTGGTCTTTTTAGGATCAGCAATGGGATCATCGATAAGTTCCAAGAACTTGGTTCCTTCTGCCATATCTGATAGCTTAGAAACTGCCTTTGGATATCTCAAGAGCTTCTTCGGCGTAAAGTAGATCATGGGAATACGGAAGTCTCTGTTGAACTGTCGACGTAGGGAGTGGAAGAAATTGGCAGGTGTGGTGATGTTCATGATCTGCATGTTCTTCCTAGCGCACAATTCAAGATACCTTTCTAGGCGAGCAGAAGAGTGCTCGGGCCCTTGACCTTCCATTCCATGGGGGAGATACATAACCAAACCACTCATGCGCTGCCACTTGGTTTCTGCTGAGGAAATGTATTGGTCCATGATGATCTGACCTCCATTGGCGAAATCACCAAACTGGGCCTCCCATATGACGAGGTTATTGGGATTGGTAATGGAGTATCCATATTCAAAACCTAGTACACCATACTCGGAAAGCAAAGAGTTATAGGCCATGAATTTGGCAGGTTGATCAGCGCTCATTTCATTCAATCCGATCCATTCATGCTCTGCATCAGTACTCAATAAGACCGAATGACGGTGAGAGAAAGTTCCTCTTCTGACATCCTGTCCACTTAGGCGAATGGGGATCCCATCTTTTAACAGTGTTCCGTAGGCAAGAAGTTCGCCAAGTGCCCAGTCGAGTCTGTCTTCTTCGACCATTTTCATGCGGTCTCCAAACAGCCTTCGAATCTTTTTATGAGCTGCGAAATCCTCAGGGATATCGTGGATTTTTTGTGCAATTTCTTTCAATGAATCCAAGGCAACTCCTGTTTCTGGAGAATCTTCCATGAAGTCATTTTCTTCCACCCTTCGAATGCCATCCCAGGTTCCTTTGAGATAAGGTGCATATTCCAGACTCTCAGTCGCCCTGGACTGTTCCAGCTCATCCTGAAGTTCTGATTTGAATTCCTTCTCAATCTCCTTAGCCATATCAGCCTCCACTTCACCTGAGTTCATCAACTTCTCGAAGTAGATCTTTCTTGGATCAGGATGCTTCTTGATAATCTGGTATAGGAGGGGTTGTGTAAAGGCAGGTTCGTCAGACTCATTGTGTCCGTGGCGACGGTATCCCAACAGGTCGATGAATACATCTCGCTGAAACTCCTGACGGAATTCCATGGCCATTTCGATGGCGAAAACAACGGCCTCCACATCATCAGCATTCACGTGGAATACAGGAGACTGAGTTACCTTAGCAATATCAGTACAATAGGTACTAGAACGCCCATCTAGGTAATTGGTCGTAAAGCCAATCTGGTTGTTAACGGCGATATGAACCGTTCCCCCCGTCTTATATCCTTCCAAACGAGACATTTGGATGACCTCATATACAACTCCCTGAGCAGCTAGGGCTGCATCTCCATGAATCAGAATGGGGCATAGCTTAGAATAATCTCCTTCATACTTGTTGTCGATCTTTGCCCTGGCAGCTCCTTCTACAACAGGATTGACTGCTTCTAAGTGGGACGGATTGGGCATCAAGCTTAGGTGGACATTGTTCCCACTTGGGGTGTCAATATCTGCAGAATAGCCTAGGTGGTATTTTACATCTCCTTGGAAGACAGAATCCTCATAGGACTTGCCTTCAAATTCGGAGAAAATTTCATCAAACTCTTTACGAAGGATATTGGTCAGCACATTAAGGCGGCCACGGTGCGCCATCCCAATGACAAACTCCTCCACTCCTTGGGCAGCTCCCTTATTGATCAAGGCATCCATAGCTGGGATCAGGGTTTCAACCCCTTCAAGTGAAAAGCGTTTCTGTCCTACGTATTTGGTTCCCAAGAATTTTTCAAAGGTAACGGCTTTGGTCAGCTTGCGAAGGAGATCTTTTTTCTTCTCCACAGAGAACTTGGGTTGGTTGCGCGTCGATTCCATGCGCTCTTCTAACCACTTGACCATTTCTGGCTTTCTCACATACATAAACTCCGCGCCTATAGCTCTCCTATAGGTTTCATCCATCAGATCTATGATGTTTCTCAAGCTGGTAGGGCCCAGGCCAACATCTTTCCCTGCCTGAAATACGGTATCAAGATCCGCTTCACTCAAACCAAAGTTTTCTAGATCTAGGGTCGGAGTATAGGTTCTTCTTGCTCTTACCGGATTGGTCTTGGTGAAAAGATGTCCTCTGGTACGATAGGCATTGATCAAATTCAAAACATTGATCTCCTTGGAGGCTACTTCCCCTGTAACTGGAGGTGTGACGGTGCCTGCCTCCCCTGTTCCAAGGGCAAAATCAAAGCCTTTAAAAAATTGCTGCCATTCCTCTCCTACTGATGCCGGATCAGACTTCCAGTTCTGATACATGCTGTCAATAAAAGCAGGCGTGCTATTGCTCAAAAAAGAAAGCTCGTTAGCCATTATGTGTGTTACCTTATCCTGTATATAAATGTGTGACGCTAATTGTCTAGATATTAAACGTAAGGAACGAAAAAGTGTCTCGTTTTTTTACGAGAAAAAATTGCTATCCAATCTAGGAGAATAACCCCCAATGAGGCTCATCATAAGCCGATTGCAACTTTTTTTCAATTTTTGATACAGGCTTGATAAAACCAAACCCTTCTTTATATAAATCTATAAACAATTTTCAGATTCAGAAGCAATTGATGAGTAAAATCATTGTTTACTTCATAGAATGGGAGTTCTCTTCAAAAAGACCGAATTTTGATTCACTTTTTCCTCTGATTAGTTTACTCTTTCATCCCAATGAATTTCCTCATGTCATTTTTTTCTACCATTCAAAGGCAAAAATTGAAAAAGGGCATCCTATTTCTGTGGACAATCTTTCTTTTCAGTTCAGCTCTTAGCCAAAATATATGGTTCCACGATGAATTCACCCAAAACCGAGCCAAGTGGCAGATCAAAAGTGAAAGAAGTTCACTGGGGGATGGTATTCTCAACATGGAATCGGAGGTAGGAAGTAGGGAAAACTATGTCATGGAGCAGTATCTAGACTGGGGAAAAAAATTCCAACTAGAGACGACCGTCCGCCATATCAATTCTACCGGAAATACAAGTTATGGCCTTCTGTGGGGAGGAGATGAAGAATTGGAGAACTACTTTGCCTTTGAAATCAATCCTGCGGGCTTTGCTCGAGTGATTAAGGTTGAAGGAGAAAACACCACTGTCCTTGTACCTTGGAAGAAGTCTGGCAAAATCAAGAAAAAAGAGGCGGACAATCAGTTGGCCGTTCGGAAGGAAGGACGAGGAGCCTACTTTTCAGTCAATGGAAAGGATCTCTTCAGAATCGACTTCCCAGTATTTTTTGGCTTTTTCCAAGGATTGACCCTGTCAGGAAATGCGCTGATCGAAGTTGAGTCATTTACAGTCCTCCACCCTAAGATAGAATGGATGGACATGGCTGGAACCTGGCCGGATGCACGAAAAATAACCATAGGAGATCATGTCAACCTCCCCCTCAATGTTCAAGATCGTCCTTTTCACCATCCAAGGGAAAATAGACTATACTTCCTAAGACAAAATACACTTATGGAGACTCATCCTTCAGATACGGGTTGGGTAGATGCGCTAGCGCTTGAAGGAGAAGGGGCTTTCGAACAAAGGGATGTCATTTGGATGAACGTAAGAGGTGATGCCATCCTCGGAGATGACCACAGACTGTTTGAGGCAGTGGTTAAGGGAAACCAAATCAGTGAATTAAAAGAAATGCCCATAGTGGGTATGCCAAAAGAGGCGAGCATAACCGATGCTTATGTAACCAAAGACAAGCAAACCCTCATTTTCGCTTCTAATCTGCCTGGAGGGTACGGTGGAATGGATTTATATGTAAGCGAATGGAAAGGAGATACTTGGTCAAAACCAGAGAACTTGGGGCCCTCTATCAATACTTTTGCAACGGAGTACAGCCCTTTTCTCGAAGAGAATAAGAAAATGTTGTATTTCGGTTCTAATGGAAGAGCGGGTTATGGGAGAGGGGATATGTATCGGATTCAGCGAATCAGCAAATCGTGGAGTTTGTGGAGTCCGGTCCTTAATCTTGGCCCTGGAATCAATACAGCAAGGTGGGATAAAGATTTTATCGCTCACCCATTTGAGAATAAGACCTATTTTATCGCGACACAAGATAGTGCACTTGCATTCTACGAAATATTTCGTGTGAAAATTCCCAGAGACTTGGAGGAGGAAGGCTTTTTCAAAGTATATGGGAATATCTACCTGGAAGGAACAGACCGACCTGTTCAGGCTAAAGTATATGGCTTGGAGATTAGTGGGGGAAGGGCTTTTCCTGTGGCTGAAACCAAAGAAAATAAGATTGCATATGGGATGACCCTGCCTATGGGGGAAAGGTACCAAATCTATGCCCTTGCACCAGGCTTTTATCCACTCCCAGATACCTTGAATGCAAGGCCTTTTAAAGTTTATCGCGAAATCAAAAAGGACTTATATGTCAGGAGAATGGAAAAGGGAGTCGCGATAGAGCTGGAAACCGTCTTTTTCGAGAGAGGAAAAGCCAATCTGCTTCCCGAATCATTTGTTGAGCTTAATAGGTTGGCATTTTTGATGCAATCAACGCCAGGATTACGAATAGAAATCAGAGGGCATACGGACAATGTGGGCAATCCTCCTTTCCTTCAAAGGTTATCTGAAGCCAGGGCCGAAACGGTAAAAGAATATCTGAGCAGGAGGGGTGTTTCCGACAATCGAATGGAGACCAAAGGCTTTGGAGCTACCTTGCCTATTGCTCCCAATGACAATCCTGTGAGTCGAGCCAAAAACAGAAGGGTGGAATTTGTGATTCAATAGCACTTACTCTAGGCCTTTTTCATCAAAGGCAAGTCTGAATTCTTTGGGGGTTAGGTGCATAATCTCCCTAAACTTCCTGTTGAAATAGGAGATGTTGTTGTATCCACTTTCAAAACTGATTTCGGAAATGGTCTTATCAGTACCCATCAGGAGCTTGGTAGAGTGGTGAATCCTGAATTCATTCACAATTTGGGTAAAGGTCTTCTTGGTCTGTTTCTTGATGAATTTGAAGAAAGCGGGTTCCGTGAGGTTAAGCAAATCAGCTACTTCTTTTACCCTGACATCTTTCTGGAAATTTTCAATGATAAAATCGTAGACAATTTTGATTCTGTTAAGGTGGGAGGTCTTTAGATCAAGGGAATATTCTTGGGAACAAATAGTCTCATAATCTTCTGCTATAGAAAGTAGGTTAAGCAGGTCTAGTAATTTGATCATTTGGAGGAGACCTTCTGCGGCTAATAAGTCTTCTACTAAGGGAGTTATTTTCTTCTTGGTTCCCTTCCCGAAGTTTATTCCCTGTTTGGCCCGTTCTAGTAGGGATTTTACGGGTCTAAGTTCTGGCTTTTCAAAAAAGCCAATTCCAAGGAAGTCAGGTTCCATTTGGATCACCACCTGCTCACATTCCATTTCAGTTGTAAAGCCATGAGGAAGATTTGAGCCAAGCAAGACCAAGTCTCCCTTTTGGTAATTGGAGATGGTGTTTCCGACGAAGCGTTTCCCGTGGCTTTTTCGAGTGAAACAGATTTCGATTTCAGGATGAAAGTGCCATGCCTGTCTGAGCAATGGTCTGTTTTCTCTGCGTACAACCTTAGCGGTAAACGACTTCTCGGGCTTTTCTATGATCACTTCATATTCCGGCCTCATATGACTTATAATAGGAAATTTAAGCCAGATTTATTCCCAAAAGTATAGAATAGTGTCAGGAGTGGATAGATTCCTTCTGCTTTCCAGCCCTTCCTCAGGGATATATTTGTGTTAGTTAATCAACCAACTGAATTATGAATAGATATACTACTACTACTGCGAGGAGTATCGCTTTCCTCGCCTGCATGCTATTTAGTGGGTTTATTTGGGCCCAAGTAACCGTGAGCGGAACAGTCAAGAATACAGATGGAGATGTGTTGGTGGGAGCTACTGTTCTGGCGAATAACGCCCGAAAGGGAGTCATCACAAATGAGGAGGGTATGTATACCCTTAACCTAAATGGGAAGGATGATAAAATATCTGCTTCCTATCTTGGATACGCTACACTGACCGTAGAAATTCCACAAAATCAGGGGAATACCATCACTCTTAACATTACATTAGAGCAGGATAAGCTTGCCCTTGAAGCTGTGGTTGTAACAGGTACTTTCAGCGGGAGATCTCAAAAAGAATCCCCCATTTCCATGACCTACCTGAACGCTAATCAGATTCAAAATCTAACAGCCAATTCTCAGGCAGACATCCTAAGGACGGTACCTGGGATTACAGCAGAAGGTGGTGGAGGTGAGGTGGCCTCAAATGTTTTTGTAAGAGGATTACCATCTGGTGGGCAGTATCAATTCACCCCTTTACAGGTAGATGGCATGCCTGTTTTGAGCACCTTTGGTTTGAACTCATCTGCCCATGACGTTTATTTCCGAAACGACATCGGGATTAGAAACCTTGAATTTGTACGTGGGGGTGCTTCTACCCTCTTCGGAGCAGGTTCTGTCGCAGGTATCATCAACTACAGTTCTGTAACAGGAAGTGTCGAATCAGACAACCGTGTTCAGCTTGAATGGGCTGATGGGGGACGTGTAAAAGCAGATTTCCTTTCTGCAGGTCCACTGAATGAAAATACCTTTTATGCCGTTTCAGGTTTTTACCGCTATGATGAAGGGCCTCTTGAAACGGGGCTTTCCACTCGTGGATATCAAATTCGCGGTAACCTGAAAAGAATTTTCAACGACGGAAACAGCTCTCTGACAGTTTCTGGACAATTCATAGACGACAATGTACAGTTTTATCTACCTTACCCATTGGCCAATAACAACGGACAAAAGGAAAGACCAATTGGCAATGACGGCAACGAAGTATTTACCCTGCTAACCGGACAGGCAAAAGACTTCAGCTTCGACACTCCATTTGGAAGGTTTCAAAGCCCAATAGGCGACGGCGTAACAACCAATGGGGGCTACGTCATGATGGATCTCAAACATGAGTTTGCGGATGACTGGAGACTTTCTGCCAAGGTGAAATCTGCCAAGTATGATCACTGGTTCAACCTATTTCTCGACGGAGATGGTACACACAACACTCCTGAAACGCAGGCTTCTTATTTAGAAGATCGTGCGCTGCCAGCCGACGCTACTTTTACCTATGCTGACACAGGAGAAGAATTGGCGGGGAATGATCTGTTGTTCCAAAACAGAGTATTAGATCGTGAGCGTCCTATGGAGGAAATGGTAGGAGAAGTCAATCTGACCAAGACCTTGAATGGTCATCAACTGACCCTCGGTACTTTCCTTTCTGACACGAGAGCTGCTGACAACAACTGGATATGGAATTATGTAGGAGACTTCCGAAACGCACCTCGTATGGTAGGGGTAAGCTATATGGATTCCACAGGGGCAAACATCAACTACTCCACTGATGGGTTCATCTCTGGTGCGCAGACAGCTAACAGGTACCATGAAAGTGTGAAGTCTGCCATTTACTTCGCAGATGAATACAAGGGAGAAAATTTCAATTTTGACATTGGATTCCGTTGGGAAAGAGCTGCTGGCTTCATTAGCCGTGAGACAGGTATTGGTTCAAACACTTTCCAAAAGGGAGAAGTATCGGCCTCTGATTTTGCCATCGCTCTGGCAGGTCTGTACAAAATCAACAAGGCGACCAATGTATATGCTAACTTCTCCAGAGGATATTTCTTCCCTGAGTTGAGAGGCGTGAAGTTCTCCTCACCAGGTGAACCTCAAACCTACGAGACAGAAGGGATCCTTCAGGGAGAGCTTGGTGCCAAGTATGGCAAAGGAAGAATCGCGGCTACTGCCGCTGTATTCTTGGTTGCTCTAGATGACAGAAGGAGTGTAGATTTTGTAAATGATGGAAGTGGTGGTGTCATAGAAGAAGTTTCTGTGCAATCCACCAGAACACTTGGGGTAGAAGTTACCCTTAACCTGAACATCGTATCTGGTCTTGATCTGTATGGAAATGCTACCTTCCAAGACCATGAATTCACCGAGTTTGAAGGGAATCCAGAGTTTGTAGGGAATAGGCTAAGAAGGCAGCCCAATTATATGGGATTGGTGGGTTTAGCTTATGACAAGAACAATGTCGACTTCAACATTTCCTCCAACTTCCTCGGATCTAAGTTTGCCAATGATGCCAATACGGTTGAGCTAGATGGCTTCAACATCATGAGATTATCTGCTGGATACAGAATTGGATTGGGGAATGAGCAAAGCTTGCGTTTGGGCTTCTCGATCTTCAACCTGCTCAATGCAGCTGGGGTAACAGAAGGTTCGCCAAGGCAGGGCAATAGTCAGGACCCTAATGGAAGTGATTACTTCGTAGGCCGTCCTATTCTACCTAGAAGGGTATTCTTAAGAGCTTCATTTGATTTTTAATAGTAGTTAGTTGCTTTTGAAGAGGGAGGATTTTCTCCCTCTTCGAAGGCTTAATGTATCAATCGCTAAATCATTTTCCTTGAAACATTTACTAGGTCCTGCAGAAAAAATCCTTGATCTGAACTGGCGTGATGGCTTTACCATTCCTGCTAGCAGGCTATACCCATTCCAGTGGAATTGGGATTCGGGCTTTGTCAGTATTGGACATAGCTACTTTAGTTTGGAAAGGGCCATGAAGGAATTAGATTCCCTCTTTTCAGGTCAATGGGAAAATGGGATGGTTCCACATATTATTTTCCATAGTGAGAATGAGACGACCTATTTCCCTAATTATGATTTTTGGGAAGTACATGTCAACAAAGGGGCACCAGACAAACCAAAATCGTCGGGTATTACTCAGCCGGCTGTTCATGGATTTGTATTAGAGGAACTGCTAAAGAAATTTCCGGATAATGATGACTTACTGGCATTTGCCAAGGCTATTTATCCTAAAATTGTGCACTACCATGAATTCCTCTATACCTACAGGGATCCATTTCAAGAAGGCTTATTTTTCATTTATCATCCCTGGGAATCTGGTCGGGACAACTCTCCCTTATGGGATGAGTCTCTCGACCGAATAGAGGTAGATAAAGCTCGCTTACCAAATTATCATAGAAGAGATAATCAAATTGCCGATTCATCTGAACGCCCCACCAATGATCAGTACGACAAGTATGTATACCTAATAGAATTTGGGAAGGCCAATCAGTATGATGGGAAAGCCATAGCAGAGCAAAGCCCCTTTTTGATTCAGGATTCTATGATGAATGCCATCCTGATCAAATCCAATGAAAGTCTGATTAAACTAGGCAAACGATTTGGAGAGGATACACAGAAACTACAGCAATGGCAGGCGCTAAGCATCCAAAGCTTTAATGAAAAGCTTTGGAATGAAGAGTTAAACACCTATGTGCCCTATGACTTACGTGCCAAGAAGCAGGTTGCTTTTTGGGAAATAGGAGGAATTTCAAGTTTGTATGCAGGGATTCCAGATGAAAAACGTGCCTCATCCATGGTCGCCTACCTAGAGAATCTTCACAAAAGAGGCTATTATCTATGTCCTAGCTTCGATGTCGACAGCCCTTTATTTGATTCCAAAAGATATTGGAGAGGCCCTGTTTGGCCACAGATGAATTGGATGATTGCTAAGGGCTTAAAAACCTACGGCTATGACGAGCTATCTATGATTGTGAAACAAGATATCCTGGAACTTGTCAATAAGCTGGGCTTTTACGAATACTTCGAATCACAGAAATCGCTTGTAAACCAAATTGATAGGGGCTATGGAGGGGAGTTATTCTCTTGGACTGCCTCATCCGTTATTGATATAATCCACGAATCATGAATTATCTGGATTATCTGGTTGTGTTTTCATACGCAGCTGGATTCCTTTTGCTGGGGCGTATGTTCAAAAACACCTCATCAGGGGAGGACTATTTTTTAGGTGGAAAAAGCTTTGGCTGGTTTCCTCTTTCTCTTAGCACTGCAGCAACTCAATTATCGGCCATCAGCTTTGTATCTGCGCCTGCCTTTGTCGGTTTGAAAGAAGGTGGAGGAATGATGTGGCTTACCTACGAATTTGCGGTTCCCATCGCCATGTTGTTTTTGATGGCCTTTTTGATTCCACCAATGTACAAGGCGGGGATTGTCAGCGTATATGAATTCCTGGAAAGGAGATTCGGCCCATCAACAAGGATATTGATAAGTGTGGTGTTTCAGTTTTCAAGGGCATTTGCTACGAGTGTGATGTTATACACGATTGCTCTCATCCTTGCCAATGTGATTGCCGTTCCGATGTGGCTGACTATTTTGGTGCTGGGTGCTGTTACGTTGATTTACTCCTACCAAGGGGGGATGAAGGCAGTGGTTTATGGGGATGTGATTCAAATGATCATTCTTTTTCTCGGTATTATCATATGCCTCGGTTCTGCTTTGAGTTACATGGGGGGCTGGGAGAATTTTATTCAAAACGTAGACAGAGAACGTCTGATGGCCGTTGATTTTCAGTCAATGGGCTTTCAACAAGGGGAAGAGTTTGGTTTTTGGCCAATGTTATTGGGCGGCTTTTTTCTTTATGCCTCCTATTATGGAACCGATCAGTCTCAGGTCCAAAGGCTATTTTCCGCAAAAAGTCATGAAACGGTTAATCAAACCCTTTTAGCCAATGGGGTCATGCGATTTCCTTTGACCTTTGTCTATTGCTTGATGGGATTGGTATTGGGAACCTTTGTGATGCAGCAACCTGATTTCATGGCATTGATTCCGGCGGACAAGCCCGACTTAATGGTTCCTATTTTTATCAAGGAATACCTTCCTCATGGTATCATCGGCTTATTGATGGTGGCCATTTTTTCTGCAGCCATGTCCTCTTTGAGCTCGGCCATTAATTCACTGAGTGCAGCCACAGTCGAGGACTTCTTCAACCGTGGAAAAAAATTGGAGGAAGGCAAGTACATCCAATATTCAAAATATGCTTCCTTGTTTTGGGGAGTAACCTGTATCATTCTAGCTTTCTTTACGGGAAGCATTGCCAAAACTGTAATTGAAGCTATCAACAAAATTGGATCGGTTTTTTATGGACCCATCTTGGCGACATTCATAGCTGCCATTGGTATTCGAAGGGTAAATAGCATAGGTGCGAATGCGGGAATTATAGCAGGGGTTGGAGTTAACCTTGTTTTGTGGCTGTTTTTCCCAGAGGTATTTTGGTTTTGGTGGAATGCTATTGGAGGGCTAGTCTGCTTAGGTGTTTCTTACATCGTGAGTTTAATGACAGGCAAGAGCGATCATTCTGTTGAAGGACAAAGGGAGAAATATCCATTTGACTGGAAAAAGGCTATTATCCTTTTGGTATTCTTTATTTTCATGGTGGGATTCAGCATGATCATTCCTCAGTTATTCTAATGAACGATCATTCATTCCTATTCATAGTGTATTAAGAAATGAGCATTCTCATCGCATGTGATAAATTTAAGGGTTCCCTAACAGCCACCGAAGTCTGTCAGGCAATCAAAGAAGGCCTTTTGGCTGGGCTGGAAAAACAAGGTTCGAGAGGGTCCTTGGGCATTAATATGCTCCCCATAGCCGATGGGGGAGATGGTTCGCTGGAAGTTATGCAAACGGCCATTGGAGGAAAGTTGATTGAAGCAAATACAATCGATCCTCTTGGGCGACCTATTCAGGCTTCCTATCTGTTACAAGATGGTAAAGCCTACGTCGAAATGGCAAAGGCCTCGGGTATTGCCTTGTTGGAAGAAGGCGAAAAGAGAGTTATACAAACCCATACAGAGGGCACAGGCAGGCTAATAGTAGATGCCTTGAATCGTGGCTCTAGAGATATCACTCTTTTTGCAGGAGGTTCTGCTACTAATGATGCCGGCTTGGGGATAGCCAGAGCGCTGGGATATAGGTTTTACGGAGAGAATGGGGAAGAAATAATGCCTGTAGGAGGCAATCTATCCAACATCATCAAAATAGAGAAAGAGATAGACCTACCTGAATTCAGCCTGACCATCCTCACAGATGTTACCAATCCATTTTATGGGAAAAAAGGAGCGGCCTTTGTGTATGCGCCTCAAAAAGGAGCAGATGAGCATGAGGTATATATATTGGACAAAGGCCTCCGACATGTAGCAAACCTGATCAGATGGCAGTTTGGTAGAGACATAGATCACTTGGAAGGAGCGGGAGCTGCTGGTGGATTGGCGGGAGGGCTGGTTGGAATATTGGGGGCAAAGATCAGAAATGGCTTTGAAGCGATTAAAGAAATTACGGGACTTCAAGAGAAAATCATGGAGGCCCAACTAGTTATCACAGGTGAAGGTAAACTGGACCATCAATCGCTTGATGGCAAGGTGGTAGGAGGGATCATGCAAATATGCAGATCGATGAATAAATATGCCCCAATTGTATTCACGGGGAAGTCAGAACTCCAGGCTCAAGATTATTTCATAAATCAGGTGTACGAGATCATGTCCCTGGCTTCTTCTACAGAGGATGCCATACAACATGCTGCTTCCTATCTGCATGAATTGGCTTTCCTATTTGGCAAGAGTCATTATTCAAAATATGTATAAGGCTATTCCACCTTCCCATTCCGAATCAGCCATAGGCCTATAAAGGTCAACAAGCCATTAAGGATCAAAATCTCAAATCCGAAGGTATATCCAATCAGAGTAGGGCTGTAATAATGAATGGCATAAGACAACAAGGGGCAAATGATCGTAACGAGGGGAACCAAGCGATCCTTTACTTGCCATTTGGTATATAAACCAAAAGCATACAAACCTAAAAGTGGACCATAGGTATAACCTGCCGCCTTGAAAATACCCCAAACAACAGCATCATCATTGAGGAGATTAAAGGCCAGAATCACCATAAAGAGCACTATGGAAAACCCAACGTGAACCAAATTTCTGGTCTGTACTTGATTTTTTTCCTCTTCCCCTTCCATAAAGCCCAAAATGTCTACGCAGAAAGAAGTCGTCAAGGCAGTTAGGGCAGAATCTGCACTAGAGTAAGCAGCGGCTATTACCCCCAATAAGAATACCACTGCGGCAGTCGCCCCTAAATAGTTCTTGGCTAGTAAAGGAAAAAGTTGGTCCGTCTTCATGCACATCATCTCTCCACTTGTGATGTCTTTGATCATGATCTTCTCACAATCCTCTACATGAAAAGCCGTTTCCACTATACCCATTTGTTCGCCATAGATGTAAAGCAAGGCGCCAAGAGATAGGAAGAGAATATTGGCAAGGACAAAAGCCACAGAGAACCATGCCATGTTTTTTTGGGCATCGCCAAGGGTTTTGATGGTCAGGTTTTTCTGCATCATATCCTGGTCCAATCCCACCATTACTATGGTAATGGCCATTCCCGAAAAGAATTGCTTCCAAAAGTTGTTTCCTGCATTCAGGTCCCAAACCCAGGTATTGGTGTAGGAAGATTCCTGTAGGGTAGAAATGAGTCCCCCAAGGCTTAGATTCAATTCGGAACTGATCACATATACTGTTATACCCGCTGCGAGCAGAATGAAGAAGGTCTGAAGGGTATCGGTCCAAACAACCGTCTTGATCCCTCCCCGGAAAGTGTAGAGATAAATCAAGGCAATAGAAATCAGCACAGTAACCCCAAACGGTACATCAAAGTCATCAAAGATGAACAACTGCAAGACCAAGACCACGAGGTAGACTCTCAAACTCGCCCCGATGATCCTGGAAAGGATAAAGAAGGAAGCGCCCGTTTTGTAAGAGGAAGGGCCAAAGCGTTCTTTCAAATAACCATAAATGGACACCAAATTCAGTCGATAATACAAGGGCATCAACACCAAGGCGATTACCCCATAACCCACTAAATTTCCCAAAACAAACTGGAAATAGCTCCACAGACTGTTGCCTACCGCCCCTGGAACAGAAATAAAGGTTACGCCCGATAGGGTGGCGCCCACCATCCCAAAGGCAACCACATACCAGGGGGAGGTTTTGTTGCCAGAAAAGAAGGTTTGTGCATCTGCCTTTTTACTTGTTAAAAGGGAAATGACAAATAAAACAGCAAAATAAACGACGATGATGATCAGGGCTACGTTGGCATCCATTGAGGTGAATTTAGCATGTAAAATAATAAATATGTTGGCTGGGAAAAATCACCTCTTCTGCCTAGGGTTTGATCAATTCTCTCCCAATGCGACATTCCAGACATCGTTTTTCTGCGCATTTCTCCTTTGCCAACTTGATGATGCCTTGGGATTGAAGGGCGTGCTGATTGGGAAAACCATGTTGTTTCCACTTTCGTGTCTTGCGGTTATTTTCCGGTCTAAGGGAGGTTAGCATACCTATACATTCCTCCCAAACCCTTCTTCTCCCATGAAATTCTAGATAGAGATAGGAAAGGGGAAGGATGACATTGATGAGAATAGATTCCTTTTGAGCTTGCCCCAATCTTCTAATGGCTGAAGAAGCGGCCTTTTCCCCCAGACGATAATGGTCATTCCAATACGCTCCCGCTTGTATGTCAATGGCTAAAAAATCCTCCCAAGCCGAAGGCGAAAGTAAATCTACCAGGCTGGGGAAATGACTTAATAGTTTGCCCATTTGACTCAAACGAAGACTGGGAAAGGAAGAAGGGTGCATCCGAAGTAGCTTGATGGGAAAGAGGAGGACATGATCTAATTGATGCTTGTGTTGGAGAAAATCCCATTCCTCTTTGAGCTGAATGCCGTAGGAATCGTTTGGACGATCCAACATACCAGCCTTTCCCATGAATAGAGCCTCTAGTTTAACCGGTTCCTGTTGATAGGACCTCATCAATGAATAGGGTAGTTCATCTGCCAAATGCTCGAAGGCTTCTTTATTGACAGGACCTGCCAACATACCCATGGTATAGCGATAAAGCAATTGCTGCCAATCATGATGGAGTGCATCTAGCTTATTCCGAAAAAAAGCCACTTTTTGCTGAAATCGTTCCTTCCCTAAGGCTTCGAGGTAAGACTTTTTTATGTCGGGACTTACCTTGTTCAAATGGAAATGACAAGGTAATTGATCCTCCGAAAGTCGCAAACGGTCATATTTCTGCCATAATGTTACATCTACATAGGCTTCGAGGACTAGTTCGGGGATCTTACTTCTATCTTCCCTGAAAATGGGCTGGTTATCAGATTGAAAAACTACGTGCAGAATGGTGCCATTGTACTGAGGGTCGCTGTCGTGCCCATGTAGGTACCAGTCTTTGCTATAGAGATGAAGCTCAATTTGGCCGAAGTGATCTATTTCGTCTAAACGAATATGAGCTTGTAGAAAATCAGGGCCTTGATTCCTGTTCCAAATGCCTGTTTGGAGGATTTGAAGCTTGTGTCCATCCTTTGTTTGAAGCGTAGAATGGTCAAAATACCTGTTTGACCACAGGTACTGAAGAAATTCCTCCGAAGGAGGGAAAAGCTGTGTCATGTTGGTTGTGCTGAAAAATGTGCTAAGGATAAAGCTAAGAAAAATGCTGCAGACCTTTCATCATTTTTTATCCGACACAAGTCAAATAAATCTACCGAGGGCGATACCTTTTCCCTTAATATTTCGTAGAGAAAATAAAGCAAACTATTACCTACACACTAATTCAGGTTCAATTCCTCCTAAAAAAAGAGGAAATTCTAATGATGACCAACTGCTCTCGGGGAAAAGGCTAAAGCCTGTTTTCACCCTAGTAGTCGTATATAGACCTCAGAAGTCTTAGACGTAAATAGAAAGGATAAACGGCGTAATAATATTCATGAAGAAAATCTCCCAAATATTATCTGACATCTGGTATTCATTGCCCCTCAGACTGGTTGTCAGGCAGATCAGAAACCACAAATCGGTTTTGTTTTTTTGGGTGATTCTCATGGGGTTTTTGACTGGGGCAATCGGGAAAAACATGGGTATAGCCTACCTCTTCCTGGAGCCTGAATACATGGGGGAAGAAAGTTTCTGGAGTTTATTTCTGGTGGGATCTGCCCTCGGAATGTTTCTATTCGCCTATTCCATTATCATTTACATCAACGAAAGTTATCGCTTTCACTTCATCGCCTTTACGGCCCATCCCTTCTTTACCCTTGCCTTTAATAACTTCATTATTCCCTCTCTTTTCGTCATCTGGTATTATGTAGACTTCATCGCTTATCACTATCATATCAATCAGGCCTTTACGTGGGATGTATTCGACAAGGTATTTGGATTGACCATGGGGATTATGTTTGTCTTCCTCATATCGGCTACCTATTTCTTCGCCAACAGGACTATTGTCTCTCGCTATGGTAGGAAACTAGAAAAGGGCCTTGCCCAATCAAGGGGGCTTAAAAACAAAAAACTACTCATTGACAAGGCGAAAGAAAGTGTGGAGAATCGTCAGCGAGTAGATAGCTATCTGGTTCCTTTTCGTTTTCAGCAGATCAATTCGGAGTCTTATGGAGATTTTCGTCAGGTCATTCGTGTGTTGAACCAGCACCACGGAAAATTGCTGCTCTTTCAAGTCTTGGTGTTTCTCATGATAGCCATTTTGGGTTTGATGGAGGCAAATGTCTGGTTTCAAATTCCCGCTGGAGCTACTGTTTTGATCGTTTTCTCTCTTGGCTTAATGATTATGGGAGCCTTGAGGTTTTGGTTTCGGAAATTAGGTCTATGGACAGGATTTATAGCCCTAATCTTGCTCATTGCCTACAATAACCTCGACTTTCTGAAGAAGCATAACCAAGCCTTTGGCATGAATTATCAGGTGGAGGCGCCTGAATATACCATGGATCGGGTCAGGGCTTTACAGCAAAGCTCCTATCACAGCTTGGATCATGAGTATGGGATCCAAATGTTGGAAAACTGGAAAAAGAGATATCAGGAAAAATACGGAGCTGATCAAAAGCCAAGAGCCATTTTTGTAACAGCTTCTGGTGGAGGATTAAGGTCAGCTTTCTGGACTTTCCGAACCATGCAAACACTGGATTCTGTTTCCAATGGACGCTTCTCAGATGAGATTCGATTTATTTCGGGAGCATCAGGGGGGATGGTTGGACTTTCTTACTTTAGGGAGCTTTACCTACAAAAGCAATTAGGGAAAATTGATTCTCTACAACATCCTCGTTTTAAAGAGAATATTTCTCAGGACCTCTTGAATCGAATCATTTTCAAAATGTTTGCGGACCTGATTCTGCCTAACAGGAAGGTCAAGTTTGGCGATGAATATTACGATTGGGAGACAGGGTATTCCTTTGACCAGCAGTTGTCTAAAAATCTTCCTGAACTGAAAAATAGAAGGTTAGGGGATTACAGACCCTATGAATACGAAGGTAAAATTCCGATGTTGGTTTTATCTCCCACGATTATTAATCAGGGCAGGCAATTGTTTATTTCTGCTTCTCCTGTTTCATATTTGACCAAGCCCAATCAAATTTCTGCCCAGTTTCAAACCCGTATTCGGGGAGTTGAATTTGCCAGGATGTTTGAGCATCAAGATCCAGATTCGCTTTGGATGATTACTGCCATGCGGATGAATGCGACCTTCCCATTGGTCTTACCTGTGGTGGAATTGCCTTCCAAGCCCACGATGCAGATCATGGATGCAGGTGCGATTGACAATTATGGGACGACATCCACCCTTAAATATCTATTTGAGTTTAAGGATTGGTTTGCAGAGAATACATCTGGTGTAGTTTATGTTCAGATTAGAGACAATGTAAGAGATGATCCGATTCAGAAGGATATGAAGAGCAACATGATCAAGGAGTGGATGGCACCGCTGGGAGGAGGCTATTATTCCATGGCTCAGGCCAAGGACTTAGGAAATGATTATATGCTTGAATTTATTCACGAATGGTATCCAGGTTATTTTGAGGTGATTCCTATTGTTTATCCAAGAGAGATCGCGAGAGATCCAGCTTCATTGAGCTGGCATTTGACGGAGAGGGAGAAGAGGGGGATCGAAAGATCACTGGCACTGCCCTACAACCAGCAGTCCTTTTTGGCTGTTTCTGAGTTGTACAGGCCTGATTTGATCAACCAATATGGAAAGAAAAAGGGCGTTGTAGCGGATGATTAAATAGGGAAGTTGTTCATATCCGTCTATAACAATTACCCCATATTATCGTAAGAATAATTCTGTCAAAATTTGTATCTTTAGGAAAAGCTTAGCGTATGGAAAGTGTAGAAATCACTAAGGACCTCGCGGGGAATATCACAGGCATTAGACTGGAAGTCCAGGACAATCCGGAGATGGCGCAGGAGTTATATAAGTTGGTACGGAGTCTGGAGAATGCAAAAGATGTGAAGCGGTCCATTCGCAACAGAGCTATTTCCCAGCATGTTATGCCAACCAAGCCTCTAAACCCTTCTTCTTTCAAGGACCTGATTGAAAAAGCTAAAGCCAGTGGAGAAGTCTCTAAAGAGGAATTGCTCAGAGAAAACCCTTCATGGCAGAAAATAAGAAAGTTGTCCTCACAGTAATTGCCAAGCAGCAGCTCACCGACATTCATCAGTCTCTGATAGATGGTGGAGCCTTTGATGATGCTGAGATTTTCATGGATGATTTTCTCGACCTAGCCTTTAGTACCATCCCATCCTACCCTGAAAAATTTACACCCATTGAAGGTGTATCCAATGACGAAAGCGATTATCGTCTGGCTTCCTTATTTGAGGATTTCAGGATCATCTTTCAAATCCTCAAAGGGAAAATTTTGATTCTGCTTATCCTGCATGAAAATGAACTTCCCTTCTAGCGAATAAAATATTTCCGTGCTCAAACCGACACAAGCAGGAAGAGCAGTGATTTTGACGCTTGGTTGAGGAATTAATTTTGTAAGTTAGACTTCATCGTTTATCTGCAAACAAAGACGGATTTAGCGTATGCATACCAAGAAGGTTTTATGGTTTCTGATTACGGCCTTGATTTTGGGCTGGCTATCCTTGTGGCTTCCTACTCTTTTTATGGGGCAACAGGATGATATCAGGCCCATTGTCCAACTACTTGGTTATGTATGGAGTCCTGCCTTGGCTGTATTATTCATCCAAAAGATCATCTTTAAGGAGTCTCTGGCCAGATATGGCTGGAACCGAAAATACTTTAGTCTCCGCTGGATAGCATTGGCTGTTTTCTCTCCTATTCTTTTATGTTTGGCCAGCTTAGGAATTGTCCTACTGATGGGCAATTGGTTACGAGTTCCAGGCTTTGGAGAAGTAATCTTGAATGGTCAACATACATTTGAATTTTTTACTGCAAATCCCGCTTTTCAGTTTGTCTGGAATTATTTCCACATAGCCATTCCTGGTGATGTTTTTGGGATTATCATGACCTTTTTGATCGTTGGGATTTTGGCTGGCGCGACCTTTGGCTTGCTGCTGACTACGGGGCAAGAAGTAGGTTGGCGGGGTTTCATGCTGGCTGAAAGCCGTAAACTTGGTTTTATTGGGTCTAATTTTGTGATTGGGTCCCTTTGGGGACTGTGGCAAATTCCGCTGGCCCTCTATATAAATGGCAGTCCTATTCTAGAGTCTGGAATTCTCATGGAGTTTCTAGCCCTTTTGGGTTACAGTGTCGCCCTTTCCTTCCCCCTTTCCTGGTTGGCAGTTAAAACCCGTTCTATCTATGCCTCTGCGACCTTCAATGCAGTGATGAACAACGTAGGCGGGCTGAGCCTATTCTTCTTGTATGAAGGAGATCCCCTCTTGACAAGCCCTACAGGGCTGGCAGGTATGTTGGTCCTGCTATTGATTACCTTTTTGATTCTAAGATTTGATAGAAAATTTGTAGAAGATTATCCTTATCACTTCTTTTAATTACCCCTTCCTTACAGGCAGGCATTCTATTTGATATAACGTAGAACGTATCTCCCCAATTTAATTACCCCTAATCACTGATTATGAAAATCAGCGCTCTGTACGTGTACCCTATCAAATCCTTGGGAGGTATCTCTCTTGATCACGCCCAACTTAGCGACAGAGGTCTTCAGCACGACCGCCGATGGATGCTCATCGATGAACAAGGAAAATTCCTTACACAAAGAACCTTTCATGAAATGGCCCTCCTTCAGGTGGGGATAGAAGACTCATACCTGACAGTAAGGCACAAAACCAAAGATCTGGGACAACTTTCCATTGACCTCCATCCCCAACAGGGGCAGGAAATTCAGGTTCAAGTCTGGAACGATATTATGATGGCTTGGCTAATAGATGAAAAAGCTGGAGAATGGTTTTCTCATGCACTGGGACAAACGGTTCACTTGGTGTATATGCCAGATCAATCTCAACGCTTCGTCAAAGAGAAATATGCGATTGATGGAGACCTGAATAGTTTTTCAGACGGTATGCCCTACCTATTGCTTGGCGAAGCATCTATTGCAGACTTGAATTCCAGAATGGACGAGACTCTTACCATCGATCGATTTAGACCCAATATCGTGTTTGAGGGAGGAGAACCCTACGCCGAGGACAACATGGATGAAATCTCCATGGGTTCAAGCACCTTTGTGGGAGCGAAACCTTGTATTCGATGTAACCTCATTACGATTGATCAGGCAACTGCCCAAGCCGGGAAGGAACCCTTGGCAACGATGGCTGGCTATCGACGAATCGACAACAACATCTACATGGGCATGAACCTTCTGTTGAAGGAAGGGCATGAAATCCGTGTAGGAGATGAAATCCTTGTCAAAAGTTGGAGAGAGCCACTTTTTGCCTAAAGGAGGGATAATTTTTACGACCTCATTTGTTCAATCTTCTTATTCCCTTGTTCATCCTCGAATGAACAGGACTCACTCCGCATAGGGTCAACCTCTGGTGACTTCTGCTGTATATTCTAATGTATCTCATGAGAGATATATGGTTTAACAACAACAAACACATCAGTCATGGTTCGATCCTTTTTAATTGGACTTATTTCGTTTCTGTTTCTTTCTACAGGCGTATCCTATGCACAGGTTTTGAAGTTCGGCCCTAAAGTGGGTGTGAGTACTTCTGGTATTTCTGCTGATGAATTGGTGATCAGAGATGCAAGTGATCTTGAATCATTGAAAATCTCTCTTCAAAACAGTTCTCCTGAGTATCAGGTAGGCTTTTTCGGACGCCTGAATTTGGCTGGTTTGTACATTCAACCTGAATTCATGTTGACAACGTCTTCAGTAGAATACTTGATCGAGGACTTTACCGATGGAACTTCTGATCCTTTGTACGAGCAGTACTTTGGTCTGGAAATGCCCATTATGGCAGGTATCAAGCTTGGCCCACTTCGTGCCAATGCTGGTCCAGTATTCCGCACAGGTCTTGGGACTGTATCAGAACTTACTGAGGTAAGGGGATATGGTCGTAAATTCAGCGAATCACAGGTAGGATTACAAGCAGGTGTAGGTTTTGACCTAGGAAAGAAATTGATTCTTGATTTCCGTTATGAAATTGATTTGAGTAATGCCAGGGATGAAGTGGATATCCTCGGACAAACACATACCTTGTCTCAGCACGGTGGACAATTGTCCGCCAGCCTAGGCTACTCTTTCTAAAGGGTGAGCCTGTCAATGGTAAGGCGAGTCTTCGGACTCGCCTTTTTGTATTGTTGGAAGAAGAAGGTGACTTATGAAATGGTCAGACGTATTAAATATGGTGAATATATTTTTTAACTTATCGTTCAATCTAAATACACACCATTTAATCTACCTGACTTATGATCAAAGAATTCAGAGATTTTATCATGCGCGGAAACGTGCTGGATCTCGCAGTAGCTGTTATCATTGGAGGTGCCTTCGGCGTGATTGTAACTTCCTTGGTAAATGATATCATCATGCCTGCCATTGGCTTTATGATTGGCGAGGTAAACTTCAACGACCTAGAAGTGGTGTTGAAAGAGGCCACAGAAGAAGGTGGAAAGGCTGTTGCCATCCGCTGGGGAGCATTTGTAACCCACATCATTAATTTCCTTCTGGTAGCTTTCGTTATCTTCCTTATCATCAAAGGATATAATTCCACCCAGAAAAAAGAGGAAGAAGCCCCTGCAGCACCACCCGCACCAAGCAAGGAAGAAGTTCTTTTGGGAGAAATTAGAGACATCCTAAAATCTCAGAACTCCTAGTACCCCAAAGCTGATCCAAACAGCTTGAAGAAGAAATCGATCAAGCCGGAATATCGAAGGATATGTCCGGCTTTTTTTTAGGTATGAAGAAATACTCATATTTTGCCAAACATTTCCGAATACTGACTAGAAAAAGATGAGATTAACATTTTTTTGCATGAATGAGTTGAACCATTTATCAGAATCAGGGTAGGAAATATGGCATGAAGTTTAGGGGTTCTTGGGTTAAAATGCACGAAGATGGGATTAAAGCGCCTTTTTAAGGCCAATCCTTAGCAGCATGAAGGAACCCTAAGCGAAAAGAATTTGTCACTTTGGATAACGTACTAAATTTATCATATGTACGAACAAATTTTTTTTAGCGTGAGTTATTAACCCACATGTCTATTGAAAAAGACCGATTTATTACCAATCACCATGCATAAAGTTGAACCAGGGCCATTATTGGCACAAGTGAATGATCCATCCGATCTTCGCAAACTATCGCCGGAGCAATTGTATGACTTCTGCGAGGAACTCAGAGACTTCATTATCTCTACTGTTTCTGTTAACGGAGGACATTTCGGAGCAAGTTTAGGTGTTGTCGAATTGACCACCGCTATTCACTACGTATTCAATACACCTCATGATCAGCTGGTATGGGATGTCGGGCATCAAGCCTATGGGCACAAAATTATCACAGGTCGTCGCGAGCGTTTCCACACAAATAGAGTGTACAACGGTATTTCTGGCTTCCCTAAGAGATCGGAATCTGAATATGATACCTTTGGGGTGGGCCACTCTTCTACCTCTATTTCTGCGGCTGTAGGTATGGCTACTGCCTCTCATTACAATGGAGACAACCGCAACGTCATCGCGGTAATCGGAGACGGTGCCATGACAGGCGGATTAGCATTCGAAGCATTGAACCATGGTGGTTGGGAAAAAGCAAATATGCTAGTCGTTTTGAATGACAACAATATGTCCATTGACCCCAATGTAGGGGCGCTAAAGGACTATTTGACCGATATTACAACTTCCCACACCTACAACAAGCTCAGAGATGAGACATGGAAGGTATTGGGTAAGCTTAAAAGCATAGGACCCAAGGCCCAAAAGTTGGCAGGAAAGCTCGAATTAGCTTTGACTGCAGCCTCAAGACCCGGAATGTTATTCGAAGCTCTTGGTTTCAGATACTTTGGCCCAGTTGATGGACATGACATCAACCACTTGGTACGTCTGATGGACGATCTGAAGGATATCCCTGGTCCTAAGCTACTTCACTGTGTAACCGTAAAGGGAAAAGGCTACGGGAAAGCTGAAAAGGACCAGACCAAATGGCACGCGCCTGGTTTGTTTGATAAGATCACAGGTGAGATTGTCAAATCGGGATCCACAGCTCCCCAACCTCCAAAATACCAAGACGTCTTTGGGCGCTCTATCATTGAGTTGGCGAAGGAGAATGAAAAAATCATGGGTATCACACCGGCGATGCCAAGTGGGTGCTCCCTAAAATATATGCTGGCAGAAATGCCTGACAGATCCTTTGATGTAGGAATCGCTGAACAACACGCTGTTACCTTCTCTGCAGGATTGGCCACACAAGGGCTAAAGCCTTTCTGTAATGTCTATTCTACCTTCATGCAACGTGCATACGATCAAGTGATCCATGACGTGGCTATTCAGAAATTACCTGTAGTATTTTGTTTGGACCGTGCTGGATTGGCAGGAGCAGATGGAGCTACTCACCAGGGCGCATTTGACATCGCATACTTCAGATGTATTCCAGAAATGGTTGTCTCCGCACCTATGAACGAAGCTGAGCTCAGAAACCTGATGTACACAGCTAGTAAGTGGGAAGAAGGGCCGTTTTCAATTAGGTATCCTCGAGGTAGAGGAGTCATGGTCGATTGGCAGACGCCTTTCGAAGCGATTGAAGTTGGAAAAGGTAGAAAGCTGACTGAAGGAGAAGAAGTGGCGATCTTGACCCTAGGACATCCAGGTAACTTTGCCCAAGAGGCTATCGTGGAATTGAATGCACAGGGCATCAACCCAGCTCATTATGATATGAGATTTGTGAAGCCTCTGGACGCAGAAATGCTAGAAGAAATCTTCTCTACCTACAAAAAAGTAATCACAGTTGAAGATGGTGCTATTCAAGGAGGATTTGGTTCTGCAGTCATTGAGTGGATGGTAGATCAAGGTCATTCCGCTAAGGTGGTAAGACTCGGTGTACCAGATCGATTCATTGACCACGGGACTCAAAAGCAACTCTGGAAAGAGTGTGGCTACGACAAGGACGCCATCATAGACGCCGTTAAGAACATAGTTGACGTAAAAGTAGTTGTGTGATCCTCAACTACTATAGCATACATACAAAAATAGGCCTCTCCTCGGAGAGGCTTTTTTTATGGAATAAAGGCTCGACTTATTATTTGGTGGCTAGAAGAAGGTGCGAATCTTCTATATTCATGAAAACCATTCTTTACTTAACAAAACAGCATCATGAAAATTCTGGCTACCCTCTCCCTCTTTTTCTGTCTGCTCTCCAGCCTTTTGGGGCAGTCTTTCTCTCCCTCTAAGGATTCCCTAGCATCTGATCCAAGTATTGCTTTCGCAGGAGACAGGTTATTCATCAGCAGAACGGCTATTCCTATGGAGAAAGGCGAATTGGTGTATCAAAATATTCTTTTGACGGGTCAAAGGGTTCATTATGGCCTCCTAAAGAATGTGTCCATCAACGCAGGCTTTGATGTATGGACATGGTTGTTGGAAAGGCCGACCAACAAGGATGGTAAACTAGAAGGGGATGAAGTAGGGATTACCAGTTTGGGGATTCATGCAGGTATTCCGCTGACGAAGAGATTGTTTGTAGGTGCTGATATTCAATTAGGTGCTTTTCAAGGATGGAGAGTAATGGCGAGTGCGATTTCCTTCTCTTGGATAACCCGCAAGGCTTCCTACACGCTGAAGCTCGGAAAAACTGGAGGGATGGGGGATGGGATTACCTCTGATTTTCCATGGTACACAGAAATCGGATTTGTTAGACAAATGGGCGGGAAGTGGAGCTATCTGATTCAATTGGCAGCTCAGCTTGAAGGGGGCGATTTTCCCGGACCGACAGGCTATTCTTATTCCAACCGAATTAGTCAAGGTCTATTGATCACCGGAGCGAGATGGCACAAAGGACGTCATGCCATTGACATAGGGTTGGGTGCCTACGGTACGGTAGGAAGATACATTACCTTTCGAGAACCTGAGGGCTCAAAAATCTCTGACAGAATCATTCGAGATGACATTATTCCCGCCCCTTACGTAGGCTATACCTTTCGGATCAGGTAGTATCCCTCTCTTTCGGGCTTTTCTTGTATGTAGTCTTTTGTTAATATATCCCCCAAATTGACAACTATCCATATTTCACGATCCATGGTCCGCACAATCCTTTCTCTTCTCTTCATTTTGCTAGGAATAGGCATAAGTACTACGCGCGCGCAACAGGCTTATACTTTGCATCCTATGATCGGCCCTGAAATTACCTATCAGGAGGGAATCAGATATCAACTATTTAGGAAATATCCTATCAACGTAAATCGTGGTGATGTCTTCTACCTTCACAAATTACCGAATGGAGAATACGAACTGAAATCCAGACAAGATCCTACATTTAAGGTGGGGATGAAGCAAAACATGATTGATGCATGGGAAGAATTGGTAGAGGAAAATACACAGAAAATAAGGGAGGCGCTCGTTCTTGTTAAGGAAGAATTAAAAGAGAGGGAGACGGTAGTTGCTTTGGTGAAGGTATATGAACAAGGGACCAGCAAGGTCTTGATCTACGAAGTCCAAGAGGAAGCTATCATCATGGGCAAAGAAAATGGCTTCAAACTCAATGTTCCTAGGGAAAATATTCGCTCCATCACCGTCCTTGGGGAAAATGGCCTGAAAGTGAAAGCCGATGCAGCAGTCTACACAGGCTACCAAGCAGCTACAGGGAGGTTAATTTTTAGCAGATCAGCCATTCCCATGGAAAAGGGACGTCTAGCGTATCAAAATCTTATCTTGGACGGTCAAAAATTCACTTATGGGATCACAGACAATATATCTGCCTTTGCTGGAATTGACTTAATTGGAAGCCTTAGCAGTCTGGGAGCTGGTTCGTATCGAGGATTGTTTGTGGCAGGTGCTTCCTACAGCCGATCTACCTCCGACAAGATGTATGTAGGTCTCGAAGCTACCCATGTCATTGTTGGATCAAGGGCCATAGGGTTAAATACCCTTTTGGTTGTAACAAGGCTCTTCAATGAAGGGAAGCTCCAAATAAGCCTAAAAGCAGGAGGGAGCTTTTTTAGTTTTCCCGCTTCGTTTTTTCCCGCAGCTCCCATGGGCTCTTTGGCCTGGAATTATGATTTGGGAGACAAATGGGCTTTTCTGGGAGAAACTTACTTCATCTATAATGAGGAAGAAAGAGACCAGATATTCAATGACCAAAGAATTTTTGCAAGAGACTTGTTTACGGCTGGTGGAATAGGGTTTAGAAGGAAAATGGGGCCACATGCTTTTGATTTTGGGAATGTATTGGCGATTTCCCGCCTAACTGACCAAACAACTGATCTCAATAGAAATGAATTGTTTATCAGAACCAATTCAGCACTTAATTTTATTTCGCCCTTTGTAACCTATACCTACCTTTTCCCCAGAAGGAAGTAGCTTTTTTACATGGAATCCGTCTTCTTAGGGAAAGAAGACGACTTTTATCTGGTTTTTCGCCTTTGAACTAGACTCTCAAATTTCATTCTTACCCATACGACTGACCCAAACCCTATGAAATCCACCAGCGCAATCTTCTTTTTCTGCCTGTGTTCTGTCCTCTTAATGGGGCAGGATCGGCCAGATCCAGTATTCATTCACCCACTCGTAGGGAGCGAAATTACCTTCAATGAGGTAAAAGAGTATAAGTTGACCCCCTATTTTACTTTTGCTTGGAACAATGACCTGGTTATGAAACTGTATCCGGGACAGGAAGAAAGCCAACTGATTCTGGTCGTTAGCAACTTATATGACGATGAAGAGGTGTATAAAAACTTGACGGGTGAGGTTTGGCTAGGAACTTTGAGAGATCAAATCAGCGAAAAGGGGGAAAGAAAATGGAATACCTTTAAAGAATTTGAGCAGCAAATTGAAGACGAGGGGAAGGTGTGGTTTTGGGTGAAGACCTACTATGGGTATGAAACATCTGGTTATGCTGTAGGCAGTGGAGATGGGTATTTCCTAACAGATGAGGGGGAGAAAATATTTTGGTCAAAAATTAAGTTTCTCTCTCTAAATGAGGAAACAGGGAAACGACCCCCTTGGAAAAGACCTACCTCCGTAGGTGTCTCTTATTTATTTAGCCAAAGCGCCTTTCCTCTTGACAAGGGGGAATTGAACTATCGCAATATCCTGCTCACAGCTAATTCTTTACATTATGGGGTAAGTGATCGATTGTCTGTCTCGGGTGGGGTAGAAATTGGGTCAACCATTACGGGCTTGGTCAATATCATCGAAGAAAGCTCCTTCAATAATGCCTTTACCTACGCCTTTCTGGATGTAAAGTATAGCCTTGTTACAGAAGGGGAAGTGAAACTGGCTACAGGTGTTTTGGCAGGAGGAGCGATTGGCAATGCCGATTATCCTTTCTTCCCTACTGTCTATGCTGTCGGTACAATAGGGGAACCTGAAAAAAATCTGTCGGCAGGGCTATATGTCCCTTTCGCCTTCAGCGCACAAAATAAAATAGACAGGGTATTACCCGGAAGCCTGATTCGTGAAATTAGCGAACAAAGATTCACCTTTCCTATTCTAGTCGTGAGCGGGCTGAAGAAAAATCGTGAAAACTTTTACCTCTTTACCGAGAATTTTTTCTACGGAATAAATAACAACCAGACATTTGAGGACCAGTTTGGTCTTGTAAATCGTCAGCAGATCAGCACATTTTATGGAGTACTTTCTGGCGGGGTACGCTGGACTCCTGGCCGATCTACTTGGAATTTTGGTCTTATGATTTGGGGAGCAAACATCCTCAGACGTGAAACCAGTACAACTCAAACCTCTACTAGCATTTTCCCGATTCCATATGTTGCCTATTCACTTCGAATAAAATAGGCAGCGCTTTTTTAGTTTAATCGTTTAACCATTAAATGCTTTTCATGATGAAAAAGATTATTCCTTTGATCATGGTGACGGCACTATTGGCTTCCTGCGAAGCTGATCTGCCTGCACAATTGGATTGTGCCTCAGGGAACTGCGATTTCGTATTCGAAGTTGAAAAGAGACTCTTCCGAACACAATCCAGAGGAGATGAATTCATTGAAATTCGGGAGGGAAATGACATGGTCTTTTACGCCTCTTTTGTCGAAGAAGATGACCCCTTTATCGCTGATGATGAGTATAGCGAACGAATCCTGATCCAAGTTCCAGCAACAGATACCGACTTTCTGTATGAAGGGGATGCAATAGCTGACCTAAACATTTATGTATTGCCATCTTGCTTCTGTCCTCCTGAAATTGGAGAGGCATGGGGAGGAAAAATAGCCGGCACCAAACTGGCTGACAATACTTGGAAGCTAGAGATTGAGCTCGATTACGACTTGTTTGAGGCTCCCATGAAAAGAATCATTGAAGGAGAATTTAAAGGTGTAAATTAAAGAATGACAGGATGAATAGGCTAATTCAACTTATAGCTTTTTTCGCGATATGTTTCTTTTTCTCTTGTAGTACGGAAGGTGTAAATCCAAGCACCTGTCGAGAGGGAGATTGTACCTACACGGTAAAAGAACACGCTGATCTCATCATCGAAAATCAAGATGATTTGTACTGGTTTCGGTTGGAAGAAGGTGAAAACCTTGTTTTTCGCTACAATTACGAAGCCGATGACAGTCCACAGATAGCCGACGATGAGTATACCGAAATCATCCTTTGGGAAATCCCAGCTGATCAGGAATCCTTTGATGTAAGTGATGCTGATTTGGAGCAAGTAAATATGTTTGTAGCTCCTATTTGTAATTGTACACCTGGATGGAAACCTGTGAATATAGGTCATCTTGAGGGTGAAAAAATCAATCGCAATACATGGCGAGTATCTTTCACTATTTCCTTCGAATGGGCAGGAATGCTACAAGAAAGAAAAGTTGAGGCACGCTTTGAAATGGAATAACCCTCCTGAGAATATGGCCTGAAACCGATATCCCATTGGGGTGTCGGTTTTTTTATTTTCTAGGATGGTAAAGCTGAAATACCTCTCTAAGATATTCTCTGTCAAGGTGAAGATAGATTTCAGTGGTGGTAATGGATTCATGCCCCAGCATTTCCTGAATGGCCCTTAGGTCGGCGCCTCCCTCTATGAGGTGAGTGGCAAATGAGTGCCTGAAGGTGTGAGGACTTACATTTTTTCGAATATTGGCTTGTTGACAGGCGCCTTTCACCACATTGAATACCATGACCCTGCTGAGCTGTTTTCCTCTTCTGTTAAGAAATACAAAGTCCTCATGGCCAGCATAAATCTTTTGTTTATCTCGTACCTCTTCCTCGTATCGAGCAATCCAGTGCAAAGCAGGTTCACCAATTGGAACGAGCCTTTCCTTATTCCCCTTTCCAATCACTTGGATAAAGCCTTCTGCTCGGAAGATGCGGGTTAACCGTAGATGGGTGAGTTCTGAAACACGTAAGCCACAGCTGTACAATACTTCCAACATGGCTCGATTACGAATGCCGGTTTCAGATTCAAGGTCAATGGCCTGAAAAATAGCATCCAATTCCTCGACATGTAGGACTACTGGCAGTTTTCGGCCCAATTTGGGTAGCTCAAGGAGAGAAGCTGGATCTGAATCGAGCCATTCGTCCGTTAAAAGAAAGCTATGAAAGGATCTTAAGGCAGAGATGTTTCTGGCAATGGATCTCTCCCCCAATAAACAATCATCTACAAGAAAGGCGAGAAAGGCATGTAGATCATCCAACCTGATCAAAGCAGGTGAGGAAAATTCGAGTATGTCTTCCGCATACATCCTATAACGAGATAAATCTCTTAGATAGGCTTCCCGACTAAGTTTGGCTAGCCCCTTTTCAATACCAAGAAAAATTTCGTATTCCTTTAGGGCCCTTGTCCAGTTAATCTTGTGGGTAGGGCTCATGAAGACTGACTTGGTCGTTTACTCCTGGCTAATAAGGCCGCTCCAACAAGGCAAAGGAGCAGAATAATGGAAACGAACTCGAAGGGAAATAAATAGCGGCTTAAGCTTAGGGTGCCTATATGCTGGACATTGTCTGCCTGTTCGTAGGACATATTGGCTTTTTGCATCCAAACAGGAGGGTTTATACGAAACTCATTCCATACATAAAGCAATCCTACTGTCAAGAGTCCTGCTAGTCCAATACTAGCACCTATATTTTGAAGCGGAGAAGTTGCCTCCGCATGTTGTTCTCGTTGGGTAAGCATGATCCCAAACATCATCAACACCAATATGCCTCCAACATATACAACCAATTGGGAAACGGCCAGGAATTCTGCCCCTAAAAAAACATAGGTAGCTCCCACCCCCAATAAAACCGCAAAAAGCAGAAAGGCTGCCTGAACCAATTTCCGATTGAACAACAATAGGAGAAGGGCCAATGAGGTAAAGCCAAGAAAAAAATATAGCGCCAACTGGAGCGTGCTCATAGCATAAAGGTAAACATATTCTGATGGAGTGGTAACATAGAAAAACTCCCTTATGTCAAGGGAATGACCTAAATCAGCCCTAAAACTCCCAAAGGTCCTTGCCAAACTGTTAACAAGCATTGATTGTCCATCGTATAAATGAACGGGAATGTGTACATTCCTAATAGGACTTACTTGCAAGAAAATATCAAATAATTCATATGGATACTACCAGCATGCCTCCCATGCCCGCTCATCTTAGTCCGGGAAAAATGGCCTTCCTTCCCTTGCTATATATGGCATGGTCGGATGATATTTTGACGCCAGGGGAAATAGATTTGATTGAAAAGAAAATCGCCGGAATAGAAGACCTTTCCGCAAAAGATAAAAAATGGGTCTGTTCTCATCTCGACCCCAACAACCCACCCACTCCCGTCCTCCTGAAAAAATGGCTTAGGTTGATTCAGGATGCCATGAGGGATCTGCCAGAAGAAAAAACAGCCAATCTTATCAACCTATCTCGGACCTTAGCAGATCTAGGAACGGAGCATTTAGAGGGTATTTACAAGGATGAAACTGCAGAGGAAGCCCTAAGAGAATTGGAAGAGGCTCTGGGATGGAAAACCGATGAAGCTGTCAAAGAGGCCTTTATTGACAAGGACCATTTGGCGAGCTCCAATCCTGTGTACGAAGCTTCTTTTGATCCACAAAAGCTGGAACTAATCTTGGATGGTCCCTACAGGGAGATCCGTCAGAAAATGAGGGTTCTTTTGTCCGATCCTTTCTTTTCATATGACAAAACAAGCCCGGTCAAAGAAGAATATCGTGAGCAAGTATTGGTTTGGCTACAGGAATTGGCCAGACAGGGCTTTGGTTCTTTGGCTTATCCTGAATCCTCAGGAGGAAAGCATGACATGGGAACCTATATCGCCGTTTTTGAGGCCTTGGGACATCATGACCTGAGTTTGTTGGTTAAGTTCGGCGTTCAGTTTGGCCTATTTGGAGGAAGTGTCTATGGCCTTGGTAAAGAATATCATTATGAACACTTTCTGACGCCTGCGGGGACACTTGAACTACCAGGTTGTTTTGCCATGACAGAGGCCAATCACGGTTCTAATGTTAGGGATTTGGAAACTACTGCTGTTTATGATCCAGCAAGCCAAGAATTCATCATTCACACGCCTCACTATTTGGCTCATAAAGAATATATCGGGAACGCAGCTGCACATGCTAAGGTAGCAGTCGTCTTTGCTCAATTGGAGACCCTAGGCGAACAATATGGTGTTCATGCCATTGTAGTTCCGATCCGTGATGATGAAGGAAATCCCCTGCCGGGTGTTACCATTGCTGATAGTGGCCAGAAACTTGGATTAAATGGAGTTGACAATGGCCGTCTTTGGTTTGATCAAGTGAGGGTTCCTCGTGTGAACCTGCTGGACAAATTTGGGCAGGTAAGTGATGACGGAACGTATAGCAGTGATATTACCAGTGAAGGCCGAAGATTCTTTACCATGCTGGGTACCTTGGTGGGGGGGCGTGTCGCTGTCCCAATGGGGGGATTGAGCGCGGTAAAGTCCGGTTTGACCATTGCGCTTCAATACGCTGCGCAAAGGAGACAGTTTGGGAGAGCAGGGGAGGAGGAAATGCCCATTCTAGAGTATCCAACCCATCAACTTCGTTTGATTCCGCGCTTGGCGACTACCTATGCCTTCCATTTTGCTCATAGGTATATGGTGGAGCGTTATCTCAATAAGTCCCAAGAGGATGAAAGGGAAATTGAGGCATTGGCAGCTGGTTTGAAGGCTGTTTCTACCTGGCATACTACCGAAACCCTACAAGAATGTAGAGAAGCAACAGGTGGACAAGGATACCTTGCAGCCAATCGTTTGGCCGATCTGAAAGCTGATACAGACATCTTCACCACCTTCGAAGGGGACAACTACGTGCTGCTGCAACTAGTCGCCAAGTCCCAATTGTCTGAGTTTAGGTCGGGATTCAGAGATCTGAATTTCTTTGGTATGCTGAATATGTTTGCCAAAAGAGCTGCCCATACTTTGACCGAGAAAAATCAAATCCGTATCGCCGAAAGCAATGATGCTGGTAGCCTGAGAGCGCTTGATTTTCAACTTCAAGCTTTTAGAAACCGTGAGAGTGAACGAGTTTGGGAGGTTGCCCGAACTATGAAGAAATTGATTGACGGAGGAATGGACTCCTTTGATGCCTTCTTAGAAGTCCAACCCCAACTCATCGACATGGCCAAAGCCTATGTTCATCGAATTGTCCTAGAACAGTTTGCTGCTGAAATCGATAAGGCTGAGGATGTTGAGGTGAAGGCAGTTTTGGAGAAATTAAGAGCCTTATACGCCTTGAACGAATTGGCTGAAGACAGAGCATGGTTCATGGAACAGGGATATTGGTCGGGAGAAAGAGCCGAGGCCGTAAAACGTCAGGTTCTGGCCCTTAGCCGAGAATTGAAGACAGAAGTATTGGGGCTGACAGAAGCATTTGGTATTCCTGATGCCCTACTAGGTGCTCCTATGATCATCAAGAAATAGCCAAATCCCATAGGACTCTGAAACCACCTGTTTTTTAAGCAGGTGGTTTTTTTATGTATCTACAACAACATATTGATTTGTGAATCGTATTATTTAAAGTGAATGAGATAAATAGATTAGATATATAAATTATATATAGTTCTACTTTTTACATAGATATGAACTTCCTTCTCATATCCTCCCTTATATAGCAAGTAACCAACGTACGAAATGAGAATTAACCTGATTCAACTTCATCAGGTACGAATTCCATTTACTTTTTCCATTGACCATCAGCTCAAAAGAAGAGCTGCTTCGGACTCTATTGTCCTTGCAGTACACTCTGAACAAGGCCTGATTGGATATGGAGAAGGTGCGCCCAGGAATTATGTAACCGGTGAAAACACAAGCGAAGTCGTCAAGACTTTCTATAGGGAAATTGTCCTTATGCCTCAACTTTCTATCCAGCAATGGGAAGATGTTCAATTCTGGTTGAGAGAGTTTGACGAAAGAGTCCAAAGTCCTGCTTTGAGTTGTGCCATGGAAATGGCATTGCTCGACCTTTATGGACAGGCGAAAGGAATGTCAGTAGCAGATATACTTTCACCTAATGGCGAACGGTATTTTCCTATCTATTCTGCTGTGCTGCCCTTTTTACCTCTTGACCAATTGGAAAAGTGGCTGTTGAGGATGAAGGGAATAGGAATCAAACATTATAAGCTCAAAGTCGGCCAAGCAGATGATCGTCGTATGCTCTCAATTGTCAGAGATATACTTGGACCAGAAGCAGACATCAGATTAGATGCAAATAGGGCATGGACCTTAGCGGAAGCTAGAAGAAATATAGAAACCCTTTCAGCTTACAACATCAGTTGTGTAGAAGAGCCCTTGCTAGCCACAGAAATTGAAAAGCTCATTGAGCTGGGAAAAGAAACACCCATAAAAATTCTGCTTGACGAGTCAGTTTTTTCTCTGGAGCACGTCCAATATTATATAGACCACCTGCCTGCGGAGTCTCTGATGTTCAATTTGAAGATTTCAAAATCAGGAGGACTAAGGGCTACATCCAAGCTCCATCAGCTTGCGAGTTTGCATGGAATAGACTGTCAGTTAGGCTGTAATGTAGGTGAAACGGCTTTGCTAACTGCTGCAGGAAGAATCTTTGCCCAAACACATCGACTCTCCTATTTGGAGGGATCGCTTGGAGGATTTTTTATGGAAGGAGACCTGACCGAGGAGTTTTTAGGATTTGGTCAGGAGGGAGTAGCGACTCCCTTATATGGCCCTGGGCTAGGCGTTGATATCATCCCTTCCAATCTAGAAAAGTACAGCATTATCATACAATAAATAGATATGTAGAATTGAAATAAAACCCCGTTCCCATGATCAACCAATCGAAAACACAGCTTTTAAAGGAAAAATTCGGTGTAGACTTCAACCATTTTTCCATCGAAGAACTGTTTCAGAAGTATGAAGAGACAGGCTTTATTTACCCAGCCAAAAAGGAAATTCTCCAGCCGCATATGGCGAAAATTTCGGAGAACTGGCGTCGATTGAAGGAGTCTAAAGAGGATCTATTGTGGTATTTGACCTGTCAGGACGAAGAGAAGGGCTATTTCTCCTCTGTCACGGCCTGGAGACACTCCAATAATGGCATGGTTGCCCAACACCTCATTTCTAATGGAAATCCTTTTCTTTCCTTAAAAGTTATGATGGCGGCACAAACCAGAGCCCAATTTCCCGATTATGAAATTACCTCCAGCCAAAATTGGTTCAGACAGAATAACCGCTATGCATTCCGTGTTTTTGCCTCGATGACAGATCGTTTGGGACCGAAAACCTCGAGCTTGAACTTGTTCCAATACCTTCACTTAAAACTCGAAGATGCCTCGCAGGAACTAGGACTAAGATATCATATCGAAGAGGTAATAGGTCCAGATCAGGATCTGGTCCATTTGGTAGAGGACAGATACGGAGAAGTTTTTGTCAAAGGGGAAGAATTGGATCAGGATGACATACTATTGAACGAGAGCACACAAAGCTTTGCTCAATATGGACTGAGCCGCTACCGGAAGATTTATAAGTTCATGGACAAGGATAGTGGAAAAATTGCAGCTTGTATCATCGCCAACAGAGCCCCCTTGGGACTAAACTTTAGTTTCATCGAAAACCGCTGCTATTTCATCATTTCTAAGGAGGTGGAACTGGAGTATAGGAATGAATTGGTGATGGCAATGGCTCGTGTAGCCAAGGTAATTTATCAGGACCTTGAATTAGGGGTGATTCCCATTGTAACTGACCTATTTGTGGCAGCAGAATTGAAGGAGGCTGGGGCCATTCCGATCCGAGAGTACATGCAGAGCATTTGGCTAAAGGATGGATTCCAACAATGGTATGACCATATCGAGTCCTTTTGGAAGAAAATTGAAGGAAGGCTCTCCTCCAAAGTAGCCTAAGGTAGAGATCTCAATAGGAATCCCTAGCATATTGCTGGGGATTTTTATGTTGAGGGGTTTGTAGAATACAAGCAGCAATAGCTATTATGGGCATTATTTCTCCCTTGGGGCTATCATTTCACCCTTAATCAATTTGATATGGAGACGGCGATCCTGTTGATCCAATGTAAGGACCAGATGGGAATTATTGCAGAGGTAACGCAATATGTTCACATGTACAATGGTAACATTATCAACCTAGAACAGCATACTGACAAGGAAAGTGGCGATTTCCATATGCGTTTGGAATGGGACCTCATGGGCTACACCATTGAAAAGGCTACTATCAAGTTCCATTTCGATCAAGGGATAGGCAAGAAGTGGAAGATGGAGACTCAACTCTATTTCTCAGCAGATACCCCTCGAGTAGCGGTTTTTGTATCTAAGATGTCTCATTGTCTCTATGATATCCTTTACCGTGTTCAATCAGGCGAATGGAAGGCTGAACTTCCATTGATCATTTCCAACCATCCCAACCTTCAATCAATAGCCGATAGATTTGGGATTGCCTACCATCATATTCCCATTAGCAAAAGTAACAAACAAGAGCAGGAAGCTGTCCAACGGGAATTGTTGGAGTCGCATAACATCGACTTGGTTATCCTTGCTCGCTACATGCAGATTCTTACGGATGATTTTGCCTCCAGCTGGAAAAACCGAATCATCAATATTCACCATTCCTTTCTTCCTGCTTTTCCGGGTGCAAGGCCTTATCATTCTGCCTATGAACGTGGTGTGAAAATCATTGGAGCTACCAGCCATTACGTTACCAAGGATCTTGATGAAGGACCCATTATTGCACAGGATGTTACGCGTATTTCCCATGTAGATGCGCCCAAAGACCTTATCAAAAAGGGAAAAGATTTAGAAAAATTAGTGCTTTCCAGAGCTGTAGGCCTTCATCTAGAAAGAAAAATCCTAGTTAAAGGAAATAAAACTGTAATATTTTCCTGACTCCATATACAAAGGATACTAAAGGATTGTTAATCAAAAGGAATCCGTCAAGCAGATATCATGGAGTCAACCTACATTCTCATCAAAAAACAGGCGCGTTCAGCCTATCACAATATGATTTTTTCAGCCTTTATGTATGGCTGCGGGATTGTTTTTGTGATTGCCATAACTCAAAAACTCCTGTCCGGAACCTTTGATGATGCATTTCCAGGAGATTGGATGTATGTTTTTCTCACCTTGAGCATCGTAACAGGGACCCTGGCCACTGCCGGCAAATGGCCCATTCCAAGAGATACCTTTGTTGAAAGAAAGGGCAATTCACTTGTATATAGGACTCGTCCAAGAGGAAATGAGAAGCGTCTGAATATTCCCTCCATTCAATCCGTCGACATCAAGGCATCCTCTGTATTACTTGAGATGAAAGGAGGTGAAAAAGTTGACATCTCCTTATCGGAAGCCAATTATAATCAGGTATTGGTATTAAAGGAATTCTTTGCAGAACTGAAGCAAGAAATAGCGACTTCCTCCCAACATCCTGCCTAAAAAGCTGTCTTTTGGTAAATAACTAAGTGTATGGATTCTATGAATGTACACCTGGGATCAGAGCCACCAAAAGTGAATCTTAACAGGATTGCTTATTTCCTTCTCCTGTTTTTGACCTCCATCCTCGCTTTATTTTTGCTATCAAAGGCCAGACAGCATGGCCTTGATTTGAGCTCATTCATGACAGGGGATAGCCTTACCTTGGCCCATGTCTTGGGTCTGAGTTTATTGCTTGTGGTTAGCAAGAGAATTCGCTTAAAGAAGGAACGACAATTTTTCTCCCTAGAAAAGGGAATGCTTCACTACAAACTTTCGACCGACAAACAGCCTCATAAAATTCCCTTAGCAGCTATAGAAAGTCTGGCTTGTCATCCCCAGTCAGCAGATATCTATTTGAAGAATGGCGATCATATTCGACTTGACCTAAGCGAACTCCATGACACAGAAAATCGAGGGATTAAAAAGGTGTTGCAAAATCTTCATGAAGAAGGGGGAAATTAATTCCAATTTTTCCGAAGAAAGTCCTAAATTTTTAGGACCTAATGCAACAATGACATGAATTACGCACAAATCCTCCTCAATATCCTCTCTTACTCTGAAGCACGAATTCGTTTGATCAAGGATGGGACCTTTCATGCAAGGCCCAAGGTTGGTGCATGGGCCCCAAAGGAGATATTAGGACACTTAATTGATTCTGCCTACAACAACCATCAGCGATTCCTGAGAGCTCAAAAGCAGGACCACCTGGTTTTTCAGGGCTACGACCAAAACGAGTGGGTGATCATGAATAGGTATTTGTACAGAGGTCGTGAAGATATTATACAAACCTGGATGACGGCCAACAGGCATTTGGCCAATCTCTTAGATGCCATTCCTGAAAAAGTAATGGAGGAAGAACATAGTATGCACAACTTCAGCAGGATAGGTTGGAACAAAGTCCCTGCTGATCAGCCAGCTACTCTGTCTCACCTGGTATGGGATTATATCCATCACATGGAACATCACCTTTCCCAGTTGATTGAAGGCTACGAAAAGCATCTTCAAGCTTCAGCTTAATAAGAGATTATCAACATAGCAAAGGCCCTTGGAAAGGACGAAGGGAGACAAAAGATTACATCCCCAAATTGTGTGCGTTCAACAATATTATTCCAGAATTAATCCATGCCGCCAACATATCCCAAATATTTTCACCATCTTTGCCACTCGTTTAATTAATGAAATATATTATTGGAATCTTTTAAACGCTTAGGTCTTTCAAATCCCATTTTGAAGGCAATTGCAGAACTCGGATTTGAAGAACCAAGCGAAATTCAACGTGAAGCCATTCCCCAACTGATTGACGGATTTGAGGATTTTATAGGATTGGCTCAAACAGGAACTGGAAAAACAGCCGCTTTTGGCTTGCCCCTTTTAGAGAGAATAGACCCCAACGAAAAGCATACCCAAGCACTCATTCTGGCCCCTACAAGGGAGTTAGGCCAGCAAATTGCCAGCCAGCTTGAGTTGTTTAGCAAATATCAGGACAAAATAAATACTCTTGCAGTTTACGGGGGAGCTCCCATTCACGTACAGATTCGTGCGTTAAGAAAACCCGTTCATATTATCATTGCTACACCAGGCCGACTCATTGACTTGATACAAAGAAAAGCTATCCGTTTGGATAAGCTTGACGTTGTCATCCTGGATGAAGCAGATGAAATGCTCAACATGGGCTTTAAGCAGGATATTGACAAGATCCTGAGCTATATGCCTGCTGAGAAATTGACATGGCTGTTTTCTGCCACCATGTCCTCGGACATCAAGAAGATCGTGGATACCTATATGGAGGATCCTGTAGAAATACGGATCAACTCCAAATTGAAGGTTAATTCAGATATTGCCCACCAATTTGCCTTGGTACGTCATAGCGATAAAGTAGAGGCTATATCAAGGTTTATTGATATGAGCCCGGATATGCGTGGTGTAATTTTCTGCCGTACCAAGCGAGATACCCAATACCTAGCGGAGGAGCTAGCCAGGAAGAAATACAAGGCTGATGCCCTGCATGGAGACCTGACCCAGCGTCAACGCGATAAGGTTATGGGTGAGTTCAGAGATCACAGGCTACAAATTCTGGTAGCAACTGATATCGCTGCTCGTGGTATTGATGTGAATGACCTTACGCATGTATTCCATCATTCTTTGCCCGATGACCTTGCCTACTATACCCACAGAGCTGGGCGTACAGGTAGAGCCGGGAAAAAAGGGATTTCCCTTGCCTTTATCAACGGAAGAGAAAAGGGGAAAGTCATGCGCCTCAAGCGTGATTTGAACATTCAGTTCAACAGAGCCATGGTTCCCAATGCTGATGATATCCAGAAGGTGAGACTCAGTAACTGGGTACAAGAAGTTCTCGAACAACCCATTCGTAACCAAGTTGAAGAAGGTTTACTTGAAAAAGCCTATATCCTCTTTGGCAATTTGTCTAAAGAAGAATTGATCGCAAAAATGCTGATCAAGGAAATGGGGCAGATGTCAAGAGATGCTGGAAGAGACTTGAATGAAGCGGTAAGAAGAAACAAACCCAATTATGGAGGCGATGGAGGAAGGTCTGACCGCAGAAGGAATGATCGTGGTGACCGAGATCGCTATCCAAGAGGGGATAAGAAAAAGCGCCGCCCACCAAGAAGAAGAAGACACGCCAAATAGGTAGTGCCATATGATATTCGATATAAAAAAGTCCCCAATTGATGATTGTGGGCTTTTTTTATGGCATAGGGTTACATTCAATATCCAGAAGAATCCCAAGCTTAATCGATACCTTTCAAAACATGGTCAATATCCAACTTGTACCGATTCCTATAACCCTAGCAGAAGCCCAAAGCGAAGAATGGGCTTCTTTTCCTCAAGATGTATTAAAAGGCTCTATTCACCTATTTGAAAAGGTGGGTTATCTACCTCCTTTTGTTGGATATGGAGTTAGCTTGGATGGGCAATGGGTAGGAACAGGTGCATTTAAAGGACCGCCTCAAAACAACAAAGTGGAAATCGCTTATTATACCTTCCCCGAGTTTGAGGGAAAGGGGATGGGTTCAGCCATTTGTAAACACTTAGTTTCTTTGGCAAAAAAAGCTCAGCCTGAATTAGACATCATGGCACAAACTCTACCAAAGGAATCTGCATCTAGCTCGATTCTTAAAAAGAATGGTTTCAAGAAGATAGGGGAGTTCATACATCCTGAGGATGGGAAAGTCTGGGAATGGAAATGGGGTTAAGGTTCGACAACCAAAATCTGCTTGGAGACCTTCTCGGAGATATGGACTTTTCGACCTGTCTCTAATTTAAGGGTGAGGGACTCGTCATAACTGATACGTTCCTTTACCTCGAGGTGTATGCCAATGTTCAGCCCACTAGCATCCAAATACTGAAGGAAATCCGAGGAATCATCTGTAACGCGAACAATCCGAAAATGTGTGTCTAGGGGTACCTCTGCCAGAAGTTCATGCTTTTTGGTTACTATCTTTCCATCCTTATCTGGAATGGGATCACCATGTGGATCTACCGCAGGATAGCCCAAAAACTTATCCAAGCGTTCGAGTAGGAGAGGAGATTGGATATGTTCCAACTGTTCTGCCAATTCATGGACTTCATCCCATTTGAAACCCAATTTGTCTACCATGAACACCTCCCATAATCGATGGCGACGAATAATTGTCAAGGCGGCCAATCTGCCTTGTTCGGTCATGGTAATGCCATAGTAAGGCTTATGTATGATCAGCGCCTTTTTGGCAAGGCGTTTCATCATATCAGTCACCGAGGAATCCTTGGTGTCCATTTCTTGAGCAATGGCACGGGTCGCTACATTCTCCTTTCCTTGAGAAAGTTTATATATAGCCTTCAAGTAGTTCTCTTCTCCTCGATGAAGTTCAAGCATATAATTAAAGGTAATCAGGAATGAGCAAAGGATGAAATTCCCCTCCTTAGATTTCATCCACATACTTTATCCTATATAAATGGCCTACCTGCCATTCTTTTGCCCTCTCATTTATTCTGGTATTTTTGCCCCATCTTGCCAAGTCAAAAAAACAAAGCATGAAGGTACTCAATCGATATATTTCTCTCCTTTTTTGCCTGCTGTTGCTAGCAAGTTGTGCAAATGAGGAGAAGCAGTCAGATCCCAATGCGAAACCCATGATTGTAACCACAACTGGGATGATCGGGGATGCCGTGGAGGCCATAGTAGGGGATGATTTTGACGTCATCAGTCTCATGGGGCCCGGAGTGGATCCACATTTATATAAAGCCAAAAGGGGCGATCTGATTTCTTTACGTAATGCATCTTCAATCATATACAATGGACTTCACCTGGAAGGAAAAATGGGAGAAATCCTCGAAAAGCTAGGGAAAGAAAAGCATGTAGTGGCCTTAGGTGAAGGAATCAATGAAGACAAACTCATCTTTCACGGAGAATCTCAAGACAGTAAGGATCCACACATTTGGTTTGACGTTGCGCTATGGATGCAAGCTGTGGACTATGCAGGAAAAGCATTGATGAAGGAATATCCTGATTTGAAGGAAAAGTTTGCCGAGCGGATGGAGAGCTATATGCAGGATCTGAGTGTCTTAGATTCCTTCGCTCGATCGGAATTAGCTACCATTCCTGTTGAACAACGTGTCTTGATAACAGCTCATGATGCTTTCTCCTATTTTGGAAGGGCGTATCAGGTGGAGGTAAGAGGCTTACAAGGAATTTCCACGGTGGCAGAATTTGGCTTAAAGGATGTTAAGGAATTGGTGGATTTTATTGTTGACAGGAAAATAAAAGCTGTTTTCGTAGAATCATCCATTCCAGCCAAATCCCTAGAAGCTGTAGTAGATGGTTGTCTCCAAAAGGGCCATGAGATCTCCATTGGAGGTACGTTGTATAGTGATGCGATGGGAGAAAAAGGTACAGATGCGGGTTCCTATCCGGGTATGGTACGTTCTAATGTCAATACCATTGTAGGGGCCTTACGTTAGAAATCCATCACGATCTCTTTAATTTCGTTGAGAGCCTGAGTGGAAAATGCTTAGCTTTGCAAGCCCAAACAAGACATGAAGGAAGGATTGGCTCTTAGGAGCCCATATGAATTACCTACTTTTGTGTCTTGTTGTGTTGGCTGATTTATGAAAAACTTCCGTTTGATTCGACCTATCCTGCTCTTGCTGGGACTGTTAAGTCTTCAGTTGGTTTGCTATGGATATCGTTCTGTCAATTGGGGGGAATGGGATCCTGAATGTTTGTATCTCGATTTAAGCCAAAATTGGGTTTCTGATGAGGGTACATTTTATTCTGTGCCATTTTCACTCGAAGAGACCGGAAGACCTCTATCCATCAGCAGGACTTTTTACATGGATTCTACTATTCAGGAAGATCTGATATTGTGGATAGGGAGGTATGCCTGGGAAATTGAGATCATCTTGAATGACAGGTACCTTACCGTTGAACAAGAACCTTTTAGTAATTGGTTTCTTCGTTTAGAAAGAGAATGGTTAAAGCAGGGAACCAACCAATTGAACATTCGCCTGAATACTGGACTTGACAAACCCTACAGTCCACTCCCAACACTCGGGATCTGGGAAGCCATTGGATTAATGGAGGAAGATAGAATTGGAGAATTCCTTCCTTCAATATTACAAGAAAGTCCAGGGGCAGATACAGTAGCCTTGGTGGCTCCATACTATGGAGGAAAAACCTATGATTTTTCAGAGGTTCAAGCAGCGAAGTTGCTAAATTCTCTTCTCAAACATAGAATTGAGGATGTTTATTTTTGGTTTGAGCCAGACCGGAAATTGCTGGATCTTTGTCAGAGAATGGGGATTCGTAGGGTTCGTCAGCTAAAGGATGAACAAATTGTTTGTGCGATCAACGCCTATCCATTTGCTCCTGGATCGCATGGTAAGACATATAGATTTTGGAGGGATCTCGAAGGAAATAGAACTTTTTATTTCGGAGAATTTGAGACTTGGGGGAAACTCCGCTCAAGAGAGATTCCCAAAGAAGATAGTAACTGGCTTATCCTTTTTGTGATGCTGCCATTTGTCTCATTGGCATTGGTGAAGCTGAGTAGTCCTGCCTATTTCAGTTCTTTTGCAAGAATCTGGCTGGGCAGTGGGGTGAGATCGGAATCTACAACCGAAAACCTCTATTCCAGCATAGCACTGGTGTTTATTCTCAATTTATTGAAATTGTTGAATCAAATGACATGGCTGGGGATGGGGCTTTATTTCATTCAGCATCACAATATGTGGCATTCCTTTTCTGATATTTTTTCTGAAGGAAGCTTATTTGCCCGATTTTTTGATGGTCAAGATAGCCTGATAAGTCTCATGACTAAAATATTTGCGCTGCTGTTGATTTGGCAAGGCGTGAAGTTTCTGTTTTGGTCATTTATAGGAAAAATTTTTACCATCAACCAAATGCCTTCTAAGGCATTTTCATTGGAAGTATTGTCCACCATGCCTATGATTTTGGTGATGGGTGTGCTGTGGATCATTGGTTTATATGGAATCAGTTCAAAGGCCGATTATTTGGTAGGTTTAATGGTTATGCTTTCTGGAATTTATGTGTTACGCAAGCTTTTTGTGCTATACAATGAGCTTGGGAGCATGTTCAACTTTTCCTCTGGCATGAAAATTTTATATATTTGCACCTTCAATGTGCTACCCTACCTTATTTGGCTCTAGCGATTGTTTTCTTTTGTAAGAAAGGCACATGATAATTGGTACGAGAGGAAGTAAGTTAGCCTTGTGGCAAGCCCACTGGGTTCAACAAAAGTTAAGATATGCAGGCATTGAGAGCCAGCTGAAAATCATTTCTACAGAGGGTGATCAACGTACCGACGTTCCTTTACATACCCTTTCCACGACGGGGCTATTTACCAAAGCATTGGATCAAGCCCTATTAAGGAAAGAAATTGATCTGGCAGTACATTCTGCGAAAGATATGGCATCCTCCCTCATCGAAGGAATTTACCTACTCGCCTTTATGGAGCGTGAGGATCCAAGAGACGTCTTATTAGCAGATTCAGACGTTGTTCAATTTGACAACCTATCCCGTCCCCTAACTGTAGGGACCTCTTCTATTCGCCGTCAATATATGATTCGTCACTTTTTCCCTCACATTCAGTTGAAGGAACTTAGGGGCAATGTAGATAGTCGACTGGCAAAAATGGAAAAGGGAGAATATGATGGCATCATGCTCGCGTTGGCGGGTGTGAAAAGAATGGGCTTTACTTCTAAGGTCGTTCAAAAACTCCATGTAGATAGTTTTACCCCAGCCGTAGGGCAGGGAGCTGTTGCAGTAGTTTGCCACGAAGAACTTGAAAAAAAGGACATTCTCCAGGAAATCCTGAATCATCAGGCTACTGCCATTGCGGTTCAGGCCGAACGAGCCTTTTTGCGAACACTAGGTGGGGGTTGTTCTCAACCTGTGTTTGGACATGCTACTGTATTCCAGGACAAAGTTCGTCTGACATGCGGAAAACTTCTTCACGAAGGAAAGGAGTTGGTTCGTGAAACTGCAGAAGACCATGTGGACCAGGTCATTGCGCTTGGTGAAAGATTGGCACAAAATGTTTTAACCACTATTAATAATTAAGCAGGAAAGCTCCATGAGTGTATTGAAACCCGTAAAAAGCATCCTGATCTCTCAACCGCCCCCAAGTGATAAGAATTCACCCTACTTCCGTCTCGCCCAGAGGTGGGAAGTCAAGGTGGACTTTAGGAAATTTATACAGGTAGAGGGGGTCTCTTTAAATGAATTCAGGAAGCAGGGTATTGAGCCACTGGACTTCACAGGTATTATCTTTACCTCCAAAGTGGCTGTAGACCATTTTTTTGGCTTGCTCAATGAGATGAGGGTAGAAATGCCCCCAGAAACAAAATACTTCTGTGTAAGTGATTCTACCGCCAAATATCTGGCTAAGTTCATCACCATTAGAAAAAGAAAGCTGTTCGTTGGAGAAAGAACAGCCATGGATCTCTTTCCTTATCTAAAAAAGAACAAAGGAGAGAAATTCCTCTTCCCTTGTAGTGATGTTCACAGACGAGAACTTCCAGGTAAAATGGTAGAGGCAGGAATGGACCTGACCGAAAGTGTGATTTACCGTACGGTAGCAGCTGACTTGTCAGACTTGAAAAATATTTTCTATGACATGATTTGCTTCTATTCTCCTTCTGGAATCAAATCCCTTTATGTCAATTTTCCAGACTTCGAACAGAACGACACAAGGATCGCTGTATTTGGACCTACAACAAGGGCTGAGGCAGAGAAACACGACCTCAGAGTTGACGTGATGGCGCCTATGCCGAATATGCCTTCTATGACCATGGCCATCGAGGGATATTTGAAACAAATTGAGGCCCAGGAAGAAGAGAATGTGTAACCTTTTTATAAGCCCGTATTAAGCTTGTAAAGCGCACTTAAATACTGATTTAGGGCAATTTTTCAGCACTTGGGTTTTTTGGTTTATAGGAATAAAATAATCATCTTAGCTTGTATATCTAGCTTTTTATTACTGCGCTATGAAAAAATTATTACTTGCCTTGTTGCTGGTAGGGTTAAGCGGTGTTCCTGCTTTCGCACAGCAATATTTCCAAAATACCATGTTCAACTATACCCAGTTTGGGTATAACCCTGCTGCTGTGAATGCAAAGCGTGTTGGGGTAGTTGAAAGCCCAAGTCTGACCATGTTGGGAAGACTTCAGTGGTTAGGCTTTGATGGAGCTCCTCAGACTTCCTATTTAGCCTATGAAACTGACCTTCCATCGGAGGCAGGTTATGCAGGTGGATTGCTATTGGTTGACGCCTTAGGATCTATCTCTACTGTAACGCTTTCGGCATCCTATGCTTATGAGTTTGAGCTGGGAACTTCCAATTCCTTTTTGAGAATTGGTGCTTCGGGCGGGATGAAACAATGGAGACTCGATCCCACGGGATTTGTCGCCATAGATGACAATGATGTCATTATTCCTGACGGAGTAACAAGCGTGATTGTCCCAGCATTGTCTACAGGTATTTATCTGACGGGCAAGTATATCGGTAAAGGTGATGAGTTGAGATACTATGTAGGTCTATCTGCACAGAACCTCCTTGAGCCTTCCTATGACAATGCATTGGCTGCTACGAGGAATGGAACAGAGGATGTTAGGACATTTGTGTTGTCTGGTGGATACAATTTTATCATCAACGAGCGTTTAACTGTTATGCCTTCGGTTATGGTCATGAATGACTTTGCGCTTTCGGCACCACAGGTATCAACAAATGTGATGTTGAATTACAATCCGATCTCTGTAGGCTTGACTTATAGAGCAGTAGGCAACGAGTCTATCGGTGCTATGGCGGGCTTCTACATCAACGACAACATTTTTATGGGCTATTCTTACGACTATCCTACAACCAATCTGAACGCTTCCAACGACGTGAATTCGCATGAATTAGTGCTGATTTATCGCTTTGGACAGGCCAAATCAGGACCTAGCAGCAAGTTTGAGGATACCTTCAAGGATGCTGACAATAACTAATTTATTGAAAAAGGGATTTCTTTCTTCTTTAGTAAGAAAAAATCTTAGCTGAGCGGTAGGGTATTTGCTTTGATGTGTGTTAAAATTTACGAGTATTTACTTTTAACATATTCAATATTCCTTTTAAACTTGCGTAATAAATTGCGGTTGGAATAATCTCACTTGGCAAAAGTCTCGAATGTTCTGCCCCTTTCACGAAAGTTTAAAAATTTTGACGTACACCCATACTTATTGAAATTCGCGCAGATATGAAAAAGGTATTTCTTTTGATCGCGGTCCTGGCATTTATTGCAACTGGATGTGGCCTTTTTGGAGGTGGAGGAACTGGTAACCATGGAGAGCTTACCGGTGTTATGGATCGCCCTCAGTGGGATCAATATCAACCACTAGGCATGGTTTACATTCCACCTGGTTCATTCCACATGGGACAGAACGATCAGGATGTTCCCTACTCCCAGATTTCTCACAATCGTCAGATCACCATCAGTGGATTCTTCATGGATGAAACTGAGATCACCAACAACGAATATCGTCAATTCCTATACGGACCTACAGACAATGAGTCTGAAAGAAGTTCATTCGGAGACGGAATGGCTCAGTCCATAGACGGTCCTTACGCCGATGTTATCATCCCGGACACCAATGTATGGCTGCGCGACTTCGCTTACTCATACAATGATCCGTTAAATGAAAACTACTTCTGGCACCCTGCCTTCGATGATTATCCAGTAGTAGGTGTTAACTGGTATGCAGCACAGAAATTCTGTGAGTGGCGTACAGAGCACCTGAATACGTATCGCGAAGAGCGTGAGCTGCCAGCCATGCCACGTTTCCGCCTCCCAACTGAGGCAGAATGGGAGTACGCTGCAAGGGGTGGTTACGAGCACAAACTTTATCCATGGGAAGGTCCTTACCTGAGAAACTCTAAGGGATGTTTCCTAGCGAATTTCAAACCTGGACGTGGAGACTATATCGCTGATAACTTCGAATACACTGCACCAGTAGATTCTTACTATCCAAATGATTACGGCTTGTTTAACATGCCTGGTAATGTAGCAGAATGGTGTGAGGATGACTTCGAAGAAGCAGGATATTCTTACGCTCACGATTTGAACCCAAGATTTATCAATAAGTACATTTCTGAAGATGACCGTCTCCCTGGCGGCGCGAAAATCCGCAAAGTTATCCGTGGTGGAAGCTGGAAAGATATCGGATACTTCCTGTCTTGCGGTACTCGTTCTTATGAATATGCTGACACCGCTAAGTCCTTCATCGGATTCCGCGCAGTGGTTCCTGTAATCGGACGCTCAGGTGCAGCAGGTGGACGTTAAGATTAGACACACATTGGTTATCCCAATAGCATAAATTATTTTTTATTGTGTTGCCCCATCAGGGGGCAACACCACACTCACTACACATTTTTTTATTGTCCATTCAATTGGCAAAACATTAATTAAGGAAAGTTTAAGATGGCAAAGAAAAAAGGTTTCCTGAAGTCCCGCGCTGGTAAAGTTACCATGAACTTTATCTACGGTGCAGCAGCTGCTGTAGTAATCGTAGGGGCCCTATTTAAAATCCTTCACTGGGAAGGTGCTAACGAGATGTTGATCATCGGAATGTTGACTGAGGCGTTTGTATTCCTGATCTCTGCGTTTGACCCACCAGCTGATGATTACGAGTGGGAAAGAGTATATCCTGCATTGGCCGACGAAACACTGGCTGTTGCAGCTCCTGATACTTCTTGGACCAACGACCTAAACCGTATCGACGGAAGCGTATTTGGTGAACTATCCACGACACTTACTGGACTAAACTCTGAAGTAAGCAAGTTGGGTACTGTTGCTGATGCTGCCGGTGCTACAAATGAGTACGCAGAGAAAATCAAATCTGCTACGAACAAAATTGACAACCTAAACCAAAGCTATGGTGTAGCTGTAGAGTCTATGAGCTCTTTCGCTAACGCTGCAGGAGATGCGAAAGCTTACCATGAGCAGGTTACTTCAATGACAAACAACCTGAAGTCTCTTAACTCTATTTATGAGCTTGAGCTACAGGATGCTAAAACTCACCTGAAGTCTCTGAACCAGTTCTACGGAGCCATGACTGAAGCTATGTCTAGCATGGCTGAAGCTTCCAAGGACGCTCAGCAGTACAAGGAGGGAATGGCTACACTGAACGCAAACCTGACCAAGCTAAATCAGGTTTACGGTAATATCTTGTCTGCCATGTCTGGTGGAACTCGCTAGTGTTTGCACTAGGATTAATCCTTTATTTTTTCACCTAAACAGAAAAAAGTGTAAACATGGCAGGAGGACAATTATCACCCAGACAGAAGATGATCAACATGATGTATCTCGTGTTGCTCGCGCTGCTGGCGATGAACGTAAGTGCAGAGATTCTGGACGCGTTCGAACAAATTAAAGAGAAACTGAACAGCTCTGCGGTTTCTAACCTAGCATCCAACTCTTCTCAAAAAGACAGAATGTTGGCTGCGATTGAGGAAGAAATCGGAAAAGAGAAGTTTGACAACAAAGGGCTAACAGATACCATCACTGACATCACCTCTAAAACCAATGAGCTTCTTGCCTTATTGGCTAAGCATGAGGAAGCCTTGACTGAGATCGCTGGTGTTGATGAGGAAACGGGTAAGCTTGAGAATAAGGGCGAAACCGAGAAAAACTATCAATATTGGATGGGAGTGGGTGCCGAGGAATCCCAGAATGGTGGACGTGGTGCAGGTGAAGCCTTTGACCTGAGAAACCAACTGAACGGATACGTAGATTATCTAGTTGGTGTCTACAACTCTGTTATTCCAGATTCACAGGCAAATCGTCGCTTGAATGCTGATGAGGAGTATTTGGCTAAGGATCCAGAGGAAACCTTGGATGGAGCCAAGAAAACCTGGGAAAATTACACCTTCCACGGACCGGTTGTCGCCAACCTGGCTTTGATGGAAGCTATGAAACTTGATATTCTGAAAAAGGAAAAGCAAACGCTAGACCTTTTGAATACACGCCTTGGTGTAAACACCTTTGAGGTAGACTCCGTTATTGGAGACTTTGCAGCGGTTTCTGAAATCGTGCCAGCAGGTCTTCAGTATGAAGCAAAATTGTATGTAACTATGGCTTCTTCTGCTGTAGTACCTCAGTTTTCTTCTGGAAGTGGATCTATCAAGCAGGAAGGTCCTATCGGTAGATTGACTATCCCTGCAAGAGGTAGTGTGATCCCTAAGGGTAAGAACGAAGCTAAGCAGGCATGGTCTGCAACCATTCGTGTACCCAAGGCCTCTGGTGGATTTGAGAACATTCCTGTAAAAGGAGAATTCACCGTAAGAAAGCCTGAGATCGTAGTAACATCTGCTGCTGTACAGCTTCTCTATAGAGCTTGTGCAAACGAGGTGAACATTGATGTACCTGCTCTGGGAGATAACTATAATCCTCAGATTACGGCCTCCAATGCTCAGGTTACTACCAGTAAAGGATCTAAAAAACTTGTACGTATCGTTCCCGGTGGGGGAAGACAAGCAGTCGTGAAAGTAAGCAGTTTGACCAATGGACAGACTGTGCAGATTGGAAACATCAACTACCGTGTAGTTGAGCCTCCCAAGCCTGCTGTAAACATGGCTGTTAACGGTAAAATCTACAATGGTGCATCCATGGTACCTAAGACCAGCCGTGTTCAGGTTCGTCTGGAGCCAGATGCTGACTTCAAAGCTGCACTTCCTAAAGATGCCCGTTATGGTATCGGTGGAATTGAGGTATTGGCTCAGCTATCTCTTGGACCTCCAGCAAAGGTGAACACTATCCGCGGTCAGTCTGATGCTGTAACGAAGCCAGTTAACGTTTCTTTGGGAACGCAGGTTCGTCAGTCTCGTCCAGGTACCAAGGTATATGTAAGATTGAACGATATCTACCGTCTGAACTACCAGGGCAAAAGAATTGTAGATAAAAGATTTAACGAAGTTGAAAGAACACTTTCGCTCGTAGTAAAGTAATCACTGACCAAGATCAAATATGATGAAGAATCTATTCCTCTCCGTTATCGGGTGTATTGTATTCATTATCCCAGCTTTCGCTCAGGAGGAGTCAGGTAGTGAAGAAGAAGGAGTTAAAATCCAGACTTTTTCTCCAATGGCTCCACGTCGTGAAGATCATTTCTGGCGTAGAAAAGTGGTAAACCGTATTGACCTGAATGAGAAAATGAACGCTCCATTCATCAAGCGTGAAAGCCCACACTACGCAGACAATGACCAGTATTCAGAGAAAGAAGGAATCGTGATGGCCTTGTTTAATGGCCTGAAAGCAGGTAAGTACAATGCCTACGACCCAGATTCCCTATCCAAGCCTATGGCATGGGAAGATGTTCTCCAGAAAATTCGTGAGAAAGAAGGAGAATTGACAGGAGAAGGAGGCGATTTCGACGGAGAAGGAGATGGTTCCGACTTCGAAGAGTATGACTCCGATGGAGAAGGATTCGAAGAAGAAGACTACGGTGGATTCGACGAAGACTTTGAAGATGAATTTGGTGGAGACGCAGGCAGCGATGATCTTGAAGAAGATGCTGCTCCTACTTCTGAATTCGATTCAGGTCCTTATGAGTCAGTTATCCAATTCGTAGAAAACAGAATCTTCGACAAGGTTCGTTCAGACATGGTGTATGACATCGAGTATGTTGAGATTATCTGGACTGATCCAGGTGAGGCACTTCCAGAGGAAAAGCTTTGTACATTCCGCTACAAAGAGATTTTGGAAACGCTTGAAACTGCTCAATGGAAAAACCGCTTCAACGATGCTGAGTACAGAAACCTGCGCGAAGCATTCGAGTTGAGACTGTTCCACTCTTACATCATTGACATCTCTAGCCAGGGTATGCGTACGAAGCAAGAAGCTGAGTATCGTCGCCAGAAACTGGTTGAGTTTGAGCACCACCTTTGGAGCTACTAATCTTCATTGTATTGACAAAATATCAGGCGGGAAGCAGCAATGCTTCCCGTTTTTTTTGTGACATTTTTCTGTAACCAATCTGCCATGTCGCATTAAGGAAGTAAACAGATAGTTTTCCGGAAGCGTCTGATAATCAATTCATTTAATCATTGTAGTGCCCTTTCTATTGGGTCTGGAATACACTGCCCAGACCGAGGAAGAACTATGCCCAAAAGACAAGCTTTATGGCTACAGGAAAATTATCAACGCGGCAGAAGATGATCAGCATGATGTACCTCGTTTTGCTGGCAATATTTGCGCTAAGTGTAAATGTAGAAGTGCTCGATGCCTTCATCAGGTTACAAGGTCGCCTCAAGGTGGCTGGAGAAGAAAATCAGGAAAAGAACCTCGCCTTTATTGACTTTATGAACCAGCGCATTGACGAGCAGGTCGAAAACGAAGGAAAAAAGGAGAATGTCGGACTAAGAGATACGCTTTCTCTGATTAAACAAATGACAGCAGATTTGATCACAGAACTCGATTCTCATATGGCAGAAATGATCGAAATTGCCGATTGGGATGAAGAGGAGAATGACTACGGTCGGAAAGATCAGACAGAGGATAATTATCAGTATTGGTTAGGAAATAACGAAGAAGCCAATGATTTGAGAGGAAACGGAGCAGCCATTGGTCTACGAGACCAATTCAATGCCTACTTCAAGACCTTTAATCAAATCTTTAATTCTCAGGTAACAGACAGCCTACATCGTCCCACTAAGCAGCTACAGGATCCTGAAAACAACCTGGCTGAGGGAAGAAAAAGTTGGGAGCAGAAAACCTTTGAAGGTCCGGTCGTTGCCAACATGGCCACCCTGGAGGCTATGAAATTGGAAGTATGGCAGGAAGAGAAGGACCTCCTCGATATCCTGAGTGTGCGATTAGGTGCACCAGCTCCTTTTCAGCCAGATACGATTATGCCTTTTAGTGCTCCTGTTTCAACCATCGTACCTGCTGGTATGCCTTTTCAGACACACTTACTCATTGGGATGTCCTCCAAAAACCTTAAGCCGACCTTTACCAGTAGGCAGGGGAGAATTGCCTTGGAACAAGGTGGGAACATGGCGATGTTGACCGTACAGGCTGATGGGAGAAATATTCCAGCAGGTGCAACAGAAGGGGTTCAACGGTATACGGCTAGAATCCAAGTTCCCCTTGCGACAGGCGGATTTGATACCCTTGAAGTCAATGAGTCCTTCACTGTACGAAAGCCAGAATTAATTTTTAGGTCTGCTGCCGTACAGCTGCTGTACAGAAACTGCGCAAATCCCTTGAATATTGATGCGCCAGCGCTGGGAGATTATTACAAGCCTACTGTAAGAGTAAGTGGGGGAGACGCAATTGCCTCGAATAGTAATCGAAAGAAATTTACCATTGTACCTAGGAACAATCCCTGTGTGATTGATGTCTCATCCACTTCTAATGGGCAGACCGTTCAATTGGGTAAGGTTCCCTATCGCGTTATCAAGCCCCCCAAGCCAGAAGTGCAGTTCAGAATCAATGGGCGTATGAGCAATGGTGTCGGATCGTACCCTGCCGCTAGCAGGATCAATGTGAAGATAAAGCCAGATACAGAATTTTTGCAGCAGTTTCCTCGTGATGCCCGCTATGAGGCAAAAGAGATTGTTGTATTGTTGGAGACAGGGATGGGAACGCCACGGCAAGTCAAGACAATTAACTTGGCTGGAAAAAATCTAGGGAATGGGGTAAATATAACGCTACCAGCTGCCGTCAGGCAGGCCCCAAGAGGTTCGAAAGTGTATGTTCAACTCAAGGAAGTGAAGCGTATCAATTTTCGAGGACAAAAGGAAAAAGAGGGACGTATTTCTCCTTATGAGAGTACCCTTTCCTTTTCTATCAGATAGATCACAACAAAGCGGGCTCAGTTTGCGTGTACTGAGCCCGCTTTCTCTTATTTAGCCTTGAGTTAGTTACAATTCTCTTCTCTTTTTAACTCAAGCTCTTTATTAAAGTAATAGCAAATTGCACCTGCTTTTAGGCGAATTCCCATCCCAAATTGCTCAATTTGGAAGTTAAGCCAATTGCGTGTGAGAGTTGGGTCAAAATTGTATTGGGCGAGGCTTTCCGTTTCTCGGTAGGAACGGCTACTAAGGATGCCTTTTTGCTTATCAAATTCATAGATCACTTTGCGGGCAAGGTCTGCAATGGTAGCCTTGTTGTAGTCATAAACCCTGATCTTGTTCAAGAAATCTTCCCCACGGAAATAATCTGGATTGCCTACCATATCTGGGATAATCTCCCCATTCTGAAAATTGATGTTGTAAGTAGCTGCACCTAGTATTCCATGTTCTGGCGAAATGATCCAAACGATTCTTTGACGAGCTCTTCTTCCATAATTGTTCTTCTGAAGAACATAAAAGACCTCACTTTCTGAATGGGGATCATATCTTCTGTCCAGCAGAAGGCTATATCGACCGCTTCCATCGCTATAAAGGGTGTCCCCAGGAATGGCTTGAAAGTCTACCAGTAGCTTTCTATTAGCGATTCTCCCTTCTTCTCTAACCCTGTAGACTCTGCTTCCACTGCTTAATAAATAGCCACTAAACGAATTCCCTAGTATGTTATAGGAAAATGGATAGATCTGTACTCCTTCTCTTTTTACCCCCTGAGGAGAAAGTGTAACCCAATTTTGTGTATTGAAGTGTGTACTGTCTTGGGCCTGTTCAAAAGGAAATTGAGTCGCAAACTCTTCTTGACAGGCAGTAAGCGAGACTAGGGTTGTAATTAGCACAAGAGGTATGAATACATCTTTGATGTTCATAAACGGGTATTAAAGGGCGCGTAGTAGCAGGGGGCTAACCTTAATATAACAAATGTCGTCATATTCTTAATGTCAATATCGGCAACAATATTGTCATTAGAAGGTAAGATTGTAGCTGTGGTCGATTTTTTGGGGTATTTGTACAGGTTCCATCCCTAAAGATGTAAATTGTAATCATGAATGAGCGCGACGTAGTCATCCGACTGAAACATATCTCCAAGGTGTACCAGATGGGGAAGATTCAGATTCATGCCTTGAGAGACGTATCTCTTGAAATCTATGAGAATCAATATGTCGCCATCATGGGGCCCTCTGGTTCTGGTAAGTCTACCTTGATGAATTTGTTGGGATGTCTGGATTCACCTTCAGGTGGAGAATACCATTTGAATGGAACGGATGTTAGTAAAATGAAGGATGCTGACCTCGCTCAAATTCGTAACAAAGAAATTGGTTTTGTATTCCAGACCTTCAACCTCCTTTCTCGTTACTCTGCTCTAGAGAATGTAGCTCTTCCTTTGGTATATGCTGGATTTGGGAGAAAGGCACGCCTCAAGCAGGCGGATGAGATTTTGACTTCCGTTGGGCTAGGAGATCGAGTTGATCACAAGCCCAATGAATTATCAGGAGGTCAGAGACAGCGTGTGGCTATTGCCCGTGCTTTGGCCAATAGACCTGCCATTATTTTGGCGGATGAGCCAACTGGTAACCTAGATACACAGACATCCTATGAGATCATGGCTCTTTTTGATGAACTGCATGCGGCAGGCAATACCATTATTTTGGTAACGCATGAAGAAGATATTGCCCAATACGCCCAGAAAATCATTCGATTGAGAGATGGTTTGATCGAACGTATTGAGACCAATAAGGCACGTAGCTAATTAACCTGCTTTTTTCCAGATGATCATTTTTCAGGCTGTTCTTGTGGACTGCCCCTTTTCCTCAAAACTCGAATACAACCCGAGAAGTGCTACATAGGGACTGCCAACAAGATTTTCTGCCTAGTTGAATTTGTGGTTTTCCACTGCTTTATTCAGCTTTTGATAAACCTAGGTAGGTAGAAAAATGGGTAAATCATAAGAAAACCATTAAACAGCCACCAAGTCAGGTCAAAATCCCCGCGTAATGCCCAAAAGGAGATGGCCTGAAGTCCAGAGGTGAAGGTCAATACCAAAGACATCAACGCCCACTTTTCCCAGCTTTTATCTGACTTATTATACTGGTGTACACTCATCAGGCCTGTAAATGAAATGAATAGGTCTAGGGGAAGGAATGACCAATTCCAATCTACCATCATGGGATTGTTATAATCGGAATACAAATATTCTGCTGGAATGAGTTTGAGCAAGGTGATCAGCCAGTATAGAATGAATCCTATATCGACTAGGAGAAAAAGATATTTGAGGCTTTTCATCATGCTTCATGTTATATGACTATAGGAAGAGAAAGGCAAGATTATTTGGTCGCGCTAATTGAAACGCTTTTGACCCTGGAGGCCATTTCTTTTGCTTCTTTTCCCATCAGGTCAATGTTCATCTTCTTGGCTAGCAATTGAATGTGAGGATCTGCCAGCATGAGTTCCAAAGGGAAGGTTGAACTCGATTCGATATTGATGTTTTGAAAACCAGCCTTCTGGATATAGCTGAGGTAGTTTTCCAACTTCTCAGCACCAGATATACAGGCAATGTGGGCTCCAAGGGATTGTTTGATAAATTCAGGAAGCTCCTTTTCCAATATGATATCGCTGATTGATAATTTTCCGCCGGGCTTCAAAATTCGAAAAGCTTCTTGGTACACGAGATCTTTCCGAAGGGATAGGTTAATGACACAGTTGGAGATAACATGATCGGCGATCTCATGTGGGAGGGGGAGGTTTTCAATATCCCCTTGGACAAATTCTACCTGTGTAAAATTTCCTTGGTGGGCATTTTTTCTGGCAAGCTTCAGCATGTCTTCTGATAAGTCAACCCCAATGACTTTTCCTTGAGGCCCTACTTTATGGGAAACGATAAAGGCATCAAAGCCAGCCCCAGAACCCAAGTCAACTACTGTTTCTCCTTCTTTTATAAGGGCGAGTGCTGCTGGATTCCCACAACCAACACCTAAGTTTGAATCTTGCGGAGCATCTTGAAGTTCCTGCTCCGAATAGCCAATGGCAGTCGCTACTTTTTGGGCACCCTCAGCGGGATTGCAGCAAGCAAACAGCTGGTTTAATAGTCCTTTTTTTCTGGTTTGGGCAAGTTTTCCGTAGCTCTCTACAACAGCTTGTTTAACAGATTTGGTTTCCATTGTTTTTAAATGTTAAGTGAACAATGGATCAAATCTCACAATCAAAATAGACTTACGGATTGACCTAGGTCAAGTTTGACCAATTTTCTTTCTAATACGGCTGAGCGTCTCCGGAGCAATTTGAAGATAGGCTGCTAGGTAATTGAGAGGGACACGTTGGAGGAGGTCCTTTTCCTGTTCAAGGATTTGAAGGTAGCGCTCAGTGGCAGAAAGATCTCTGATAAATCGGCTGTGGTTTTCATTCACGACGAATTCCTTTTCAGCTGCCATTCTGCCCATCTGCTGCCAGAACAAATGCTTGTCATACATTTTCTGCAGGCCTTCATAGGGTAGCACAATCAATTGGGTGGTTTCGACTGCTTCAATGGAAATATCACTTGCTTGCTGAGTAAGGAAGCTACTGTAGGAAGCTGCAAGGGTATTTTCCTTACAAAAGCAATTGGTAATTTCCTTTCCTTCATTTAGGTAATACAACCTGAGCAATCCCTTTTCAACTAAGGCGACTTCCCTGCACACCCTGCCCTCTTGAAGGAATAACTCACCTGGATGAAGCTCTCTTTTTCTTAAAAAGGGAAGAACATCCTCAAAAATTTGGGACGTGTAATGTGGGAATTGTTGGAGGTAGAGGTTTAATGCTTCCATTTGATAGCAGATGTAGGAGTGGACTAGTCTGTTGGGGAGGGGCTTTTGATGAATGTCAACAGCCTGTAGACACTAGGCTCTTCAGGGATTTCAACTTCTAGGCTGCCACTAAGCTCATTAGGTTGTTCACTCGTCCTAATCAGGCTCTTGTTTTGAAAAAAAGCATAGACTTCTTGGATGAAATCCATGTTTGCCTTCGTTTTATTTTCATCAGGAGTTAAGTCAATAATTTTTCCATTTTCATCTAGCTTCACATGAAACCTCACAAGGCCATGATGTTTAAATGGGGGAAACTTTGTTCTCTCCATATGGAAATCCCATCCTGGTAGGTCAAATTCCATTCTTCTTACCTGCGTTATTTCTCTCGTATTATTAGGACGATAAGTAAAAACAGTATCAATCATAGAATTCGTGCGAGAAAAATAAATAGAATAATTCCTAAGCGTGTCAGGTAAATCTTCCCTCATCCAGGTACAGTAGCCTTGATCATTGTATTCGAAGAGGACAGAATAGGTCTGATCCTTTTGGTTGTAGGTAATTTCCTTAATGGGCCTGCCATTTTCATCGTATTCGTAGACATTCCTTCCATTTAACTCATTCCCAGAAGCATCATAACTTATTATTTCAATGCAGTTGCCAAGCGAATCATACCTATAGGTGTGCCTTGCTTGCTTTCCATCTCCCATTTCAAGCAGATTTTCATCTTGGTCGTAAAATCTCATTTCTGCCAATTGTCCCTTATTGTTATAGGAATAAGTTTGGATGGCAGAGTCATAAAAACCATCTAAGTCCATTGGATTTCCAAGACTGTCGGTAGCAACGCGTTTGACAAGCTTACCTTCGGTGTTATAGTCGTACAAAAACGTTGCGGGATAGAAGTTTAACCATTTGTCGAAAGGAATTATTTCTCCTGTTTTGCTTCTCAAGTCAAGCTTCACAAGCCTCTGATTCTTATAATAGTATCTCTTAATGCCGATACCGAATACATCCTCTATTTCAGCTCCTTTAAAGTTTCGATACCTCTTTTCCTTGGTTTCCTGTCGCTGGGCTGTTAGACCGAAGGGTAGTTGAAGGATCCCAAAAAAGAGAAGGAAATAGGAAATGGTGTGCTGATTCTTCATGGGGCTTATTTATTGTGTTTTTTTATGTGGTCCAAGGTTATCTTTACGAATTCACCTCTCTTGGTATTAATGGCTTGCTTGAAATCGGTGGATCTGTTTCGTAGGGTTGTTTAAATGTTTTTATTTACCCCTCATTCAGGTCAAAGGTTTCATGTAAGATAGAGGGTTAGCTTGTAAGATGAGGGACCCTCATGCGACCTTATTTCCCAAATTCTAATGTCCCTTGGTCCAGCTTTTTGTATTTCAGTACAATCATATCACGAATATAGTTTTGATAGAGTTTCCAAGGATATCTGTCCCCTTGCTTAGGAAGAACATCCAAGGCGCGCATGACATATCCAGATGAAAAATCAATAATTGGTTCTTGCTCCATGCTTTGTTCTGATAGGCGAGGGACACAGGATTTCAATCCCTTGGCATCCATGTGATTGATGAGGCGACAGATGTAGGCACAAACCAAGTCGGCCTTCAAGGTCCATGAAGCATTGGTGTAACCAGTAATAATGGCAGCATTGGGAATGTCTTGTAGCATGATGCCTTTATAGGTAAGCAGTTTGCTAGGGTCGATTTTTTGATTGTCGATCGAGACCTCCATACCCCCCATGATTTTGATTTTTAGGCCTGTCGCTGACACAACGAGATCGGCTTCTAATTCCTTGCCAGATGTTAGGCGAATCCCCTTTTCGAAAAAGGTATCAATATGGTCGGTAACCACCGTACACTTCTCCTCCTTGATCGCATGAAAGAGGTCATTGTCAGGAATAGCGCAGAGTCTTTGTTCCCAGGGATTGTAGGAGGGATTGAAATGGGGATCTATGTCATATTCTTCTCCTAAGACTTCTTTTGCCTTCCCTTCGATATAGGCTTTCACAGCTTCAGGTTTCCTTCTAGAAATGCTGTAGAGGTAGATTTGCTCTAGAATACTCTTCCATCTGGCCAAGAAGTGGGCCGTTTTCTTGGGGAATACGCGATGAACGAATTTTGAAAAACCGTCATAAAGCGGTCGACTTAGAATATAGGAGGGAGAACGCTGCAACATGGTGATATGATGGGTCTTATCAACCATAGCAGGAATCAGGGTAACAGCCGTAGCTCCACTGCCAATGACCACTACCTTTTTGTTGGTATAATCAATGTCAGCTGTCCATTTCTGTGGATGAACAAATTCTCCTTGAAAAGAATCAACCCCCTTGAAATCAGGGGTGTAGCCCTCCTCATAGTCATAATAGCCTGTACAGATCATAAGAAAGTTACAACTAGCTTCTATCTCTTCCCCTGTAGCTAGATTTCTCCCCCGAAGGGTCCATTGATTGTTTTTAGAAGACCAATTGGCTTTTGTGATAAAGTGTTGGAACTGTATGTGCTCTTCGATCTTGTATTCCTGAACGGTCTCGTGTAGATATTCCATGATGGTTTCTCCATCCGAAATGGATTTGGGGTAGGTCCAAGGCTTGAAACTGTAGGAAAAGGTATGCATGTCCGAATCAGACCGAATGCCTGGGTATTTGAACAAATCCCAAGTGCCTCCTATGTTTTCTCTTCCTTCAAAGATGGTAAAGGTCTTGTTAGGGCACTTCATTTTGAAATGGCAGGCTGCGTCAATGCCGGAAAGCCCTGCCCCAATGATGATGATATCGTAGTTTGGCATAGGAGAGGAGTAGTTTATACTTAAACATATGAATTTACCTTCAAGACATCCATAGCCATGAGGAATGAATTCAAATCGAATGACTCCTTTTGATCAATTATTGTAGCTGGCTAGTTCAAGGGGAATGGTGAGGTTCCTTTCGCTATAGAATGAAGAAAGTGCTTGACCTTGATATTGGCTTGAAGAAAAAGAGATATAATATCGCCCGACTGCATTCTCCCCTGATTCGAAGAAGTCGCTTAGAGCAAAAGAAATGTTGCATCCACTCTTTTTCATCACATGAGGACAACCTAGGCTAGTTTGACGTAGGAGGCATATGTGAGCCTGAAAAGAGGTATTGTGTGAATGCTTTAGCTTTATTCTTGCTTGAATTTCTTTCTCATATTCAATCACATAAAAGCCATACTCATTCACTGGCAGCCCTGAAGTAAAGCTTATTAGAAAAGGATATTCCTGAAAAAATATTTCCTCTTTCTCCAAATGGGAGAAATCTGTTTGGCAACTATTGAAGGCCAAGAGACTACAGCATAGGATGAGCCTTATATGGTTCTTTCTTGGGTAATTAGCCGTCATGATATCAAAACATCATCTCCTAAAACTGCGCATACATCCTCCCCAATATCCTCATGATCACCTTAACGGCGACTTCTGGCTGTAAAGCAGTATCAGAAATGCCGGAAACTACCTTGGTAACATCGTGATCGATCTTCCCTTTCTGGTTCCAATGTTCGACTGGGGCTGAGGTGATATAAGCTGAGAAATTATGATGCCCAGAACCAGGTCGCTCTCCAATGATATGAATAATGCTTTTTCTGTCCAGCCTGTTGGTCGAAGGGCCAAATAAGTTCTCCCCACAAGCGTAGCCAGCTCTTACCCTTCCATGTTTGATGAAAAGGGGAGTTGTTGCTAAGCTGAAATCAGCATCCTGTAGCGCCTCTTTTAATTTTTTGAGGAAGGGGCGCAGATGGCCTTCATCCATGAGCGCACGCGCATTTAGTCCATCTGAAATAACAAGTTGAATATCTGGAACATTCCCCTGCCAGTTGTCTCGAATCTTTTTGAGCTGCCTAATCGCATCCGAGCTTAGTTTTTCGCCCGATTCGGGATGGTAGACATAGTCTTTGCGATCCTTGGATTGGGTGATGATGGGGATAGCAGCTGGAATGGAAGCAACGAAATTCTCCTCCAGTTCTGTCCAAAGGCTGACTTTGGCATCCTTGTAAAGGCGACGAATTTCTTGATCTAGTTTAGGCTCCAAGTCCCATATTTCTTTTCCATGACCCTCTGCAATTGAAACTCCTCTTGCTCGAATTTCTTCAAGTTTCTGTTGCCCTTCTTGATAAATGGTGGCTTGACTTCGTTTGTCGCCTTTCGCCAGACGAAATTGGTAATAGACCCAAATGGGATCTCCAAAGTGTTTTGTGGGTTGACCTTCTTGATCCAGAATGTTGATCCGCTTGAAGAAATCCCACATGGCATCGTTGATTTTATAGCCAAACTTCTCACGAACTTGTAAATGATTATGAAAGGCCGTGGTCAAGTAGCTCAACATGGGATCATTCTTCGTTGGCAAGGCCATGAGATAGGCGGGGTTGGCAGGCATGATTTGCTCGATGCACCAATCCAAATCATCCAAACTAATCTCCATATGCAGGGTGGAACAAATATCCAAGCCTATGGTCAATCCATGGAGTTTGCCCATGACTGTATCCTCTAGACAACATCGTACTAGCTGCTCCTTTTTGGTGAAGACCTCTGGACCGATAAAACCAGCGACGTCATTCACAAATACCCAAGGCTCATTTCCTGAAGGGTTTTCTGCTAGCATCATTCCCTTTAGCGCACGAACAAAGCCATATTTTCTCCCCTCATGAATCAGCATGTCGAAGCCCTCTCCATGCCCATTGGTAAAGTCTGCCCCTTGACCTGTCTCAGCATAAAAGCCATACTGCCCTTTTCTGGTCTTGACGTGCCTGACCATTTTGTCAATGGTTACATCAAAGGTTTGGTTGGCATTGACGGTTCCCGCCAAGCTTTGAAACCAAATCCCAGTTGTGCTAGGCTGCTGCTCTTCTACAGCGGCCTGCACATCAATATGAGCAAGGACACAGTTGGGCATGGTTTGTTCCAACTCGAAAGTCCTGAGGATATCAAGTAAAGTTGCCTCGATCTTGGCTACGGATTCCACTTCACTGGAAACGGGATTGGTGCCCAATAACAAATCCCCAACAGCATACGACCAAGCATCGAAAACCTGCCAACTGATGTCGTCAACATGATCTGTAGGAGAGTTGGGTTGGATACGGGCGCTCATATAGCCCTTGCTGCCAATCTTACTATTGGGGAGAGGATTAAATATCTTTTGGCCAACCATGATCAATTCCTCATTGGACATGGTCTTTACCAGACAAGCAATCACATCACTAGACAAGGCAGGCATAATAGCCTTGATCTCTTCTTCTGGCTTGCTTAGGATAAACTTTTTTAAGGTGCCGAAGGTCCAACTTTGTATCTCTTCATTTTCTTCTGTTGTCTGAAGAATTAGAGCCTGTAAATCATCCTGGAAGATGATATGCTGATGAAAGTCGGCTAAGCTTGTGTGTAGGATTAACTCTCTCGCTTGCTGCTGTTCTTCAGGGCCATTGGCCGCCACTCCTAGGGCTTCATCTCCTTCTTTAAATTCGTTGGCCGCTCCAAGGATCTTGCGGAAAAGGCTGACATCCATTTCGCCAGTAACACGCCGGATGAATGAGAAGATGTCCTCCCCCTCTTTCATAGGAGGGAATTCCTCCATGACACTTGAGTTTCCTTTAGACCAAGGATGGCATCCATGTAGAAGCATAAGTGAGGCGCTGGTTATTCCTAATTTTGTGAGAAAGGACTTTCTGGATATCTTTTTCATGCTGATAGTTGTCTTGGAATGAGTCAATATGCCCTACTTTTTCTTTGAAACTAAAAATAGCCAAGGGGGTGCAATAGACTGGTAGTGATCCCATGTACCCGCTTCGGCCTGGAAATCTTGTCCTGCTTCTTCGGCAAAAGTGATGATTTCAAAGTTTCTGCTTAACAAGCCGTTCATGATAGAGGAAAGGGTATGCCTATATTCCTGAGGGCTCTCTATTTTGACAGCTTCGCCTGTCTGATTGTGAAAGTTCCAATGAGGATCATGGGTTTGGATGGGTTCCCCATCTTTGTAAGGTTGCCACAAAGGATATCCTTTTCCTTGCCATAATTCTGCTTGGGCCCATTCGTTTCCCCAGCAACCATCCTTCCATGTACCATGAACATAGGGATTATGAAACATCAAATCATAGATTCCATTTGGCTTGAGGATACGGCTTACTTCATCAAAAACCTCAGTTGTTGAGGGGATATAATTGATAGAGTAGGGCTGATACACAAGGTCAAATTCTTCGGCTGGAAATATAGACAGGTCCCGCATATCGGATTTGACGATTCGAATTTCCTTCTTAAATGCTGCTGCTACTTCTTGGTCCTTTTTGAGCTGCTCTTCGCTAAAGTCCACTACCGTTACCTCTGCTCCCAGTAAGGCGAAAGCAATGCTTTGTTGTCCCCCACCACATGCTAAGCAAAGGACTTTCTTTCCATCAATATCCGATCCATACCATGCCAGGCGAGTCAAATAGCTTTTGGCTGTCTCAATCGTCAAGTCCATTCGAGGGCGCGAACAAAGTACATCATGCTGAACCAGTCGATTCCAGATCTCTTCATTGTTTTTATCCGCCATAGCCAAGATGCATATTTGATGGGGTTAGTCCCTATCAAACATAATTTATCAAAAGATTGGCGATCCTCTAAGAGAAATATGACTAATTCCACATATGAGATTTAGCATTCTTCTTCCATATGTAAAAAGAGGAAGCCTGTCCCGAAGGAACAGGCTATCATTTTACATACAACGGCTTATGTTTTTGCTTTGTTGGTGGATGGGTCTATCGAATGATGACTCTTTGGGAGGCATTCAGCCCTTCCCCTGAGGCACGAATCCAATACATGCCTCTGGCCAATTCGCCCAAGTCGAGGGAGGTTGAAATCCCGGTTGCGGAATAGCTTGCGATCTTTTCTCCTGTTAATTGGTAGACCTCTATTTGTACGTCTTTTGCGACAAATTGAGGGGCTAATTCAAATTGAATCACCCCATTTGAAGGATTGGGAGCAATCGAGAAAGTCTTTACCTCTTCTAGTGGATTGTTGGAAGTGGCAGATTCAAGGGTGAAGATCAGCTTGTCTATGTTAAAGGGGTTGTTGTTGTCGATGGTAAGGCGCATTTCCTGAACGCCTGCTTCGAGTTCTATTTGTTGGCTGGCGGAGACAGTCTGGAAGGCTGTCCAACTTCCTGTATTGGGGCTAGAAAAACTGGCAGATTTATTGTTTTGGGCAAAGGAAATGGTAAAGCCACCGTTTGATGCTTCTGAAGCGAGTTCTGCCTGAATACTATACATCCCTGCCTGCTGAATATCCACGGTATATTCTATCCATTCTCCATCCACCACATACTCAAGGATATATCCATTCCCAAAGGTTCCAATGTCTACCCCTTCGTCTAAACGAAAACCACCTGGAATGTTGGTCGGCTCATTGTCATGGTAGGCAAGCCCTTCCCCTCCGTTGTCAAACTCTTCTACTTCTAGGTTGCCAGGAATGGGAATAGGGGTAGTAAATGGCGTCTGAATGCTTGCCGGAATACTGACGCGGCTTGGGTAGCCGTGTAGCAATGTGCTATCCGACCTATAGGTATACATACGGTAGGTATAGGTTTTTCCAATCTCAGCAGAATTGTCTGTGTAGGTTGTTGCTGTAGGGGAAAGGGTAGCGATTTGAGCAAATGTACTGGAAGCACCCACCGATCGTTCCATCACGATCGAGTCATTGCTAGTTGTCCTATTGTCCCATGTAACAAGGACAGAGGCGCTTTGGGTGGACGTATCTGTGGTGAAGCTGGACAGGATTTGATTGGGGGAGTCCTCATGATAGTGCATCAAGACATCCTTGATTTCAGGCCAACTGTTGTTGGAGCGGTTTAATACGCGGAAATCGCCTCCATCATCCCATACAGAGAAGGCAAAACCATTGATGATACATTGCTCCACGTTGTGAGCATAAATCCTCATACGAGAGTTGAAATCACAACTAAGGATGGCCCCAAACTCACTGTGATGGATGGGGATATTATTAGCTGTAGACCAGGCTTTGACGGAATTATACTTATTGGTGATTTGTTGATATTCATTGGGTGTTCCCCAGGTGCCATTTCCTTGTCCAGAAAATCTCCATGGATCATATGCATGGTAATAACCTATGAGGTAATCATCGTTGGGAATAGCTGCTTGAAGGAGTTGTTCTGAATTGGAGTACATATTCCCGCTGTAGATGACAATTCTGGTTGGATTGGATTTCCGAATAATTCCCAGGATACGCTGGTTAAGGTCGTCTACCTGTGAAACGGTCATTCCATTGGGTTCATTGATGATCTCGAAAAGGAGTTTTTCAGATTTATTTTTGAATCGTTCTGCCACCTGTACCCAAATGGAATCATAACGAGCTCTTAGGGTAGCATTGCTGTAGTTGGTTTTAAGCCAATCTTCGTGGTGTCCATTTAGGGTGATGTAAAAACCACGCGATAAGCCCCAGTCTACGACCTGTTCTACGCGATTCATCCAGCTACTATCTATGGCGAATGGAGCACTATTCGAAGTATGTTGGTCCCATCTCACAGGAACCCTGACATTGTTGAATCCCGCTGCGGCATAGGCATCGAAGTAGGATTCCTCAGCAGGTCCATTGTTCCAGGCCCCTTCAAGTGGGGGTTCAAGGGTATTTCCAAGGTTGATTCCTCTTCCCATTTCGGCTACAGCCTGTTGGGGGGTAAGTTGAGCTTGAAGGGAAGTTACAAGGAAAAGGAGGAGTATTGAGTAGCAAAAACGTTTCATACGTTGATGATGATTAATAAGTGATGTGGCTTGCTACTACATAAGAAGAAGTTTGAAGAGGGATTTACTATTGTGTGAGGAAAAAAAGATGAATCCGCACGGTACTTCTGACTCATTCTACAACAATGAGTAAAACATCGTCTCCACTATCCGCTTTTTAAATTCCTTTTTGGAAACAGAAGTTCCTATCACATAATGCTTTCCATACAGCTCGAATTCGATATAATCTTGCTTCTTTCTGGTAAACATCCGAGCAGTTTTTAAGGCCTTGTCGAGTTTCTTTTTGAAGGCTTTGGTCGTGTATTTTTCCTGGATACGATTGATCAGTTTTTCTCTAAAAGGGGCATAAAAATCCTGGTAAGAAATCGAACTCATCTCCGGCAAGCGATACCCAATTTCCCTGTCCATGATTTTATGTAGAAGAACGAATAGCGCCTGATCTGGCTGACTTAGCCTAGTATATAGTTCATCCTTCCACATGGCAATAGAAACAGCCCTTTTCTCAAAGCCTGTTCCACTAAAGGTTTTGTAGGAATACAGTGTATCGGCTAACCAAATATAGGGCAAGGCTTTGGCAGGCATGTCATGTCGCACAAACATCTTCGCACAAACCATGGCTGCGTTATGGCGGTAATTGGCAAAGGGTTGCATGAAATCGACACCTTCGTCTCTATCGTTTAGCTTGGAATCAAAAATTTTGTTGAACCATATCTCAGCTGTTTCCAAGCTATCCATAGTTGCATAGGCTACCGCAATGTTGTTAAAGGAGCTGCCGTAAAAGAGGCTGGTGTCGTTTCCATTTGCCAAGATAGCTTTCCACTTATGTACCGCATCCAGATATTGACCTTGCTGATAAAGATTCAGCCCTTCAGCAAAAAAGGTGCTATCAAGATGTTGTGCTTTGAGTGAAGGTGGAATGAGTATGGAAATGAGGAAAAAGAAGAGAAGGTGCTGTTTCATCTTTTGTAAAAGGTATCAGAATAGGGTAAGGGACTTTCGATTACTTTCGACAGGAACATTCATGGTGCTCATTGAGATAGGCGATGCTTTCCATACAAAGGCCCTTTAGCGCATCGATATTGATGTCGTCCAACTTCTTTATGTAAATACAAGCTTTCCCCATCTTGAACTTCCCTAACTCTTCTAGCAACGCTCTGCTTTTCTCTGTATCTGAGAATACGTAAAGAGAAAACTGCGCCTTTCGAGGAGAAAAGCCTAACATGGGTGCATCTCCTTCGTGTCCAGAGGCATATTTGTAGTGGTAGCTTCCAAAACCAATGATAGTGGGTCCCCACATTTTAGGTTCGAAGCCTGACCATTCCTCCATGAGTTTGATAAGTTGGAGGCTATCTTCTTTCTTCTGTTCTTTTTCTACGTAGGATTCAAGGAATTCAAATACGTCTACTTCTGTTTCGACTGTTTTATTCTTGGCCATAGTCCACCAGCTTTTGTATGCTTTTCCATAAGATAAGAATTGGATGACTGCTGGGAAAGTTAATGACCCGTTCAATCGAAGGTCGAACTCTTCCAGGCATTCATCATTTCTTCCTTTTTATCCTCATCTCTATAGCTCAGATTGGCACCGAAGTCAAAGCCGTTTATGAATAGACCATACATATCTTGGTAAAGGATAACCTGCCCATCGGGGCCGTAGATGGTAACGTGGTAAACTTCGAACTCTTTGCCACCTATGATTTCCTTTTGAGATGAAGTATCCAAGCGAATCCCTTGGCTGGCAAAGGTTTGGTACACAAGTCTTTTTATGGCTTTGTTATTCGCAGCCCAATCTCCATCCTCTTCCGGATTAAAGGTTTCAGAGGTAGATTGAAAAATGTGAAACTGATCTTTCTGAAAGCTAATCAGTTGTTTGAACCCACTAAGATCGAATTTTTGTCCTGAGCTTTCTTCCATCATTTCCATACCCGTATCCTGGAGCTCTTGTAGCTTATCTCTGCTGGTGACCTGCCATCCTTTAGGAATCTTAATGGTCCATCCAATTTCTTCACTGTGGTAGGTGTCCTCAGCAACCTGTCCTTCATCTACTTGTTTGTTGGGATCTTGCTGACAGGATGAAAGAAGAAAAAAGGCTAGGAGGGAGATTAAAAGTTGTTTCATGATTCTTTAGGATAAGGGTAGATGATCAAGTTAACAAATGATTCATTTATTCAGCACAAAGCTCAATTTTTACTGTCAGGATAAAGAGACTAGGCTTGACTTTTTAGCTGTTCTATTCCCCTTCCCGTCAAATTCTGGACATGTTCTGTGATCTTTTCTATGGGCCAATCCCACCATTTGAGGACTAAGAGTTCTTTGATCTGCTCTTCCGAAAAACGCTTGCGAATCTCCTTAGCTGGATTTCCACCCACAATGGAATAAGGGGCAACGTCCTTGGTGACCACGGCTTTCGTCGCAACAATGGCTCCATCTCCGATTGTTACGCCAGGCATAATTGTAGCACCATAGCCGATCCAGACATCATTTCCTACTTTTGTATCTCCCTTTTGTGGATAGCTTTTGCCCTCCATGGCCTCAGACCAATCTCCTCCGAATATCGCAAAAGGGTAGGTAGAGATGGACTCACTCAGGTGGTTGGCTCCATTCATGATGAAAACCACGTCAGATGCAATCATACAAAACTTCCCAATGATGAGTTTGTCCCCCGTGAAGTCGAAGAGGTATTTTACATTTTTCTCAAAGTTCTCAACTGTTTCGAAATCGTCATAATAGGTATAGTCTCCCACAATAATATTGGGATGGGTAATGATGTTTTTTAGGAAACACAGCCTATCGTAATGTGGGAGAGGGAAGGTTTGATTTTTATCGGGAATGGGCATGTCTTATGGTTGATAGGTGATACTCCTTAAAACTATCGATTCCTTTACAAATAAAGGGCTAGAAGATGGATATAATTTAAGCCTTACATAAGTGGAGAATATCGTCATAAAAGCGGGTGGGATTCTCTACCATATGCCAATGTCCGATTCCAGGGTACCTTTTGTGAGGAAGCTTGTGTTCCCGAATGAATGTTTGTGTATCCAAGGGCGTATCTAGATCGCCCCAGAGGTATGTCTTTGGGCATTTGAGTTGGATAAATTCATGCCCGCAGCGGTTGTTTTTTATATGTTCTTGACTCGATTCGGCCCAAGCAACCATTCCCTCAATTTGGGCGAATCGCAAGCTAGCGTAATAGCGTCTATACCTTTCTTCCGCTTGAGCTTTCTTGAAAATTTCTTGTTCAAATGCTTCCAAGAACTCTTGCCCATTAGCATACTTCAAGGGTTTGTTGGAAAAATAGCTGTCTGCCTCTGTGAGGTTTCCTTCGACATTGACATAGTGATTGATGCGGTCCTCCAGTTGTTGACAAATCCATGTTCCAATTAGGCCTCCAATAGAATGGGCGACCAGGTTGATGTTACGGTTTTCCTTTGTAGATTTTTTGATGATGTCAGCCAGTAAAGCTGCTTGTCGTTTGATGTCTTTGTGGTCTGTACCTAAGGGGCTTACTCCAAAACCAGGCATATCGGGGACAAATAAGTTAAAGTGTTCAGCAAGTTTGGACTGGAAGGACTCTTGATAGACCAGACCTGAATCTGCAAATCCATGAATCAGCCAAATGGAGTCCCTTTGCTCATCCAACTGATTGTGTCTGATAAATACTCCTTCTGCAATATTGATATGCATCCCTTTTGACTTAATTTTTCAAGACTTCCTCTTGCATGATTATTCGGTATCTCACTGCGTCCGCTTGGAAAGCCGATCTACCCCTTGTTCAGGTTGCTGAATGCGATAGGCCTCGACTTTTCCTTCTTTGTTGGGGATAAAGGTAATGCTCACCTCTGGGGAGAAGCCATCCACAATGAACTTGGTAGTCGAAACGGGGACCAATTCCAGCTGTGTTTCGGGATTAAGCTCTAGGAAGAGTTTCCCCTCTTCAAAAAGGACCTGACGCTCTTTTTGGCTTTCTGTCAGATACTTACCTGCGTAGGTCTTCAAAATATCTTCTCCCAACTGAATAGGCTTTTCAATAGGAATGCCGTAGGCGATTTTGCGGGTGTTTTTTACGGGGATTTTGGTCTTTGGAATGGATTGGTTTTGAAGGATGATGATGGTTTTGTCATGATCAAGGTGTCTTTCTATGTAGGTAATATAGCCTGCCCATCCCCCGGAATGATGAGCGATTTTACCATAGGTTTTCGATTCTTCGATGGTCCATCCAAAGCCATAATCTGTTTCCGAACCATCTGCCAGTTTCGCAGGAGTGAAAATCAGTTCTTTGTCCTGATCGTTGATGAGTTTATCTGTGTAGAGTGCTTGGTCCCATTTCAAGAGGTCGATGACGTTGGAATTGACCATACCATCTCCCAAAATTCCGTCTAGGAAGATGACATAATCATTAGAAGGAACCTCATCTGGTAGCACCTTGCTGTCTGTACTGTCTCCGTAAACATACCCCTGAGCGTAATTGCTTACCTCTTTGGGTTGGTATCTCCTTCTGTAAACGAAGGTATTTGCCATGCCCAAAGGCTTAAAAATCTTATCGTTTAGGTATTCTCCGAAGGACTTGCCACTTACGCGTTCGATGATGGTAGCTAGTAACATGTATCCCGTATTGCTGTAATCCCATTCTTGGTTCGGCTCAAAGTCTCTTTCAGGCAGTAGCTCTTCGAAAAGTTTGAGCATATCGTCATTGGTGGCAATTTTGCTGTGGTCCCAGTGCTCATCCGCCAATTCCATATAATCAGGTAGCCCTCCAGTATGGTTGAGTAAGTTTCTAATGGTGACACCAGGATATTCTTGAAGCTCTTGAATATAGGTAGCGACTTCATCATCGTAGGAGAGCTTACCTTCCTTTTGTAATTGTACAATGCCCATGGCGGTGAATTGCTTGGATACAGAGGCCAGTTCGAAGACAGTCTCTGCGTTGATTTTTGCTCCTGTTTTCTCATTGGCAAGGCCATATCCTTTTTGGAACAGGATCTTTCCCTTTTCAGCCAATAGCACACTTCCATTGAAGGAACCTGCTTCATACTGGGCTGTGAAAAGAGAATCGAGATGGGAGGCAAGCTCAGAAGTAGGCGCTTTTTCCTGAGTGGCTGGCTGGCAGGAAATGAAAAATAGAAGGGGGAGGCTTATGAGCAGGAAATATCTCATGTTGAGTTGGCTTGTAGGGTGATCGCTTATTGGAAACAAATATTCACAATAAATTACAAAGCCCTTGTGTCATTTCCTTCCCCTAGCTGTGGAGTGTATGATTTGGCTTCAACTCATCTAGGAGTTTTTCCATTTCTTCTTTTCCCTTTTGTTTACGGGATTGATTTATTCTGTAATTGATTGTCCAGATGAAAAACCCTATACCGAGGCCCAAGCCCCAATTCCCCTTTAAGTTGATGCTGGGATCTACAATTAATGAATAGGCCCAAAGGCCCATGAAGGCCACCAGTATAATCAGCAGTGCTATAAGAGCAAATTCCATGTAACCATATGTCAGGACTTTGATGTTGATCAAGCTACCCTCGCCTTTTTCTGACAAAGAATAGATAGCTCTGTATTTTCTTCTTCCTAGGGCATCTAACTTGATCTTCTCCCTAGATAAAATTTCTTCCGATTCGATTGAAGAGGTCCCTCTTTCCAGTACGGGATGTGCGGCAAGCATTTTTCGGATTTCCTCCTTGGCTGCAGTAGGTGCAAGCGGAAGATGCTCGGAGAGAAGTATAGGGCCGAAGGGAAGTTTCATGAGGACAAATTGTAAGGATCAAAACCAATGTGTAAAACCTCAGAACCTCAGGATAGTTTGGAGAAGAATAAAAAGCCCTTCCTGATTTAATAGCGATATGTATCCAGCTCCTCCTCAGGAATTTTCTTCAATTTTTTCATTTCTGCCTTGATAAAATCTCCAAATTCTTCTTGCTCAAAGCCAAATTTCTCTTTGAGGTAAGCAAAATAATCTGCTTCGGCTCTCCCGGCTTGTAGGGCTTCGAAGAAACCCTCCATTCCTTCCTTTTCGTAAATCTTCCCCATGAGATAGCCCCCAATGGCATATCTGAAATCTGTAGTGTATTCCCCGTTGGGAACGTCGGTTTGTAGGGCAGTTAAGTTATCCAAAGGGAAATCAGGATTTTTTTCAAGGAAAGTCTTTAACTTTTGTAAGTGCCATTCGAGTTTGTAGCCAGTACTTCCCCCAAAATAGGCTGCTATTCCCTCATCCACCCAAGAATGATATTGTCCCGCATACTTGATGTAGGTGTAGAGATGAACCACCTCGTGTGGATAGTAAGCTGAGTTATTTCCGGCGTAAATGACCTTGTTGTAATTGTCGGCCATGCCTCCTGATTGGACTGCCATCATGGAGAAGGGAAAGAATTCCATCCCCATCATCTTACCTATATCATCAGTATTGTTGGCGAGCACATAGTCGAATGCAATGGGTTCTTCTTCAAATAAAGCCGCCATTTTTGTATTGAATGCGCTCATTTTCTTGGCCTCTTCCAAGTTGAAATCGTGTTCGGGATGAATGATATAATTGACCTGTCCGACTTTTTTGTTTGGGTAAACTGCCTTGTAATACTGCGTGGCATTGAAGAAATGGTAGCTGTCTTTGTTGGCTTTGGCATAAACCGAAATAATATGGCTGATGTCATGTTTACATGTTGATTCATCCTCCTTGCTGAACATCGCCTTCAACTGATAGAAGTCTTTTTCCGTGGGAATAATGCCTAGGATGGTACATTGGAACTGTTGGCTACTATCTGTTAAAGCCCTCAGTTCAAACAAAAGGGAGGCATAAGGATAATCTGGCATAGGAACGTGGTCATTCCATCTGGAATTGGATAGACTGAAGAAGGTGCCTTCTTGAAGATAGGCCTTCCATTCCCCTACAATTTCCTGAAAATAATCTGCCTCTTGGTTTTTGACATTGGAGTTGATGTGGAATAGGATTCGCTCGGAAGAATCTTCTGCGTCTTGGGCCTGACAAGAAGAGAAAAGGCCAAAGAAGAGGAAGAGGATTAGGATGAAAGACTTGCACATCTGCTTTTTGGTGGAGGTTAGTTGGATGATTGGGTACTGGCTTATACACAAGACAAGAGATGAGGTTCAAGGAGCTTGTTATTTTTTTAGGCGAATGGGTTCATTGTCCATAGGCGAAGGGCAAGGCTTATGAAAGCCAAAAGACTTGGCTTAGGGGCAAGATAAAAGGGAAGCTGACGTTAAAGCAACTTCCCATACATGTCATTTTCCTCGATGAGCTAGTTACGTCCGGCAAGGACACCTCCATCGGTATCCCAAATGGCACCCGTTACCCATGAGGTTTTATCAGAAAGTAAGAAGAGGATGCTATTGGCGATGTCTTCTGGCTTTCCATTACGTCCGATAGGGTGGAAGTTGTTGAAGCCTACCAAGGCTTTTTCTGCCTCATCTTTTCCACCAAAAACGCCATGATAAACGGGTGTATCTACCACTGCTGGGGAAACGGCATTGACTCTGATATTGAAATCACCTAATTCCATGGCTAGGTGTTGGGTCAAGGAGTGTAAGCCAGCTTTTTGCATGGAGTAAGCGGATGAAGGAGTAGCTTTTACTGCTTGTTTGGCCCACATTGAGCCAACATTGACTATAGATCCCTTGTTGTGTGTTTGCATTTTTCTGGCCACAGCCTGTGTGAGAAAGAAAAAGCCTTTGTTGAGGTTTAAGTAGGCATCATAATCTTCCCTGCTATGATCCAAGAAGGGCTTAGGGCCAAAAATTCCTGAAGCATTAACCAAATAATCAATTCTATCTAATCCATCGATTTGTTTGATGAGATTATCTAAATCCTCTGCTTTGGTAATGTCGCATTGGTGTTTGAATAGGTTCTCCCGATCCGAAACCTTGTCGGTGTTTCTACCTACAATATGAACCTCTGCGCCTTCAGCTAGGAGTTGATAGGATGTCTCTCTCCCAATTCCACTTGTTCCTCCAATGACAATGGCTACTTTGTTGTTAAAATCACTCATGATTAAAAATTGCATATTATAGACAGACAAGTCTGTCTATTTATCGATAAAAAAATTTAAATGACAGCTTCACAGATTCTTTTTGCTTCAGCAATAGGCCAATCGGCTTGATGTAAATGACTTTCGCTTACAGCCCCCTCATACAAGAGATAAATCTGGCGGACCTTGGAAGTATGCTGCTCTTCTGTTCCCAAGTTTTCCCCTATCAAGTCTGCAATGACCTGAATGAAGAGGTTCTTTTGCCTTTTGATCTCCCCTCTGATGCCTTCATTGTCTTTGGGAACCTCTGCCACTGTCTTGATACACCAGCATCCATTGAATACAGAGGTTTGGTAGAATTCCTGGAGAAAGTCGAAAATGGCCAAAATTTGCTCTTTTCCCTTCTCTCTTCCTCTACAGAAAGCTGCTATATCCCTCAGAAAGGTTGAGTTCATCGATTGGAGATAGGCGATGCAGATTTCGTCTTTGGATTTGAAATGATTGTAGAGAGTCGCCTTCGCAATACCTGCTTCTGCGATGATCTCATTGATCCCAGTCGAATTGTATCCCTTTCGGTAAAACAGCTCTGAGGCTGTATCGATGATTTTGTCCTTTACTTCGGAATGCTTCACGAGGGCAAGATAGCAAAAAAATCAAAAATAGACAGACTTGTCTGTTTTTTGTGATAAAATAGTACAGTTTACCAAGCTTATTCCTTCAATAGCAGTACACAGTCCGGTCATTTTTTCCCCCTACTTACCCTCTAACATCTCCCACAAATCCTCATATGCCTTGATATATCTCTCCTTATTGATCTCCTCCAACCATCTCTTGGTGATATACTCACTTACCTGAATCCTAGAATCTACCTTCTGGAAGGTGGGATTGATGATCCACATAGGCTGGATGGACCAGTTTACATTGATGTAGCTGAAGGCCTTTACCACATCTTGATTATCCTGTAAGGTTTGGATGAAAGGGTCAAACCATTCTCGCCAAACTCGTTGGGCAATCTCATCTTTCTTCAAATCTGTGTCAAAATAGAGGTCGTCGATCTGTCTTACGGGGGTGGCTTCCGCTATAAAAACAGGCTTTTGATGTTTTCTGGCGAAGGTCAGCATTTCCTCATCTGGATTGCCGAAGTAGGAATAGCCACACCAATCCACGATCTCATCTCCAGGATACCAATCCTCTAGAATTTCTTGTCCAGAACCCGTTCCCTTGGATTGCCATACCAGAGCAACGTTTTCTACTTTCATCTCTTCAAAAATGGAGTGAATTCTTTCCCATGCCTTGAGGTAGGATTTCTTGTGGTAGTGGTTCCATGACCAACCATCAAATTCGTAGCCAATTCGCAGGAAAATGGGTCTATTGCTAGATTTGATCCATTCCCCTAATTCTTTAATGAGGTCATCATGCTCTCCTTTGGCAATTCTTTTTTCATGGTTGACAAGAGATAGGCCTATTGCCATAACCGTATGCTGATAGGTCGAGTCATCCAGATAAGCCTGCGCCCAACAATCCCCTGCTCCCCAACTTGCTTTGTTTGTCAAGCCATCTAAGCCTTTGTTATAATATCCAAAAGACTCACCGCCAGGGGATAGATTGGAGTATACGGTAACACCTGCTGGGGTTTGAAAATGGTCGCAGTATCCATCTGTGTATTCATCCAAACCTCCCGTGGCCCCAAGGTCTTGGCCTACAAAGAACAAACAAGTTCCCACTGGTGGTTCGAATTTTGCCAGTGGGCGTTCGGCTTCTTGAGCGTATGAATAAGAAATCAACCAAGCCCATAAAAGGAGGGATGGGAGGAATTGGCGTTTGAGAAATAAGGAAACAAACATGTGCGCTTTTCTTAAGATCAATCTAATTCGTATATCTGATACGTTCTTGTCCATTGCTGTGATGTGCCTGCTGGAATCTTGACATCAATGAAAAGTTCGGGACTGATGACATGGCCCCAGCCCCAGAGGTTGATTGCCTTGGTCTTGAAACTACCTGTTTCTGAAATACCCAATTTACTTGTCAGGTTCTCTAGTTTCCAGAAGGCTTCTACTTCTTGTCCACCTGATAAATCGCTAAAAAAGAAAGGGTTTTGAGGTTGGCTTTGAAAGCAGATTTTGCCTTGTGTAAATTCTACGGCCTCTTCTGGATTGACAGTTTGTTGAAACAAGTCAGATTGTACCGGAAAGGCAAAGGCTAAGGTATAATCAGGGCCTATGGATGAACGATCAATGGCCAAGAAGTTGTGGTTGTATTCTTTGGTAAGAATGGGTTTTTCTCCAGTATTGATCAGTTTATATCCTACTTCAAAACCACTTTCCAAAAGCTGAATTTCCTTATACAACTCATAGGAATAGCCATTCGTAGCCTTAGGTTGGCAAAATATGCTGACACGATCTGCTGAAGTCTTACACTCAAATGTAGCTGCTTGAATAGGGTAGGGATGATGAAATTGATAGGCATTGTTGTTCTTTTGAAGCGTACCTATCCCAATTTTCTGAAAGTGTTCTCCCTGTTGGATTTCATCAAAACCAACTGCCTGTGTGATTCCAAACTCATTGTAGAATCCTCGCCCACAATGTTGGGCTGGAGAGGCATCTGCAAACTCTTGCGTACTGAGGTATCTGCCCTTGTATTTGACTTCCCGAATTTTACCTGTCCAGTCAAAACGAGCTAGGTTATACTCCTCCAGAGGAAGTTCTAGTAGGAGTTCGATGTTCTTGTTTTTGAGTAGGTAGGCCATATAGAGCAAGTTAAGAGAAAAGTTGTTTTTGTCTACATGAAACAGGCCCGATATACACCTGATGAAGATGGAAATCGGGCCTGTAAATGTGAATTTACTCTATGATCTTTTTCGGATAAGCGCTACTGATCCACCAAATGCGTACCGAATTTGATAGCTTTCTCTTTTTTCTACCTTTTTCAAAAAGTCTCTTGTTTCAGCCATATCTGCATTGTCGACATAGATAACCGTATTCGCATGAAAATTGGGTTCTAACAGCTGAAAAAGGGGCCAATAAAGATCTTTCCATCCATCCAATAGCAACATGTCGATGGGTTCTTGATGGTCTTTCAAGGTATCTAGGGCATCACCGACTAAGACTTGAATGTGATCCGCTACGCCTGCTTTCTTGAAATTACGAATAGCTCTCTCAGCTTTGGATTTGATTAACTCCGTGGTGATAATATGCCCTCCGGTTTCTAGAACTCCTGCTGCAAGGTAGAGGGTAGAAATTCCAAAGGAAGTTCCGAATTCTACGATCTTCTTGAGGTTTTCCTTTTTGATCATTCTGATCAGATCCTCTCCTTGTTCTTTGGAAATGGATAAAGCGACATCCTTGAAGTCTTTGGGGCCCAAGGGTCTGAATATGCTCTTCGAGAAGGATTGCATCATCTTCAGATGGTCGTTTTTCGTCTCGTTGAAGAGTTGTGATAAGGTGTTTTCTATTTGTCTCCGTTGTTGTTGAATCATATAGGTTTTAGTTGTTTTACCTTTTTTTGTAGAAAAAGCACACCCAGAATATTGAGAAATGCTAAGTGGTTGTTCCTTTTTCCTGCCAGCCTATCTCAGCTGTATCGCTAGGAAAAAAGGCGCTAAGTCTCCTAGAAAGTACCAGAAAAAGACTACCCCATAAGGGCAGCCTTCTTCCATGAATTGAACGTTAATTCTTAGAACTTTCCATTCTCGTTTTTCCATTCAGTTTTAGGCGGAATAGTCGAAATGACATCCCAATGCTCTACGATCTGCCCATTTTCAAGTCGGAACAAATCATAGAAGGCGGTATGGTCTCCCTTTCCGAACTTACCTTCACTGACAGCTAGGACAAAGTTTCCTTCTCCCATGACCATGTGAAGCTTATCATACTCCATGACTAAGCCATTTTCTGCGAAGTATTTCATAGCTGCACCGAATCCTTCTAGTCCGTCAGCTACGGCGGGGTTGTGCTGTAGGTAGGTTGTTGGATTGATATAGGTTGTGATCTTATCATTCTGGCCATTCAAGAGCACATCGTTGATAAAGGCGGTAATCGTCTTTTTATTAGCCTCCGTTTTGTCCTTGTCAGAGATATCTGTAGCCCCATCCGTCTGTGTTCTTCCGCTAGGATTGGGCTTTTGAACTTCAATCAAGTTGTCCCAGTGCTCTACGATGAGGCCGTCTTCAAAGCGGAAAATGTCAAATCCAATTTTTGGACCGAAGAAGTCATACACGCTGTGGGTAAAGACATAATCTCCATCCTGGAAAGCTCTAATCACATCAGCTTTAAATCCTTGTGGAGGAGCGTGTTGCATGGCTTCCCCGAATCCAGCCAATCCATCCCCTACACTCAGGTTATGCTGAACGTACTTTTCTGGATTGATATAGGAAATAGGTGTCTGGTCGCCTGTATTGAAACTGTTCAACAAGGCTACTGCTTTTTCTTTGTTGCTTAGTTGCATATGTAGAAGATTGTATCGTCCCATGACGATGGTTGATTGGTTCATTTCTGCCATGAAGGCCTTAGAAGATGGATCTGCCATAAAGGCATCTAGAGAGGCATCAGAAGCTGTTTTGTTTGTCCAAAAAACGGCGACTACTTGCTTGCCATCTTCGTTTTGTCCTGTCATCCTTTGTAGGAATCCTTCTCTTTTGCTCGTGAAATCCGTCTCTACCTTCTTGTTGAGGGTATGAAAGGTATTGAGGTCTGTCCCTTCCTTTAGATCAAAGGACATGAGCTCTACGAATTGGCTGTTGTCTGCTTTGAAAGAGGTGCTCATGTCGTATCTGGCCATTTTCATGCTTTCGCCTTCAATCATGCTGGCATAATCAGCTACGGAAGCGTCTCCCATAAACTTCTTCATGGATGCATCTGCATCTGATGTGCTTTTCCAAAAAACAGTTACAATGTATTCCCCTTTTTCATTGACACCACTTTGGCGTTTGATAAAACCGGCTTGTTTGCTTGTGAAATCACTTTCAATCGTCCTATCTCTAGCTGTAAAATCCTGAGGATCGACATCCGATTTGATATTGAAGGTGGTCACTTCAAGGATGGTGTTTGACTCCATATTTGTTGCGTTGGTGGGCTTGTCGCTAGCGCTTTTTCCAGTGGAACAGCAGCTCAAAGCGATTCCAATTAAGATGAGTGAGAGTGTGTTGATGAATTTCATTTTGCAGTGATTGAAATGTTAAATATTTCAACTGCAAATTAGGATGGAGATAAATTGAATAAATGGTGAAAATCTTCTAAAGTACTGTCAAAATGGGAAAATGTTATTGATGGGCATTACGAAAGACCTCTGGCGAGCTTCCGACATACTTTTTGAAGTACTTGAAAAAATTGGCGGGATCATCAAATCCTGCGTCGAAAGCAATCTCTTTGATTGGATGACTTGTACTGATCAATAGCCTCTTGATCTGCATGATGGCCACTTCATCAATAAATTTTTTCGCAGGCTTGTTGACAACAGTTTGAACAATATTGTTAAGTGTCTTGGTTGAAATGGCCATTTGGCTGGCGTAGTGCGCCACTTTTTTATGTTGAAAGCAATTTTGTTCAACCAACTCCTGAAAAGTTAGGAATTCTTCCAGGTATTTTTTCTTGCTGGACAGCTGTCCATCATTGGACTTGATGCGGAATAACTTGGTGATCACCATATGGAGGGCGGAGCGTGTGATTCCGATCGAGTATTCGTCTTTGAGATCATATTCAGCTTCAATTTGGCGAGTCAGGGTGGCAAAATCGGAAAAGGTATCTCCCTTTGGATCAAGCTCAATTTTGGGAAAACTTAGAAGCTCATTGAACAATTGAAAGGATTTAGAGGCTTCAAGTTTGTTCAAATGACTGACAATAAAGTCCTCCGTAAAGATTAACAAATAGCCTTTAGCATTGGTACTTCTAAAAAACTTTTGAATCTGATCTTTACGCACCAGTAAGACTGTGCCTTTTTTATACTTATAGTCAGTAAAATCTATGGTATGGTATCCATCTCCATCCAAAATGAATAGGATCAGGTAGAAGTTTACGATATGATTGTTGGATATGTCGTGATTTAGGTTTCTGGCAAGCAGTTCCTCTATCCTAACCACCTCAAAATAGGATTTGGGATTCGTTCTGTTGTCAAAATGAATATGTAAGATGGTTTCTTCCATGACAGACCAATAGGCTTGAATATATTTTATTTCTTTAGGATTACCTATTGGCCTGTTTAGGAAGAAATCTCTTTTGTTTACATCTGCTCGTAAATTTCCTTCACGGCCTGATTGTTTCTCTTCACTCGCTCCCAGTTGATAACGCCTGTTGTATTGCTGTTGAATACACGACCTGCTTCGGAAGTCCAGCCGATCAAATGAAGGATAGCATAGAAATGGACAATTTGCCGATGAAAATCGTTTAGTCCTTGGAGTTTGATGATCTCATCCAGATAAACACGGCCATAGGCTGTACCATGATAACTGGCTAAAATGGTTCCAATGGCCTCCAGGTAATCTCCTTTGCTCATAAAGTCCAAATCCACCAAGCCCATGAATTGTCCTTCATGTATCATGACATTTTTTGAGCAGATATCATCATAAAACAAGCGGGGCTTCAATTCTTTGAAATAGGCTTCGTATCGCCCTATCAATTCATCTAGGATATCAAAGCTTCGATGTTCGATGACCTTTTTCTCGATAGTTGCTTTCAATAAGCCTTCCCTTTTGTTTTGGATGATATGCCAATACGAAGGTAGGTGCTCTTCGCTGACCCCTCTGATTCCACCGAAACTCTTTTGGTAAGGGAGGGTGTTGAACTTGTCAAAGATATCCGATATCTCGGCAGCGATTCCCTTTAAATTTTCTGAACTCAATTGCTCCATAACAATCCCGAGATCCTTTCCTTCTAATTTGGTCAAGAACTGATAACAGAAGGGAAAGTCATCTTGAGTGTAGTCATCTGCGAGGATGTCAGGTGTCTTGATCCCCAATTCCTTGAATAAGGGAAGGAACTTGTGGGTCCCATACAAGAGATCCTTTTGGGTATTCATTCTCAAGATAACGGGACCTGATTTCAGGCCGATTTCATAGACTTCATTGCATATGCCTATTGTCTTTTTTTCTACGTAAGAGGGATGTTGGCCAAATACAAATTGGCTTAAAGATTGAATGTGGTCTACATTCATACAGGGTGGTAATTATGAAAAAGAAAACTTGATAATTACCTGAGGAGTGAAACAAAGATAGAAAAAAATAGGGGATATGGAATTCTCGTCATGTAAAGAAGTAAGGTAGCCCCCATGAAGGGACTACCTCATTATTTGTATACAATAGGTGTATTCCTTGATCACCATCTAGGTGAAAGGAATTGTAAGCTACCTAAGCCAGCGGTTGTACCGTGACTTCTACGTATTCATATTTTCCTTCTCTATTGAAAATGGAAGCACTTTCCTCGGGACTTAAGCTGTAACCGTTGAGCATGCTGGTCTCTCCTCCTACATGATGCAAGGTGATATGACTGTCTGCTCCTATCTGGTAAATGACAGGTGTCTGGCAATAAGTAAAGGCTAAGGAGTTGGCTGCTAGTGGCAGAGACTTTTCCTTGCCTTCCTCTGAGAAATACTGGAAGCTTCCTGATTCAGTTAGGAATTCTTCTTTTCGTAAAAAAATGGGATTAAAATGAATCTGGCCCTTGTCCACCAAAACCCCTAATTCGCCCATGCGAGAAAGGATGTCTTCTTTTACCTGTCCTGTCATGCCCGGTTGCTGTGCACCAGCATTGCCAGGTGTATGAGAGTAAGGATCAGTAGGAAAGGCCCCATAAAGTTTAGGGTTTTTGTTTAATCCTAGACCAGCACGAATCTCGTAGTAGGACTCTACTAACTTCCCAAATTGTTCAGAAGTGATGCTTTCTTTTGGGAAACGGTAGAAGCATTCATTGACCGCGAGCACCAATTTTGAGACCATGTGCCAATAAATACAGCCAAGGCCTTCATAGCCGTAGAAGGTGCCAGATCTTCCGGTGAAAGATTTATGATCGAAAACAGATTCGAAGATATCAAGAATGTGCTTTTCCTCTTCCTGAGAAACTTCCCTTTCCTGAGCCACTATTTTCAAGGCTGCAGCTAGGTCATCTCCATTTCTGAAATTACCAGAAAAATGGTAATTGCCTTTTAAGTCTTGCTCAATGATGCGAATGTCTTTCTCTGCAAGAAGTTGTGTCAAAAGGCTAGACTTTTCAACTTCCTCCTTAGGTAAAAGATTCTTTTTGCGGAAACGTGGAAGTTGACGATCAGGGTAAAGCAAATAACTGTATTGGTCTTCTCGATACAGCTTACTTGCCTTAAGGGCTGCTAATAATTCCAGCGTTTCATCAATGGATAGGGTTCCCGTGCTCAGAACGGCAACCTGCCCTTCCAGCATTTCATACAGGTATCGGATGTCAACTTCCTGTTCAGTTGCTTCCAATAAGTTGTAAGCGTGGTACAAGGAATCGCTACGCTTATTTGCCCTGATACTATGGTCAAGATAAGCCAAGCTAACTTCCATGAAGCTATCTAAATCAGCTGCACTTATGGCCACTTTCTTTCCTTCAAAGCCTCTGCTGTAAATCTGCTCACGGTAGGCGCTTCCTGCTTCTCCCAATGCGCTCATGATGGCCATTCTTATTTTGCTATCCATGCTGCCAGTCAAACTAGCCTGATTTGCCTCAAAAACGGACTTAATTTTGGTGAATAAATCCCCTAATTCTGCTGTGACCTGATAGGAATCTGACTTTGCAGCTTGTAAAAAGCTTTTACAGAAAGCCAAATACCTTCTGAGATAGCAAAGCGTAACCATAGAAATACCATAGCCTACCAGGGCATTGTTGGCATCATTCCATTCTGGTCTTTGGGTATTCATCCAAATACCTCCCTCGGGTATGAAGTTGGAAAGCTTCGTCAAGGCAGTAAGCAGGATTTTTTCCAGCATATTGACTTCCAAGGGTTGTTGGTCTGCTCCTAAGATCAACTTACCGTCTGCACCTAAGGCTTTTGCCTTTTCTTCGATCTCATTGGCTAGTTCGTGGTCATAGTCAATGGTTCTTCTGGGGTCGGAAAGAAGCTCTTGAAATCCTTTTATTCTGTAGGGTACATTGGCGTAGACAAAGATTTCTTGCTCCAAAAACTCCTCTAAAAGGGCAGGGTGATGCTTCTTAGATAGCTCCATCAACTTAAGGAGATAGATAATTTGATGATCTCCCCAGTATCCAATGAATGCCCATGGATCATGCGGATCGTCTACTTCCCAATCTATCCCATCTCGAGTAATTCGGTAGGGATTGTATCCATCTGCTGTAGACGCATTGAGGAATTTACAGATGATACTTTCGGTGTATTCGGGATAGGAAACGCAGAGGGCCTCCCAGTTTTGGAAGATATCTCTCCAGTTTCCTTGGAAGTTGAGGATTCGGCTCCCATCTTCTTGTTGGGTTTCTATAGAGAAAAAATTCCACGGACGGCTAGGGTCCCCATGCCTTCGGCTAAAGGTGAGTGGTAAATATTCATAGGCCAATCTGATGAATTGGGAATTGTTACTCTTAGCTGCAAGGGTTCTTAATTCCTCTACGGAGAACTTTTCTGGAGCTACTTCAAAAATATGCTGGCTCTGCTTGTATACTGTTTGATTCCAATTTTTGATAAAGTCCTTGAAATCTTCTTTAGAAATCTGATAGCCTTCATCAAAAATCCCCCCACGCATGACGTTAAATAGGACATTGGAGAAATGTCTGGACATGGAGAGCTTATCTGCCGTTTGTTGGAAGGCATCTGCATTGGCTACAATTCGGGCGAGTTTTGCTACCCCAGCTTGTATATCTGCTTGTAATTTTTGCAGAAGGACATCAGGCTCTTTTAATTCTTCAATCAGGGCCGTTAAATCCGCATGGCTTTGGTTGAGCTCGGCCACCATATACCATTGCTTTTCTTCCGAAGGGTTGAGGCTGATAGTTGATTGGAGAAGGTAGGCGCCTCTTTCGGCTCTTACATCTATTTCTTCTCGAAGCTTCCGCCCTTTTCTAAAGTCGTTGAGTTGAACAGAGGACAACAAATGAATCGAATTTTCAAGTCCCAACGACCATATGCTGGTAGCCTTGAGTGCTTCACTTGGCTCAGGTCTATCTACTAGAATTGAACTCAAAGAGTAAATCCCAATTCCACTGTCTACATCCAACTCATTCTTTTTGTAGGCATCTACAAGGGTACTCAATTCTGTTTGCATGTCTAAGTTGACCCCATAGGGCAAGATATTCTGCAGTCCATCTAGGATTTCAACTTCTACTGATTGATCGAGTAGATTGCTCAGCTTAGCCCTTTTTACCCAACCGTATTGCTCGCTACTTTCCCAAGCATATCTAAAGGACATTCCCAAGCTTTCATTGATTTCCTCAAAAATCAGCTTGTTTCCATAAATGTGTTTGTAGATATTTCTTTGGACCTGATAAAGACCCTCACCTCTTTGAGAGAAAGGCTCCCACAGGTATTTCCTACCTTCCCTGCTAACAAAAAAGATCGACTTACTTCCTGTAAGTTCTCCAGAATCATGGATCTTGTCATCTGTATAGTAAGGGAAAATGGCAAACTGAGGGTTTTTTCTTCCAGCCGTCAATCCTCCTGTGCTGGAAATGAACAGCCAAAGATCTGCAGAGCTGACAATGCTCATGAAGAAAGGCCGCATTTGATCCACATGAGAAATTTTGTAGTAATCTTCTCCATGGATATTGACGAATGAGCCGTTTACTTGAGCTTCTTGGTATTGATCGGCCGTGGTGCCACGAAAAATTGGGATTTCTAGCATGCTATAATGTGTGAGTTTTCAATTCCGCTTGAACGTGTGGTTTCTTTGAAAAAGAGCTAAAAGGCTTCTGGAATTCAAGGTTGGCAAGTTACATTCGTACAACAAATAGCAAAAATAATATCTAAGTATAAAAGTGTAATGTTTGGGATCCCTTATGATGAAGTTGGGGTCAACAATATGTAAACAAAAGGCCATAGCTACTTTTGTTGCTGAAGCGGGTTGCCTGTATGCTGGTAAATTAAATTGTAGGGGGCCATTTTAACCCAAACGACAAAGCAAAACCTGTACCTTATCGGCTATGACATAATCGAGGAGAGGAAAATAGAAAGGACATAGGGGGAGCTTTCCTAAGTCATAAATAGCGCCATTCCCCATAATATTGTAAAAATATCTTCGAAATGTTTCTCGCATCATCAATGCCTCTGTGATGTGTACCATCGAGCGACAATCCCTCTCTATTCAAGGCTGCTTTCATCCCTATGGGCCGTTTCAAAGATTGTATTTCAGCGTATTGATGTTTGAGACTGATGTGTTGATCTGTCCAACTTTTGTCAATCCCATGCAAATCACAGTCTCGTTGAAATTGGTGTTTGTCGTATTTGCCCCATGAACAAAGTAGATACTCTTCTTCCCCATAGCCGAACCATTGCTGGAAGGCTGTTATGACCTGTGGAAAGGCTCCAGCCTGTTCTACATCTTCCTGCCTAATAGAGGTGAGTTTTGTACAGAAATCGCTAAGGGTCGGATGAACCTTAGGTTGAATAAACTGGCAGAATTCTGAAACGATTTCTTTGTTTTCATTAATGAGTAAGGCCCCGATTTCGATGGTTTCATTGGGTCGTTGGTCTCTTTTTTCCCAACAAGTAGCCTCCAGATCTAGAATGATATAATTCACTGTTCAAAAATTGCTTGTGTGTCAAAGAATGGGAAAACCCATTGGGAGGTGTACGAGAGGAATCGGTATAGGATGTGTTTAGCCACTATAAAAACTGCTTGCAGCCATCCCGATTTGGGACAACATACAAGCAGTTGGTTGTTGGTTGGGTGAATGAATTCTTAAGCTTGTTGCGTGCTTAGTTCGCCATCTTGTTCCTGTTGCTCGGTTGAGCTAGGTACTTCGTAGAAGAATTGTTCGGAAACAATTTTTCCATTCTCCACATGGAAAACGCAAATTTCCTCATCGATTCTTCTATCCATTCCTTTAAACGTAACATCCATTTTCATCGTCGCAGAAAAATGGTTGCCAGCTACAACTGGCCCTTCGATCTCTACACCATGAAAAGTTTCCACCATGGCCTCGAAATGCTCGCCTTTTACTTTGATGGCATCCATTCCTTCGATTCGCTGGGGGAAACCTTGCGCACCAGGCATTTCAATGCTCGCACAATGCTGTGCATATAGCTCTTCCCATGCCTTGTCGTACTGTCCTGTGCGGCAGTATTCTGCCCATTTGTTGGCTACATCTTGTGTTGTCATACGTGATATCATTTGGTTTTTTTGATAGCACTAAGATAATAGGGGCTTGTGTCAGATCATGTCAGGGGTGGATATTCAATTTGTTCACATTCGGAAAAATATGTTCCCAAGTCAAAATTCCTTTCCTCAAACTCCTCTGCTAAAACTCGGAAATGCTGGATTCGGTCTAGGCGGAAGGATCGATAATCTTGGCGCAGTCGACACCAGCCTATGACGATCCATTTTTCGTTGTAACAATAAAGGGCTAGGGGCTCAATTCTCCGATCGGTTATGTCTTGTCCTTTGGCTTGGTACATCAACTCCGTCACCCGCCGATTGATGATGGCCATTTGGATAAAGGAAAGAGAGGTGGACTTGATGTCGTCGGTCTTGCGTTTCATCACCAGCATCTTGCTGCTCAATAATTCTCCTTGAGATTGAAGCGAACTTCTGAAGACGGATTTGATCTTTTGTAGAGTTTGGCCGAAATGCTCTATTAATGATTCATCGTTGGTTTTGGCGATGAGTTGTTCGGCCGTAATGAGGGCATTGACTTCCATCTCGTCAAACATGATGGGGGCCACCGTGTAGCCGTCCATGATCGAATAGCCTCTGCCTTCTATGGTAATAATGGGAACACCAGATTCTTCCAGCTTTTTGATATCCCGGTAAATGGTGCGAAGGCTGACATCAAATCTCCTGGCCAATTCAGGACCTGTGATCAACCTCTTTGACTTGAGGATAGTCAGCATAGAGAGGAGCCGAGAGAGGTGGTTCATCTTTTTGATAGAAAATATACGAAGAAGGGGTGACAAAAGCTGTCAGGGGTGTGTGGGTTTATTCAAAATCTAGCACTTCCAGCTTCCAAAAGTATGTCGCATTAAGATATTCCAATCTGCTGATCCTCAATGGGCTATGCGAAAAGCCAATATGATCCCTCAGCATCTTAAGAAACGCTCTATCAACTTCATCTTTCTCTTTATCCTCTATGGCGTAATATTGGACAGCGTTTCTGAGATTGTAGGCGATTTCCTCTAAGGCAAACCAGCCATTGTAATAACCCAGGGAAAAAAACTCTTCGAAGTCCTCTGAAACAATGATGTTGTACTCATCCGCCATAGGAGAGGTCATCACAATGGGGCCCGAATAACCTTTTTCATTTTTACCATTAAGTAGGCTAAAGTGCACGCCATTTCCTCCTGTTTGGGCAAAGGGTACAGCATTGATAGGGGTACAATCGTAACGGAAGTTTGCCCTTGGGTGGAGAGAAATTAGTCCACAAGAATCAAAGCACATCTCAGCCTTTTCTCCGAATGCTTGTTGAATGAATGTATGGAAGTCCCAGAAATCTTCAATTGTTAGGTGCTTGTTCATTGGTGGTATTTCCTTCTGATTTTTGGTGTCAAAATTTCCGCTCGAAAGTCGTCCCATTGAATACATACACGCCGCTTGGTTCGTCTCCACAAAACCACAATTCTCCTCTATTGCTTTGGTAGATGTTCCATATGTGTTGGCAGGGAAGGCCATCGTCTTCATCATAGTTGATAAGCGATTGACCATCGTACTTCCATACCCCACTGTAAACGGTTCCAAACCAAATGTTTCCCTCTATATCCTCCCCTACCGAAAAGACCCTATCCAGGTGATTTCCTTCTCGATCTGCCTTGCTCACTTTTTGTTCTTTGGTAAAATGGGAAATCTCCTTTCCATCGTATTTGAAGACCCCAATGCCATTGTTGGCTATCCAGAGGTTGTTATGGCTGTCTACAAAGAGACCTCTAATGTGCAAAAAGCCTGTTTCCTTGCTCAGACCAAGAAAGCGGTTGTTGATCACCCGAAAGCGTTGGTTGTCGAATCCTATTGCGGCACCATAGGTTCCAAACCAAACTTCCCCATTTTTGCCTTGGACAGGAGGAGTGGTTACGGAGTAATAGTTTTCTTCTCCTTCCCCTGAAAGAATGGGAAAAGCACGGAAAAACAACTCTTTGCCATTATATTGATAGACGCCAGCTTGGCCCTCTGATTTGTTGTATCCGGTCATCTCATCCCCTTTGAACCAGAGGTCGTGTTCTCCTAGCTTCCAGTTATCTCTATCCTTAAAATTTCTTTCTTCGATTGGGATGAAACGAAGGCCATCATATTGACTGATTCCCTTTCCTCCTTCAATCCAGATTCGTCCAGCTTCATCTTCATACATATTTCTGACTTGCCAATGGCTGAGTCCACTTGCTCGATTGAAATAGCTGAATTGCTTTCCATCAAACTTGGCTACTCCCTCTCCGTTGCTGGCAAACCAAATATTTCCCATTCTGTCTTCAAGAATAGAGCGAATACCAGAAGAGAAAGCTAGAAATGAACTGGTATCAATCTTTGTAGGAATCGTGAGGCTAGGAAGAGGAGAGGTGATAGTTTCCTGGATTGGGGCTGACTTTTCTGCTTTGCTACAGGAAATAATCAGGAACAAAGCCAGTAGGGGAAATAGGAAGAATAATTGAAACTTCATGGATGGTTTACAGGTAAAGAGTCAGGCGAAATCAGCATCTTATGTCTACAAAGATACTCATCTTTCTACATTCGAGATCTGAAGGGACCTTCCTTGCAACTCGATCTTCAAGTAGGATATATCTCCAATATTTTCATTTGTCTGTATCTGAATGCGGTCTTTCAGCAAGCAATATCCAAAGTATTTTGTATCCGTTATACCGAAAATTCCCCCGTATTCCAGTTTGCAGATTCCATGGTCATAAAGTGTGATTGCGAAAATCCCTGCATCCATTCCTCCGGAAGTGTAGGCGATTTCCTTTCCCATAAATGATGAGCAATTGCTCAAACTCCACATGATAGAAGCGCCTATGAGAAGGCCAATACTTAGGAACAAGACGTGATGCTTCATGATGATCTTATGATGAAATACTTTCTGGTAGTCTACTGAAAAAGGGATAGTTATGAATTCATATCTGTGTACCCTTTCCTTTACCACAAGTTCATAAATGCGTGCATAGGGAATGGTTAAGGAATCTATGTATAAAAATTTTTTATAAGTTATGTAAAACAATTAAATAAAAACTTATGAATTTTTATTTGCATCTTCGGCGTACCCACAACAAACCAATCAATTCAATATCACATGGGTACAAACGTATTATTCGAAAAATCTAAACAGAAGAGTACCAAAAGTGCAGTAAAAATTGCCGTGGCTAACGGAGATGGCATTGGGCCTGAAATCATGGAAGCCACACTTAGCATTCTGCATGCAGCAGGAGCGAATATAGAACCAGAATATATAGAATTAGGAGAAAAGGTCTACCTCTCAGGCAATACTTCGGGAATAGATGCCCATGCCTGGGATGCAATTCTCAATAATAAAATAGTTTTCAAAGCACCCATTACTACCCCGCAGGGTAAAGGATACAAAAGCCTTAACGTAACCCTCAGGAAATCCCTGGGATTATTCGCTAACGTTAGGCCTGTTCAGGCTTACTTCCCTTACGTGCCTACCCATTTTCCTGATATGGATGTAGTGATCATTCGTGAAAACGAGGAAGATTTATACGCTGGGATTGAGCATAGACAAACACAAGATGTGTATCAGTGCTTGAAATTGATCACTCGTCCAGGCAGTGAGCGTATCATTCGCTATGCCTTTGAATATGCAAAAGCATATGGCCGCAAGAAGGTTACCTGTATGGTGAAGGACAACATCATGAAAATAACTGATGGCCTTTTCCACACGGTATTCAAGGAAATTGCCGCTGAATATCCAGAGATCGAAAGTGATTCTCAAATCATAGATATCGCCTCTGCTCGCCTCGCTGCTAAACCTGAAAACTACGATGTAATTGTGACTTCAAATCTTTATGGAGATATCGTTTCTGACATTGCTGCCGAGATTGGGGGATCGGTAGGTATGTGCGGCTCAGCGAATATTGGAAAAAATATAGCCATGTTTGAGGCCATTCATGGTTCTGCGCCAGATATCACGGGCCTAGGAATAGCCAATCCCTCTGGCCTAATCAATGCAGCGGTATCTATGCTGGCCCACATCGGCCAACACGCCGTAGGAGATAAAGTAAAGAATGCCTGGTTGACCACCTTGGAGCAAGGATATCATACTGCAGATATTTATAAAAAGGGAGTGAGCCTTAAAAAAGTCGGCACACGAGAGTTTGCTCAGAAGGTTATTTCTAACCTTGGTCAACGTCCTGAGAGACTTCCTCAGAGTAGATTACAGCTAGGGAAGGGAATGATTCAAATCCCTGACTATGTGAGAAAGCAGGAGAAGAAAGAGCTGGTAGGCGTAGATGTCTTTATCGATTGGCCAGGAAGTGATCCCAATGAAATAGGTGATGCCTTGAACAGGTTGAATTTATACAAACTCAAGCTGAAAATGATCACCAACAGAGGGGTTAAGGTATATCCTCAAGGATTGGAGGAAACTTATTGTACAGATCACTGGCGTTGTAGATTTGTAGCGAAGGAGGCACATATCCTTGGTGAGGAGCCTCGCTATGCGGAGATTGATTTTGACAAGGTTGTGGCCCTTCTTTCTCGCTTAAGTAGTGAGGGATTTGATGTGATCAAAACGGAAAATCTCTACGAATTCGATGGTAAACGTGGTTTTTCCCTGGGACAGGGAGAATAAGAATAGCAAATAGTTCTTTAGAGTTAGTTTTATTTTTAGTCTGTGTAAACGCATTGGTCCTATGGGCTAATGCGTTTTTTTGGTAGCATATAATCTGTCGCTATTCTGCCATCATCCTTTGAAGAATGGCATCTACATGGATTTCGGTTGTGTTAAAGACCCTAAGGTCATGGAAGTCTGTTTGTTGAAGAATCAAAGGCAGTTCTGTTCCTCCCAAGATGATTCCCTCAATTGCCTCTTGTGATTGTAACCCCCGGATGATTTGAATGAGTTGGGCTTTGGTCTCAGAAACAATGTGATTGTAGAGAAGCTCATTCATATATTTGGTATGGATATAATCCTGATGTTCCTCGGAAGGAATGACAATTTCAATCCCATGATGAGCTGCTACTCGTTGATAAAATCCTTTCGTCATGGTCGATTTGGTTCCCAGCAGTCCCACTTTCTTGGTAGCAGAATTTACCATTTGTTTGCTTGTCTCCTCTACAATGCTGATGAGTTTTACGGCTACTTCAGCCTGTAACTCATCAAAAACGAGATGAGGTGTATTGGAGGTTAAAGCAACATAATCCACTCCTGCCTTTTCTAGCCTGGCTATTTTACCCTTGAGGAAATCAACCAATTTGTCCAATTCTCCTCCAAATGCATAAGTTAGCATCTCCGTCATATCTACAGTCTGTAAGAGGATTTCAGGATAATGGGTGGTTTGGAGACTTTCTTGATATCCTTTGATCAGTAATCTATAATATTCGATGGTTGATTCTGGTCCTATACCTCCTATGAGTCCAATTCTTTTCATACTAAGGGTGATGACTGAGTTTTCCATGGGTATACGCCCAATATCAAAGAAAGATGACCCTAAACTGTCCCTGATGTTAAAAAGGAAGCCCCCTTCCCTTCAAAGCAAAAGGGGGCAACCATTGGAAAATTGCTTCTTTATTGGGCCAAAACTTGTTGAATGAATTTCCCAACGATCTCGGGGACTTCCAAAGGACTCAAATGTCCTCCCGATACAATTTGGGTTTGAAGATCGGGAGAAAGGGGTACGTAATCTTCTTCCCCCTTAAGAGCAATCGCTGGAACTTGTAGAGATTTAATTAGCCCATCTGAAGAAGTGGCTTGCATGATAACTGCCTTGTCAGTTTGCCTTACTTCTTTGTTGCTGAGCTTGCTCATCGAACGCTGAAGATGTGTTTGTAACTCAGTGTTGTTTGCCAAAGACGCTTTCCCATAGAGAGCTTTGGCTACCTGTTTTGCATAGAAACTTCTAAAGGGAAGCAGCGTATGTTGCATGCTAAACTGACGCCTTGTTTTAGATGTAGCCGCCTCAAAAGGCATGTTGCACAAACCAACGGCTTTGAACCTATTCGGAGCTTTAGCTGCTGCTCGTAAAATGGTCATGCTTCCCCAAGAATGGCCGACGGCGTAGGCCTCCTCAATTTCTAGTTTGTCGAGAACATCGATTAACATTTGGGCGCAATCATCCAGTGTCCAATTCGTTTTTCGGATTTGTTTGCTTGCGCCATGCATGGGCATATCAAGAGTGATGACGGTTCGGTCATTGATGCCCTTTATTTGTTCATCCCACATGTGATGATCATAATATACTCCGTGTAGGAGGATAAGGGGGATGCTTCCAGTTACTTCATTGATTTGGACAGCTATGACTCCAGTTGAAGTTTCAATAAATGTAGGCTTCATGTATTGGGCATTTGCCGCAAAAGGAATTAACAATGGAATGATCCAAAGGGTGAATGAAATACGTTTCATGTTCATTGCTTCAATTATTATAGTCTGAAGCAAATGTCAGCCATTCTAAGGGCTCCTACCTGAAACATATGTTACATAATCATTCCTCTGCCAATTTCTTGCGAATACGGCTAAGGGAGGGGCGTTGGATACCGAGATAGGTAGACAAATGGGAAAGTGAAATGCGGTTGAATAAGGCAGGACGACTGTCGAGGAACTTCTTGTAGCGTTCTTCTGCACTTAAAAACTGAAAATCTTCAATTCGGCTTCTTTGGAAGGTAAGGACTTGTTCGGCTATTAATCTACCAAAGCGTTCAAGTCCTTTAAACTGTTCATATCCTTCTAGGACCTTTTGGTAAGGAAGAAGAATGACCTCTGTGTCCTCTAGGCACTGAAAGAAGTATGTTGAAGGCTGTCGATTAATGAGGGCAGAGTAATGTGTAGCATATCCATTCTCTCTTACAAAGCGGACCGAAATATCATCTCCTTTTTCATCTATGTAATATCCTCTCATCAAACCTGAATGAACGAATCCTATTGATGTCTGTATCTCACCCTTTTGAATGAAAAATTCCTTTTTGCTGTAGGAGGCTGGGGAGCAACTTGATTTTAAGAAGTTCCATTCTTCATCGGTTAGGTTGGGATTGATGCTATAAAGGGCTTTTTTAATGGATTCGTACACAGTATAGGCTTTAAAGGGAGATAAAAAGTACAAAAGTAACTCAGCTTAATCCAACCCTTCTTGGGGTAGTTCTCATTCAAGGATGAAGCTATTGCCAACATACGGCTCCCGCTTATGTTGTTATTGTATCTACTGAGATTGAAAAATATATGTCTTCTCGCTCTACACAGAATAACCCCTTATGGAGAATAGCTGCTTTGGTCTTTTCTCTTCTCCAATTTTCAGCTCCTTTTATCAGCCGGCAGTTTACCAATTTTGTAGACTTACAGACCAAATATAATCTACCAGAAAAACTGTATTTGGAACCAGCTGGCCCTGCTTTTTCTATTTGGGGCTTCATTTACCTTGGTTTTGCCGTGATGGGCTTTTACCAAATGAAAAACAGTTTAAAAGATGAGCCGAAATGGGTACTTGCTCGGCCGTATATGGTCCTTGTTAGCATAGGAAATATTGTATGGCTGATCTCAGATGCCTTTGCCAATACCAGCATTTGTTTGTTGGCATTTATGGTACTCCTTTATGGCTTGATCAAGCTTCATGATACATTGAGAATTGCCAAGGATTCGTTTACCCTTCAGGAAAAACTGACAGTTAAATATCCAGTAAGTTTGTATTTCGGCTGGGTTTCTTTCGCTTTCTCACTAGGCGTCATTCTATGGCTCATGTCCTTCTTTCAAATCTCAGGAAATGAAGTGTTGAGCCCTGGAATTTGGTCTACGATCGTGGTGGCCATTGCAGGAAGTATCTTCCTATTTCTTTACCTCAGGAATCTGGTAACAACGAGTTATGCTTTGGTTGGCGTCTGGGGATTTTATTGGGTTTATGTTAAGACCTCAGCCTACGCGGAGCTCCTTGCTACAGTAGCTCTTACGGCGATGATTTTCCTGCTAATCAGTATTGTGTTGAAAAAGGGAATATCCTTTGTGAAAAGAAGACAAAACCAAGTGGCTTTTTGAGCTTAATTTTCATATCTGAATACGGAAAACAATCGGTCAGCATTCTTCTCCCAAAGGAATATTACAAAATGAAACACCCCCAATAACTCATCATAGTTGATAAATTCAATCTTTATAAACCAATGAATTTATTCGTTCTTCTCTATGAATTGATAGATTTGGCCGGTTTCAATGGTTTCTCGATTGAATACTCTATAAAGCAGGTAGGATCCAAATGAACGAATACCAGGAAAAATATCTTCAATCTTTTCTTTAACCTGATCGTTTTGCCGCTCCAATTCTTGTTTATCATCAAGGGATATATCAGTCTGATAGATAATCAAAGGGAAAATACCTTCTTGAATAATTTGAGGCTGAACTCCAAGAATTTCTGGCTTCCCCTCAATTCCCTCTAATATTCTTGGAAACTGAAAGGTACTAACCATCAACTTAACCAGAGAAGCCTCATATGCGATCACCTCATTTTTTTGTTGGTACTGGAAGTATGGACCTCCAGGGTTCATGGCATCCTTTCCGCAAAGCATATGTAGATAAGCGTTAAGGATATATCCCTTTTCAAGTGCTCGTTGGCTTAATTGGTAATAATCTAGTCCTGTTTTTCCATATGTCGAATAGACTCCCCCAGTTAAAGTTTCTAGGTTCCAGCCATTTTCCCCTTTTGTATAGATACTCAAGAGCATAAAAGTGTATAGCTTGTCTTTGGCAAGTCTGAGAGAGACGTACTCCTCCTCATTTGAGGAATTATGATTGATGTAATACGTCATGAATGGACTAATAATCGGATGTTGGGTGCCAGGAGTGGCATGCTTGATCCAGTATTCATCCTTGTAGGAAAAATTGCCTTTGGGCATGAGTTCCTTGAAACTACTTACGATTTCAGCTGAATTGGGAACTTTTTCCTTGAGTCGAGGAGACATGATGTTCTCGAATTTGTCAAACTCTCCTTTCCTCAGATAGGATAAAATAGTAGAGTCAATTTTGTGGAGGTTATTTTTTATGCTGTCAGGAATGTTTTCGTTGATTTTGTAGGAGTAAGGCTTTTCTTTCTGGCCATAAGCCTTATGGAAGCATGAAAAACATAGTAGAAATGTAAAGAGGATGAATAAACAGTTCTTCATAAATAGGTTGTGTTTTTTGTGATGGGTATGTCTTCCTTTGTAGAGAGTGGAAGTATTAGAAAAGGGTTGAAAATTTCTAAGGTTTTGTAGGAAGAACCCCAGCCTCAACAGACTCACAATAATACCCCTTGTCAAAATCATATAGAATGTCATAGAGGGTCTTATTCACCTTAACAAAATGACTAGGGGTATTCCAGAAGTTGTCTTCTTTGGGGATAAACTGAATATCGGCATCCGCTGGTATATTCAAGCGGAACATCCCAAAATTGGTACAGCCATAATAGATGCCTTCTTTGTCTCTTCCGCCGCAAATGTCTTTGAAGGGAATGAAGCTCACTGGATCCGCATCGGAAATAGGAATCATAAGATGCCGATCAGAATTGATGTCCCAGAAATAGACCTTGCCCTTCGTAGCAAAATAGGGTTTCTCAAATTCTACATAAGAGTTCAGGTCAATTCGGTGGGTAAACTCCTGATAGTATTCCACTTGGACCATTTTTCCTTGGCACCTTTTTAGGGTACTCGCCTTCTTGAAAATCCTTTTTCCCTGTTGAACAAAACCGTGTTTGACAGCGGTAAAAGCCAAGCTGTCATCTAAAGGATCTATTAACCTATCTCCCATCCGTAGGGTGTCGATCAGACGATTTCCCAAGTCCTCAAAGTCCAAGAAATATTCACACATGGGCTTGGGAAAAATAGCCACCTTCTTTTCTGCTTGGGGCGTGTTTTGGCAGGAAAATAAGACGATGGGGAGAATCAACCAGAGTTTGCTTTTCATGGGAAGTGAAGTTGACATATCCTTAAAATAAGCCAGTCCAATCACATAACAAATTCCCCCTCATGTTACTTCATTTCCTCAAACACCTTTGTGCTGATCCAATAGATGTCTTCATCGCTGGTGTAGAAAAAGTAATTTCCATCCGCAGATACAAAAGGACAAAGCTCATGGTGTCTTGTATTGATTTTGGAACCCATATTTTTGGATGGAGTCCAACTTCCATCATCTTGCTTGAAGCTGATGTAGAGATCACCCCTGCCCATTCCATCAGGACGAGTTGCACAAAAAATAATATAGCGTTCGGCAGGATCGATAAACACATCCGCTTCGTAGTTGACTGTATTGATGGCATCTCCTGCTGAAACGGCCTTTTGGAACTTCCCGTCTACAAATTTTGAGGAATAGATATCCATATCCGACCTGTTTTTGTCTGGGCGTGGCTTCCCGTTAGAGGAGTAATACATGGTGCCATCTTGGGTGAAGGAGATGTAGTATTCATTGCCTTCGGAATTGATATTGGGACCCGCATTGATGGGTTCTGACCAACTACTGCCTTTTCGCTCGACAAACCAGATATCATAGTCCTTTTTTAGAGGTCCTTTTCCATCCATTGCCCTTCGTGAAATAAAATAAAGGCGCTGTTCATCAGGTGAAAGAAATGGATCATTGTAGCCATATACTTTGTCAGCCAACAATACTTTGGGCCGAGTCCAGCTCCCATTAACGAGTTGGGTAAATCTGATTTCTGAATTTCCTCCTACATCCACGCCATAGTAAAATTCATCCCCCTTCTTATTGAATACTGAGCCAAATTCATATTCTTCGGTGGAAATGAAATTTGGAGCAAAGACTTTGGCAGTCAATCCAGGTCTTGCCTGTCCCATGTAGGGGCCTCTTATCTCTTGGGTACGAACCAGTTCGGGGTCGGCTCCTAAAGAAAGCAACACATTTGAGATCTCTGTTGCATGGATTTTTTGAGCAATTTCCAAGGCGGTACTTCCTCTTGCATTGGTATCATTGATGTTGATCCCATAGCCGATGAGCTTCTCAATGAAATCTTTGTTCCTCTTGAGTACAGCATCCTGTAGGAGGGAAGGGCCAAATGTAGAAAGCCAGTTTTTGTTGGGTTGTAGTTGGTAGAGCAGGTCAAGGTACTTTTCGTCTTCAAATCGAACGGCCATGTGCATGGGGGTTTTGCCCTGATCATCTATGGCATTGATGTCGATCCCCTTTTTAACGAGGTAATGGAAAATCTCTTCTTGTTCGCAGGCGACTGCCCAGTGAATGAGAGATCTGTCGCGCTGGTCCTTGTCATTGATGGAAGCGTGTTGGAGCATGCTATCCAACCGGCTTAGGTTGCCTTGGCAGGCAGTTCTGTACATACTTTGGGCGAAAAGGCAGGTTCCCAAGAGGGAAAGGACAAAGAGGGCTAAGGATCGCTTCATTGTTGTATGGGTTAAAGGACGGCCTTGAGTGTGAACCATCCTTTAGGAAATTATGTAAGGAATGGCACTTTCTCCCCAAATGGATTCAAAAGTGGCAATTCTGCACAGTAAGGGTAAGGTCTTGAAGAAGTCCACAGGCTCAGGCTAAATCCTCATCCTCCTGAATATCTAATTCGTCAACTTCCGCATGATCCATTCTAATGGACCTGCCTTTTTGTATCTCAGCCAGATTTCTGCAAAGAGCATACAGAGTAGGCTAAATACCAACGCATAGATAAGAGAAAACTCTATAGAAAATTCCCCATAAGGCGTAGATGTAAATCCCTCGACAAGGCCCATGCCCAAGATGACATGAGCGGCATAGAAGGTCAGTGCCAATTGGCCAGTTTTGTTCAATACATCAATGATTTTATTGTTTTCGTAACGGGCTGCCAGCAAAATACAAGCAGAAATGACCGTGGTAGAAATGGAGATACCATTGACCATGTAGAGGGGCATAGGAGGCATGGGATGGGTACCGAATATTTGGGTGATTTCTTTGAGTTCAGCGGGATGGGGGGAAGAGAAGTAGTGTATCAATCCAGAAGAGACAATCTGGGTGGCTATAAAAACAGCTAGGCTGATCCAAAGAGACCTCTTCAGAAATTGGGTATCGCGTAGGTCCTGCCTGCCAAACCATAAGCCAAACAACATAAAAGCGGTCCAAGGGATCACAGGGTGAAATCCATTGATGAATAAATTCCTGAAAAAGCCTTGGAGCGTCCAAAAATCGGGATAGGCATATTGCTCAAGTATCCATCCTGTTTCATAGTCAAAGAAATACAAAATAAGCGGATAGACAGCCACCAAGCCAAGGGCACCGATAAGTAGACTTCGTTGGGATTGGTTGATAAAAAGCAGGGTAACCAGCATGTATATCCCATAAAAATGCAGGATATCAGCAGGCCAGATCCATATCCAGGATAAGCCTACCACAAAGAGGAATATGGCTCTTTTGAGGATTCTTCTAATACCGGATTGAAGTTTTTCTTTATCCTGATTTTTTACGGCAGAATTGGTCATGAGTGCCAATCCTATTCCTGCCAAGACAACAAAGGTTGCCGCAGCCTTTCCCTCAAAAACAGCGGCTAACTTTTCCGCCCAAGGCTGACCTTTGTCTCCTAACACTACTTTAAAATTCACGATGATCATGCCAATAACCGCTAGGGCCCTGGCGACATCAATACCAATAATTCGTTTTTTCATTCTTTTTTATTCCAATAGTCATATGTGGCTTTGGCTACCTGTGCGATGGTTTTTTCTCTCTTCTCTTGGGAATCATATGAATCCGAAACGAAGACCGAAATCGCAAGATGGTTTCCATTAGGTAAGATGATGATTCCAGCATCATTGGTTGCACGGGTCAGTCCATTGTAGGTTCTAGCTGTTCCTGTCTTGTGAATGACTTGCGTTCCTTTGGGCAAAAGGCCTTTGAGTCTTCGGTCAAACCATTTGTTGGAAATGGACATCCATGCTGTGAGTAAGGTAGTACTTCTTTCGGAGAGTACTTTGCCTTGATGAAAAATCTGTAGGAGCTGATTCATGGCATCAGGATGTGCCCAGTTTTGATATTGAATGCTGTCGTTGGCTACTTGAACCATTTCTGTTGTGGCGATGGCGATTTGATGTATACCCCATTCCTTTAGTTTTTCCTGGACTTTCGCCGGACCCCCCAACAATCTCAATAAGACATCGCAGGCAGTTCCGTCGCTTTGAGAAACATTGTATTGCAGAATGTCTTCCAGGGTTTTGGTACAACCATGTGGGTATTGATTTCTCAAAGGGCTGTGGCCTGCCTTGGGGATGTATTCACTTTTGTCGACTGTGATGCTATCCGCTAAGGAGAATGCCCCTTTATCAATCTCATGTAACATCACCATGGCAATGGGAAATTTGTAGACACTTTGCATGGGGAAGGGCTTATTTCCTTGAAAAGAAACGGATTCTCCGCTTTCCAGGTGTAGGGCGCTTATACCCAGTTTCCCATCTAAGCTATCAGCTATTTGTTGAAATTGTAGCGTGAGTGGGTTGGAGGAAGGAGTTTGGCAGGAAGCCATTGTCAAGAGCAGCCCCAAAAAGGCGAAGAAGAAGCTAAATTGCGCGCTATTCATGTATTTTTGCTGGAATGGTTTCACTTAAGAATATTGAGATAGGTGAAAGTATCCCATGGAAAGCCTTTTCTGTATACGCTTCTTTCAGTCGATAGGAATGAGCTATTTTCCGTAGGCCTTCCTGTAGCTTTCAAGGCTTTCGATGAGTTCATCCATTTTTATGTCCAGTCCAGCTGTAGATATATTGAAGGGGGAGTTATATCGGTTCAAATTGTATTCGAGTGTCTTCTTTCGCATGCCGCTTTTTTCTTGTCTTATCCACTTTTCAGGCTCCTTGACAAGTATAATGACGAAGCGAGTAGACTCAATCTTCATCTCTCTAAATCCATAAATGTCTTCCCATTTGATAAAGCCCGTCGGGGTGGTTTCAGGCTTGATGTTGATGCCTAGTTTGGGATCTATGATGACGGCTAGTTCGGATTTGATGAGCCTTTTGATGGCAATGAATGAAGCAAACGAACAAAAAGCTATCGCGATTACACCTATTACTTGGTAGGCTACTTCATCAGCCCATAAGAACATGAACACTCCCATCACTAAAAAAGCGACGCAGCCTAATAAGAGTAAAATGGACTTGGATTTACTCATGTAGATTTCGATTCTTTCCATAGTTGATCTGAGTAGAGAAGGGGAAATTTGATTATGAGCCAAACTTATCCAACGGGTCCAGTAATCCAATATCCATCCTCCTTTTTGCGGAACATCATCGTGACAGCTCTGATTTGCCTATTCTGAAGTTGTAGGTAACCATATAAGACCTTGGTCTCACTTCCGTATTGCTCTTTTTCATTCACGCCCACCAAGATCAATTGGGATATTTCATCCAGGATTTTTTGTTCCTTTCCCAAGGGCGCTTCGGGTAAACGATTGAGGATACAAAACTGATCATGGCAACTTCCATACACCTCAAGGTCATTGAGAATCATCCTTTCTTTGGAAGAAGCCAAGACTTCTTCAAATTGAACCTGGAAATCATCCCCTTCCTTGTCAATCAAATCAAAGAATTGATCCCATTTCCCCTTCTGCACAAGATTCTCCACTTTTTGGGCAAAATATAGAAGTTCTTTATCCTGTTCTAATGGTGTCAATTGATCGTAATCGACACCAAATGTCCAGTGTACATCCTTGCGAATCTTTTCTTGTTTAAAGGCAGGGGTAGTAGAGCTAGGTTCAGATACTAGCTGCGTATATCCCAACGTCAACAAAGCAAGAATAGGTAGATAAACGATATGGGGTATGAGCTTTTTCATGGGATTAGATTTGGATAGAATGGGCTTTGGGACATGCCCTCTAGAAAGGAATAGGTCGCCACTTCTTGCTGGCTAAGAGCGGCTTTGCATGGAGGGGGATGTTCTTGGGATTGGGCTGAACAAGCCAGGAAAGGAAAGGTCAGCCATAAAAGTAGGATGTGTCTCATATGTTAGGTTCTTCTCCCTAAGATAGAAAGAATTGACATATCCCTTATCGCTGACCTAGCCTTCCAAGGTCTTACTTAACGCATACCTTTCTGGAGAGAGATTTCCCGCTTTTATTCCTCACTTTTAAGACATAAAGTCCTTTGCTTAAGAATGGGACAGACAAATGGGCAGTACTCGATAAGTCATGAAGTTGAAGCATCAAACGCCTACCCTGTAGGTCGAATAATTCTAATCTTTCTATTTCACTTTCAGGCCAACGAATGGAAAATTGACCATGGGATGGATTGGGGAAAATGTTAAGTGGGCTTTGGGTTGACACGTCTTGCTCTTCTAGCTCAGTACTCAGAGAACAGGCCTGTAAATGTCTCAAGAGGAATTCATTTCCGCTTTCCCCATTGGTCGTATCAAAGGAGCGTGCTGGGATATAGGCTTTGACTCCTTGAATTCCTGCGGCCGTTGCTGCATCATAGATTTCTTGCCCATGCAAAGAGTGATGGAATAAATCTTCCCTAGGATGTACCGCACCGGATCTGCTGAAAATATATATAGGTGGGTCATCACTTGACATATGGTAGAGCATGTCTACATCTTGTCGGTATTGGATGATGGCTGGATCATAGATCATCTGATTCAGTGAATCTAGCCCTCCATAAAAATTGGAGACTCTTTCGTAGGTAAGCAAGTTGGCAATGCTATCCATGGTAAAGCTATTTCCCTGACCGTCAAAGTCCTGATAGATGACGGATTCCCATTTATACAAGTCATAGGTGGCTTGACTACCTCCCGCCATGACAGCACAGACCCTAGTGGATTGTCGCAAAACAGGATCATCCGCAGCTGGATCTGCCATCTCATCACGGCTGCTTAACCAAAGGCTTGTTCCGGAACCAGCAGAAGAACCCATCAATGCAATTTGATCAGCCTTGATATGTAGGTCTTGTGCATGATAACGCAGAAATTGTAGGCCATACTTTGAATCCTGTAAGGGCTTGATCACACCTTCTGTATCAGAGCCAGTTTTGTTGATGACTCGATAGCCAATACTGGCGAAGGCAATATCATGCTCAATGAAGAATTTTACATCCTCCAGATGTACGGGTTTGTTGAAAATGACGCCTGGGTTTCCACCTGTAAATCCTCCGCCATGATAAAAAACGACTAGCGGATACTCCCCCAAGGTATCGGGTAGAAATAGGTGAAATATCTGCCGACTCTTGTCAATGGTGTCATAGGGTATATTTACTGCATGGACGGAGCCTGGCTTGTTGATGTTGAAATCAGCAGGTATGGGTGAATATTGGGGATGGACTTGAGCGCTGCTTTTTAACGTGACAAACAACAAAAGCAAAAGGGCAAAACATAGTTTGTAAGAGTTGATCATAGGATCTTGTGGAAATGACTGTTATGTAATTGTGCCTTAATGGGGGAGGTAGGCATTTGAAAATTAGACCTTTCCAAGGGGCAATGGTTTAGACCATTCCACATCATTTTTCTTACCCTATGTGTCAATTGAAGGAATTCCTGAATTCCAGTGGTGTTTTCTGGGTTTTGGTTTTGAATAACTTGCTGAAAGATTGGGGATGTTCAAAACCTAGTTGATAGGCAATTTCACTTACCGAAGAGGTGGTCGTGGAGAGCTTGACCTTTGCCTGGGCAATCAGTTTGCTATGGATGTATTGTTGGGTAGTTTGTCCGGTTAGGGTCTTCAACATACTGCTTAGGTAGTCCGAAGAAAGATTTAAGTTTTCCGCTACCTGCTGAACCTTGGGAATCCCCTTTAGCATCAAGTCCTCACGGCTAAAGTGTTCATCCAACATCTCTTCCAGCTTGTCCAAAATTTGATGATTGGATACCTTTCTGGTTAGGAACTGCCTTTTGTAAAATCGCTCGGCATAACTCAGTAAAAGCTCTATTTGACTGATGATGATGCGCTGACTGAATTGGTCGAGGTTGGCCTCGTACTCTGTTTGGACGTTTGCTAAGATCGTTTTGATGACAGTCTCTTCCTTCTCAGATAGAAAAAGGGCTTCTCTAACGGAGTAATGGAAGAAGGGATATTTCTTGATGGTTTTAACCAATGAAGTACCAAAGAAAAAGTCGGGATGAATGGCTAAAATCCAGCCAGAAGGCGGGTTACTCGTGCGATCCTCTTCCATCAATTGCACCGAAATAACTTGTTCTGGCGCAAAAAATGTCATCAATCCTTCGTCAAAATCGTAGGATTTTTGGCCATAGCGGTATTTTCCTACCACATCTCGCTTGAGAGAAATGGTGTAAAACTCCTGTATCCACCTGAGTTCATTCCCATTCGCCTCAGGCATGATTTCCGTATAGTCAATCAGGCTGATCAAAGGATGGACTGGCGATGTCAATTTGTTGAATCGATGGAGGTCGCTAATGGTCTTGAGGCGCTGAACTGTAGATTGTGGCATGATGGGAAAGGATAGGTGGAAAGCAGCTATCGGCTTACTTAATTTACATTATTTTGAGAAAGAAAATAGATGATTGGAGCGAGAAAAATCTCCAATCATCTATCTGATTTTTAAGTCCTATTGAACTTTTAGCTTGAGCATATCGCCCATTCCAAAGGCAGCATAGAGTCCTTGATGAATGTGAGCCAACTGCTCATTGTAGGGGTGAATATGATCTCCCATGCCCATCTTGTCCACTACTGTTCTGGAAGGTCTGCTTCCTGCTGGTGTATCAATAAGCTTGGCGATGGCGTCCGCTACATTCTGAGGATTCTGTGCTGGATTGCTGGCAAGTGCTCCTTCAAAATTATCAAATGCCTGCTTAGGTGCATGGACCATAGGACCGTAGCTTTCATCCTGCGAATGGTCGGAGGGTCTCATTAAACTATGGAAGAAACTGGTAGGATAGCCTCCTGGCTCAACGATACAAGAATCTACCCCAAAGCCTGAAAGTTCTACCCGATAGTTTTCTGCCAAGGCTTCAAGCGCCCACTTCGAGGCATTGTAAGGTCCATAGAATGGAAAGGCGATTCTTCCAAGCAGACTGGACACATGGATGAGCAAACCTGAGCCTTGCTTTCTCAAATAGGGTAGGGCAGCTCGGTTGACACGTTGTACACCAAATACATTCACATCAAAGAGGCGCTTGAAATCCTCTATGGTGAATTGCTCTTGAATACCAAGCACGCCGACTCCTGCATTGTTGATGACGACATCCAGACCTCCCATTTGTGCGATTGCATTTTCTACCCCCTTGTTGACGCTGTCATCATCTGTTACGTCAACCTCAACAATAATAGCTCCGGAAGCTGCGAGTGCTTCTGCGGCCTCTTTGTTCTTTGTGGTCGTATTTCGCATGGTCGCAACCACTTTATGGCCAGCCTCTAAAAGCGATTTGACGGTAAGGGCTCCAAAGCCTCCATTTGCTCCTGTTATGAAAATTTTTGACATGATTTAAATTGTTAGTGGTGATGGAACAAAAGTGCTCATGTCAATCCATTCTTATGTAGCCGAATCCGTGGTCCTTGTAGTTGAAAACGGGAAAATGAGCCAATGCTAGTCTTTTGGGTTAAGGTTCGCCACTCGGATAGCTAATTCCTTCCGCTCTGATATCAAGAATCTGTTGATGGCTAGCTTGACTCCGGTCTGTCCATGGGATCAGGAACTAGAAGGTAAAATGGAATTGTCTATTCATCTACCTAACCTACTTAGTGTGTTTGAAGCCATTGTAGCCAATCTGACATCACCTCCTCAAGGAAATCAAGCTGTTGATTGGGGACATTTTCATCAGGCTCAGTTAGTTGATAGTTGTGTCCCAAGCCTACATAATAGTTAAAGGTGATGTGCGTAATCCTTTCCCTTATGCTTTCAATCCTAAACATGTCATGATAAGGGCTGGATTCATCTTTGGTTCCATAGGAAATTAGAACTGGGATTGGTAGCCTTTTAAGGACTTCATTTTCGTTTTGTGAAAAGGAGGATAAGGTCAAGTTGGAATCTCTATGAGGGTCTTCGTCATCCAAAGGATCCTTGACGGCCTCCTTCCAGTAGCCCATGATTCGTTCTATCTTTGGATTGGGAGAATTTCCTTCCTTCATGCGCTCTTTGTTCACCATTGCCAAAATGGTCGAATAATACGGCAGCCCGCCTGAGTAAATAAAATGTGTGGCAAGGGAACTTTTGTCACACATATACAGTCCTACACTACTTCCTTGTGAGTGGCCTGCAACAACGAGCTTGCTTGTATCTACCCACTCCTCCTGAATCAGCTGTTTTAGGACAAATAGGTTGCGGTTAACGTAGTAATCCAAATGATTATGCTTCAGGTAGGCCTTAGGATATTGGTAAGTCTTTTTGTCTATGAAATATTCTCTTCCGACCAGGCTATCCTTATGAGCGACTAAAGGGATTCCAGGTTTATTGACAATGACCAAGTGAAAACTATCTTCGACAAAGCCCTCCTCCATAGTGGCATAGTACACTCTTTGTTCGCCATTGTGAATGATCAAGGGACTTGCTTTTGATCCTTGGGCGGAGAAGAATATGGGCTTCTTTTTCTGTTCTTCTCCTTTTTTAGACTTGATCAGGACATGGATGGTATCTCCTTCAAACTCATAAGGAATATACCTGAATCCATAATCTTCAGCTGTTTGGGCAGACAATAGGTTCAGGAGGATGAATAATAGAACAAGAAGGGCAGGTAATCTCATAAGGAAAAGTAAATCAATCAAAAATTGAAAAGATTCAAGGAGAACGGGTGATGAAAATTTACCTGCTAGAAACCCCCACGGCAAGGATAAATGATTATCTGGTTTTCTTATTCTTTACAAGGAAGGTATAGCCAAGGTTGAAACCCATAGCAAAATTAGCAAAAGAGGTTTGGTAAGATAAATTAGGTGAAGAGAATTCGGCCGTTCTTCTTAGAACATCAAACCTATATGAGGCCCAAGGACTAAGACTAATATTGGGAAGTGCCTTGAGAAATCGCCATTCATAGATCATGATTGGGCAGAATCGTAGGGCTTGAAGGTCTTCCTCGCTAGAATTGGCCTTAGCTGAAATCGTCATATCCTTGTACATCACCTGGGCTCCTAGGATAAAACGCTTTTTCATTCCGGTTTTGTATCCATATCCTAACTGAAGGAAGAAATCCCTTTTCTCTTGAAAATTATCCCGTTGGTTGTTTAAAAAGTCTGGCAGCTCATTAAATCCTACAGCCGTAAAGACTCTGTGTCGGTTTTGGTCATAATTCAACCATAGACTCGCCCCATTTGCGCCTAATGGATCCAATATATCTGATTGTATTCCCCAAGCATGTTGGCTGTACAGATGGGACAGTGGGAAAGAAGTAAGCAGGAAGCTTAATAAGGGAATAAAAAGTTTGGTATAGCCTGACATAATAGAGAGGGGATTGAAGTGAATGATGTTGTCAAGGTATCATACCCAGCCCTTCTATTTTTTTGCAAATGCAAAAATCTATTTTAGACCTGCTCTTATTTTGCTGAGAGAAGCATTATTAATTCCAAGGTAAGAGGCGATGTGTTTCAGTTTTACATTTTTGATGATCTTAGGTGATCTCTCAAATAACTTAAGGTAGCGTTCAGTCGCATTTAATGATTGGAATTCCTCTAACCGATTGAGCGCTTGTTCATGAGCCAATTCCAATACCTTAATTTCAAGTTGACTTATTTGGGGAGAAATATCTTTAACCCTATTAAAGTTGACTAAGCTAATTTGGTATATTTGAGTCTCTTCAATTGCCTCTAGAAAATAGTCTGTATGACTTTCTGGATGAGAATTCTTTGGAAAAACCACCTCATCTTCAAAGAAGAAATCTAGTGTAATCTCTCTGTGATCCATTAAGCTGTATTTTCTTAAGCCACCCTTTACCACATAAAAAATCTCATTGTCAAGTTCTCCCACTTGTACCAGACGATCATTCATGTTATAGACCTTTGGGACCACCAATCGATCCAACTGGTATTTCTCTTCCTGAGGAAGGGAGTGGATGAAACTTTCCAATGAGAATTTTTTCGTATTCAAAGCTTCGATTTAGAAAGGATAAGCCTAATATATTGCTTTTCTATGTTAGCTATCCATTCTTCAAGAACTCTGTCAACTTTGCGGGTTCAGCTCTGTTGCGATATTCCGCATCTAGGAATGCATATAGGATTTGTCCATCCTCATCAATGATATAGGTGGCTGCCAAAGGTAGCTCATGAGAATTATCCCCATTGTACTTCAGCATGTCAAAGGCCTTGTTGTATATCTCAGCTACTTCTTCTGTAAGCTTAAAAACGATTCCATACTCCTTCGCCACCTTGTTTCCAACATCGCTCAGGACTTCAAATTCAAGTCCATGTTTTTCTGACGTACTGATTGAATTATCAGGAAGCTCGGGAGTCAGTGTCAATAAATTGGCGCCATTGGCCTTGAATTGAGGAAGTTCCAACTGCAACTGACGTAAGGTCAAATTACAGTAAGGACACCATCCTCCTCTATACCAGGTCAGGATGACTTTCCCCTTTTTTAGGTAATCATATAGGGAGGTAGGTTCGCCAACCGCATTGGGCAAGGTGAAATCTGGTGCTTTGTCTCCTACTTGGAGGGCCGAACTCAAAATTCCACTTTGCACAACGGCATCAATGCCTTCATTGAAGACTTGTTGCTTGTGTTGGCTTGCTTTCTGCTCAAAATCTGCCTTTTTTGCGTCCAATTGAGACTTGAGAGATGTACTTGTTGTATCCTGCATGTAGCTATTTGTTAAAATCTTCCTTGGTGATACCTGTACCAAACTGAATGTCGGACCAGGTGACATATATCCATGGCTTATCAGATTCTTCTGCTTCCCAGGTGGATCGTTTGTATTTGCGCTTATTGGGAATCAAGAGCCCATCAACCTCCTGATAGGCGAGTTTCATCAACAAAGGAGTTTCCATCATACCATATTCTGCGACTGTGAAAAGGAATTGATCCACCAAGGATGTTTCCTTGTTGATATACAGTTGGTAGATGTCTTTGGGCTTATCTTTAGGTTCTTCGAAGGAGACTTTTACAATTTGATAGGTCTTGCCTGAAAGCTCCTTTTCTCCTAGATATTCATATGTTAAACCAGGGTCTAATAGCTTGGGCATCATGCAAAACCAGTAATAGTTGGTGGGGCGATTGAAGGCTACTCTCTTCAGAAGGGAAGAATCAGAGATGATTTCACCATTATTTTTTAGCCAATATTCCTGCCCGTTATAGCCCTGTTCGATTGGCCCTTCTAATTGGGAAAGGGTTCTTTCATGCTGGGTGTAATGGCCATAGGAGTACTCCCCATCAAAGAGGTACTTTTCAATGGAAACATCTGTCTTGTTGTCGGGAGTTTTGTAGGTGTAGGTATAGCTAACATCCTTTTTGTTGGCTAGTTCTTGATAGTTCCCCACTTTTTGGACCATGTTGTATACAAACTCATGTCCTTCGTTTTGGAAACTGACAATGGCATCGGTGGATGTGTGGGATTCCTGCTTATTGTTGCAAGAAATCAGCAGAATACTGGTGAGTAGGAATGCTAGGGATTTGAGGTTCATGTTCAGGTTCTGATTAACGTAAACTGAGCGAAGCAATAGACTCATCTGAAGCAACTGCGCTTAGGCGTTGGGCTTCAGACAAGTCCATTGTCGCGAGCAGTTACTGTTTAATCAGCTTGAGTGTCCTTGTTCGATCTTTTGATTGGATGGCAAGAAAATAAAGGCCAGGACTTAGTTCTGTCAGGTTAAGGACATCCGGCTGATCCCCTTGCTGAAAGACTTTTCCTTGGGTTGAGATGAGCGTAAAGCGTTCATTCCCTTGCAAGCCCCTTATGGTAAGTTTATCCTGAAAAGGATTGGGGTAAACCTTGATGGCATCTAATTCTGTGGGAAGGGAACTGGTAATTTGGCAGGGAGTAAGTACGGACAAGGCGAAGTCGATCAAGAACTGGTATTTATCCGTGTTGTTGGTATATCCGATGCTGTGGATCAAAGTATCTCTGTCGCCTATTCCCAGCGCGTCATATCTATCCATAATCTTCATGCCATTTACAGGATCGTGCGAATCACCTACTACATTCGGTTCCCATTTGTAGACAAAAAAGATATCAGGAGAGCTTGTTTGGACCTCGTCCGGCGCATGCCACCAGCTTGAATCTGCCCATACTCCATTGGGAAGAGCGTTGTACATATAAAGGCCCTTGATATTGGGATCGCCTGAATGTCCATATTTCCAACTGAGGATGCTGCCCCTTGACGAACCTCCAATGATAAAGTTTGTTGTATCGAAATTGTAGGTACTTGCATTGGCCTTTACCCAGGCAAACATCAATTCTGCATCGTTCCAACCCGTTTCAACTTCCCCAGGGGTATTAACTGAGGTCAGCGATTCCCATGCAACCACAGAAATTCCTGCTGCTTTTAAGTCTGAGATAATGGCATTTGGCATATTGATAGTGCCCCCATTACCATGTGCGTCGAAATAGACTGGGGTCGGGCAATTTGACGGGGCGATATAGATATCCAAGAACTGCCTGGTCTCTGGTCCATACTTGACCTGAGAAAAATCTTGTGCAAAAGATGAAAGAGGAGTAATAAAGAGGAAGAAAACGAGAAAATATTGGCTTCTTTTCATTTGAAATTTTTATGAATGACTTACCATTTAGACACCTTAGGGGTTCCTTGGTTTAAATAAAACGTTTGTTCAAATTGAAGATACAGGCTCATCCCCCTATTAGCCATGACAAGAAATAAACAATGACTTTTTTCTAGCTAGGAAAGGAGTTATACACCTTACACAAGAAAGATTCATAAGTCTTATATTTGATAAGGAAGCAAAACTAGATAAGGAACTCAACAATGGTTTGAAGATGGAAAAGAATGTTAAAGCTGCATTTATTGACAACTACCTCGCTAACCTTCTGGCCTTAAAGGTGTCAGAAGAGAGTGTTGAAATGATGCGTAATGCACACAAAGTCATTGACCTAAAATCCAAAGAAAACCTGATGATACCGGGGGAAATCTGTCGCCACATCTATCTGATCGTACGAGGGGGATTTGTTTGCCGCTACATCCACGAAAAAACGGGTTCCGCCAATACGATAAATTTTTACCTGGAAGATTTGCACCCTCTTATGGCCCCTTTGGATAGTTATTTTACGGCAACTCCCACCCATTGCGAAATCAAAGCTATATCTCCTTCCACAGTAATTGCTCTTACCAAGGATACGGTGGATGTCCTTAGGGAAAGGGATAAATATTTCTCTCGCTTTTATCATGATGTGGTCATCACGGCTATGGTGGAGGAAAATGAATTAAAGACTAAGCTAATCGCCTATTCTGCCAAAGAGAAGTATGACTACATTCTTCAGGAAATGCCTTCAGTTAGCAAAAAAGTCCCCTCTAAGTACATCGCAGAATTTTGTGGGATCTCCCCCGAATGGTTGAGCAAACTGAAGAAACCGAATTAGAAATCCTCACTTTTTTACCCTCCCATATCGTTTCTTGAATTAATTCAAGATTTGGGAAAGGGCCTGCCTCTACTTTTACCATTATTCAACATAAAAAGGACATAATGGAAAAGTCTAATTCTAGTATTAACACAACAAATGCATCATCAGATTACACGCCATTTTTGAAAGAACAAATGGCTGAGATCGGTGCCCATATCCTAGAAAGCGTCTCAAATGCCCTTCCATGGGGATCTATGCCAGACATCGATGAGATGTTTTTGCTTGAAAATGAAGGGGACATGCCACTAGAAAATGGATTTTCGGTAGCAGAGGATGGAAGCATCGCCGTAGCGGCCAAAACCTTAATGCCTTCAACTACCCCAGAAATGTGGAACTGGTGGTTTGGATGGCATGGATCAGAAGATGAGCGCTATAAACTATGGCATCCCAAGGCGCATGTGAGTGCCAAATGGGAAGATGGGAGAAAGGATAATGCCTACATTGGCAGAAACTCCATTATCAAAGAATATATAGGAGACAGTGTGTTAGATGCCCTGATCCAGTTTAAATCCCCCTTAGAATTCGGTTTCTCCAAAGATGCCATAAACCAACAAGGCAAAGCTGTTTACATCTGTGGAAGAATCGGACATGCCAGTTTCCCGGTTGATCTTGGCTACCTGGTCCATCAGATTCGATCTACAGAAAATGGGACGGAAATGCGTTCTAGGTTCTGGATTGGAGGTAAATATGTGAAAGCCCGCAAAGAGAATTTCTTCAATACTTCGGCCGTAAATGTGCTGAAAAAAATCCAGGGCTTACCCAAAGGATTCGGGCAGGATTTGATGATGCATTGTGCGGAGGAGATGAGTCATTTGGCTACCATTCTACCAGAGTTATACAGGACTTATCAGGATGACCAGTTAGCAATCGGCGGAAAAAGTATTCATAAAGGTGATGCCAACTTTGAAGAGGCAGTAATGGCGACTTTATTTAACAAGACGCCGGTCAAACCTAGGCCAGCTTCTATTTTTGAACCAAAGTCGGTTGAAGATGTGGTCAACATCGTCAGACATGCAAAGAAGATTGGCCAAAGGATTACCATTACTTCTGGTGGACATAGTTTTAGTGCCAACTTCCTTCGAGAGGATTGCTTGTTGATTGATATGAAGCACTTCGATAAGTTTAGTGTCAATGTTGAAGAAAAGACAGCTGAGGCCGGACCTGCTGTAGGCGGGAGTACCTTGATGAAGGCCTTGTATAAGGATAATCTTTTCTTTCCCGCTGGGCATTGTGATGGAGTATGTTTGGGAGGATATCTCCTTCAAGGAGGTTATGGCTGGAATGGCCGTAAACTGGGTATAGCCTGTGAAAGTGTATTAGGATTAGACATCGTAACAGCAGATGGGGAGTTAGTCTATGCAGATGCGAAAACCAATTCTGATTTATATTGGGCCGCAAGAGGAGCAGGTTCAGGATTCTTTGGGATTGTAACCAAGTTCTATCTTCGAGTTTATGACCTTCCTAAATATCGGGCGGTAATCGTGCATGACTTTGCCATTAAGCACCTTGAAGATGTATACAGATGGGCGCATGATGTAGGGCCAAGTATTCCTAAGGCTGTTGAGTTTCAAATGCTCATGAGCAAAAACGTGATGAACTTGTTAGGGCCTGGAATTGAGGCAATCGCTCCTATTTTTGCGGATACCAAGGATGAGTTTGAAGAGGCAAAAGCCTTCATGAAGAACAGCCCCATTGCCCACAAAGCCCTCATCAAAACCCCAGCGATCAACCCAGGTATTGATATGTTATACAAAACGGCCATGTCGCACTATCCGGAAGATTATTGCTGGGGGGTAGATAACATGTGGACACATGCTCCAATAGATGAATTACTTCCACACATCAAGGAAATTGCAGAAACTCTTCCTCCGGCACCTTCCCACTTCCTTTGGTTGAACTGGCATCCTGGTTCGCTTCCATCGGACATGGCTTACAGCAATGAGGATAATATTTACATGTCTATTTATTCTTGCTGGAAAAATCCTGCCGATACTGTTCACTATGGTGATTGGGCTAGCAACATGGCTAGGAAAATGGAGCACATATCTTCAGGTATCCAATTGGCTGATGAGGCCCTTCACAAAAGAACGGCTCCATTCATGGCCCCAGAAAAACTAAACAAAGTGCAGGAGATTCGTGCCCAAAGAGACCCTCAAGGTCTATTCTACGAATGGCATAGTAAGCCTGAATAAACAGCAGTTTTATACCCATTGATACCCAATAGGCACAGGCTGCCTTTTGGGCCCATTTCCAAATACCTACAAAATTCCTTTGAAATGACATTCTTAAGATATTCTATCCGTACAGATTGGCTATTCTACCTCCTGGTGATTGGATATGCCTATCTCATTGCTAACATGACCTTCCGACTGTGGTTTGGTGAAGGCATCAATATATTCGCGACCTACAGCGAGGCTCCTACAGCAGAAAGCATGTTGATCGACGCCAATAAAGTCTATTGGTCTAAAACCTGCTTTCTTTTCCTGACACTTTTCCTGTATTCTCTTAGGCTGGATTATAGATTTGTTGCAGGCTTGGCAGCTACATTTTGGTCAGTTTCACTTATCACCATGTTTGGACCAAGCCCCATCCTTCTTTTTGTTTCTGCTTTGGGAGGAGGCTTGATCATCCAACAGCTTGCTCGCAAACAAATACATTCGAGTACAAGGGAAGAACTGGCCTTAGCGGATCAAGGATAGCCATGTCCTATCATAAAAAGCATTTTACTCATCAGGGAGAAGTATCCATGCTTCTCCCATTATCCCGAAAAGAATGAGAATCAACATACATCCTTCATCTTGTGTCATTGCTGTTCTGCTGATTTTGAATATGACTGCCTTCGCACAAGATACGAATCCCAATATTCTACTGATCCTAGCAGACGATTTAGGATATTCGAGCATAGAGCCTTATGGCAGTAAGATCAAGACGCCTTTTTTGAGCAAACTGGCAAATCAAAGTGTCCTGTTTACGAATTTTCATGCGCTGCCTACCTGTTCGCCTAGCCGATCTGTCTTGCTGACGGGTGCTGACAACCATATTGTAGGCATAGGTGCTCAAAAGGGGGGGATTACAGATAAACAAAAGGACCATTCTGGCTATGAGGGTTATCTCAATTTTGCCGCACCTACCTTAGCGGAATTATTGGGTAGATATGGATACAGGACGTATATGTCTGGGAAATGGCATCTAGGTTCAAAGGACGAGCATGCCCCATCCAAAAGAGGGTTTGAGGAGACTTTTTCCCTGATTTCAAGTGGAGGGAGTCATTATGCAGATCAAAAACCCCTACGTCCAGCAGAACCCGTGCTCTACAGGAGAAATGGAGTTCCCATTCAGGAATTGCCGGACGACTTCTATTCCACCAAAAATTATACAGACAGTCTTCTACACTGGCTGGAAAGAGATCGCCAATCGGATCGACCTTTTTTTGCCTATTTGGCTTATACTGCCCCCCATGATCCTTTGCAGGCACCAGAAGAGTATATCCAGAAGTACAAGGGTATTTTTGATGAGGGATTTGAGGTCGTTCGGGAGGAACAATTCAACAGACTGAAGGAGCTTGGGATAATTGAACCTTATGCTACCTTACCAAACTGGCCTAGAACCATTTCAAGATGGAATAGCTTTTCTGACACAAAAAAGGAAGAAGTACTGCGAGACATGGAGACCTTCGCAGCTATGATAGACTATATGGATGAGCAAATGGCTCGTGTCTACCAATGGCTAGAGGAACAGGATATTTTGGATGAAACAGTCATCATTTTTCTGAGTGATAATGGTATTAGCGGAATTAATCCTAAGAAAGTTTACCATTCGTACGATCAGAAATATGATAGCCAGTTCGATAATAGCCTTGAAAATAGAGGTTTGATCAATTCATTTACCGTCTTGGATGCAGGCTGGGCTTTGGCTAGCAATGTTGTGTATCGAGAGTTCAAATACTCAACAGCTGAGGGTGGGGTAAGGACACCTTGTATCATCAAGCCTGCAAGGAATCAGGTACACACAAGAAGTTTGTGCAAGAGTTTTACCCATATCTCTGATTTGCTTCCTACCATCTTGGAGATGACTCATATCAAGGTCCCTGATTCTTCCCTTATTCATGTTAAGGGGAAATCTTTAAGTCCTTTGCTTAGCCAACCCTCCCTTGATATTCACCAAGGGGAAGGCCATGGGTTTGAATTGCATGCAAATCGCGCCTATATCAAAAACGGATGGAAAATCTTTCAATCTCCCATTCCTACTGGAAGTGGCGACTGGGAGTTATATAATTTGACAGAGGATCCCGGGGAACAGCATAATCTTATTTATACCCAAAGAAATAAATTCAATGAATTATATGAGGAGTACCTGAATTATGAGAAGGAGGTTGGTGTTGTGTACGACCTACCCTTGTCTTTTGGAAAAATAGACACGGCTTTCAAGGGGCTTTTATTCACCCTAGTTGCGATGTTATTGTGGGGTATTTGGGTGTATAGAAGGGAATGGCTTCAAAGTCCCCAATCTTTTAACCAGGTCCTACTCTTTGTCCTTTTAGGACTGGAGGTTCTTGGGATAGTAGGTCTGTTTACCATTTATAACCCCTTTGCAACATATTTACTGCTAGCCACTAAAGGATTCTATTTCTTCGGACTGGTTAAACGTAGAGTGAATTGGAAAGTCTATTTGCCCTTTGCTCTATCTGTTGTGTTGTTGGGTCTAATGATGGTGATGAAGTCGGGTTTGTTGATGAGCTATTTTTATTCCTAGTGAAAGGGCCTGATCCCTAAACGCTTAAACTGTCCATTATGTAGATTTTTGTTCTTAGAGTTTAGGCTGGCTTTTACCAGCAAGCTCAATCGGTCTTCCCGGCAACCTGATTGGTGTCAATCCAATCTTTTTTAGGCTGTACATCGTCAATTTCTACCCATTCTTTGGGTTAAAGTGAAAATGGCATTGTTGGGCTTCAAAAAAGGTGGATTCATCAAGATAATTATCAGGTGAGCTTGGGAAGGCTATTTTTGTTGGAAAAGAGGGATTCGGCTATCTTAATACCTCTGGAGTATATCTGCCAACAACTTGGGATCATGAATGGAGCTTACCTAAAAAATCCAAGAGCCTTAATCATATCGGGAATTATTACGCTCGTCATGTGCGTTCTGTTAAAATGGGCAGGGCTGATTCTCATTCCCTTCGACAACATTCCCGCTATTATCCAAATATCTGCCCATTTTTTAGCCATAGCAGGTAGCTATTTCATGCTAGCCTTTCTCATCAATAAATTCCCCCTGATTCAGATATTGGGGGTTTTTAGCCTGCTTATTATAGCGATGCTCGCAGATAGATTTTTAGGGTTCGACCTGAATCCTATTACACTGCCTGCCATTATTCTGTTCTGGTTAGGCGTTTCTTACCTGATCTTACCGGAGTTTTTTAGCAAATATAAGTGGGTCATCTTATCATGTTATGGGATAGGCATGGTCTATTTTTTTGCCTTCAGACCCTCGCCCAACTATGCGGAAGTTCATCATGCTAATTTTATCCGTTTTCAATTGTATCCCATTCCCATATTTGCAGCCTTATGGGCATTTGAACAGTGGAGGTGGCTAAAATCCCTACAAGCTGACAAAGCCAAGACAGAATTAACCCTTCTGAAAAACCAGATCAATCCTCATTTTTTCTTTAATACCCTGAATAATCTCTATGGCTTGGCAGTCGAAAAATCTGACCTTGCGCCCACCATGATCTTGAAGTTGTCCGATATCATGCGGTACACCATTTATGAAGGGGAAGAGGAATTTGTACCCTTGGAGAATGAGGTGAACTACTTGGAGGATTACATTGATTTGCACAAAATTCGCTACAGCAAAAAGGTTGATATTGTAGTGAGGAAGGACATACAGCATCCCCATCGAATAGCCCCCTTATTGTTGGTGGTCCCGCTTGAAAATGCCTTTAAGCATGGTGTTGAGAGTTTGGCTTCAGATGCTTTTATTGAAATGGCAATCAAGACAAGCCCCAGAGGAATATCCTTTTTTATCCAAAATAATTATGAGCCTGTAAAAGGAAGAAAAAAAGGGATTGGAATGGAAAATCTGAGTAAAAGGTTGGCCCTTATCTATCCTGACCAGCATAACTTGGAGATTACACAGACAGAAGATACCTATAGCCTAAGTCTAGAAATTGAATCTGATGAAGTACTTAATCATTGATGACGAGCCTATCGCCCACCGAATCATCGAAGGCTACTGTGCGGAACTCCCTCATTTGGAGAAGGTAGGAAATGCCCACAATGCCTTTGAAGCTTCTGTGACCGTAAGTCAGCATCAGGTAGACCTGATTTTCCTAGACCTTAACATGCCTAAAATGACAGGTTTCGAATGGCTAAAAACGATCAAGTATCCTCCTAAGATTATCGTGACGACTGCTTATAAGGAATTTGCCTTGGAAGGGTATGAACTGGATATTGTAGACTACCTCCTCAAACCTTTCTCCTTCCCCCGCTTCTTGAAAGCCGTCAATAAGGCCATTGAACCTCCAACAGTAGAAACGCCCCTGCCAAGCCTTCAAAGCACAGGAAATAAAGGAAGGAGTTTTTTCCTAAAGGGGGACAAGAAGCATCACCAGATACATACAGATAATATTTTGTACGTGGAAGCTTATGGAAACTACTGTAAAGTGTATCTCCGAGAGGAGATGATCCTTAGCCATGAGAAAATCTCAAATATGGAAAAATTACTAGCAGAGGAGGATTTTCTGAGGGTACATAAATCCTTTTTAGTCGCCAAAGATAAGATCAAGCTGATTCAGGGGAATGTGATTCATATTGAGGAGCACCAGATTCCCATTGGGCAAACTTATAAGTCCAGAATCAATTCTTTGTTGGGCGGGAAGTAGAATGTCTAGCTGATTCGCTCTCCATCTCGGTACAATTGTATACTCTCCAATTGACCATGATCGTCATACAGGAACCTTTTTCCATCTAATTCCCCCTTAGTGTAATTCTCCTTGATGGAGAGCTTACCTTGTTCATTCCACCAAGTTCTTTCTCCTTCTTCTAATCCTTGGTGGTATCTGCCCTCTCTCATTTTAGTCCCATCTGGAAAATAGACGATTTCCAGCCCATGAGGGAGGCCGTTTTTATAGGGGGTTTCGCTGTATATTTTTTGCTGTTTGGGGCTAAAGGCACGGTTGATCCACAATTCATAGACGATTCCCTCAACCTTGCCTTTGAGGAAGCTTTGTTTGCGTTTGATCAGTCCATCTTCAAGGTATTTGGTGTACTCTCCTTGTGCTTTACCTTGAGAATAGGATTCTTCGATCTTTAGTTGGCCATTCGCATACCACTCAAATTGCTTTCCTTCCTTCTGTCCGTGAACAAAGGACGCTTCTTTTTCCTTTTGTCCATTCGGATAGAAAGTGATTTGCTTGCCATGTACTTTTCCCTGCTCCCATTGGGTTTCTACTCTGGCTCCCCCTTCGTAGAAATCGTAAGCCTTTCCATGTTCTAGCCCATGTTTATAGGGTGTAAACAGATAGATTTTACTTTGTTGATTGGGATAATGGGTGAAAGGCTTGTGCATCCTTCCAATGGTCAATCCCTCTAGTTGCCCCTTCACAAAATGTTCTTCTAGGCTATAGGTATCGTAAATGGATAGGTGCTTTTGTACGCCATTTTTCTGATAAACTTTCTTAGCGGCTTGTTCTTCCACAAGCGTCCAGCCTTCCAAGTCAATCTCTTCTAAGGCTTGTTTTTCGAGCTTTGTCATGTGGTCAACTAAGGTTTTGAGAGGGGCTGCTTGATAAAATACTTTCTGGTCATGACTAAGGGGGGGCATATCAGAAGGAGTGCTACTAGGTTAATCAATACGACATTGTGAAGGGCTCCGTAGTAGATAGAAATCCCACTATCGATGAAGAACCAGGACAGCATACCAAGCCACATCGCCCAATAGGCCCACCTTTCTTTATTTTTGAAGGCAAATTCTGAGATCATGATCATCAGTAGATGGAATCCTACAATTGTCCCGCCAATGATTCCCCAAAGCCAGTTTTTTAAGCGCAAAATAGCGGGATCAAAATCATTTCCTTCAAAGAAAATATCTTTTGTGTAGGTATTGTGAGGTTCAAATATAATAGAGTTTCCAGCGAAGGAGACTAACAAACCGACGATAACGGTCATCACATTTGAAGCAGTAAGCCATTTCTGCCAGAAGTGGAAGGTGGAATCCTTTGTTTTCATTTTTTGCTTAAAAGGGCTAAATGTAAAATGGGTTCAAGTCTGTTGTGCGTGAATCATCCTTTCTAATATACCCATTCGTCAAAAAAATGCCCTAAAGATTTCTCCGTCGCTTCCTCCATAGCCGATTGAAAGTCCTTCGTAGTGACTGATTTTCCATAAAAAGCACTCGAATAATGCTTGATTCCCTTCCAGAAATCCTCATCCCCCAATTCTTCCCTTAGGCAGTGTAGGACATAGGCTCCTTTGAAGTAGACTAGGTTTCTGTCATCCACAGAAGGATTTAACCAATTGGGAAATACTAGGGACTTGTCATTTCCTTTCGTTTTAATCTTCTGGTAGACCTGAAAGTACGAATCTATATCTTTCAAGTATTTTTCTTTCCCAAATCTATGTTCGTTATAAGCCGCTGACATGTAGGTGGCAAATCCTTCATTGAGCCAGAAATGCTTCCAACTACGGCAAGAGATTCTGTTGCCCCACCATTGATGGGCTAGTTCGTGAGAGATGAGATTCGTCTCGGTACTGTCTCGGAGAACAAGTCTACCATAAGATCTTTTTAGGAGGGCGAAGCCTGCCATTTCCTGATAATGGTTTCCGACCAATACTTGGGAATAGGTGTGTTGAGAATAGGGAATACCTGTTTTCTCTTCGAAGAAGGCGATCATATCTGGGGTATACTGGAAAATCTGCCTGAGTTGACTGGCATCGTAGTCAGCGGAGAAGTACTGTATATTTTTTCCTCCCTGGCTATCGCTAACTTGGGTGAAAGCGCCAGCCGTAAAGCCGTAGGTATAAGCAGGCGATGCTTGATCGAGCCTCCAAGAGTGGGTAGTTGTTGTATCTTTCGTGATGGATTGAAGATGTTCTCCATTGGCTACACATATAAGCTCCTTTGGCAAAGTGATATCCATACGCATGCTGGCGTGGTCGGCTGGATCAAAATGGCATATCATCCAATGATGAGTGAAGTAAACTGTATACAATGCCTCCTCCAAGAATAACAAGCCTCTTTTGGGCTTTCCTTGATAGGATAACGTCAAGCGATAGGGAACATCGTTCACTTCCTCTAGGTAAACAAGGGTTTTTCCGTCTTGCTGCTTAACGGCCTGAATGTAATCCCCCTCCCACTGCGTAACCGTCAGGTCTCCTGAGTCGAAGGCTACCTCTCGGCTTTGTGGGGGAGCATGGAAGGTGATGGTCACTTTGCCTTCGATCTGTTGGGAAGCTAGCTTGAGGGTTATTTGAACATGATAGTCTAGGACGTCTAAAAGAGCCTCTACCTTCCCATTGGCCTCGATTGTATATGAGAAGAAAATACTCCAGAGAAAAAGGAGAAGGCGTCTAATTTTCATAACCGTTCCAGTTTGCTGCAAAGATATGGAATGGAGTCCGATCTGGCTATGAGGGTAGATATTCTACCATTTTAGGGTAGGGTGAAAGTCTATTTTTATCTGTAAATAGAAAAATCCCCCAAATCTATTTCCTTGAAAATAAAAATGGGAGATCATATTTCTCTTCGAAGGGCTAATTTACAAGCTCTTCAAGTCAATTACCTCAAAGTTTCTTGGAGCGAAATAATCATCTAACCCATAGTCGGTATTGATGATGACTCCCCCTAGGAGTACTACTTTGTCTACGCTGAACTCATCTTTACAAGTCTTGATGTGATCATGAATCTTCTTGTCGATGATTTCATAAGTAGCTTCCGTAATGGCAACGGCAGGGTTTTCATGGTTTATGAACTTTCCTTTGTAAGGCAACAAGGACTCTTCCAGTTTCATTTGCTGGTAGTCATCGTCATTCATAACGGGCATGTAGCTATCATCCTTTTGGAACCTGCTCAATGCCAACATCAAAGCCCCACAAGAATTTCCTTTGTCCTCTTGGCGAGGTCTGTACATTTTACCTAGGTCTCCATCTAGGGTAACTCCGATGTGAGGACCATAAAAAATGAAGGCACTACCTTCGTCGGGGATATGGTGCGCAAATGCGGTCATACCTGTCTGTCCAGCGAAAGGCAATCCCCCTAGTCCACCCATGATGAAGGGACCAAATAATACATTGAAGAAGGTGGTGGAAGGAACATTAATATCATCTGAACATACAGATGTAGCCATCAAAACTTTGGAAATATCAAGTTTGTGTTCGATCTGCATCCTTCCTAGGTAGTGAATAGATGTATCCTTAGCATCCATTGCCTTGGGAAAGTGAGATTTCACAACGTCGTCAAATTTTCTTTGTAGCATTTGATTGAATTAGAGGTGATATGTATTCGAGATAGGTCATATGTCTATATGTAAATATAACCGAAAGAAATAAAGATGCAACGAGCGTGCATCTTTAAATTCTGGTCAAATACATTGTCTGAGAGAAATATGAACTATTTCAAGGGAGCGATCTCCTCCCTATGCAGATTCTCCATGCTAATTTTTAGGTAAACCCTCTTCCACGATCTTCTTGATGTACTGGATCAGGTTATTCTTATGAAGCTGGAATTCTTCAGATGAAGGATCCAGTTTTTTGTTTTGCGACAAAAGGAGGCCTGCAATCTGTTCAACCGTCAATCCATGCTGGAAATATAATTTTCGGGTTTGCAGCACAAATCGATCTATTCTGTTTGTATATGATTGCGCTCTTTTTGTGGCTTCCTCGTCTCTGTTGATCAACTTTTCTCTCTCTTCTGAACTTAAATTGGTCGTAAGGTAGGTTTCATCTACTCTCACTCTTTTTACTTGTTCTTCATTGACCTTCCCCGTTCCATTGCAATAGGCGCAAGGTCCTGGAGACCAGACCAATTCTTTTTTCAATCTTCTGATATCTGCTTGGTCCACATGCCCTTTCCCCAGGCACCTCGGACAGGTTACTTGTTGTTGGTTTTTGTATTCCATGGTTTTGTTTGGTGCGATAAAAATATTCTAGCGAATGATGTATACGGCCTTCAGAAAAAAAGGGGGAATTATTCTTTCATTTTTGGGGCCGTTGATAGAATGGTTATTGGTTGAGCGTGATTGTTCGCTCATTCGATTCAGTGAAAATCGCTCTTCTCAAGGGAATGGTTAATGGAAATAGGCTTGTAGCAGAAAATATCCAAAAGAGGGCTAGTAAAGCAAAGGCACATTTATACTTGGGTTCGTGCCTTGGATACACGGAAAACTTACTGGAATTCCTTGGCATTTTTCCGGACATAAGAAATCACCAATTCTGTCAGGTTTTCAGGATACGTATAGAAAGCCTCATCAATGTTGTTCCAAATGTCTTTAATTTCCTGGGGTAGCTCATCCATGAATTCTCTTCGTTTTTCTACATCTTTTGGGATAGGAGTGGTCGGAAAGGCTTTAATGGCTTGTTGGAGAAGGGCAGCAACTTTGGGTGCTTTAATGGCTTGTAGGGCCCTCAGGGTTTCGTGGGCATAAGCACCTGAATTGTTGAAAAAGTATTGTTCGAATCCACCATTGTTCACTTGCCCTTCTAGCATCTCAATGTAAAGAACATTCTTTTCAAATTCGTTGAGAGGACCAAGCTGGTCATCGCCATCAGCCTTTTCCCACAAGGCCTGACCAATCTGGATAACGATTTCAGTTTCATCTTCCAGTCTCAGAATTTGGTCAAGTCTAGATGCCTTGGGGGTGCAGTTCTGGCAAATCAAGAGGATCAGACATATGGGCAGGATCCATTTCATGTAGGGTAAATGTTAGGTTAAGTGCGTTGTTACTGTAAATCTTTTAGGATTTCTTCTCTTCTGAAACGTATCATTTTGATGATCAGGTCTTTGGGTAAGGGCTTGTTGAAGGGGAACTGTATGGAACCCTTTCCTTGTTTATAGTCTTTTAGCTCCTCAGCGAATGTGGCCATCACAGTAGGAAAAGGATAAAATCCCACAAATTTGGCATATGCAGCCATCATGATTTGATGATCCCTCTTTCCATTAGGTACAAGGGTAAAAGAGGGGACTTTGTAATTCGGCATTTCTGTCGCCTCGGGAGCGGCTTCCTTGATGATGGCCCTTAACTCATGTAATACCTTTTGTGCCTGTTCAGATTGGTCTGCTATGTAGCCATCGACCGTCTCATAAGTTGGCATGGATCCTTTCTTTGCCATAGGATATTATGTTTTGACTTAAACAGTCTCTCTAAGAGTAAGATACATATTTAGACGAGGAATCATGTTACATATTTTCGGGCTGGAGAAACTAAGAGATGGAGGCTATCTCCCAGCTAAGCATCAGGAGTTATCCGATTCATTTTGTCAAACATAATATCAAGTCATGAATAAGCTATTAATCGTTTTTGCATTTCTTTCATTTGCATTTTTCTCCGCTAACGCGCACACTACCTTGGAAAACAATGGACCTAGCTATGGAGAACAGGATCAAATGGAGGTTGTAAATGTTTTTGTTCATATCAGTGCCGTCAAGAAGGGAAAAGATGGGAAGAGAGTCGCCAAAATCACCAAGGTTACCATGGGGAAAGGAAAGGCAGCTGGCAACAACGGATTCAAGGCAAAATTGCGTCAAAAAGGGAATAGAATCATGTTTGAGACCATTGTGATGCCCAAAAATGTTGATCGCCTGATCATGCCTAAAGGTTTCATATTGAATGACAGGATTTCTAAGGCATTGGGTTCTGCCAACAAGATTGTTATGTCTGGAGGGTCTACTATGGTGAAGCAGACCGAAAAGAATATGCTTTGGTTTGAGATTCAGTAAGGAGATTCATAGCCAGTTCTGAGCTGGTCTTTTTGAATATGAAGTAATTGGCCAGTGATTCGCTGGCCAATTTTTTATTACCATCCTATGTAGGAGGGGGGTGTGATTCCTTTTAGCCTCAGATATATGATCATTTGACCACGGTGATGACTCAGGTGATTATCCATGGTTTGTATGATAAATTCTTTGGACAAGGTTCCGTAAAAGACTTTGACTTTTTGGGCAAGTTCATCCTCGTTTGTTCCTTGTAGAAAGGCAATGAAGTCATCAAAAAAGCCATTTAGAGCTTGTACGATTTCTTCTTTGGATTTTGGCTTGAGTTTGTCCATTTCCTTTTCCGTTACAAACCTACTGTGTGTGCGAAGCCAGGTCGTAATATGCGAACATTGTGAGCGAAATGACTTGGTTCCTTCAGCTGCTTTGAAATCAAATTCCTCCTCGGGCATAGCCTGGATTAATTTCAAGGTATAACGTTGGTTCCCTTTCCACCTTTTGATGATTTCTTTTGTTTCCATCTTTCAAATTTATTTGATCAAGTTGGACTGAAGAATAGCCCTATTTCAATCAGCCACCAGCCCATGTATCTACATGGGAGATCCCTTCAAATTCAACATGCCAACCAAAGTCCTCGTTTTCGGAAACACCTAAAACAAAGCTCCATTTGTGATTGTGCCAAGGCTCATCCTTGTTAGAGTCCATTCCTAGCCAGATAGTAGGTCTCACCATAACTCTTTCTAGCTCTGATTGGGGAAGTTGACTGTAGTTCAAAATTTCTTGCTCGATGAGGGGAGCGACCTCTTGCCAATCTTGATCAATGATGTCTAAGGTTTTCCACTGTTCTTCAAAAATCTCTCTTTCTGCTTGATCAGAATCAATGGTAGTATCTACATGTATGCTAATGGGCATGTTCAAAAAAGAAAGATCGGCTTCTTTCCACACCCAACTAGCTTCTATGCAAATAAATTTGCTGCGATCAATCATATGGATGAAATATGGAAAAAGCACCTATCAGTTTCAAACTTAGAGGCACTTTTTTGTGTATCACTGCCTGAAGTCTCGAAAGAGGGGAAAGATTCCTTTGCAAGTTGTATCGGTCTTTTCTTGAAAGGTATATACGCTATTATAGTCTCCAGCTAAAATGGCCAATAGAAGTATCCAGGTTGTAATCCTCTTTCTGCCTCTATAACTGGCAAAGGTATGTTTCGTCCACATGCCTGAATGTGAAGTTTATGACCCCCTATATTCACCAATTGACCTATCGGTTGTGTGAATCTCAGTCCTAGAAAAGAGAATGATAAGCCTACGAATACGATACATATAAGGATAGTTCCTACCGGCAAGACAAGCCAATTCGATGTTTCTTTGATCCTCTTCATGATTATTTTTCTATATGATTGTACCCAACTGCTTCAAACCTACAATCATGATGTGTTTCCTTATAATTTTTGTGATGAATAGAAGCAAGGATGGGACGAAACATTCATATTGGTACCTGAGATTCATATAGATAGAAAATAGCAGAATTGGACATGAAAGGGGGGAAGTTGATGAGCTTGGATCATAAATTGATGGAGAGTTTATCTGAAATACATAGAAGGTCCTTTCCTTTTTCAAACTTCTTTTGTCCAAAAGAAAGACTCTTCAAAACATGAGTTGAATAGCGCTGAATGTTGCTTATTTAGAATTTGTCTAAATAATTTTTATTAGCCTGTAATCCTACGTATTTTCGAAGCGATCATGCAAAAGGAATTAAGACATAGCACACAGCTTCAATTGACAAGGCTTATCATTTTCGCCCTCCTGTTTATGATGGTGGGAACAGCTATGGAACTGTACCTCTTGAATCATTTTGAGGATACGCTCCAATTGATTCCCTTAATCTGTATTGGAGGCTCTTTACTTATTTTCCTGATCTTATTCTTTCGACAGACAAAACCCTTGCTAGTTCTTTTTAAGTTAATCCTCGGACTAACAGCAGCGAGTGGCCTATACGGTTGCTTTTTGCATATGAAGGCCAATTTTGAATTTGAACAGGAAATGACGCCAACGGGAGATACTTGGGATTTGTTGATGGAGAGTTTTTCGGGTGCCTTGCCGGCGCTTGCTCCTGCTAGCATGATTGTTCTTTCACTAATCGGTTACGCATATTTAATTCTGATAAAACAAAAACAATGAGACGATTCACCACATGGGTTCTTGTTGCTGCCCTCCTTAGTCTGATGGCAGTAGCTTGTCAGGCGCCAGCCAACAAGGAAAATGCTGAAGGTACTGAAAACAGCAAGGCTGAGCAGAAGGACGAGCAGACTATTCCTACTACACCTGCCAAGGTTCTAAATGCAAACCTTGCAACGGAAGCAGATATGAAAGGAATGGGGCTATCAGCAGATTTGATTGCTCAGGTTTTGGACAAAAGACCTTTCGTTACCATGAATGAGCTTGATGCGCTAGTAGGTGACGAGGCAAACAAGGAAGAGCTTTACAAAAAAGTATTTGTCCCTTTTAACCTAAACACAACTGCGGAGGATGATTTCAAGATGATTCCTGGTGTGGGAGATCGTATGGCTCACGAATTCGAAGAGTATAGACCTTACACAAGCATCCAGCAATTCAGAAAAGAAATTGGCAAATACGTTGATGCAGAGGTTGTCGCAGGGTATGAGGATTATGTATTCGTTCCAGTGGAATTGAATTCAGCTACGGAAGCGGATATCAAAGCGCTTCCTGGTGTAGGTGACCGCATGGCACATGAATTTGAAGAATACAGACCCTACAAAAATATGGAGCAATTCAGAAAAGAGATTGGTAAATACGTAGACGACAAGGAACTCGAAAGACTTGCGCGTTTCGTTTATATCAAGTAATCCGAACGACTATCGCCATCGCCAAGATGAAACTGGCGATGGCGAATTTATAAAATGCACATTGGGTATGGGCAGAGGCCATTCTAATAGATGTTAGCCCTAGTGAGTCCTAGAAAGGAAATGTCTCTCCTGCAAAGAAGTTACCACTTAAATTGGACTTGGCTACCGGGAAAACCTAAGGTAAAATCAATCCTGCCAAAAGATATCCGAAACAGGAATTTCCTTCTTCCTACCTACTTCAAAGGGATTGAATCCTTGTTTGGCGAATATATACCAGGCTCCCCCAGAGATAGCAATGTTGCTTTCAGCTCCCTTCCACAAGGGATCAGTTCCATAGGTCGTTCCAAGGTTGCTGGCATAGGGAAAGCCAGAGGATTCAGGGAAAAAGCTGCTTGCTAGAAGGATTTTTTCCATTTCTGCGAGATAGAATTCTTTTTCCTCCTCCATATCGGCGAGTCCAAATGCAGTGGCCATTTGCCCGGTTCCTTCTAGCCAAACCGCATCCTTATCTTCATCAAAACAATAGCCAGTTATTAGAGATCCTGTAACTGTGCTTTGGGTATTGACATAACGGTCTGCTGAGGTCAAAGCGGAAATAGGATAGTCCTCAAAGATCATGTAGCTCCAAGGATGAAGGTCCATGGCATACAAATAGGGAGGATTGGTGGGCCAGGCAACGAGGTTTCTATCCGTTTCATCCCAACGGTCTTTTTCAAGGAAATCAAGTAATTGCACATGAAAGTCCGTATAGCCTGGAATCGCATTGAAGGCGTCAATATTGCCCTCTGATACTTTGTAGTTCAATCGAAAGTTGCTGGCATTGTAGCCTGCAAATAAACCACCATCTGAGTCTTGTAAGCTGATTAACCAATCGGCTATTTCCTTACTCAAGAGATCATAAGTGGTATTTCCCGTTTGCGCTTTATAATTGTTCAACGCGATTAAGAGCCATGCATTGTCGCCCATCCATCGATGATTGCCCGCTACTCCGTTGCTATCTCTGAATTGGGCGAATCCTCCTACATCCTTGCGTAATTCTGATTCAATTTGGCCGTTAAAATAATCGAAGATTTTTTCAGCTTTATTGTAATCTTCCTTTAGCATAAAAACCAATGCAGCCAAGGCATTGTCATAGAGGGAAACGATATTTCCCCTTTCTACGCTTTCTAGTAATCCATTGGATAATTGTTGGTTTTCAAACCAGTTGATGATTTGTATTTCTGTTTGGCTAAAAGTTGGGGGAGGAGTAGGAGTTTCAATGGGATCCTCCAAAGGTTCCTCTTGCCTGCATGAGAGGAGAAAAAGTGGAATAAGGAAGTATAATAGCTTGAATTTCATGAATCTAAATAAGTCTCAATCTGCCCAGTTCAATTCCTAAAATAACATAAAAAATTAAGGCTCTTTTTCCTGATCCTCTAATCATAATCATTAAGTTCAGAGGATAACATGATGGTCAACAGCTTTTTAGAATTTGACCAATACCTTATCTCGCATGACGGAATGATGGGCAAAGTCATCCTCTTGGCTGTAGGCCATGTGCATAAAAAACGTCTTCCCGCTTTCGAGTTGCTGGTGGAATTCGCTATTCGGGAAACGAGCTAAATTGAAGGAAATTTCTGTTCGCTTTCCTTTTTCTTTTCCTAGAAAGTGGTTAACAGCGGTTTTTCCTCCCAACTCCTCGATCTTGGGCACCAGACCGGGCCTCATGGTGTAAAAATCTACAACCTCAACCTCTCCCTCAACTATCCTGCCTATCAAGAAAGTACTGCCGCTCAATTGATCCTTTGCATGTAAGCCAATGGCCACCCAACCTCTTGTAGGGGCATTGAGGGTAAATTCGATGTGGTCATCATGAACTTGATAGGACACCTTCATGCCATTCTTTTCAACGGAATGGTGTTGTTGGGCGGAAAGGTGAGTAACACAAATAGCAAGCAGGAGGGTAAGAGCAGCAAGAATTTTCATGATAATTTGTTGTTAAAAATTATCGTATTAATAATGGTTTGATCCCATTCGAAATTGGCAAAACAATTACTTGGTTTCCAGTTTTAAAATCTGATATTAATCAAAGGAGTTTTCCACCAACATATTTTCCCAGATATCTCAATAATATTTATATTTTTTCAGGTGGAGTCCAAGCAAATCATCCAATTTTTGATTACTGGCTGCGTGCTGATTCATGATGCCATTTCTGTACTTCTCTTTCAAACAGTCTCCCTTTACATAAATGAATTTATCCAGTCCATTTTGAAGGATATTTCTTACTGTAATTTTTGAGCTCAATAGGAGTAATAAGCCCAATACCTTGTTTTTTTTATAATGTCTTAGCAAGTATTCTCTGAATGGCGTTTGAGGTATCAATCCAAAACCAGAGTTCGATTTAATTTTGAACAGTCTATTAAGAACTCTTGCCAAAGAGATAGATAGCTTTGAAATACTTCTGTTAGAGCTCGATTTTGCCGAGATAGAAATATTGAGAGAATCTTCGTCTAGGAAGGTGGCCAATTTTTCCAGAAAAAGTTCCTTATCATCTTTGATTAACTCGTAAGGAATAAGGGTCACATTTTCTTGGCCAAAAACATGACTAAGGTAGTTGTATATATCTAGGTAATTCAGGCTATGAATGTCGAGATTTATTCCATGCTTGAAGGTATAAGGCTTATAGGAGTTTGAGTATCTATCATAATTGATAAATTTCCTGACAGATTGGACCCCACCCGCTTGGATATGTTGTCTATATAGGGATTCAATCAGATCATCTTGCTTCCTTATGGTTAATAATATCTTGCTCTCTGGGAAATTCTGTTTAAGCTCAGTTAGAGTATGGTGGGCATTGATGTAGTTATGAAAGGGGGAGCCTAGAAGGTCTTCTCTACTGATCAATATTTTCTGAGAGAAGGTATTTAAATTAGTTGGATCGAAACTGGAAGGTTGAAAAGGGGCCTTTTGATTGATAGTCCAGATATACTCTTGAAAGGGTTTATGGATGGTAAAATAATCTATCCCATCTATATTGGGGAAGACCTGTTTTTGTAGATATGTTGTTGCTGTTTTAAACAGCCCTACGTGGATGTAGACTTTTTGATCCATTCAGATTTAGGTTACTTCCATCCTTCAAGGGAAGGAATAAGCAAAGTGTCACCAATTTAGATTTTTCTCCATAAAATTTCCTGTTTTGAATAGATTCGTAAGGTGAATTTGTTCAAGAGCAACCAATAGCCATCACCAATTTGAAATCTATAAAATGGGCTTATGGCCTTAATTTTGCGAAGAGCGTATGAGTATGAACGACATAAATATCCCCTGGAGGCCTGACCCCTTCCTCCTGTTCTGGCACAATTCCGGGACGCTCAGAAGTAAAGTAAAGAATCTGATCATCTTTGCTTAAGCCAGGTGCGAATTCTGCATAGGGTGTATTGACTTCGTCCCCTAAATTGATCAATTCACCCCAATTCCCTTTTTCCTGCCAACTCACATACAAATCTGGAGGACCCCCTTCTTGAGGATCTCTTACAGCCACAATCATAAAACGCCCATCCGAGGAAACACAGGGATTGCTGGCATATACTGCTTTTCCTTCTAACCTGAGTTCAACCTTTTTGGCTTCCTGATATTGGCCATCGGTAAACTGAGACATCATGATGGTTCTTTCTCCGCTCCTGTTAGATACAAAGTATGCCTCACCGGATTGGGTAAGGGTCATGAAAATTTCGTTAGAATCAGAATTTAAGGGAGCAGGAAGTAAGGTGGGAGTGGACCATTCTTCTCCCTCTTTCTCTACAAACCAAGAATTGAATACGCCCGCTTCTGTAGTGGATGAATCTACTGGACGATTAGAACTGAAATACAGCTTGCTTCCATCAGCAGATAAAAAAGGATCGACATCTACATAGTCTCCCTTCGAGAAAGGAAGGGTATCTGGTGTGGACCATTGATCACCCACCAACTTTGCATACATCAGCCACATCCTTGAGCGATCCGCCGTAGTTCGATTGAAGAATATGAGATGTTGATCGGAATTGACTGAGGTGGCAAATTCGGGAAGCTCACTAGAAATAATCCCCTCACCAAATAAGGCCACTTCGACGGGCGTTTCGGTTTGCTGTTGACAAGAAATGAGGGCAAGGCAGAAAAAAAGGAGCAGAAGAGGTTTCATATCAAGCTTGGCTGTTAGGTAGTCCTCTTAATTTATGACGCTGCCCTCTATTTACCTTGGTTGGGAATGGAATTAGCATGAAAAAAGGAATTTGATTGTTGCCAAATTCCCTTTATAGAACTCTATCGGGGAGATGCTCCTTGTACCTTGGCGCTTATTTTTCTTCTACGATTTGGATGTAATTCCCGCAGGTGTCATCAAAAACGGCAGCTACCACAGTTCCCATTTCCTTGGGCTCCATGCTAAAAGTTACCCCCAGTTGGCTGAGGCGATTAAATTCCGCCTGACAGTCGTCTACGTAAAATTGTGTCCAGGGAATTCCAGCCTCCTTTAGGGAATCTTGGTATACTTTAGAAGGCTCAAAGTGAAGGGGGGCAGGTTCTAGAAGCAATTCTGGGCCATCTTGGTCATTTTGTGAAACCACTGTCAACCAACGATTTCCTCCGCCTAAGGGGAGATCTACTTTTTTGACGAATCCTAAGATATCTGTATAAAAGTCTAGGGCCTTTTGTTGGTCAGTTACAGGGATACTTACAATCTTGATTCTCATGACATAGGATTTTTGTGAGTGATATCTGCAATATGAACCAAAATCATCATTCAGACTTATCGAAAATTGCCCTTCTGTAACGTGAAGGAGACATTCCGTTTTTGGCTTTGAATAAGTTCGAAAATGAGTTGATACTTTCAAATCCTATAGAAAAACATGTATCTGAAACCGAACGACCTTCTCTAAGGTATTCTTTGGCCTTAGACAATCGCTTGTTGATCAAGTATTGTCTGGGGGTAGTCCCGTAATATTTTTTGAAGACTCTGATCAAATGGTATTTGGAGGTGTGAGAAGAGGCTGCTAGTACATCTAGGTTAATGAGGGAGTCAAAATGTTGATCGATATACTTTTTGGTGTTAATGGCTCTTTCCAACTGGACTTCGTTGGAGAAGCATATTTTTTTGATGCGCTCTAGTTCTTGGCTGTAGTAGGTCATGGTGGAAGTTCTACATTGGAGGGAGAATTTCAAAATCCTGTCTGTCATATTCCTCTTTGATAGCAAAGCCATTTTCAATGGATATACTGAATTTATTTTATTCACTTGCATTTTGAAAGCTTTTGATTAAATTTGAAATGATTGCAAAATGCAAGCGAATTTAAATTGACAATTATTTCAAAAAATATCACATGAATTCTTTAACAATCGACCTAGCAAATTTGAAAAAGGACAACTGGTCAGACCAAGACCTGAACAAAGCAGAACATGCAGTTGCCTTTGTACAGAAAATCATGAATGACCATGATTTCGATTATGTAGTAGAGCATTATGCCCACCATCCTTATAAGCAGCACAACATGAGTATGGCAGATGGAATAGGTGGAGTGGTTCAATCTATGCGGGAGTTATGCGCAGGCTTCCCAGAATTCTCCTACGACGTGAGACATATTTATGTAGACGGAGACTATGTGACTCTACATTCTCACGCTACCCTTACCGCAGCAGATCGATCTAACCCCCAAAAAGGATTCAACATTTATGATACCTGGAAAATCGAAGGAGTTCTCTTAGTAGAGCACTGGGATGCCATTCAGGGAATCGATAAGGCCATGAGAGAACTAGCCGTACAAGGTGCAGGGCTAGTTAGAAATGAAAACACACTGTTCTAATTGAATCAAGCTGCACTTTCTAGTATCAAACTGGATAGTGTAGCTTGTTTAGTTTAGCCATCATGGCAAGCATATCAAATATTTATCACCGAGGTCTTTGTTCCCAATGACCTATTATGTTGCCCTGGTTTTTCTCCAAGGTAAATGTGGATAAAGTCAAAATATAGTAGCCGTGATCCCCAAGGTAAAGCCCAAGGCCCCTCGCCGCTCTTCCCAGAAGTCCTTTGCCTGCCGGGCATGACTGGCAAAACCTTCCAAGACCAAAAATACCCTAGGTTCGATTTCGTACTCATAGCCAAAGGTATACCGATTGACGTTGATCCCACTGCTTTCCAATTCTAGAATGAGGTCATTGCCTTGTTCTGTCAAAATAGGTGAAGAATACAACCTTCTTCCAGTCTGAAGGACTATTAGAAAATGGTGTTTTTTAAGACTCGCTCTATATCCAATACCCCCTAAGAATTCGGTAAAAGAAACATTTCCCTGGATGACTCCCAGCGCAGACTGAGGATTCCGTAATTCGAAGTTGGAATCGAAATCATCATAATTTAGCCTAAAGAAGAATCCTCTTCTGGTCTTGTATTCAAGAGAAGTTTGAACCAATAAGCCGCCAGATAATTCATCGGGTAAATGGTGGATATATCCCATCTGAATAGAGGGCATGAAGAAGCGATCTCCTATCTTTTCGTTTTCAGCCTTTTCCTTTTGTGCGAATGCCAATTGCAAGGTGAATAGTAATATCAAGACGGTAATAAAGCGTTGAATGCTCATGTGAAGTATGCTGTGATTATATGTCAGATGAACTGGAAGGACAAATAGATGTTTGGCTTAGTTCTCTATATGCTTCAAGCCTAGACCAGGGCCTCCTGCGATGCGCATCATGCCGTTTTCTATGGCAAAGCCTCCTTCTACCACGTCCCTAGCCAAGTCTAATGAGCCATCTAAATCGAGAAACTTTGTGTTAGGGCAACTAAAGGCAGCGTGCAAGGCGGCGGTAATGCTTACAATGCTTTCATCATTACAACCCCACATTAAGTCGATATCCCTGTAACGTGCCAAGCGTGCGATTTGTAAGGCTGGATAAATGCCTCTACATTTCATCAATTTGATGTTAAAAATACCCCCTGGTCTTGGTTCCAAGGTTGTGATGTGGTGGGCATCCTCCTCAAACCTAAGCGATTCATCTAGCGCTACTTTATCACGAATCTCCTGCGGAACAGCCTGCATCCTGGGGAGTTGTTCTGTGGGTTCAAAGGCTTTCATCGGCTGTTCGATCAATTCTAGATCAAGGTGTTGGGCAGTTTGCCAAAATTCAACCAATTCGGAAGCAGTGTAGCCCTGATTTCCATCTACGCGGATATGGATAGAGTTTCCATAATGTTCCCGCAATTTGCTCAATCGCTCCAAGTCGGGTGCTAGCCCTTCTCCAATTTTAACCTTCATATACCGAAATCCCCTTCCCACATATTCTGCCGCTTCTTCCATGGTCTCGGCTAACCCCTTGATGCCAATGGTAATAGAGGTCGGCAAACGATCATGGGCTCTCCCTAAATAATCCACCACTGGGACTCCCAATCCTTTGGCGAAGAGGTCGTAAAGAGCGATGTCTATTGCGACTGTCCATGCCTGACGATTGTTAGGCGAATGGATGGTTTGTAAGAGAGCATTCAAGCTGCGGATATCTTTTCCCACTAGCCAATCCTGCCAATGCTCTTGTTGCATTTCTAGGTAGGAATCTTCGACATCTTTGCCCACCACCTGTTTGCTTGGATTACAGGCCCCTAATCCTGTCAATCCACTCTCCAATTCAATTTCCACGAAAATATTTGAAACCGCCGAAACCGTTTTATAAGCAATGGTATAAGGCCTGGTCAGGTCAAGGTTTTCTTTCCAGAATTTGACGGATGAAATGGTGAACATGGTTTCTATGAATTAAATGTGGAGTCTTGAAAGGATATTATTTGTCGGCTATGATATGGAATTTTCTGTTTCAGTGCGAATCAATCGTTAGGGCATGAGCCATCTTAGATGAGAAGGCTATTTTCCTTGAAGAAGAAGGGGCAAATCCTCATATCTTTTATGAGCCTTTGATGTATGTGAGCAGACTTTTCTTCAGGTAAAAGGGGGGCTAGCTTATTCATGAAGGAAAAGTCGGAATTCTCCTGCCAAATTCTCCGCCTTTCTCATGATTTTTAGGTTAATTCAGCCCGAAACTTTTGTGGCTCTTATGCCCTCTCTTACAACTAAACCTTATGGATCACTTCTTATTAGACCAGCCCATCCAAGACTTGCTCAAAGAGGTAGGTAAATTTGTCTACCAGGAATTTAAAAGCTTTGACTACAAAAGGGTGGAGTATAAGGGGGAGAAGAATCCATTTACAGATGTAGATGTAGCTGCCGATAAAATGTTGAAAGCTGCTTGCTCTGCTATGATTCCTGACAGTGGATTCATCAATGAGGAGTTAGGCGTGGAGGATGCAGATGGTGAGTATCGCTGGATCATTGATCCCATTGATGGCACGGTCAACTTCATGCATGGTGTTCCTCATTTTTGTATTTGCCTAGCCCTTCAGCACAGGGAAGAAACGGTTATGGGTTATATTTACCAACCGGTTTACGGAGATATGTATCGGGCTCTCAAAGGACAGGGAGCTACTCTGAATGACGAGCCAATAGAGGTAAGCAAAAGAGATTCCCTGAAAACAAGTGTGCTGGCTGCGGGTTTTCCTTATGGATTGCCTTCTTGGATGAATGATTTCATCGGAATGGTGATCAAAGTTGTACGTAAAGTGCAGGGATTTAGGAGAATGGGCAGCGCAGGGATGGACCTTGCCTACGTGGCAAGTGGAAAATTGGATGGTTTTTTTGAATATCAGCTTAGTCCATGGGATGTCGCAGCGGGAGGACTGATCGTTGCAGAAGCGGGGGGAAAGGTAACCGACTTTGAGGGAGGAGATAATTATATCTTTGGGGGACAAATAGTATCTACGAATGGTTTGATTCACCAAGAGTTGTTTGATACCATCCACAACAAGGATGGGCAAGAAGGCTGATCCGAGAGATGGGAGTATAATTTTTAACGGGAAAGAAGACTTTTGTTGGAAAAAAATATCCCTTATGCATCAGTCGTCGTATTTTAGTGGACCTGCACCTGATAATTTCTGTAACTTTATCGCCAGGCCAACTTAATTGGAAAGAAGATTAATTGATATAAAATGAAAAACCTGCTGAAGAATCTTTTCTCTTCAAAAAAGGATCGTGATGTAAAAGAGCTACAACCCTATGTAGACGATGTCAATGAACAATATGAAACGTTGACGAATCTCACCGACGATCAACTGAGAGAGAAGGCGAGGGAGCTGAAAAACCGCATCAAAGAATATACCTCTGAAGTTCAGAATGAGATTGATAGCCTAAAAGCACAAGCTGAGGAAACTGAAGATGTAGAGGAAAAAAATCAGATGTTTGATAGGGTAGATGAGCTCACCAAGACACTCTACAAACAACTCGACGAAGTCATGGAAAACATGACGCCTGAGGCCTTCGCTATCGTCAAAGAAACTTCCCGAAGACTTACCTTCAACGAAGGCCTAACGGTAACGGCTACAGAATGGGACGAAGAAATTGCCTCCAAACACGAATACGTAACCATCAAAGATGGGAAAGCCCATTGGGCCAATAAGTGGATCGCTGCAGATGCTGAAATCGAATGGAAAATGGTCCATTATGATGTTCAGCTTATGGGAGGGACCGTGCTGCACAAAGGGAAAATCGCAGAGATGGCCACAGGTGAAGGTAAAACGTTGGTGGCAACCCTGCCTGTATTCCTGAATGCATTGACAGAAAAAGGAGTGCACCTCGTTACGGTAAACCCATACCTGGCAAAAAGGGACATGGAGTGGAACAGACCTCTTTTCCAATTCCATGGGATATCGGTAGACTGTATCGACTTACACCAGCCCAACTCAGATGCCCGTCGTAAGGCTTATCAGGCTGACGTTACGTATGGAACCAACAATGAGTTTGGTTTTGACTACCTCAGGGACAACATGACGACCCACCCTGAGTTCCTTGTTCAGAGAAAGCATTTCTATGCGATTATAGATGAGGTTGACTCCGTATTGATCGATGAGGCTCGTACACCTTTGATCATTTCGGGTCCTGTACCTCGTGGGGATCGCCATGAATACAACGAGCTTAAGCCAAGAATTGAAAGACTGGTAAGAAGCCAGCGTAAATTGATCAGTCAGTACCTGAATGACGCCAAGAAGCAGATTGCCAAGGGAGTTGATGGCTTAGAAGAAGGTGAAGGAGGAATCGCTCTTTTCCGTGCCTTCCGTGGTCTTCCTAAAAATTCAGCCTTGATCAAATTCTTGTCTGAACCTGGGATTCGTACCCTTCTCCAAAAAGTAGAAGGCTACTTCCTACAAGACAATCAGAAGAACATGCCGATTGCTGATGATCCACTGTACTTCACCATTGATGAGAAAAACAATCAGATTGAGCTGACAGATAAGGGCCGTGATTTGATTACCCAATCCGGAGAGGATCCAAACCTCTTCGTAATCCCAGATATCGGAACCATCTTCGCAGAAATTGACCAGAACACTGAGCTAGCAGAAGATGAAATCGTGAAGAAAAAGGACGTCATTGCAAGAGATTTTGCAGAGAAATCCGAAAGACTTCACGCCCTAAACCAGCTATTGAAAGCCTATACTCTCTTCGAAAAAGATGTAGAATACATTGTTCAAGAAGGAAAGGTAATGATCGTAGATGAGCAGACCGGTCGTGTTCTCGCAGGCCGTCGTTATTCTGATGGTCTTCACCAGGCAATTGAGGCTAAGGAAAATGTAAAGGTAGAAGCCGCAACACAGACCTTCGCCACGGTTACCTTACAGAACTACTTCCGTATGTACCACAAACTGGCGGGTATGACAGGTACAGCTGAAACGGAGGAAAAAGAATTTTACTCAATCTACAAGCTTGATGTAGTCGTTATCCCTACCAACAGACCGATTGCACGTGATGACCGTGATGATCTCTTATTTAAGACGAAGCGTGAGAAATATAACGCGGTCATTGATGAGGTCTTAAAGTTACAAGAACAGGGAATGCCCATTCTGGTAGGTACTACTTCCGTAGAAGTATCGGAATTGATCTCGAGGATGCTGAAGATCAGAAAGATCAAGCATAATGTACTTAACGCCAAGCAGCACCAGCGTGAGGCTGAGATTGTTGCAGAAGCAGGTCAGCCAGGGGCAGTTACCATTGCCACCAACATGGCAGGTCGTGGTACAGACATCAAATTGGGATCTGGGGTAAAAGACAATGGTGGTCTAGCCATTATCGGTACGGAACGCCATGAATCTCGCCGTATTGACCGCCAGTTGCGTGGTCGTGCGGGTCGTCAAGGAGATCCAGGACAATCTCAGTTCTACGTTTCTCTGGAAGATGACTTAATGCGTCTCTTTGGTACAGAGCGTATTTCTAAGATCATGGACCGTATGGGACTGGAAGAAGGAGAGGTAATTGAACACTCCATGATCACCAAGTCTATTGGTAATGCCCAGAAGAAGGTGGAGGAGAATAACTTCGCCATGCGTAAGCGTTTGCTGGAGTATGATGATGTGATGAACTCTCAGCGTGAGGTGATTTATGCGAGAAGAAGAAATGCCCTATACGGAGACCGTATCAAGGTAGACATCGATAAAATGCTAAAAGAGTTCTGTCAAGAACTCATCGAAGTATATATCGACATGACGGATTCGGACGGCTTGAAGTTTGACGCAATCAGATTTCTCCGTGTAGATCCTCAGATTACTGAAACCGAACTAAACGATGAGAAGACTTCTGTTTTAGTCAATCGCCTCTATACCGAAGCCAAGGCTTACTACAAGCGTAAGTCTAACGAATTAGCTGAGACCCTTTTCAACGGGATCAGCCGTATCAAAAAGGAAAATCCAAAGGTTCAGTTCATCAGAATTCCTTTTTCTGATGGTTCTAAGAGGTTCCAAATTGATATTGAGGTAGACAAAGCCATTGCTTCAAAAGGTTTGGTCGTAGTAGATGAATTGGAAAAAATCGCCACCCTCCATATCATCGATGATAACTGGAAGGACCATCTGCGCACCATGGACGACCTGAGAAGGGACGTTCAAAACGCAGTATATGAGCAGAAAGATCCATTGTTGATCTATAAGATTCAGTCCTTCGAGGTCTTTAGACAGATGTTGACTCGGGTGAACCAGGAAGTATTGTCGCTCATCTTCAAGGCTGACCTACACATTGAGGGTAGCCAGCAATCTCAGGAAGCTTCCACCAAGCGTGATGACTTCAGTAAAATGAAGGCCAATCACAAGGATGCGACCAATGATCGCAAAAAGAAAATGGAGCAAGAGCGTCGTGTGATGGCTGCTGCCAGTGGGGACCAGCCTGAGAGAAAAATGAGCCGTGCCCAAAGAAGAGCGCAAGAGCGTAACAGCAAAAAGCGTAAGAGATAACTCAGGCCTGTCCTGAATACCTAATCAATAGCTTGGTTTATGTAGGTCGTGCTTTGCCCGTTCTATGTAAACCAAGTTTTTTTGTCCCAGATTTATAAGCCACTTCAGATACTTTCCACATCACTTAGCTCGTTTTTACCGTACACTAAGCTAATCCATCCATGCAGCGCTTCTACACACAATCCCTGAAGCCTACGCATGAAACGCCCACACACCCTAATCTTTGGCCATTTTTGGTTGTTCCTATTATGCCTACCTTCCTTCCTCCTTGGGCAGGAACCATCTTCCTTATCCTTGAGCACCGAATACGCTTATCCCACTATTTTTCCCTATCCCCTTGAACACAAGGTAGAATGGAGAGACATTAGGCAGCAAATAAAAAGGGGGAGAATCGCGATTGAGCGAGGAAGGGTTAGACAAGGTATCAAAAGCCTATTTGACGCAATTGAAAAGGGGGAAGCCATTGATGTAGCTAGGCTTTCACCTAAAGGCGTATACAACCATTATCAAATCATGGGACATGCATATCATGTCGTCATCAAATCCTTCATTCGGATTGAAGAATATGAAGAAGCCCTCTCCTTCTTCGAAAAATCTTACGAAAGCTATGAAAACCGACCTCACTTCAACCCCGCCAACAAAGCGACCGCCCTTTGCCTAAAGGCAATATCCCTACAAAAAATAGGGAAAGAAATGGAAGCATGGGAGGCTATTTCCCAAGCGCATCACATCATTGACATTGCCCCCAAACTGTATAAGAAGACCTTGCCGATGTATTGGCGGCACTTGGGATTAGCTTACCTTGAATTGGGTGCCTACGAAAAAGCAGAGAAAAGCTATTCTCGAGCCTTAGCCCTGCTTCCCGGAAAATCAAGGGCTTTTTACCTCGATGCTTTTCAGGGGGTAGAACATAGCAGACTATTGATGGGGAAGGCGAATGTGGATGAATGTGCTGCCCTAGAGTCTTTGGAATTTGCTAAGGAAAAAAGGAACCTTTTCGGCCAAATGGAAGCTTTGAAGCTTCTATATCAGATACGGAAGAGCAGCTTTCAACATAAGTCTGCGCTGGAGGCTTACGAAGCTTATCAGAGACTTCGATCCGTTCTTCTCAATCCACGTACCACCAAGGACTTTACTGCTGAACAGATTTACTATGAATTGGCCGAAGAAAAAAGAGCACAGGAAATTGCCGTTCAAAACCAATACCGACGATTTCAATACCGCATCAATTTACTTCTGGGAGGGCTACTAGCAGCTACTATCATTGCTGGGCTGTTGCTGCGCATGAGCCATTATCGGAAAAAGAATAGCCAGATGCTAGCAGAGAAAAATGGGGAAATTTTGAATGCGCTGGAGGAAAAAGAAGTCTTGCTAAAGGAGATTCATCATAGAGTAAAGAATAATCTACAGGTTATTTCATCTTTGCTCAGCCTGCAAAGTAGGCAAATCAAAGACCCACAGGCGAAAAAGGCTTTCAAGGAAGGAAGATCAAGGGTGCAGGCCATGGCCTTAATCCATCAGAATCTTTACCAAGATGACAACCTCATCGGGGTGGATGCTCCGGTATACATAGAAAAATTGACCAGCTCATTGTTGCATAATTATCAAGTAGGAGAGCAAGACATCAGAATCCATCGTCTGGTTGAGGCCATTAACCTAGATGTAGAAACAATCATTCCCCTAGGACTAATTATCAATGAGTTGATGACAAATTCCCTGAAATATGCCTTCCAAGGAAAAGAAAGTGGCCTGATTCAAGTTGAACTGAAAGAGGTGGCGAATGGGTTGTTGTTAAGGGTTCAGGATGATGGTGTCGGGATAGACAAACCCGAAGAGCTGGCCAATAGTAAAAGCCTTGGCTACAAGCTGATACATGCCTTCAAACAGAAATTAAAGGCAACCCTCTCCATTGATTCTTCCGCTAAGGGGACTCATGTCCAATTACTTATCCCATATAAATAGATTCATAGGGAATAGCATGAATCCCCTAAAATGATGATGTCTGTCTTCAATGGGAGGACTATTTTTATCAAGGATTACATGTTTTACCTACCTAGAGGCTCTTTCTTTCCAGTAAGGAAGGGCCTTCTTTTGGAATAGGGAAGATATTCAGATCATCAGCAATTTGGTTATCTTGTAGGAAGAGGATGTTGAGGATGAGAATTATTGCGACCCTTTTCTTATTAAGTTTACTTCCCCTTTCCATCAAGGCGAAATGGGAGACAGGAGATTCTCTTCGAATAAGAGAGCTGATTAATGGCTCGAAGAAAACCATTCTAGTCAATCCTCAAGAAGCCAGGGCAAACCTTTCAGAAGCCATACGCCTTTCGAAATCCTCCCAAATTATCCAGGGAGAAGTGATCGCATTGCTTGAATTGAATACGTATCACAATCTGGTCAATCAACACGATTCAGCCTTGTTCGTGGGAAAATCAGCTATTGAATTGGCTAATCGACATGGCTATACTCGGCAGGAATGTAGAGGAAATATTGCGGTTGCTTCTACCTACCTAAACTTTGTGTTTCGTGCTGATTCTGCTGTTAAGTTTTTGAAAAGGGCAAGTGAATTGGTCGCTCAACTTGACAATCCATTGCTAGCTAGCAATATCCATTCGGTTTGGAAGATCTATTATATGGAACTCAAGGACTATCAGAAGGCCGAGGAGAAATTACTTTTAGCGATTGACAAAGCCCTTGAAGTACCCAAAGCCTCTGTCTATCAATTCCAGTTGCATGATGCTGTACAGTTTTATGGAGAAACCAATCAGCCCACTAAAAGACTTGAATACCTTGAAAAATACCTGCAAGGACGCTCCCCAACCTCCTTTCTAGCTCAGAATTATGATTTTTTCCATAGGTCAGTCATGACAGCAGGCTATAAACTGGTAAACCAAAACAAAGAGGAATTGCTAGAAAAAGACCTCCAACTCCATAAGGATTTGAATAATGCTTACGGAATCTTTTTTACGAGTCTTCATCTGATCAATGAGTATGGCAAGCAAGGGAAGGTAAGTAAGGCAGAAAAAATTCTTCAGGAGACACTCGAATGGCCTTTTGAGGAGAAAAACTTTGATTGGGAATTTAGGCGGCAAAGGGAAGCCTTTCGCTTTTATGAACGACGAGGAAATGCCACCAAGGCAGTGTTTCATCTGAAGAAAATGGAGGCCGCCAAGGATAGTATGAGTAGCCGTGAAGCCAAACTGAATGCCTTAAACCTAGAAGCTGAGTACAAATCTGCAGAACAAGAAGCAGAACTTCTTAAGAAGGACAGGTTGTTGAAGCGGGAAAAGGAAGAACAGAATACAGTTTTGATTACGGTTGTGTTATTGGGGTTGTTGCTCGTCGCAAGTATAGGGCTTTTGATTCGCCGGATTCGGAACCAGCGTATGTTGAAGGAGAAGAATGACCAAATCCAAGCTGCCTTAGAAGATAAAGAAGTCTTGTTGAAAGAGATACACCATCGAGTAAAGAATAATCTGCAGGTAATTTCATCCTTATTGAGCCTACAAAGTCGACAGGTAGATGATCCCGCTATTCAACGAGCCTTACTCGACAGCCGAAATCGTGTGAGGTCAATGGCTTTGATCCATCAGGATCTCTACCAAGAAAACCATTTGATTGGGGTAGATGCCCGGAGCTACGTCAAAAAGCTTAGCCAAAATCTACTGACCAATTATAAAATTGATGAAAAAAAGATCTCTATTCAGACAGAGATAGATCCCATTAAAATAGATGTGGATACCATAGTACCCATTGGCTTGATCATCAATGAATTGGTGAGTAATTCACTGAAATACGCCTTTGTCAACCGCGATTTGGGTATGATTCTTATCAAGCTGAAAACTCAAGCTGATTCCATGTTACTTGAAGTATCTGATAATGGGGTGGGATTAGCGAAAAACTTTGCAGTTGAGGATTCGGAAAGCCTTGGATTTAGGTTGCTACACTCCTTTTCCCAGAAACTAGAAGCCAATCTCGAGATCGACTCTAGTGAGAAAGGATTAAGGATCAGAATGACGATGCCGCTCCGCGGAGTCGTAAAGGTATAATTCATAAACTGCCCGATTTCACCCCTTTGGGGGAGAAAAAAGCTTGAAGGAAAGCATACTTTGCCATATGCATGATGAAATCACCATACATGATGCCCCATTGAGGTCCAAAGATTCGAGAATCTATGTATAGAATACTTCTGATTCTGGTATTGGCCCTTCTTCACATCCAAGTCCATGCCTCGTGGACCCAGAGAGACTCTATAGAAATAAACAAAGGAATTACCGCTGCCAAGAGGCAGATGTTGACGGATATGGATGGCGCAAAAATGCGCATAGATTCTCTACGCTCATTCGCTATGGAAGTAGAGTATGATGAAGGCTATGCCATCGCTACGCAGGAGTACTTTAGCTATTTTCTGATGAATCAACAGTATGATTCTGCAAGGTATTGGCTGGACCATGTGCTTGCTTTTAGCAAAAAACATCAGCTAGGGAAGTACGAAACGAATGTTTACCTCCAATATGCAGCCTTATATAATTCTTATTTCTTTCGGCCTGATTCTGGTTTTATTTATTCCAATTTGGCCATGGAATTGGCCACGCAACGAAAAGACAGTTCCCAGATTTGTAATGCACTGATCGCAAGGGCCGAAAATCTAAAGGGAAGGAGGGAGCTCTCCCAAATGAATGAAACCTTGGAGGAGTTGATCGAGCTATCGCGTTCCTATTCTTCTAAGAGGAACTTTCGCTATCATCTTTACTTTTCGATTCTCATGTTGACAGATCCTCAAGGAGTTGGCTTGAGGGCAAAACTAATCGACGAGTACCTTCAGATTTCCTCTTCTGTTTCAATTCTGGAGGGAAAAAAAGAAAGTTACCATAGAGGAATTATCACCCTAGGATATAGCAAGGATTTAAGCAAGAAGGAAGAACTTCTCTTAAGGGATTTGGCTTATCACAAGGAAAAGGGATACCGATATGGCGTATTCTTTACCCATTTGTACCTGACAGATTTTTATTCAGGCAAAGGGCAATGGCGCAAAGCTGAGGGCCATTTAGGAGAAGCTCTTTCGCAGGCGGAACTCGACGAGGACCTAGATTGGAGGTTGAATGTTGAAGAACGAGCCGCCATTTTTTATGAGAAAATTGGAAGGCAAAACAAGGCCTTGAAGCACTACAAGAATTATTTTGCGGCAAAGGATAGCGCATTTAAGCAAAATGTCCAGCTAAAAGCTCGAGAGTTGGAGGCCAAGTACAAAGCGGTGGAACAGGAGGCTGCCCTAACCCAACAGCAAATCTTGATTGAAAAGGAGAAGGCCAGAAAACTAAGATGGTTTTATTTGTTAGGAGGACTTGGCGTATTGATTATGTTGATCTTATTTTTCTTAAACAATAGAGTCCGCAACAACAGATTATTAGCCCAAAAGAATGAGGTCATTCAGGTTGCCTTGGAGGAAAAGGATGTCTTGCTCAGGGAAATTCACCACAGGGTAAAGAACAATTTACAGGTAATATCCTCGCTTTTGAGTTTGCAATCTCGGCGGACGGATGACCCGACCATTCAAAGAGCCTTGCAAGATGGCCGAAATCGAGTCAGATCCATGGCCTTGATCCATCAGAATTTATATCAAGATGAAAATCTGATAGGGGTAGATACAAGGGCCTATATCAATAAATTGGCCACCAACCTTCTCAAGAATTACAAGGTGGAAGAACATGATATTCACCTCACACAACAGGTGGATCCTTTGCAGTTGGATGTAGATACCATCATCCCTGTAGGGCTGATTTTGAATGAGTTGATTAGCAATTCTTTAAAATATGCTTTCCCCGAAACCGGAAAGGGGGAAATGCTTATTTCCTTTACCCAGGAAGGCGACTACTTACACCTGCAAGTAGAGGACAATGGCAAGGGATTAGAGGAGGACTTTGATTGGAAGAAAAGTAAAAGTTTAGGATTTAGGCTGGTTCGATCCTTCGCAGAAAAATTGAAAGCTGAGTTACATGTTTCCACTGAAAAGGGAACAAAGGTGTGGATGAAGATTCCATATAAGCAGCAAGCAGCCATTTAAATCACCTCATTGGGTGAGGCTCGGGAGGATTTATTCTCCTAACTTAGCTTAACAACTAGAGGTGCACCATTCAATTGGAAAACACAGCCTTATTAAAGTCTTTAACGGGATTCATGCAAGCTGAAATGACGAAAATCCGAGTATTAGTGGTAGAGGATGAGCCTCTGATCGCTGAAGATATTCGGGAGTATTTGGACAACATTGACTATGAAGTTGAGGCATTGGCCTACAGCTTGGAAGATGCGCTTACGGCGTTGAAAAATACCAAGCCGGATGTTGCCTTGCTGGATATTAATCTAGGAGGTGAGGGAATGGAGGGATTTCAAATTGCCAATGAAATCAACCTGAACCATCAAATCCCCTTTATTTTCCTGACTTCTTATTCAAGTAAGCAAGTAGTCGAACAAGCCAAAGCGACAAGGCCGATGGGGTATTTGGTGAAGCCCTTTGATGAGAGTGATTTGTTTACCTCCATCGAAATTGCGATGTACAATCATTCACAGATCCACAAGCCTCGCTCATTTAGCAAAGAGCACTTGAATCCATTGTTGCATACACCTTTAACCCAAAAAGAATTTGAAATACTGGAGGATATTTATGAGGGGAGAACCAATAAGCAGATGGCTGATAAGCACTTCATTAGCTTAAACACCATCAAAACCCACGTCAAAAATATCTACGATAAAATGGAGACAAATACACGTTCCTCAACCATAGCAAAGGTGAGAGAACTATTAGGCTAAGGAGTAACTATTTTTCAAGATCAGAGCGGTACTTATCCAAGGAGAAGTGATCCACCATCCATACGATTCACTACCCCAACCAAAGTTCGCAGGCTACTGCCTGTCAGGGGAATAACTAAAGGATAAACGTTCTTATGTTTTTTTGAGCCCTTCCTTGTCTGTGAAGACAGGAGGGGATTTTTTATGGTGCGTGTTATGAGAAGAATGAGATTGTGGATTCAATATCATCCCAATGGGTGAGAGAGCTGAGGAAGGAAAGAATGATATTGAATACAGATAATGAGAACTACCCCTAAACATATTATTCTAGTATGCCTTTTTCTAGGGACGATGGCCATTTGTCATGGTCAGCATTTTATTCTGTCGACAGAAACCATAGCCTCCAGAACTGCCCCTCGTTTTCCAAAAGTGATCGCAGATAGCCATTCAAAGAGCAAGTCGCCCTTAAAATCTTCTCCCAAACAGGCTAACATCCTTACCGCAGCTACCTCCAAGACAAAGAAAAGTGAGGCTAAGCCTTCTTATCCTCAGCAAGGGCCAATAAGAAAATCCGAACTTGCATGGCAATCGCCGAAGGCAATTCGACCATAGGTAGGCTTTTGACAGCTGGGAATACTTCCTGCTGACCAGCGGAACTTATCTCCTGCCAATATTCCCTTTCCTTTTTTTTGCTGCCCTGCCCCCAGATGATGCAAATTCGTTTCCCTAATTCTACGGGAAAACTGAATGTTGCGAAGGGCTCAATTCTCTTCCCAAGGGCTACTCTATCTTCCCTATGCCAGAACGGCCTCCGATAGGGGAGATATTCATCAAAGGACAATTTGTTCTTCGGATGAAGGGAGGCTTTGATTCCTTTCCGAACTTCCCAGCCATGTTGAAGGTTGAGCATTCTTTTCCATAGGGGGGAAGGTGTATGTTCTTTTGGATGGAGAAGAAGAAGATTTTTGATGTGCTCCGGTCGATCGCTCATCAACTTAAGTGCAAGGGTAGAAGCGTTGCCATCAGCCACCAGGATGAACTTCCTAAGGTTCGATTCATCGATGAGGCGCTTGATTCGATCTAGTTGGGCTTCAAGGGAATAATCCCCATCCTGTGGCTTTTCCGAGAGGCCAAATCCTAATTGATCTAGGGCAATACATCTACATTCCCCTAATAATTCTTTGATGACATTACGATAAGCATAGGACCAAAGAGGAGAGCCATGAAGAAAAAGAACTGGGGTACCTTTGCCTTCGTCAATAAAGTGAATGGCATCCCCTTGGATTTTTATCCATTGGGAAGCAAAAGGGTAATCCAAAATATTGAGCCAGGCAGGTTGTTCCATCATTCTTCAAAGAGGAATATAAACAGATTATTCTTAGGGAGTAGCTTGTGAGACATCCAAAGAGGCTTCCACCATGTTGACCACCATTTGTCTAAGTTCGGGATCATAAGGAAGTGCACCGGTGAAGGCCATTGACCCAACAGAAAAGACATAGCCCCCTCCTTTATGTTGATAATAACCCCATTGGCCACAATCCCCTCCGCTCCAATTGATCTCCTCCTCCTTTTCTGGGTACACTTCTCCTTTGCCATCAATCTGAGCATTCAGACCTTTGGCAATCGGAATCCAGTTTTCAGGTGTTCCATGGTAAATTTTATCTATTTCAAGCCCACAAGCCGCAGCCATCTTTCCTTTTTTTCGAATGCCCCAAAGTCTTTCCCACAGGCTTCCATACATCAGGGTATAATCATAGCTATCGCTGGTTTTGCCTACGAGGGATCCCTTTTCAAGGCTTGTCTTTTTCAAAATCCAGCTGGAATCAGTTGTGATTTGGTATGGCGCATACGTATGAAATCCAAGAAATCCAGCGGTCAAACCGAAGGGGCGCTGAACCAAGCTATCTTGTTCTTCCCATAATTGATCGATCTGCCTTTTTACCGTGAGGCTTCTATGTGTGAGATCGAGCTCCGATTTATAGGCGGCCACATTGCCAGCTAGGTTGATGACAGAGCCTCCTCCTTCTAAGTGATGAGCTAGCGCTTGAAACATACCCTCCGTCCAATACTCTGTATGTGTGGAAAATATCCAGAGATCATAATCAGTTGCAAGTCGACTACTTTCCTCCAAATCTTCCATTGAATAGGCATCTACCTCATATCCGCTTGTATCCAAGAGTGTTTCCAGGTAAAGGTCCTTGTTGGCTGCCTGAAAATAGTATTGATAATTGGGATAGGTGTTTTCCAGATAGGGATCGGACAATGGCTGCGGACGAAAAAAGGAAACAGTCTCTGTTCGCTCCTTAGAATAAATGGATTGTCCACCCCAGTGATTGTACGCATTCCAGGTATTGGTAGAGAAGAAATGGGCGATTCTCTTTTTCGTATCGACACGCTTGATAAAGATGGATTGTCTATACACTTCACTTCCCTTCTCCAAGGAGATCAGGTACCAGCCAGAATCGATCTCTTCGGCTAATCTGAGAACATGACTTGCCTTCCATGCTGTACCTTTTATGGATGCATGATCTGCTAGAGGCTGAAATTGGACCCTGATTTTTTGCTGAAGAATGGTTTGCTGAGAAGGAAGGCTTGATAAACACAGGCTCACAGAATCATCGTACGCCATACTGGCATAGATGGATATTCTTTCCCCCTTTTCATAGGTCCATTTGTCTGTATGAAATACCAATTCTGGAAAGAATTGATGTCGAATAGCAAATAAGCGAGTCGATTGTTCAAATAGGACATGAAAATGTAAGGCAAACCAGCACCCAAAGCATATGAAGGCACTTAGGATAGAAACTGACAGAATGATCAACAGCTTTTTCCTCATTCATGGAAATAACTCAAAAAGTATCCAGCTGTCAAGTGAAAGAGGGTCTATAAAACAAAGAACTAACGGCATCCGTACTGACAGTTAGTAATAATTTTATACCTTTGGGTAAATAATTTTTAGGCAAGTCTAAAGTAATGGGTACTTCGATAGAAAATCCGGTGTTGGAATTGCACAACCTGACCGTTGTGTATGAGAGTAAACCGGCCTTATGGAATGTGGATTATGGGATTCCCAAGAATCAACTTATAGGTGTGGTCGGTCCTAATGGATCGGGCAAGTCTACTATGCTAAAGGCGATCATGGGCTTAGTCGAACCTAGTAGTGGCTATGCTCATATTTATGGGAAACCCATTGACGAAATAAGAGGCAAAGTGGCTTACGTCCCACAACGTAGTTCAGTAGACTGGGATTTTCCTGTAAATGTCTTCGATGCAGTGCTCATGGGAAGGTATAAGGGGAAAAACTTATTCAAAAGAGCCAGTAAGGAAGATAAAGAGATTGCGATGGAAGCCATTCGCAAGGTACAGCTTGAGCCTTTTATCAAAAGACAAATATCTCAACTCTCTGGGGGACAACAACAGCGGGTGTTCATTGCCAGGGCACTTGCCCAGCAAGCAGATATGTATTTGTTGGATGAGCCCTTTGCCGGAGTGGATGCTGCGACGGAGAATGCCATCATGACCCTTCTGAAAGAAATGAATGAGCAGGGAAAAACGATCCTTGTGGTTCATCATGACCTTCAATCTGTACAGGATTATTTTGACTGGTTGATCCTGATGAATACGCGTTTGATAGCAGCTGGACCTACCAAGGAAATCTTCACCCAAGAGCAGCTTCAAAAAACATATGGCGGGAAATTGAATATCCTTTCCCGTGTCGTGGAAATCATCGAAAAACAAGGACACCCTATTAGAGAATAGGTATGGAGGAATTTCTGGACTTTTTTCTTTTGAGAGATCCCAATGTAGCTTGGGTAGTTGCAGGTGTAGTGTGTATCACAGCGGCTTCTTCTATTGTAGGGACCTTTACACTTTTGCGGAAGCAGGCTTTGATTGGAGATGCCATTTCACATGCCATTTTACCTGGAGTTTGTTTGGCCTTTATGGTGGCACAAAGCAAGAACCCATTGGTTCTATTGCTTGGAGCTACCCTAAGTGGGTGGCTGGGCTTGATTTCGATCAACTACATTGCCAGAAGGACCAAACTGAAGGATGATGCTGCTTTGGCCTTGGTGCTGTCAGTTTTCTATGGGTTGGGCATAGTCCTCTTGACTTCGATACAGTCTAGTGGAAATGCCGCTCAAGCTGGTTTGGACAAATTTCTTTTTGGTAAAGCCGCAGCTTTAGTAGCCAATGACGCCCTGACTTTCGGGATTTTTGGTATGGTATTGATTTCCATTGTCATCGCTTTCTTTAATTCTTTTAAAGTTGTTGTATTTGACCGTGACTACGCACATGCCATAGGCCTTCCAGTTCGTACACTTGACACCCTTTTGTCCATTTTGACAGTTAGTGCGATTGCCCTAGGTATTCAAGCGGTGGGGGTGGTACTCATGGCAGCTTTGTTGATCGCCCCAGCAGCCGCTGCTAGGTACTGGACCAATGACCTAAAGTGGATGTTGATCCTCGCGATGATTTTTGCCGTCTTTTCTGGCCTGATAGGAACCTACATCTCCTATACGACTCCACGTATGCCTACTGGCCCTTGGATCGTGAGTATCCTTTCTGTATTTGCTCTGGGTTCTGTCTTTTTAGGAAGGAAAAAAGGGGTACTAGCCAGGTATCTGAATCGCCGTTACCATCAAAGAAAAATGCTGAGAGAAAATATCCTCAAAGTACTTTGGCACTTAGGAGAAGCAGATGGTGATTTCTTGGCGACAAGAAGCATAGCTGACATGCAGGAAAGAAGATTCTTACCCACGGATCAAATAAAAAGCGGAGCTAGGGAATTGTCTCGAATCAACCTGCTTACTCAGACTGGATCGGGTTTGGCCTTAACTGAATTAGGAAAAAAGGAAGGAGCCCGAATCATTCGTATTCATAGAATGTGGGAATTGTACCTGACAACCCATATGAATTTCCCTGCCGATCATGTGCATGAGGATGCCGAAGCCATAGAACATATCATTACCAAGGAAATAGAGGCAGAATTGGAATTGGTTCTGCAAGGAGCTGAGGCTGACCCACACGCTTCTCCCATTCCTCGGAAAGAATAAAGCGTAACTTTCAAGGGTATTTTCCTTATGGATTCGATGTTCACAAGGATATATATATACCTAGGGCTGATCCTGGTGGGTTCTATAGCCTGTAGCCCATCCTCACATTCTGACGAGCAACAGGCTGAAGCTCGCCAATTTACCAGGAAAGTCGAGAAGGTCATTCGAAAAGCTCCCCTGAGTTTTAGAGACTCTTTGCTCATGCTGTTCAAGGATAGTCTCCATTATATGGGGGGTGGATTTTCATTTCCTGTGGGCAAGCCACCGCTAAAGGGGTATTATGACGCGCAGCCTTTTGGCAGAAACCTGCATGTGGGCAATGATTGGAATGCGGTTACTGGGGGAAATTCTGATTTGGGTGATCCTATTTATGCGATTGGAAACGGACTATGTCTGAAGGCCAAGGACTATAAAGGTGGATGGGGGAAGGTCGTTTGCTTGGCACATGCCTGGCAGGAAGGGGATTCAAGCTTGTTGGTTATGTCACTGTACGCCCATTGCGATTCAATGGAGGTTAAGGAAGGAGATTGGGTCAAAAAGCGAGAACAGATTGCTACCATAGGCAATGCAGGAGGGATTTATTATGCACACCTTCATCTGGAAATTCGGGACAGCTTGGAATTGCCCTTAGGAGGTGGCTATGCTACTCAGACAGCGGGCTATCTCGATCCAACCTCCTTTATCAGAGGGCACCAAAAATGAAGAAAGAGTTACCTGAGCTAATCAGGTCTTCTCACGCTCCTTGTAGAACCTACTAAAAAAGGAGCCCCAATAATGAGACTCCTTTCTAAATTAACATCAACTATATGAAGGCTAAGTCTATAACTTAGCTTCTCTTAATTCGCGCTAACCTCCTGCATCTTCCTAATCTGTGTCAGTAACATCTTCTTAGGTGTCAAAGGAATACTTCCCATCATCATGCGTTGCATAAAGGTTACCCCTGCCATCACATCCAGTTTCCCTTCAAGCATCCCATTGTATCCATCCAAAGCCACTTCATGTGCGCTAAAGGTGTTTTGGAATAGATCTGTCTTGTCCATACCAGAGGTCTGCGCAAATTCAGTTTCTGTTGCACCAGGTAGAAGAGCGGTTACAGTAATATTGGTATCGTGTAGCTCTTCTGCAATGGCATTGCTAAAGGAAGTTACATAGGCCTTGGTGGCATAGTAAACTGCTTGCAAAGGACCGGGTAGGAGGGAGGCTGTAGAAGAGACATTCAGGATTTTTCCGCTATTTCTTGCCACAAAATCGGGAAGGTATAATCTTGTCAAGGCCGTAAGGGCTACTATATTCAAGTTGATCATGGCCAGATCTTGTTCCCAAGCTCTTTCATGGAATTTCCCTCTTCCTCCAAAGCCTGCATTGTTGATTAGGTAATCTACTTCCCAACCGGCAGTTTTGATCTCATCATAGATTTCCTGTGGTGCACTGGCTTGAGTAAGGTCTTTGGCAATGACCATAACCTTGGTACCATGCTTTTCTTCAATTTCTTCCTTAAGGGCCTGAAGCTTTTCCATTCTTCTGGCTACGATGATCACATCCCCTCCTTTTTCGGCATGAATCAAAGCAAATTCTTTCCCAATTCCACTGCTTGCTCCTGTAATTAGTGCTGTATTACTCATTTTATTTCTTTGTTAATGGTGTCTAATAACGTTTTTCTTGAGCCTCAATCGTAAGTGAGTGAGTACTCACAAATAATTACGAGATAGTGATACTGGGGTTACAAAGATTTAGAGAAAACTTTCGATTAGAATTGATTTAGTCTGGTAATGAGGACATTGATTTTATATTGTAGTCCATTCATACTTCCCTAGTGCAAATAGGGAAAAAAATTACCCCATCACTTTCTCAAAAGTGATGGGGTATATGCTATTCATGGGATCTCCCTAAGCAGGGACTCCATACATTTTGTCTCTGAGCTCTTTGATTTCATCACTTTCTAGGTACTCATTGAACAACAAGTATCTGTCAATGATACCATTGGGAGTCAGCTCTATCACCCGATTGGCGACCGTCTTCATAAATTCCTGGTCAGAGGAATGAAGCAGAACCATACCCTTGTACTCAACCAAGCTATTGTTGAAGGCCTGAATGGATTCAAGGTCAAGGTGGTTAGTCGGCTCGTCAAGAATGACAAAGTTGGGCTGCTGGAGCATCATACGTGAAATCATACAACGCATTTTCTCTCCCCCTGATAGTACTTTGCTACTCTTCATCACTTCTTCACCAGAGAAGAGCATTTTTCCAAGGAAGCCACGTACAAAGTCCTCTTCGGTATTGTCTGTGTATTGCCATAACCATTCGATGAGGTTATAGTCTTTTTCGAAGAATGTCGCATTTTCCAAGGGTAAATAGGCTGGTGTAATGGTAACGCCAAACCTCACCTCACCACTTTCCAATTTTTCTTCTCCCATGATTTGGTCGAAGAGTTTGGTTACAGCCAAAGAATTTCTGGAGAAGATGGCAACCTTATCCCCTTTCATGATCTCGAAGTTGACATCTTTGAAGAGGTACTCGCCCTCTAGGGTGGCACTAAGGTCCTTGACTTCCAATACTTGGTTTCCTGCTTCTCTGCTTTGCTCGAAGAAGATGTGAGGATATTTTCTGTTGGAAGGACGAATCTGCTCAATGTCCAGCTTCTGGAGCATTTTCTTTCTGGCGGTTGCTTGCTTGGATTTAGCGGCGTTGGCACTGAATCGCTGGATAAAGTCCATCAATTCTTTGCGCTTTTCTTCATTCTTTTTGTTGCGATCTGAACGCTGACGAAGGGCCAATTGGCTAGCCTGGTACCAGAACGAATAATTTCCAGTGTGAAGGCTAATCTTACCAAAGTCAATATCCGCAACGTGGGTACAAACTGTATCCAAGAAGTGTCTGTCGTGCGATACAACAATCACTGTATTTTTAAATTCGGCTAAGAAGTCCTCTAGCCAGGTGATGGTTTCGATGTCCAAGTCGTTGGTAGGCTCGTCCAATAGAAGGATATCTGGATTCCCAAATAATGCCTGTGCCAACAAGACCCGTACCTTTTCATTACCTGTGAGGGTACCCATCTGGCGGAAGTGCTGATCTTCTTTGATGCCAAGGTTGGAAAGAAGGGTAGCTGCTTCTGCTTCTGCATTCCATCCATCCATGTCTTCAAACTGGGCACTCAATTCCGCAGCTTTGATACCATCTTCTTCGGAGAAGTCTGGCTTAGCATAGATCTCATCAATGTCTTTTTTCAATTGATAGAGTTCTTTGTTACCCATCATGACCGTTTCCAGGACTTCGAATTCATCGAACTCGTAGTGATTCTGTTTCAGGACGGACATACGTTCGCCCGGAGTCATGTGAATATTTCCGGTGTTAGAATCTATGTCTCCGGAAAGAATTTTGAGGAAGGTAGATTTTCCCGCTCCATTCGCCCCAATAACCCCATAGCAGTTTCCAGGGGTAAACTTTATATTTACGTCATCAAATAGTAGGCGCTTTCCAAAGCGAAGAGAAACATTAGAAACAGCAATCATAAATAGCGTAACTTCTTAGATCTGAGTTGTATTTTCACCGCAAAGTTAACCAATTTCTCGGTGACCTGCCTGAGTTTTTCTGATCGTAATTATATTAGCTCATATTGAAACCAAATAATTCATACACACATGGCTAAGTATCTAACAGAGTTCCTGGGTACTTTCTTTTTTGTACTCATTATTGGTCTCTCGGTAGGTTCCGGGACGACGCTTGCCCCGATAGCTATTGGGATCGGTCTGGCTATTTTGGTCTACATGGGAGGACATGTATCTGGAGCCCACTACAATCCTGCCATTACGCTGGGGCTCTTAATCAATGGAAACATCAAAATAACAGAAGCTGCCATTTATTGGCTGGTTCAATTGGCTGCTTCTGCCGCCGCTGCCTTCCTCGTTGGGATCATGGTGCAGGACCAGAGCTTCGTATTTACGGTTGCCCCAGCAGAAAGTGCCTCACCTGTGCAGGTCTTATTGGTAGAGACCCTCTTTACCTTTTTGCTCGTTATTACCGTCATGAATGTTGCCGTAGCAAAGAAGACAGCTGGTAATAGCTATTTTGGATTGGCTATCGGTGGTGCTGTCATGGCAGCGGCATTTGCTTCAGGAGGAATTTCAGGAGGCGCCTTTAATCCCGCAGTTGGCTTTGGGCCGAACATGGTCAATATGAATTTTGAGCCCATGTGGTACTACTTTGTAGGGCCTTTGGTGGGGGGAGCATTAGCTGCCGTGGTCTTCAAAGTGATGAACCCAGAAGGATAAAAGACAAAGACAAATAATTTTCTACTTGGTAGAAAAATCGCAGAGGCTGTCTCATTTGAGGCAGCCTTTTTTATGGCTTAGGGATATATACAAAATGGCCTGCTTGAGTATCTCTCTCAAGCAGGCCATGAACTATACGGAGTTTCTTTATCTTAACTTAAATAGGATGGTAACATATACCGTCTGGCGATTACCAGGGGAGAATTTCCATTTCATAATCGCATTTCTTCCTGCGGATACTAGCGTGCCTTGGTTGGGACCAATAGGGCCGGCGGGTCCTGCGAATACAACAGCTCCATTCGCACCAATGATCACCTTAAATCGAATTTCACCTTCTTGTTGAGAGGTGTACCTGGGCTTAGGAAGGGCCAATGGTTTTCTGCCCTTCAAGGAACCAGGTCCAGTTTTGTCAAAGCTAAAAAGGCCATCTGGATCTAATACTTTTGTATCAGGTGTACCCTGATTTCCTGTTCCGCTATCAGCATCCCCTTCATTAGAACCTCCTCCCATGTTGAAGTCCAGTCCATCATCGGGGGTTTCATTAGAAGCCTGGCTGTTGTTATTGTTGGAGGTATTTGTATTGGTTGTTTCTGTGGGCTTTGGTTTCGTGGTCTCAGTCGGTTTCGGCTGAGTGGTCGGTTTGGGTTGTGTTACTTCCGAAGGCTTGGTTTGGGTAATGACCTCCGAAGGCTTGGGCGTTGACTGCGCTGGAGCCGGAGTGGGTTTAGGCTGCGTATTGGTTTGAGTGGGTGGGGGTGGAGTAGGTTTGGGATTTTCCACGGGACTTGGATTGGGAGTAGGTGGCTTGAAGTTGTTGATCTTCTTACTACCGTTGGTCAGGTTACCAAAGTCGATGGAACCCACTACTTCGTATTTATCACCAGCTCCAATTTCGAGCTCTCTGTTGATAGACAATAAAACGAGGATCGTGGCAAACAAGATGAAGGCCATGATCAAAGATGTAATGGCCGCACTTACACGTTCATTACGACGTTCGATGTCTAATAACTTATCTAAAAATATGCGGTCTGCTTGAGACATATACTAAAATGGGCTTTTCTTAATAATAGATACACTCTCTTATAGACAGATAATTTACCGTCCAGGTTTCCACAAATTAGAGATAAAAAGAAAAAATCCCGCCTAAATGCGGGAAAAAGTGGAGTGAGCCTTAAGCCCACTCCCTATTCAATTGTCTTAAAAAGAACCATTAACAACCCTACCAGCCTTTCATAGCCTCCAAAAACTCTCTTTGAAACGATAGCGTCTTGTCCTTGGCATACCATGTGTGGAGCGTAATATGAAATTCTGGATATGAGGGTTTGGGTTCAGCCTGATGTTTATAGGCCATTGTCATTTCCTGTGCTTCTTTAGGCCTTGGTCCCCAAAATCCTATTTCTTCTCCAGTTTCTGCATCTAGGACAATGGTCATAGGAATGGCCCTTCCCCCATCAGTCAGGTAGTGGTCCATGAGTGCTAGGTTTTCATCTCTCAGCAGAAGCTTATGCTCAATTTTATCAGTGGATTCGGCAATCTTATCTATCAGTGGGACCAACTGAGCTGCATCGCCACACCAACCTTCAGTCAGTGTTAGGTAGATGTATTTTTTATCCAAGCCTTTGATATATGCTTGTAGCTCAGGAATGAGTTCAGATCGCTTATCCAGGCGGTCCATTCTCTTTTGGTTGAGAGTAGCTACCTCGATGTGGAAGGGTGTTTGATCCGGCCCTGTTGTTTTTCCTTCTGCCAAGAGGTTTCTCAGCATGCTTCTATATGTATCGTAATCCATAGCCCTTTCCAGGCTCTTTCTGATATAATCTTTCATGATTCAAAAGTCTAATAGGGTCTTCTCCAAAATTGTCAGTTGATGGACGAAGAACAAAAAAAGAAGCCATCCTGACAAAGAGGATGACTTCCTGAAATTCTTGACATGAGTTGTATTAGGCCTTTACTGCGCAAAACTCATCATAAGCTCCTTTTAGATTGGCGGAGATCAGCATCGCAGGACGACCTTCAATGTGATGACGCTCAATCATATGTACAAGTTGTCCATCTTTGAATAGTGCGATAGAAGGTGAAGAAGGTGGGTAAGGCAAGAAATACTCACGCGCCTTCTTGGTAGCTTCCATGTCTACCCCGGCAAATGCAGTTACCAAATGATCTGGCTTCACGCTGTGATTCAAAGAATCAAGAATACCTGGGCGGGCAGCTCCAGCCGCACATCCGCAAACAGAATTAATCACAACAAGGGTCGTACCCGATCCTGTCATGGCCTTGTCAACCTCCTCAACAGATTTGAGTGAAGTGAATCCTGCGTTTTCTAGTTCCGCAGCCATTGGTGCTGTAAGTTCTTGTGGATATCTGCTCATTGTTAAAATTTTTATGCGAATTAATCTCTTGTGCTAAGAATATAAGTTCTTTGGACGACGTTAGAGAAACTGAAAGAACGGATAGGTGTTTTCTCTATCGAAGTATTTTGGCAAAAATAACGCATTCTCGCCAAATAAATACATGAATATACGAGAATCTATATCCAATGTTCAAACATTCAAACTGTTGGAGCGCATTCGCAGCCTGAACAGGTCAAAATTAACGTCGGCTTTACATAGGCTGTCTCTCCTTTCAGTAATTTTGAACGATATGAAGTACATCTCATTCTCCTTATTAATGTTGGTCTGCCTCTCAGCCTTTGGTCAAGCTGATGTATATGACGAAAAGGTATCTAGTGCGGGCAATGTTGCTGCAACAATCTCTAACCATGGGATCATAGGAAACAGCTTTAGTGGTAGTTTTAATATCGAAGGCTTTCCCTCCTGCGAATTTCCAGTGGGATCGGGGATTGAACATCTCTTCGAAGGGGCACTCTGGATAGGGGCCAAAATCAATGGAAATGAGACACATGTTTCTACAGGTGCTGTAGATGATCCTACTGGATATGAAATTGGAAAAGCAGGCTTTGAATTTACCTCCAAGGCAGGCTTAGGTGAGATTTCTTCCCTTTTCAGCAATCCAAATTACAACCCTTCCGCTATCTCACATCAGGATTTTTTCTCTGTATTTACAGATACCGCTGTTGCTGTAAAGACACGTACCTCTGAGGTAATTATCAATGACCATGATAGACCATTGGGCTTGCAGTGTGAGTTCCGCTCTTTGAATTGGAACTTCCCCTTTGCCAACTTCTTCATAATCCTGAATTTCAAGTTGACTAATATTGGGAATGATACGCTCGAAGATGCTTTCTTTGGGTATTGGATTGATGGGGTGATCAGAAATACCAACATTACCCCTCCAGGAGGCACAGCCTTTTACAACAAGGGAGGAAATGGATTCATTGATTCCATGGATATGGCCTACGAGTTTGATGCAATTGGGGACATTGGTTTTACCGATTCTTATGTTGGGACAAAGTTTCTGGGGGCGGAGTATAATGGGACCCCGCATAGGCTAATTCCAGGATTAGAGACCAATTTCAATACTTGGCAGTTCAGAAACACAGGAGACATTCTGTACTTTTCCCCTCGGAATGACATAGAGCGATACGGTAAATTATCCATCGGAATGGAGGACCTTTCTTCCTGGCCGATGATTCAGCAAACGATCAACATTGCCAACAATCGTTCGAATCTTATCTCTATTGGTCCCATTAAGAAGTTCTTCCCAGGGGATGTGGTAGAAATCGCCTTCGCAATTGTTTGTGCCAAAAGGGTAAAAGAAGGAAATCCCGCAGCCGATAATAATCCTGCACAGCGAGATAACCTTGTCAGAAATGCACTTTGGGCACAAACTGCCTATGATGGCGAGGATTTAAATGCTAATGGCATCCTTGACCCAGGTGAAGATGCAGACAGAAATGGAAGGATTACACGTTTCATTCTTCCTTCACCTCCTGATATTCCCAATACCAGAGTAGAAGTAGGGGATGGTGAAATAACCCTGTACTGGTCTAATAATGCAGAAGCCTCTATTGACCCCATTTCCAAGAAAGCAGATTTCGAAGGATACAAACTGTACAAAACAGCGCTTGGCTTTGATGTACAAGCAACTCAGGATATTTTCTCTGATCTGAACCTAGTGGCACAATGGGACAAGGAAGGGAATGCCCTGTTTTTTGACAATGGCTTCGAATCCATTGAATTGGAAGAACCTATTACCTTCCCAGAGGATACAAACGTCTACTTCTATAGCTATACCTTTGAGAATATTTCTAATGGTTGGCAGCATGGAATTGCGCTGACAGCCTTTGATGAAGGTGATGAAGTCAACAACTTGGAGTCGCTTGAATCGACTCCCCTAGGAAATCTCTTCAGAACCTTTGCAGGAACTACTCCAAATGAAGGTTTTGCCAATGGAGAACCCTTTGTTTATCCCAATCCTTACTATGCAGAAGCAGCATGGGAAGGTGTCAGTACGTTTGAGGAGGATAGAAAGATTTACTTCGCCAATCTACCCTCTAGATGCGAAATTCGTGTCTACACTGTGGCTGGAGACCTGGTGAAAATCATCCAGCATGATCAGGACACCTATGATGGTTCTGACAGTAGATGGTTCTCTACATATGCCAACCCCGAACAAAATACTTTCTCAGGCGGTGAACATGCCTGGGATTTGTTATCAACTGATAATCAGATTATTGCCAGGGGCTTATATCTCTTTGTTGTTATTGATGAAGCGACAGGAGAGAAGCGCAAAGGCAAATTCGTGGTCATCAAATAATTCCTTTTATTACCAAATTCTCAACACCCTAAGCCGTATGAAAAAAAGTTTACTCTTTTTAATGATGGTAGGTGCGATGGCAACTGCGTTTGCTCAGTATCCTACTGTAACTATCCGCCAAATTCAGGAAGTTGATTCAGCTTCTTTGGCTATGAACATGGACGCTTCTCCTCTTTTAGGAGATACAGTTATTGTTTACGGTACTGTCATGATGGATGGTAGAGTAGAAGACTCTCAAAATCCTGGCTCTTTCATTAGAAACGCGACCCCTGGTAACCACCACAATATCTGGATTCAAGATGGTTCTGGTCCTTGGTCTGGTTTGGATGTATTCCACCTAAATGGTGAGACTTCTGCCGGACCTACTACCCCAATCGACATGCTTGATCTGGTTGCTGGAGACTCTATTAAGGTTACTGGTGTAATCGAAGAGTTCAACGCTGAGTCAGAGATCTTCCCTTTAACTGTAGAAATTGTAGGAACAGGCAAAAAAATCACGCCTATCGCACGTACTGTTGGTGAGTTCAACGACGCCAATAAAGTATATAACGCAGTTACTGGTGAGCAGTGGGAAGGTATGTACGTAGAGTTTACCAACCTGACTGTAATCGGTGTTACTGCTGGTCGTTTTATCGATGTTGCTGATGCTAATGGCAACGTCATCAATGTATCTGACCGCTTTGTAGCCCAGCAGCCTGCTTCTCAGGGAGGTAACTTTGTTGCTCCTGCTATCGGCACAGTGTATGATACCTTAAGAGGTGTGATCACCCATGGTCGTCCTACTCAGGATGGATATCAGCTATTTCCTTTCCTAGAGTCTGACTTCGTAAAGGGACAGGTTGTACCTCCTACCATCGATGCGATTGCTCGTAATCCATTGTCTCCAACTTCTAGCGAGGACGTAAACTTCACCGTTTCTATATCTGACAATGGTACAGTTACTTCAGCAGAACTGTTCTATGCAGTTGGAGCTTCTTCTACCAACTTCTTCTCCGTTTCCTTAACTGGATCTGGAACCACTTTCACAGGGGCCATTCCTAACACAGCTTACTCAAGCGGAGATGTTGTAAAATACTATGTTACTGCAACTGACAATGACGGATTGACCACTTCTCTACCGGCTGTTCCAGGTGGAGCCGATCCATTCTTTTTCCCTGTAAACGACGCTGGCATTGACATTGTTGCTGTGCAGTTTACTCCATTTGAGAATGGAAACTCGGCTTTCGACAATGAGACCGTAACCGTTACGGGTGTAGTAACTGCTTCCGCTCAGCCTGGAGACCTTGGTTATGTGTACATCCAGCAGCCAGGTGAAACTTCTTGGGCAGGTCTTTCTTTGTTTGGAAATCCTAACCTGATTGATCTGAACCGTGGCGATATGGTAGAAGTAACAGGAGCTATAGAAGAAAACTTTGGGTTGACTCGTATGGCGGTTTCTTCTGTCAACGTTATGTCTACTGGAAATGAACTTCCTGCACCTGTAGAAATCAATGCTGACAATTGGGGATCTGCCAACTTCCAGTTGAACGAAGAGTTCGAAAACATGCTGGTTGAGATCAAGAATCCTAATGGAGGACCTGTTTACGTTGTAAACACTGGCCTTGGATTTGGTGAGTTCCGTGTAGGAAACAATCCTTTCGATGCTAACTCAGGTGTGAGATTATTGGCGGGTCGTCAATCTGGAACCAACTTTACTTCCATCAACTTCTCTTTCATCACTGATTCTACCTACATCTTCAATGACGGTATCATTGATGTAAATGAAACGCCTGTATACATCCTAAGCGATTTGGACTCTGTATGTTCTATCGTCGGTATGATGTCTTACTCTTTCAGCAACTACAAAGTCTTCCCAAGAAACAATGATGATATTCCTTCATTCATTGCACCTGACGGAAGCTGGAAGCAGGCTTACAATGGAATGAACTTTACTTCTGATTTCACAAGAGCTGATTGTGGAGAGTCTTACTACATCGGTCTGGATGTTACACCTGCTTTCGAAGGAAGCGACGTACGTGTATATCCTAACCCTGCTCGTTACTACCTGAATGTGTCTTACGACCTTACTACTCCTCAGGAAGGTGTGGTTGAGGTACGCGACTTGATGGGACGTGCTGTAATGAGCCAAAGATTCAATGGAAAAACGGGCCTTGTTGAGTTGAATACATCTACGCTGGCACCTGCTACTTATGTAGTTGTGATCAGAACAGGAGATGCTGTTATCGCTCAGAACAAGGTAGTTGTTACAAAATAATTTTTTCTAGGTCTGGAATTCTTTCAAAATGGAGGGATTCCAGTCTTTTTAATGATCGCATTCATGCAAGCTAATTTCCAGTTTTTAGTAGTTCTCTTATTGGGGCTTCTTTCTCTTTCCTCCTGTGATACAGGGCAGAAACTCGATAATATTCCTCCCGAGACATCCATTTTTCTGGACGAGATCAAGCTAGAGGGAGAAAATAGATTGGCATCTGTTATCAGGCTGTATTGGTTGGGAGAAGATGTAGATGGCTATGTAACTGGCTACGAAATCTCACTGGACAATCAGAACTGGAAGTTTACTACCCGTACCGATTCTACCTTTAATTTTGAGATTCCTAGCGGACAAGATTCTACGGATGTTACCTTCTATGTAAGGGCCATAGACAACGAAGATGCTAGAGATCCTGAGCCGGACTTCCTTTCGATTCCCTTGATTAATACGCCTCCAGTTGCAGTTTTTGATACGGTAAATACCCTTCCAGATACCTTTTTTACAGTAGGGGCTTTGTCCCTGATCATTGATGATTTTGATGGGAGCGAAACAGTTGACAGTGTATTTATCAAGGCTAATGAGGGAGATTGGTTTTATGTTGATCCCAATACAACCATTGCGAGTCTGCTCCCACAGAATCCTACCTCAGCTACTGAGCAATCAGCCAGTGTATATGAAAACCTTGAAGCACCTGGTTCAGAGTTGATGAATGGCCTGAAACTGGGGAGTGATAATGTCTTCTATGTTAGAGCAGTAGATATCGCAGGAAGTGAAAGTAAAATTGATACCTCCAATACGATTTTTATCAAAGAGCAAACAGGAGATTTATTGGTACTGGATGATTACAATACCATTACGCCTGATTCCACGTATTTGCAGGTGCTAAACAAAGTGTATCCATCTTTTGACAGAGTAGAAATCAGGACCAATGTTCCTGCCCTATGGAACCCTACCTTTAGAATCTGGATCGATCTATACGATAAAATCTTCTGGTATGGTGATGGACAATTCGCGGACGGAACAGAATCCCTAATGGTTGAATTGGCTGGAAACGAAATTATCAACTACCTGAATGATGGAGGCAAACTGATCCTATCGACTTCGTTTGGAGGGCAATTTAATAGCCGTGCCAATTTATTGCTTTCGCCTCTATTCGAATTTACCCCAATGGATAGTTTGGCCAACAACTTAGGGCAAGCTCGTCTTCCTATAAACAATACCCTTGACCCAAGAGGTGAATTTGACACAGACTTTTCTCCTTTGGTGAGTGGAAGTTTTGGAACAGGACTAGACCCTTACTATCCTAAGGATACGAGCAATACGATCTTTCTTGCCAACCTCACCGGTGCAGGTCGCCCATGGAATGGTCCACAGGACATGATTGGTAGGACGATATTCACGAATGGGGAAACCAATCTGGTCTTTTCGTCGATAGAACTTCATAATCTACGCGGAGACAAAGCTGCTTTGGAAGCTTTCTTCGACCAGATTTTGAATGGGTATTTCGATTGGTAGGTGAAAGACAACTGTAAACAAGAAGTATAAATCTCAAACAGTCTCTCAATCTCATTCCGTCCCTGTCACTAATTTTGGGTCTTTCATTAAAACGCCTATGAAAGACAAATATCTTCATTACAAGCAAGGAAGAGATCATGTCCTTTTTGTCGTCATTGTTGGCGTCTTCCTAATATTTGTAGGAATTGTGCTGATAGGCTCCAGTTTTCCGATTTTGGGCCTGTTAATGCTGGGCGGAGGGATCAGCTTACTTCCTGTCTTTGAGGGAGTTATTATTGATCCGGAGGCTCGCCGCATTAAGAATTATGTCAACTGGTTAGGCCTGAAAATTGGCCCCTGGCATTCTTTGGATAATCATGGTGATGTGCTCGTCTTGAGCGTCAAAAAAAAATACGGTTATGGCCTAGGGGAAGACTATCATGATTTCTCTGACAACCATACAATTAGCTTAAAGGAGTATGACATATACTTAGCAAATCCGACTCATTATGACAAATGGCTAATTTGTAGCATAGAGAATCGTAACAAGGCCTATGCAGAAGCCAATGACATTGCGCGAGCCTTGGGAACAGAAGTCGTCCAATTCAATCCTGGGAGAAGGAACAAACGCGTCGTGTTATTCCCCGTAAGCAGTACATAGCCTGTTTACACAAGATACCATGAAAAGAGAAGGATTTACATTCATCTACAAAAGCTCATCCCAGAAGTTCCTTAGAATTGTGGGAATAGGAATATTGATAATAAGCGCTTTGGTGGTAAGTGTTGTTTTTGCCTTCATACCTTATGATACCATCATTGAGTATCAAAATCTATTGTTACTAGCTGGCCCCTTTTATTTGGGATTCATGTTAACTTTATTTTTAACAAGGGTAAAGCTTGAAGAGCAAGAACAAAGTGTGCCCTATGCCTTTTTAACCTCACATTTAGAATCAGCAAATGGTATAGTCTGACTCATCATAGGGATATATTGGTTGTTGAAAAAGAGAGAGGCTGGTCAAAGTTTCTGGTAAGAATGGGGCTCAGACAGGAGAAAGATTCGCGCTTTGTCTATTCCATTTTTTCAGTCGGTCCTCAACATTATGATAGATGGCTAATTTTTCAACTCAGGGAAAAGCAAGAAGCTTACAAACTCGCCTGGGCAATTGCCGAAAGGATAAAAGGGGAGGTTGTCAAACCAAACCCAGGGCGAAAGAAGGAACGAATAGTGTTAAACTCTAGCATGTAAAGATTAAATGAGACAAAGAGGCTTCACATTTACCTACAAAAGTCATTATCAAAAGCTGCTAAGAACGGTTGGGATAGGCTTGGTCTTATTAGCGGCTTTAACCTTATATGGTCAAGCTATCCATCCTATGGCAATCTGTTTGGGAGCGTTAGGGATTTTCTTTCTCTTTTTGAGTACAAAAGTAGTAGCGGATCAGGGAGAGCAATACATTCGATATACCTATGTCATACTGGGTGTAAGAGTGAGCAAATGGTATGCTTTGCCCAATCACAAGGATATCTTGGTCATCAAAGAAGCTACAGAGAGTCCTAGGATGTACAAAGGCGAAAGCCTCTTTGGGGTGGATAAGTCTTCACCCTTCGTCTATAAGATTTACATTGCAGATTCATCCCATTATGACAGAAGGTTGATATACCAGATAGCAGAGGAGCAGAAGGCTCTTAAGCTTGCTTGGGACATTGCCAACGTAATTGGAGCAGAGGTCGTCCAAGTCAATCCTGGAGGGAAGAATATAAGAGTTGTGCTGGCTAGCTCTTAGCTGAGCGTATGTTGGCCTAACGAATTCTCGATCAGGCAACCCTATCCATCAAAGGACAGTATCAAACAAGAAAGAATATTTATATTCGGTGAATTATTATTCCGATACCAAGTACCCATTTAAGCCATGAGGCAACACCAGCTGCTGTTTTTTCTTCTGATCCTATTCCTCTCTGCCTGTCGTTCACCCAAAGAAGTGGACACGAACATTGCCTATACGGCTTTCATAGGCGCTACGATTATTGATGGAAGAGGGAATCCTCCCTTGGAAGATTATGTGATATTGGTACAGGAAAAAGAAATCGTTAGGGTGGCCCCCAGACAAGGCTTTGACTATCCCTTGTTGACCCAAAAGATCGACTGCAGAGGGCAATATATCATTCCGGGTTTGATTGATATGCATGCTCATATCACCGTACTTCCCCTCACAGAAAACGGTACCCTAAGCAGAACATATAACTTGGGCGCTTCTTTGACCTCTTTGAGACAGTTATTGGAATATGGCATTACAACCGTCAGGAATCCTGCTGCGCCTACTCGAGATGGCGTTTACCTAAGGGGATTATCAGAGGAGGATAGTAGTTATATAGGACCAAGAATCGTGACGGCTGGGGCAGCCCTCAACCGAGGAAATAGCCCCGGACCCTTTGTAAGAGCGACAACGCCCAGGTCTATCCGCTACGAAATTCAGCAACAGGCTGAGGCTGGAGTAGATATAATCAAGGTTTATGGTGCCCTTAGTCCTAAATTAACGAAGGTAGCGATAGAGGCTGCTCATAATGAGGGATTGGAAGTGCTGGGGCATTTGGGAGCGACATCATGGACGGAAGCTATTAAAATGGACATTGATGCGATTACCCATGCTGCGCCTTGGCATAGAGATTACCTTTCCCCAGCTGATAGGAAGGGCTATAATGCTACCTTAAAGGAAAGAATCTATTGGCTGGAAAAAGTGGATTATGATGGTCCAGCTATTCAGGAGATGTTGACCCTGTTGGTAGATAGCCAAGTAGTCGTTGATCCTACCCTGATCGCGATGAAAACCAAATTTTGGGCCGATGATTCCACCCTGACTCAGGGGCCAGATACGGCTTTGGTGGATACGAATATCCTTAAGGTGTGGAGAAATGCCAGTTTCGTGGGGGATTGGACGGAGGAAGATTTTGAGAAAGCTAAGAGCCTTTGGCCCAAGCTGATAGAATTAACCCGCTTGATGTATGAGAAAGGCGTGCACCTGACCGCGGGTTCTGATTTTCCTAATCCTTGGGTATGGCCAGGGAGAAGCCTGCATCGTGAACTATTGATTATGCAGGAAGCTGGGATCCCCAATCTGGATATTATCAAAATCGCTACCTATAACGGAGCAAGGGCCTTACATCTGGAAAGAAAGATAGGGGCCATTGCAGATGGATTGGAGGCCGATTTTCTCATTCTAGAGAAAAATCCATTGGAGGACATTTCGCATACGACCTCCATCTTCGGAGTGGTTCAAAGAGGGAACTTAGTGTTGGAAGAATCCGTTTGGGCAAAAAACTAGGATAAAGCCCTAATCTTCATCTACTTCTAAAAATCTCTAACAAGATATTGTGTAAAAAGGGCTTGATCTGTAATTTTATGGAACAGTTTTGGCCAGTATGCGTTAATCTGTCTACGTTCCTTAGAAATATGATCCATCAGGATTAATCATACATCCTGCATGAATGCCTAACCGTTTTTGAAACTTACTCTTTTGACGATTGGTTCAAAGCTCGGCGGGATTAGGGCGGGCCCCCACCTTCGGGTGATCGGGGATTACCGAAGTCTGCTGGCAGTTCCATACATATTATTTTTGGGGTTTTTCAAAAACTCCTGGCGTTTGTGCAGGTTTTTTTTGCCATAAAAAAAGGCCGGAACATAGAATGTCCCGACCCGTATGATAGTTCTTCTCTTCTTTGTTAGTTAAAGAAGTCTCTAATCTTTGAGAACAATCCCTTTTGTTCATGAGATGGATTAGGATGGAAATTGGAGGATTCCTTTAGCTTTTCTAGCCATTTTCTTTCCTCCGAACTTAACTGTTCTGGTGTCCATACATTGATGTGTACCAATAAGTTCCCCACTCCATATCCATTGATATTGGGCAGTCCTTTTCCTTTGAGTCTTACAACTTTCCCACTCTGCGTACCTGCAGGAAGTGAAATTCTAACTTTTCCATCCAGTGTGGGCACTTCTACCTTGGTTCCAAGGGCAGCATTAGGGAAACTGATAAACAACTCATGGATGAGGTTGTCTCCATCTCTGTCGAATAGATCTGAATCTTCTTCTTCAATTTGAATGATCAAATCGCCGTTTGGTCCACCTCTCAATCCTGCATCTCCTCTTCCTTCCAGTTTCAGGTTCATGCTGTCCATGACCCCAGGAGGAATCTTAATAGATACGATGTCGTCCACTTTATTGCGGCCGGTTCCCTCACAAACATTACAGCTTCTTGCTATAATTCTTCCTTCTCCTCTACAAGTAGGACAAGCTGTAACTACGATTTGCTGGAAGAATCCTCCTCCAGCTTGTTGACGTATCTCTCCGGTACCATTACAGGTCGGACAGGTCGTAAAAGCTGTTCCATTTTCTGCACCTGTACCATAACAGGCTTCACAAGAAACCTGACGAGGGATCTTAATCTTTTTCTCAACCCCATTGGCTACTTGTTCCAGGTCAACCTTGAGCTTGATTCGGATATCGGCCCCTCTTTGTCCTCTTCTTCTTCTTCTTCCTCCCCCAGATCTTCCGAAAATATCTCCAAAGGCAGAGTCGCCAAATATATCGCTCATCTGGCTAAAGATGTCCTCTACTGTAGCGCCTCCTCCGAAGCCTCCCGCCCCACTCACACCTGCATGACCGAAACGATCGTACTTGGCACGCTTCTGCTCGTCACTGAGAACTTCGTAGGCTTCTGCTGCCTCTTTAAATTTCTCCTCAGCTTCTTTATTGTCCGGATTTTTATCGGGATGGTACTTTAAGGCGAGCTTGCGATAAGCTTTTTTCATCTCATCTTTGGTGGCTGTCTTGCCCACGCCCAATACCTCGTAATAATCTCTTTTTTCCATTTCAGCTAAATGTGGTACACAAAAAGAAAGATAGGAGACCTTACTCCCCGATCACAACTTTGGAAAAGCGGATGACTTTGTCTTTCAGTTTGTATCCCTTTTCAATAACATCTATAACCTGGCCCTTCTGCTTCTCCTTCTCAACAGGGATAGACGTAATGGCCTCATGAAGGTCTACGTCAAATTTTTTCCCTTTGCTATCAATAGGTTCCAGCCCAATTTTCTTCAATTGCTTCTTCATGCTGTTGCTGACCAATTTAATTCCGTCTTTAACAGCTGTCAGATTGTCAGTTTTTTCAATAGCGTCAAGTGTCCTGTCAAAGTTATCCAAGACAGGTAGCAACTCCTTCAATACACCCTCATTGGCAAATCTAATTGTATCTGCCATTTCTTTCTCTTTTCTTTTCCTGAAGTTGATGAAGTCGGCCTGAAGCCTCATCGCCTGATTTTTCTGCTCCTCCAATGCTCTTTCTGTCTCACGAAGCTTTGCTTGAGTTTCAGCAAGTATTTTCATGGCTTCCTCCATAGAAGGAAGACCTTCTGTTGATTCAGCAGAATTCTCCTGTTCAGTTGCCTGTTCTTCAGGTTCAGGCTTCGTACTTTCCTGCTTTTCTTCCTGCTCTTTAGGCTGCTCCTGATCTTTGAGGTTCTCCTCCATATATATGAATGTTTGTCTTCTTATCGCTATTAACAAATCCAACAACACACAATGTATGCCATTGACAATCTGTCGTTTTTTTATGCCGCTCTGTCAGAAATCTTGTCCAATTGAAGGATCAGGCGACAATTGCTGGGCAAAATTAGATAATTTTTCAACGAATATGAGGGTAATGGTTGATATTCTGTTTGAAGAGCCAAAGGATACCCTTTATCTCATTTCTTTAATCGAGCAGGATTACTAAATTTGTCCTGCTTAAAATTTAGCTGTAATTGATGATTCGTCGCATGAAGAATACATTTGTTAGTATACTGACGGTCCTGATGGTGAGCGTCTTCATTTTACCTCATCACGCCTACGCTCAGAAAAAGAAGAAGAAAAAGAAAGATAAGGTTCTCCTGACATTCGATCAGGCTAAAGTAACCAAGAGTGAATTCGAAAGGGTGTACGCCAAAAACAATGGTGGTGATGAAGCCGTCATGTCCCATACCCCAGCACAATACAGAGAGTATCTAGACCTCTACGTGAACTTTAAGCGTAAGGTATTTGCGGCTGAAGCGGAAGGTTTGAATGAACAAGACGCTTTCAAGCGAGAATTCGAGCAATACCGTAAGCAATTGGTTCAACCCTACCTTTCTGCAAAGGATGTAGAAGAAAAATTGATTCAAGAAGCTTATGATCGCTCTGGATATTTGGTAGACGCCAGCCACCTCTTGCTAAGATTGAGTGAGGACGCAGCTCCAGCCGATACGAAAAGAGTCTACAATAAGATATTAGCCTATAGAGATTCTGTTATCAAGGGAGGAAAGGACTTTGGGAATCTAGCTGAAAAATACTCCGAAGATCCTTCTGCGAAGACGAACCAAGGGAATCTGGGCTACTTCTCAGCTTTCGCCATGGTTTATCCATTTGAAACAGCTGCTTATACGACTGCTGTCGGGGAGGTTTCCATGCCAATCCGTACGCAATTTGGCTACCACTTGGTAAAAGTCAACGATAAAATCTCCAATGAAGGGACAAAGCGTGCCGCTCATATCATTGTACGAGTAGGAGATCGCTATTCTGCCCCTAACGAAGCCAAGGCAAGAGAAATAATTCAAAGCATTTACGATCAACTCAAAGCCGGAGCGAATTTCGACGAACTGGCCAAGCAATATTCAGATGATCCCAATTCTGCCAACAGAGGGGGAGACTTAGGGACTGGTAGACTCCTGCCTATCATGGAAAAGCTAAAGTACAAGCTAGGGGAAGGAGAATTTTCTGAGCCCTTTGAAACAAGATTTGGTTTCCATATCCTAAAAGTTACTGAAGAGGAAAAACGTGGTTCATTCGACGAATCCAAGAACGCATTAAAGCAGAAAATCGCGAGAGATAGTCGCTCTCAAATTTCTCGCAAAGCCTTGCTTTCTCGCATTAAGTCTGACAATAACTTCACAGCCTATGAAGCCCCGCTGGATTCCTTAGCCAACATTGCAGATGCCAATTTCCTTAGAGCATCTTGGAAGCCAGATACCTTACATAAAGGCCTCTACACACAAACTCTCTTTACCTTGGGAAGTGATTATACTGCAACGGTACAGGATTTGATTGATTATTATCTGAAGCGCCGCCCGCGCAATCAGAATATGACAGTAGAAAAGGCAGTCAAGTCTGTTTATCAGAGTTTTATGGAAGCTGAGCTACTGGCTTATGAGGAAAAACTACTTCCACAAAAGAATCCTGAATATCGCTACCTGCTACAGGAATACAGAGATGGGATTCTGCTCTTTACCCTAATGGAAAAGAATGTCTGGAAAAAAGCTGTTGAAGATACTGTAGGCTTAAAAGCATTTTATGAAGCTAGAGTAGACTCCTTCAAGGCAGATGACCGTTTGGATGTACGCGAATACCGTGCTTCTAGCGAGGATGTGCTAAAGTCTGCTTTGGAAATGCTGAAGAATGGAGCGACCGATGAGGAGCTTGATAAAGAGCTGAATGCAGAGAATCCACTTAACCTACGCATTACCTCAATGACCTATGAAAAAGGGCAAGGATTGATAGACGAAAGCCTTTTCTCTCAGGAGAATGGATACCTTTCTGAAGCGATGAAATCCGGTACCTTTTTGAGAGCCGTGAAGATTGTTGGGAAAAGGCCAGCCGGAATCAAGACCTTCGAAGAGGCTAAGGCCGCTGCCATTACCAAATACCAGGATTACCTGGAAAAAAAGTGGCTGGAGGAATTGGCTCAAACTTACCCCGTCAAGATCAATGAAAAAGTTTTTTCTAAACTCTTTAAATAGGAGATACAACCCCTTGAACTGGCTGATCGTCTTGTGTATGATCTGTTTCCTAACTGCTTGTGACCAACAAGGAGATCAAGGTGATTCTGTGGTTATCGCTCGTTATGGGAACCGTACCCTTAAAGCAGATGAGTTGAATTACTATCTGCCCTCCTATACAAATTTGGAGGACAGTGCCAGGTTTGCTGATCAGGTGATTAAAAAGTGGATTCGTCAACAAGTGGTAGAAGAAGAGGCACTTAGACAAATTCCTACCATCAACGACGAAATCGAGCCTAAACTGAACGACTACCGTCAGGCATTGGTTGAACAGCGTTTTGCTAAATTATTAGTTGACCAAAACCCGGAGAAATTCGAGGTCAGCCCACAGGAAGTGTTGAACTATTATCAGAAGTTTCCTGAAAAATTTATTAGCAAGGCCAATTTCTACCAGTTCTTTTTTATCAAAACCACCCAAGAAAGTCAATGGTGGATCATCAACAGCCTGAAAGAAGGGGGGAAAAGTGAGTTTGACAAAGTCCTCGAATGGAGTTCTGAGAATGCGCAAGTCTACAAATTAGACAGTGCCTATAGAACGGAGGGTGAATTGATGGATGTATCGCTTGGTTTTTACTTTGGAAACATCAGAAAATCAACGCCTGGTCAGGTATATTACTATCAGCAACAAGAAGGAGATGTAATTTCGTTCTGCTTCTTCAAATTGTTGACCGTGGTAAAAGAGGGAGATCCTATGCCATTTGAAATGGTAGAGGAGGAAATCAAGCTGATTATTCAGAACCAGCTGAAACAAACCTTGATTGACCAGACAATTTCAAGAATGGTCCAAGAGGCAAAAGCTACCCAAAAGTTTAGGGTAGTCAATAAAGAAGAAAGCTAATCTTCATCGTAAGATAAAAAACAAGATATCAATGAATCTGTGGAAGAAAATTGTGGCAGTGTTAGCAGGGCTGATCCTCGTCACATCAAGTGTGAATGCACAAAAAACAGTCGATAGAATTATCGCTGTTATCGGAGAGGATATCATCCTGGCTTCTGATGTAGAGAATCAGTACAACTATCTCATCATCAATGGACAAAAAGATGATGGGACCCTCAGATGTCAGATTATGGAGAGCTTGGTAGTAGGAAAGCTCCTTCTCAATAAAGCTCGTCAGGATAGTATAGAGGTATCTGAGGCCGAGGTCGACGGTGAAATCGAAAGAAGGGTTTCCGTCTTGCTTCAAAATGTCAACGAAGCACAGTTTGTAGAAATCTATGGTAAGTCTGTCGCGCAGTTCCGTCAGGATATTCGTGATGACATTCGCAATGAACTGCTCACCCAACGCATGAAAGGTGTTGTAGAAGAAGAGATCGATATCACGCCTAAGGAAGTGAAGAAATTCTACAATTCTATCCCGGTAGATAGCCTTGGTTTGTTACCCGCGGAAGTACAACTAAACCACATCGTGGTTAAACCGCCCTATTCGGAGGAAAGTCGTAAAGCCGCTAAGGAACTGCTGATGGACATCAGAAAAAGAGTGTTGGAAGAAGGAGCAGATTTCGGTTCGGAGGCTGCCATGTATACAGATGAGCCAGGAGGAAATCAGCGTAGAGGATTCTTGGGGGAATTTGGCCGTGGCGTCATGGTACCTGAGTTTGAAAATGTAGTCTTCAACATGCGTCCTGGCGAAGTTTCTCTTCCCTTTGAAACAGAATTTGGGATCCATATTGTCAAATTGATTGAGAGAAAAGGAGAAGTCCTAAAAGCAGCACACGTGCTGAAGCGCCTTAAAGTAACTACGAATGGGGACTCTATTGCCAGAGACTCTTTGGAGAAAATTCTGAATCGTGTAGAGGTAGATACCCTTACTTTTGAAGAAGCTGCTATGATTTACTCTCAAGACAGGGTAACCAAGCACTGTGGAGGATGTATTGCAAATCCCCAAACGCAGGAACTCAAACTCCCTATGGATGCGCTTGATCCAGAGATGTATTTCAAGGTAGATGAGATGAAGGCGGGTGAGATTTCAAAGCCAATGGAATATTCTCTTCCTGATGGAGAAAAGGCCTACCATGTTATCTATTTGAAAAAGAAAATAGCGCCACATAAACCGTCCTTGGCCGATGACTATCAGAAAATTAAGAATGCAGCACTTCTTGCTAAACGTGCCGAGAATTTCGATGCGTGGTTAGAACGGGCTAAGAAAAATATCTATATTGATATCAAACCTACCGAGTGTAGAAACGCGTTACAAAACTGGTTGAATTGATGCAGAATTATCAGACGGAAGTCGAGGCGGCCAACGCTCTCGCGCAGAAGTATCAGGATCTAAAAAAAGAGATTTCCAAAGTAATTATCGGGCAAGAAGATGTAGTTGAGAAATTACTGATCGCCCTCTTTTGTAAGGGACATACTTTGTTAGTAGGTGTTCCCGGCCTGGCCAAGACCCTGCTTGTTAGTACAATTTCACAGGTATTAGACCTGAAATTCAACCGTATCCAGTTTACGCCTGACTTGATGCCTTCTGATATCGTTGGAACAGAGATTCTTGAGATCGACGACGATACCAACAAGAAGTACTTCAAGTTTATCAAAGGGCCCATTTTCGCCAACATCATCCTGGCAGATGAGATCAACCGTACACCACCCAAAACGCAGGCAGCCCTGTTGGAAGCCATGCAGGAGAAGCGTGTAACGATTGGTGGGCAAGTACATATTTTGGAGAAGCCCTTCTTTGTATTGGCGACACAAAACCCAATTGAACAAGAGGGTACTTATCCACTACCTGAGGCCCAATTGGACCGCTTTATGTTCAACCTCTTTGTAGATTATCCTTCTATCGAGGAAGAGATTGAGATTGTTAAGCAGACTACTGCCAATCGTGAAGTGGAGCTAAATACCATCCTGACAGCCGAGGAGATTATGTATTTCCAGCAGTTGGTGAGAAAGGTAGATGTACCTGATAATGTAATCTCCTACGCAGTAAACTTGGTCAACAAGACGCGTATCAATACACCACACGCTTCTGAAGAAATCAAGGAATTGATCTCTTGGGGGGCAGGACCTCGTGCTTCACAATACTTAGTCCTAGCTGGTAAGGCTTTAGCTTTGCTTCGTGGAAAGTATTCTCCAGATATTCAGGAAATTCAAGATGTAGCGACCTCTGTTTTGAGGCACAGAATTGTGGCCAGCTTTACGGCCGATGCAGAAGGAATTACGACCGCTGATATTGTCCAAAAACTGATCAAATAAGGGCTTATCCCTTCTACAGATAAAAAGACAGGGGAAGAAATCGCTATGATTTCTTCCCCTGTCTTTTTCTACATCCTGATTCGTCATCTACATTTTTCCTACCACTACTTCTAGCATCTCATCTGGGTGAAGGTAGGTACTTGCCAATTGTGCGATCTCCTCTTTTTGAATCTCTTTGATGACTTCAAATCGTTTATCCAATTCCTCAAAGGTAATATCATAAGCTAGGGAAAACCTTAACCAGTCTCCCATTTGGAAGGGGGTTTCTCTATCGCTTATACTTTTTCCCAGTAGGTAGTTTTTGACCAATTGGAGTTCTTCCTCCTCAATTCCTTTTTCCTGAAGCAATTGGATTTCCTTTTTTACCTCACGGATGGTAGGCTCTATGTATTCGTTTCCGACATCAGCCTGCACGACAAATACCCCATTGTGCTTCATACCGATATAGCCAGAATAGATCCCGTAAGTATAGCCCTTTTCCTCACGAATGTTCTTCATCAGTCGGGAACCAAAATAGCCTCCCAAGACGGTATTTAGGAGATTCAATTTGTAATAGTCAGGGTGGGACCGAGAAACGGCTGGATGACCCAATCGGAGCGTGGCCTGCATGCCTTCTTGTTCGACATAATGCCTTCCTCTGTTATTGATCATGTCAGGGAAGGAGGCAGGCTCAGGTTCAGCACCACTTCTGTCTAGTGTTCCAAATTTTTCTTCTAGGCTTGCCAAGAGACTTTCCTCCTCAAAAATCCCTACAACTGCTAGGCTCATATTTCCAGGCTGTAGGAGCCTTTGATGATAATCTTTGATGGCTACCAATTGGAGCGCTTCGATTTCAGCCTGACTTGCATTGAGTCCATACGGATGGGAAGGCCCAAACAATTGATGGTTAAAGTGCCGTCTCGCTTGGATATTGGTCTTTTGGGCATTGACTTTCGCAGCCTGAATTCCCCTCATTTTCATATAGGTAAACTCATCCTCAGGGAAAGTTGGGGAGAGCATCACCTCCTTGAGCAGTGGAAGGGTTTCATTGAGGTTTTGTGTCGTAGTCGCCAACTTGAAGGCCATGGTTTCCTCATCTGTCTCAGTAGAAATCCATGCTCCAAAGGAATCTAGTTGTTGAGAGAGTTCGAGGCTATTGTAGGAAGCGGTTCCTTCCTGCATCATCCTTCCTGTATAACTAGCCAATCCAGGAACGGGCAGATAATTCTTTCCGGCTCGGAAAATGGCTTGTACCTCTACCACCTCTACTTGTCCAAAACTCAACAAGTAAACGGGCATCCCATTGGACAAATGAGTTGTCCTGTAAGCTGGTAGTGATATGTGGGGAAACGGCCTCGATTTTGGGGCCTTGGAACGGTCTAGCGCTTCGCTCATGTGTGTATGTGTGTGGACAAAATTGAAACGCCACCGAAACTCATTCAATGGCGTTTAACTTGTGATATTTCTTATTGATCAAATGCTACTTTGAGCACAGTATAAATTCTTCCTCTGTTTCGGAGATAGACCATCATGGCCTCATTGTTCCCCGTTTGAATGCTATACCTAGGAATAAAGGCATCTCCGACTCTGAAGTCAGGTAGAAGTGGGGTAGTTGGCCCGACACTTCCATCAATCCCAATCAGGTTATAGTATACATTCAGGCGTCTGTTCCTTCCTCTGGGATAATACTCATAGAAAATGTACGTCCCCTCTGCGCTTGAGGCGTTAAAGAAGGAAAGGTTTGACGGGTCTTCCGATGCTTGGCGCTTATCTACAACAGCTTGCCATTCGATTTTCCCTTCTGCATCTATTGAAGTCAAGATCACATCGTCATAGTGAAAGATCTCAATGTCGCTGAGTCTTCCGAAACGATCCTGGAAGGTTTGGCGTGTGATGTAGAACTTCTCCGCAATTAAGAGCACCCCACCATCTGAACGCAGGATGATCCCATCTTCTGAGCGGATATAAAAATCTCTGATTTCCTTGCCACGGTTGATTTGACCCTTAGAAAGGTAATTGCTCAGGAAGTCTTTGGAAAAGGGCTCCGTAGCCTCAATCTCTACTCTACCTTGCCAATCAATGCGTTGCAAAAAGGTACCTGCCATTTGGTTAGAGCCTCTATTTGAATAGAAGCCTGCCAGGAATACATTTTCGTCTCTATCGATTTTGAAGGTTAAGTCCGCAATGATTCTATCCCCTAGGTCAATTTCAAATTCTCTTCCCTGGTTGATTTGGGTATCGTATCGATAAGCGAGGTATTTGAAGTTATTGGGATCAATGATCAACCCTTTGGAGGAGTATTTTCCTAGGACAAATACATTTCCCTGGTTACTCAAACGAATGTTGGTGATTCTGAATAGATTGTCAGGGTACTTGAGTTTTAATTCACCGTTGGCTTTTACGGAGCCATCCTCGGAGAACAAATAGTAAAGTACTTTTTCTGCTTCCTTTCGGTTCTGGAGATTCTTATAGCAAAGAAGGCTCTTTTTATTCGGAGAAAGGACATACTGAAGGTCTACCTTTTGTTCCTTTTGATTGGGGTAGATAGATAAAATTGCCTCTTTTTCAAGGACTTTACCCTCTAGGTTATACCTGTAATAATAGGTTTTGATGATCTTGTCTTTTGGGAAAAATTCCGAAACAAAGACCAGAATATTTTCTCCTAAAACAGTCAGGAAGTCAATGTTTTTCCTTCCGTTTTGTTCGATGATATTTTCACTCCATTGCTTTTTGAAGTTCCCACCGTATTTGTTGAGGGCTAGAAAACGATTGGAAACGCGGCTATAGGGGCCAAGGGTGACAACTCCCTTATCAACGGGAGAGAATTCGATAAAAGAAGGTTTAGCTTCTCTTTTCCCAATATCAAGTCTTGCCGCAATATCTTGGGCAGTAAGCTGAGAAAAGGTATATAGGCTTAACAGGCTAAGAATACAAAGAGCCAGTCGGGTCATAATTAGTAACGCTTATTGTTCTTGATCGCCATGTACGATCTCCAAAATCTAAAAATTCCGTATCCAACCAGTAGTGAACCGATCATAAAATGATACCATGCTGGGGCGTCTTTGATAAATGAGGTCTCAGGTCTGAAAATCATGATGGCAATACCACAACCCACAAAGAAGATGCTCATCACTAGTCCCAACATTCCAACGAAACGATACATAAGTAAGATAGTTTGATCAATCCTTGTACAAATGAATATGCGTGCATGAAAAATGAGCAAGCAGGTATTCAACTTCAAATTTGCAAAAAAAGAGACCATACCCCAATCTTGTTTCTCATTTTTGGTCCAAATTGGTCAGCTTTTGTGCAAATCCATCTTCAAACAAATGCGTATTTTATAAAACAGATTGGAGACATCTCCCTACTGAATATGTCTCCTACCTGCAATTATCCTAAATATAGCTGTTCATGAGGTTCTTCTGGATTGTCTTGATTGTCCTTCTCCCTTCTTTTCTTCAGGCCCAGGTCAGGTTCACCCGATTTTATGGGGGGCCATATAATGAGCATGCCATCAAAGCCCTTCATTGTCAAGACGGCGATATCGTAGTGGCAGGTACGACTTATTCTTTTGGAAAGGGGAAGAGTGACGTATGGGTGATGAAAGTGGACCAATTTGGAGAGGAGTTATGGCGGAAATATCTAGGGACGGAAGGCTTCGACTGGGTAAGTGGGATGATTGAAACCAGAGATGGAAACTATACACTAGCAGGATATAGAAAGCATCCCGATAGCACGCATAACGATGGGTGGGTAGCTCAATTGAATAGGTATGGCGAACTCATGTGGGAGCACACCTTTGGGGGAAAAAAGGCCGATGAAATAAAAGCCTTGATACAGACTCAGGATGGTGGTTTCGCTTTGACAGGCTTTACGGATTCCAAAGGAAAAGGCAAAGGAGACATCTGGTTAGTAAGATTGAATGCCGTAGGAAATCTCCTGTGGGAAAAGACATACGGAGGGAAATATGAAGAAAGAGGCTTAGCCATTACCGAAGGCAAAGACAACAGTCTGTTGATTGGAGGTTATGGCATCTATCCTGAATCAGCCTCCGACATTGTTGTCTTGAAAATTGACAGGAACGGGCGTGGAGTATGGCGAAAGGTAAACCGAGACAAAGGAAACTCAGTAATAGAAGCTATTTCCTATACCTCTGATGGAGGAATCCTGGCAGCTGGTAGAGGGTATAGTACCCTTAATAAAGGCCTTGACGGTAGAATCTGGAAGCTTAATGGTTCTGGCTCCGTTCAATGGAAAAAAGATTTTGGTGGAAGGAAGACAGAAAGCTTCGTTGATATGGAAGCGGTGAGCGGTGGATTCGTTCTCCTAGGCCAACAAGAAAAAAAAGAAAGCAAAAGGGACCTGTGGATGCTCAAAGTGAATGAAGGAGGTGACATCATTTGGGAACAATCCCCCGTCGCTTCTCAAAAAGACTGGGCACATGGAATTAGTCCTTCTAGAGATGGAGGCTTATTATTAGCTGGAGCGACCCGATCCTATGGAAATGGGGGAAGTGATATGTTGGTCATGAAAACCAACAGAAGAGGAGAACCAGAACCAGGTTCCTTTGAGGGGATGGATGATGAGCTCTTTTTGGGGGAGGAAGATGAAATTGTGGCCGAAGAAGACCCTTTTAAACCCAATCTTTATATCCTTTCCATTGGCATCTCAGATTATAAGTATGAGGACATAGATCTCACTTATGCCCACTCTGATGCAGAAGCTATTTCAGCTCGATTCGAGGAGTTAGAAGGAAGCTTGTATGGAAGAGTAAAGGCACAAACCCTGCTCAACGAAGATGCTACCCTTGTAAACATCAAAAAAGGCTTGAGTTGGTTAGAGCGAGAGGCTACCCAAAAGGATGTCATTATCTTGTTCATCTCCTCTCATGGAGCCCTTGACAACAAAGGGAATCTTTTCATTTTACCTAACGATTTCCAATCTGAGGATCTCTTTGCTACGGGCTTGGACATCAGTCAGGTTACTGAGGGAATCAATGGAACCCCTTGTAAAAAACTAATCTTCCTGGATGCTTGTCATAGTGGGCAATCTGGCTTTAACCTGCTAGAACTCGCCTCCGTCAAAGCCGCCAATGTCAATCAGGCAGTGGAGCAAATGGTGGATCAACAAGCAGGGGTAACGGTCATGACTTCCTCCAGTGGAAATGAATTCTCCTTTGAAAACAAAAGATGGGGACATGGAGCCTTTTCCAAGGCTATTTTGGAAGGATTGAGAGGAAGAGCAGATTACAACCACGACGAATTGGTATCCCTACTAGAGCTAAATCTCTATGTAACCACACGTGTAAAGGAATTAACCGGAGGTAAACAACATCCTTATACCCCCATTAACCTATTTGGAGATATTCCGCTCTTTGTCTTGGAGTAAAGGTGTATGGATAATTTATAGTTCTCCCAGGAAATCCTTGACCCAAACAGGCTGCCCAAGGCCGGAAATGTCAATTTTATCATTAACAGTTGAAAGCTCACACTGAATATAGCCAGTTGGGGTAGGCTGTGTATAGACTTCGACTGTATCCTCCTCCACATTGACAATCCAGTACATGGGTACGTTTTCCTTGGCATACATGCTGGCTTTGATCTCCCGATCGAACCTTAGAGATGAGTCTGCCACTTCAATGATCACAAACACATCTTCTAATGCAGGCTTTCTGTTCTTATACCGTTTAAAGGGCCCCTTGATCAACACTACATCTGGTTCTGGTTCATTGTAGGTGCCAAGTTGAACAGGATTTTGAATGCTGACGATAGCCTCCGGAGCAAACTGCGAGGCAAATAGCATATTTAGTCGGTTGACGGTAGTAATGTGTTTATGGCCAATAGGACTCATTTGAATAATCTCACCATTGATCAACTCCACCTTGTCATTTTCGGTGAGTATACCGGCATCAATCATTTTGTTATACTGACTGATACTTAAACGAAGTCTTTGAAGTTGAAGAGTCATAAAATTGATTTTACTGTGACTCATAGATGGTGAGCACAAAACTTGGCTCATCTTGCGGCAAAACTAATATACACCTATTTCTCCTTTCCCTGAAATTTCCTTCAGCTTTTGCTAAATTCGGGAATTGCCATAGATTCCAGCGCTCCCTTCATGCAACAAATCCTTCATAGTTATAAACTCCGCCTGACAAACCTAAGTCAAGCCAACCGCTCATTGCGTTTGGGGAGATTGAGCAAAAGGAGAGACATAGATATGAGGGACCTTGGTTTCATTGAGAATGATACCACAGAACAAATCATTCAAAAGATCATCCAAGGCAAGGATGTGAATCTCGTCAATAAGTTGAATCCCCGCTTTGAGACTACCAATGTGGCGGATCGAAGACTCAATCAGATTTATCGAACAGCCCAAACGCTGGAAGAAGAAACTGGGAGTTATGACTTATTTTTAGGTTACCCCTTTGTAGAGGGCAAATTCATTGATGGAAGCATTGCAAGATGCCCTGTATTGCTCTTTCCCGTCAGGTTGGAAAGGAACCTACAAGGCAAGCCACGCTGGAAGCTCCGAACGAAAAAGGAGGATGGCATTCAGTTCAACAAGACCTTCTTCCTCGCTTATGAGTTATACAATCAAGTACGACTGTCAGACGGCTTTTGGGAAGATGATGTAGAGTTTGGGAAGGTTTGGATGGATTGGGTGCAGGCTTTCTATGAGAAAATAAAGGAGCATGAAATTGAGGTAAACTTCAATCCTCGTCTCTTCGACTTGAAGATTGAAACCTTCCATGACAAAAGTAAGGCAGAATTGGACCACTTCAAGGATGGTGTTCTTACCTTCAAGTCTCAGGCTGTGCTGGGTATCTTTCCTCAATCGGACTCTTCCCTCCTGAATGATTACAATACCATTGAAGAAAAGCCCAATGCCTTTCCCCTAAAGGAACTGTTTGAAACAGCCATTCCTACAAAAAATGAAGACCTAAGTTACATCAAAGAAGAAAATAGATTCTTTGTGACAGAGGTAGATCAATCGCAGGAAGAGGCCATTCTCAAGGTAAAACACGGCAAATCTCTGGTCATACATGGCCCTCCTGGAACAGGTAAATCCCAAGTCATTGTCAATATGATTGCGGATGCTATGGCACATGGGAAAAAGGTCTTACTGGTATCTCAGAAAAGGGCTGCCTTGGATGTGGTGTATAAGAGACTGGCAGGCTTAGGCTTGGATAAATTTTCTGTCTTGGTTCATGACTATCGCAGGGATCGATCTGAGATATTCCGTCAAATCAAACAGCAAATTGATGCCATTGAATCCTACAAAAAGGATCTAATTGACTTAAACATCACGAAGTGGGAGCACGATTTTAAGCGATTTTCAAGGGAATTGGACCAATTGAGCCGCGAATTTGAAGCGCTCTTCCAAGCCTTGACAAGTCGTCAGGTGGAAGGCATCAACATACATGATCTCTATTTATGGTCGAGCTATGACCTTAATCCCTTTCCTATCAAGGACTTTGCCCAACATTCGAATCTTGATCAATTGGAGGGCTTTATCACCAAAGTCCAAACGCTCTGGGATTATGGCGATTTGCTCGCTCCGACATATGAATGGGAAAAACGATTGCCCTTCCACCATTATCAATCTGAGGATAGGGAAAAAATATCCGCCTTTCTCCAGCAGGCCAACAAACAGATCAAAGACATTCACCAATCCTATACGGAGTTAGAAGAGGATTTTGGGAGCAATATTCTCGACCCTTCTCTCAACCAGCATAGGTTAAACCTTCTTTTTGAAGCGAATAAACAAGTTAGAGATGAAGCCTGCCTGGCTAGTATGGAAGGACTTCAGGTTCAAAAAGCAAGGGAAGAACAGATCGACCGACAACTAGGCAAATTGGAGCAATTACTGGGCAGCTTAGATGAGCTTCAAGTGCTGGATGATGGTCATTGGGCCCTGCTTGGGGAGATTCTCAAACATGGAGAAGCCTATAAAAAGCACTATTTGCGACCCTTAAGAGGCATTAGCTTAGAGTACCAACGAGCGAAGTGGTTCTTTGGGAAAATCATGGAGCGCAAGGGGATCAAATTCACCCCAGACTACTTTGAAGGGCATTTAGAGGCAGAAATCAAACTTTTTAGAAACCTTCATAAATGGTATATCAAGCTGCACGATAAACCTTTTTTTGAAGACTTTCCTTTGTTGAATGGGCAGAAAGAAAAATGGACATGGCTTAACCAGAAAAAACAACATGCTCAGGCTTTCTTCCAACTCAAGTCCATCAAATTCTTCCCTTCTGTCAAACCAAGATTTAGACTGGGGAAGTTTGATATGAACAGATGGGATGAGCGACTTCCTTTGATTCAGGCTTTCTCCTCCTTCAATGTACAGCTCCAACAATGCCTTCAAGGATGGGCATTGTATTTACATCCAGTACAAATTGAAAAGGGTAAGGAAGGTTTTAAGAATCCAGATGTAGCCACTAACTACATGGACTTGCTAAAGGAAAGGCTTGAGAAGGATTTTGAGGACCTCAGAGACCTAGATCGTTTGTTGGCTGATTTTTCACAATTAGAAAAAGAGACGCTTAGTCTTCTTCAACAAGAAAAAGAAGAGAAGCAGACTGAGGAAGAGTTTATGGCGCACATCCGCCAGTCTTGTTATCATTTTTGGATTGAGCAAATTGAAAAGCGCCATCCTATTTTGCGGGAGGTCAGCAGCCGTAGTTTTCCTCGAAAAGAAAGAGACTTTGAGGAAAAGTATGGGCAGAAACGGGTGCGTGTAACTGAGCTTATTCTCCAAAGACTCAAAGAAAGTCTGGTCAATATTATAGAATACAACCGCCTTAAAAATCCCATTACCTTCAGGGAAATCTACCATCAGGTAGGTAAGAAGCGACGCTTGTGGTCGGTACGTAAATTGGTGGAAAAGCAATGGGACAAGGGCTTAAATCTATTGGTTCCTTGTTGGATGGCCTCCCCAGAATCTGCCTCAGCTATTTTTCCAATGGAAAAGGACTTCTTTGACTTGGTGATATTTGATGAGGCCAGTCAGTGTTTTGTGGAAAGAGCGATCCCTATTATCCTACGAGGGAAGCAAGCCGTGATAGCAGGGGACAACAAGCAATTGGCACCTACCAATTTGTATCAGGTCAGGTATGAGGAAGCGGGTGAAGATGAGTTTGTCGAAGATGAAATTGCGTTAGAGGTGAATTCCATCCTTGATCTGGTGATCAATACCTTCGAAGAGAGTCATTTGAGCTGGCACTATCGATCGGAGGACCAAGGACTGATTAACTTCTCCAATCAAGCTTTTTATGAAGGTAGGCTACAGGTTCTCCCAAGGGCGAAGATTGATCCGCTCAATGTACCTGCCCTTAACTGGATGGCTGTAGAAGGGGAATGGAAAAGCAATAGAAATGTCCCAGAAGGAGTTCGAGTCATCCAGTTGATCCGTCAACTGATCAAAAGGGAAGATCAACCTTCCATCGGTATCGTAACCTTCAATTATCATCAGCAGGAATTGATCAAAGATCTGCTGGATAAAGAATTAGAATATCTGGCTCAACATGAACCTGAGGTATATGAGGCTTTCCAACAATGCTTGAACCGCTATCAGGGAGAAGAGTTCCAGGGATTGTTTGTCAAGAATATTGAGAATGTTCAGGGAGACGAACGAGACATTATCGTTTTTTCAACTGCCTATGGATACAATGAAAAGGGAAGGTTGAATACAAACTTTGGATTGCTCAATCAAGAAGGGGGAGAAAACAGACTCAATGTGGCCATCTCAAGGGCCAGAAAGAAAATCTTTGTGGTATGTTCCTTCGACCCTGCCGAACTAAAGGTGGAGGGAGCTGCCCATGAAGGCCCACGTCTTTTTAAGGACTATTTACGTTATGTGAAGGCGGTCTCGGAGGGAAGGGAAGCAGATGCTATTAGAATTTTAAATGTACAGCATAAAGAGGATCTCACGCTTAAAGTAGCCAATCCTATTGCAGACCATTTGACTCAGCTCTATGCTAAGAAGGGAATGGAAGTCCAACGAGATGTAGGAGAGACCCGCTATAAAATTGACCTAGCCATTCGAAAACCGGGCCAAGCGTCTGCCACGCTGGCAATTGAATGTGAAGGACCCTCTTATTTCAGCGGACTTAGTGCCAAGGAAAGACAAGTCTATCGCAAAGCCCTCTTGGAACGCCAAGGTTGGGAATTCAAACGGATATGGGCCAGAAACTTTTGGCGGGGGAAATTAGATGTTTAAATCCTTATTCTGGATCAAAGGCCAGCAATTCAAGCTCGTCTATCACCGAAGGATGTCTGCCATCAGCATTCCATACGTAAAATTTGACTCGATCATATGCCTGTCCCGGTATCATCATGTCTACGTACATCTTCATGCTGCTATTAGGAGGTGCATTTCTATGTGTCCTAATGATGCTTGTTTTGACGATTTGATCACCATTCCTCAGTTCCATGACCAATTGAGGCATTCTCCAGAATTCATTCTCGCGTGTAAATGTCTTTACCTGCGCACTTATCCTGAGATATTTTCTGTCTATGTTGGATAAGGGCAACTCCCAAACAGTAGAAAATTGATTCCCGGCATCTACCCAAAGCGCCCCATCTCCTTGAAGGGCTCCATAAGGAGAACCCATGTACAAACTATCCCCCTCCAGGTCATTAGAAGCAAGAAGGTTGACATTCTTGGGCGTTTTGAGGTAAGCCTCATCATTATCGAGAAGAATGCTTGCTTGTGGGTGGACGTCATATTTCCACATGATGTGGTGGAAGTATCCTTTCGTCATTTGCTCAGGAATAAAGAGTCCACCCTTATGTGCTTGATGAGTAACCCAAAAGTTGTGGTAAATCCCGACGGCCATGAACAAGAAAAGAATATATTTCAGCCAGCCCTTTTCGTATACCCATTGAACCAGGGCAGTAAGGGGGAAAAGGAGAACGGTGTAGCATTGAACCATGGCCCTTTGACCCAAGGAACCACCATACCACCAAATACTCCATGCAAAAGCGATATAGGCAAACAATAAGGTATAAATAAGGCTTAAGGTGAAAAGCGAAGGAGCTTTTTTGAGAAGAGGAACGAAACCTATAATTGCCAAAACCATGATAGGGGAGTAGATAAACCAACCTGCACGATAGCTGAATAGGCAATCCATGATATGAGGGTGAAGCCAATCAAAGCCCTGATCTTCATAACTGTAGATAATCGTATCACCCCCTATTACTTTCCAATAAATCAGCTGTAAACTCCCAACTAAGACTGTGGCCGTGCCTGCAAGGGTATATTTCCCAAAGTTTTTGACAACAAAGGCAAATCGCTCTTGGATAAACTTTCCCCAAGGCCATTCTAAGCCCCATAAGAGTGGAATCAGGCAAACGATAATTTCTGTAGGCCGAGTCAAGGCTGATATGCCGATTAACAAGCCAATCAACAACCCTTTTTGATAGGTAGGATGCTCGTAGAACTTGATCGTGGTCAGAATCAATCCCGCATAGACTGTGAATAGATAGTTATGAGTCATGGCCCCCGACATCGAGGCGTATTCGAGGTAATTGGAGCCAAAAACGATGATAATTAGGGCTACGCCTACTGCCCAATCTTCAAAGAAGCGGAGCAGTATTTTTCGCATCAGCCAAAGGCCTAGAAAGGCGATGAATAAGCTTCCCAAACTAATCGCTAGTTGATAGGGAAGAGAAAAACCATCTGCTGCAAAGGGCGTTATCAGTGCAATCACATGCCCAACTAGGAAGAAGGGTAAATACATCACCGCCTGCCCCATGGAGTATTTCATGATGTAATTGCCATTGTGATATGGGAAGGCTTGTTGGAAGGAAGGAGTAGGGGCGTATTTTTCAATGATCTCATCCTTAAAGGATAATTGAGCAGGATCCTGATAGATGATAAAAGCCGGCAGGTACATGTAATAACCCGAAACATCCCAGCCAATGGTAGCTTCCGCCATGGGTGCTTTCCATTTTGGGTAATAGATCTGCGAAAAGAAGAAGATCAGGAGGTAACAGGCGATTAATGCGATGTAGGATATTGGCTTTTTCATGTTGGGAAAATGATACCGCAGTGGCTTTTTGCCTTCTTGTCAACGAGAATAATGGATCAATT
>JBCBVV010000030.1:0-82862 GCA_039817415.1 Bacteroidota bacterium
CTGTATTGAGACAATCTTTCCTTCATTAGGAGACCTTTTTACTTTTATTTCTTCGGCATTTTTCCCCACAATAGACGACTTCGTCCCAATTCTTCTCCCATTTCTTTCTCCATTCAAAGGGACGTCCACAAACGGGACATATTTTAGAAGGCAGGTTAGATTTGGTATAGGTTTTCCTTCGCTTGGCCATATGTCAATAAGCCTATTACCTTCCTTTTGTTTGCACATAAAAAAACCTGATACCAGAAAGGCACCAGGTCTTATTCATATTGATGGGTCTTATTATTCCATGATAAATGGATACTCTCCAACGTAGATGTCCTCGTACAAAGCACTTGGATCTGGATATGGAGACTCTTCCGCGAACTTCACACATTCATCTACGATGCTCTTAATTTTCGCATCGATCGCTCCTAGTTCGTCGTCAGATACAGAATTATTTTCCTGCATGTAAAGCTTCAAATTCGCAATGGGGTCTTTTCCTCTGTACTTATTCAGCTCCTCACGTGTACGATACTTGGCAGGGTCAGACATTGAGTGTCCCTTGTAACGGTAAGTTTTCATTTCTACCAAGTAAGGTCCTTTTCCACTACGGACATGCTCTACAACCTCTTTCATGTTCTCATACACAGTATGAACATCCATCCCATCTACAGGGCGAGAAGGCATATCGTAGGAAAGTCCTAGCTTATATAGATCAGTTACATTGGAAGTACGCTCTACTGAGGTACCCATTGCGTAGTTATTGTTTTCGATGATGAAGATAACCGGGATGTTCCATAGCATAGCCAGGTTCATCGTCTCGTGGAATGCACCTTGGCGCACAGCTCCATCTCCCATCATACACACAGCCAGTTTGTCTGTCTCCATGTACTTACAGGCGTATCCTAATCCAGCTCCTAAAGGAATCTGACCCCCTACAATACCGTGTCCTCCTAGGAAGTTTTTCTCTTTGGAGAAGAAGTGCATAGAACCTCCCTTACCCTTAGAGCATCCTGTTGCCTTTCCGAACAACTCTGCCATACAAGCCAAAGGATCAACGCCACGAGCCAAGGCTCCCCCGTGGTCTCTATAAGCAGTGATGACATAATCATCAGGTCTGATGGCTGATTCCAGGCCTACTGCCACAGCTTCTTGTCCAATGTACAGGTGCAGGAATCCGCGGAATTTCTGCTGCATGTACAACTGGCTGGCACGCTCTTCAAATTTTCTAATCAACAGCATCTGCTCAAACCACTTCAACAAGAGTTCTTTGTCATAGGATTTGGCTTCCGTCTTTGCTTGCGTAGACATATGAGTGTATTTATAGAATAGGTGATGACTTTCTTGAAGGGCCAAGTTCCAGATTAATGATATTTTTTACAAATCATCGATAGATATATTTTGTCAGTTCCTGCACCTCATTTGCCAAATCAGAAGGAAAAGAGGTATTTGTAGGCCAAATATTTGTCCGTTGTACCTTTATGTATATTAGACGCCTTCATCTTATCCAATTTAGAAACTACGATGAACTCCAATTGGAGCTGTCTGAAGGCATCAATTGCTTCACTGGACCTAATGGAGCTGGGAAAACCAATGTTTTGGACGCTATCCATTACCTAGCCTTTACCCGTGGATTTCGTGCCAGCCAGGACGTACAAGCCGTTCAAAAAGGAGCTAATTTCTTCTTCAATGGAGCCGATCTCGTCAAAAACGGACAAGACCGAAAAGTTCAATGCAATTTTCAGCGAGGAAAGGGCAAAAAAATCATGGTGGACCAACAGCCACTCAAAAAAATGAGTGAACATATTGGGTATATCCCATTGGTTGCTATTCTTCCCCACGATACAGATTTGATCAATGGTCCATCTGCTGGAAGGAGGCAATTCATGGATATGCTCATCTCACAGTACGATGCGGTATATCTACGAAATCTGATCCAATACAATCGCGTGATAGAACAACGCAACGCGCTACTGCGGATGTTTGCCAGCCAAGGCCATGTAGATGAGGATCAATTGGAGCTATGGAATATGCAAATGGTACCCTTGGGAATTGCCATTCAGCTAAAGCGAGCAGAATTTGCGGAGATGTTTATGCCTGTCTTTAGAGAATATTTCAAGCAAATCGTTTCGGATCTGGAAGTCCCTACGATCCGATACAACCCCAATGTACCAGAGCCTACAGAAGAAGCTTGGAATAAGGCGCTCAAGGAAAAGGAAGCCCGAGACTTAATCAACCAATACACGGGCTTGGGTGTGCATAGAGATGACCTCAGTTTTCAGATTGATCAACGATCGGTTAGAAACTACGGTTCCCAAGGCCAGCAAAAAACCTTCGTCATCTCCCTAAAACTTGCTCAATATGCCCTCCTCCAACAACAAAAGGATCAACCCCCTATCTTGCTGCTAGATGACATTTTCGATAAATTAGATCAACATAGATTGGCCCGCATCGCTGGAATCATGGACGAGGTCATACAAGGGCAAATATTTATAACTGATACCTCCCTTGAACGAATGAGGCAGGTTTTCAAAGAGTCGAAGCGAGATATTTCATTTTTTCAAGTAGAAAACGGCAAGGCGAGTAAAGTTGAATAGTTATGGCGGGATATAAAGATTACATGAGCCTAGGAGATGCCATCAACGCGTTTTTAAGAAAGAACAATCTCCATCACAAGGCGGCCATTCAGTCAGTCATCATGAACTGGGAGACTATCATGGGAAAGCCTATAGCCCAGGCGACTGAAAAGATCTGGTTTGATAGAGGTGTCCTCTATGTCAAAATGAATTCCCCTGTTTGGAGAAGTGAACTACAAATGGCCAGAAAAAAGATTGCCGAAGTTGTCAACAGAGAAGCCAAAGACAATATCGTTGCAGAAGTGAAAATAATTTAGCGGAAGCCCTGTCTCTTTCCCTAATTTGAGGCTTGACATCCTTGCTCCATTCTTTATTAGTCCTTAATATGGGGCACAACAAGAACAATTGAATGAAATACAGAACGCTCGGAAAAACCGGTTGGAAAATCTCTGAAGTGTCCCTTGGCACATGGCAAGTAGGTGGAAAGTGGGGCAGCTCATTTGACGACAAGCTTGCAGAATCAATCTTACATAAGGCCATTGATGGTGGCGTAAATTTTCTGGATACTGCAGACGTATACAGCGCCGGTCTGAGCGAAAAAGCCGTTTCTCGCGTCGTGAAAAGCCGGCACGAAGAAATTTTCGTTGCTACCAAGTGCGGAAGAAGACTTCATCCCCATACAGCGGAAGGCTACAACAGACAAAATATTACGGCTTTTATCCATGATAGCCTTCAAAACATGGGCCTGGAGCGAATAGATTTAGTCCAGTTGCATTGCCCACCTACTGAAGTTTATCAACAGGATGAAGTATTCGGGATCCTCGATGATTTGAAGGCCGAAGGAAAGATAAGAGAATATGGGGTAAGCGTTGAAAAAGTGTCAGAAGCAATGGAGGCAATCAAGCATCCTGGTGTAGCTTCTGTACAAATCATATTCAACATGATGCGCCTCAAGCCGAGCGAGGAGTTTTTCCCAGCCGCTAAGAAAGCCAATGTTGGTATCATTGCTAGGGTTCCATTAGCTAGTGGTCTATTAACGGGTAAATTCAATCCTGAAACTACTTTTGGGGAAGGAGACCATCGATTCTTCAACCGCAATGGAGAGCATTTTGACAAAGGCGAAACCTTCTCAGGTGTCCCCTTCGATCTGGCTATGGAAGTATTACCTACCTACAGAAGATTCTTTGGCTCTAAGCTTCTACCCATGTATGCTTTGAAATGGATTCTCATGCATGATGCGGTTTCCTGTGTCATTCCAGGAGCAAGCAGGGAAGAACATGTCGATTCAAATCTCAGAACAAGCGAACTACCAGAATTGCCCCAAATGGCGATGGACGATGTGAAGGAGGTATATGACAAATACTTTAGGAAGCACATCCACCCACACTGGTAGAAGATTGATTCGCCAATCGATTTCCAATTCTTAGAAACATCACCACACAAAACAGAATACAAATGAATCGCAAGCTACGCATGGGCATGGTCGGAGGAGGGCGAGGCGCCTTCATCGGAGAAGTTCATCGAATCGCCGCACGGATGGACGGTCAAATTGAACTGGTCTGTGGGGCATTTTCCTCTAATCCTGAAAAATCAAAGCTCTCCGGAGAAGACTTTTTTATTCCTGCTGACAGGGTTTATGGCTCCTTCGCAGAAATGATCATGAAGGAAAAGGAGCTACCAGAAGGGGAGAGAATGGACTTTATCTCTATTGTTACCCCCAACCATGTTCACTTTGCACCTGCAAAAATGGCCCTCGAAAATGGCTTTCCAGTAGTTTGTGACAAGCCATTAGCCTTTAACCTAGAGGAATCAAGGACCCTGGTCAAACTCGTAGAAGAAACAGGTCTGCTATTTGCCCTGACACATAATTATACGGGCTATCCTATGGTCAAGGAAGCTAAGTCCCTGATCCAACAGGGTGTCCTTGGAAAAATCAGAAAAGTCGTTGTTGAATACCCACAGGGTTGGCTATCTACTTTTTTAGAGGGTAGTGGTCAGAAACAAGCTTCTTGGAGAACAGACCCAACAAAATCCGGTAAGGCAGGGGCTATGGGAGATATTGGTACCCACGCAGCCAATCTTGCAGAATATATTGTGGGACAAAACATAAGCCAGGTCTGTGCAGATATCTCCACTTTTGTAGAAGGAAGACTGCTGGATGATGATGGAAATATCCTTATCCACTTTGATGGAGGAGCAAAAGGAATATTACAAGCCAGCCAGATCGCAAATGGAGAAGAAAATGATCTCAACATCAGAGTCTATGGAGAAAAGGGTGGCCTCAAATGGCGCCAAATGGAACCCAATACCCTGATCCATCGCACCCAAGACCATGGAGCTCGACACCTTCGTACAGGAGTTGGAGAACTTTCTGAAGCTTCACAAAGAGCCACTAGAATTCCAGCAGGTCATCCAGAAGGCTATCTCGAAGCTTTTGCCAACATCTATAAAAACTTTGCATTCGCCCTTAGAAAGAAACTGAATGGGCAAGAGCCTGATGCACTGGATATGGATTTCCCTACAGTTCAGGACGGTTTGAGAGGAATGGCTTTCATCGAAGCTGTTATTTCAACCAAAGACACAGATCAAAAGTGGATTGAGGTAGCGCCCTTCATAGGCTAACACTTCCTCAAAGTTCACAGACACTTAAACGGTATTCAAGGGAGATGGATAAATCATCTTGCTTCCTTGTCTACCGGATGATTAAGTTGCAGCATGATGAATAGACTGATCCTCACATTGGGTTTATTTCTGATGCTACTATTGACTGCTGCTTGCCAGTCACTAGAAACCAATGATCCCCCAACTGAGCCCTCCCAAGAATATCAATGGAGGAATATCAAAAAGAAACTCGCCTGGCTGATCAAAACCCCCAACCTTAATGAGCAAGTTGAAATCAACGAAATGGGCATCGCCCTTTATCGCTCTGCAGGTGCAAGAGACTCTGGCTTAGTAGAATCGAGAATTTATCCCGACGAATTTGAATTGACCGCCAAGCTATTCCGATGGATGGATCAGGATTCTCTCTTGGCTGCTTACGAGCAGAAAGGAAACAAGCATTGGCGAAAGGTCTTGAGCAAAGCCCAATTGCAAAAAGCCACAGCCTATTCGGAAGACAGTGTAGCAGGGGATTCTCTCCTCCCCCTCAAGGGTTGGAAGATTGCCATTGATCCAGGACATATCTCGGGTGATATTGTTTCTGCAGAAATGGAGGGTAAATACGTCAAAATGAAGGCTTCCAAGCTTACAGGAGGCAAAGCTATTGGATTTTTTGAGCCTCAACTTACCCTGGTAACGGCTCTGATTATACAGGATAGCCTAAAAAAGTTAGGAGCGACTACGCTAATTTCCCGACCTGAATCTGGAAAAAGCGTCAAGGGAAAAAGCTTTGGACTATGGAAAAAGGAAGATTGGGATAGTGTTCGTTCTGCTGCCTTCATTGAGAACAAGTGGAACAAAGAAGATTTGTCCTACTGGCAGAGGAAAGCCGATGACAAAGAAATATTCAAGAAGTTTTACAATGCCAATGACTTGAGAGCCAGAGCTGAAAAAATTAATGCCTTCAGGCCAGACATGACCCTGATTATTCATTATAACATCCATTCTCCTAACTGGGACAAAAGAGATAAAAATGGCTTCTTCGTTCCTACCCAGGCGAATTATAGCATGGCTTTTATCCCGGGTAGCTTCGCCAAAAAAGAACTTGGGACCTCAGAAGATCGCTTGGCTCTCCTAAGAATGCTATTGACCTCGGATCTATATGATTCCTATGATCTTTCAACTTCATTTATCCAGCACTCGGTTACGCATACTGGTGTAACACCTGTTCCGAAAACTTCTGATTTACCCTATCTTGTCCACTACAGCATTTATACAGACAGATTGGGCGTTTACGCAAGGAATCTTTCCCTCACTAGGTTGATCTATGGTCCTCTGGTCTATGGTGAAAGCTTTTGCCAAGACAATATTCAAGAAGCTCTTAGGCTCAATGAAAATGATAGAGAGAAGAATGGGATTGCCTATTCTAGTAGGCTGGAAGAAGTGGCCCATGCCTACATTGCCTCGGTTTGGGACTTCGTAAAGGAACATCCTAAAGCACAAAAAAAATAGGGAAGTCAATCACCTCCCTATTTTAAGATATTTTTTTTACTGTCTTTTTAGTTGCCAGCCGGGTAATATTGGATAGTAGCAGAAGGCACATTTTTCGCCTGAGACTCCCCATAAACTGCCTGAAGGAGTTCCTTCCCTAACCCAATCATATTAGGATTGTCTTTTCTTAAGGCAGCGATGATGGTCAACTCTACATACTTATCTGTGCCAGGAACTTCTAGAAGGACTTTAGAGCCCTTCGGAAGCGTTTTGTGGTATCCATAATAGATACTAGGTGGATTTTTGGCTTTTACTGGCGCAATTTTCCCCGTTTCTCGGTACCTGATGTAAGTCCTATTGGTTGAAAAATCAACGACTTCCTGTTCTTCCAATCTATAATTTCCAGACTCCTCAAGAATGTTGTTAGGATTTTTTAAGCCATTCAGTGCTTCCAATTCATTGAAATCAGGAGAAAGGCCATTTTCGTAGTAAATGGTCGTATTGTCCATGCCATCCTCTCCATCAGGTAGGTATTCATCCTCTTCTAAATATACCACACCTTCGTCTTCTTTAATTTCTTCTCCTCTATTGATTCGTCTTATTTCGGACTTAACAATGGGCGCTAAACTAGACTCCATGAATCCTCTGGTCGTTCCGATTTCCCTTAAAGCATCCAGTTGTTGACCACGTGTCTTTTTGGCTCTGGCCTTTCTCAGCATGGAGGCAATTGCGATATCCTGAGGATCGATACTCAGCATTTTATATCCCTTGATCCAGCCTCTTTTCTTTTTCATTTTCCCAACGAGGTAGAGCCAATCGTCTTTGTAATCACTCAGGATTGCCATTTCGCCTTGCTGGAAGTAAGAATCTTTTGCGGAGGCATAAGATCCAGCCGTTCCATACATTCTGGTTCTGTCGAGGACAACCACCAAACCTGCATCTTTTACCAGAAAGGTTTCGTTTACCCAACCAACTTTACCCTCCTTATTTTCAACAAGGATATAGTTGATTTTGTCTTCCTTCACCAGAGCTTCCTGCCCTTTGTGAATGAGTTCCTCCCCAAACAGGATGGTTCCCTGTATCGTTTTTTCACCGGGTAGCCTATAGAATTTAGCTGATTCCCAGGCACATATAGACTTAGTTCCCTCATCATTGGTATAGTCAATGAAGACGGTCTGAGCCAATCCCGCTTGAATTGAAACGAAGGTCAGAAGGACTACCGAGCAGAATTTCCAGAAATAATTCATTTCTTTTTTATGGTTCTTTTTCCAATTATACGAAAAATAGGGATTTGGTTAAAGTCTGATAATGAATTTTTTAGGGGGTGTTAATTCATGTATTACTTTACTACCAAACGATTCAAAGTCCTAAAAATTATAGGAAAGTTGCATCCGCCTGTCTGCCAAAGGAATGGGGACTTGGAATGGGGATACATAGCTTAGACCAGATTTAGCCTTCGATGGTTACTCTGACTTGGTGTATGAGATGACAATATCACCTGGGTTGATGGTTCCAAAGAGACTCATCAGGCAAGCAGGAGAGAGCGCAATAATGGCATCATTATCCTCCTCAAGTTTGTCAATAATCGTCAATTCTACGAAGCCTTTGGTACCAGGAATATCCATTCTCACCCTTGATCCTGGTGGAAGACTCGGGTGGAAGGCATAGTAAGGATCAGGGTGCTTGATCCCCTGCTTAATCGCCGTTGCAGGACCTGTTTCGATGATCTCGGTAATATATTTTCCAGAAGCTCTGTCCCACACATCCAATTCCATCTTTCTTGAGCTTTTTTCTGAGTCGGGAAGTGGCTTGGCAGGGGTGGATCTGGTAATGGTTGGACTTTTTCTTTTTGTAGCTTCTTCCAAGGTTTCTTCTGGAGTAGGCAGAGCTGGTTTTCCTTGCATGATCCGTGCTACTGCTGATCCGTTTTGTTCAGCCTTAGAGATAATCTGGGCTATTCGGGCAGCTCTCTCCTTCTCTGGTAGTTTTTGTGCCTTTTCCCATAAGCTAGCCGCCTCTATATCTCCTATTCGATTTGAGATAAGATTTTCTTTTTTTACCCACCCAAATTTCTTGCGGTTTTTTGTCGTAAGGAAAATCCAGCCGTTTTTGATGGATTTTTGAACCACAATATCTCCCGCTTCGAAGCTATCAAAGGTTATGGTTGTGGGTGTTCCCGCACGTTCATAAATTCTCGCTTTTTCAAGCACTACACCTAAGAAACCGTCTTCTAGAAACAAATATTCATGTATCCAACCAACTTTTCCGTCTGCTAGGTTTACCTTGACATAGGTTTTCTTTTCTGATGGGACATAAGATGTTTCCCCTAAACCTTGTACTTGCTCTCCAAAGTTAATCTTTTGCAAGTATTTCGCTTTTCTACCCGGAGCATTTCGGAGCCCAACGGCTTCATACACACAAGTGAGGGAGGAATTTGCCTTATCGGATAGGTCCGTTATTTGACTCCACGAGGGTAGACAAAAGCTTACGGAAAAGATGAGTAGAATCAGCTTCTTCATTGCAACGAGTGGGGTTTGGGTTCGTACTTTAAGAGGAAATTTATGGTTTTCCGACTATTAGTCCAAAGAACGCAAATTGTCCTATAAATCAGAATGACCATAAACGAATTTTGTTAAAGATTATTTTGAGAATATTCGACTGTTTTACTATATTATTGTTACTGGAACCGAACTATACGAATCTTTTTTTCTTTTTCCGAAAGTTTCAACCTAAACGGTAGAGGCAGGAAAACGCACGTTCTTTGAGTTGAATTGGTGTTCCCTAACACATGACACCATTTGACGTCCTTTTTCTCTTGTTTCACTTTTAATTCATGTCAATGGAATTACAAGCAAAGTCTCCCCAAAGCCGACTGAGTGGTCACGACCTCGTGAGTTTCTGTAAGGAAAAGCTAACGTGTGCTGCCCGAGATTTAGCAGAATTCACCAAAAATGGCATAAATGCAGGCTTCATCGTAGCACTAGCCTACAAATGTGATAACCTGGAAGAGCATTTGGAAACTCCTGGACAACCCAATACCATATTAGAAGCTCAAGACGTAGAAATAGAAGTTCGTATTGCGGTAGAAAAAATTTGCGATACAGGAAGAAAAATCTTCAATGAAAGATCTCGCAAATACCAAGATTATGTTATTTCCTAACACATTCTGATTATTCCAGTGAATTAAGTATTTCAGACAAAAATAGAACAATATCTTACAGGCAAATCTTCTGGTTTGCCTGTATTTTTTTAGGCCAGAAGTCCTGAAATGCTATTTTAATTAAATCAAATGACCCTTTTAATACTTCATTTGTATAAAAAATCATACAGAAAAAGGACAACCCTTGAACAAAGATTACGCCAGAAAATATTTTTATCGTGAATTGTCCTATAAAAGTGAAAAAAAAAATACCATTTTTAGCGGACTAGCAATTGAGGCATAAGGATTGTAATAAGTGACTGAAATTATTACCCAACTTCTAAACTCAGTAACACAGGATTTGCCCCACAAGAGACCAGGTACCTTTATGAACTATCTCCAAAGAACTTTTGTAACCGTCCTTGCCCTTCTATTACTGACACCTGCGTTTGCGCAAATTGACCCACTATGCGAGGAAATCACTACCTGGTTTCAGGAAGAAAGATTTCTGATCACAGATCAAAATGATGATGCTTTGTTATCAAGATCTGAAATGGAAAGATTTAGCAACGAATTCTCATATTTCCTCGATAATCGCCACATGGCCATTGCTGATGTCAACAAAGATGGCCTGCTTAGCTTCAATGAAATTCATAGCAAAAGAAGCGCTGAGAACGTTTATCGTTACAGATTGGAAAGAAGAAAACTCCGTGAAGTGGCAAGAAACCACCCCACGCTGGCACAGGCAACTTCAAAATACCTTCGCCAACATCCAGAACTGGTAACTGATTTATTCAGCAACTTGGTTTGGCTTCGAGAAAATCCAAAACTGGCTGAAAAGATCTACAAAGATCGTAGATGGACTGCCACCAATCCTGAAGTATTGGTTGCCCTACACAGAAACCTACGTTGGATGGCTGCCAACCCTACCGAGGCACAAGCACTGTACAAAAATAGGAACACCACAAGAAGACTTCCAGAATTACTTGGATGGAGAGCCGACCACAAAGCCTTCATCAATCAGCATCCTCAAATTGATCGCTTCTACGAGCAGGGATTCATCCCCGGAGGAATTGCGGGTCACTACTGGAAATAATTCTTACAGGCCAAATGATAAAAGCAGGGGATCTCTATCTCCTGCTTTTCTTTTTTCCCTAACAGATTTCCTTACTTTTGTCCCACCACGGCGATTTGGCTATGAAGGGAATTGTTACATACATCACAAAAAGAATCAAAAGCTTTGGCTACGCATTTAAAGGGATTGCCACCCTTTTTAAGACTCAGGCCAATGCCAAGCTTCATCTCTTAGCGGTAGTCCTTATTACTTTACTTGGACTCTACCTTCAACTCAACATAAGTGAGTGGTGTCACATTATCATATGCATGGCCATGGTCATCATGGCGGAGGCTATCAATACGGCCATCGAATTTATGATTGACCTGGTGTCTCCTGACTATCACCCACTGGCAGGAAAAGCGAAGGACGTCGCAGCAGCTGCAGTCCTATTGTCTGTTATCTTTTGCGCAGTGGTATGGGGATTGATTTTTATTCCAAAAATCATCGCCCTTTTGTGAGAAAATACCTTAGAGCCGTGTAAACTTCTTGACCCAAGTATTATCCTCGCCTTTAATTCTCAAAAGATAGTTACCTCTGTTTAGATGACTTACATCTATTTGGTGAAGGCCTAGATTGTCTATGGGTAGGGAAGTAACTGACCAAAGTCGTTGCCCCATAATATTCCATATCTCAATCTCTATCTTCGAATGCTCGTTCAGATCAAGGCTCAACTGCCCTCTTGTTGGATTGGGAAATAAGCGGATCTCAGATACCTCCTCAGGAGTTACAGAGACAAAATCGGGCTGACACTCCCCTTCCATTCGGATATTATCAATAAAGATGTTGTTACCAAATCCATTGTAGCCTACTAGGGCAATTCTGACATTACTTTCCCCATTTAAGGCAGAAAGGTCAATTTCCGGGCAAGAGGCGAATCCTGTACCTGCATAACACCAGTCCTCATCTGAAGAAGGATCAAAACTATTAGATTGCGGAGAATTTGTAGCAAAGGTTGAACCTGCTCCACTTCCATCGGCATAAAGCCTAATCGGAAAAGTTTGCCCATTGTCCACCGACGCTAGTACCAAGAGAGAATCTGGGACGTTGGCAAATAATTCTCTATATGCATATTCGAAACTAAGCTTGATGTTGTAATAGTCTCCAAAATCAAAATTTGGAGAAATCAAGTAATCAAGTTCTCCTGTAAAACTATAGGAATAGTAAGGTAAGGTGGCTGCAAATTGACCATTGTTTGATCCTACGACCCCTATAATTTCCCAGGTATCTTCATCATCTGGATTGTCTACAGTCCAATCCTCAAAGCCATTTTCGAAGTCAAACACATAAAATTCCTGCGAGGATGAGGAAGTTACCGTAACATAATCGTTCAGGGTAACTGTACTGGTATCTCCTCCATTTACTACTCGAAGGCTTACTTCAAAAACACCAGGGGTATTGTAAGTAATGATGGGATTTTTCTGGGTAGAAGAGGCTGGTGTTCCTCCCGTAAAGGACCATAAATAAGAATTTCCTGCTACATCATTTTCTGGGAAGAATTGAACTTCACTTCCTTCACAGGCAATGAGATTAGAAGCCGTAAAATTAGCATTGGGTCCAGTTGGCGCCTGACAAACGGTTGAATTTAACAAACTGGCTCTACGAAGCGCATTGTCCATGACAGTTCGCATACGTTGCTTCTGACACTGGGTAAAAATATTCATGCACTCATCATCAGAATAATCCATGTAATTTTCATACATATCTGAGGAACCACACTTTACAGGAGGATTGGGAGAGTTACAATCAAAGTTCGGAGAATTGGAGTCTGGCGTATCTGAGCAACCATCATCTTGGCTACAACCCCCATCTCCCCAAATATGATTCAGACCTAGATAATGGCCAACCTCATGCGTGGCAGTTCGACCGAGATTATAGGGAGGATTCACATTTCCCACCCTTCCGAATGAGCTGTATGTGATTCCTACGCCATCTAAATGATCTGGCAGTGGATCGTTAGGCAAGCCCGGAACCGTTGACATGCGGGGCAGTTTGGCAAAACCAAGAAAGTCATTCGCCAAATCAAAGGTATACATATTCATGTAGCGTGTCGGATCCCAAAAGAGGCGAAGCATCATAGAATCTTGGCAATACTCAACTGTGTAAGGAGGGGCACGAAAACCAAAAGAGGACCTGTCAATTCTTTCAATTCCAGCTTCTACCAAGGGATTGCCGTCTGGATCTACCTGTGCTAGGCAAAATTCTATTTCAACATCCGCCCCAACAGCATTGGAATTAAAGCCTAATGTACCTTGTTTTCTACGAAAATCTTCGTTCAATACCTCTACTTGAGATTCCACTTGAGCCTGAGATATATTTCTCCCGACCCCAACGGGTTCTCCATCATGTACAATGTGAATAATTAGCGGAATGGTATAAATGCTTCTTGACCCAGAAGACTCAGCCATTTTACGCTGCAAAATCTCTTCAAACTCTTCCATTGTCTGGTATCCTGGATACATGCTTTGTAGTCTCTGCTCCATCAAATGATGTGCACATTTTTCATGATGTACATGCTGGCTTTGTCCCCATAAGCCTGTGAAACAACATATTAAGCATATAGAAATAACGACTCCTACAGGAGGAAAGGAAGTGTTCATACGTCTATGTGATCATTAGATGAGCTACCAAAATACCCACTTGAAGGTAGCCTTTCTCAAAAAGATGAAAAAGCCCCAACAAGACAGTTCCTAAGATAAAACTATTCCTGATCAAAAAGCGCTGCATATGGTCCGAAATGTCTGACCAAACAGACAAATCTAGCGTAAGAGGGGAAAATGTTACTTGTAAGATTCTATCAATTCCATCAACTCAGAAACTTCCTTTAGCTCGGGAATCAAATCAAACAGTAGGGAATGCTCTTTAAAGTCCAGGAGAAGGGCGTTCTCCAAGTAAGTGAAGGCTTTGTCCTTGTAACCAGCTTTGTAGCAATACGCGGCACAATAGTAGTATAGAGAGGCAATCTGAGGATTTAACTTAATCCCCTCCTCCAAGTAAGTGACTGCACCCACATGATTATCATGGTCGAACAATACCTGAGCCCAGTCAAGCCATAAGGACGCTTCATTTGGAGTCAATCCAATTGCTTTCTCCAAGTACAGGTAGGCATTGTATCGCTGGCCTAGTTTATATTCACAAACAGCCAAAGAAAGGCATAAGTCTGCATTTTCTTCGTCTATGTTGAAAGCCTTCTGATAATAATGAATGGCTTCCAGAAATTTATCTCTTCTCTCCAAGCAAAACCCCATTCCTACCCAGGCATCGAAGTAGTCTGGATCTTGTTTGGTTACCTTGGTGAAGTATTTAAAGGCATCCGTAAAACTCTCTAGCTGCTCAAAGCACTCACCAATATGATAAAGGGTATGGATGTTAGACTGCTGCAGGGCATTAGCTGACAAAAGCGACCTTAATCCTTCCTCATAGTTCCCCATTTCCATCAGCAACTCCCCCTTTTTCACATAAGCTTGCTCGAAGTCTTCCTTGATAACAATGACGAAGTCATAGGCTTCAAGTGCCTCTTCTAACTGGTGAACTTTCTGATGCAACTTTGCCTGGATAAACCAAATTTTATAGGCATAGGGATGCTCATCTAGGTATTCTTTGCAAAGGGAAATGGCTCCCTCTATCTTATCCTCAGACTCAAACAAATAGGCGAGCTCGACCACAGCTTCTTCAAAACTATTGTTTCGATGAAGGGCCTCTCTGTAATATGATTCACTTTCTTTGGGCCTCCTGCAAATCTGAGCAACGTTGCCCATTTGCAGATAGATTTCATCCACCCGTGTAGCAAAGGCAAAACAGACCTTGAGGTTTTCTATGGCCTCTTCGTATTTCCCTAGTCGGGCTAGGATATCTGACTTAAGTGATAAGTACTCGTAGGTAAATGGGCTAAGAACAAGCGAATGCTCGATAGCTCTTTCTGCCATGGAAAAGCGAGACATCTCGAAATAGAGATAGGCTTTCTTAAAGTACAATTCGCCGTTATTCGGATAAGTCTCGAGGGCAAACTCGATCAGGGCTTTGGCTTTCCTCCACTCTTGAGCTTCTGCATAGAACTCAAAAATGCGGTTAACGCGGCCCATATCTAGAAAAATGAATTCATTCTTCCGGAACTTGTCCTCAAACTCTTGGGCAATCCGATGGGTCTGGTTGTCCTCTGAATTATTATGTCCAAATGCTTCAGCCATATAGAAGAGTTTGAGCAATGATCCTTACAAGTTTGGAAATATCCAATGTAGACTTTAAACAAAAGTAACAGATGTTCAATAATTTGTCTACTTGATTAAATAGTCTTTTTTCGGTATGTTACTGCAAAGACTCCTACGAAAACCAGAAATATGTAAAGGAGTTTTTCCCCTGTCAAATCCCCTTTGTCCCAAAAGAAAGACAAGAAAGCCACAATCACTGGTTGCAAGTAAATGTAAATCGCAACTGCCGAAGTTGAAACTTTTGACAAAGCATACGCATTAAACGAGTAAGTCAAAAGTGTTGTGAATACAATGATGTAAGCAAGTCCCCAATATGCCTCTGCAGGGAAAGTACTCCAATCAACCGCCATCAAGTCTGACGCTCCTACTGGAATAATCACAAAACCTCCCATCAAGAATACCCATTTGACGATTGTCAAAGGATGATATTTTATGACCAATGGCTTCACCAAAACAAGGTATACACCGTAAGAACCCGAGTTTATGGCTACCATGATATCCCCTATCCAAGTATCCTTGCCTAAGTCAAGACTTCTCCCACTCAATATCAACAAAGCCGCTCCAAAAAAGGATAGAATCAATCCTACGAACTTAAGCCAGGTTATTTTTTCGGTTCGAAACACAAGGGAAATAAGAAAGACGAATACAGGAGAGGTAATCATCAAAACGGAGGCATTCAACTCAGTCGTTTTGTCCAGTCCCGCAAAAAACATCAACTGGTTGATCACAATTCCAAAAACAGAACAGATAGCTAGTCGTAAGAGGTCCTTTCGATCTGTAACTTTCTCTTTGGTAAAAAGGCCTGCCACTAACCAGAAAAAACTGGTACCAAAAATATTCCTAATCGCCACTACCCCAAGCACCCCGATGTCTTGAGAAAATACCCATTTGGCTATAAAAAAATTAAAGGCATAGGCCAATGCCACTGCTACCAAGGCAAAATGGGGCATCAATCTATTCCAGGAAAGGGTATTCATAGGTCAGTTCTAAGGTTATGGCAGCGAAGATAGACCTTTCAAATAAAAAAGACCTGTCGCTTGACAAGTCTTTTTCCAAATTATGTCTGAAGAATAAGAGACTGTTTAGGTTGATCATTTTTAGTTTACAGGCAGGATGTTAAGGTTCTGAGGCAGTATTTTCTTTAAGCTTTAGTGAGGCTAAAGAGGGAAAAAAATGCAAACTCAGGTTCTTGAAAGACTACTGTAAACAAGAAGTTCAAATCTGAAACCGTCTCTACATGGAAATTTATTCTCTAGCTTTTGGTAATCCATTTCAACAGCTCTCCTACCTTAGGTTTCTTTCCGTACATCAAGATACCTGTTCGATAGATTCTACCTGCCACCCAAATACAGGCGAGGAAGGTTAAAATCAAGATCACGATAGAAAGCGCTACCTCATACCAAGGAACCTCAGTAACCGACATTCTAAATAGCATGGTTACAGGCGAAAAAAATGGGAAGAGGGAAGCAAATGTCGCAAAGAGCGAATTCGGGTTTTGCATCAGGTTGGAGAAGAATAATGCAGGCAGTACCATCAAAATATTGATAGGTGCTAGAAACTGCTGAGCATCCTGAATATTATCCACAGCTGAAGCTGCTCCAGCCATCAACGAACCAAATAGGAAGAAACCTCCCAGGAAGAAGATGGGGAAGAACCACAATACAGACCAGTCAAAGTTGGCAGCCTGAATCATGATGTTTTCTGCTTGCGAAAGTTGAGCCTCCACATCTACACCTGGCTGGTTAGCTACAGCTGACTGATCAGGCATGAATCCCAACATTCCCATACCGAAGAAGAAGGCAACCACAAGTCCTACCCACAACAAAAATTGGGTGATTCCTGCTGAGCCAATCGCCAGTGTCTTTCCTAATAACAACTGGAAAGGCTTAACAGAGGAGACTATGATCTCAACAATCCTGTTGGATTTTTCCTCTACGACCCCTTGAATCAGGATAGAGCCATAAATTGAAATCAAGGTGTACATCAAAAAGAAAATACCAAGGCCGATGAAGGTTGCGATGTCTTCATTGGATTGGCTTACCCCTTCTTCTGTTTGTTTCTTCTTTTCAAATTCAATTTCTACATCAAGTGCCTTTTGCTGTTCTGGTGTAATCTGGGCATACCCTTTACGGTATTCCTTGATTGCTTTTTCAGCTTGACGCTCGATTTCTCTACTGGCAGGACGGCTAGGCGTTTTTCCTCCATAATAGAGCTGAATATTTTGCTGCTTTTTCTCCTGTAGAATAGTAGTATCAGGGAAATTCAGGAAGAGAATCTCATCATTATTCAACACAGAATCCTTGATCTTCTCCGCTGGAAGATCTGTCATTTTGTAAGTAATCGAGTCCTTGTCTGTCACACGGGCCTTTAGCATACTAAAGAGTTCCGCGTTTTCTTCTTCTACCAATACAGTAAAGTTCTCACCTTCTACCAATTGGCTGGACAGGATAATAATTCCAAAGTAAGCCACAATGGCCAGTGGTACGAGGAAGGTACCAATCAGGAAGCTGGGCTTACGCACCAGGTGTAAGTATTCTCGTTGGAATACAAGCCAAATCTTATTCATGGGTGAGATTAGTTAAGGTTGGTAGATGTGGGATCAATGGAAAGTCTTTCTTCAAGGGTCATGGGCGCTTCGCCAGTAACGAGTTCGATGAAGATTTCATTCAATCTTGGCATGTGAAGTTGAAATGCCAGGATTTCTAATGGGCTGTCGATGAGACTTTGCATGATTGACTTGGGATTCTGCCCTTCCTGCAGATAAATCATAGCTGATTTATCGGTTAGTTTAGGAACGGTAAATCCAGGCATAGCCTCCAATACACTCTTGTCCCCTACAAAATCCACCTTATAAATGGGCTTCTGGAAGTTTCTTCTGACAGTGGTAATGTCATCCTGTAGAATCAGTTTTCCTTTGTTGATCAAGCCAATGTAATCGCACAGTTCCTCCACTTGTTCCATCCTGTGCGTAGAGAAAATTATAGTGGTCCCTTTTTCCTTGAGATTGTAGATTTCTTTCTCAATAAGCTGTGCATTAAGGGGATCGAGTCCTGAAAAAGGTTCATCGAGAATCAGGAGTTTAGGCTCATGTGCTACCGTTGCGATAAACTGCACTTTTTGCTGCATCCCCTTGGAGAGTTCATTGGTCTTCTTCTCTTTCCAATCCGTCAATCCAAGCCTAGCTAACCATGCATCGGCCACTTGACCTGCATCTTTGCTACTAAGGCCTTTCAAGCTCAACAGATAAACGATCTGTTCTCTAACCTTCATTTTGGGATACAATCCTCTCACTTCCGGCATGTAGCCTGTTGCTCTGGAGTGTTCAGGACTGAGTTCTTGTCCATCAAACATGATCCTTCCTTTATCGGGAAGGGTAATTCCAGTAATCATACGGATGATGGAAGTTTTTCCGGCCCCGTTTGGACCGAGCATTCCGTAAATTTTTCCTCTTGGAATGCTTAGGGAAACCTCATTTACAGCAATATGATCGTCATATGCTTTTGTGACGGTTTCTGTCGTTAGAAATGGTGAATCCATAGTACATCTAGTTCTGGTACAGGGTGATATCCCCCAGGTCCAAGCTACATATTATTTTACTAGCTTTTTCTGGGTTACGATGGTATGCCTCATTGACATACACATCCTTTTGGTCTTGCAACTGTTTAAAGTTACCCTGATTATCAAGTTTTGAAAACAGCCCTTTTTTCAGAACGATAATAACTGGCTGATTTTCATTGACGACCAGGGTACAATTGCCTACCCCAGATTGAACATAGATGGTTGATTTATGCGCCTTTCCGTCTCCCAGTGTTAAGCGGGTTTCGCCCATGTCATTTTTGACATAGACCAGCTCTACTCTGGCTTTTTCTATATTTTCCATCACCACATTTGCCCTGGCCGCATGAATGTCCATTTTCTTCATGGCAATCTGATTAGGCATTCGATATGTGACAAAGACATCGGTAAAGGCCGAACGGACGGAAAGATTTCTCAAAGTTAATCCAGATAAATCCATTTTTGCCTGTCCAACGCCTAATTGAAGGGCCAGATCTGTAGATAAATTGGGATCGTGATGGTATTCTGTTTTGAGTTCGTTTTTGGAAGTATATGAATCTAGGCTGACCAGATGTTGTTGGGTTCTTAAGTGAGCGCCTTGTGGGGCAGAAGGGCTTTGGTGGGTGTTTTTTAGGTTAAGAGACCTACTCTGGTTACCGTGTTGATCTGTGTGAGTCATGACCGATGGTTCAATCGCAGAATCAGGGGCGGATAGCTTAGCGAGGCTTACGCCACAATTTCCTGAGGATTTTACCATGCATTCTCCAGCAGGAATTTCCACGTTGACGTACATGTGACTAGGATTCCCCTCAGATGGGAGTTTCTTAACTCTTTCTACTGGCTGGCCAAGACAAAGGCCTATGTTCAAGCTAGCAAAAGCCAGCGCGACTAATCTTACCTTACTCATATTGCTTTTATTACGAAGCGTATATTCTTAGGTTCACACCTCTTTAGCAAAAGGTCGGAAATTAAACATTTCTACCAAACATAATCATTTCCATATACAAAATAGCTCAAAATCAAGCTCCTGCATAATCACATAACAACTCTTCGCCTAACAAGTTGTATCCCTACTTCATTTTTGCAGAAAAATTGTCGTCAAAAAGGTGTCCACGATTTGATGTGCTACGTACCTTTATGTGAAATTTAAGAGAGATGGAAAAGCGAGAATTGCATCATATAGAACCCTTCTACGGTTGGCTATCATGGTACAATCATGAGATGGATGAGAACTCCCCTTTTCATGAGGAGGAACACAATCTATTTTTCTTTGATAAAAGCATTAATAACATACCTGCTCACCCCCTTTGGGACGACTTTGGCTCAGAAAGTCTCCTTGTAAAAATCCAATTTGCAGACTACAAGGAAGGATATGCTATCCTTGAGATGTTTGGAGAATGGAATGATCTATATGACAATGATTTCAAACTCCTTAGCGAAAATGTACTAGGGCTGTTGATTGATGCAGGAATCGATAAATTCATTCTCATAGCTGAAAATGTCTTTCACGCTTATCTGGATGCGGACGACTATTATGCTGCCATGCAGGAGGAGCTAGGAGATGGATGGATTTCCATGCTACGACCTAGAGAAGGAGTCAAAGAGGACATGGAAGAGTATGGAATAGACCAATATTTTTACTTCAATCCTGTGATAGATGAGATTCCTTGGAGGAAACTCAAACCTTTCCAACTCTACTTTTTGGTACAAGACAGGATGCAGCGGATGCTGGAAATGGGAGGTGACTGAGCTACTTTATTGTGAATATTTGTAGAATACCATAACTTGCCCACTCTAAGAAGGATAACACATTTTCATGAACGCAGAAACTCTCACACTCCTTTTGAGCATCAGCATCTTTGCCCCTTTGGTAGGTGCCATTTTGCTACCTCTCTTTCAGGATAGTGCTGCTAAGGTCATTTCGCTCATATTCATGCTTATTCCCTTGGGGCTAAGTCTAGGAGCAATGATCATGCTGGGCCTTGATCCTAATGCCATGGAACTGGCAACGAATGGATATTTCGGCTTTACTGAACTGAGCTGGTTCGGAATGAGCGGCTACGATGTAAAATACATGGTAGGTGTTGATGGAATCTCTGCTTTTATGATCCTTCTAGCAGCACTTTTGTTCCCTCTCATGGCCATTTATACATGGGGAACGATCAAGAAGCAAGAGAAGATGTTCTACATCATGGTTCTCCTTCTCGAAACCGGTGTGATCGGCTTCTTTGCATCGCTTGATATGATGCTATTCTACATTTTCTTCGAATTGGTCTTGATCCCAACCAGCTTCCTAATCGGTATCTGGGGAGATGAAAACCGTGGAGCAGCTGCCTTGAAATTCTTTATCTATACCCTAGTAGGTTCGCTTGTTATGCTAATTGCCATTATCTATATGGGCATCAATGCAGGTGTAACACAAGGATTTGAATTGACTACAGATTACTTCCTGATTCAAGAGGCCATCAAAAGTGGGACTCTTCCTTCCTTTACAGAAGATATTCAATGGTGGCTCTTCTTGGGATTTGCCATTAGTTTTGCCATCAAAGCTCCTGTCTTTCCTGTACATACTTGGCAGGCACAGGCCTATACATCCTCTTCTACAACGGGTTCTGTTATTCTTGCCGCCTTACTATCTAAAATGGGCGCTTATGGCTTCCTAAGGTTCTGTCTCCCACTGTTTCCAGCAGTTGTAGACGATTTCGCACCCATGATGGCTATTCTCGGAGTTATCTCCATCATTTATGGAGCTTATATGGCCACGGTTCAAAAGGACCTGAAGAAACTTGTAGCTTATTCTTCCCTTTCCCACATGGGCTTCATCATTTTAGGGATATTTGCGGTTCAACAAGTATCTGTATCGGGAGCAGTTCTCCAAATGTTAGCGCATGGCGTCAGTACGGCTGCCTTGTTTATCATGGTAGATATGATGGAACAGCGTTATGGAAGTAAAAATATTGAAGACTTTAAGGGACTTGCCAAACAAGCTCCAGCCTTCACCACGCTATTCATGATTACAGTGATGGCCTCTGTTGGGTTACCTGGATTGAGTGGATTTGTAGGTGAGTTTATGATCATGACCGGAGCGTTTTCCTCTTCTCTTTTTGGCAGTGGCCTCACCGTATTCGCAGCAACTGGCGTTGTATTGGCGGCAATTTACCTGCTGAATATGTTTAGAAAAGTCATGTTTGGTCCTGAGTCGAATGAAGCAGCCACCTTCAACGAACCCAATAGAAGGGAATACAGTGTTATGCTTCCCATGGTTATCTTGATGTTTTGGTTGGGACTGTATGCTACTCCCTTCCTCAAACCTATCAACCAAGGCACAAAGCAATTGATAGAACAACAAGCAGAGATGCCTGAGTCCTTATCTGTGGTAGAAGAAAAGTAAATCTGAGAATTTTCTAGAAAGTACCTGTGGAGACCATTTGATTGATGGTTTCCTTGATCATCTTACTTCTTTCTTCCAAATCATCTTGGTCTCCTGTGAATTCGGGATCAACATTTTGGAAGTAATTGGCCCCCTCCATCAAGGTAAGCATGAACTTGGCAGCCGCCTTGGGGTTTTTGACATTAATAATATCCTTTGAACACGCAATTTCTATTTCATGCTGAAGGCGGTCTGATACGCCTTGGTACAACTGGACGAATCTTTCCTTGATTTCGTCATTTCTGAAGCCCAGTGTATAAGCGCTGTAATAAACTGTGGTGTTCAGGAAGGTATTCCATTGAATTCGTGAGACAACGTCAACAAGGTCATCCCAGCGTTCTTGGGGATCTTCCACAGTAGAAAAGTCTGGAAGTATTTGGGCTGAATAAGTTTCGATGATGTAATCGATCAGCCCCAAGACCATTTTGTCTTTGTTTTTGAAATAGTGGATCAGCAAACTAGGGTTCACATCCATTTTTTTCGCAATCTTAGCGATGGAAGCTCCTTCAAAGCCTTCTTCTATAATCACCTCGTAGAAATGAAATAGTATTTCTTGCCTCCTGACCTTTGCTTTGCTTTTTCTTCCCATATAAAAAAATGAAGTAGTCAAGCCTTATTGCCTACTCAAAAAGTTGAGCTTTTCAACAACATATTACTCAAGATAATAACAAACAGGGGATTACAAACTATTGAGATTTACCTGCTAATTACATCATAATAACACATTAATTCTTTTGTTGAGCCATTTTGAGCAAAAATAAGGAATTGTTTGAACATCGTGTCCGATTGCTTCACCTATAATTTTTTGGAATAATCGGTTTTCACTATGTCAGTTTACTGATAAATCGTTTTATACTGTGCGAAAATATTTGGAAAAGCAATTTATTTAGTCGGTCTATTATTTCAAAATCCTATAAATGAAAAGATTTGCACACCCTTAAGGAATCAAAATATGCAAGTGGCTTGGCTTGTATTGTAAATCGCAAATTTTTGGTATAAATTATTACTCTACGGATGAACTCAATCCCCCTTATCACGTTGTTACAGTAGCAGGTAAGATTTAATGTTTATGATGAATAGAAAGCAAATAGGCTTCCTTGCGGGTTTCTCGTTAGTGTTGCTGATAGTTGGGTCAGGATTGGGAGCCGGAATTTATGCTACTTTCTTTGCCAAAGATTACTCTCCATACACGGAAGAAAGGCTTCCTACCTCGGTTGCGAGATACGATGCAGAGTCCTTCCCTCCCCTTGCGCAAGCGCAGTCTCAATCAGAGGAAGCACTCAAATCCGCTCCTCCAAGCTTCATTTCTGCTGCGAGAGTAGCGAGGCCAGCAGTGGTTCACATCAAATCTGCCTACAAAAGAAAAAAATCCAAATCTTACGGAGACTTCTTTTCAAACCCTTTGGACAATGGTTTTGGAAGGGAAAACATGGAAGTCCCTAAAGCCATTGCAACAGGATCTGGTGTGCTGATTTCCCCTGCTGGATTCATCATCACCAACAATCATGTTATTGACGAAGCGGATGAAATCGAAGTAACATTGTTTGATAACCAGACCTTCGAAGCTACAATCGTAGGGACGGATATAACTACCGACCTTGCCCTTATTAAAATTGAAGGAAAGAGCTTACCCTATTTGGATTTCACCAATTCTGATGCTGTGGAAGTAGGCCAATGGGTCATGGCTGTAGGTAATCCCATGGACCTAACCTCAACGGTAACTGCTGGTATTGTAAGTGCCAAAGGAAGAAATATCAACCTATTGAGAGCCGATTCAGACCTCGCCATTGAGTCATTTATTCAGACCGATGCCGCCGTTAACAAAGGAAATAGTGGTGGGGCCTTGGTTAATATGGAAGGTAAACTCATCGGTATCAATACAGCCATTGCCTCCAAAACTGGATATTACGCTGGATATTCCTTCGCCATCCCTTCTACTATAGCCAAAAAGGTTATGGAAGACCTGCTGAAGTATGGAGAAGTCAAAAGAGGATATTTGGGGGTTTCTATTCAACCCTTAAATTCAGCCGTCGCCGAAAAATACCACCTCAATGTTCTTAAAGGAGCCATCGTTACTCGTGTCAATCCTGATCTTGGAGCCTATGAAGCAGGGATTCGCGACAATGACGTGATCATTTCCGTCAATGAAATCGAAGTCAATAACTCCTCTGAACTCCAAGAACAAGTAAGCAAATATCACCCTGGTGAATATGTCAATATTAAAGCCATCCGCGACAATCGCGAAATGACTTTCAAGGTTCTTCTTAAAGAGCTCAATCGCCCTTCTAGAAGGTCCTCCTTCGCCATAGAAGAGGATTACGAGGAAGATGAATCACCCTCTGAATGGACATTTAAAGGAAGTACATTCAAAAGATTATCAGAAGGAGAATACGATGATCTGGGAGTTGATGTGGGAGTGATGGTAACAGAAGCGGGGGAAATACTGCAAGAAGGGGGAATACGAGAAAACTTCGTTATCACACATGTCGATGGGCGCAGAGTCAGAAACATCGCTGAATTAGAGAAAGCCTTCGTCAATGCAAAAGAATACATCGCCATTAAAGGCCAGTATAAATCTGGCGTAACTGCAACCTATAGCTTTAACTGGTAACAAATAAACCCTGATATGGAAGGCGGATTCAGGTTGAATCCGCCTTTTTTAATTGCTTATTACATGGTTCAATTAAGTGTAAATCTTAACAAAGTAGCTCTTGTCAGAAACTCAAGAGGCCACGATTATCCAAACGTAGTAAAGGTCGCTCAGGATTGCATCCGATTCGGAGCAGATGGGATTACCGTTCACCCCAGGCCAGACGAGCGACATAGTCGGTATCAGGATGTATATGACTTAAAGGAAGCCATTGATGTAGAGCTCAACGTAGAGGGATATCCTTCTGAGCGTTTTCTACAGCTTATTGAAAAGAGCAAACCTGCTCAATGTACCCTGGTTCCTGATGCACCTGACGCTATTACCTCCAATGCTGGTTGGGATACAGTCAAACATGAGGCATTCCTAAAGGATACCATTAGCCGTATAACAGAGGCTGGTGTAAGGACTTCCATTTTTATCGAAACCCAATCTGATAAAATAGAAAAGGCCATGGAAATCGGTACAGATAGAATTGAACTATACACAGAAGAGTTTGCCAGACAGTTTGCTTTGGGAAACAAGGCCGGTGTAAGGCCTTATGCCGAAAGTGCAAAGTTGGCTTTTGATCTAGGTTTAGGAGTAAATGCAGGACATGATTTGAATTTAGATAACCTAAGCTGGTTAGCGGAAAACTTACCTATGCTGGATGAGGTCTCAATAGGGCATGCGCTCGTAACAGATGCTATGTATATGGGATTTGAAGAAACAATCAGAAGGTATCAGCTGTGTTTGGGCAAGAAGATTTCCTTTGTCTAGGCCATTCCTCTAGCCTTTAGTTCAAGGTATTTGTTCAACGTATCCACGGTAAGAGAAGAGGGAGGAGTAAGGATCGAAATGATACCATGCTTCTCCAATTCTTTTGCTATTTGCCTTTTCTTAAAGGCAAAGTCCTCACCAATTGTCTTGATATAAACTTCCTTTAAATCTTTTGGGCGGCTCTCTAACAAGCCACTCAATTCTGTATTCTCAAAAAATACGACTACTAGTAAATGAAGCTTAGCGATGGATTGTAAATAGGGAAGTTGACGCTTCAATGATGAAAGAGACTCAAAATTCGTGTATAGGATCAGCAAGGACCTTCCTGACAATTTCCGTCTAACCACTGCATATAAGCGCTCATAATCCGCTTCTAAAAAGTCTGTATCCTGCTTGTATAAGGACTCAATGATGCGATTCATCTGAACAGGTCTACTGCTTGCAGGAAGGAAGTTATCTAGTTTTTCGCAGAAAGTAATCAGGCCTACCCTATCCTGTTTGTACAAGGCAATATTACTCAAGACTAGGGAAGCATTGATGGCATAATCCAGCAAACTCAATCCTTCAAAGGGCATCTGCATAAGACGACTCTTGTCTATCAGGCAGTAGACTGGCTGAGAGCGTTCATCCATGTATTGGTTAACCATCAATTTACCGGCACGAGCAGTTGCCTTCCAATTGATGGTTCGATAATCATCTCCTCTTACGTAATTTTTGATTTGTTCAAACTCAGTGGTATGACCTAATCTTCGAATTTGTTTAACCCCAAACTCATTAAGACGATTTGAAATGGCCATCAGCTGATATTTGCGCATTTGGACATAAGAGGGATAGCAAGGCACCATCTGCCCCTCGTCAAATTCATATTTCCTTTTCACAAGGCGCAATGGCCCAGAAACATAGGCATTGACGGCACCAAAATCGTACTCCCCCCTTTCCAATGGTCTCAGGCCGTAAGTCCTTGAAGCGGTTTCACCCACCCCAATTTCTAATTCTACAGCCTCTTCCCTCAGTTGAAATTGAAAGGGCACCTCATCAATTACTCTTAGCTTTATGGCGTAGGGATATTGATTGTCAAATATTAATTCAATGGGATTTTCATCTCCATTTGAGAGCTTATCTGGCGTATTCCTCTTTCCGGACAAACCATCTCTCCAGAAATACAGAAGGAAGAGATCCAGTAAGGCAAAGAATATCGTCACCAACAAGACTACCTTAGCCAGCAGTAGCAATTCTGGAATTAAGAATGCCAGTATAAACAGACCTGCATTCACCATCAGAAGAATGAAGAATGAAACAGGAAGATAAATGGACTTAAAAAATGCTGACATGAACCAAGAATTACATTACCTAGGGACCTCAATTTGATCTACAAGATTGCGCACCACTTCATCAGATGTTCCACCCTCCATTTCTCTTTCTGGGGTCAGAATAATTCTATGCTGCAAAACGGGAACTGCCACAAATTGAATGTCCTCAGGAGTTACGAAATCTCTTCCCCTAATCGCAGCAATGGCCTTGGAAGCCGTAAGCAGTCCAAGCGCCGCACGTGGTGAAGCACCTAGGTAGATTTCCTTGCTATTTCTTGTTTTCTGAACGATTTCAACTATGTATGTTAACAAAGCTGGTTCCACCATGATTTCCTGAACCATTTTCTGATAAACAGCGATCTCTTCTTTTGGCATGACAGCATGAACCGCATCGAGTTTATCTTCCCCTTTTCTCTCTTGATGCCCCATGAGAATATTCAGTTCCTCTTCAGGATTGGGATAATCAACCGTAATTTTGAAGATAAAACGGTCAAGTTGAGCTTCCGGCAGTCTATAGGTCCCTTCTTGTTCAATAGGGTTTTGGGTAGCGATGACAATGAAAGGTCTGTCCATTTTTCTGGTAAAGCCATCTGTGGTAACCTGCCTTTCCTCCATGACCTCAAATAGCGCTGATTGAGTCTTGGCGGGGGCGCGATTGATCTCGTCAATTAATACCACTTGGGAAAAAATAGGGCCTGCCTTGAATTCAAAGGAAGTAGTCTGTGGATTAAACACCGAGGTACCCAAGACATCCGATGGCATGAGGTCTGGCGTAAACTGAATCCTAGAAAAAGGAATTTCAAGAGACTTTGCCATGAGTTTGGCTGTCATGGTTTTGGCGACACCTGGAACCCCCTCAATCAAGACATGTCCATCTGCAAGAATAGCAGCGATGAGAAGTTCGATCATATCGTGCTGACCCACGATGACCTTTCCGATTTCATCCTTCACCTGGTTTACGGCTCTTCTAAAGCCGGATAGATCTATGCGAGATTCAAAGAGTTGATCTTCCGTAGCAATCTGATCTGGAAGTTCCTGGGGATTTTGCTCCTCTTCCATCATGTATTTATGAGATTATAATTTCAAGATTGAAGCATTCTGACACTATATAGTCTCTTTCCTGCCTGTTCTGGTATAAAAATTTTCAATTTCCTCGTTCAATTCAATCAGAGATTCCTCTAACAAAGCATCTTGCTGTTGAACTTGTTTGATTCGCCTCAAAAGGGGCTTTAATTCCTTTTCATCTATGCCGGTTCTGGCAGCCAAGGACCTTTTGAAATTCTCATCCAGCCTATGGGTTTTGAGATTGTACTTCCTTCTGATGAAATCAAGAAAGGCTTTTATCTTTTTCTCTGCAATGGCGAGGTGTTTTTCTTCCATAGACAGGGAGCGCTTTTCAAAAAGATAAAGTCGACCTATCGTTTCTGTAAACTCAAGTGTTGTATTACGAAGCGGCTTCATGACTGGAACGATTCGCTGCAATCGCTTTGCTCCAAAAAACATGAAGAAGGCACCTGCAAAAAGAATAATATAAGTCGCCCACCTCAATGCTTCATGACTCATCAAATATCCCCAAACGCCTCCAGCTCGGTTTCGATCTGGCGCTTTTTTATTCTGTATGCGTTCCGGCTTGTATAGACTGTCCCATAGGATTTTTCTGTTTGCTGGCAAGGCAGATAGGATTTCCTCTAGATAAGCCGCTCCCTGAGGCTGCACCATGTAATAATTAGTAAACAACAGGGGGTGGGTAGAAATGTAATAAGCTCCCCTTCCATATTGAACTCTTATACAAGAAGCCTGATCAGGACTACTGGTGCTAATCAACAGACTAGTTTCGCTATCCCAGGAAGTAATGCGAGACGAAGCATGCTTGGCTGAAACAGAATAGGCATTGCCAGATGAGTTGACGGTTAGAAATAGGGAGTCGCGTAAGGAGCCTGAAACTTCCTTGGTATAAAGGCCCAATTCCTCCAATAAGTCAGAACTCAACGCTTCTGCTACCAGCAATACATCATTCCCCTCAAAGACAAACCTGTTAAGTTCCTCCAACTCGTAGGATTCGGGATAGAATTTATTCCCGATGATGACAAGTAAATGATCTGTATACTGCTTGAGAACCAGATCATCAAATGGCCCCCATTCTAGCACCTTCACTGTATCGGTTTGATAGATATCTCCTAAGCGTTCAAATAGAAGCTTGCTCCCAAAAGCCCTCAAAGCCTTTCGACTGTAAGAAGGCCTCCAATCCTTTGGGCCCTGTGTATTGCCAATTACTCCTGCAAGCAGGGCTAGCAAGGCAACGACAATCAGAATGCCAATAATGATATTTCTTATTCCTCCCTTCATGACAGCTTCTTCATAAGTCTACCAAAGCTTTCCTTAACCTTGTTATACTGTGATTCATTTACGAGAAAATCTCCATACCACGCATAATCATATACCAAAGCCAAGTCGTCAAATTGATCCTTTTCAAGCTCGTTTTTGATTTCTCTATAATAGTCTCGATTGGTTTTGTTGATCTGCCAAATGATCCTTTTGCCTTCATTTAACTTTTTCAACAAGGCTAAAAATCGCCATCGTATCGCCAGCCTGTAATCCTTGGCCTGTTCTGCATCAATAATACGCTGATCAAAGCTTTCTTTGTTGATATCCAGGATACGGGGATCAAATTCCAATTGAAGGCCTTTATTTGACAATTCTTTGTTTCGTCTAGACTGGCCAGAATACTCTCTAATAAGTAAAGCAGCAATCATAATTAAAGCCACGATAATGACCCCAAACAAAGCATAACGCCATACCCTCCAATTACCTGCTTCTTCAAGATCTTTTCCAACATTCAGATCTTTCTCTTCTGGGGCAGGCTGAATTCCATAATCATAGTTTGGATTATTTCGATAGGATTCCAGCTTTTCCTCATCAAACTTCCTGACTTCCTGTGCATGTATAGGGAGGAATGATCCCATCATGAACGCGATAATGACTAGCCATTTAACCAAACAGGAAAATATCTTGCGATGGGATATGTAGGAATTCTTTCTCATGCTTCAATGACATAATCCAGGTTTGCGTATTCAAGGCCAAGTTTTCTTGCTACTTGAGCAGGATAGACCCAATAATACCAGATCAGAAAAGCAGCAGAAGCAAGAATAATTACCATTTTGAAGGCAATATGCATATCTGTTAGCCTTGTGATATACCCTTCTAGGAAGGCCGCCAACGTAATAACTGGAATCAGACCTATCATCATTTTGATCCCCGCTCGGGCATTCCTACGTAGGGCGTGTAGCCTTTTATAAGTTCCTGGAAACAGCAAGCCTGCTCCCATCATCAAGCCTGCTGTCCCTGCCAAGGCAATGGCTGTGATTTCAAGTGTACCATGAATTAGGATAATAGGCCATGCTTCTCCTGATGCTCCATATCGCTCAAAAAAGGCGAAAAAGGACCCCACCATGATCCCATTGGTAAAAAGAATATATATGGTTCCTAAACCAGCGATGATTCCATATAAGAACGAAATCATCATGACGTACATGTTATTAAATGCAATTCGAAGAAAGGTAATGACTGCGCTTCCTCCTCTATAAACATCAGCAGGCTCCCCCTTCTCAATGTTTCTAATCGTCATATCGATATAATCATCTCCCAGTACTGTCCTTGCCATGCTTTCGTCATTCATAGTCAGAATCCAGCCCATGGCAACAAAAAAAAGGAAGACTCCAAAAGTAAAGAGGAGATATTTTCTACTGTGGAAATAGATAAGGGGAAGGTCAACGGTTAGAAATCTTTTCAGTCTGTTTTCTCCCGTATTTTTGTTCTTGTAAATGAGGAGGTAAGTACGGGCAGCCAGGCCGTTTAGGTATTTGACGGTATTGCTCTTGGGATAAAAGGTTCTGGCATAAGCCAGGTCGTCCGTCAATTGGATATAAAGTTCTTCCAATCGCCCTGGATCAAGACTCTGGTTGTTGTTGCCAAATAAGGATTCTTCGTACTCCTGCCATTTTTCACGGTTCTTGTGCAGGAAGGCTGGTTCTCTCATGCAGAGCGTTTATAGTTTTCAGACTTCACTTTCGCTCTACCTCAGTTTAGATGGCGGCAAAATTCCGAATCTAGTGGGTAATGAGCTGAACTTTCGAATGGAGTCAAAATAATCTATTCTATTTCACTAAAAATCCCAACTCCTCCCTATATTCGATTGTCTGCTAAATACCCTTACTTTTTATCTCTACAGAAAGTTAGAATAAAATCTTGAAATGAACACGATTTCAATCCCAACTACCCAAAATATTGAACTGGAATATCCTATAGCCTCTACACAGGAGCGCTTCCTGGCAGGCTTTATCGACCAGTTTGTACTTGGGATATACATCATTCTATTTCATTATCTGGTTTATACCTATTCTAATTTAGAATTATCTCTAGAAATGTTAGAGGCAGATATGACCTCTTGGGGAGTGTTGTATTTTTTACTTTGGCTACCTGCTGTACTATACAGCCTGATCATGGAAACAACCAATGGCGGCCAAACCGTAGGAAAAATCCTCACCAAAACCAGAACGATTCGACTTGATGGCTCCACGCCAGATACTGCTTCCTACTTTTTAAGATGGCTTTTTCGCCTGATTGATATCTGGTTCTTGCGCTGGCTGTTTTTCGTCCCCCTTTACAATGGCGACTATTTAATGGCTCTGGTCCAATTTCTTCTTTTTGCGGGTTGGATCGGGCTGATTTTTGTGGCGGCAACAAAGAATAACCAAAGGATTGGTGACCTTGTCTCTGGAACGACTGTCATAAAGCTGAAACTGGTTACATCTTTCCTAGACACCATTTATGTAGAAACAGGGGATTCTTACCAATTGGTTTTTCCCGAAATCAGATCATTATCTGACAGGGATATGTCAATTTTAAAGGAAGTTTTGGATACAGGCCTAAAAAGCAGGAATCCTCAACTCCTTCAGAAGCTCGCAAATAAGGTAAAGGACGTAACAGGCATAAAATCTAACATGCCAGATCAACAGTTTTTAGAAACAATTTTAGCAGACTACAATCACTTTTTTGGCAAAAAGGGGTGATTTTTATCATGAATGATAAAGGTTTTAGCCTAAAATTACGATACATAGGCTTATTATAATTTTTAAGCCGATTATTTGATATTTCATGACATAAATGTGTACTTTGTATAACAAGTCATTTAGCGTTATTTTCTTACATCAAAATAATTAGCAGCCAGAAAGACACAAATAGCAAAGCTGCTATCCCGACCACCCCAATTAATTAAGCACTTTGGTAGAAATTAATGAATTCTCTGCCTTTGATAGGAAAGTTATGCCTTGTGTAAAATGCTAAATGCCTTTTTGTCGTTAGTAAAATGAACACGTAAAAAGCTAGAAGTCCTGATGAAACCTGCTATCACAATCCTGGCCATCCTCTTTCTAGGTCTTTCTGTCCATGGTCAACATGATCATAGCGGCCCCAATATCCTTTGGGATCAGCCTGACATTAAGTCCCAAGTTATCAAGAGACTGGGCATCAAAGCCATGAAAGTTCATGCTTACAAAGCACCACTCACTAGGGGTAATGGGGTGAATGAACAAGAACACTTTTTCTTTAACGACAAGGGAAAGCTTACCAAAAGCATCGAATTGGTACAACAGGACACCAATAGCGTGCATACCTACCACTACAACAAAAAAGGAGTACTTGGTTGGAAACACACACAAGACAAAAAATGGAATCGCATCTATCGTGAAGGCTACAGGTTCAACAGCGCCGAAAATGTCTATCAGGTAAAAGCTTACGAAATGCTTCGTAACCGAGAGCGAATGCTGCTCGACACGAGACAGTACATCTACAACAATGACAGCACCTTGATTGCCATCCGCAGTATGGAAAACAACAAACTGGTAGCTGTTCATAAGTTTGAATACAACAAAAAAGGCCAAGTCAAAAAGGAAATCTTCGAAGACGGGTCTAATAAAGTCCTGCAATCTGTTTCTTATGGATATGATGCTGAAGGCCGTATCGCACGAGTGGTGATGGACAAAGGCATGATCTCAGAGTATCTTTACGAATACAATAGCCAGGGACAGCCGCTGCAGATTCAAATGGCTGAAAATGGCAAAGTGAAAGGGCTTGTTGTTTATCAGTACAACACCAATGGCCTCGTAGCTCAATTAGACAAGATTATCAATCCAGACACAAGCGAGGAAAACCACTTTGTCAAGGTTTTCCAGTATAAAAAATAAAGAATTTCCATTCCCCCTGTTAAGATTTCGGGTTCTTCCTCGTGAAGACCCGATTTTTTACTTTGTAAAAACCTGTCCTTTCGATAGCCGTTAATACATATAATTACCTCCTCCATACAGTCAGGGTTGGCTTTTGTATTTCTTTGTTTTATTTTCCTGACAAAGGTAGAATAGCTTACCATCCACCAAACCATACAGAATTTTAAGCATTAGAGTGGCATGCGGAATTTTCGCTTGATAGGAATTATTGGGCTTTTGCTCGGAACCATATCTGCTGTTGGGCAGTCATCCAAAAAGGAGGCCTGGGTAGATAGTGTATTCAACACCATGAGCCTCGATCAGAAGATCGGACAGTTGTTCGTGGTGGCAACCTTCTCCAACAAAGATGAAGCTGAATACAGTAAGATGGAGAAACTCGTTCGCCAACAACATTTAGGTGGCCTTATCTTCATGCAAGGGAACCCTAAAAGTCAGGTACAACTCATCAACCGGTATCAACGAGCGGCTAAGGTTCCGCTACTCATCAGTCAGGATGCAGAATGGGGATTAGCCATGCGCCTAAAAGGGGTACCAAGGTATCCTAAAAATATGACGTTGGGCGCTATCCAAAATGACTCCTTGATTTACCGAATGGGAAGAGAAATGGGGAAAGACCTTAGAAGGGTGGGCGTAAACTGGAATTTTGCCCCTTCAGTTGACATCAATAACAATCCTAAGAATCCTGTCATCAACTTCCGCTCATTTGGAGAGGACAAATACAATGTGGCCAGAAAAGGGGTCATGATCATGAAAGGTATGCAAGGTGTAGGCGTTATGGCAGCTGCCAAGCATTTCCCTGGTCATGGTGATACAGATACTGACTCCCACTATTCCCTTCCCCTCATCAATCATGATCAGGTGAGGCTCGATAGTCTCGAACTATACCCCTTCATGAAAATGACAAGGGCAGGAGTGGCTTCTGTTATGGTAGGACACCTGCATATACCTGCTTTAGATACCATAAAAAACAGACCTACTTCACTTTCCCCTTCGGTTGTAAATGGTCTCCTTCGTTCAAAAATGAACTATGACGGACTAATCGTGACCGACGCCCTGAATATGAAGGGGGTAACGAAAAGCGTTAAGCCCGGACATGTAGCCCTAAATGCCTTCAAGGCTGGAAATGATGTCTTGCTGTTTCCTTCAAATATCCCACTCTCCATCAAAACCATGAAAATAGCCCTACAACAAGGAGAGATTGCGGAGGGCGCACTTAATGAAAGAGTAAAAAGGGTCTTAAGAGCCAAATACGATTGTAGTTTACATACATTCAAACCCATCAATCCAGATGGAATTTCCTCTTATATCTACAGAAAAGAAGCTCAAATTCTTCGTAAGCAGCTTTACGAGTCTGCTATTACACTGGCCAAGAATGACAAGATTCTTATTCCACTAAAAGACCTAGAAAAAAGAAAAATCGCCTTGGTTCAAATTGGAGGTTCCAAAAATAGTACCCTCTTCCGGACCCTTTCAAAGTACGACAAAGTCACTCCAATCAACCTTCCCAATAACTTCACTCCACAGCAGCAGGCGCAAGCCCTGAAAAAACTAGAGTCCTTTAACACTGTCATCATAGGTGTATTCGGGATGAAAAGAAGTGCTAAGGATAATTTTGGAATCACCCTTGGAACGAAGATGATTTCAGAGAAACTAAGCGGACTTGGGAAGGATGTTATCTTGACACTTTTTGGATCTCCATATGCCTTGAATCAATTTGGAACAGAAAAAGCCATACTGGTAGCTTACGAAGGGGTGAAAGAAGCACAGGAAGCTGCCGCCAAGGCTATTTTTGGAGGAATGGTGGTAAATGGCCGCCTCCCTGTTACGGCAGGACCCAAGTTTAAGGCTGGAACAGGAAGGTTAATTCTTAAGCCTACACGCTTTGGTTTCTCCTATCCAGAAGAAGAAGGAATGGACAGCCAACGCCTTCAAGAAATCGACGGATTAGTAAAGTACTACATTCAAAAAAAAGCGATGCCCGGAGCCGCAGTTTTGGTTCTGAAGGGCAATAACATAGTCTATGAAAAGGGCTTTGGTAGTACACAATATGGAGACAAAGGAAGGAAAATTCATCCCTATCTTCACACTTACGACCTGGCCTCAGTTACTAAAGTAGCGGCCACTACTGTAGGAAGTATGTTTCTCTACGAAAAAGGCATGCTAGACCTAGATAAGCCCTTACAAACCTATCTTCCCGAGCTTAAAGGTACCAACAAATCAAGGTTGACTGTTCGGCGGCTTATGCAACATAATGCTGGACTCGCAGGCTGGTTATCTGTTTACCAGCAAACCTATGCCGACACCAAAAGAAAGCGATTAGACAAAAAATACTACAGCTACTATCCCTCGAGAAGCCACAATACCCAAATCGCGCCTGCCCTCTATGGTAGCCATGAGCTCGACAAACTATTTATTCAAACTCTTAAGGAATCTCCCGTCAATAGAACGACCAGGGTAAAGTACAGTGATGTGGGGCTGATTGTTACAGGAATGACGGTTGAAAAAATTGCGAGAAGGCCTTTGGATGAGTACATGGATTATGTCTTCTACAATCGCTTGGGAATGAACAAAACCTCTTTTAATCCTCATTCTCAGAAAAAAGAGAAATATTGTCCACCAACCGAAGCTGATGTCAGTTGGAGACAAGCCGTGATAAAGGGATATGTTCACGATCCCAACTCAGCAATCATGGGAGGGGTAGCAGGACATGCAGGCCTCTTTTCAAATGTCTATGACTTAACCAAACTGATGTTGATGCTGAAAAATGGCGGAACATACGGAGGGGATAGGTTTCTAAAGGAAGAAACGATCAAATATTTCACGCGACAGCAATTGAGTTATAGCAGAAGAGGGCTAGGATGGGACAAGCCAGCTAGAAAGGGAGAAAAATCCTCCCCTTGCTCAAAATATGCCTCCAGAACAACTTTCGGTCACACTGGATTCACTGGGACTGCCGTTTGGGTAGATCCAGCATATGACCTGGTATTTGTATTTTTATCTAATCGTACCTACCCTGATCAAAGCAACAGGTTGTTGTACCGGGAAAATGTCAGGTCAAAGATTCATGACAAAGTTTACCAGTCCATCTTTACGTACAATCAGAAAAAGAAGGCGCGTCTTGTCAAGTGAGAACATCTTCAAAAAACAAAATAGAAAAGGGGCAGAAATGATCTGCCCCTTTTCATTTATACCTACTAGAGTGTTTCTGAATTAGATCGCCTGATTGAGATCCCACTCCTCAAGGATATCGGCTACGCGCTTAACAAATCTTCCTCCCAATGCCCCATCAATTACTCTGTGGTCATACGAGTGGGACAAGAACATTTTCTGGCGAATGGCTATGACATCACCTGTAGGCGTTTCAACAACGGCAGGAATCTTTCTGATCGCGCCAGCTGCCATGATGGCAACTTGAGGTTGGTTGATGATAGGGGTTCCCATCACATTTCCGAAAGTACCTACGTTAGAAAGCGTATAGGTGCCACCTTCCAATTCACTTGGCTTGAGTTTGTTGATTCTTGCTCGTGCAGCTAAGTCATTGACAGCAGCAGCCAAACCCGCTAGGCTAAGTTTATCTGCGCCTTTGATAACAGGTACAATTAGGTTATCGTTAGGAAGGGCAACAGCGATTCCTACATTGATATCTTTCTTGATAATGATATTATCCCCATTGATCGAGGAATTCACAAGAGGAAGTTCTCTCAAGGCTCTTGTCAAAGCCATGATGAATAAGGGTGTGAAAGTAAGTTTCTCCCCATAGCGCTGCTGAAATTCCTTCTTCATCTTGTTTCTCCACATCACCAGCTTGGTAACATCAGCTTCTACAAATGAAGTTACATGGGCAGATACTTGGAGGGAGTTCACCATATTTTTGGCGATTAGCTTCCTCATCCGATCCATTTCGATGATTTCTGTATTTCCGGTCATGGAAACAGCAGGAGCAGATGCCAACTTAGGCGTTTGGGGTGCAGGCTTGACCACAGGTGCTGCTACTGGAGCTGCCACAGGTTGAGCCTTTCTATTCTTCACATAAGCCAAAATGTCCTTTTTGGTAACTCTTCCTTCTCTCCCTGTGCCTGGAATAGCTTCCAATTCCGTCATGGAGATAGCCTCAGTTCTGGCAATGTTCATGACCAAGGGAGAATAGAATCTTGTGGTTTCTACATTAGCAGAAGCACCTACTGTTTCTAATACAGGCTCAGCCTGAGGAACGAAAGGAACACTTTCAGCTACTTCGACCGCTGCCACTTCAGGACTCGCATGTCCATTAGAGGAACCAGCCACTTCGCTTTCGGTCTCGATGATGGCGATTACCTCACCTACAGGAACTACATCTCCTTCATTAAATCGGATTTCAAGCAGTTTGCCATCAACAGGAGAAGGTACCTCAGAGTCTACTTTATCCGTAGCGATCTCCAAGACTGATTCTTCAGCCTCGATTTCTTCGCCGATAGATTTTGTCCATCCTAGGATAGTCGCCTCAATGATACTCTCACCCATTTTGGGCATGGTTAGCTCATATTTAGCCATAGATAGTTTTATTTTGAGAAAAGCAATTTCTATTTCTTTTTGCCTTCAGCTATCATTGAATTAGGATAACTCTATTTCTAAGCATTTGATTGTGAAGGCAGGCCGCAAAAAATTCAACAAAACTAAGAGAATTTTAATATTCTCTCAAAATGCTTCCTTGACTTTTTTTAGACACAGCTGCATGGCATAGTAAGCTGTTCTGTCTAGGTTTACCTCTCTTACGGTTCTCAATCGGGCATGTCTACTTGCCTTCCAACCGTCCCCCACTAGTCCAATCCAAACTTCTGGCTTGTTGGTTTCGCCCTTTTGTGCAAAGCCTGTTGTTGCCATCCCGATGGATGCGCCTAGCTTTTTCCGAACTCCTTCTGCCATGGCTAAAGCAACTTCTTCAGACACAACGCCATGCTTGTCAATTAGTTCTTGGGGAACCCCCAATTGATTGACTTTGACCTGTGCGTCATAGGCCATTATTCCACCTACGAAGTAAGATGAAGAACCTGGTGTTTCTACCAAACGGGCGCCTATTCTCCCTCCTGTTATACTTTCGGCTGTCGCCAAGGTCAACTGATGGTCGACAAAAAGGTCTTTCATCATTTGGGAGATTGGCTTATCTCCTTCCCCATAGGACTTATCTACAAAAACCTCTCTGACCTTTGGGATAAACTCCTCCAACATGGCTTTGGTTTGTCCTTCATCTTCCTCTTGGCCTGATAATTCCAGCCATAGCCCATCCAATCTAGGTAAATAAGCTACCTGTAGACCTTCGGGCATTTGATTTTCGATAGCTTCCATTCTATCTGCCACCTCAGACTCAGGTATTCCGGCCAATCTGAAAAAGTGCGAATGATAAGCTCTTGAAGGGAAATGCTTGGAAATTCGTGGTACTACCTCTTTTTCCAACATGTGCAACATTTCAAATGGCACGCCAGGCATCGAAAAAATATGCGTCCCGTCCTTTTCAAAAGCCATACCTGGAGCTGTTCCTCTAGTGTTGAGCAGTACTTCACACACAACAGGAACTTTAGCCTGTCCCTTGGTCAACTCATTCAATTCAATCCCTGCTTGAGCAAAACGATCGGTAATAAAATCAAGGGTTGCCTGATCCACCTTCCAATCGCTTTGGAAATATTCGGCAAGGGTATATTTGGTTATATCATCCTTCGTTGGGCCAAGTCCTCCACTTATCAGCACCACATCGCTTTGGGCAACTTCTTCTTCTAACGCGCTCCTGATAGCCTCCTTGGTATCTGCGATCATCACAACTCTGTTGAGTCGAAGTCCATACTTGCGCAGAATAAGCCCTGAATTTGAAGCATTGGTGTTAACAATGGTGCCTTTCAGCAGTTCATTGCCAATATTGATAAAGGAGATTCTGGTCATAAGCGATCAACCGAATGATAGAATGGATGTTTACTGGAATGCTGCGAAGCTAGTCTTTTTCCTTATTCCATGCTATGAATTCGCTGACGTTTATCTCGAATAATGTTGTAACGGAGGGCAATAAGCGGTTGGATATGTCCCCCTTTGACTCCTAACACACCAAGTCCGAAGGTCATGTAGCCCATTCCTGGATGATAGTAGGCCAAAAGGTCCCTTCTTGGAGGAGAATAGCCAAACTGAATACCCAGGTCAGCATTGATGTACTCTGTGATCCTAACGACGAAGCCAATGGTAGCTGTACCACCTATCCTAAAACCTGTAGCTTCTTCCTTGATAGAATTCCCTTGAGCATCTTGGCTAAGGTATCTGTCTCGGTAGTACACTCCAGTCAGGTCAAAGGCAATAAATGGATATTGGTAATCAGACAAGTCCTGTTCGTATAACCTCCCCCCTACGGAAAGAAACAGCCCCTGATTCAAGAGGTTGATATAGTCAGATAGGGCGCGGATACGTGGCTCTGCTCGATCTTCATTGTTTTGATGGCGAATTCCCGTTGCCAATTGCAGCGAGAACCTAGGAGCCATCTGAATTTCAGAACGAATGTCGAGCGTCCCTACCATAGCGGCGGGAACGTTCACCCCAACATGGGTTCTTAATTGACAAAATGAAAGGGCAGGCAAGAGCAACACAATCAGAAGGACAAACTGTCTCATTGATCGGGAGTGATTGTTATAATTTTTCCTGCTCATTCAAATTAAAAAACTTTACGCCCTAATCCATATTTTCTTTTACTACCTGTAACATCAAGATAATGTTTTCGTACTTTCAGGTCGAAATTATATGTTATGCCAGATCTCCCTTTTTGGAGTATCGTCTTTCTCGTTACCCTCGTAACACTCGTTGTTTCAGCGGATTTCTTCATCAAAGCCTCTGAGAGAATTGGTCTTGCACTAGGCATTCCGCCCTTTATTGTAGGGGTAACGTTGATTGCTATCGGAACTTCCTTACCTGAGTTGGTTACCTCATTGGTGGCCGTCCTCAGTCCAAATAATGTATCAGCTATTGTTCCCGGTAATGTCATCGGATCAAATATCACGAACATAGGTCTCGTGTTAGGAATCGTCGCATTTACTGCAAAAGACATCAAACTGGAATTTGATGTCATGAGAGTAGATGGTCCCATGATGATTGGTGCGACTTTCTTCCTTTATCTATGTTTGAGAGATGGGACTTTTAGCTTCCTTGAAGGCCTATTGTGCTGTGTTGGTCTTTGTATCTACTTGGGATATATCCTAAGTCTTCGAAATGTCAAAGACCCAGAAAATGTCTCTATTGAAATTGAAGCAGATGAATCCGAAAAGGAAAAATTTTCCTGGAAAGAGCCTGTTATCCTTTTGGTAAGCGGTATTGTCATTTACTTTTCCGCTGATTTTAACGTTCAATCCATCCAACATCTCGCAGAGATTCTTCAAATAGGAAAGGAGTTTATTGCACTTACTGCCGTCGCTCTTGGAACTTCACTACCTGAACTCGTAGTTTCTCTTGTCGCAATAAGAACCGGTAATGTAGAGATGGCGGTAGGCAATGTCATTGGATCCAATATCTTCAACATCTTCGCCGTCATGGGAATCCCCAGAATGGTCAGTACGATACAAGTTCCTGATAGCTTATTGAATACCGGACTGCCTTCCTTCCTGTTCATTAGTCTGATGTGTCTGTTCGTTGTCATGGACAGAAAGGTCAATCGGTGGGAGGGCCTGATATTGCTACTTTTCTACATAGGGACGATTGGAACCATCGTTTCCCAAATCTAACCCTAGGGAAGAAAACTTAGAAAAAGGGGACGAAACTTCAATATTTCGTCCCCTTTCTGTATTAAAATCGCCATTCAACTTCTTCCTTACTTTCTATCGTCTGGAAGGGTAAAGTTGTTTCCAGCTTCGGTTGAGTTTTTCAAGCTATCATTCGCTGCATCATAAACTTGCTCCCATTCTGGGTTGTATTTTGGAACTTTTACAACGTCAGGAACGATAAACGCACCGGGGAAAGACTCTCTGATTATTTTCTGGAAGAGAATAGCATCCTCTCTTTTCATGAAATCTCCAATTCTCACCACATAGTTTGGGGATTTATACTCCAAATAAGAAGTATAATCTGGGAAACGTCCGATCAAGCCTCCTTTTACACTAAAGGCATTGGCGCGTTTGGTACCAGCATAAACCTGAATTCTGAATCCATCGATATCAGTGATCTTCTTCTTGATCTCTTTGTCTCTATCTATCCATACATTCAATTGATTGTCAGCTTGGATATGAAGTTTATTCCCCTCTAGGAAGAAATTTGACAGGCTATCAGGATTGAGTTTGTTTTCTGCTTCCTCCTTGATGATCACAGTCGGCTCAGGCAACTGAAATTCGATTTTATCGCGAAAGGCTTCTACATTCTCACTTTCGTACTGAAAGTAATTTTCCTTACCAGGCTGGGCAAAGGAGATAGCGATAATACCTACTGTAAAAAGGGCGAAAAGTATGTGTTTGATGACAGTCATAAAACTGGAGCTTATTTCTAAAATAAACGTTGGCTTCCGATTTTTCATACGGAAGAGGGCAAAGTTATGTTAAGCAATCAAAGCTCGGGAATTTCAGGAAACTTACCTAACGTACCAAGGTTAAGGTATGGCTGAGATTAATAGGCTTTTTGTCTGATGTCAACGCTTGCACCTGACATTTATACACACCTTCTGGGGCAAGGTCACCATAGACATCGATTCCATCCCAAACAAAAGAGGGATTTTCAGTTTCGTAGATCAGATGCCCATTACGATCGTAAATCTTTAGGATAAAGGAACTAAGATCGAAATAGTTAATTCTTAGCTTATCATTGAAGCCGTCCCCATTCGGAGAAAAAGCAGAAGGGAAATCTACATAAGGGGGTTGTTTGACATCTAGTAGTTGCTTTAAGCTAAGGGTGCACCCTCTTTCAGTCTTCATTTTTACCGATACTTCATAGCGCCCAGGGTGCTGATATTCATGGACGGGGGAGGCCAAACTGTCAACCGTACCATCTCCAAGGTTCCATTCAAAAGATTGGATAGAAAGTGAGGTATTTACGCCAAATCGAATCATGGAATTCGGCTTATGCTCGCCCCTTGGGTTTTTATCCAAGACAATGTTATCAAGGCTCTCTACTGTTGCGGTAATCATCACCGTATTGGACTCCCCTTTATCCTTAAATTTATAGGTGGTTTTGTAGGTGGTGGATTCCGACAAAGGAGGTGTTTTTAGGCTATCTCCAATGTGAATGATTCTTTCATCCTTCATCCACATAACCAAGGCATCAGGGCCTGCATCCAGCACAAGGAGGGCTGATTGGCCTGGGCAAATGGTATCTTCCACGATAGTTACAGGAGGAGAGAAAGAGGAATTGGGTCCAAACGAAGGAGTATTTTCAGCCATAAGGCTAAAAATCCACAACAGAGTAAGGACGAAGGCAAGGGTTTTCTTGGCCAAGGGGATACTAGAATTTGGGGTTTATTTGGGTATACTTATCTATACTAAATATTTCGCTTTCCAGTCAAAAACCCTTTAAAAACGACATTAACTGTCAGAAATTATGTTTCAGCTGCTGTTTTGAAGGTGCGAATGAAATATGATTCCTGAAATATTTAACTCTATAAATACTCGATCAACTTAAGGAGATAAAGGTATATCCTATACCAAGCTCTGAAAAGATTGATTACCTTTGATCCATGAACGCTCCCTTGTTGGAATACCTCACACAACAGCTAGCCGAACTCGGCCCTTTGAGTCAAGGCCTATTGCCCGAGTGGATTCTGACAATAAGTATTATTCTTACCCTTCTCCTCAGTCTATTTCCAGTTAAAAAACAGTCTATTTTATGGCTTGCTCAAATTGGGCTCTTATTGGCTTTGGGGGCCAATCTCCTATTTCCTCCTGCTGAATCAATGTCTCTTTTTGGAGGCATGCTTTCAGTAGATGGAATAGCCCAATATGCTAGAATTCTTATCCTCGGAACAACATTCATCGTTTTTGCGATGGATGGTCCTGCCCATAAACGGAAAGAGGAATATTACCCTTTGGTATTAGGGGTAGCTTTGGGCGCATCTATCGCCAGTCTGTCGTTCAATCTCCTCACTGCCATTCTTGCAGTAGAATTGATCAGTTTGGTTTCCTACGTTCTAGTAGGGCTTGAAGACGACAATAGGGAGTCTGCCTATGCAGCCTTGCAGTATCTCTTATTTGGCTTGCTTACCACCGGTATGAGTCTTTATGGCTTGTCATGGCTGTACGGAATGACGGGTTCATTTGAGCTAGGTACAAAGGAAAATCTTGAAGCGCTGGCAGCAGTGCCTATTTGGACGAGTTTGCCTATTCTGTTGCTCACTCTCAGTACTTTTTTCTTCAAATTGGCAGCTTTCCCCTTTCACTTTTGGACACCCCAAGTCTATCGCCAAGTTTCTTATCCCCTGCTAGCCTTGCTGTCAACTCTCCCTAAAATAGCAGGTACGCTATTCCTATTAAGGATTGTACATGTGCTACAAGATTGGGCCTATGCCTCAGAATTCTCTTTTGCCTTATTAATTCTTGCTTTGTTTTCCATGACATGGGGCAATCTTTCTGCTTTGAATCAAAAGCATTTCAAATCAGTGATGGCTTATTCTGGTATTGCACAGGCAGGCTATTTCCTATTGGGCTTGGGATGGATGAGTCTTTTCGGAGAAAGTAGTGTTCTCTTCTACCTAGGTATTTATGTTCTGATCAATATCTTGCCTATTATCTCAGCTATGTCTCTAGATCGGGAGGGTCTTTTGGATAATTTTTCAGGGAAGGGACAGGTAAACATATGGGCTTCACTGGGTATGGCCATTGGACTGGTTGGGCTGGCAGGACTTCCTCCAACCGCAGGATTCATTGGCAAGTGGTTTCTATTTTCAGCTGGAGTGGAACACATGACAACAGAAACCCAAAATTGGATTCTGTTTGTGCTTGCCGTTGCGGTGCTCAACACGCTTATATCCCTCTTCTATTACTTGAAGCCACTCATTATGCTGTTTCTAAGACCACGAATAGGCAAGGATGACGATGAACTGAAGACGAGTATGACACATAAGGGATTAATCGCTATAATTTCCTTATTGATACTAACGCTGGGGGTCTATGGCTTCGATGATGTGATGGATTACCTTGGGCAAGTTTTATGGAAATAAGGCAAGCTTGGCATCTCATATTTACACAGAAGATGATGTCATGAACTAGACGAAAAGATAAAGTGGCACCATCAAATCCTTTGAACGTTAAGAAATGCCGATAAAAAGTATTATTTTTGCAGCCGATAAAATCAACAGCTTTTATATGAAGCTATGGATTAAATGGGTAACTACGGTGCTGCTGTTGAGTGTTTGGGGATGTTCTGAAGGAACTAGCAATTTCACAGATCGCTCTGACAATCAAGCAGGTGAGCAGCAAGTTGTAACCAAGGATAAAAAAGTACGTCCTAATAAGCGGCAAGAGAGTACCACTTCCGGTGAAATCTACATTTCGGTAGACCGGGCTCTGAAACCTGCTATTGAGGCAGAATTAAATTCCTTCCTAGGTACTTACGACGAAGCCACCATCCATCCCATATATCTTCCAGGAGAAGAGGCTATTGCAGCCATGATTGAATCTGATTCTATCAGAATTGCTATAGCGACAAGGAAACTGACAGAGGAAGAGGAAGATATGTTGGAAATCCAACATACATTTGCTGACTATTCAACCATTGGAAAAGAGGGGATTGTATTGATTGCTAATCAGAACAATCCTATTGATACACTTAACGCTGAACAATGGAGAGGTATTTTTTCTGGCGAATTGGAAAACTGGAAACAAATCTCCCCACAAGTAGGCTTAAAGAATATAAGCGTCGTCTTTGACAACAATCGCTCCAGTGCTGTTCGTTTCCTTCAGGATAGCGTTTTTGAAGGGAAACAAATAGCTGGGGATAATATTTTCGCTTTGGATTCGGCCGAGGCTGTCATGAACTATATCAAGGAAAATGACAATGCTGTAGGCCTGCTTGGATTTTCGTGGATCAGCGATTGGGATGATCCCAAGGTTCGAAAGATCAGAGAAGGAACGAAGATATTGGCGATTGGGGGTGTTGCGGTTGATTCGCTTTGCCCTTATGATATAGATGCGTTTAGGCCGTATCAGACTTATTTAACGACAGATTGTTATCCTTTGATCAGGACGATCTACACGATCAGAAGAGAAATTACTACTGGTCTGGGAACGGGGCTGGTCGCCTACATGGCAGGTCCAAGAGGTCAAAGGATTTTACATAAACACGGAATCGCTGCTATCAAGGGAATTCCTCGACAAGTGAGGTTTCCCGATAAAAAAGGGGCGAAAGATCCGTTGAAGACTAAAATTGCCAAGTAAATACACAACTACACACAATCGTAAAGCCAAACCAAATTGAGGGAAGCTAATGTTTCCCGTGATAATGTTTAACCTTTTTCTAGCATTTAAAAACCGCTTAAGACTATGTTGAAACGCATATTGATTGCAGGAATGCTGGCCATGATGGCGAGTGTGGCGTTTGCCCAGGTACCCCTGGAACCCGTTGTAGACCTTATCCTGAAGGAAAAATACGGAGAAGCTGAAAAACAGCTAAAAACTTATGCCGAACAGGATAAAGCCCCTAAAAACATCGATGAGGTGTACTACTGGCTAGGTAAAATTCAATACATCAACGATTCCTACGAAGCTGCTGAAGAGTACTTCAAGAAAGGACTTGATAAGAAGTCCAAGAGTATCATGAACTTGGCAGGTCTGTCAAGAATTCGTATGAAGGAAAACAACCTTTCCGGAACCAATGAATTATTGGTACGTGCTGCTGAAGCAGACAAAGGAAAAGTCCGCGAGTGGTCTTTCCAGCGTGCTGAGGCCCTTTTGGAAGGAACCGCAGACATGGTAGGTGATGCCAAGGTAATCCTTTATGGCCTCCGTGATTCTGATGATGAGGATCCTCGTCCAAATATCTACCTAGGAACTTACTACAAAGTACAGGGAGTACGCGAGCTGGCTTATGAAGAGCTAGAAAAAGCTGTAACAAAGAAGCCTGACTATGTTCCTGCCTATGTTTACCTAGCAGAGCTAAAGTATGAAGACGGTCTTGAAAGTAAGAAAGCCGAAGACTTCAACAAAGGATTAGAGTACGCTAACAAAGCCATTGAGCTTGATGCTGAGTATGCTTCTGCTTATCGTATTCGTGCCGAGCTTTACCTACTTGCCAGACGCTTCCAGCAGGCGAGAAAAGACATGGAGAAATATGTCTCTGAAACGCAGGGTGACCTGAATGCTCGTGTGCGTTTCGCCTCTTTCCTTTACTTGAGTGAAGAATACGATTCTGCCCTTGAGGAACTAAAGGCAATTGAAGCTGCAGGTTTGAATAACAATGTCATGCGCCGTTTGACTGGTCTTTCCAAGATTGAAACGGGAGATTTGGAAGGTGCAAAAGCCGCTATGGACGACTACTTCTCCAATATCAAAGAGGAGTTCACCATTTTCCAAGACTACAAAGCACTTGGTGACATCTACAGACTTCAGGGAGATCTTGAAAAAGCTGATGCTGAGTACGAGAAAATGATCTTGAAAAACGCTGATAAGTGGACTTACTACGAAGACCTTGCCAAGGAATATAAAGGCATGGCCGATGCAAAAATTAAGGAGTCTAAAGCTGTGAAAGCGACTGTAAAGGAAGCACAAGCCAAAATGCAAACCGCATATGCTGCCAGAAAAGCTGCCTATGATCTGCGTAAGCAACTCCTTGAGCAGGAAGAACCAGACGTAGAAGCTGCAAATGCACAGGCTGCCATCATGACTGAGCAGAAAACAATCATGGAAGAGGCAGAGGCAGAAGCCAAAGAATTGCTTGCCAAGTCCAATGCCATCAAGGCAGAAGCTAAGCCTTTCTATCCACTAGAAGCTCACTACCGCCAAAAAGATCTTGACAACAGAGAAGGCGAGAGCTACAAAGCTTTCTTCAACACGGCTAAAGCCGAGTTCAACGCGGGATCTGACTTCTACGAAAAGGCAGAAGAGCACTTTAAGAAGTGTAATGAACTCGCTCCAGAGCAGGTTAACCCTTACAACTACCGTCTACAGATTTCTCGTTTCTACGAGGACGCAGATACGTCTTCCATCGAATGGAAAATGGCGGAGCCAGCGCAGGATTTCTACGATGTGTTTGGAGATAAAGATTTTGCTTCTATCAGCAAAGGAGCCAAGAGATTCCTTCCTGTATGTATGGAGATTTTGACTTCTAAGGCCTTTAACCCAGGCGCATTAGAAGCTCCAACTGCTGAAGACCTTGACTGTGGCGCTGCTAAGCCACTAGCAGAAAAGCTAATGGCCATTAAGCCTAATTCACCTCTGGCAAAGAGTATTCTGGACTTCTGTAAATAGTAAAGAAGAACAGAAAAAGGTTAAAAAATCCCGTTCCGAAGGTGGAACGGGATTTTTTTCATTCAAGTACGTTTGTTTGTTGTACTTACTTCTTCAAATGAGAAAAGCCCATTCCACATAAGGAACGGGCTTCGTGATTATTAGCCAATGACAGTTGATACTGCCTTTCTATTGATTAAAACTGTAAGCGTAGAAGCGGTTATAACCAGCATAGGTTCCCACAAGGGTGATTTTACCATTGGAGGAAGATAGCTTCTGGATGACTTCTTCACTTGAATTCACTGCCTCATCATTAACCTTCATGATGATAAAGCCCTCTTTCATTTTGGTTTGTTGCTTAATTTTTCCGGCGAATAGGGACTCTACATAGACGCCGCGTTCAAGTCCTAGTTTGTACAATTGATTATCAGATAAATCTTCTAATCTCATGCCTAGCTCATCTAAGGCCTCCACCCTGTTAGGAGCCATCAGAACGGTCCCCCCTGTCTGGTCAGTCAATTGAACATCGTAAGCCAAGTATTTCCCCTCTCTAAAGACCCTTACTTCCACCATATCACCTGGTCTGTTTCGCCCTATCAATTCGAGTAATTTGGCATCGTTTTTCACCTTAATCCCATCAATGCTGACGATTACATCTCCTTGGCGGATCCCCGCTTTGCCAGCTCCTCCATCTCTAGCCACCCCATTGATCAAGACACCTTCTGTCAGCTCCACGCCTGCTTTTGCGGCCACCTCACTATTCAAGGCTACAGAATTTGTAATGCCGAGGAAAGCACGCTGAACTTCACCATATTCCTTCAAGTCTAAGACAACCTTCTTCACGATATTGGAAGGAACCGCAAAGGCATATCCAGCATAAGTGCCAGTTGGTGAAGCAATAGCCGTATTGATTCCAATTAATTTTCCATCTAGGTTAACCAAGGCACCACCTGAATTTCCTGGGTTTACTGCTGCATCCGTCTGAATAAAGCTTTCTATCGTCAAATCTCCTTTGATAATATCTAAATCTCTACCTATGGCAGAGACAATCCCCGCAGTGGCGGTTGAAGCCAAACTAAAAGGGTTACCCACCGCAAGTACCCATTGACCTACCTGCACTTCATCAGAATCTAGTAAATCAACTGTATTGAGCCCTTCTGCTTCAATTTTGATGAGACCCAAATCCGTAGTCGGGTCAGTTCCTATCACACGGGCAGGATAGGATCGGTTGTCGTGCAGGGTAACGGTTAAGTTATCCGCATCCTTGATTACATGGTTATTGGTAACAATGAAGCCATCGCTACTCAGGATGACACCAGAACCGGTAGATACTTGTTCTCTGGAATTGGTTCTACGAGGTCTCATCCCAAACAATTCATAAAAGGGATCAATGGCTTGTACCCTTTGAATAGACTTAATGTGAACCACGGCAGGCATGGCAACCTCTGCAGCCACCAAAAAATCTGATGGAGGGGAATTCACTTTACCCCCATTTATGGGCATGACATTGTTGGTATTTTTGAGGAAACTGCTGTCGAGTTTTGGAGTGTTATCCGTTAGGTAGACTTCCTGCACGCCTAGGCCTGAAAAGTGATAGGCCGTCAACATAATTCCGCTTACCAAAAGCGAAACGACGATATATGAGAGTATATTTTTCATTCCTTAAAAGGGTTTATGATCAAAATTACGATTGCTTGCTCAAAAAGATTTTTCACCTTTTCGCTTTAAAATAATTTTAACAATCAAAACAGCTATTCTTACGAACAATAGACTGTTAATCGACCTTTACAACTTATGATTTTGCTTAAAAGAACAACACAGACACTCGTAGGATGCATCTTGTTCATCATGATGACACCTAGCCTTTTTGCCCAGCAGAATTGGAATGTGGACCGTCAAGCTGCCAGTGTAAGCTTCGAAATCGGGACAATTTATGGTACGGTTGAGGGAAAGTTTAACGACTTCGAAGCGACGATTGCTTTTGATCCCGGCAATCTTGCTGCCTCCTCTTTTTCTGGAAAGATCAATGTAAAAACCATTGCCACAGGAATAGGTTTGAGAGATCGTCATATGCGCAATCGAGATGATTACTTCCAAACCAAAGAGTACCCTAATATGACTTTTTCGACTAAGAAAATTGTTCTGGCAGGCGACAAATATGTAGCAACAGGTACGATGACCATTAAGGGAACCAGTAGAGAGTTTGAGATGCCATTTACTTTTGATGGAAGTACTTTTCGAGCAACATTTACCTTGAATATCGATGATTATAATGTCGGAAAAGGGAGTAAAATCCATGACAATACGACGACAGTAAAGCTGCATTTACCTGTTTCGAGCAGCTAGGCATTGGATTATTTTTGTTAGATAAAACTGCTACATTTGGCCATGCAAAAAAGGCCGTCTAATCTTCGAATTCTTATTCCCCTGTTCACGGCCAACACGATTTCCGGCTTTGCGCAAGGAATCACGATGCTAGCCATCCCCTGGTATTTGATTCAACAAGTCAACGGAAAATATTTAAATGCTGTTATGGTAGCCAGTGTTACGCTGGCTTCCCTTTTTTGGGGACTTTATGCGGGGACTCTGATTGATAAATTCAATCGGAAGAAAATCTTCATGACACTGACGGCCATAGATGGGGCCATTCTGTGTCTTATAGCGAGTATAGGCTTCCTAACGGGTGTTGTACCCTTTCCCTTCATTGCGCTGATCTTCACCACAACCATCTTCACATACAATGTGCATTATCCTAATCTATATGCCTTTGTACAGGAGCTGTTTACCCCAGAAGACTATGCTAAGGTCAACTCCGCCATTGAGGTGCAAGGACAGACGACGAATTTCCTCGGGATGATGGTGGGGGGGATTTTAATTGGAGGAACACCAGATTATTCATGGTGGCCAACATGGCTTGACATTTCTCCTTGGGCCTTGCATGAAATTTTTTTGATGGACGGCATCACCTACCTCTTGTCCTTCTTCCTGATTAGTCAGATTCCGTATGATCCATCTACGAGGGAGAAAATTGACAGCGGTTCACTCCTCTCTCGACTTACGCAGGGTTTTCAATATTTATGGAAAGAAAAAGCCATTCTCATTTTCGGGATTGCTTCCCATACTGTCTTTTTCAGTTTATTGGTGAGTATACAAGCCATCATGCCCATTTATGTGATGGACTGGCTCAAGGAATCGGCTGTCATCCTATCGTCCTTTAAGGGAATGTATGCCTTAGGGGCTATTTCTGCAGGCTTTATCGGCTTAGCTCCTTGGCTAAATAAGGATAGGTCCGTACAGTTCATCATTTTCCTAGAAGTATGTGCAGCGACCTTCTATTTCATTATTGCCAATATGGCTTCAGTGGCTGTCTTGTTTGTATGCTCTTACCTATTGGGCATTTGCAACGCAGGTGTGCGGATTCTTCGAATTACCTATCTGGTGTCCATTGTTCCCAATAGAGTCATCGGAAGGGTGAATTCTTTTTTTAATGTAGTTAATGTTTCTATGCGTGCAAGCTTTCTTGCGCTACTGGCGATACCCTTCTTTGCAGCAGACGGGAACGGAGCCAATATCGTAGTAGCCATAGGCTTACTGGGGACCATCGTAGGGCTATCTGCGCTGGTATTGACATACTTCCGAAACAAATTTCCCGCCTTAAAGCTGCAGACCAAATAGGTAGTTTGGGAAGGAAGCCATATCCTGCCTAAATTGTCTCTGCTATTAAATTTGAGTCCATGCCTGATCGTTTTTCTCAAGATGAATATGTTGTATTAGCCCGCAGAGAAGGAGACCTTTTCTTCCATCAACAAGGTGTCTTGGCAGCAGCTATGAAAGCAAGAAAAGAAGGAAAAAAGGCCCTTTTCGTGCATCCCGATCAAACAGAAGAAGCCGCTATTGTCAATGATATAGCCGTGTATGGGCTTCTTGGACAAACAGAACTCAACGCATTTTTAGCAGGTGAGGTCGAGTTGGATCCTGTAAAAAGAGATACCCGAGAAATCTTCTTTGCCGAACAGGAAGTTCCTCCAACCAACATGGCAGACATTATCGAAGATGAGAACATCAAGCATGCCCTTGAAATCGCCATCATTGGTCATCATCATACCCTTCTTTACGGAGATATTAGATCTGGAAAAACAAGACTGGTTGAGCATCTACCTGGTATTCTTCCCAGAATGAAGCTCCAAGAGGCCCTCCAAATTACCCTCCGATATTCTGAGACTGGTGAACTTCCGCTAAGAACAGGATTGATGGCTCATCCTCCCTTGAGAAAAATAGCGCCCTTTCACGATTTGGAAGAGGTGAATCAACACCTTTACTTGGCTCATCATGGAATCCTCATGGTACAGGATATCATGGAATGTTCTGTAGAGATTCAGCAAGTCATCTTGCAGGTTCTTCGCAATCGAAGCCTAAACTGGGGTGGGAAAGTAGTGAGTTGTCAGCCCATGATCGTATTTACCACTACTGAGCCTAGTTTACCTGAATCCTTTTACCCTTTTGTAGATTTATACCTTGAAGTAGAGATTATTGCGGCTGAAGATCATTTGAGGTTTGAGGATCTTGAACATAGCCTTGAGATTCGAGACAGAGTAGAACAAGCTGTTGCGCAGCAAGATGAGCGTTTCGAAGATACCGAGGGAATCAAGTCCAATGGCCAAATCCCTTCTGACAGGGCTAGCAACTGGTCTCAATTGGACAAACAAGCCAAGATGCTTTTGACGATTTCTATGAAGAGCCTTGGGGTAAGTCCCTCCTGGATGGGACAGATTCTAAGAGTTGCGAGGAGCATTGCTGACAGAGTAGAAGCCTCTCAACCTCTCCCTTACCATGTGGCTGAGGCGGTTCAGTATATCAAGGCCGCCAATTGAACTGGAAACCTATTCTTGTAGCTTATTCACCATTTTTTCTAGCAGTTCTTCCGTCAAGCCCTGATCATTTGACACCTCAACCTGTCTCATTTTTTGGATAAGACTTGGAGGAACCTCAGTTGATTGTTGGCTAAAGGCATTTCGGATGTAAGCAATGATGTCTGAAATATCTTCATCGGAAAGATTAGGGTTATCCCCTAAACCAGGCATTTGAGCGGCAAATTCATAGGTCGTTTGCCCTCTTTGAATAGGTCCTTTGATTCCATTTAGCAAAAGTAAAGCTAGGCCTTCGTCGGGGCCGTGAATGTGCTTGGCTTCCATCAAAGAGGGAGCGAGGTTCTCCATTCCCCTTCCATTCATTCCATGACATGTACTGCAATACTTCCTGAATAAGATTAGGCCATTTGTACGATTATCCTGAAAATCGGGCAAGCCACTTAAATCCATAAAGGGTTGGTTGGTATTTATGGCTTCGATGATTTCATCTAGAACGGGTAACCATTGCTCTTGGACAGCTTGTGACTCTGTCTCCATTAGATAATTTCTCCAACTTATCTCTTTGCCCTTCATCCCACTCAAGGCCATTGTCTTCAAGAGTGGATCGCCCTCATGTCTGGCCATGAGTGTCAAGAGGAAATCCCATTTCTCCAAGCGTGGAATCAATCCCGCTAGGTAGCGATCAATCTCAAGTGATTTCTTAGCCATTAAATCGGGAAGATAACCTTCTAAAAATGATAGGTCCTCCCAGTCCTTTTCGAGAATAGCGTACAAAGCAGCAACAACTACCTCATCCTTCGATTCTTTGAAGATTTTCTCCGCCAATGCCTGATCCATCAGCCCCTGACCTTCCAATACCCAAAATCCATGGAGGTTATACGGACTTACATTGGTCAATGCCATTATTTCAAGAGCAGGTAGAACCTTTGTATCTCGTTTTTGAATCAGAAGATGTTGCGCTTTGTCTCGGACCCACCCATTGGGGTGTACCAACGCTCTGGTTAACTCATAAGGCGTAGCTTTTCTAAAATCTGGAATGTCTTGGGAGGAGCTATTCTTGGGGCTAATGGCCAAAATCCTTCCCATGCCTACAGCAGTATCTAGGCCTGCCGCTAGAATTTTTTCGCGCAAATAAGAAGTCATGTAAGCCTGATGCTGAATGATTCCCCTATGCATATCTACTACATAAAGGCTTCCATCAGGGCCATTTGCCAAGCTTACCGGCCTAAACAAAGGATCCGTTGACCGCAGAAATTCATTCCCTTCTTCTATCGTCCTTCCATTCAGCTTAATTCTCTTGATGAGATTGGCTTCTGGGACGCTTACAAAGGCATCACCATCATATTCTTCTCCAAAGATTCCTCCTCGATATATGACCGGGCCCGCAGCAGCAGAGGTATTGACCAATTTTCCTTCCTCGTCTAATACACCTGCTACATAGCCTCTATTCATCAGGGTAGCATGGAGTGGATAAACGCGATTATTAGGAGAAGCCATTTGGTTGATGGCAAAGGATGGCTTATAAAATCTATTTTGGAGGGCGGCTTGTGGATAGGTCTTATCCTGAAGGAGAAGGCTTGAATTGTTGTTGTAATACAAAATACCATGATTATCATGGCTCATGCCCCATTGTCCTCGAAATGCCGTAAATTCCTTTTCCCATTTTCCCTCTCGTAGTCTATATCTCATATTAGACTTCGCACTGTAAATCCAATTGTCCATGTTGAGGGTCAAAGAATTGGGAAGATGTTCTATGTTTCCTTCACCCGCATAAGTCGAATCAACAAGAGTTCTTTTCCCTGCTTTTAAGTCTTCTCCAATTTCGACAAACCACAGATAGGGAGGTTCTGCATACAAAAGTCCTCCATAAGCTAATAAAAGGGCACGTGGCAAAACGAGGGAATCCAGAAATACATGGACCTTGTCTATTTTCCCATTTCCCTCTTCATCTGAAAGGACTAGGATACGCCCATTGGGCTCCTCTTCTCCAGTTCCGTCGATATTGGCCATGTAGCCTGGCATCTCTACCACCCACATTCTACCTTCCAAATCGACATCCATGGCCACAGGGGAATTGAGCATTGGCTCAGCAGCCAATACCTTTAACTCGAAACCCTTTTCGATTTCATAGCCATCTAGGAGAGCAGAAGACTTGTCCGGTAGGCAAGCAACAAGCAGCACACCCAACAACGCCATCAAAAGAAGTGAAGACCTACCCATTTTCGTTTCCTTGCATAAAAGAGAGACAAAAATAATAGAAACTTATTTGACGGAAGTATTTCATGATGGCTTTTTGGAAAGAAATCGTCACCCTTGATGAAATGGAGTGCCCCTTCCATCCAAAGAATCGAATTCAATCAAAGTTGGTAAGCTATTCAACTATCTTCCTTAGCTCACGATAAATCTCTACCATGGCATAGGTATCTCTTTCACAGTAGTCTTTCAAGTTCTTACTCGTTTGACGACGATTTAGGTTCCTTTGATGAAGGACGGCATATCGCTCCCAGGTTTCTAAAGCTGCCGTTCCATCCTGTATTTCAAGGTCTTCATAGCTAAGATTCGGAAGCAAAACAGGCAGCACTTTTTTGATCGAAGTAGAACCCTTGAAACGGGCATCCACATAAAGCGCCAGGGTAAATATTTTCTCTAGGTCAAAGGTATGATCCACCACAAACTGGAGATAATCCTTGAATTCGGGTAGTAACTTCATCATGTCCTCATTTCGAGAATTCTCAAAAGAGGCATGCCAAGAGATGAACGTGCCTTCCCAACCTGTGAATTTTTCTAGTGCGGTTAACAATTTGGAGGGCATTTCCAGCTCATCTGCCAGGTAATCAAAGTGATCTATCTTACCTGATTCGTGCATGGTATGGACAGAAACCTGAAAAACCAAGTGCTGATGAGGCCTTGTACCTCTTAGCTTGGGAATCGCTGAGGCATAGGTTTCATAATCGATGAAATGCAAGGGGAATTGCAACGAATCTAGCTGCTGTTTGATAATGGCCTTGTCTATGACAGGTTTTCCTGTTATGACAGATTCTCTTTGTGCTTCCTGAAGGTTGTTGAGTCGAAAAGAATCTGGTATATCTTTGATGGCCATGATCCCTGCATCAACCAATTCCTTGATACTAGACTTACGAATCCGATTGAGTTCATAAATAGAATGCTCAGGAATGTTGGGGTTGAAATACGTAAAGGTTCTGCAGTGATTTGAGCGGGTTTTGTACAGACAATCACAATTTGATTCATCTATTTCTGCTTGGTTGATGAAGGCCAGTGCTTCCTCAATTTCCCCTACAGTTTCTTCGAATATTTCCTCTACCGTTTCGGTTAGATTTGCCTTCACAAAATAAGCCTCATAGTCAATTTCCTCCCCTTCCAGTACATATTCTTTGTTGATGTGAATGACATAGACCTCCTTCACTTCCATGCCCAACTGGGTCATGACATATTTCTGAAAGCAAGCATCTTTTTTGTGCTCTGGTTTGACCCGTGTCGAGGACTTAACCTCCAAAATGGTAAAGGAACCATCCTCATGCTTCTCCAAAATATCCACCCTAGCCAACAAACCTTCCGGCGTCAAAAATTCCGGCTGATAGTAGATCCCCGCTCCTTTTTTAAGGGTTTCCTTTGTAGCCTCAATCGCATTTCTACTGGGTACCTGGATTCCATTCTTGAAAAGCTTTTCTGTAAGCTCCTCCACCTTGTAACCGTCTTCTTGGATTCGTTTTTCATAGAGGGAAATGGGTTCGTCAGGATAGGCTTCTCTTTTGTTCTTTTTGAGCCATAAACTCTTGTCACAATCCAAATACTCTATAAAATCCGTTTTGGTGAGGCGATTCTTGGGCATGGGTGGTGGGAATAAACGTTGGCGAAGTTGTTGGAAGAAATGGTTCATGTGATGGGAAAATACGAAATGGTGGGGAGATCTGTCATACTCTCCTAAACTAGAATCTGACTGTTTCGGTTTTTAGGGAGAAGGTCGCCTAAGTACCTAGCTTGGAGTAGACCTAAAATTCAATTCCTTCATTTCATATCTTCACCTATCAAAACAACTTTATTGTAGGAATCTAGAGAAGTTAGTGTAACTCGTATGAGTCCATCGAGCCTAGTAATAATGCTATAAAAATACTTTCTTCTGGAGAAAAAAATTTGATGAGATTCAAAGTTGATAGTTGCCATTTGTTCCGAAATATTTACTGAGTATGTAAACTTCACTTCTTCACCGGAAAGGAACTTTAGTCTCCCCTTACCATTATTCAAGAATTCAAGATCAGGGCATTCATTACAATAAAGATCATCAAAACTTAACAATCCCCATTCTCCAAATAGTGGATTTTGATGTTGTTGTGCAATGCAACTTGAGGTTGTCAATAAAAGCACGAATAGTACTTTTAGTTGTGAAATTTCTTTCATAAAAATTTCTGATTCATCAAATTCCGAGCAAGACGTGATCATGAAAGTGGCCGGGATTGTTAAGGACGCTGGAATATAAAAAGGTGTCGCCGTCTCCAAAAAGGGGTTTACCAAGGATGCAATGCTGTTTGCGGAGTATAAATGTATTGGCGTAGTTATCCTCAGTGAAATAGGAGAGAAGGATCAAAAGGAACAGGTAAAGAACTCGACCTTTGAGGTTGGAACATTACTGGTTTCTACTGCCTTTGAACGTAGGCGACCAAAAATATTGAGTATTGAGTTTGAGGTCGATAACCGGACACTAAAAGCCAAAAAGCCAGATCTTCTGGTTATAAGATTCAAGGACGGAAAAGTCGTTCCCCTTCAGCATTACATAACCTCGTTTTGGAATACCCTACACCAGGGAGAGTCAGGGCAACTGGTAGAAGAGTATAATCCGTGTCCAAACGCTCATGTGTTCAATAGAGCAAGCAAAGAAGAAACGCCAATCAAAGGGATTAACCTGATCGGTAAGCTTATTGTCGTAAACGAGAATGAGGAACGGCATATAAACATTGTCGACCAGGTCTGGATGCACATGAAAGCCCTATTGGAGGACCATTCCTATACGAAATCGAGGACGGGAATGGTAAAAAAAGATGGATCATGAGCCGATATCCCAGCCCAATTTATTATAAAACCAGATAAGAGAAAATCCAAACTACTACGTTCTGGTTTTTGTCGTTAGTACAGGTTAGACGCTTATATTCTCTACAAATTCTTGAAGAAGCACTTTCGGTACAATTACAGTTTCTTCGCCTTGTGGCAATGGGGACTTTATGTTTAACGAAAACTAACTCAGCTTGATTTAGCCGACTGCACCGGGATGGATATTCGAAAAACCCAACGAATCTAAGCAGGTGATATTAATACTTCTATTTGGAGTGGTTTTTAAATAGAAAAGGTCCTAAGTGCTTCGATTTCCGATTTGTTTGCTTATTAATAGCTTTTCATAAATTACTTCACAGGAATCAGGAAGTGGCTTTAAAAATTGGTCGGTGGGGTTTCTTTTTTTCATTCTCCTATCAGTATTAATCCCACCTCATAAAGCGTATTGCTAGATTTTGTAGCAAAAACACTTTGTTTAAATTAGAAATAATTTATCGACCCGAACCATTTTCAAGACTAATCGTATCATCGATAAGAGTAATAAATAATCCCAAAACATATCACAACCTTAGGTCGAATAAGGAAATTCGATTACCCTTCTTGGGCCTAAAAACTTGTCCGTCATGTTTAAACTATCACGTATTCAGCTATATACTTTTATAGCACTTAGTTTCTTCCCTCTTTTCATGAAGGCTCAGGAACAGCTTGCACTCAAACCCGAGGAAGTAAATTCCGCTTTGAGTGAAATATCATTCACCGAGCCAGCTACAGCAGAGCTTTTGAATATTGAAATTGTAAGCTTCACCACTGAGTACAATCCTTCCGGAGCATTGGTACCTACAGTTGTCATCCAAGAACAAAACGGAAAAGATCTCGGACCTTTTCTTGGTAAGATTAAGATTACTGTTTTAGGAGTCGTCCAATGGAGCGATGGAAAGACCGCCTCATGTGAGAGGACGCTCCGCAGAGACTCCCATACGAATAACCAGGCTGTTTATTCTGGACCTCTTTCTACGGAGGTAGACAATACCCCGAGATCAGTATTTCAAGAAAAAAGAGGGCAAGGAAATCCCAACTGGCGATATATCAAGGACTATCGTCTTCGTTATGTTTTCCCTAATCAGATTGGAAAAACCCCGGCCAATAATCTTTACCCTTGTATTAACTCACAACAAAATATCGCAGCGAAAGTCTACGTTGCTGACGCCTACATCACACCAGAAGGTGATGCTTTTATAAAACTTGAAGCGGATCCCTCAGGAACACTTTTTGAAGTATCAGATCTTGTCTTGGTCAACAAAAGCACAAAAATTGAGTATAAAAATATTTCCGTAGAGTCTATTGGAAGATCGAAACTCTTAAAGATAAAAGGCTTTGAAGCTGGAAGTGCTTATCAACTTAAAGGAAAGGCAATGGCGATTAGGAATTATGTAACATTTGAAAAAATTGATCTTCCATTATCGCTAAGCGCCAAAAAGGTTCCATATATCCAAGAAGTTCGAATTAACAACACGGTTTTTTCTAAAGAAAACCAGATTAGTGTCTCAGGTGTAAATGAGGTAAAAATTGAGGTTATCACTCAGAATATCTCTGGCCTGAAGCTTATTCCACGAGTCAATTCACCAAGTGGTATTTCACCCATGAGTACTAATGAGGATAACGGTAAATTCACGTTTGTACTTAAGAATTTATCGAGCTTAACAACCGTTGATTTGATTCCCTTCTACCTTTCAACAGACCAGGGTCAAAAGGTTGGGGACGACTATTTCTTCATTAGAGATGCTCGGGTAACCTTAAACGAGGTTGACTTTAATCTTTCAGAGGATAAAGAAACCCAAATCCAATTTAAACTACCGCTTTGGGCTGATAAGCAGAAAGTCACAATCACCACTGAGAAAAACAACTTCAGTACTGACTTTACGAACAACCCTCCAATTGCTTTTGCCGATGGTAATCAATTTACCTACACTTTGAATAATAATGCTTTCTTCAAAGATGCATCGGATAAGAAGGCCGTGATTCAAGACAGAATCATAATAAAATATGCAGGCAAGAAGATCTGGTCTCTTAAGGTATCCTTTGTCAACATGGCATTGGTTAATAAAAAATTGGCTGAATTAGCTGTCAAAGTTGACGAACTAGAAAAAACAAAAAAGCGGAAGACAGAAGAGATTGAAAAATTGAACACCCAAATATCAGAACTTCTAACAGAATTAGAATCATTCAAAAGTCAAGAGAACGATAGTGATTCAGCAACTTCGGTGGAAACGAAATCTGATGTAATTAGTCAAGCAAAGACATTGGCGACAGATGAAAAGGAAAAGTTCACAAAAAAAGCTGGTAAATACATAAAGGAGAACTGGACTGCCATAGCTGGTTATGCAATAAAATATGGAGTCCCATTACTCATGGCAGCTTAGATCAGAGTTTTTAGAATTCAATTACCGATTCCTAAACTAATAATCATTTCGGTTTGGGAGTCGGTAATTTTTGTGAAATTAACCCTTATTCCAAATTGTATACAACTTCTCTATCTTACACTTGTAGCTCAGGAACTTCTCGAAAAAGTGTAACCCCGAGGGCTGCTAGTACCCATACGATAGGTGGGATCGAAAGTGGGAAAGCAGCAAGGCCTGTAGGATCAGTGTATGCAAGAGGGTTGTTTCTCACATAACTGTAGAGATTCAACTGCTGAGGATCACTCAAGAACTGCTCCGGCCCATACAAGCTAGCAGGATCTTGAGACATAAACCTTCTAACAATATCAGAATAATACCGCGCCTTCATGTACGTCAGATCTGATTCAGCATCATAGAGATGATCTGTGAATGTTCGATGAGAATCATACCCAGTAGACTCATTCAAGCGTTGATCCCCAAATGGGAAATAGTCAATCACTTGAGCAAAGCCAGGAGTGTCATTAGACCATGTTTGAATGAAAATCTAGGCCCATCTGTTCAAAATGATATTTACGAAAGCAATTTGAACAAAAGGCTTAGCTGAGAGGGCAGTTTTCTCGAAATCCCTTCTTGGAGGATGGCTTTTTTGAGGTGTCAACTTCACATTGATAAGCTGATTTTACCATTTTCTTAAACTCTCCTCCATAGGCAGTATCACCCACAATCAGATCTGCTTCATCGGCCCAAGGCACTAATTCCCAGAGCAAATCCAAGCCTGCTTCTGAGTCGTGAACATTGGCTGGAGAAATGTAAATTCCTAGCAAAAGGCCCAAGGAATCAACGGCAATATGGCGCTTTCTTCCATTAGCCTTTTTTGAGTCATAAATTCCGTAGGTTCGCTCGTCAATCAAGCATGACATCTTAACACTCTGACTATCAACCGCGATCCTACTAGGGCTCTCACCACGACCTTGTCTTTTTCGTTCACCCTTGACTAGAATCCCTAGCAATTCATCCCAAAGACCGGATTTACTCCATTTACCGAAATAATAGTATACGCTCTGCCAGGGAGGATACTTACTTGCAAGATTGCGCCATTGACTACCCGTTCGAGTGATCCATAAGATGGCATTGAAAATAACCCGAAGATCATGTTTGCGAGGCTGATGGCCGTCTAGCATTTTTTCAATAACTTTCCACTGTGGGTCGGTCAGTTCGGTAAACTTCGTTTGCATTTAACTTGAGGTTTTGGTAAACATCAAGTTAGCTGATCGATTCACATTTTTTCAAAAAACTAAAAAAGACCTTCCAAACATGTTCTAAGTCGTTGGGAGAAAATAAGATTGTGGTAAAGTCCATTAAAATTCTCCACTCTATGGTAGTTTATAACTTAAAGTTAGAAGGTAGCTCAAATTTCTTGATTACCAAGGAAAAAATTCCTGTTAGTAGTTTAATCGAATAAAAAATAAACTTGAACCTATAAATGAAATTATTATTATCATCTATCCGAGGGTTCCTTTTAAATCGAATGATAAAGAATCTTGAAAAAAACTGGAATAAGATTTTTTTATCCATTTTGAAAGACAAATATCCAGATTTGAATCTCAAAGATTTTTGGAATATATGTCAGGTATGGATTGACGAATCAGATATCGATTATGTAAAATCTATGATTAGAAGTAAGAGTTTTTCGGTTCCTTTTCAGCCGACTTATCATAAAAACTGGGTAGATGTCCCTAATCTTGTAATTATTGGGGTTAAACTGGTTGAAGGAGATAATACCTTCAATGTCATATTTTGCGATCTAGGTGAAAGGCATGGGGATTTAAGTTATGGTCGTTCAATCATGTGGATTCAAGAAATAGACTTTAGTTTTGCTATGTATTTAAAAGCAGCTTGTGAGTAGCTGCTTTAACTCCATCATCAGTTTATGTTTAGATATAGACTGTCGCTTTGTAAGACTCCCTATTTATCCAACCACTTGAGCTAGTTTTTTAGGAAAGTATCCCTAAAATTGTGTAAATATTCAGGTAAATATTAGCTAGAGCCTTGCTCTATTCTCAAAGATCGTAATAAATTGATTAAGAATAATGGGCCAGTTCTTAATAGGCCTGGTCTATTTTTTCGTAATCCCAAAAACAGCCAAATTGAAGGCTTCCCCAAAATTAGGACAGTTATTCAAATGAAAAATCATTAAATTCATTTTATTATGAGGAAGTCAAAATTTAGCGAAACTCAGATCATCAAATCAATCAATGAGAACGAATCTGGCCGTTCAGCCGAAGATATCTGCCGTGAACTAGGCATAGCCAAAGGCACCTTTTATCCCCATCAATCGGGAGCGTAGTAAGTATGGGGGAATGGAAGCCTCCCAATTCAAGGAGCTCAAGTCTCTTCAGGCAGAAAATGCTCGTTTGAAAAAGATGTACGCAGACCTAGCTCTCCAGAACACGATGTTGAAGGATGTTTTGGGAAAAAAGTGATAAAGCCTTCAGTTAAAAAGCGAATGTGCGCTTACCAGAAAGAGAAATATCAAGCAAGTATTCAGTTGCTTTGTAGAACCCTAGAGCTGAACACATCGAATTGGTACTATCAAAGTATCCGTCTTGAAAGTGAGGTTGCATAGAAGCTTACTTCTTTATCGCAGCGCTATCCGACAAGAGGCTTCGATTGGTATTATCTCAAGAATCGCTCTGAAGGCTTGGTATGGAACCGCAAACGTGTGCTCAGGATTTACCGCAAGCTCAAGCTTGGTCTTCGCAGAAAGCATAAGAAGCAGTTAAATCGACCTTACCAGTATGCACTTTCTCAGCCCTTGGTTCCCAATATTACTTGGAGCATGGATTTCATGTCCGATGCGTTAGAAGATGGCCGTAGACTTCGGGCCTTAATCATCATTGATGATTACAACCGAGAAGTATTGGCTATTGAAGTGGGCTTAAGTATCCCTAGCCAAAGGGGCATGAGAACACTGGCCAAACTCATATTTGAAAAAGGTAAACCAGCAAGCATACGAACAGATAATGGTCCAGAGTTTACCAGCCATCAACTAGCGAAATTCTATCAAGATCATCAGATTGAACAATGGTTCATTCAGCCAGGTAAGCCTAGTCAGAATGGATACATTGAAAGGTTCAATCGAACCTATCGTGAAGATGTACTGGATGCTTATATCTTTGAAGACCTCGAGGCAGTAAGAAATCAGACCAAGAAATGGATTGAAATCTATAATCAAGAGCATCCCCATCAAGCTTTAGGAGGGAGAACTCCTGTAGAATTTAAAGACCATCGAAAAGAAAAAACTCAAGAATTACTATATTTTACCACTGTATGAAAAGAGGGAAGTCTTCAGTCTAAGATGATTCTTTTGCTGTAAGTGTAGCCATTTTTTTGATACTAAGAGACGGTTTAAGATTTATTCTTCTTCTTTACAGTTGTTTTTCGAGAACCTGAGTTTGCATTTTTTTCTCCCTTTAGCCCCACTAAAGCTTAAAAAAATACTGTCTGTAAGCTAAACATGCTGAACTTAAACAGTCTCTAAGCTCCTAAAGTATTCTTTAAATCCTCCATATCAGCGAAGCCTTTTTTCAAATAGGGCGCCATCAAGGATGCATTTTTCTTAAAGGCCAGTTCTTTCCTAAAGAAGCCAAATATCATAAGGGGAGAATAACACTCGCCAAGCATTCTTCCAGCCTGGATCTGGATTTCAAAAACCAAGAGGGACTGAGCAAGGGATTCTTTGTAATAAGTGGTATATCCCTTTCGCTCTTTTAGGTTGTGGTAAATGGCATTGGCTCCGTAGTGGAGATTTACCTCAAACTCTCCGTCGTGAAATTCCACTGCGCGATATCCATTTTCGCTTAACCATTGGCGGAAGGTTTGATCCCTGTAATCAGGAGTAAGTTCAATTTCAAAGATATTTCTGGCCATGAGTAGGGAGCTTTATGAATGGTTCCCTTCTGCCAACAAAATATAACCTAAGGAGCTACAGGAATGAAGGGAAACTGAATTCTTTGGGTAGAATCGAGCAAGCTACTATCTGCGATGGTCGCCATCAGGCCTTCAGGACGCTTTCTATATTCAATGTTTTTAGGGAATTCGTTGTCAAAATTGGTACAGATAAAACTGGAGTCTGTTATATCGGTTAGGGGGAAAATGGTTATCCCAGGATTCACGCCTCTGACCTCGAATTGCCACCTTTCCTTTCTTTGTACCAGCTGGAGGTTTTCTTTGAAGGTGGTATCCCCTTCACTCATGGTGTAGCCAAGCCCACGATAGGAAGTTGGAGTTTCCTTTTTCCATGTTTCATAGGTTTTCCTTCCTTCTGCATCATTGGTACGTTGCCATTTTCCAAGCAACCAGTCAAAGTGAACTGCTGAGACGATAGATTCTGGCTCTTTTTCCTGCTGATGAGCACTTGGCTGACAGGAAATCAAAATAAGGGGAATGAAAAAGTAAATGGCTCTCATAGAATGTAGGCTTGGTTTGATTCAATATCGTCATTAGAACACAAACCAACCATTCAGGAAATCATATTATTGTCAGATTTAATAGACAAAACTTATGATAGCTTGTTCTGCCAATGCTGCTCGCGCATAAAAATTCTTCAATTCTTCGAAATATTCTAACAAGTAATCCAGGCTATCCTGTCCATCGTCCCATTTGCCTGGATAAATATTTAGTGCTTCCATTTTCTTTCCATCAAATCTTTGTCCTACATCTGCTAGGGTAAGCTGCTGTAATTGTTGGGAGAGATCTTGAACATGTGGCATCCTGACATAATGGGCAGGTCCATAGCCCAAGTCTTGTTCTGGATCGACCAGTTGACCGCTAAAGAAAATCGCCGTCATGGGATGATCCAATTCATCCAGTCCTTTGCCTGTCAAAAGATACAAAAGACCGTTCCAGCTTTTGTCCAAGTCGATACTTTCCATGTCATCAGGTAAATCTCCCGGATATATCAATTGTTCTAAGGGAGAACTGTCCTTTAATAACTCATCAATTTGTGGATCTGGAAGCCTGATTAGGCCAAACAACATTCCCATAGTGTGCTTTTAAATGATACATGAAATTTAACCTGAATTCTTCGAGATGACCTCATCCAAGACGACTTCTTTCTCAATAACACTCTCGTCCGCCATGGCAAGACTCTTTTTGTTGTAATGGGTATGGGGCATTTTTGCAGTAAGAATGGGAGATTTAGCTATCCTTGTTGAGGCAGTATTACAGAGTAGAAAGCCTTTTCTCTCGCCAAATTTTCCGTACCTTCGCTCGCCATTAAGCTGTGTTGATGAAAGACAAATTACCCCCCATTCACGTGTTGGCCCTCTTCTTCATGGGATTGTTGTTTTTGGTGAATGGGATACTTGCCTCCCTCAATGATGTGCTCAAGCCATTTTTTCAGCGCTTATTCGATCTCAACTACACCCAGTCTTCTTACATCCATTTTGTCTACTACATCTCGAATGTCTTTATCTCTATTCCTGCTTCTATGTTAGCGTCTAGGTTGGGCTACAGGAAATCTATCCTAATAGGTCTTGTCTTTATGTTTTTGGGCATTTCTACAGGGATTTTTGCTAGCTATATGAATAGCTATTATGTCTATGTGGGAGCGGTATTTTTCATGGCGATAGGTGTTTCTGCAGCTGGCGTTTTGGTAAATCCCTATGTAAGCCAATTGACTTCTAATCATCCAGGGAGGTTAAATCTGGTTAATTCTTTCTATCCAGCTGGAGGGATGCTAGGACCATTGGTAGGCGGCTTTCTATTGTATAAAGGACAACAGGCAGCTGCCGTGGAAGTCGCCTCTTCAGATACTCGCATCCTTTATATCACTTTGATGGCTTTAACTTTGGTTCCTATCAGCTTATTTGCTGCCATCAAGATACCAGAGATCAAAATTTCCAGGACTACCATTAACCTTCAAACCTTAGGAAGCCTGAATCGAGATTTTCCAGCCTTGAAATGGGGGATGATTTGTATGTTTTTGTATGTAGGAATCGAGGTGGCAACGGGAAGTTTGATTGTGAAATTTCTTGCCTTGCCTAACATCCTTGGCATGGATGATTCAGATGCAGGAAATTGGGTTTCTATCTACTGGGGAAGCTTCTTTGTAGGGAGGTTACTGGGGGCTTTTGCTGGTAACTATTTCAGCTCTAGGGACATGCTAAGGGCGACAACGATTGGTTCCCTTGTCATTTGCGGTATGGTGATACTTGGGAGCGGAATGCCTGCAGCTGTAGCTGTGGTGAGTCTGGGCTTTGCCAATTCGGTGATGTTTTCCTCCATCTTTGCGATGACGGTGGAGGGAATGGGGAAAAGGGTGCAAGAGGCTTCGGCTTTCTTTTTCATGATGACCATAGGCGGATCATTTGTTACTTATTTTCAAAATAATTTGGCGGATATGCCTCAATTTGGCATTCAGGGCTCATTTGGCCTTACCTTTTTATGTTATTTATATATATTGTGGTATGCATTTATAGGGTACAACCATAACCGAACTCTGAAACCAACTACTTAAGACTACCTGACACATGGACCAATTTCAATTGACGTGGATAGACACCACGATAATGATCGTGTATGGCCTGGCCATTATTGGTTATGGACTCTACAAGGCCAGAAGCAAAGACTCAGAAGAATATTTCCTTGGAGGCCGCTCCATGATCTGGCCCGTTGTCGGGATCTCCCTTTTCGCAGCTAATATTTCCTCCTCTACCCTAGTAGGACTGGCAGGGGATGCCTATTCCACCAATACCCATGTATTCAACTACGAATGGATGGCTGCTGTGATTCTGGTCTTTTTCGCGATTTTCTTTATGCCTTTTTACCTAAAAACGGGGATCTATACGATGCCTGAATTTTTGGAAAGAAGGTTTGATGAGAGATCGAGATACTACTTTTCCTTTGTCATGATCATATCCAACATCATTGTAGACTCTGCCGCGGGTCTCTATGTGGGTTTGTTGATATTCAAAATCTTATTTCCAGCCTTACCGCCCTACATCATCATCATTATCCTGGCTGCAGCCGCAGCTGCCTATACCATTCCGGGTGGTTTGTCTTCGGTGATTCACACGGAGGTGATTCAGGCTATTCTATTGATTGTAGGCTCTATTGTCTTGACGATCTTCGCCTTTCGTGAAGTAGGAGGATGGGGAGCTATGGTCAATCAATTGGACGCGCTAGGAGCTGCAGGACACTGGGGAGCCGAGGGACCGAAGAATGCTTCGGATGTCTTGAGTATGATACGAGGGGCTGATGATGAATTTATGCCTTGGACAGGTCTGTTGATCGGTGTTCCGATTTTGGGTTTCTACTTCTGGATTACCAACCAGTTCATGGTACAGCGTGTATTGAGTGCCAAAAACCTTGACCATGGCCGCTGGGGAGCTTTGTTCGCCGGTTTGTTGAAGCTTCCTGTTGTCTTCATCATGGTTTTGCCTGGTGTATTGGCGATTTTGTTGTTCCGCGATCTGGATTTAAGCTTCCTGAATTACGAAACAGTCAAATATGGGGAGAGCGTCCTATGTGAGGATCTCGCTAGTTGTCCCAATATGACCTATCCTGTATTGCTCTTTAAACTTCTTCCTACTGGTCTCCTTGGATTGGTACTGGCAGGTCTATTGGCAGCCATGATGTCCTCTATCTCAGCTACCTTTAACTCTGCTTCTACCTTGATCACGATGGACTTTGTGAAGAAGCTAAGGCCTAATCTTACTTCTCAACAGTTGGTTGTTGCTGGGCAGGTTGCAACCTTGGCTTTGGTGATCTTGGCAGCTCTTTGGGCACCGCAGATTGAGCGATTTGGGTCGCTATTCAAATACTTACAGTTGGTGATTGCCTTTATCTGCCCTCCCGTGGTAGGGGTGTTTATCTTTGGTCTATTCTGGAAACGTGCCAATGGAACGGGCGCTTTTGTCTCGCTCATCGTAGGCTTCTTAGTAGCTGCTGGCTTCTTGTACTTCGAGGTAGGAAAGGCAGGATTAGAAACTTCTGCACTTGAGTATGTCAAGGCCAATGTAACCACCGATATTGCTGCTCCTGAGTTTGCAGAGGCATTGGAATCCTACATCTCCACCAACATGAGTCCTGTCATGGAGACCATTACCAGCATTCACTTCCTACACAAAGCGGCTTACCTCATGCTAATCTGTATGATTGTGAATCTGATTGTGAGTTTGGCTACACCTCCTCCGGCAGAAGAAAAAATCAAGGATTATACTTGGAGTGCCAGGTTGCTACGAGAGGAGACAGAAGAACTCAGAGGCGTACCCTGGTATAAGAACTACAGATACTTGTCTATTATGCTTTTAATTGCCACAGCCATCATCGTAGCGATGTTCTGGTAAGGATAATTAAGGATTATAGAAATAAATGAGTGAAGAGGAATTCAAGTCCAGATAGGATTGAATTCCTCTTCATGTTTATTCATCCAGCTTTTGCCTGACATAGCGCGCTAAAAACTCCTTCATTTTCCTTTCTTTATCCTTATTTGGCACTTTTCGGAAATCTTTGGTGAGTTCTTTATTAGGCTTGATGAGTTGTTTAAACGCCTTTGAGCTATAGGAAATGTATTCCTTGTCATCCATATAGAGAATCCTGAGATTATAGTCAATCCATACACTCACACTACCCTTGCTGTTTTTCTTCCACGTGATTTTGGGAGAATAACTGCATGCCATATTATCTAGGAAGGTTACAGGAGAAAAACTGTCTTTTGTCAATTTATTAGAGTTACTCAAGGCAAAATAAATCCTTTCTCCATCGGAATAACCGAATATAGGTCCTAGTTGCTCTCTTTCCTCATCTGGCACGGCATAATAGTGCTTGACATAAGAGCTCCATTTGACAGTACCGATTTTCCTGTCCTTGAAAAGTGAATCTTGAAAGGTAAGACCGGGTTTATTTTGCAAAAATTCATCAAAAGATCTGTAATAGCCTGCCTTCAACCTACCTTCCTTGAAGGCACGCGAGATTTCAAATTTTTCCGAAAGGATGTGTTTGACTGAGTCTGCTTCAATCACTACTTCTTCTAGACTAAAGTCCTCTTGATTTAGGCGTATATCAATATGGTGGCCCTCCTTGATGAGGGTATCTAATGCTTGGTAAGCTAAATGACGGGTGGTAATTTCTACCATTTTTTGAGGGGACTGGAAGGTGAATCCTCCTTCTTCATCGGCGAGGACTTGGTTGCTGTTAACTTGAAGGATGACATAGGGAATTGGCATACCACTTTCTTCCTCTACAATTCTTCCATGAAAGGTATAATGGCTAGGCTGAAGTGGATTTTTAGGGGAATGGAAGATATATACGTCTTCCAATTTCTCAACGGTTAATTGACAGGCTTCGGCTAGGCTGGAAACGACTTGGTCCAGGTTATCAAACTCTTTATCAATATGGATCATACAGTTTTCCATTCTTTCTCCTGCTGCGGTGTATTGTAGGTCATGTTCTTTTGCCATCTGGTCGAGAACTTCTTTGATGGGTTGATGGTCAACCTTCAAAATGATTTGTTGGAGGTGGGCTTGGGATGATGAGAAGAGCCCCAGGAAAACCCAAAGGCAAATGATTTGCTTATTCATGATGTCTGTTGTTAGAAAGTGAAAATTCGTTGACTGAAATCTTAGTAATCCTGATATCAAATGGAGCACATACTATCTTCAGGACTTGTTCTGCTTGTTCAGGTAAGGTGAACCTTCCAGAGGAAATTTGTCTAGAGGCCCAGCTTTCATCTATGCGAATGGAAATGTCATAAGTACGCTCCAATTCTTTCAATACCCTTAGCAATGATTGTTGAGAATAGGAAATCTCACCTGCAGTCCAGGCAGTAGGGTTTTGATCTTGGTAAGATGTTTTCTTGTCCCATCCCTTTTCAGCCCAAACCGTAAAATCTCCTGCCCTAAGCGTATCTACCTGATTGAGGGAAGGGGAGCTTACTGTCACCACGCCTTGGGAACAAAACACCTCATAAGCATTTTCTCTAGAGAAGATGTTAAATTTAGTACCAAGGACGCTCGTTTTCCCTTGCTTAGAAGATACTTCAAATCGACTCCCTTTTTTTACTTCAAAGTAGGCTTCTCCTTCTAGCTGTATAGCTCGGTTTGCCCACCACCACAAAGGATGGTAACGTAGGCGAGAGGAGGCATTCAGGTGGACCGTTGACCCATCTGGAAGCACAAATTGAATAGTCTCTCCTTTCCTAGCCGTGATTTCTGTAGAGTAAAATCTGAACACACTCAAACAGAGCAGCAGAACAACGCTCGCCGCTATCATCCAATGATAAGTCTGTCTCTTCTTAGAAAAAGGATTGATTTCCTCTTCTATGATGAGCTGCATCTGTGTCCACTTATCTTCTTTCTGGGTAGAGAAGGGGAGGCCTAGCTTGGAAAACAAGCGATCCTCTTCAGGCAAGGGGGATGAAGGATGCTTATCTGTTTTCATATAAATGAATTTTTAAGGTGCTTAAGGCTTTGTTCATTCTTTTTTCGATTGCTTTGACGCTCAATCCTAGGCGCTCTGCAATCTCTCGATAGGACAATCCATTGATTCTACTCATGAGGAAAACAGTTCGTTGATTCTCGGGTAGGCGGGAAAGTGCACGTTCGTATTGAGCTTTTAAGTCTGCTAATTGTAATTGGGCTTCAGGATCATGGTCATTCCACCGAAAATCAAGACTTGTAAGATGATCTCTCCTGGTATCTCGCTTCCTGATCAGGTCCACATATCTATTGTGAGCCATTTTATAGAGCAAAGGCTTGTATTGTGGCTCAGCTAACTGGATTTGTTTCCGCCATAGAAGGGTGAAGACATCCTGACAGATATCTGTCGCTAGGCTTTCATCTCCACAGCGGTAATAGAGGTAAGATCGAATGGGATCAAACCATCGGTCATACAAACGTTTAAAAATCTCGCTATCCAAAAGCTATCAATTTATTGATGTACCCCTATTCCGTATGAGATCGCTCTTACCCTACCGAGGAGAAAAATTTTGATGTATCAAGCCATACAGAATGCAGGCGAGGAGCGCTACATGATGGGATGCAAAAGAAAATAAGAGATTTCTATGATTTCTTTTTGTTAACGGTTTTGGCTTTTTCTTAACAGCTAGGAAAGGCTAGAGGAAAAGTCGATTTCTCACCTCAATTACCTTTAACATGCCATTAACAATTCCTTGGCTAACTCTTAAGATCGGCTGGGCGTAATTTGAAGCAAGAAGAAAAAACGATACAAACGAACAATGAAAGTGAATAAAATCGTCGGCTTGGTTCTCGCAGGAGCGTTCGGTTCAGTGCTGACCCTGGGAGCCTACAAAATGTTATTCGATCAACAAGAGACTATATATAAGGTTGAGCATCAATCTACCCTTCCAGTGTTCAACAGTAAGTATACACCCGTGGATGGGGCGGTACTGGACTTTACCAAACCCGCCGAGGAAGTTATGCCCGGAGTCGTATTCATTAAATCCACAAAAATAAGATCCGGTCGTTCTTCATCTCCTCAGCAAATGCCTGACTTTTTCAGAGACTTTTTTGGAGATGATTTCAATGACAGATTTCAAAGAAGACCCAATCAGCCTCAGGTGGGTTCTGGTTCTGGCGTTGTTATATCAGAAGATGGTTATATCGTAACAAACAATCACGTAGTAGAAGGTGCTGATGACATTGAAGTATCGCTAAACGACAATCGAAATTACAAAGCCAAATTGATTGGTACAGACCCTTCTACCGACCTGGCCCTGCTCAAAATTGAAGAAAATAACCTGAAAGCTGTTACGATTGCCAATTCTGATGAAGTTAAAATAGGTCAATGGGTGCTTGCCATTGGGAACCCCTTTAACCTAAACTCAACTGTAACAGCTGGTATCGTGAGTGCCAAAGGACGAAACATCAATATCCTAAGAGATCGTTCAGCCATCGAATCTTTCATCCAAACAGACGCAGCCATCAACCCTGGTAACAGTGGAGGCGCATTGGTGGACCTGAATGGACAATTGGTAGGCATCAATACCGCTATCGCTTCTCCAACAGGATCATATTCTGGCTATGGATTCGCTATCCCAGCCAATTTGATGAAGAAAGTCATCACTGACCTGATGGAATATGGAATCGTACAACGCGGATACCTAGGGGTGATGATTCGTTCAGTTGACGGAAATCTGGCCGCTGATAAAGGATTAACTATCACAGAAGGGGTGTGGGTAGACAGCCTCATGGACAACTCAGCCGCTTCAGTTGCAGGAGTGAAAAAGGGTGATGTCATCCTGAGTGTAGATGGAATGATGGTGAAAAACTCCGCTGGATTACAAGCTGCCATCGGAAAACGCCGCCCAGGAGATAAGGTGAACTTGAAAGTACTCAGAAAAGGAAGCGAAAAAGACTTGGTGGTTACCCTGAAAAACTCAAGTGGAAATACTTCAGTGGTTAAGAAAGTAGAAAAAGACTTCATGGCTAGTCTGGGGGTTGAGCTTCAGGAATTGGACAAATCCACTGCCAATAAGTTGAATTTGGAGGGAGGAGTGAAAGTAACAAAGGTAAGCCTCGGTAAGCTTTCCAACCAGACAGACATCAAAGAAGGCTTTATCATAACCTCCATTGATGGCAAGAAAGTCAAGAAAGTATCAGAGGTAGAAAGCATCCTCAAGAACAAAGAAGGAGGAGTGCTCATCGAAGGCAGGTATGAAAACTATCCCGACAAGGTCTACTACGGCCTCGGGATGTAACGAAGCTACGAAACAAGATGAAGAAGAGGATTGAGGGAATAGTGGTTTGTGTGTAGGAAAGTGTTTAGGGTAACCTCTTTTCTCTTCTTCTTAAGATATCAAAAAGTTTATTCCAATTTGGGAAGATTGGCTTTACTGCGTTCTTTACACGCCGACCCTGGAGGTCGGCTTTTTTTTGGCTGATTTCAATCCAGCTCAGTTCTACTATAAATAATGGGGCAGAGATAAGCTGCCCCATTAGTATTTCTTATTAATTCTCAGCTGATGTATTGCCGCTTATGCCTTTATAATTCTTATCATCTGAAGTTCCTAAGGCATAATCTTCCCCAGCAAATTTTAACTTATAAGTCGAATCACTATCCTTAGAATATAATAATCTACTCTCACCAAGGATAAGGATTATATCATCAATTCCAAGGTCTTCAAGACTATCAGGGTATTTGCCTTTAGTAGAAAAGTATTGGTCAAGCGATCGAGTTAGGGTACCCATTGCTTTCCCTTCTTTTTTTCCACGTTCGTACAAATAATTGTTTAATGTTTTTTGGGCTGATCCTTCTGAAGTGCTTTGTTGTAGGGAAGCCTTTAATTGATCCAATGCAAAACTTTTGGCAGTTACACTTTCGATTAATTTATAATGCCTTTTTGAATTTTCACAAGGATCTGAGGCAATGGCCAAGAAGCTACTTTTTAGTGCCTCTTGAAATCTGATACTCTCTTGATTTAGTCTGTCCCGCAACATGACTGTCTTATTTTTTACATCAAGATTTGCAATGTCTAAATTTACTTTATCAAGTACATCGACTGTAGATTTTAAGTTTAATTGGAAGTCTTTCGATACTTCCTCATATGCCTTCATAGCACATTTTGCGTTTTTAGGGTAGGTGACTGGTCTACCATCAGGACAAGTAGTCTCAGTAAGTCCGCAACAGCTTTGAAAAATGACTCCTGACAAAAAAATTAAGGTAGAAATTTTTAAAATCGACTTCATTTTAAATTAGTCTTTAAGTTGGAAAATTTGATAATTTTTATCTTACAGTCAGGTATTAAAATTCAATTAAAGGATATTTTCAATAATTTCGAATAATAAATAAGATTAATCATCCTTATACACCACACCTTCCTTCATCACAAAACTCACCTTTTCCATCAAGGAAATATCTTCCAAAGGGTTGCCCTTGACCGCTACCAAATCTGCTAACTTCCCCACGCTAATAGAACCCGCCTCATCCTCGATGCCAAGCAATTGGGCTGGTACGATGGTGGCAGCTTGAAAGGCTTCTATAGCCGGCATTCCCGCTTCTACCATGTAACCAAATTCCTTTCCATTCTCTCCATGGTTGAAGACACCTGCATCTGTTCCAAACACAATGGGTACCCCAAATTTGTAGGCTTTGGCGAAGGTAGATTGAATTTGAGGACCTACTGCCAATGCTTTGGGAACAATAATGGAGGGATAATAGCCCGGTTTTTTGGCATTGGTTTCGACGGCTTTGCCTGCGGTGATAGTTGGAACCAAATAGGACTGTTTGTCTTTCATCAGCTGCATGACTTCTTCTGTCATGTAGGTGCCATGCTCGATGGTCTTGATGCCAGCCATGACGGCTCGTTTCATGCCTTCCGCTCCGTGGGCATGTGCAGCTGTCAGGAAACCATAATCATCTGAAGTTGCTACGATGGCCTTGAGTTCTTCCATGGTAAATTGGGGGCCTGAACCGTCTTTGGCGACAGAAAGGACACCTCCTGTTGCGGTGATTTTGATAACATCAGCTCCATTTTTATAGCGCTGGCGAACGGCTTTGGCGGCTTCGGCGGGACCGTTGATTACCCCTTCTTTGGGCCCTGGATCGCCTTGGAACATTTGTTTGTTTCCGTTGGTGGGATCTGCATGACCGCCGGTGGTGGCAATCGTTTTGCCTGCGGAGAAGATTCTGGGACCTTCCATCAAGCCTAGGTTAATGGCGTTTCTAAGGGAGGAGTTTACCCCAGAACCTCCTAGGTCTCTTACTACCGTAAATCCTGCCATGAGTGTACGTTTGGCATAAACCGCGGCGCGATAGGCTACATCGGCATCATTGAGCCTGTAGCGATCGAGGTAGGTGGATGGAGAGGATTCCCATTCAATGTGAACGTGCATATCCATCAATCCTGGCATAACGGTCGAATTCCTCAAATCAATAATTTCGTCTGTTGAGCCACCCTTTTTGTAGCCATCCAGGATTTCCTTGATTTCATGCCCTTCGACCACGATCGTTTTCTTGGATAAAAGTTTCCCATTTTCGACGTCCATCATATTTCCACACTGCACATATTTTTTTTGTGCCATAGAGGAAAGGGCCAACAGAAGCAGGACAAGCAGAATAGATGTAGATTTTTTCATGTAAGTCAGTTAGTCGCCAAGGAAAGAGCGCCTATCTGGGAAATAGGCGTTATGTTTTTTCCCCTCAATTCAGGAAATTATAAAATAATTCATCTACTACCCAACCTTCCATCCCCCTTCATGCGTGTAGAGGGATGGTTGAAGCTTCCAACTATGAGAAATCTCCTTTGCTCCATCATGTGCTGGAGTGCCATTCTCCTTATACCCCAGAACCTTTCCGCGCAATACCTTGCGACGGTTGGAGGAGAGGTATTGGATGCAATGGGCGATCCGGTCTTCAACCAGCTTGTAGTCATCAATGGCAATTCTACATCAACAGGAAATCCCATTTATGTGGACTCTGTCTATACAAACCCAAGTGGATTTTATGTAAGTAATGGCTTTTTGGCTAGCAATGACTCCATGAATGTATCTGTAACAACAACTGATTGTCAGGCAAATGGTCTGCAAATTCTGCTAAGGCAGGGGCTGATTACTCCTTCAGACACCAGCTTTCAGGCAGACTTTGATTGGTGTGAAGATGCTTGTGAAGCGCTATTTGCCTATCAAAAATCCGGTTTTTCTACAGATTTTACGAGCTTAAGTAGCTCACCCTACGGCATAACCTCTTATAACTGGTCCTTTGGGGATGGGACCAACAGCAACCTTGAGAACCCCACCCATGTGTATCAATCCTCCGCTAGGTACCCTGTGTGCCTGACCATTACCGATTCTTCTAACTGTTTTACCACCTATTGTGATACAGTTGAGATTGAGGATTGTCTAGCCACTTTTAACTGGGTCAATCAGGCTCCCTTACAGATCAACTTCTTCGCCAACAATGTAAATATTGCCAATCCCGTCTATGAATGGGATTTTGGCGATGGGAGAACTGGGATGAATCAGGTAACGACACATACCTACAATGCGGCCGGAACCTATCAGGTTATTTTGTTTGTAACCGATTCTGTGAGCAATTGTACAGCAATCGATTCTCAATTTGTTACAGTGATTGATGATGACCAATGTCAGGCTGATTTTAGTGCGGTAACGATAGGGGCGGCCACCCAATTCCAAAATTTATCTAGCCATTCCCTAGCAGGGGGAGGAAACATTACTTACCAGTGGGCTTTTGGAGATGGCAATACTTCCATCCAGGAGGATCCGCAGCATTTTTATGGGGCATCTGGTGTGTATTTGGTTTGTCTCCTGATGGTGGATGACTTCGGATGTAGAGATACAGTCTGTAAGCTGGTGGATGTGGACCTTCCTTTAGACTGCTCCAGTGACTTTGTGTTCAACCAAATCAACAACTTAACAGTCGCCTTTTCTGCCCTAGATTTGCAGGATGAATTGACGTATAGATGGGAAGTAGAAGGTATACAGTATTCCACCCAAAATGCCCTTTTCCATACTTTCCCTAGTCCAGGAGACTTTGAAGTCTGCCTTTGGGTTAGCGATACGCTTAAAACCTGTTTGGACTCTACCTGTCAAACGGTAACCTTAAATGCCAACGATTTATGTGTAGCTGATTTTGCCTGGAATTATCTGGGCAATGGAGAGTTTATATTTTATAACCTATCGATGTTACTCGATCCATCTGCTTATCAGGTGGATTGGGACTTTGGAGATGGGCAGAGTAGTTCGGATTTGAATCCAAGACACACCTATGCGGGAAGTGGTCCCTATACCGTCTGTCTATTTATACAAGAGACTAATTCGGGCTGTTTTCAGGAAACATGTTATGAGGTGGTACTGGATAGCAATCCCAATAGCCTGTATTCTATTCAGGGATGGGTGTACGAAGCCACCATTCCCACCTTTAATTCTCAAACCTTTTTGTACAAAGATGATCCTGCCCAATCTAGGGTAGAAAGATTAGAGAATCGCCCCTTTATCTTTGAGCCCTACAAATTCAGGGATTTGGACAGAGGGACATATCTTATTTATAACCGACATACTGGAAACCAAAACCTGATTCCAACTTACTTAGGAGATGTCATTCATTGGCAGGATGCTACTTCTACCGTCTTAAACGATGCGAACGTAGTCAATCCGCCTATTTCTATGATTGAGGGCATCAATATTCAAGGCCCTGGACAAATCAGAGGGGGATTATTTGAGGGGCTAGGGCAGGCAACAGGACCCGCCATGGAAGATGAAGTGATCTTGTTATTGGCCGACAATGTAGAAAGAACCCCTATTGGCTATGATTTAACGGCTGCCAATGGTTCCTATCGCTTTGATAACCTTGCTTTTGGAACGTATTGGCTTCAACCTGAAATACCAGGGATATATGCTTCGCCCATCAAGGTAGTGATTTCACCTACCAATATTTTAGAGGAAGAGGTAGACTTCGGTGTAGGAAATCAATTTGCCTTTCCTACCAGCAATGAGACCTATCCAGCAGAGGGGATAACGGTTTTTCCAAACCCCGCAGATGAGCAGATTAGAATTGAAGTGGATCATCCCTTTGGAGTCAAAGGGGTTAAGATTACCGATATGTTGGGAAGGATATGCTGGCAGCAGGAAGGTGCTATGGTAGGCGATTTGATGGTCTACACGGGGGAATGGCCCGTAGGGGTGTATTCCTTGGTCATGGAAACCCAGCAAGGAAAGAAGACGCAACAATTGATGATAACGCATTAATAATGGAAGAGGAAATGGCCCCTTAGACTGGTAGGGCGCATTTCAGAAGAGTTGTATGGAGATAGAACCCCGCTTGTTGAAAGGCTGTGTCAAAGGTGACAGAAGAGCACAGTCCGAAATGTACAGACGCTGTTTTGGCGTGCTGATGGGGATTTGTATGCGCTACCATAAACACGAAGAAGATGCCATTGCGGCCTTGAATCTTGGTTTTTTGAAAATATTGAAGAGTCTGGGTAAGAAAAAGGAAGATGTTCCTTTCGAGCCTTGGATTCGTCGCATCATGATCAATACGATCATTGATGAGTTTCGAAAAAACAAGCGGCACAAGGAAACAATGGAATATGTGGATTTCGATGATCGAAACAGAAACGATGCTTTCATAGATGTAAATGAAGCAGATAAACGTTTTGATGCAGAAGCAATCGAATCCATTATACAAGAATTGCCGCCTATGAGCCGAGAGGTATTTAACCTTTTTGCCCTAGATGGATTTTCACACAAAGAGATTGCTGGGATGATGGATATCTCTGAGGGAACTTCCAAATGGCACGTGAGTTTCGCGAGAAAACGAATCAAAGAAATGCTAGAACGCACACATAAAATTGCATATAGATCATAAAAAGATGGCAGGGAAAAAACACATAGATGCCTATGTAAAGGACCGCTTATCTGAGCGTCAATATGCTTTCAATGAAGCCTATTGGGATCAAGCGCAGGCTATGCTTGATCTCCAGGAAAAAAGGCGAAAAAGAAAGTTGTTCCTTCTCTGGTGGTTGGGAATGGGAGGTTTACCCGTTCTCCTCATTGGTATGGGATCATTTTTGTTCCTCCAAGGCAAGACTGCAGACCTTGATCCCCAGGAGAACATGAACGTGATGATGGTGGCAGACAGTGGCAATCAAATCGACCTGGTTGATGAAGGGCAAGCCCCACATCCGACCGACTTGACAACCAATCAAGCATTGGTTTCAAAGGATGCGAAGGAAACTGGAGACGCGAAAGTCCGCTCCCCTCATAGTATCTCTTCTTTACCTAAATCAGACTTAATGGCTCAAACAGCTAAGGCAAATAAGGGTAAGAGAAAAGCAAAGGCCGATAAAAAGGTAAACAAAAACGGCTCAGAAACGAATAAAAAGCCTTTCCAACGCGTGCTTTCTATGGGAATCCTACGCTCTCCAAGGAAAAGAGGTGAGCTAAAGCAGCCAGATCCAAATCCTATTCTTATCAAATCAGGAAAGCAGAAGGAATGGAAGCTCAACATGCTACAGGAGAGAGCCTTTGAATGGGATGTAGCCATTATGCAGGTTACAGATAGCCTAGGTGTACTCCTATCCAACTATGTTCAGAGAAAACATCATCTAGGGATTGATGTGGGCATGAGTCTATCACCTGATTGGAGCAATACCCAATCGGCTACCAAAGCTTTCTCTCTTGGACCCCTTATTGGTTTAAGATATGAATACGAGTTGAAAGCTGGCTTGAGGCTGGTTTCAGGCTTAAGGTATAGTTCAAGAGCAGGTCTGAATAGTGATATGACTTATATCTCAACGGATTTCAGCTTCGGATTCCAGCGCGAAAAAATTGTACAGTCTCCAAGACGTATGCATTTTCTCGAAGTACCGCTTCTCTTAGATTGGCATATGGGAGGAAGGCATTATGCGCAGTTTGGTGGACAATTGAATGCCTTGATAGATGTATCTGGAAAAGAGCAAAAGTTCATGGAAACCGAAAGTGGGGAAGTTCTTTTGTCTGAAGAAAACCTGTGGGGATTAAGAAGAGGCTTTCAGAGACTCCATCCTTCTCTTAATCTAGCCTATGGATACTATTTGGGAGAAGGCTTGAGAATTGGCCTGCAAGCCCAATGGTCCCCTACCAACTTAACGAATTCTGAGTTCTTTGGTGCCGAATCATTAAACCGAAATTTAAACGCGAGATTGATACTCAGCAAGGACCTTAGGTAGGTCCTACCGCTGTAAAACCCGATATGAAACAGTTATTTCCGCTATTTATCGCCCTTCTGTGTTTGCAAGCCTGTAAACAGCAACCGATTCCTGAAGTGAATGACGGGCAGGTACGATTTTTCGTGGAGGCGGATATCGCACAAAACAGGATAAGGAAGGAGGCAGGTGTAGGGAATGAGTTCCTGCATACCTACTATGAGCGAATAGAGGATGAATTGTATGTCTTCCACGGAAGCTTTGGACGTCCAGATTGTAGAGATTGTGCAGGCTCTCTTGGGGTACAATTCAGAGATTTAGGGAGCTTCCTTACACCAGATGATGTGCATGTAGATAGTTTGCTAGAGCCTGGGGAAAGATTATTCTTCCTAAGAACCGGAGCCAATACCAACAGAAGGAAAAAAGTAGAATTCATCAATGAAAGCAAGGGAGGCGATATGCCAATCTATTCATGGACATTTGGGGATGGAAATACCTCCATGGACAAAGACCCTGTCCATTTCTATGAGATAAATGATATTGATGTGGTAACCGTTTGCCTCGAAACGCAGGATGTCAATGGCTGTGCGACCTTGGTTTGCAATGAAGTAATTCTAAGAGATTCTACCTGCACGGTTGATTTTAGCCATATACTAGACTCTACCTCCTCTTATGTATCCTTTGAGTCAAATGTCACGGGTAAGGCCCCCTTCGATTATGAATGGACCTTTGGGGATGGAGCTACGGCAACTTTGGCCAATCCGGGTTATTTCTATACCCAACCTGCTCAGTATGAGGCTTGTTTGACCATTGAAGATGCCTTGGGGTGTAGAGCCTCGTTGTGTAAAAGGATTGCTGCTGATCCTCAGCTCTGCGAACACAATTTTACCTATCGGGTCTCCAATGCAGCTCCTGGTAAGGACTTTTACCAGTATGGTCGAATAGAAATTACATGGAGGAATGAAAATGGAGTTCTGTTCTCTTCTTCTTGGTTTGAACAAGAAAATGCATCCTTTTCGATCATAAATAGAGAAGCGTATCAAGAAAATCCTGAAGGCAATCCTACCTACGCATTTAGGGCAAGGTTTTCCTGTGATTTGTGGGATGAGGAAGGAAATAAAATCAGGGTAGAAAATGGCCTAATGGAGGCTGCTATTGCATATCCATAATTCTTCATTTCTAAGTCTTCAGTCCATTCCCTACTTTTGATCCATGGGAATATTCGATTTTTTTACGGGGAAAAAGCAAGGGCCTGGTATTGAGGCGATTGAGTTGGATACATGGGATTGGCAAGAAGTGCAAAAAGCAAAGAATATTGTCGTTTGGCAGAATAGCGAATTTCCAGCCCAGCTTTCTGTAAACTATTTCCCTACAGCTCCGGATTTGCCCCGTCCATTGAAAGATGTTGATCATCTGAGAGACTTTTATCGGAGAAAATTGGCTCGTGCCAAAGGGGCGATCCTGATCGTGGAACCCTTCCAATTAAATGGTTACAGGGCAATAGAGACACTTTTCCGAATCCCACAAAAAAAGCAAGAAGGCTTCATCTATGTTGGTTCGTATACCATCCCCTTCGCTGACCGTAGTTATGTGGTCAAGGTCCAAGAGCAAGAATTCACTCATATTGGAGAAAGGGAAAGGATGATCATGGAAAGGCTCCTAAAAGACCGCCCCAAGGAAATTGGAGAAGATGGACAACCTATAGGCTGGGAATTTGATCCCTATGATCCTGCATATGAGGGGGAATTTAAGATGAATAAAAGTGAGGAAGTAAGATTTGATTTGTGGTATCCGGAACATCCCCTTACCCATGTCCGTCAATACATGTACCGCCTCAAAAACGAACTAAAGTTTTCGGATGAAATGAAGGCGCTAGCGGAACTAGAAGATTAATCTACGGCTGCCCAAACAAAGCGAATGCTGTGACCTGGTCTTAATTGTCCAATAGGATCTAAGCATTTTTGGGCAATCACGCCAATTCTGGGATAGCCTCCTGTGGTTTGTGCATCAGCTAGCAGTATGACCGGGCTTCCATCTCCACTCACCTGAACCGTTCCAGGCAATATACCAGAAGAATGAATCTCAGTTATTCCCGGATCAGGTACTTCAGGCCCTTGAAGTCGATATCCCATTCTGTTTGACTGAGGAGAGATTCGCCATTCACAAGAAAAAAAGTGAGCCAAATATGACCTGGAAAATAGATCAAATTCAGGCCCTGGATATAGGGTGACTGTCAATTTATCTTTAAAATCCTTAGGCTGTTTCTGACTGAGATCCACGAAAGGAGCAAGCGCAACTTCAAGGACTTCGTCTTGCTGAAGCATCTGGGGCCCATGAAGAGGAGAAACCTTTGGTGAAAGGAATTGGCCTCCTATCGCTAGGTAGGATCGGCAACCATTTTTGCACCTTCCAAAACTCAAAATCTGACCGGGAAGTACTTGATGTGTGCTGTTCAGGCTAAGGGGGATATCATCCAGTTGGGGAGAAATATCTGCCCCGGTAATGGCTATTTGACAGGCTGAATCGAATAGCAGGGTAGGGCCACCGATGGTTATTTCAAGTACTTGACTATCTGCTGGATTCCCTACCAATTCATTGGCAATTCGTGCAGACATCCTGTCCATGGCTCCTCCAATAGGAAGCCCCTGTTCGAGATGTTCTGCATGACCTTGATCCTGAAGGGTCGTAAACATACCTGCTCTTTTGACCCATACAAGCAAACGATTATCCATAGTAATCCTCCCAATTGAGTTGTCCTGCCTTCCTTTTTCGGCTTAATTCCTCATGTTCTGAAAGACTAATAGGAATAAAACGGATTAGGTCATCAAGGTCAATTAAGAAAGGTGGATGTTCTCCCTCTTTGACCATTCCTAGGGGGGTATGTCCAATGATTTGCCACCCACCCGCAATGGAGCTCGGATAAATCGCCGTTTGAAAGCCAGCTAAGGCAATACTTCCTTTAGGAACTCTCAACCTTGCATTCTTCAATCTTGGGGTAGGTTTTGAGCTGGGGACGTCACCCAAATAAGCAAAGCCTGGGATAAATCCTCTCATATAAACCTGATAGCTGGTAGAATGGTGTAGCTCGATGAATTGAGAAACGGACATTCCTTGGTAGTTTGCCAGTGCAATCAAGTCAGGTCCAAATTCTCCCCCATAACAAACTGGAATTCGTATTTCTCTTGCAGCTTTGGAGACCAAGGGCTGAGACATAAGCCCATCCAATACACATTTAAGTTCTTCTAGTGTGGTATGGTTGACGTCTACCATAAGAGAAATTGAGGCAAATGCGGGAATGGTAGCTTGAATAGCGGGATGTTTCAATTCCCTCAAAGCAGACAAATAGCCCTTTACTTGAGAACTGATTTCTTTTGAAATGTGATCTTCAAATTGGATCAATAGGCCTCGATCCCCATAA
>JBCBVV010000031.1:0-81279 GCA_039817415.1 Bacteroidota bacterium
CCAAAACAGGTGTCAGCCCAAGTCAGTATAGAACACTTAACTGAAGTTGATACTTCTCAATATGTTCAATTTGTTCTCAATCGGAATTGAAACAGTGGGACATTTTCCCTTGTTGTGCATTCAGACGCTAATATCTTCTTCTTCCGGCAGAAAATTCCATCGCTTCTCCCTTCCCAAATCCATAACTGAAGCCCATGACGATGAATCTTCCTCTAAATCTGCGGTTATAGACTGTGAACTCAGGTTGGATTGTTTGGCTTTCCTGTATTCTCGAAGCAAATAAGTCCCTCACACTAAGATTTATGACTCCGCGACCTTTGAGAATTTTTTTCCTTAGGCCAAGGTTCATAAAGGTAACATCAGATACTACTGACTGAACAGTTTTGAAGGAGGAACGATAATTTCCTGTAATTTCTATGTCGAGATCTGATTTTAGCGAGAATTTGGTATTCAACCTAGCTGACCATTGGGTACCCGTGAAGTCGAAATTGGTATTTTCAAACTCTCCTTTTCTGTTGAAATAGAGGTAATTGAAATCGCCATTGATAGACCACCATGAAACAGGGGAATACTTACCATTAAATTCTATCCCAGTTGCAGAATTGGTCCCAATGTTAAGTGGAGTAACAGTGTTGATCTCATTCTCAAAGAAACTAACTCTTTCGATCACATCTGAAGTGAATCGGTTAAAAACACCCACATTCATAGACAGGTCATCCAAAACATATATGGCTGTTAATTCATAAGAATCGGTGAATTCAGGCAGTAAATCAGGATTACCCACTCTTATGGAAAAGTTGTTTCTGATGTTGAAAAATGGGTTCAAGTCCCAAAGTCTTGGTCTTCTGATCCTTCTTGAATATCCTCCCATCACAGATAGTCTTTCTGTAAATTTGAAAGAGGTGTGAGCAGATGGGAAGAGATTGGTGAAATCCTGTTTGTTGGTCTCGTTGGTATTCACAAGGAAGGTTTTCAAATCAGTATTTTCGGCTCTTAATCCAAGCTTAAGCCCCCATTTCTTTCCTTCATAAGCACCTGTACCATAGACGCCCAATACTTTTTGATCATACTCAAAGACATTGGTCAATCCAGAATCTACCACCCATGTTTCATTGAAGAAATTGCTTACTGAAAAGTCGTTGCTTACATCATTGATGACATATTGGGCGCCGGTTTCTAGGGTAATTTTATCATTAATGGGCTTGGTATAGTCTAGTTTGAAGGTGTAGCGAGATTCCCCAAAGGAAGTGCTGGTACGCTGACGGCCATCGATTCCGCTGCCAGAAATGGATTCGTTTAAAAATTCCGATGATTGGTCCTTCGCAAACAAATTTCCCAGCACACTAAAGAGAAGATCATGCTTTTTGTTGTCCTTGAAGTCCTTTTTGTATTGTAACTCGTATTGGTATTTAGGATTGAGTGCCTCGGTTACTTCGGTTCTTCTCCATTCAGCCAGTACATTACCATCTCCATCAACTTGGGTAAAATCTGTTTGAGAGGGTTGATCTTCAATTTCATAGGAAAAACTTCCCGAAAGGGTAATAACATTGGTAGGGTTGATATAGTAATCTGTTCCCAAAATGAAATTGTAGAAGTTTTCATTCCTAAACTGCTCACCTACAGTATTTAGGGTAGTATTGCTGCTAAGGTTGGTGTTGTTGTTGGTTACGTCATTGGGTAACTCTCGGTAGCCACCACCCAATTGAGCGAAGAGATTGAATTTCTCGGTACGGCGATTAAGGCTAAGGCCAAAGCTATGGTTATGTGGAACTCCTATATTGATGGTGAAAGAACCGTTGATTCCCTTCCTTTCATCCTTTTTTAAGACAATATTGATGATGCCTGAGGTTCCTTCCGCCTCGTACTTGGCTGAGGGATTGGTGATGACTTCGATCTTTTCTATCATATCCGCAGTAATGGTTCCCATGGCATTGCCTTCCTCGCTGGCAATTACTGAGGGCTTACCATTGATCAGAATTTGTACACCTGAACTTCCTCTAAGACTAATTTGCCCTTCAATGTTGACATTGACTGAGGGAACATTATTGAGTACGTCCAATGCACTCGCTCCCGAACTACTCAGGTCCTTTCCTACATTAAATACTCGTTTGTCCAACTTGAATTCGGTTGAAGACTTTTCTCCCTGGATAACAACTTCATCCACAGATTGGACACTCTCTTCCAAAAGGATGGTCCCAAGATTGGCCGTTCCATTGGAAAAGGCGTCTACCGGAATAAGTTTATCCTTATAACCAAGAAAAGTTATACTTAGACTTACATTTTGCTTCGTGCTCTTCAGGATGAACTCACCCTGGGAATTGGTTGTGGTTCCATCTAACGATGTATGGGTACCATTTTCTAGAAGGATGACAGTTGCATACTCCAGAGGGGTATTGTCTGAAGAAGCTACTTTGCCCTTTACCTGAAAAAGAGACTGCTGTGCCCAAACCAATTGAGGGATACAGAGGGAAATGAATAAAAAGTAAGGGAGTATAGTTTTGTTGATCATGGGAGTATAGTATTATACACTACAAATGAAAGAAGATGACGCGACCCCAGAAAATGAAATCCGTCAACGGCATCTTTATCTCCCTGAATGACAGCTGTCCCCTAAGCGGGTAAATGAGGTCGTTTGTCTGCTAGATTCAGTCGTTGATCGGATTGATTTTTTGTGCATATGAATTTATACATATGTTTGTTTATGGCTAATAACCAAATGAAAGTAGGCATAAGCAGAAATGAGGTGATCTTTCAGATTATTCTCCTTATCCTAACTTTCTTATTCTATTCATTTGATAAGAATGAACCACAGATCAACGAACAGCATGTCGTCTTTTTCCTAAACTATGTGCTGGCCGTGTTCTTCATCAATTATTTCCTCCTTCCCAGATTTTTCTACCGCAAGAATTACATCACCTTTTTTGTCTTGGTTGCTGTCACCATAGGATGGGTAATTTTGATTGAGGAGTTGGTATTGGAAAAAATCTACTTCCCCGACACAAGAGGCAAGAGTTTTCCTGGTTTGTTCTACACCTTGGTTCAGATCCTTCCCGTGATTGTCATTTTATCAGGATTTAAATTTGCCTGGGATGCCTTGATCAAACAGCAAGAAGTGGAAACGCTCAAAGAGAATATGCTGGAGAGTGAATTACAATTCCTCACTTCCCAAATCAACCCGCACTTCCTGTTCAACAACCTGAATAATCTTTACTCATACGCCATCGAACAATCTCCCAAGACGCCTACCATTATCCTTGAGTTGAGTTCCGTGCTGAGATATATGCTCTATGAGTGTAAGGAGAAATATGTCCTTCTATCCAAGGAAATTGAGCAATTACAAAACTTTACGCGTTTGAGCCAGCTGCAAATTGAGGACAGAGGAACCGTTACTTTTAACAGCCATCTATCTGACAGCCATTATTACATTGCCCCACTTATTCTGATCGTATTCATTGAAAATGCGTTTAAGCATAGCCAAGCTAGTCAATCCAGTAATATTCAGATTGACATCAATATTGACATGGAGGAAGATGGCTGGTTGCGCTTTTTCTGTGCCAATAGCTATGATAAGGAATCCAATACCGATAACCTGGATAAGGGAATCGGACTTGCCAATGTCAAAAAACGTTTAGAACTTCTTTATCCAGATACTCACAACTTGGAGATTACGGATAAGAATGGTCTGTTTGAAGTAGCGTTAACGCTCAAAATGTGGCAAGAAAAACCAGTTTCATGAAATGTATCATCATTGAGGACCAACCGCCTGCACAAAGGATTCTTAAAAAATATATTGAGGACTTTTCTAATCTAGAACTGGTAGAGGTATTTGCCAATGCCCTTGACGCATTTGCCTTTCTTACCCAAAACAGGGTGGATTTGATCTTCTTGGATGTTCATTTACCAAAGATGTCCGGCATCGATTTTCTCAAAAGTTATCGCAATCCTCCAGCGATTATCATGACGACTGCCTTTCCAGATTACGCGCTGGAAGGGTATGAATTAGATGTAGTTGACTACCTTCTTAAGCCCTTTTCCTTTCAAAGGTTCGTTCAAGCAGTTTCCAAAGTACCCCAGCAACACCTTGTTCATGAAACCGCAGATAGTCCTCAGAAAGAATATAAAAAAGAGATTTTTATCAAATCTGGCCATGAGTATATCAAATTGAAGGTTGATGAGATTTTCTATATCAAATCAGATGCGGACTATACGGAGATTTTCATTCCTTCCAAGAAGCACCTTTCAGCTGATCCCCTAAGAATTTGGATCGAGAAACTAGATCCTGCTGTTTTTGCACGGGTCCACAAATCCTTCATCATAAATACAGCAAAAATTGAAAGAGTGGTTGGGAATCAAATTTACCTGAATGAAGGGCATGTCATTCCTCTGGGACGCACCTACAAGGAGGACTTTGTCAATACCTTTATCAAGTAGGCTTATCCAAGCTGGAGCCTTAGCCTAATTTTCTGCGCTTATCCTGTTGAAATTGTCATTCAAAGAAAATTCTTGGTTGTCACAATTTCCCTTGGCAAATTTATTTTGCATGAAACTTACCTGAGAATTTGGAAGTTCTCAGGTATAATCTCATTCCCTATGAACCGCTACTGTTTACTGATTTTGTTTGCCCTGTGTTCCTCCCATGTTCTGTCTGCTCAGGACAAAGAGGTATCTCCTACATCTGGAGAAAGTTATCATCTTTTCGTGGAGGGCTTTGATTGGGGAGCTGCTTTCTCTAGGGTGCTTGTAAAAACAGATAAGGTTCAGAAAAGCTTTCAAAAGGATGATTTCGTTATCAGGGCACATAGTTCAACAGATTGTTCTCAAGAGAAAGGAGGGGACTTGCAGGGAGAACGGCATATTATTTTTGCCTATCCTTCGGACGAAAATGGGAAAAGGGTCAATTCTTCCGAATGGGTTACACTAGTCATGGAAGTAGGGCCAGATTTACAGATTAGCAAAGCCACCAAGTACTACTATAATGACCAGTGTAAAGGAACGGTTTGGATTGATTATGCCTTATCCATTACACAAAAATCGACGCTTCGGACTTGGAATCGAGAAGAGAGGAGGTTTCATCCCGAACTTGATAAGTTTGATCTAAGTGGTTCATTTTCATATGGTAAAGGGGAGAAGATGAGGTATGCTTCCTTTACACCTCAAACAGACAATAAGAAGTCTCCCTTGATCATTTGGCTTCATGGTGGAGGAGAAGGCGGATACGATCCTTCTATTGCACTAATGGGCAACAAGGCAACACACTATGCTTCAGACGAAATTCAGCATCATTTCGATGGAGCCTATGTTCTGGTTCCTCAATGTCCTGGCGCCTGGATGGACAATGAAGAAGGCATTGTAACCATGGGAAAAGAAGAAGATGTCTATCACAAACCTCTCTTGGCATTGATCAAGGATTTTGTAGACCATCATGAAGGGATTGATAGAAAGAGGATATACCTAGGAGGCTGCTCTAATGGGGGATACATGACGTTGAAATTGATGCTCCAGGATCCAGATTACTTTGCTGCCGGATTCGTAAGTTCTTCTGCCTACTTTTCCAAGTATATCAGTGATGAAGGCGTAAAATCAATCAAAAAGAAACCTATATGGTTTGCCCATTCAAAGGATGACAACACAACCAAGGCGGATGAAACGGCCATTCCTCTTTATCATCGGCTGAAGGAAGCAGGTGCTAAAAATGTTTATCTCTCACTGTTTGACCATGTTATTGATATATCGGGTTCATATGGTGGAGAAGCATATCATTACAATGGACACCTATCATGGATTTATGTTCACGAAAATGAATGTCGACTGGATATAGACGGTAAACCAGTAAAATGGAAAGGGAAACCCACAAGCATGATGCCATGGTTAGCTGCCCAATCCAACTGATCTGACTCATAAGCTGTTTATTATCCCAACATCCTGCTCATGTCAATACACACGATCTATAATTACCCCTTTGTATTAACGATTCTGTTATTCTTTTCGGGATACGGTTTTAGTCAGTCATTAACCATCCGAGAGACCCAGGCTCCTATTAAGATTGATGGTGTCCTTGACGAAGAAGCCTGGGAACAGGCAGAACTGGCAGATCATTTTCACCAATACTTCCCTTTCGATACTTCAGAATCTATTGTTCGTACGGAGATCAAAATCACCTATGACAAAGAATTCATCTATGTTGGAGCCACTATGTATAACAATGGCCCGAGGGAGTATGTCGTTCCATCATTAAGGCGAGATTTTCGAGGAGCTGCTTTTGATGGAATCTCAGTTGTATTGGATACTTACAAGGACAGAACCAACGGTTTTTTATTTGGCGTGAATCCGTATGGGGTTCAGCGCGAAGGATTGATATCTAATGGGGGAACCAGAGGGCAGAATGATAGTTTTACCTTAACCTGGGATAACAAATGGTATGCAGAGGCTAAGATCTTAGAAGACCGCTGGGTAGCAGAATTGGCCATTCCCTTCAAATCCATTCGATACAAGGAAAATGGAGAGTCATGGTACATGAACTTTTATCGAGTTGACAGTGAAACGGGAGAGCGATCCTCTTGGTCTCCCATTCCTAGAAACTTTCGATTGGTCAATCTAGCTTTCAACAAAGAAGTAAGGTGGGATAAACCTTTGGGGAGTACCGGCAAAAATATTTCCCTCATTCCGTATATGGCCTATAAAGCGGCCAAGAATTTTGAAGAAAATACACCAAGAACATCTGACTTTGCTGTAGGAGGAGATGCAAAGGTAGCGATTACCTCTGCCCTCAATCTTGATTTGACCTTTAACCCAGATTTTTCACAGGTAGAAACGGACCAGCAAGTAACAAACTTGGATCGGTTTGAGATATTTTTTCCAGAGCAAAGACAATTTTTTCTAGAGAATGCAGATCTCTTCGCTTCTTTTGGAAGTGGAGGAGCCAGGCCATTTTTCTCACGTAGGATAGGCGTTGCGAGAGACTCCAGCACAGGAGCCAATGTACAAAATCCACTCTATGTTGGGGGACGATTGAGCGGTAACCTAAACAACAAATGGAGAATTGGCGCCATGTCAGTTCAAGCGGCTTCAGATAGAGAAATTTCGCTACCTTCCATCAATTTTGGAGTGGTATCGGTACAAAGGAGAATTGGCAAACGTTCAAATGTGTCTGCAATTTTGGTAGGTAAACAGGCTTTTCAAGATTCTATAGGGGGAGAAATCACCCTTCGGCCTGATGCGACTAACCTAACGGCGGGTGTAGACTTAAATTTGGCTACACCAGATAACAAATGGAGTGGGAAGGCTTATTTCCATCATAGTTTTGAAAGAGAGCAGCCTGATTCAGCTTTCTCATACGGCTTATCTGCTTCCTATCAAACTTATCGATGGGCCATTCGAAATGAATTTCGTTCTATTGGGGTGAATTTTAATCCTGAGGTGGGTTTTGTTAGGCGGACGGACTTTTCTCAAATGAGAGGAAATGCAGTGTATTTCTTTTATCCCTCAAAAGGACCTATTCAATCTCATGGGCCAGGTTTTGATTATGATGTCTTGAGCAATCGTTTTTTCGGACCAACAGATTGGGACATCAACCTACTTTACAATATCAATTTTAAGAGTTCTGCTAGATTTGGTATGCGACTTCGAAGACAGTATACCTATCTCTTCTCTAGCTTTGATCCCTCGGGAACAGGAGGTGTTGAAATCCCTGAAGGAAATGAATTTGCCTACAATTTGATCTTTGCTCGTTTCAATTCTGATCAGCGAAAATCATTTTTTTACGAACTTTCGACCCGTTCAGGAGAGTATTTCGGGGGAACAAGGCTCAATCTAGAAGGGACGCTTTCCTACCGCTTTATTCCAAGGGTGATCACTTCTTTGAACTTTCAATTGAATCGTATCCGGTTACCTAAGCCTTACAACGATGCTGATCTATATCTCATTGGACCAAGGTTGGATATCACCTTTAGCAGGAAGATATTCTGGACCACCTTTGTCCAATTCAATAGCCAGATCAACAATGTTAATGTAAATACTCGCTTCCAGTGGAGGTACAATCCCGTTTCTGACTTGTTTATCGTCTACTCTGACAATTATTTTTCGGAAATCGGAAATCGTTTTGTGGATTTCAATCTGCCAAAGTCAAGGGCGATTGTGGTGAAGCTGACCTATTGGTTTAATCCTTAGGGAAGTGCAAGGAGGGCCATTATCCAAACCAATATGGCACTGATAAACTGACCATTAAAATCACCACAAAGAAGCCGATTAGAAGTGCAAGATTCTGGTAGTCAATTGCTAATTCCGTTTTGATGAATTCTTTGTGCGGACTTCCAGTAAAGTTATTCAGGATAAGACTTAGACCTGCTGTTACTACGAATCCAATAGCATTCCACCAAAACCAGAAAACCTCGGGTACAAATAGCCAAAGGTATATATTGACAGCTACTCCGGCTAGAATACCGATATTGACAGAAAGGGAAGTTGTTCTTTTGCTCCAAATGGCCAGGATAAAAGCTGCAAGTATAGGTCCAGAGAAGGCTGAGCTTACTTTGTTAATGGCTTCAATTACTGTATCGGCAATATTCCCTGCAAAAAAGGCCAGGAAGAGGCATATCAACCCCCAGGCTAACGACACTAGCCTGGAATAACGCACATAGGTTGCATCATCCATATTGGGATTGAATCGTTTGACATAGTCTTCCATGGTTACAGCAGACAGGGAATTAATCGCGGAACTTAGAGAAGACATAGCCGCAGATAGAATTGCCACGAGTAGGAGTCCAATGATCCCATGGGGAAGATATTTGATGATGAAGATAGGAACGAGTAAATCGGTGGGTCCATTTAGGGAGTCTCGATTCGCCTCAAATGTCTCTTGAATGGCCAACTGGTAGGAAGGGTCCTCTGCTAAAAGGGTTCCCAACACAAGACCCATGATACAATAAACCAAGGTGACGGGATACCTAAATAGGCCATTGACGGTGAGGAGTTGTTTGATGGTCAATTCATCCTTGCTGGATAGCAAACGCTGAGATTGGGTTTGGTCCGTTCCGTAATAAGAAGCATACAGAAAAATACCTCCAAAAAGCATAGGCCAAAAGCCAAATCCTTCTCCATCAAAGCCAAAGCTGGAAAAATCGACAGTTTGAATCCTTGTCGGATCAACCTTGGCTGTCAACTCACCCCAACCTCCCAATTCGTTTAGTCCAAAGATGAGACAGAGAATAATCCCCGCAAACAGAATGAGCATCTGTATAACATCTCCCCATATGACCGCCTTCATTCCCCCCTGAAAAGAATAAATCATGGTGATTACACCTATAACAAGGATCGTTTGCCAAAATTCAATAGCAAGGACCGACTGTAAAATCAAAGCGATAGCGTATACCATTACACCTGTGGCGAATGAACGAGCCAATTGAAATACGAAGCTGATTAAGAGGCGTGTGCTGGCATTAAACCTTCTTTCCAGGTATTCATAAACGGAAACAATGCCGGCCTTGTATAAGGTAGGGATTAGGAAAATCATGATGATGGCCATGGCAATCGGTACCCCAAATTCGTAGGTCAACCATTTCATTCCGCCATTTTCCTTCATCCCAACAAAAGCAGGAGCGGAAATGAAGCTAATGGCAGATAGCTGGGTAGCCATCGTGGATAGGCTGAGGGGAAACCATCCCATGCTTCTGCCTCCTAAAAAATAATCTTTGGAGGAATTGTTTTCTTTGAAAAAGTACCCAAGCCCAAGGAATCCCAAGGCATAGATGGCTACTATGGCGTAGTCTAATCCGTTCACGGTGCGAGCATTAAATCCAGATAGCAGGCTGCTGTCCATGAAAAATGATTCCCGCCATATCCCTGCTTCGCCTTTTCCAGCACAGCCTTGTTTGGATCAAAATATTCAAAAAAACCTAATTTCGAAATGATGGAAAGGAAATCAGCTCTCATCTTTTCTGCTAATTCCGATTGCCCTGAACGTTTGAGCCCGTGGTAAATCATCCAATTCATTTGTGGCCATACCGGTCCTCGCCAATATCTCTTGGGATCAAATAAGGGGTGCGCTATTTCAAAGCTAGGGCACAGCAAATAGCCCTTTTGGTACATCTGGGATAATTCTTCGATGAGTAGGTTAGCTCTTTCAGCTTTACAAATACCTGCAAATAGACTTACAAAGCGACCAATTTCCTTAAGTTTTATATGATTGTTTAGCTTAAGATCATAAGAACAATACGTTTGTAGCTCTTCATTCCATAGCTTTTCTTCAAAAGCCTTTGTCGCCTTTTCCTGCCAGGCTTCCACTTCGGCTGTATCTTCTCCCAATATCTTGCCTATCCTAATCAGCGAATCATTGGAGGCTATTAGGATGGCGTTCAGCATGCAATCTTGAACCAATAAGGGAGATTCTATGGCAATTTCAGGTCCATCGTAAGCGTACTTTTTACCCAGTTCTAGGAGGTATACATATCGATCATATTTATCCTGTGTTGGCCTTTCTTCAGAATTGATGAGTTGGGTATCCTTGCGTTCGTATGCAGGTATGCTATCTGGAGCAATCTGAATTCTATTCATGGCCTCATCCCAAATTGGGGAATTATCTCTACCTGACTCCCATGGATGATAGACAAAGGCAAGTCCTTCCTGATGCGGATCTCTATAGGTGTAAAAGAACCTATGTGAATGGACAATCTTTGGGAACAAATCCTTCGCTAGTTGTTGGAATTCAGCCTTTTGCCCATGAATACTTAGGAGTTTTTCAAGAATGAATCCATGAACCGGAGGCTGTGTAATCCCCGAAGTGGCTACCTCTGTCGGTGCTCCCTTGTTGAGTTCTGCTGACCAGAAATCCCAGTTTGGAAAGTAGGTCCTTTCGTTTTTGCTATGGAATATGATGTGGGGAATCATGCCATTCTCCCACTGTCCCGAAAACAAACTTCTTAATTCTTGTATCGCTTTTTGCGGATCAAAGTGGACATAACCCAAGGTGGTAAATCCTGAATCCCAATTCCATTGGAAAGGGTAGAGCTTGTCAGTAGGAATGGTAAAACCATCTTTCCAATTGTTCAATAAGGTCTGTTGAGCAAGTTGAATGTGGGGCGCATAATCAGATGGATTCATCCAGGGATATTTTTAGTTAATTTATTCCAAGTCATCAAAAAAACAAAGTTGTCAAGCCTTCATGGAATGCTTCAACGGCTGATTTTGGAGAGTTTTAACCAAAAAGTTAAAATTGTTGTTGATTTTTTGAATTGATGGTTTAACTTTGTGGTTAATAATGGCAGAAGACAAAGAACATTTGATCTTAGAAACAGCAAGAAGGCATTTTGTCCAGAATGGGTATGCCGCAACGCGTATGCAGGAAATTGCAGATGACGCTGGGATCAATAAAGCTTTGTTGCATTATTATTATCGCTCCAAGGAAAAGCTCTATGACCGAATCCTGACGGAAACTATGGATTTTATGGTTCCAAAGATAGCGGGTGCCATGATTAGTGAAGGGACATTTTTTGAAAGGCTTGAAAAACTGATTGAGCAGTACATCAGTGTATTAATTGAACATCCTGATATACCCTTTTTCATCCTGACCGAAATTACCCAGCGAAAGGATAAATTGGTAGCAGAAATTAGAAATCGTTCACATCATTTTCCTGCCGCTCAATCGTTTTTGATGCAAATGATCAAAGAAATGGAGGAAGGAAAGTTAAAGAAAATGCCACCTCATCAGGTATTCTTGAATATCATGAGTATGACGGTATTTCCTTTTGTGGTCAGACCGGTCTTTACTACGGTGTTTCAACAAGATGAAAATGACTTTAAATCCATGATGGAGGAAAGAAAAAAGTTTCTATTAGAGTTTATGAAAGGAGCCCTTAAGCCGGACTGATTTTTTTTGAATTGTATTTAACCAAAAAGTTAATAAATAAAGTTAAACGTTATGTTTAAACCTGTTTTCCTACTTATGGTTTCATTGCTTCTCGTCCAACTGCTTGAAGCACAGCCACTAAAGAAGCTATCTCTTGGAGAGGCTTATGATTTGCTGGAACAACGCTATCCCAAAATTAAGGACAGTGAAGTTCTACAAGACATCAACTTACAGGAGTTGAAAAAGCTGGATATTTCAAGGCTTCCCATGATTTTTCTAAAAGCAGATGGAAGATGGCAATCCGAAGCTGTTTCGCTTACCTCTGAAGGAGCACCTCTTCCCTTTGAGATTGACCGTCCACTGGTATCGGCTACTGCCTCCTTGGAAATCAAATACAACATTCTAGATGGAGGATATGCCAACGCTCAAAGGCAATTACTACATGCTCAGCTAAAGACACAGCAACAAGGATTAGAGGTAGAGAAATACCAGTTGAGAGAGCGAATCAATTTGTTGGTGTTAAATACCATTCTAATTGAGGCTCAGTTACAATCGCTGGTTCTTTCATTGGAGGATTTGGATAACAGAAGGTCAAGAGTTGCAGCTTCAGTTGAAGAAGGAAGTATGCTAGAAAGCGAAGTATCTAAAATTGACGTGAAGAAACTTGAGCTACAATCCATCCAGCAAGATCTTCAATTTAACCTCCGGTCTCTTTTTGAACAGTTGACCTTCCTGACAGGTAAAGAGATCAGTAGAGAAACCGAGTTTATCTTTCCTGATATTCCTGACCCACAATTAATTCCAGAACTTAGAAGGCCAGAATTAGAGATGTTTCGCTTACAGCGAGAAGCAGTTTTGGCTCAAACTTCATTGTTGAATGTCCATCGTCGACCAAGCTTAGGAGTTTATGCACAAGGCGGTGTTGGCTACCCCAACCCCCTAAATATTCTAGACAGTGATTTGGCTCCCTATGCAGTAGTCGGATTTCAGTTCAATTGGAAACTTTTAGACTGGAAACAAAATAAGGCTGATCAGGAATTGCTTAGGCTCAAAACACAACAACTCAATCATGCAGAGGAAACCTTCACCTTCAATATGGAGGCGAGTGAAAGAAGTTATCAAGTGGAAGTTCAGAGAATAAGTACACAGATCAAGCAAGATAGAAGAATCATGGAGCTCCAATCAGAAATCCTCAAGCAAATGGCAGCTCAATTGGACGAGGGTGTGATCACCTCTTCCGAGTATCTGACTCAGGTAAATGCTGAATTGGGTGCAAGGCAGAATATGCTCATCCATCAAACTCAACTTTTACAAACTCAAATCAATTTCCTCAACGAAAGGGGAGCCTATTAATCATTTTAATCTGACCTATCATAAAAACGATAAATTATGTCTAAGACATTCATTCCATTTTTGTTTGTAGCTATCCTGATGATTTCCTGCAGCCAGGAGGAGAGTTCATCTGATGCATATGGCAATTTTGAAGCCACGACGATCACGGTAAGTTCAGAAGCCAATGGGAAATTAATTTTTCTGACGGTAGAGGAAGGAGATAGAGTAGGAGAGGGAAGATTAGTTGCCTTGGTAGATACCCTTCAGCTTCACCTCCAAAAGAAACAAATTGAGGCTACCATGAATACCCTGCCCAAAAAACTAAGAACCGCTCTTGCAGATATAGAGGTACTTCAAAATCAGAAGGCTAACCTTGTCAGAGAACGAGATAGGATAGGTAGGTTAGTAGAAAAAAAAGCAGCTCCTCCCAAAAGTCTAGATGACCTCAACGGTGAATTAACCGTAATTGATCAGCAAATGGAGGCGATTAGATCCCAAACCGCAACAGCCAATAGGGGGATACTTGCAGAAAAGGAACCCATGCTAGCGCAGCTTGATATCATCCGGCAAAAAATCAAAGACTCTTATATCCACAATCCCGTTGATGGGACCATTCTGACCAAACTATCCGAAGCCCATGAGATGGTAGGCATGGGTACTCCCCTTTACCGATTGGGTCAACTCGATACCATGACATTGAGATTTTATGTAGGCTCTGTCCAGCTGCAGCATGCTCAATTGGGGCAGAAAATCAGTGTATTGATAGATGAAGGTGAAGACGGATACAAAAGTCTTGAAGGGACCATAGTTTGGATATCTCAACAAGCTGAATTCACTCCTAAGACCATACAAACAAAAGAAGATCGAGTCAATCTGGTTTATGCTGTCAAGGCTAGGGTTCCCAACCCAGAGGGAAGGCTAAAGATTGGGATGCCGGCGGAAGTCCAATTAAATACTCAGCCATCAAAAACAGAGGAAGAATGACATCCATAACCATTAATCAAATTCATAAGTCTTTTGGAGATGTTCAGGCGCTGAACAACATAGACTTCATTGTGGAACAAGGGGAATTATTTGGACTAATTGGACCAGATGGTGCAGGGAAGTCTACTCTGTTTAGGATACTGACAACCTTGCTTATCCCAGATGAAGGACATGCGAGTGTGCAGGGTTTTGATACGGTAAAGGATTATAAAAAGATCAGGCGAATTATTGGGTATATGCCAGGTAAGTTCTCCCTTTATCAAGATTTATCCGTAGAGGAAAACCTGAATTTCTTCGCGACGATATTCGGCACGACCATTCAGGAAAATTATCATCTCATAGAGGATATTTATGTCCAGATCGAACCTTTCCGGAAAAGGAGGGCAGGTAATCTATCCGGCGGAATGAAACAAAAGTTAGCCTTGTGCTGTGCTTTGATCCATCAGCCTGAAGTACTCTTTCTAGATGAACCTACAACAGGGGTCGATGCGGTAAGTCGAGCTGAATTTTGGGAAATGCTAAAAAGGTTGAAAGAGAAAGGAATCACTATCCTTGTCAGTACACCATACATGGATGAAGCCTCTCTTTGTGAACGAATAGCTCTTATCCAGGAAGGTAACATATTGGGAATCAATACGCCAAAGGGTATTACTCAAAGTTATGGAAAGCCTTTGTTTAAAGTTCGTTCTGCCTTGAGGTATAACCTTCTTCAGGAGCTTAGGCTGGCCCCTTTCACAGACCGAGTAGAGCCCTTTGGCGAGTACCTCCATTTGACAACCATAGAGGGAGTGGCAGCAGATAGCATCCAAAACTATCTCCTCCAACAGGGACAGCAAGACGTAGAAATCTTCCCTACGGACGCGACAATAGAGGATGTTTTTCTGGCCTTAAGCAATTGAATCATGAATGGATATTCTATAGAGGCGATAGGCCTCACGAAAAAATTTGGTGATTTCACCGCAGTTGATGCGATTACTTTTAAAGTGGGTCAAGGGGAAATCTTTGGTTTTCTTGGAGCCAACGGTGCGGGAAAGACTACCGCCATCAAAATGCTAATCGGTTTAAGTAGACCGACAGCTGGCCAGGCTACCATTGCAGGTTTTGATATATACCGAGAGACTGAAAAGATCAAGCAGAACATAGGCTACATGAGCCAAAAGTTCAGTTTGTACGAAGACCTGACCGTCAAAGAAAATGTTCGATTTTATGGAGGTATTTATGGCCTTAGCAATCGATCCATTAAAGAAAAAACAGAATCGATCATCCAGCAATTGAAGCTAGAGGAATTTGCCAATAAAGTGGTAGGTGCCTTGCCTTTGGGCTGGAAACAAAGACTTTCCTTTGCCATTTCAAGTGTACATGATCCTGATATCATTTTTTTGGATGAACCTACGGGAGGAGTTGATCCTGTTACCCGACGTCAATTCTGGGAAATGATTTACCAGTCAGCTGAAAAAGGGACGACGGTCTTTGTTACCACCCATTATATGGATGAGGCAGAATATTGTGATCGGATTTCGATCATGGTTGATGGGAAAATGGAAGCCTTAGGCAGCCCAAGAGAACTCAAGAACCAGTTTTCAGCCAATTCTATGGATGAAGTTTTTGTAAGTCTTGTTCGAGCCTAAAAATGGCCAATTAGTACAAGCAAATACCGACCAGAAACTATACTTATGTTCAAGATATTTCTAGCCTTTACCAAAAAGGAATTTGCTCATATTCTCCGGGATAGGAGAACGCTATTCATCCTAATCGCCATGCCCTTGGCTCTCGTATTCATTTTCGGCTACACCGTAACCAATGAATTCAAGGATGCTTCCATTGCTGTAGTGGACCAGGCCAAGGACGAACTCAGCCTTTCTCTGGTAGAGCATTTAACAGCTTCTGGCCATTTTCGTTTGGTAGAATTGCCAGAAACGGCAAGCCAATTGGAAAGAAGTTTTCAGCAAGGGAAGGTAAAATTAGGCATCATCCTTCCCCCTAATTTCGAAGCTTCATTTTACAGAGAAAAAAAGGCAACCTTACAACTCATTGCAGATGCAACTGAGCCCAATTATGCAGCCACTTTGTCGAATTATGCGACTCAAATGATCCGCTCTTTTCAGGCTCAACACGGCCAAAGTGGAGGCCTTCCTTACCAAATACAAATTGAAACCAGGATGCTCTATAACCCCCAATTAATTGGAGCCTACAACTTCATTCCAGGGGTAGTTGCCTTGATCTTGATGATCATCTGTGCCATGATGACCTCTCTAACCATTGCCAAGGAAAAGGAAACAGGAACAATGGATTTATTACTGATCTCTCCCTTGCCCCCCATGTTGATCATTATTGGAAAGGTAACACCCTACGCCGTTTTATCCTTTCTGGATGCCCTCATGGTATTTGGAGTGGGGAATCTACTTTTTGATGTGCCTATTCACGGGTCATTGACCTTGTTGCTTGCCTTGACGGTTCTCTACCTGATAGTTGCCTTAGGATTAGGGGTGTTGATCTCCACTGTTGCTCCTAATCAGCAGTTAGCGATGATGGCCTCTCTTTTTGCCTTGATGCTGCCGACGATGCTCCTATCAGGCTTTTTATTTCCCTTATCCTCTATGCCTTGGTTGCTTCAGAGCATATCACACATCATTCCAGCAAAGTATTTCATCCAGATTGAACAAGCCATTATGCTAAAGGGAGCAGGATTTGAAACCATCGCTTGGCAAAGTCTGGTGTTGTTCATCATGATGGCGGTATTGCTGTCTGCTGCGAGAAGAAATTTTAAAGTTGTTTACGAAGATTAAGCCCATTCCAACTCAATCATTATGAGAATTTTACGATTTATCATCCAAAAGGAATTTATCCAGATTTTCAGGAACAGGGCTATTCTGCCATTAATGACGATAATGCCCATTGTTCAATTGATCCTTTTGTCTTTTGCGGCCAGTAATGAGGTCAAGGATGTCAAACTGGCCGTGGTAAACCACAATCCTTCCTCTTATTCGAGGCTTCTGATAGAGAAAATTCAATACTCAGATCGCTTTATTCTAGTGGACATGTTGCATGCCCACAAACAAGCCGATGAAATGATGCAAGCTGGGGAGATAGATATCATTCTTGAAATCCCTCCTGATTTCGAGCGTAACTTTCATCGATACCGCTCGGGTCAACTGCAAGTCTTGGTGAATGCCATCAATGGTCAACAGGCTACAGTAGGGGCTTCTTACCTTGCTTCGGTTATTCAATCCTTTAACCAAGAACTTAAACAAGATGTCAACGCTGCTATGCCTATTGTCAAAACGACTACTGGCTCTGTTATTCAGATAGAAAGCGCTAACTGGTTTAACCGAGACTTGAATTATAAGTATTTTATGGTCCCTGGTATCCTCGCCCAGTTGGTTACTATCCTTTCTATCCTCCTAACTGCGATCAATGTTGTAAGAGAAAGGGAAATTGGTACGATTGAACAAATCAATGTGACCCCCATTAAGAAATGGCAGTTTATCATGGGAAAACTGATTCCCTTCATGGTCATTGGATTGTTTTTAATGGTGGTAGGACTCACTGCTGGAAAGCTCATTTTTGATGTTCCTATGGAAGGAAACCTTGGGACTGTCTTTGCTTTTTGTGTATTAAACTTGTCTGCTGTTCTTGGACTTGGTCTCTTGATCTCCAACCTAGCAGATACCCAGCAGCAGGCCACCTTTATCACCTTCTTTTTTGTGATCATTTTTGTCTTAATGAGTGGGTTGTTTACCCCGATTGAGAGTATGCCGATGTGGGCCCAATACCTTACCATTCCTAACCCAGTCGCTCATTTTGTGCATGTGATGCGCTCAGTATTGTTGAAGGGAAGTGGCTTTGCCGATATCGCATGGAACTTCCAAATCATAGTCATCCTTTCTATTATTTTCAATGCTCTGGCGGTATCCACCTATAAAAAAGTGAATTAATCTTTCTCGTTCTTTAAAGCGTATTTGGTCATCTAATGGTCTTTCTACCGAAGTAGAGGGGCCATTTTCAATTGTTGGAATACCCTAAATATGAATGAGATAATGTCTATATTTAAGTTGGAGGCTGTAATTTTTGAAGAAATCCCGTAGTTTTTCGCGCGGATTATCGGAAAAAGGAGAAAGTCGGAAGCTTTTATGGCAGAAGCGTATTCAGAGAAGAAGAAGGAATTGGAGCAATTGTTCCTGACCAACTACCAGACCTTTTTGAACCTGGGTATGAGCCTGTGTGGTCAACGGGAGTTTGTAAAGGATACGATACAGTTGTTTTTTCTGGATCTATGGGAACAAAAATGGTGGGAAAAGGAAATTGCAGACCCTAAAGCCTATTTGTATAGGTCCTTTTATCGAAAACTATTCTCTGAGCTAAAGAAAAGCAGGAAGTATCCAAGCCAGAGTCTAGAGCTCTGGGAAGAGAAAATTTATGCACTCTCCGATGATAGTAATGCCTTTCAAGCTGATGTTCAGGAAATTCAGGATCACCTAAGAAAGGCGCTTTCTTCCTTGCCAGAAAAACAACAAGAAATGATCCGCTTGAAATTCAAAGAAGGCCTAGACTATGAGGAAATCGCTTCTTATACAGGTAAAAGCAAGCAAACTATCTACAATCAGATCCATTCTTCCATCAAAAAACTGAGGGCTCATTGGCAGCAAACCTCAGATCATTTGAAGAAAAAATAATTTTTTTTCCTACTCGATTAGTAAAACTGGATTTTGCTTTCCTCTATCTAGCTGAGGAAGGGCAAAAACGCATGAATTCTTCCCAAGTAGTTACATATGAATGACACCAATCCATCTATAGAATCTCTCATTGCCTCGGAAAGTTTCCAGCGGTACTGCTTCAAGTCCTCCCAAGGGGATATGGAGTATTGGGAGAAATGGAAAATAGAGAACCCTGATAAAATTGACCTCCTACTGGAAGCCGAGAAATGGGTGATGGCTACTGCCTCACTTGTAGAGGCTAAGGAAACGCAGGAGGAACTGAAGAAGCTACAACAAAAACTAACTATAACCTCAGAAAGTCGTGTCAGACCTATGTTTGGCTTATGGAGTAAAATTGCGGTAGCAGCAGCCATTGTCGTTTTGGCAGTATCAGGCTTCTTCATGATGAACATCAACTTATCAGGGATGGAAGAGCTGAGTACGACCTTCGGTGAAGTTAAACTCGTCAATTTACCGGATGGGAGTATCCTTACATTGAATGGCCATTCGAAGGCTAGGTATGCTTCTTCTTGGGAGGAAACAGAGATACGCGAATTATGGCTGGATGGTGAAGGTTTCTTCGATGTAAAATCGGATTCCACTCAACCTTTTATCGTCCATACTCCCTATGGAGATATCAAAGTTTTAGGAACGCGCTTTAACGCCCTAACAAGAGCCAAAGTGTTGAAAGTCACTCTCCTAGAAGGAGCAGTGGAATTGACTACCAAGGATGAGGAAACAGTTGAACTCAAACCAGGAGAACAACTTAGTCTATCTGATGGAAAGTTGAGTCAGCAAACTGTTGACATGGAGCCCGTTACGGCATGGAAAAATAACATGATGATTTTCAGAGATGCTTCCATCGAATCCATCATCGAAAAGCTAAAATGGGACTTCAACTGGGAAATTGAAGTGCGCGACGAATCAATTCTGGATCGAAGGGTGAACGCCTTCATTCAGGAAAATAACCCTGAACTCTTGCTGCAGGCATTGGCAGAGATTTATGACCTGAGTTTTGAGAAGAAGGGAGAAGGAAAATACTTGATTAAATAAGCCCTGTTGGGACAGACATACTAACGGACTCTACTATGAAACCAAGCTTTATACGCTTAGCAGGGACTTTGATACCCACCCTTAAATTATGGCTCCTACTTGGAATACTAGGAACAGCTTCACTCTCTTCCTTTGGATTTAGAGATAGCTTAAATCTACCCCTTGAGCAGCCTAATCAGATGGTTCCTTTGAGCAAACAAATTGAGAAGGTGGCTATCATTCACAAGGTCAGCATCATATATGACCTAGACCAAACTCGAAATGTTTATGTACACCCCATTACACAAAACCAGTCCATTGACAAGGATCTTAATTACCTATTAGAAAAGGTAGACTTCATCTATAAGAAGCTCAACCAAAATACCTATGTCATCAAGAAAAAAGGACAGAAAAGAGCCGTTCAACGGGGTTCAGGCTTCTTTTTAGAGCCTCTATACAATGATGCCATTACGGTGCGCGGTATTGTGTACGACTCTGAGACCAGGAGTCCACTTGTAGGAGCTACGGTTATTGTAGAAGGGACAAAGAAGGGGGTATTAACCCAAGAGGATGGTTCCTTTTCCATCGTGATTGAAAGAGGAAAGGCTATTTTGATCAGATATTATGGGTACTTAGATAGTCGCGTAGAAGCCATTTCGGAGAACTTAGGCAGCATCTATTTGCAGCCCAATACCCAAAACCTCAAGGAAGTTGTCCTAGTGGGTTATGGGACCCAAAAAAGAAGTGATCTTACAGGTGCTGTTTCCTCTATCAGTGAGAAAGAGTTAAAAGAAATTCCAGTTACGGGCCTTGATCAAGCTATTCAAGGAAGGGCAGCAGGGGTATTTGTAACGCAAAATTCAGGTGCTCCCGGTGGAGGTGTTTCTATTAGAATTAGAGGAATTGGTTCTACCCTTTCTGCTGAACCCCTCTATGTGATAGACGGAATTCCAGTGGTAAATGACAATCAGGGTAGTTCCTCAAATTTTGCTGAATTAGATGGAGGGGGTCAAAACACCAATGCATTAACGACTATCAATCCCAACGATATCGAATCTATTGAGATTCTAAAGGATGCTTCCGCCACCGCTATTTATGGAGCCAGAGCAGCCAATGGGGTGGTTTTAATCAAAACCAAAAGGGGAAGTGTCGGAAAATCAACTTTGACCTTTGATTCTTATTATACCAGCCAGGAACTAGCTAGAAAAATACCCGTGATGGACCTCAAGCAGTATGCCGATTATTACGGAGATGTCGCTTTTGATGCCATTGAGGAATTTGAGAATCCAGATTTGTTGGGTCAAGGAACAGATTGGCAAGATGAAGTTTTCCGAGTTGCTGGAATGCAAAACTACCAACTCACTCTTTCGGGAGGCAACAAACAAACAAAATACGCTTTCTCTACCAATTATCATTTCCGTGAAGGGACAGTGGTAGGCTCCGACTTTACCCGAATTTCCGGGAAAATGAACCTTGACCATTCTTTCAACGACCGAATCAGAATCGGTAATAGTTTTCTAGTCAGCCGAACCAGTGAAAATATCACCTTCAATGATAACAGTGGAGGTGTGATTTATACTGCCTTACTTATGGTCCCAAATGCAGCCGTAAGAAATGCAGATGGCTCTTTTGCAGGTCCCCAGGAAGAAATAACCCTTTCCTTTGACAATCCAGTAGCGCGAGCCTTGGAAACCAATGACATCAATACCAAAACTAGGGTTCTGTCTAATATCTATTTTGAGGCAGACATTTTACCTTCTTTGACCTATAGAACAGAATTCGGAACAGATCTGAATTTCTCTCACCACCATACCTTTTATCCCACCTTTCAAAGGGGAACCCTCTTTGGAAAATCCGCCCTCCATAAAAGCTGGAACCAAAGTTATTTCTGGATCAATAAGCATCTCTTGACATTTGACAAGCAAATCATGCCTAAACATCATTTGACAGTTTTGGGTGGATTTGAGGCTCAAGAAGGTAAGTATGATTGGATATACTCCTCAAGGCAAAACCTGCCCAATAATGAATTACAGGAGCTGACCCTTGGTGATGCCGGAAATCAAGTTAATGATGGAGGTGCTGGTCATTGGGCGTTACTGTCTTATTTCGGAAGGGCCAATTACAACTTTGACGATCGCTACTTGTTGACTACCACTTTTCGTGTAGATGGATCTTCGAGATTTGGAGCAAATAATCGCTATGGTTATTTCCCCTCTGCAGCCTTTGCATGGAAGATTTCCAATGAGAAGTTTATGGAAAACCTGATGGGAGATTTGAACTATGACCTCAAATTCAGGGCAGGTGTAGGGGAGGTCGGAAATCAGGAAATTGGTTTGTACTCCTTTATTTCGAACCTTCAATCTGTAAATGTAGTACTTGGCGATCAGCTTTATACGGGTTTCGCTCCTGCTAACATTGCCAATCCTGATGTGCGTTGGGAATCATCCTTCCAGACTAATTTTGGACTTAATCTGAGTTTGTTCAATAACCGCATTGAATTGGTTGTGGATCACTACAATAAGATTGCGAATGGAATGCTCTTACCAGCTTTGCTTCCAGCTTCTGCAGGGGGCTTAAATCCTCCCTTTGTCAATGTAGGAGAAGTTCAAAATAGAGGCTGGGAATTCTCTCTGAACACAGTGAATACCAAAGGTGAATTTTTATGGAGAACCTCAGCCAATCTTTCCTTTAACAGAAATGAAGTTGTCTCCTTAGGCTCTGCAGGAAATTTAACTGGAATTCTGCAACGAATCCCTGTTTCTAGAACGGAAGAAGGACAACCTATTGGGATGTTCTATGGCCATCAGGTGGAAGGTATTTTCCAATCTATTGCAGAAATCGGGGAAAGTCCTTTTCAAAGCGAGGGAACACGCCCAGGAGACATAAAATTTGCCGACATCAATGATGATGGAGTGATTGATGAGAAAGACCAGACATTTATTGGTTCCCCTCAACCAGACTTCATGGCAAACCTGATTAACTCATTCAGCTATAAGGGTTTTGACCTAAGCATCTTCTTACAATCTGTATATGGAAATGAGATTTTGAACCTTGTCAGGAGGGATTTAGAAGGAATGGCGGGTTTGAGCAACCAGGCTGTTATTGTTGCAGATCGCTACACCAATACCAATCCCTCTACTACTACTCCAAGAGCTACTGGACCTGATCCTAATGACAATCGAAGAATTTCGGATAGGTTCATCGAGGATGGTTCCTTTCTACGAGTCAAAAATCTTACACTTGGTTATACCTTCCCTACAGCATGGCTGGAAAAGGTAAGGCTACAATATGTAAGGGTTTATGCTGGCGCTCAGAATTACTTCACTTGGACCAAGTATTCAGGTTATGACCCAGACATTGGTTCCTTTAACCAAAATCCCTTGATCAATGGGGTTGACAATGGTCGTTACCCTATTTCAAAATCTCTTACAGCAGGTGTAAGTCTTAAATTTTAATAACCTACTACAAATATCTTCGATATGAATCGTTTGATGTTGTTATACATAATAATCTTCTCTCTAGTCCTAGTTTCCTGCGAAGGATTTCTGGATAGAGCTCCGCTGGATCAGTTGAGCACAGAAAGCTTCTATCAAACTGAGGCAGATGCTAATCTAGCCGTGCTGTCTGTATACTCTCCTTTGATGGATGTAGAATGGCAAGGTAAGGGTTGGATGATTACAGAAATCCCTTCTGATAATTCTCAGGCTGGAGGAACCGATCCTGACTTTACGCCTATCGACAACTTCTCGGTTTCGGCAGACAACGGTCCTGTCTTTAATTTTTGGGCTTTTCATTACCGATGTGTTGTACTAGCCAATGTGGTGGTAGGGAAGGTAAATGGAATGGACATTGATCCATCCGTCATCAACCGAATAGAAGCAGAAGCCAGGTATCTCAGGGCATTTGCCTACTTCGATTTGGTACGAGTTTATGGAGGTGTCCCGCTGGTATTGTCGGCGCCTGAATTTGGCGATGACATGATGTTGCCAAGAGCCAGTGTGGAGGATATTTATGCTCAGATTGAGGAGGACTTATTATTCGCAAAAGAGAACTTACCTGCTTCCTGGTCAGGAACGGATATTGGACGTGCGACTAAAGGAGCTGCGGCAAGCTTGTTGGCTAGGGTCTATCTGACCAGGAGAGACTTTCTTCAGGTAAAGAATCTCACCCAAGAAGTCATGGACATGGGCATCTATCGCTTGATGCCTAATTATTCGGATAACTTCGAATTGGCGACTTCTGATAACAATGTGGAGAGCATTTTCCAGATTCAATTGACAGGTTGTGCCACCTTTGGTACCGGCAATGCAAAGCAAGCCTTTTTCGCTCCATGGGGAGAAGGAATTACCAAGGATAGAGATGGCTGGGGTTCTCAAATCCCAACCGGTCCACAGCTTTCCAACCCTGGAACTACCCTCTTTGAAGCCTTTGAAGAAGGGGATCTAAGGAAGGATGCCACCATCATGACCTCTAGTGTGTATTATCCCACCATTAATCCAGAAGATGGGGGATATACTTATCCAGCTCAAGGTGCATCGGCTACTGCCTGTAACATCAAGAAGTATGTGGTAGGTAGTGGACCCAACATTTGTTTTATGTCTACTCCTCAAAATTCCCACGAAATCAGATACTCAGATGTTTTGCTGATGTATGCCGAAAGCATTTTAGAAATAGAAGGAGGTGTTACTAGAAATACAGATGCTTTGGCCGCTTTTAATGCGGTGAGAGCTAGGGCAGGTCTTGATCCTGTAGAAGAATTTGATCGCGAAATGATGCTTCATGAGAGAAGGGTGGAATTTGCTTTTGAGGGACAGCGCTGGTTTGACCTAGTTCGCTCAGGAAGAGCGGTTGAAATCATGACCCTTCATGGAAAAAATCCTTCTAAGGAAAGATTACTCTTCCCCATTCCATCTTCTGAATTACAAATTAATCCCAACCTCGTTCAAAACCCTGGATATTAAGTCCTGACAAAGCAAGAAGAAATGAGAAAAGTTTCTATCATATCATGTTTGTTGTTGATGACAGGACTAGGTTTTTGGTCTTGTCAATCAGATTCTTTTGCACCTGTTATCAATTCAATTGATCCTGAGTTTGGGCCGGAAGAAACCTTGGTTACCATCGAAGGGGAGCACTTAGCAGACATTAAGACCATTACATTTAGTGGTCAAGCCATCAATTTCAATACTGCCTACAATGCAGACCATGCCTTGTTGTTCCGTATTCCATCTACTGTTCCGCTTGGAGAACATGAGGTTGTGTTGACTACGGATCTAGGGGAGGTGAAAACCAATTTCAAGGTTACGAAAAAGCCACCAGAAGTATTCAGAATTTCACCCGAATCAGGAGGTCCTGGAGATCAGGTGACGATTTATGGAGAGAACTTTTTTGAACCAGTTGAGGTGTATTTTTTCGATAGTGTTCAGGCAAATATCATTCAACTTTATGATGACTCCATCGTGGTAGAAGTACCAGAAGGCCTTCAAATGGGCTTTGTTCAGGTAGTGGCCAATGGGGGTGTCGCTATGTCTCCTCAGCGGTTCTTCACCATTGGAACTATTCTGGTCAATGACTTTGATGGGAATGGAATGCGTCCAGAAACTGAAAAATGGGTTTTTGTGGGTTCGGTTAATGAAAGTGCTACCACAGCGGTCCAAAGTCAAGTTCCAACTCCAGTAGATGGGAACTATTTAAAGTTAAGTGGAACGGATGAGTTGGATATTCTTTGGATAGGAGGAGCACAAAACAACTTTGGCTTTCCCGGAGATGATTTTGAAACCTATGGAATCAGGACCGATGCGAATAATACCCTCTTGGAATTAGATGTGAATAATAATGGAAAGACCCATACACACATCATTTTAATTCTTCGTGAGAAGGATGGTTCTATCAACGATTTCACACATCAGGTACGGGTAGATTGGGATGGTTGGGAAACCTTGTCCATTCCTTTGAACCGCTTCAAAGATCTAAATGATGTCATTATTGATCCTCAAAAAGTACAGGTGGTTAAAATTCATTTGATTGATGAGGACAAGACAGGTACTGGGCTGGAAGTCAATGTAGATAACTTGAAATTTATAGAGCTACTATAAGAATCAGTAGCTCTTCAACATAAACGATTTTTTATCGCTCATTTTTTACAAAAAAATGGGCTGGGGGAACTTTATCTCCTTTCAAAACCGAAATCAATTAAAGACTACTCGCTATGAGAAACCAATTTACCTTATGGCTCTGTTTGATGCTCTTGGCTCCGCTAGCCTGGGGACAAACTGCCTACACAGATCATTTCGATAATGACGATCCTGCTTTTACAGGAGGAAATGGTTTTACCCATTCAGAAATGGGAACAGAATGGACCATCACTGCTGCTGCCATGACAGGGCCATTCGATCCTTTTACCTATCAACCGCATAGCGGAGGAGCTCCTGTTGTCGTTGATGCAGGAGGAAACAACAAAGTATATGTAAGAGCAAAAGCAAGTGTCATTGGTACCCAGTTGAGAATGGATCTTCAGGATACGCTCAACATGGCTACAACCCAATCCTCCATTTCCCAAACATTAACTACGACCTTCCAGGTGTTGGAGTATGATTTTTCGGGGAAATTCATTGATGCAGGATTTGGCGGTACGGGTTGTTCTACAGGACCATGTGCTGTTGACTCTTCTGCCATTAGCAACATCCTTTTCTTTCCCAATGCAGGCGCTGGCTTTGTCGGGACAATTGTGATAGATTTTATCTCATTTGGATCTCCCCCGGATACAGTGATTACTTCTGATGTGTTTCAGGACCATTTCGAGGATGACAGTGCGGCCAATTCCTTTACCTTCATTGGACAAGGATATAGCTTGAGCCAACAAGGAAGTGAGCTAACCATTACTGGAGATGGGACTACGGGAGCCTTTGATCCTTTGACATATGTGTTTATGAACCGTGCAAACATGGATACCTTTGATATTGACATCACGGGTAACAACAAGTTGTTTGTTAAGGTTAAGTCCAGCGTTCCCAATACAGCTTTTAGAATTGATGTACAGGATATCGACGGATTCGCTTCTACAGGAGGATCTATTACCAAAATTGTAGATACAGCCTTTACTACCCTTGAATATGACTTTACTGGTGTGTTGACTGACCTTGGGTTTGGAGGAACACCTTGTACACAAAATACAGCACCCTGTACGGTAGATGGTCAAAGGGTGGGCAACCTGTTATTTTTTATTGAACCAGGAACAGGGGCTTTCCCTGGTCAGTTGACCATTGACTATCTGTCCTTTGGGGTGGCTTTGGAACCACCAGGACCTGCAGCAGAGTTGATTTATGAGGACCACTTCAACAATGAGATGCTAGAATTTACCACCCCTGATGGTGGCTATACGGTAGAAGAGATGGGTTCGGAGCTGTCTATTATTGGAGATGGTACAGCTGGTGCATTCTCAACTGTATCATATCTTCTACACGATAAGGATTCGGCTTCAGATATATTTTTGAATATGACCCCAGGACAAAATAAAGTCTTCGTACGTGCTAAAGTCATGAATGGAACATTGCCCTTGCGTCTGGATTTGATTGATACAGCCAATTACCATACTTCGCTGGCAAGTTTGACAAAGGTAGTTACGGATGAATGGAATGTATACGAATATGACTTTTCTGGTCAATACAATGATGGGGGTTATGGGGGAACAGCTTGTGCAACGGGTCCTTGTCCTGTTGATTTTCAGACCATTACTCAGGTTCTCCTATTCCCAGATGCCGTTCAGGGAGGCTTCAATGACACCCTGATGATTGACTTTATTTCTATCGGTCAACCGCTTGGGGAAGATGCTGGTCCAAAAGGAATGGCAGGTTACATGGATCAAATGGATGACAACACCAACCTCTTCATTTCCCCTCCTGCTGGATTCACCTCAACCACAGCAAACGATGAATGGACTCTGTCGGGAGATGGAACCGCGGGTGCCTATGCGGCTTTTGCCTATACAACTCATGATGAAATGGGTGAAAACGTATTGGTTGATGCTGCAGGCAGTAACAACAAACTCTTTGTGAGAGCAAAATCTACCAGCATGAATACCGTTCTAAGAGTGGATGTACAGGACAACCAAGGTTTTGTATCCAATCTAAGTGCAAGAACAACTACTTTGGATACGGTCTATCAGGTATATGAATTGGATTTTGCAGGTGCTTATCAAGACGGAGCCTTTGGAGGATCTCCCTGTACTGTTAGTGGTTGTCCAGTTGATGCCGAACGTGTTTCAGCTATGCTCTTTTACGTTGATCCTGATGTAGGTGGCTTTAACGGAGATGTTACCATTGACTGGATTTCATTTGGGAATCCTATCGTTAGCAATGAGCGAATTGAATCAGTTGAAAATATGCTGATGTATCCTAACCCTGCACAGGAGTGGATTACCCTTGAATATGCGTTAATGGAATCTTCAGAAATTACCCTTGAGGTGATCAATCCTATGGGGCAAAAACTGATTCAGCATAATCTAGGAAACCAGTTCCCCGGTCAACAAAAGGAAAGAGTTAATATTCAGGAATTACCTGCCGGTTTGTATATCGTTCAGGTTAAATCAAATGGTCAAGTAGCTGGTACTAGCAAGTTGATCAAAAAATAAATCGTAGTAGTAATTTATGGGTGGTTCGTGAAGCAAATTGCATGAAGGAACCACCTTTTTTAATTAATTTGTTGTATGAAAAAAATTGTCTTCATTCTTTCTGTATTATGTGCGATCGCTACATCTTTGAAGGCACAAGATGCCTACCATAGCGACCTCCTTTCAACCCTGCAGGCAGAGTATGGCCTGACCGGTGGTAACTGGATGTTTTACGACAATGAAGCAGCTATCCTCAGTAACAACATTCGTTATGGAGGTATTCATTCGCAGATTAGCGCAACCAATCAGAATTTCTCTACCATCTCCCGTATGGAGATTACTTCCGCAAAAACTAACCCCTGGGACGCGGGATGGAATATCCAGAATAAAATTGCCGTTCAGCAAGGAGATGTAGTGCTATTTACGTTTTTCCTGCGAGCAAGAGGAAACAGAGGGAAGGTTACTTTTTTTGTAGAAAATGCCACTACCTATACCAAAGAGGTTATTCTGACCATGCCTGTTGATACCAACTGGCAGCAATATTTTATTCCGATTGACATGGCATCCTCCTATGGAGTGGGAGGGCTTTCTGTAGGCTATCACCTCGGTTTTCAAGCTCAGACCATTGAGATCGCAGGCTTTACCAGCATCAATTACGACAATGCCTACCAAAGAGCAGATCTACCTGAGGCAATCAATAACCAGTTTTACGAAGGCTGGGAACCAACTGCTCCTTGGAGAGCAGAAACAGCTGTGATGATTGATTCTTTAAGAAAGGCTGACCTAACCATTGAAACGCAGGACAACAGTGGATTGCCCTTAGCAAATGGTTGGGTAGAGGTGAACATGTTACGTCATGAGTTTGCTTTTGGATCTGCTGTAACGGCAGATAAAATTGCAGGAAACAACAATTACAATGTCATTTATGAAAATAAGATCCTTGACTTGGATGGAAAAGGGCACGGATTCAATTGGGTAGTATTTGAGAATGACATGAAATGGCCAGCCTGGGAGAACAATTGGTTTGTAAGTCGGGCAGAATTGGTTGATGCTGTCGGGTGGTTAAAAAGCCATGACATCAAGATTCGCGGACATAATCTGGTGTGGCCCGGCTTTGATAACCTACCTGGGGACATTCAAAACAATCAGAATGACATCAACTACATTAAAAATAGGATTAGCAATCACCTCAATGACATCCTCACCTATCCAGGCATTGCCGAAAACATAGAAGAGTGGGATGTCCTAAATGAAACAGTAACCAATGTGAGCCTCGAAAATGTTTTTCAAGGAAAAAATGGGTATACAACTGGTCGTGAAATTTTGACCGAAATCTTTCAACAAGCTCATCAGATTGACTCAACCATTGGGCTTTACATCAATGACTACATCACCCTTTCTCAACAACAAGAGGCTGGCTCGTTGCCATATGACCAATTAAAACGAAACATTCAAGAGATGGTAGATGCCAATTCAGGTATTTCTGGAGTAGGGTTTCAGGGGCATATTGGGGGCTTCCCCAATGGCATCAGTTCTGTGAAAAGTACTCTGGATGATTTTTACAACACCTATGGTATGACTGCCAAGATCACAGAATTTGATATGCCAACTTTTGTGAGCGATTCTTTAGGAGCAGCTTACATGAAGGATTTCATGAAGGTAATTTTTGGTCATCCAAGTATGGATGGTTTCCTATTCTGGAACTTTTGGGATGGTTCCACATGGCTTCATGAAGGAACCAATCTATTTAATCGAGACTGGAGTATGACCCTTCCTGGCTCTACTTACGTAGATTTGGTGTTTAACGAATGGTGGACAGAAGAGAATCTCAACACAGATGTAAACGGGAAAGGAACGGTTCGAGGGTTTAAAGGCCTCTATGAAATAGTCTATACCTGCGATGGGATCATACAACGTGATACGCTTGAACTCTTGGAAGACATGACTTACACCATCAACTGTGATCAACTTACCACAGGTGTTCAGGCTATACCACTCGATCGGCTGAAAGTCTATCCTAATCCTGTCAAAGATGTGCTATTTATCGAAGCTGAAAGTTCTTGGTTGCAAGTCCAACTCTTTGATTTGAGTGGACGCCTGGTTCAGCAGCAGGAAATAACACCTTCCTCCCAACAAATGGATGTAAGTTCCCTACAAAAAGGAATGTACCTATTGGAAATCAAGGACAAAGATCATATCAGTCGACGAAAAATAAACATCAAAGAATAGAGAAGTGAAGAGTCAGAATATGTGTTCTGGCTCTTTTTTTATAGCTGTTGAGTACAATGTGCTCCTTGTGGTCTTTGAGGAGTAAATACACCAATCGCTATGATTCATTCTTCTCACATCATGTTTATGGGCCGGCTGATCATCCTCGCTGGCTGGATCGCTTTTGCCATTGTAGCATGTGATTCAAGTGAAAATCCTATTGATGATGATGATAATTCAAGCTTTACTTATACGGGAACAGCTTCTGTGAGTCAGGGAGAAGGAACAGTTACCAACAGTAATATATATGAAGCTGGTTCGCGTGTAGCTCCTCTCGGTACCATCATGGACCAGGATGGAGAGAGCTGGGAAATGCCCGCAGCAGTAAACTTTACCAACTCCAATTTCCCCTTTGCGCCAGACCTATACAATCCTGATGGTATTTCCTATGTTACGGCATCTGAGGCTGAAGCCGCTTATGATGTCGTAGACATAGTAGAAATTGATGCTGATGGGGAGGTAATTACAGCTTATCTTTTTGCAGACAATTATTTTGAATTATATATCAATGGCGTTCCAGTAGGAAAAGACGCCATTCCCTTTACTCAATTTAATTCCCATATTGTGAAATTCAGGGTGTCGAATCCCTATACCATTGCCATGAAACTGGTAGACTGGGAAGAGAGTATTGGAGTCGGAACCGAGTCTGCTATGGGATACAATCATCACGCTGGAGATGGGGGAGTGGTAGCTGTTTTCAAAGACGCAGAGGGGAATACAGTGGTAACTACAGATGAAAGTTGGAAGGCCCAAACATTCTATACGGCACCCATTAAGGATCTGTCTTGTGTATCTGAAAATGGAACCTCTAGATATTCATCAAACTGTGATACGTCAGATGAAAATGACGCCTCGGAATTTTATGCCCTCCATTGGGAAGTTCCAGCAGAATGGATGAATGAGGACTTTGATGATAGCAATTGGCCTGATGCAAGCACCTATTCTAATGAGGTAATTGGGGTAGACAACAAAGCCTCCTATACCAACTACACAGATATATTTGACAACCCCACCAATGATGCCTTGTTTATCTGGTCTACCAATGTGATTCTGGACAATGAGGTTATTGTCAGATACAAGGTCGAATAAGCAATCAGCAAACTCAGTATACTGCAAGTTCCATTTCGCAGGAGGCCTCCATTTGGGGGCTTTTTTTATTTGGCGAAGGGGTAAATTTTCTATCTTACCTCTATGGTGAACAACTTGTCTTCAAGAGAATTAAGGAAGCTTTCTAGGCAGATAGACCCTTCAAGCTGCAACAATCAACTTAGAGTGGCCATACTGGGATACCGCTCGACACAATTCTTTTCCAAATTTCTCCTGCAGGCTGCTCTTATTGAGGGAATTTCTCTAGAAATCTATGAAGGCGATTACCAACAGGTTGAAATGGAATTGCTCCACCCTGATTCGGGGCTGTATCAACATCATCCTCGGATATGTTTACTCTTGAATTCTGTCTCCTACATGAAAAAGTCATTTTATAAGACTGTTGAATCGGAGAGGCCTTTTTTTGCTGAACGTTATCTAGAAAGGGTGGAGGAATATGGAGAACAACTCAATTCCAAAGATGGATCAAGTCTTATGGTTTTTAACATTCCTGAAAAGAAGGATGAAGTATTTGGGCATTTCGGCCATGAAACGGCCTCATCATTTCGGTATCAAGTTAGCCAAATCAATGCTGGCTTGATGAAGCTTGCCATTAAGTTCCCTACCCTTCACATTTTTGATGAGGCAGGATGGGTGAGTCATTATGGGTTACAGTCTCTAGCTGATCCAGCCATGTATGTGAATGCGGATGTACCCTACAATTTAGAAGCTGAGGCCAAACTGGCTCAAGAGGTGGTGAATTACATGGGTGTCAATACTGGAAAGTTAAAAAAGTGCCTCATTTTGGACCTAGATAATACCCTTTGGGGTGGGATCATTGGAGACGATGGAGTAGGGGGTATTCAACTGGGTTCCTTAGGAATAGGAAAAGCTTTTTCGGATCTACAACAGTGGGTCAAGGAATTGAAAAATAGAGGAATTATTCTGGCTGTTTGTAGCAAAAATGTAGAGGCTACTGCCCAAGAACCCTTCCTTTCCCATCCGGAAATGGTCCTGAAACTAGAAGATATCGCTGTTTTTGTGGCCAATTGGAACAACAAAGCTGACAATATCAGGTACATTCAGCAAATTCTGAACATCGGCTTTGATTCTATGGTCTTTCTGGATGATAACCCTTCCGAAAGAGAGCTAGTCAGAAAAGAATTACCAGAACTGACTATCCCAGATTTACCAGAAGATCCTGGTTTGTTTCTGCCTTATCTTTCTGCTCTAGGCTTGTTTGAGACCTTTTCCTTTTCACCAACGGATAAAAACAGGACCCTGCAATACAGGGCGGAAGCAGAAAGGAGCTCTCAACAAAAAAACTTTACCAGACTAGAAGACTTCCTGAGCCAATTGAAGATGAAGGCTGAGATAATTCCCTTTCAGGAGCGAAGTCTACAACGGATTGTTCAATTGAGTCAGCGGTCAAATCAATATAACCTTCAGACCCACCGATACACAGAGGCTGAAGTCATTCAACTAATTGAGCATCCTCAGCTTATTACCCTTCAAATTAGCATGGAGGATAAGTTTGGGCACCATGGCCTGATTTCCCTTCTGGCTGGCAGGATTCAAGGCCAAACCCTCCATATCACCAACTGGATCATGAGTTGTCGAGTGATCAATAAAGGGGTTGAGCGGGCAGCTTTAAATGTATTAGTTGGCCAAGCAAAGGAAAAAGGTATCACAAGAATTCTAGGTCAATATCTCCCTTCGCCCAAGAACAGCATGGTCGAAAAACACTACGAATCCTTGGGGTTCCAATCTTTAGGTAATGGAAATTGGGAACTAGATCTATCGTCTTTTTCACCCTTGACTCATTTCATCTCTGTCAATGACTCCATTTCATAACCAAAGGTTTTGAAAACAAAGGCCATTCTCTCATTAATTGTCTTTTTCATCTCTACGGAAAGCGGTTGGTAGGAATTCTGTTTGTAGGTGCGAATTCCTTGAAGATATGCCTGTAATTTTTCTTTATCTAACCTAGCATCTCCCAAAAAGGTATAGATTTTTTCAAGGCAGGCCAGGGGATTCTTCTTTACCTCCTCAAAGCCTAATACGAGAAGATTCTCCTTAGGAATAGCCTTTGATTCTTCCATCCACAGTTGGTGTATTTCTTCATAAGCGTCAAGAATGAATCCATCTCGTCCAGCTTTTAAGTCCTTGAGAGATTGAAAAGAAGCCATTTTAAACCATGAGTCATAAAGATGCATGGTAGAGCGAATGGTTTCATAGGGATGTCTATGGATATGGATGAAGCGAGAATCTGGATACATTTCCAAGAGTAAGGCAATTCTAGCTGTATTGGCTGGAGATTTTAGGACCAAAGGAACATCCATCCCATACTTGGCAACCAACTTCCGAAGGTATTGACGATAGGTCTTTTTCCATTCCTCTAGGTCTTTGGGATCAGCTTTTTTAAAAGAAACGAAGGTTTGATATGTTGCATGATCTTTGGGAAAATGAATCGCCAAATAGGAGGAAGGTGCACCCATGGCAGCCAAGGCTATCTCCTCCTCTTGAGGGCTGTTCATATACATGGCCATGTTGTCCATGAGTCTGGTACCAGGCCCAACCTTATCTAGCAAAGGGGCTAACCATTCCTCAGATCGAAGAAAAGCGTGCGGAAAGGCAGCCTGAAAAGTTGTTGGTGCACGATAGGCCCCATCAATGGTCATGAGATTATGTAAATGAGTCGTTCCGCTTCTCCAATGCCCTACAATAAAAACAGGTCTTAAAGGATCATTTGGATAGCTTTGGCCCTTTTCCTTCCAACTCACGATACTGCTAATCCCTGACATGAGGGTATGAAGAAGCAAGGAAGGGATAGACTGTAGGGAAACGCGAAAACGTTGTTGACGGAGCAAGCGCCATAAGGTGCTAAACCTAGCTCCATATAAGAATGATATCTTCATAAGATTACTGTATGGAGCGTTTTGAAAACTCCTTGACCAAGTCAAGAAGTTGTGGAATAGAGACCTTACCGGCCGTATCCATGGCCTTGTTGAGAAAGGCTGTATCTGTTCTGCCAAGCATGTCGGTAGACACTTCGTTCAGCATGGTAAGAAAACTCAGGGAATCTCCTCCTAGCTCCTGAAAATTAGATCCGATGGCTACCTCTTCTAGAGAAATTTCAAGTATGTCTGACCAAATTCCCCTCAATTCCTCAGCTTCCTCTAAGGAATAATTCACTTCAACAGGCTCTTCCTGCTTAATCTCTGAAATGGAAGTTGCGGTCAAGCCTTTTACAAAGCTCTTCAATTCCTGTACATTCTCCTCAAAACCTTTTGCCGGCATGCTAAGGCCTAGATGGGTAGTTTGAGCGCTGCGAAGAATGTTCATACAAAAGGGAGCCAAAGGGACATAGACTGGCAATGGGATGATGGCTTCTGCTTGAAAGCTAGAGGTAGTAAAGTTTCCTAAGTCTACCTTCCCAATATCCGAGAGAATGCCACTCATAGGAAATAGCCCATCTTTGGCTGATTTGGATATTCCCATGGAAAATATAGACCGAAGGAGATGGTTAGGCGCTCTTCTTCCAAAAGCCTCCATAGGTTCTGCATACAACTCTTCCTTGTTCTGTAAGGCCTTTAATAACTTAGCTTGAATGGTTTCCGCTTTTTCATTTGGAGAAACCTGAAGATAAATGGGAAGACTAAGATTGGAAGTGGCGTTTGTTAACTTGGGTGAATGCCGGCGTATGTCAACTGGAATCAAAAAACGGCAGTCTCTTTGATGTTTCTGGGCAAACCAATGGGCAACTTGGGCAAGCACTCCTTCACTGGGACCTTCAAACGAAAGGGTTGCCCATCTGAAGCCATGTTTGTCAGCGGAATCTAGGTTAGGGCCAGCCCATGTAAAGGCGTATCCTTCGCGATTCTTCTTGCTATCTTGTGCTGCTTCTTTTCTAGCCTGATGATCTGCTAGATAAGGTGAGGCGGAAATGCTTGGTGATTCCTTCCAACTCAGTTCTAAGAGGGTCTGTAGCATGATTAATCCCCCTTTAGCATCCATAACGGTATGCGGCGTCTTGAAAACCAAAGTATCTGACTGATCCCTGAATATATGTAACTCTATCAAAGAATCTTTCTTGAGGTCAATCGCTTCCCTGAAAAAGGGATGATTCCAGTCAGAGGGTAACGGACCTTGATGAAGAATGATGCTAGGGACTCCCCCATCATAGCTCCAACCCTTTCGTTCATGATAGGCAAGAAAAAAAGCGGGGAATGAAGGTTCTTTATCAGATGTATTTCGATGAATACGGTATTGATCTAAACGTGCCGCTAGATATTCGAGATCAATTTTTCCCTTTCCTTTTAATATGAATTGAATCGCGAACGGAGGAGCGAACTCTGAAGCTACCGAATATAGTTTTTCGTTAAGCGTTAATCGCCTTCCCATAATTGTATGAGTTGAATGGTTAACAAGGTGGTGATGGTAGCTCAGAAATATAAAACTGCTTGAAAATAGACTAAATTCCTGACAAATAAGGAAAAACCTAGCTTCAATCGTGTTTCTATCATAAGAACAAGCTCATTTTCAGCTTTTGAAAATTTCAAATAGATTGAGAGAAATAAACCTACCAATACCCAAACCCATGAAGCCATTGAAAAGAAGCCTTAGCCTTATACTCCTTTGCTGGATCGCCATGAGCGCTCAGGGTCAATTCCTACAAGAAAGAGCCTTGTTTAATGATTTGAAACTGAGAGTATTTGACGCCACTCAATTAGAAAGCGGAAACTGGCTATTCGCCTGTATAGCCAATTCCATTACGCCTGGAGATTCCTCCATGGCCTTGCTGATCAAGACTGATTCTGCCTTTCAGGAATTGTGGACAAAGAGATACAAAGCCTTGAGAAGGGATGAATTTACCAGCTTAACCCTTCTTTCTGATGGTAATATTCTTCTAGGGGGAACCATGCGCCAGGATTTTTCCTTCGAAAATGGAGGAAGTGTCTACAAAGTGGATACGGCAGGGAACGTTATTTGGCATAAAATGTATGATGAAGACGACGATGATAGGGTGCTAGATATATTTGAACAAGCGGACAGCACCCTTATGATCTTTATTCGTGAAGGGGTAAACAACAGACCCTCCAAGTTGGTGCATGCCAACAGGAATGGCGACATCCTCAGTCAACGATCGATAGGAATAGACATGAATACGGGTTTGATCGCCAATGAAGTCGTAACCGATGGTCAAGACAATTATTACTATGCCGGAACCAACCGCAACAATCAGGCTATTGAAGAGCTGTATGTTATTGCTGTTACAGACTCTTCTATCCTATGGAACAAACAATATAATCTAGGCGGAAGGTCTATTAATACTACTGTAAGTCTATTTAATGAAGAGGATCAATCCTTGATTGTGAGTGGAATTATCAATGATTCCGTAGGTATTTTTACCAATTTTTGGGTCGTAAAAATGGACCTGCAAGGGAATGTAAAGTGGAGCCAAGAATATGGGAGCCCAGATAGGTACCAGGAATTCGTCGGAGATATAAAGCCTTTGGCTAATGGGGAATTTCTGTTGCTGGGAAGGGGCTTTAATGATAATGGTTCTGAAGGATTTGCCATGAAAATTGACTCAGTAGGGAACCAAATTTGGACGAAAGGCTACAACACATCCACACCTAACTTTGGCATCAGCACAGCATATGCGTTAATAGACGGAAAATTTTTACTCAATGGAACAGATGGGGGTGATACTTACCTCATGACAATTAGTTCAGAAGGAGAGACCTCTTGTTCCATGGTTGAGAAAAACTTCGACCAAGCCAAGCTAACAATTGTCGATTCGACTTATTCTCTTTTTGTAGATGATCCGGGGATTGTGGAATTCATCCCCAATATGTCAGAATTCAATTTATCTACTTCTGATAGTTTGATCTGTAGCCGTACGGTCAATCTCTTAGAGGTGCAGGAAGGTGCCATTATGGTATACCCAAACCCTGCTTCCGATCATCTTACAATTGTGCTTCCCACGACTGGTATTCAAGAATTGAAGTATGAAATATTTGATATGCAAGGTAGGAAGCTTGAGGTTCATGCAAATCGGCAGGGAGATGCAATGTCCTTAGATCTCTCAGAATTGACCCCTTCGATGTATGTACTTGTGATTGATGTTAATGGACAGTCCTTCACCCAAAAAGTAATCAAGCAATAAGCACCTAAAGGATATCATGTAGGCAAATCCTTCCGTTCAGATAGTATGAAATATGAAGGATTTGCCTTACCTTCCTTGTGCAAAATAACCACCACCATCCCATTGATTTTTTAGATCAATTAAATAGCTCAATTGTGATTCAAACAAACAAATCATTTGAGTTTATGGGATATCCTGTGGCTTATCATGAAGCCGGTTCGGGGCAGCCCATGCTCATGTTACACAACGGCGGATGCAGCCACATAATCTGGAAAAATCAGATAGAATATTTCCAACAAGACTACAGAGTTATCGCCTTTGATCTCCTGGGATTTGGAGATTCTGGAAGACCTGAATTCCCTTTTACCTTGGAGGTATATGTAGACATGTTGGCAAGCTTTATCCAACAGGAGAAACTGGAAGGTCCGATTTTGTTTGGCAACTGTATTGGAGGAGCCATTTCCCTTCAATATGCCTTAGATAATCCCCACATTCCCAAGGCATTGATCCTAACGAATATTTGTGGAGGTATATCGATGATGAAATACTTCCATCCATTCATGTTTCCCAATAGCCATGCTACTTATCCTCGTTGGCTATACAGCTCTTTATTCAACGTTTCCGCTTTCAATTGGGTAAAAAAGAAGGTGCTTCACCGTCTATATGGACCCAAACCCAATGAGGAATCCCTTGTTTTTCAACGGCTACTAGAAGGATTACATCATCCTAAACAACCCCAATCACGACTTTGGCTGATTGAGGGTTTGACAACTTTTTCTAAGTTCGATCACTTTCAGGACGATCCTTCAGAATTACCTCCCTTACAGGTATTTTGGGGAAAAGAGAACAAAGTTCTACCCCTACACAGAGGTGAATTGCTCATGGCAAAGCTTCAGCCTCAGGCTTGTCATATTTATCCTGAGGCTGGGCATTTACTTATGGCTGAAAAGGCAGAATCATTCAATCAGGATGTCAGCCATTTTCTACGGCAATACGCGAGCTGATTTCTGGCTTCTTCCCCATTTCTTTCAAATGATCATAATGTGCTTTTAAGGCATCACTCATTTTATCGAATTCATGATAAGGCAAGCCAAATTCTTTAGCCGTTTCCTTGACAATCGGGGCGATTGCAGGATAATGAACATGGCTGATCCCAGGGAATAGATGGTGTTCAATCTGATGATTTAGCCCCCCTGTAAACCAATTCCAGAGTGAATTATGAGTTCCCCAATTCGCAGTAGTCTCTAGCTGATGAACGGCCCAGCTGTGTTCCATATTTCCAGATTCGTTGGGTTGGGGCATTTCAGCCTCTTCGGTGAGGTGAGCCAGTTGAAATACCAAGGTAAGAATGATACCTGCCACCAAATGCATCAAAAGAAATCCCAGAAGGTATTTCCAAGCTGCAAATTGGATCAGAAAAAGTGGGATAACCAACCAAAAAGTATAACTCAGAATCTTATAGGCTATTAACCTAAACCAGTGAACACGGGCATCTGGATTCCTAACGGCTAGGACCTTGCGCTTTCGGAATTTCCTTAACTTGATATAATCTGTCAGGAATACCCATGTGAGGGTCAGAAGACTATATAGGAAGAAGGCATATATATGCTGATACCTGTGTTTGGCTTGCCACTCAGCATGTTCAGTTAACCTAATAATGCCGTTTCCAGCTTCTAGGTCTACATCATGGCCATATATATTGGTGTAGGAATGATGAAGAACGTTGTGCGAAGTCAACCAAATTGTCTTATCTCCCCCAACCAGGTACATGGTGTTTGCTGCGAATAAGTTGATCCATCGATTGCTGTGGTAGGCACCGTGGCAGCCCTCATGCATCATATGCATTCCGATAAAGGTCATTCCCACCCCCATTATCCCAAATAACAGGAATATGATAGGATCAGAGAGGTCGAAGAACAGCAAGATGAAATAAGGGACAAGCAAAGTTCCAAGGGAAACCACGCTTTTTAACAAGAGTCTCCATTGACCCTGTTTGGCGATATTCTTTTCTTCAAAATAAGCAGCTATACGTTGCTTTAGGATAGGAAAGAAAGCTGTCGGTAGATTTTTTGAGTATTTTATTCTTGTGTGTTGCATGATGTTATGAGTTGGAAGGTTGAATGGGAGAGAGCCATTTCAAGAAAGCTGGGAGAAGAAAAATGTCTGCCATGAATGCGGAAAAGCATCCTACAACCATGGATAATCCTAGGACACTGATGGATTCCAGCCCTGCAAAGGCCAAAACCGAAAAGCTTAATCCAAATACCAAGCTTGTCATGAGAATAGGCTTACCTGCTTCTACTATGACCGCATCGAAATGATCCCTTGCTAACTTGGCTTTCTTGTATCGGGCCAACATGTGCATGGTATCATCGATAGCAATTCCAAAAGCGACGGTAAATACCACGGAGGTACCGGGCCGTAAGCCTATATCCAATATTCCGTAAAGGGAGGCGAGGGTAAATAAGGGAATGGTATTGACAATCAGTGAAATAAAGGCTTCCTGCCAACTGCCAAAGTAGACTATCAATAAAATAAACGTTATCCCCAAGGCTATCAAAAGACCCAGTTGTATGCTCCAAGCTGTATCCATGGTGGTCTTATCCAACATTCGGGCTACCCCCGTGTAGTTTATCCTCAAATGATGTAATTCAGGCAGAGATGTCACCGAAGATAGGAGGCTATCAAACTTTCGAGAGGCCTGATAACTTCCTATATCCCCCATGAGGCCATAATAGCGATAGGCGTTGGAGTCGGTGGCTTCTACTTGCATTTGGGGGATGGTGTCCAGAAAGTGATCTTGGGGACCTATCAAAAAGAGGGCACCTGTGAATTTTCTAATAAGGCTATCTAAGATAAAGAATTGCTTATCAGAAGGTCTAGGACTATCTGATGGCTTTTGTACCAGAATAGATAAAGGTCTACTTCCTGCAAATTCCTGGTCAAAGAAAACGGCTTCTTCCTTGACCAAAGAGTGGTCTGGTACCCCATCAATGAGGAAGGAATTGACTTTGACATTTCCTATTCCAAGTGCAATAAAGGCAGCGAAGAAAAGGAGGACTGCCCATTGAACCCAAGTTTTGTGATAAAAACCCTTGATCCAATCCATGAAGGCACCTAACCACCGATCGACTCGTTTTCTATTTCCAGGGTAACTCAAACTTCTATCGGAGAATAGGCAGGTTGTGAGCAGAAACGTAAACATAACACCCACCGAGACAAAGCCGCCAAACTCCATGATGGTTCTGATTCCAGTGCTCAATAAGCTTCCAAAGCCTATGATGGTAGTCAAGGTCGTCAACAACAAAGCCGCTAAATGGAAGCGAACTCTACCCTCTGCATCTTCAGGGCCAGATCCTTTAAGGATATGGATGATATCTGAAACCGATATAATAAGAACCAAGGTCGGGATCAAAGCCGTGAATAGATTGACATAGATCCCTAGGTGCCCCATGAGTCCCATGGTAAAGCAAATGGACAAAATAGGTACCAGCAAGCTAAGAATAATAAGCCTGATAGAACCGATCATCAGAATTAAGAGAAAAAACACCAATCCAAAGGTCAGGAGAAAGAGCTTTCCCGAGTCCTCAAGAATGAAGTTTTCCAGGAAAGAGGTAAAATAGACCTTTCCATTTATCCTTATTTTATCCCTTGGAAATGGGGCTAGAGCAGCTTCCACATCTTTCACCATTTGACTGATTGCTTCTTTATTAGCCAAGTCGTCATGGAAAAGAAGAATAGACGCTGCCTGGTGATCCTTAGAAATAAATAATTCCCTGCCTATGATGGGATCTGTTACACTTTTTCTAAGTCTTACTCTTTTAGGTAGCCAATCATCCACCCATAACACTCGCTGAATTCCTTTTACAGCTTTTAAGCGAGTTTTCATCGAGTCGATTTGGCTGAGAAAGCTTCTTTTGTAGATGCCATCATCTGAGATCATAGAAACCATCAGATACTGATCATCTTCACCGAATTCTGCCTTGTTTTTAAGATATATTTTCAAGTCCTCTCCCAAGGGTGAAAAATAATCCTCTACATTATGAGAAACAGAGAGTTTGCTTGTCCCACCAGCCATCAAAAGACTGAGGATAAGCAGGAAGGCGAGTACCCATCTGTTATATGTCCAAATCCATTTCATCTAGGAAGGGATTAGTATCTAAAAAGAACCCCGCCTATTGAAAATCCTGCCGATGTTCCACTTATCAAGCAAGTCTGTCCTCTTTTCAGACGATTAGACTTGATCGCGTCATATAAAGACATCGGGATAGATGCAGCTATACAGTTACCATGAGTTCTGAGATTTCCATAAACCTGATCTTCCTTGAAATCATACATTCTTTTGAACATGTGAATCCCAACCCGACTTGCTTGATGAGGAATGATAAGGTCGACATCCGTGATGCACATACCTGTTTCTCCAAAGAAGCTTTGCATGAATTCAGGAATTTTTTTATTCGCCATCCTAAGGAGATTTTTCCCATTCATGGAAAAGGAATACAAGGCTGGATCATACGGATTTTCGCGGAAGTAGTAGGAATTCCCTCCGCCTTTGATTTGGGTATTGAATACACCCTCAGAATAGGTTTTCATCCCAGCTTGCAGGATTTCTGATTCCTGATCAGGTTCGTAGCTTACGATAGCCGCTGCAGCTCCATCCCCAAATAGGGTAGAAGTCTCCCAATCCGCTGGATTTAATCCATTTGAAGCGATTTCGACACTGACAATTCCGATTTTTTTGAATCTCTTGCCGTCGAGCATACTGGCTGCCATGTCTAATGCCACGACAAAACTGAGGCAAGTAGCATCCATGTTTATGGCAGGAATATCTACCTCTTGGCCTTGGGCCATTTCACTTTTGACGAGGCAGGCCATGTTGGGAATGACAAAATCAAAGGTGGCAGAACCACAGAGTAGCATATCAAGTTCCCCGAATTCCATGCCTGCATCTTGAAGGGCTTCTTCAAGAGCCTTGGCCCCAAGTTGAGCGCCGCTCTCCTCCTTGGCATGATATCGTTCGACCACGCCTGAGTATTTCTCAGCCCAGCCTGTAGGGATTCCAAGTTTTTCCTCTAAATCCGAGGACAAAACCTTGTTGGTGGGTAAGCATTTTCCCATGCCAACGATTCGTGTTTTCCTAGATGAATTCATTTCTTATTCTTCTGAGTTTAGAACCGGCATGGTGAGGTAGTTCCGATAAAAATATAATTTCAATGGGTGAAAGCCTAAAATTTCGAAATAAGTCTTGCATATTTTTCGCCATTGCTTCTTGAATGGCGACTTGATCATCTTCACTTTTCTTCACTTCCAAATAGACAGAAATCTGCTTTTCTCCCGTCTGGGATAGCATATAGTAGGTTATTTTTTCAGAGGTTTTGATGACCGTTCTTCTTACCAGATCAGAGAATATTCTTACTTTTTCTCCATCAAGGTCCTGAAAAATCCAAGTATCGTCCGACCTTCCCTCGATTCTTTCAAGAGCTAGGCCGGGCCATTCGTAGGTTCCCTCTTTCTTTTCAACCAGAATATCATTGAGCTCATATCTGATAACGGGTTGAGTGAAGCGAAGCATATCTGTAATGATGGGGTAAAACCTTTCCTTTTTGTCATCCACATATCTCTTTTCTAGGTGTATAAAATCTTCGTTGATGTGTAAAACACCATTTTTACTCGCACCTAAAAAGCCCTCTGTACATTGGTAGACTTGTTCTACCTTGGTTTGAAAGACATCTTCCAAATATGCCTTGTCCTCCGGATACAGTACTTCAGCCACAGAGAGGATCTTTTCAGGTTTTAACTGGATATTCCCTTTTTTCTGTGCATCTGCTAAGGGCTTTAGGACAGAAGGTTGAGCAACGATGATATGAGGTCGGAAGCTGGAAATGCGATCAAGGTGATCTTGAAAAGGAAGAAAAATATCAAAGAAACGAAACTCAAGTATAGATGACTTGGCAGATTCGTAAAGGTTGCTGTTGGCGCGAAGGAAAAAGGCCACTTTTCTTTTTCGGAAGGAAAAGCCAATGACCCGATCTAAGACCACAGCCACCCATCTGGCTCGTTCCTTTTCACTTACCAAAAATACCCCAGTATTGCCACTTGTGCCAGAGGAAAGGCCAATGGTAATCCCCTGTATTTCTGGGGAAAAGTCTCTTGATTGTTCGGCTTGAAAGGCTATTTCCAACGCATCCTTCTTCTGAATTCCTTTTACATTGATCTGATCAAAGTTTTCCATGAAGAATGCCTTGTTGATGATGGGAAAGTCTTCAAAGGAGACGTTTTGGGAAAGGAGATCGCTGTAAAAAGGTGATTGTTGTAGGTGTTTCATCAGCCTTTTCATCCTTTTCCTCTTCAAAGCTGGTAAACGGTTTTTATAGATCCATTTTGTCCATTTGAACTGGAGCAAATAGCCGATAATTCGAAGTTTAAACATGTCAGGGGTTTAAATAGGCTAGTTTTGTTGTTCAACGAAGGATGTGTAGGTGGCTTGGCAGTGTGTAGGAAGAATGTGGGCTTGTGGATGAGCTTGCCAATATCTCCTTACCTTGGATAAACTCTCGGTAAAATCCTCCCAAGAATCGAAAAATAGTTTCACAATGGGAGAGGGAAGTACGTCAAGTTGGAAATTTTCTTTTAACCAGGCCGCATCAGCTGTCATCAATACCTCTCCTTGGTCAGTTTGAAACAAGCCACCCATTTGACCGGCAGCATGTCCAGGCAAATAGGGGAGAAGAATACTGCCATCTCCCCAAAGGTCCACAGTTTCTCCAAAAATGTCATGTGGACGTGTTGGGAAAGCCCCTTGATCTACCACCTTAACTCGATCAAAGAAGTCGGCAGGCAATAAGCCCGGTAATACCCCCCTTCTTACGGCTGCCAATCCCTTATAATTCTTAGCAATTTCCAGTGCTTTGGCGGTGCAATAAAAAGTAGCATAAGGGAAGTCTTTTAATCCTCCTACATGATCCGCATGGAAATGGGAGATGATGATATGCTCTACATCTTTCGCCTCTATGCCCAGTTTTTGTATTTGATTGATAGCCTCTTCTGCCTTGTCTACAAAAACGGGGGTCATCATGCTATATAATTTTCCTGGAAAGCTTTTGGTCTCCTGAAAAAAACGATCTGTGTAGCCCGTGTCAAACAAGATCCATCCCTTTTCAGGGTGGCGAATAACGCCATATGTAGCTGGGAAGGAGATTTCCTCTCGCTTGCTTCCTCTCAAGGCAAAGTGCTTATGGGCTAAACAATAGCCAGCACATTGTAACCAGAATTTAACTTTCATCTTGTTGAGCTTTATACCAATCAACAAATTCATCTATAGCTTCCTCAACACTAAGTCTGGGTGAATAGCCAAGTTTTTCCTTCGCTTTTGCAATATCAAGGGAAAAGGAATAGGCTATGGTTCCAACCCCATAGGCTGTTAGGCTGGGTTCCTTATACCCTCCTAGGTTTCTGCTGTAAAACTCCATCAAACGAGCTATATTCATGACAAGACCTAAAGGAATTTTCTTTTGAGGAAGTTCTCGGCCTAATTTGGCTAAGGTAGCTTGAAGAATAGGCCATAGGGAGACAGGCGCTCCATTGGCGATGTTATAAATTTCTCCCGCTGCAGATTCTTGTGCATTGATACTGAGGATAATGGCATCAACAACATTGGCAACTGGCGTTAAGTCAACATGGTTGTTTCCATCTCCAATGATTCTCAACCTTCCTTCATCAGCAGCCCTGATAACTCTTGGCATGATGACCGTATCTCCTCTACCAACTAATGCCCTTGGGCGTAGAGATATCCATGATAAATTACTTGTCTGGAGCAATCGATCCGCTTCCAGCTTGGTCGCCGCATAATAATTGGGCATGTTGATGGGTAAAGGATCAGATTCCTTGACATTCATTTTGTCTTGAAAGTCAAAGTAAAGGGAAGGAGTCGAAATATGGACATATCTTCTGATTGACTTAGCCTCAGCTTGTTTGATCAATTCATGCTGGGACTGCACATTAGCTTGGTAGAATTCGTCGTATTTTCCCCATGGAGATGATAAGGCAGCACAATTGACAACACAATCAATTGGAAACTCATTGAAAAGACGCTCTACGTAATTTGAATCCGATAAATCCCCCAATACATAGGTAAGGCGCTCATCCTCAAAGCTGGCATGCGGCTTTATACTCCTTCCTGCCCCAATGATCTTAGCTGAAAAATCACTTTCTAGAATTCTTTCCAGCAGACGAGAACCTAAAAATCCAGTGCTTCCAGTAATGAGAATGTTGCTGTGCGGAATCATGCCAAGGGTTTTATGGAGATCAAAGTACTGAATAAATTCAATTATCCAATCTGTCGAACTAAAGCGAATTCACGTGTGAATACAGCAGATACTCATTGAGGGAGGTTCTTTTTCTCAAAAGGACTTAGATTTTGGTATTCAGATAAAGATATTTACATAGTACTTTGTAAAAAAAAGTAAATTCTATATCTTTGACCAAACAATTAAGCATATGCCAAGAAATCCGGGTCTTTATATCGTAGGAGTATTCCATGTTCTCTTTAGCAGTTTATGGTTCATTTTTATGGTGAATCCATCGACCAGAGTTTATACTGGGTCAGATGAACTGGCCATTGTCGCCATTCCCTATCTCATTTCGCTGAGTTACTTTCTCATCATATTTTTCTTACATGTGCATAAATTTGGCTGGAAGGACTATTCCTCTAAAGGAGATGAGCATACTTATTCTTTAGCTTTGGTCTTATTTTCTTTAAGTGCCCACTGCTTGAATTTCGAGGGAGTAAGTGTGTTTGCCCCCTATGTGAATTGGATGGTAGTTTATGTCATTTTGATGCATATATCTGTGTTGGTCTTTCCCTTTAGAACAGTTATTTCCAAAGACTATCAATTTGTATTGGCCTTTATAAATGGAGCTGGGCTGGTGCTAGCCCTGTACCTTTGTATCTTCTTGGGACCCTTGATTGTCATTGCTCTTCCAGCTTCTATTTTCTTGGGAATTAGTATGCACGCGACGGTCCCGGTCTGGTTCTCCATCTATTTTTTCCAGTCATGGAAAAGACAGGAAGAAACCATCATGAACAAGCGATCATTTATTGTGGGTATGATAGTACCCTTATTGATTTTTTCTGCTTTTATATTCCAATGGGGATCCATCCAGAAAGATATTCAAGAAGCAAGGCAGGATTTCAAAGCGATGGGAAATAACGACCTGCCCGAATGGGCCTATGTATCATCGGCTATCCCGTCTGATCCCTTGATCCAAAAGGTATTATTAGCAGCTTCAAGAACCCAAGCCTCCTTTTGGAATGATAATATATTGAACGGATTAGGCGGGTCTACAGAAACCGTACACGATCCTCTTGCCTTAGCAGCCATGCTGTTTTATGGAAAGATTGACATAAATAGGGATGAAATGGTCAAAATTCTTGAGACGCACTACGATGCACGTCATATGACTCATAGGCGATTGTGGAGCGGAAAAGAGTTAGAAACAAAAACGGTAAGAGATGAGATCGATATTTTTCCTGAATACCGATTAGCTTATGAGCAAATGACATTGAGTATCCATGCTACTACCAAAAGTCGTTGGCCGAGAAACCAGGAAGCCATTTATTCTTTTGACTTACCTGATGGGGCTGTAGCTACTTCTCTCTCTTTGTGGGTGAATGGTGTAGAGGAAAAGTCGCGTCTGACCACAAAGTCCAAGGCAGACTCGGCCTATGTACAAATCGTGGGTCGTGAAAGAAGAGATCCGGCCTTGATGCATTGGCAGGAAGGAAACAGAGTAAGTGTTACTGTATTTCCTTGTACGCCTGATGAAGATAGGTTATTTAAAATTGGATTTACCACACCCCTGCAGTATGAGAATGGTCGCTTACTCCTTGACCATGTATCCTTTAACGGACCAGATTCTCGAGATGCCCAATCGATTGTGAAGGTAAGTTTTCCAAGTATGGACAAATTGCCAGAAGGACTTAGTTTGCCTAAGTACTGGAAAATCAAAGAAGGCTTGATACAGTATGAAGATTTGTATCAGGGGGACTGGACGCTATCTTTTGATGCTCCTGAACTCAACCAAAAGGATGGTTTCATCTGGAATGGCCATCAGTATTCAGTAGCTTCACTAGCGCGAAAGACCACTTCCTGGAAGGCAGATGAATATGTCCTAGACATAAATGGAAACTGGAGCTGGCAAGAATGCAGGAGGATTTTCAATCTCATCAAAGACAAGGAAGTTTATACCTATGCACCAGAAAGGAAACGTCTGACAGAAGATAATCTACAGAAGGCTTTTGAGGAGATGAGCAAACAATCTTTTTCTCTCCTCCCTATGTACAAACTCCCTGCTGATCAGAAAATTCTAATTGTTTCTTCCTCAGATGGTTTTGGTCCCTTATACGAAGATTTGGATGGTACTCCTTTTGGAAAACTAACCGAAGAAAGGTTTCTCAACCACCAACTTGATGTTAAGTGGCTGAACCTATCAAGAAAAGTTGCTCCCTATGTCAATACCTTGGAGGAATTGCGATTGATTGATTTGGAAAAGGGAAATGCCAAGAAATTGGAAACCATATTATCATCTGGGAAATTCGGTGGATATGATTTGCCTGTTGGAGCTGAAGCCATTCCCTCTGCTCACATCCAAATTATCAAAACAGCCATAGACTCGACAAATTCCTCTAACAGAGACAATTTGTCTATAGATCATTTGTTCCGCTTGCATAGTTATCAAGGCTTAATGAGAAACATTGGTCGAGAATATTTCGATCAAAAGGCCATTCAGGAAAAATGGATTCAACAAGCCGAAGAAGCCTACATCCTAAGTCCAGTTTCTAGCTTGATTGTTCTGGAAAGCCAGCAAGATTATGAAAGAATGGGAATTGAAGAAAATGAAAATACAGTAGGTAATGCTCAAGTCCAATCAAATGTGCCCAAGAACAATGCTGGAGCTGTTCCTGAACCACATGAATGGGTCTTGATTATCTGTATGGGCTTGGTATTATTGGTGATTGGATGGAAAAAATGGCTTCAATAAGACGAAACGATCTGACAGAATATCTGAAAGAAATAGCACTACCATGGTGGCGAATTCCCCTCTTCCTCGTGATGTGGGGGATTCCCATGTTTGTATGGGGGGAGTACTATTTAGGGAATGGCTTGAATCAGGTCTTGGGGGTCATGCTCTTACCTTTTGCCATAAAAGTATTAGAGCCCGGAACCTACAGCCTTAGGTATGTTTGGGCTGCCTTAATCTTGATGCTGGCTAGCATAGTATTTGAAAATCACCTACTGCTATTTTTGGCGGGAGGAACCTGTTTTCTCTTGTTGCTGGAGTATTATGTGGGTAGGGTTAACTATCTGCCTATTGCGCTTCTGTTGCTCATGTCCCCCTTTTTAGCAAGCTGGTTCACGGCATTTACCTTTCCGCTACAACTTGGGCAGAGTGAGAAAATTTGGAAACTACTCAACATGCTGGGGGTGGAAACCGAATTAGCTGGCAATCGATTTTACTTAAATGGAAAGTGGTTTGCCGTTCAGGCTGAGTGCTTGGGCATCCACATTCTCAACATGGGCTTATTCATTGCCCTCCTGGTTATGGCCTTATTCGAAGATAAGGTCTCTTGGTCATGGTGGAAAATATCTTTGGTACTTGTATTAGCCACTCTGCTTTCCTATGCTGCCAATTTTATCAGGATGATGGTTTTGGTGATTTTTCAATCGCCTCCTAAAACGCTTGGGCATGAGATAGTAGGATTGCTGTCCATTGGGTTTTGTGTAGCCTTGCCTATTTATCTCTCCATCTGGTTCATGAGTAAATGGGCCTCTAAGATCTCCTCCAACAAGGCCATTGTTCCCATTCGAAAAAAATTTGCCCATCCTATTCTTCCCTTTCTCCCTCATATCACTGCCTTGGTTTTTTGTCTAATGGTAATTTGGCAATACCACAGAATGAGAAAACCCATAAGAAAAGAATTGGAGAACCTTCATTACGAGGGATACACCTGCCAAAGAATTCGACAAGGTATCGCAAGTCTTAGTTCTGAGGAGGTATTGATTTACGTAAAGGCGCCAGCCTCATTCTGGCAAGCTGATCACCATCCAACTATCTGTTGGCGTGGATCTGGCTATGCTGTCAGGCATATAAGTGAAGATTCAGTTGGAAAAAATGTAGTGATGAAAGCTCAATTGCATCGGGAGGGTGAGGTCTTGTATACAGCATGGTGGTATGCAAATGGGGAGATGATTACCCCAAGTCAATGGGAATGGAGAAGGAGATCGGCCAGCGGAGAACCCTCCTTTTGTTTATTTAATGTATCGGTTGATGATCCTGAACAATTAGAAGTGGAATGTGAAAAATTATTAGGTACAAGCTTTGTGGAATTGGGCTTTGCGAGGGAATAAAGGCCTTCATAGTCAGCAGGATGCCTTGAAAAAATCCATCATTATCCTTATATTAAATTAGATTAAACTCATTTTCACTCCTAACATAGAGGACTATGCTTACTACACTACTCATTGCTGCTTCGGTGGCTGGCGTTGGATACTTTGTTTTTTGGGCAACAAAAAGAACATTGGCAGAAGATCAAGCGGGTGGAAAAAAACGAAAACGTTCTGGTAGAAGATAATCAGGCTACAAGCATAGCTAAGCGTGGAGAAAGATTGATAAAAGGAATCTCTCTCCACGCTTTTTTGTTGGGAAAATGATCAACTTCAAGGGCCTATCTTAAGGCTCGAATTTTCCTTTTTCAAACCAAAGAATTTATTACCTTTACTGGCTGAGAAAGACCAATTTATATGCCTGAAGTGTCACCTTTGAAGAAGCAGGAGAGGATAGAGGAGGTAAAGCAGATTTTCGCAGGCTATCTGGATAGCAAGGGTCAGCGTAAAACTCCAGAACGATTCGCCATCCTGGAAGAAATCTATGGTCGCTCCGACCATTACGATGTAGAGTCTCTTTACATCCACATGAAAAACAAAAACTATCGCGTAAGCCGAGCAACTGTCTATAATACATTAGACCTGCTGGTGGAGTGTGATTTGGTGAAGAGGCATCAGTTTGGTTCCTCACAGGCGCTCTATGAAAAATCATATGGGTACAAGCAACATGATCACATTGTATGCACACAATGTGGGAAAGTCATGGAGTTTTGCGACCCAAGAATTGGCGAAATAGAGCGTACCATCGGAGAAATTTTCGAATTCGACATAGACCACCACGCATTTACTCTATTTGGGGCTTGTAAAGATCCCAAGTGCGATGGCGCAAAAACAACCTCATAAACCATTAGCATTCATGAATTTCGAATACAATCAGCTATCTCCTGAAAGCGGTATGTTTTCTTTGAAAGGAAACTTAATCGGTGAGCAGGATGGCATTCCTATTACGGAATCCTTTGCCGAAAAGCTGGAAGGGGGAACCCAATATTTTATCATTAACCTAGAAGGACTTCAACATATCAATTCCTCAGGATTAGGTGTGTTGATTACGCTTCTGACTAAGGCTAGAAAAATAGGGGGGGAGGTCGTTCTGGCCAAACCTTCCAATTATATCAACAACCTCCTGGTGATTACCAAACTCAATTCAATTTTTAGGATAGGCGACGAACTCGATGCTGACTCCTATTTTAGCAAGGAGGACTAAGCCATGATCTGTTAGAGAATTCCTTGATCAGTTTTGGCTGGACAAGGAATTCTTATTTGTTTTTACTTCAATAATCTATAAATAAGCCATAGAGCATGCCAGTAGATGTACTGCTCGGACTCCAGTGGGGAGACGAGGGAAAAGGGAAAATTGTGGATGTCATTGCACCCGAATATGAAATCGTTGCAAGGTTTCAAGGAGGGCCAAATGCAGGACATACCATTGTCATTGATGGACAAAAATTTGTCCTACACCTGATCCCTTCAGGAATTTTTCACCAGAATACCATCAACCTGATAGGAAATGGGGTAGTTATCGATCCCATAACCCTAAAAAAAGAGGTGGAGCAGCTTGAGGCTCACGGAATTGATGTTCATTCCAAATTGGTCCTGTCAGAACGGGCACACCTTATTTTACCTACCCATAAACTACTCGATGCTGCTTCTGAGGCTGCAAAGGGAGATAAAAAGATTGGATCAACCTTAAGGGGAATTGGTCCTACCTATATGGACAAGACAGGTAGAAATGGATTGAGGGTAGGTGCAGTTAAGCTGGCTGACTTTGAGGAGAGATATAATTTCCTAAAGTCCAAGCATACCAAAATGCTTGATGAACTCTACCACTTTGACTACGAAGTGAAAGATGATGAGTTCTTAGAAGCTATTGAATTTATCAGAGGCCTAAAATCCGTTAATTCAGAAAGCTTCCTAGCAGAAGAACTGGAAAAAGGAACTATGATTCTGGCCGAAGGGGCACAAGGTACATTACTAGACATTGAATTCGGTTCCTATCCCTTCGTTACTTCCTCCAATACGATTACAGCAGGGGCATGTATTGGACTGGGAGTCCCACCACAATCTATCGGTAAGGTCTTTGGGATCTTTAAAGCATATTGTACACGCGTGGGCGCAGGGCCTTTCCCTACAGAATTGCATGATGAAGTTGGAGAAAAAATTCGCCGTGAAGGAGGAGAGTTTGGAGCGACAACCGGAAGACCGAGAAGAACGGGTTGGTTGGATTTACCCTTGCTACGGTATGCCGTTAGGTTAAATGGAGTTACTGATCTCATCATGACCAAGGCAGATGTACTTTCTGTCATGGATCATATTGAAGTATGTACCTCCTATCAAACTGCTTCAGGAAATACAGCGGATGTTCCCTACGATCTTGAGCATGCGCAACCTGTATACGAACAGTTTAATTGTTGGAATGCCGATTTGACAGGGGTGAGGGAAGTAGAGGCTTTGCCCGAAAAACTGACCTCCTATATTGCTATGATTGAAAAATATCTAGGTGTACCCATCACCTTCTTATCTGTAGGACCAGATAGAGAGCAGACCCTGAAAATGTAGGTGAATTTCACTTCTGGCCTATAAATAGGGCAGGAAAAGGCGCATAATATGGTGCCTTTTCCTGTCTTTTCTTTCCACTTACGGGTGATTTCCGTAATATTAAATCAACCTACCTATTCCTCATCTCATGGACCTCGCCGAACTACGCAGGCTTGTCAGGCAGGGGGAGGGGCAACACCTTGAATTCAAAAGAAAGGCCCGGCACCCTGATAAAATTGCCAGAGAATTGATCGCTTTTGCCAATTCATCTGGTGGTACCCTCTATGTAGGGGTAGATGATAATCTGAGTATCTATGGGGTGAAGTTCCCAGAGGAAGATATTTTTGCCATTGGTCAATACCTCGAAAAATTCGTCTATCCTACTTTACCGATTCAGGTAGAAAAAATAAAGATTTCCTCTACCCATACAGTTATTGCCTATCACACCAAGGCGAGCTCAAAAAAACCTCATTTTCTCAAGCCCGAAGACAAAGAAGGGAAAAAACTGGCCTTTGTCCGGGTTGATGACATGAGCATAACCGCCAGTAGGGAAATGGTTGAGTTACTTCGACATGAACAGCGAAAGAAAGGAGTTCATTTGAGGGTGGGGGAAAGAGAAAAAGGTATTCTCGCCTACTTAGAAGAACAGTCTCGAATTTCCCTGGCAGAAACTCAAAAACTTCTTAATCTCAACAAACGAACTGCATCTACCATTTTGATTCTTCTTGTAAGAGCTGGATTGCTTCAAATCCATCCCTCCGAAAAAGGAGATACCTTTTCCCTTTCTGAAGAAGCATTTGGATAAACCAATTGATTCTTGATTTTGACTATTCATATGTAATATTTTTCGATTTATTGTATAAATGCAAGGAAGTCTTACCGAAGATGGCTATTTTGTACATGTAAGAAATAATCCAATTTCTTGTATTTCTTGGTAGTCAGGTTAAGAAGATCCTTGTTCAGTGAAAGCGTTTGTCAATATCACCCTTCTTTTTACCTTCTGTATCAGTTCATTACCTACGTTTGCCCAACTTCCTCCTTTGCAACCGGAGCAGGACTGCATCAATGCCATACCTGTTTGTCAGGACCTATTTTATCAGGTACAGTCTTATGTAGGATCCGGCCGTTATCCCAATGAAATCAATCCTTATTCATCCTGTTTGTTGACGGGTGAGCAAAATGATGTTTGGTATACCTTTACCATACAGCTTTCTGGGAATTTGTGTTTTTCAATTATTCCAAATGATCCTAATGATGATTACGACTGGTCTGTTTATAATTTGACTCAGGCAAATTGTTCTGACATATTCTCCCAAGCTTCCTTAGAGGTAAGCTGTAATTTTCATACCTCTTCCCTGTCTTGTGGAGGGATTACAGGAGCCAACGGCAATGTATCTGGACCCTGTGGAGACTTAAATGAAAGCTGCATTCCCGTTTTGGCAGGAGAAACCTACGTTTTGAATGTGAGTAATTTCACAGCTTCAAACCTTGGGTACACGCTTGATTTCTCCCAATCTACGGCTGAAATATATGACAATACTGCGCCGGAGATAGAAAGTGTAGTCGAAAAATGTGGAAAGGAATGGTGGGTGACTTTTGACGAATCTATTCTCATCAGTTCAGTCCAATCCTCCGACTTTGAATTGACTGATGCCAATGGGAATGTCCTATCTATCGTAGACATTTCACCAGCGGTGATGGATACCTTGGCTCGCTATACCAATCTTTTTTCATTTGAGTTGACACAAAAACCTGATAGCGGCCAATATAACCTTAGCCTTATTGGTGATGTCCTAGACCCTTGTGGCAATATTGGACAAAAGTACGTACCATACCTGATTGATCTTTACCCCTTTCACTTTGAGTTGACCACGACTGATTCGATAATCTGTCCGAATCAAGCGTTTAGTATATCTCATAACTCAGTATTTGAGGTCAATTGGTACGATCAAATGACAAATCAGCAAAACCCTCGGAATCTTTCCTTAGAACAAAGCCAATGGATTTGGGCAGATGGAATGAATGAGGAAGGGTGTGTGATACGTGATTCTATTTGGCTGGGCGTATCCACCGTCAACTTTCCTACAATTGAGCTAAAATCAGTGTATTGTGAAGGAGATAGTATCATCCTTCCCAGCCTGGATTCCAGCCAAACCTATCAGTTTTCCTGGGATTATGCAGGTGTGAATTGGTCGGCTATTCGTGATACCTTTTTGTTGGCGAATGGGCTTAATTCTCAACACCTACAGCTAAAAGGCCAGACGAATGCATGCCCAATAGAAACTCAAACCTACGCATGGGATATTCAACAACTCCCGGATTTCCAAATTGTAGAGCAGGGGAGTACATGTGAAGGAAGTCCTGATCACCAGCTTCAAATTGATTCCAACGCTGCTTCTTATGAGGTGGATTGGTATATGGGAGAGTTCCTTTTTGGTCATGGTCCTCAATTGTCCTTGGAAAACCTACAAGCAGGTACCCTCACATTCATTGCTTGGGTAACAGATGATCAAGCTTGCGCTTCACAACAGACTAAATCAGTGGAGATCGATCCAGTTCCCAAACAGAGGGTATTGGAGGAAAAAATTTGTGGAGACAATAAACTAGTATTCTCTGCTAAGGATATTTTGAATAATCCTTCTGATAGGTTGTTCTGGCAATTGGACAACAATTGGGTCGAGACAGACAGCTTTCATGTAGACAAGCAAAATGCTGAAAATTTATGGACCCTAGCAGAAAGTAGTAAAGGATGTCGAGATTCAGTGCTTCATCTCTTCGAATGGCTTGGATTTCCTGAGACTTCTATCCTAGTCGATCCTCACTGCGAAGGAGAAGCTATATCGATAAGTCTTATAGGTTCTACCCTCAACAATACTTGGACATTAAATGGTGAATCATTAGGCACACAACAGAGTCTTGACTTACCTTTTCTGACTGCAGGGCCACATCAAATAGGTGTACAGTTTCAGGATATAGATGGTTGCTCCTGGGCCTTTGATAGCACCTTTCATATACACAAAAATCCTTTCTTGGAAATCTCGGTTAAGGATAGTTTATGCCTAGGCGAAAAAGCTGAGTTTAGCCTAAAGTCCACTGAAGATGTAAGTTTGTATTGGTCTGCAAACCAGATGATTGACTCTGTTGGCTTAAACCAATGGTCAAGTCTTGCTTTGGATTCCAATTTGGTATATGAGGTATTTGCCATAGATGCTAACGGCTGCCGTTCAAACCCTCAAATAGGAGAGGTGTATGTCTTTTCTAATCATTCTTTCCAGTGGGAACAAGAAATTGTCCATTACAATCCTTCCCAACTTGAGTTGAAGGTTTCTGCTGATGCTTCCAACCAAGCCCTTAGGTTTAACTGGAATTGGGGAGATGGCAGTGAAGAGAATGGAAAGAAGGCAAGTAAGTTGTATGCCCAAACTGGAAATTATTTTCCCATTTTGACCGCCTTTCACCCTATGGGTTGTGAGGTAAAGGCTCAGCTTCCTGAGATTCAGGTACGAGATTTAGGAATAAAAATGCTCCCAACGGCCTTTACCCCCAATAATGATGGGATAAATGACGAATGGGAAGTAAATGCTCCATTGGGTGGTAAGGTTTTTGTTCGTGTATTTAACCGTTGGGGGAAACTTGTTTTCGAAGGAAATGGTTCTCGGGTGAGATGGAAAGGAGATAATGGCCTTGGCTCACTATGCCAGGAAGGAGTTTATACTTGTAGGCTCTCTTACTTTCTTGAATCTGGAGAGACACATGAACTTTCAGGTAGTATTTCCCTGATACGCTGAAAATTGGGTACCCGGGCGACAAAATCAATTGTTTTTTCTTCAATGGGAAAAATCAGATCGATTTGGTGTTGAAATAATGGTTGTTTTCAGTGGGGAATCAGTCAGTTAGCCACATTATTTAATGAAGGAAAGTGACGACTCCATCGGAAACCCGGACCCCCTCTTACACCAACTATCCCAATGAACGGAATGATAGATTATTTCTACTCCTACAAAAAGCTAGTAACGGCCAGTCTATTTGCTTTACTTTTCCTTTTAGGGGCTACTCAAGTAAGGGCTTCTCACATAGTCGGTGCAGATTTGACTTACCGTTGTGTCAATTCAGCTACATCGGAATATGAAGTCTGCCTCACTGTATATCGTGATGCAGTAAACGGTGTGCAAGCTTTTGATCCCTCTATTACTGTTTTCATATTCAGAACCTCTACCGGCTCACTGTATACAACAGAAGTTGTCAATTTACCTCCCGGAATAGCAGATACCTTGGCAGCGGATTGGACAGCTTGTACCACAGTGGTACCCAACATTCGAATCGAATACAAGAAATATACCTTCAATGTGATTCTACCTCCTACTCCTGGGGGATATGACATTGCTTGGGCTAGGTGCTGTCGAAACAATGCCATTACCAATATTGCCACCAACCAGGGTATATCCATCGTTTCCCATGTACCTGGAACGGAAATTCCGGGCTGTAACTCTTCCCCAACTTTCAATCAGGTTTTACCCATTTTCCTTTGTCAAGGTCAGCCTTTTTTCTTTGACCATTCTGCTACAGATGCTGATGGGGATTCATTGGTGTACCAGGTTTCACCTCCTTTGGGCGGATTCAACTTTGGGGGCTTGGGAGTGTCTCAGTTTAATCCAACCGTGAGCGTTCCTGCTAATCCAATGGGTGCGCCCCCTTATGTTCCCCTTACCTTTCTGGGAGGATTTTCATTTGCAGATCCATTTGGTTCTGGCAACTTCAACATAGACCAAAATAGTGGCCTATTGAGCCTTACACCTTCTACAACTGGTATTTCGGTCTTCGCGGTTTCAGTCTTAGAATACAGGAATGGGGTCTTGATCAGTGAAAATAAGCGTGATTTTCAGATCCAGGTGATCAGTTGCGCCGCTCAAGGACCTGCTCCAACACCCTCCAAAGATTTATCGGGCATTACTGTTGGAGGTGCTGGTAACCCCAATACGGGAGTAACAGGTAATGGAATTCTTGATATAGTCAATGATACCATTTTTGTTTTACCCACTGCCTCTTTCTGTTACGGTGTAGACATGAGCGATATCAATGTGACAGATTCATTGGAATTGTTTCCTGTGAGTGCTGCTTTCGGTATTGGTGGAACAGCTCCTCCGCCTTTTGCGACCTTATCCTACACAGGAGCCAACCCCGTAACAGGTGGGGTTTGTTGGCAAGTACCCTGTGAAAATGAAGGGGATACAATCTCATTAATTGTAGGAGGTAGAGATATCGATGATTGTCCAGGTTATAATTTTGTTTTTGATACAACATATGTGGTGGTGGCTGAAACCAATCCACCCAACCTTGTACATACAAGCCCAGCTCCTACAGTAGATACCCTTTTTGTAGATGCCAACAGACCATTTTGTTACAACATCAGTGCGACAGATGTAGATACCTTTGATGTGCTTCAGTATTTCCCAGTAGAGGGCCCCTTTTTAGGCCTAGGTGGAACAGCACCATTTGCTTCTATTAACAGCACAGGAAATAATCCTTTATTAGGTGATGTATGCTGGACGCCCACTTGTGAACAAGCAGGTCAAAGCTTTAGGTTCATCATTGGAGTAGAGGATGCTAATTTCTGTTTCAATCAGGATTTTGACACCCTTATCGTTGTGGTCAATCCCTTGCCCAATACGGGTGCGGCAGGACCATTGAATGTCTGTGCTGGGGATTCTGCTGTGATTGTAGCATTTGGAGGAAACAGTTATAGTTGGACGCCAACTTCGACTCTTTCTGATCCCACTAGCCCTAATCCATTCGCTTTCCCAACAGCAAACACGACCTACAACGTAGAAATAACAGATAGCCTAGGATGTGTACAGTTGGATTCGGTTAGCCTTGCGGTCTTTGCACCTCCGCCAGTAGATGCGGGAAAAGACACTATCATTTGTCAGGGAGGCAATGTCCAATTGGGTGCAAGTGGAGCACTCACCTTCCAATGGGAGATCGTTCCAGGCCTCAATATTTTTGATGTTCCCAATCCCATTGCTAGCAATGATTCGAACTTTGTTTTTGTGGTAACAGGAACAGATGGGAATGGATGTACGGCCACCGACTCTGTCGAAGTAGCAGTTATGTACGCCATCGGCGGCCCCGATGAAATTGTTTGTGCGGGAGACAGTGTGCAGCTCTCAGCATCAGGTGGTACGATTTACAATTGGCTCAATACCAACAATATTATCAATGGAAATACCGCTACTCCCACGGTCTTTCCGGCAGTAACTACCAATTACAGAGTAGAAGTTGAGGATGCAAATGGATGTAGAGATACAGCTTTTGTTTTAGTAACGGCCCGGCCTCTTCCTACGATTTCCTTTGGGACAGATACAGCACATTGTCCAGGTGATAGCCTGCAGATTTCAGCAAGTGGAGGCCAAACTTATAGTTGGTTACCTTCCCCTAGTTTGATCAATCCGAATGATTCTGCTCCTATCGTATTTCCTTTGATACCCACCTATTATACGGTAACTGTTACAGATTCCATAGGCTGCTCGAATACAGATTCTCTTTTGGTAAGTCAATATGCTCTTCCACCTGCTTTCGCAGGGAATGACACGGTTCGTTGTGGAGATACTCCCTTACAGTTAACGGCAAGTGGAGGTGTGCAATACTTTTGGCAGAATATTCCTTCAGTATTAGGAGTCAGTACACAAAGCCCAATTATCACTCCTGATAGCAATGCTACCTATAATGTGCAGGTCATAGATACCAATGGCTGTGCTAATTTAGATTCTGTAGATGTGAGATTCTGGGAAGCTGATGCTGGGCCTGACCAACAAATATGTCCAGGAGATTCTATTCAGTTGGCAGCAACGAATGGATTGTCTTATCTATGGGACGTTGATCCCAATCTGATTAACAACAACCTTGCTAATGCCACCGTATTTCCGCCTGTTACCCAAGAATTTGGAATTACCATAACAGACATAAGTGGTTGTACCGACCGTGATACGGTATTGGTAAATGTTCTTCCCTTACCTCCGGTAAATGCGACCAGCAATTCCCCCATTATTTGTACAGGGGATACGGCCCAGTTGAATGTGACAGGAGGAATTACCTACGCATGGACACCAGCGGCCCTTATGAATGATTCTACGCTTGCTGATCCCATTATATTTCCAATCTATAGCGGGATCAATCCTGATTCCACCATTAATTTTATAGTCGAAATTGAAGATGCGAATGGGTGTTCCAATAGAGATACAGTAAGGCAACAGGTAGGACGACTTCCCGTTATTAGCCTGACACAAGATACTTTCAGATGTCCAGGAGATTCTGTTAGGTTAGATGCAACAGGTGGAGGAACTTATGCCTGGACTCCAGATAGTAGTCTTTCCAGTAATAATACCGCCACTACACTTGCCTTCCCAGATACAACCACGAATTACCAAGTAGTTGTTACAGCTCCTTGGGGTTGTGTGGATTCTAGTCAAGTTCAGGTAAGGGTGAACCAAGTCTCTGTAGGCAGCGATCAATTGATTTGTCCAGGAGATACGACTAATATTGAGGCCTTTGGAGGAATTGCCTATACATGGACTCCAATTGTGGGGCTAGATAGTCCTAACCTGCAAAATCCAAGGGCATTCCCATTGGTAACGACGGTTTACACAGTGGCCATTACAGATAGCAATGGATGTACCCATTTTGATTCTTTACTTGTCAATGTAAGGCCAAGGCCCACTATCGATGCGGGCAATGACACCTCTTTCTGTCAAGGAGGTAGCGTACAATTACAGGCCAGTGGAGGCTTAAATTACGAATGGTTGACGACCGACAGCATAAGCAATTCAAGTATTCCAAATCCTATCGTAAACCCAACTCTTGCTACCGTTTATGTAGTAGAAGGGACAGATGCCTTGGGATGTACAAATACAGACTCTGTGCTTGTAAGCATAAATCTCCCTCCTAATGCTGATGCAGGTCCAGACACTCAAACTAAATGTGGACAGGATTCAGTCCAGCTGAACGCTTCTGGTGGGATAAGTTATCTTTGGTCTCCTAACGTGGCTATCAATAATCTGAATATTCCGAATCCTAGAGTCCTTCCCGATAGCAATCAGGTATATGTTGTTCAGGTAACGGATACCAATGGCTGTGTAAATACGGATTCTATCTTGGTTCAAGCGATGTATGCTTCTGCTTTTGGATCCACTACCATTTGCGAAGGGGATACTACTTTGTTGGAGGCCACCACTATTGGGGGATTAGGCGCAAGTTATAGCTGGGAACCTGCTGGTTTATTGGTAGATCCTAATGTGCAAAATGCCATGGCCTTCCCAACTGTAGATACCGATTTCATTGTGACAGTAACTGATACAAGTGGTTGTACAGATACAGATACCTTAACCATTTCAGTGATTCCTACTCCTACTATTGGGGCTGAAATGGATACAAGTATATGCCAGTTTGATACGGTTCAATTAACGGCCAGTGGAGGACTTACTTATCTTTGGTTCTCGACAGGAGGAATAGACGATCCAAGCAGTGCTACACCAAATGTCTTCCCCACTCAGACCGCATATTATTACTTGCAGGGCTTTGATGCAGCAGGTTGTAAGGCTGTAGATTCGGTTCTGATTACCGTATTTCCTGCGCCACCAGTGGATGCCGGACCAGACTTGACTAAGTGTGGACCTGATAGTGTTCAATTAAACGCAACGGGTGCCTTGTCTTATGAATGGACCCCAGCTCCTGCTTTGTCTGCCTTAAATATCCCTAACCCAATGGCAGCTCCATTAACTACGACTGATTATATCGTCAGAGGTGCTGATGCCATAGGATGTTACAATTTTGATACGGTCAGGGTGAATACTTTTTATGCGGATGCAGGTGAAGACCGATCTATTTGTCCGGGAGAAGTAGGGACACTTGTAGGCAACAGCAGTGGGGGGCAAGCAATTGCCTATTCATGGGAACCTGCAAATCTGGTGTTAGAACCCAACAGAAGGGTGACCCTATTTTCAGTAAGTACTGCTACCAACTTTATCCTTACTGCCACAGATTCTAGTGGATGTACCCATTCTGATACTGTCTTAATCAGTGTATTTGAAGCGGCAAACGCCAATGCTGGACAAGATACTGCTATTTGTAGAGGGGATTCGGTTCAATTAAGTGGGTTGGGAGGTGCAACCTATCTATGGACGCCTCTAAGGGGATTAGACGATAATACACTGCAAAATCCAATTACCTCTCCCAATCAGACAACTTTGTACACGCTTACCGTAACCTCGGTGGATGGCTGCTTAGATACAGATAGTGTGGAGGTGATTGTGAATCAATTGCCTTTGATTCAAACCACAAATGATACAGTGATTTGTAGGGGAGAACCCATTCCCTTGTTTGCAACAGGAGCAGATCTATATGTATGGAGCCCAGATTCAAGCCTTTCTGATCCGACTTCGGACATGCCTATAGCTTTCCCTTCACAGACGACTACCTATTCAGTTCTTGGTCAAACGCTTGCTGGATGTGAAAGAGAAGCTTCTGTAACGGTTCAGGTAGAGGAAGTACCCCAATTGAATGGAAATCTGACGGATTCCATTTGTTTAGGGAATAGTACCACATTGGTTGTGGATGGATCACAGGAATACCTATGGAGTACAGGTTCAAGTGTGAACCAAATCGTAGTTGCGCCTAGTGCCACCACCACCTACTGGGTCGTTCCTAGAAATAACAACGGCTGTTCTGGTGATACCCTCTTTATAGAAGTCTATGTGGAAGATCAGATTCCCATTGCTGAGTTTACCCCAGATGTTACAGAAGGCTTTATTCCATTAGATGTTACCTTTAACAACACAAGCCGGGGCGCTAATACCTATACATGGAACTTTGGAGATGGAAATGGAAGTGATGAAGCTTCCCCTACTCATTCCTATTTGAGTGCGGGAGAATTTACGGTAAGCTTGACCGCTGACAATGGCTTTGGCTGTCCAGACCAAATCAGCTACTCCTTTATTAATGTGAGAGGAGCTAATGTGATCATGCCAACCTCCTTTACACCCAATAATGATGGGGTCAATGATGAGTTCTCCTTAACAGCCTATTCCTTTCAGACAGTTAATTTCCAAGTCTTTAGTAGATGGGGACTACTTGTGTATGAGGCAAACGATCCAGCCTTTAAATGGGATGGTACTTACCGCAATAGACCCTTAGATGAAGGCGTATACGTCTACAAGTTTACGGGGATGACCTTTGAGAATGAAGAATACACCCGAACAGGGACTATCACCCTCATTCGATAATCTCTCTTCTCACTCAGATACAAAAATCCCGAAGCTATATGATGAATAGCTTCGGGATTATCATGTATCAGAAAAGTTGAAGGCCTATCTTCTCTTTCCGCCTAAGCCTAACACACCAAGTAGACCACGGGTTAATTCTCTTGCAACTGTCCTTCCAACCTGGCGAACCATGGTATTTTTACTCAATTCTTCAATCAGTGATGGATCATCCTTTTTGGCTCGCCTTCTTCTTGTACCTGTAGAGGTTTTGGCCTCTTTTTCCATCTGCTCCTTCATTTTTTGCTTTTGCTCTTCCTCTTTGGCCTTTTTGATTTTCTCAGTCAAAATCTCATAAGCAGACTCTGGATCAACATCTTCATTGTATTTTTTGATCAGCTTAGAGGAGGCAAGAATACCTTGAATTTCACTTTCACTCAGGATATCCATACGAGATTGTGGCGCTCGCAACATGGTATGCGCCAAAGGAGTAGGGATCCCCTTTTCATTGAGGACTGTAACAAAGGCTTCTCCGATACCCAATTGGGTGATCAGTTCTTCAACATCATAGTAATCCGAATCAGGGAAGTTTTGTACAGCAAGTTTAATGGCTTTTCTATCCTTGGCGGTAAAAGCTCTGAGGGCATGCTGGATTTTTAACCCTAATTGACCCAAAATGTCATCTGGAATATCAGCAGGATTTTGGGTGCAAAAATAGATACCTACCCCCTTAGATCGAATAAGTTTGATGATGGTTTCTAGCTGATCCAGTAACTCGTCTGAAGCATTTTCAAACATCAGATGTGCCTCATCGATAAAGATTACCAGTTCTGGTCGTTCGGGATCGCCAATTTCTGGAAAGGAAGAATAAATCTCAGCTAAGAGACTCATCATGAAGGTAGAAAAAAGGGCAGGTCTATCCTGTAAATCCGTCAGCCTGAGAATGGATACAATTCCCTTACCGTTGTCATCTATTTTGACCAAATCATTTACTTCAAATGACCTTTCTCCAAAGAAAACATCAGCACCTTGTTGCTCCAACGCCAATAGCTTTCTGGTAATGGCCCCTACAGAAGCGGTGGACATATGGCCATACTCTGCCTTGATTTCCTCTTTTCCTTCATTGTTCATGTACTGAAGGGTTTTCTTGAAATCATTCAAATCAAGTAGGGGGAGATCATTGTCATCACAATACTTGAACAAAACAGATACGATACCTGCTTGTACTTCAGTAAGAGAAAGTATTTTTGAAAAAAGGATAGGACCAAATTCTGAGACAGTGGCGCGTAGCCTTGCTCCTGGTTCGTCAGATAGGCTAAGGAATTCTATTTTGGAGGCATCGGCCTTGAAAGGAAAGCCAATTTTTTCGTGTCGCTCATCAATCTTAGGATGCCCACCTGAAGCCATGGCAATTCCGCTCAAATCACCTTTGATATCCATTAAAAGAGAGGGAACTCCCTCATTTGCTAACTGTTCTGCAATGATTTGGAGGGTTTTTGTCTTTCCTGTCCCAGTAGCCCCAGCGATTAAGCCATGGCGGTTCATCATTTTTAAAGGGACCTGAATAAGATGGCCAGTCTGAGTTTCTCCTTCGAAAACAGCCGCACCCAGCTTCAGTGCATCGCCCTTGAATGTATAACCCTCGTCAATGTTCGTAAGAAATTTGTCCTTCATGAAATAGCAGCTTTCCTTAGTTTGAGTGATGAAAATAACCAAAATTGGTAGAAAGTCCACTCTTGAGATGCAGTTCAGGACAGAGAGTTACTAAATGAAAGTGAGCCAGGAATATATCACATATCCTGACTCTAAGTAACCATCAATAAAAATTCTTATATGATCGTGCTCATATGGCTAAATTGACTGAGCTATCTTTCTCTCATCAACAAGCCTTAAATCCTTAATCCGACTGTTAAGCCTATGTTGTAATTCTTTCTATTTAAGGGTACGGGTTCGTAAACATTGAATAAACCCAATTGGAACAATGGCTGAACAAAGACTTCTTTCTGGTTGATGGAAAATACGGTAGCCCCAATCCCAAAATTGAGCGTGACATCAAAAGAATTAAGCTCCGGATTCCCAGCAGAAATATCGGTTGAAGAAACGTTGCCATCAGAATCATAAATCAATAGTTCTTGTCCTCCCGAAAGTACGATGAGGCCACTTGTACCCACGCTCACCATAACCCTTTTCCAAGGTCTAAAAACAAGGTTAAGAGGAATTTCTACATTATTTCTTGTAAAAACAGTTCTTGTCTCTTGCCCTGATACTGGATTTGGGCTTGGATTGGGATTAATGAGATCTGGAAATAATAGCTCAGACCTTTTCGTCGCACTTCCATTTCTTTTATACCCTAACCCCAATTGCAGGGCAAAGCTTTCGTCCAAGTTCCATTCTACATAGCTTTGTACAGCATATCCGAATCGAAATACCTCTATTTCGTTCAGCAGTTCTTCAAATTCAGGCGTTCCTGTCCCATCATTTACGATAAATTGATGCGATAAATTTGGGTTGAAGGTAATCCCCCAACGGAAAGTCTTTGAGCTTCCTTGGGCAGATAACAGAACAGGAATGCTTAGAAGCAGGAAAGGAAGAATGATATTTTTCATGGTTTTTGGCTGTCAAGTATTTAAATTTTCTTTCCTCCAAAAAAAATGGAATTCCTATGTTCAGCAAGGCTAATTTTTTTCCATGTACACGAATTTGCACTCAGTCCCATGCATAGATTAGTCGTCTCCCTCGAGAAATGATCAACCAGCATAGAAGATTTCTATTCTTCATAAGTCAAAGATCCGATCAGAAGCATGTCTCTATTCGGAAAATCTATGCTAATATTGGAAGCCATTAGCATTTAAAACGATACACGTATTATTCTTTGGAAGGGTTGGGGGATGATAAATTTTAACCTAGCTTTTTGCTAATTCTTATCTACCGGTTCTTGAATAAAATTATCTAGCTCTTCATCCCAATTGTATTCTTTGTAAACCAATTTCCAGTTACTCAATTTTACCTGTAGGTATCTTTCAAGTATCTCTCTCATCCCTGATTCTCCCCCAAAATCTGCCTCATACCAAGGAAACAACATGCTAATATGTGCCTCTTTCTTCTCGAAGTATAAATCTGTTTCCTGATTGAGAAAAGAAAGGGTGGCCATCTCCAATTGAGGATCAATGTTGAACAAAGAATAAAAGGCTATGGGAGGACAGCTTCTTGCGCCACAATTCAAGGCAAAATGAATTCGGAAATCTACCTCATCTACGGCCATTTCCCTGATCCATCCCTCAATAGAGGGGTCTTCGAAGTAACTATTTTCATGTTTGAGTCTGAATCTTCTCAGAATCCCATGTTCGATATCATCTAGACTAAATAACCTCCCAGCAATTGGGATGAGCTTGTTTTTGTAGATATCGGGTGCCTGATTGCCCGCTCTCCTCAGAATTTGGAAATAGGCATTGTATATATTAATCCAAAAAGTCTTTTTTCCTTGATCATCTGCTAACGCCAGCTTGAGTGCTCCAACATCAATTTTTTCCAGGTAGCTTCTTTCGATGCTATCTATTTCTTTCATTTTGGTCTTTAAAAGGAGCGCCTCAGCTGCATTGTAAGGGGAAGTGAATGTCATATCCTCGGCATTTTATCTGTAAATACGAAGCTGGTCAGATTCTATTTGGTCAGCCAGTAAACAAACACAAGATTAGCCGCTACGATTTTCGAAATAAGCAATGTTGGAATTAATAAAGAATGGAAAAGGTCTTTTGAGTTACAAAACACTTTCAAATACTTCGTTGATCATCTCCTTATATCCATTAGGAGTGTGGGTAGGTTCGCATTCTAGCACCATAGGGACATTCCATGATTTGATTGAAGGCTGCTCAAACCATTTGTCCCAATTGATGATCCCTTGTCTTGGAGGCAGATGTAGGTCTTTTTTGCCGTCATTATCACTCAAGTGAAAGTGAATAACGTGCTCTTGTAGGAGCTCATATTGTTGGAACAAATCTCCATTTAAAAGAGCGTGACCTGTATCGAACGTTATCCCAAGATGAGGTGAATTCACCGTTTCGACATAGCGAAGTAGACTAGGCGCATGATCACCAAGGTTACCTGGAGGCAGGTTTTCGAGGGAATAGCGAATTTGGAACTTCTCCGCCTCTTCTACCAGTTCGAAGAGACTGAGAAATAGCTTTTCCTCGTACTTTTTTCGTTTGGCAGGTGCGACTAAGCCACCAGGATGGAGAACAATGACAGAGGCACCTAAAAATTTGGCTAGCCGAAGTAAACTCTTTTGTACGGCAACCGCACGAAATCTCTTGTCTTCATCTATTTCTGATAATTCTTGGTCAGGACCACAAGGCGAATGAATGGACCACACTTTGATGTGAGCCGCATCAAGTTTGTCCTTGAAAACTGCCAATTCAATTGGGGTTTTATTGATCAGATCCTTATACCATATCTCCACATATTCTATGCCCATTAGATGGGCAATTTTCTCCTCGTAAGGGTCAAAGGAAGTAGAAATTCCAGGTGTCATGGTGTAGGTTTAGAGCAAGTATCCGGTATCTATCCTATTTGAAGTCCATTAGATGCTTCAATGATTGGAATCAAATTACGGATAAAGCAAATACTTCGCTCGAATTTTTTTGAATTCATTTACCTGATTTTGCCAATCATCATATATCTCATTGGCAGGGACACCTTCAGTTATTTGATGCTTGAAATCAGTATTTCCTACCCATTTTTCAAAAGACTTGAGGAAAAAGGGTTCAGATGGATGAGCATAGAGATAATTGGCATAAGCGCGCTGGAAAAGATGAATACAAGTCAGCATGGGCGATTCTGGTATACTAGAAAACCCATATCCTGCGCAGCTCATGTTTTCAAATTTTGGGTACTTTGATTTTCCTGGCAACGATTTTGGTGTGAAATTGATAGACCTTACCATGTCCAGAGGATTACTTTGTCTGGCATTTGGTTGGTTAAAGTCCATGTCTGGTTTAAACCATGGAGAACCCATAATGGTAAAGGCCGTATCCGTTCCCCTTCCCAAACTAATGGGAGTCCTTTCAAACCAAACGAGGGCAGGATATAAATAGGCAGATTTAACGGATCCAAGATTGGGGGAGGGCGGAATCCAAGGCCAACCTGTTTCCTCCCACCTCATATCGTGCTTATAGTTCTCACATAGGGTGTAAACCATTTTGGGAGCTTTCTCAGGACGGAAGGAAGCTTCATTTTCTACCATTTTTGCGTATTCGCAAATGGTCATTCCATGGACAACCGGAATGGCATGAAAGCCTACAAATGAGGTATATTTATCCTCCATTACAGGGCCATCTACATACCAACCATTGGGATTAGGCCTATCCAACACCTCTATACTCAATCCCATTTCAGCACATGTTTCCATGACATAACTCATGGTTGAAATGTATGTATAGAGTCTTACTCCAACATCCTGAATGTCAAAAATCACATGGTCTACTCCAGAGAGTTGAGCCTGACTAGGTTTTCTGCTTTTGCCATATAAAGAAATAATGGGGAGCCCCGTTTTTTGATCTACTCCATCCTTGACATGCTCTCCTGCATCAGCCGTTCCCCTAAAACCGTGCTCAGGAGCAAATACCTTTACCACATTAATTCCTCTTGATAGTAGGCTATCAACTAGGTGGGTGCCATTGAGAAAGCGTGTTGTTTGATTGGCGACAATAGCAACTCTTTTTCCCTTAAGTGAATCTAGTCTGCTGTCCATAAGGACTTCAGCCCCGATCTTTACAGGTAAGGCTTCCTGTTTGATACCTTGTGTACGATGACTAAGGGCAGTAGAGTCAGTCATAGAAGGAGAGGGATCTTCCTTAGTTTCCTGACTTTTACAGCTTTGTGTTAAAGAGATAAGGCAAAATCCCACTAGCAGGGAAAATATTTTGATATATTTGAGTTCACCGATCATATTGAGGTAATTTGGTGGAATATAAACAATGAAGCTGGAGAGCTGACAGAATGAATATAGAATATTTTTTTGCCAAAAGAATCGCGTTTAATAGCAGGAGGAAGGTCTCAGCACTCATTGTCCGTTTGGCGGTCATTACCATTGCACTCGCCGTTGCCACCATGGAAATTTCCCTTTCTTTTGTCCAGGGATTTGAGACCGAAATTCAAAAGAAGGTGATCGGTTTTGGCTCACATATCCAAATAGGAAATTTCCTAAGAGAATACGACACTGAAGTAAAGCCCCTAGACTTAACAGAACCCTCCCTAGACTCTCTCCGCAAGACGGATTATATCTCTTCAATTTCTGCCTTTGTCCTCAAAGAAGCACTCGTCAAATCAGAGGAAGGTTCTGAAGGTGTACAACTCAAAGGAGTTAATAGAGACTATGATTGGGACTACTTTCGTTCGGTTCTAACTGATGGAGATATTCCTGATTATTCTTCTGATAAACTCTCTCGTAAAATTCTCTTATCCAAAAGCCAAGCCAAAAAACTAAGATTGAAGGTGGGGGATAAGGCTTGGATATTCTTTTTAACAGATCCTATCCGTAGAAGAAAAGTTGAAGTATCAGGCATCTATGAAACTGGAATGGAGGAGTTTGATAATCTTCTCGTCATTTGTGATATGAAGATGCTTCAAAAAATCTGGAAGTGGTCAGAGGATGAAGTTTCAGGCTTCGAAGTGAATCTGAAGCTAGATAACCTGCAGGAAGATTGTGAATGGACCCAAAAAAGTGAATTTCCCTTTTACGAGTATTCCTGCCGAAATCCCATAGAAGTAGCGGCTGACAATGTAAATTATATCATTCCCTTTGGCTGGGGCTCAACGCCTATCACCGCCATTTTTCCTGAGATTTTTGACTGGCTTAATTTCCAGCATCAAAACGTTTGGGTCATATTGATTCTTATGGTGGTGGTGGCGGTTACCAATATGACCACCGTGGTCTTAATCCTCATCATTGAACGTACCAAGAGTATTGGTATCCTCAAAGCATTAGGGCTAGCGAATCGCCGTGTTAGAAGAACCTTTATCTGGAATGCCTTTTTCCTCATTGGGCTTGGGGTTGTCATCGGGAATATGCTCGGTCTAGGATTGCTCGCTAGTCAGGACTACTTTGGATGGCTACAGGTTAGACAGGAGGATTACTTCATCAAAGTTGTACCTGTCGCTTGGGTATGGTTGAGGTTCTTATTGGTAAATATCGCTACCATCATAGTCTGTACCATTTTCATGTATATCCCTACAGTCATTATTGGAAGAATTACCCCAGTCAAGGCCATCCGATTCGCCTAACCTAAAATTTTACTACTCATGTTTGTGGCCAATGCATCCCAGATCAGGCAAGCTGACCAAATTCAAATAAATGAAAAGAAGGTACCTGGATGTATCCTAATGGAAATGGCTTCATTAAAGGCTACACATGCACTGTTGGATGAATATCCCGAACAGCATGCCTTTCTTTTTCTGGTAGGACCCGGAAACAACGGAGGAGATGGCCTTGCCATGGCAAGAATGCTTCACTTGAAAGGAAAGGAGATTCAGGTAATTCTCGCACAAGAAACAACTAGATTCAAAGGGGATGCTCAACTCAATTACAATATTCTCGCAGAACTTCCTGTACCCCTTATCCTGTTTGGAGAAGAAACTATTGAAGGAATAATTGGGTCATTTTCTCAACCCCCCATCATCGTTGATTCCTTATTGGGAACGGGTATACAGGATGAAATCAGAGAGCCGGTAAGTAGTATCATCCGATCCTTTAAAAAACAGAATTTACCTACTGTTGCCATAGACTTACCCAGCGGCCTGAATGCCAGTTCAGGACAAGTCATCAACCAGGTTCTTGAAGCTGATTTGACCCTTACTTTCCAGCTTCCGAAGGTATGCCATGCAGTATATCCCGCAAAAGGCTATTGTGGCAAGGTAGAGGTCCTAGACATTGGAATTTGGCCTGAGGTGGTGGAGACGTTAGCCATAAAAAGAAAATGGTTGACCCACAAATGGCTAGAAAGTCAAATTGAAGCTCGACCTGCCGATGGCCATAAAGGTACCTTTGGGCATCTTTTGGTTGTTGGAGGATCTTCAAATATGGCAGGAGCTATTGCCTTGACAGCTTATGCGGGAATGAGAGCTGGATCAGGGCTCCTTTCAGTCTTATGTCCTGAGTCATGTAAGCAAACTGTCCTTAATCTATGCCCCGAAGTCATGTGTCAGGGGGCGAAAGGAGATCATCTGTCTACTCCACATGCCTATGCTTTTGACCAGGTACAGAAGGGGAAGGATGCAGTAGTCATTGGGCCAGGCATGGGGCAGAATGAAGAATCCTATGCTTTTCTCAAGGCCATTTTACCTATGATTCAGGTGCCCTTAGTGTTGGATGCAGATGCGTTGAATATCCTTGCAGAGTATGACGATTTATGGGCTTTTCTCCCTGATCAAACCGTTCTTACCCCACATCCTGGAGAAATGAAAAGACTGATGGGCTTAGACAATGTCAACCAGAGAAGATTGGAAAGTGCTGAACGGCTTGCACAAGATCGTGAAGTTTGTGTGGTCCTCAAGGGAGCTGGAACCATCATATCTACCCCAGATGGTCATTCCTTTATCAATTCTAATGGAAACCCTGGCATGGCCACAGCAGGAAGTGGGGATGTCCTGACTGGGATTATAGGCAGTATATTAGGGCAGGGGTATGAAATGGGAATAGCAGCAAGCATGGGGGTCTTTCTACATGGAAGGGCAGGGGACAGAGCAGCAGCAGTTCGAGGAATGTCTTCGATGATTGCCAGAGACTTGATAGACCATCTATTCGTGGATAAAATGTGAACAGGAATTGCTCTTGAATTCCGTTATTAAGCCATCCTGACAGATGACGATTGGAGTCCCTCTCAACTGAGGGCAAATTAACCATTAGAAGAGACAAAAGGATGATAGATTTATCACAAGCACGCCTGACCACCCTGGCTGTTCACAAGGTAGGTAACAAAGTACGAAACGAAGGTGTAGTCAAAGCCAAAGCATTATTTGAGCTTGACGAAACCATGACGGATGTACTACAGGATTACTTCCTGAAACCATTTAAGGCTGAGGAGTTTTTTAAGTTTGCCCATGACACAGACATCAACCTCAATGAGGTCTATACATATTGTAAATCAATTTTTAGCGACAGCATGGATGAGTTTTTGACTCATTCAGTTAGTATTCTCCAGCATCTTTACGGTGTTTCTGCTCATCCCCATATCAAAGGAGGAGAACTCTATGTCGCGCATTTTAGGGAGTGCGAAGTAGATGGAGTTGACCTAGAGGCTATTGGGATTTTCAAATCTGAGAATAAGGATATTTTTCTAAAAGTAGAAGGGAAGGAAGATGACGTTGACATGACCGCTGAACATGGGATCAACGTAAAAAAATTGGATAAAGGATGCTTGGTGTTCAGGACCTTTGAAGATGATGGCTTTTCCATCCTGATGGTCGACAAAAGCAGTGAAGACACAGCGTATTGGAGAGATGATTTCCTTCATGTAGATCGTATTCAGGATAACAGCTTCCAGACGGAAAACTTCATGAACCTGACCAAGGACTTTTGTGAGGATATTTTTGCACGTGAGCAGGATAAAAAAGAACAGGTGGTCTTCTTGAATAAATCCCTTAACTATTTCAATAAGAATAAAGAGTTTGACCTGAACGATTTCAAGGAAGAAGTACTGATACAAGACGATTACAAAGAGAAATTCGACCACTATCGCAAGGCCTATGAGGAGGAATCTGGACTCCCTCCAGCGGAAGAGGGCTTCCCTATTTCCAAGTATGCCGTTCGTTCGATGAAGAAAAACTTTAAGTCATTGATCAAGCTAGACACAGAAATCGAGATTCGATTGAACCCCAAGCAAATTGAGCAGGCCAGTGAATACGTAGAAAGGGGCTTTGACGAACAAAGAGGAATGTATTACTACAAAGTATATTTCAACGGAGAAATTCCTGCTGGTTGATCAAGAACGATACTGATTGGCCCTAATATTTTCTTCTGCCAAACGAGCAGTTTCTTCAATCCTTTTGGATCGGGTGGCTGCTCGTTTCGCATGTAGAATCCACTCCAAAATGCCTCTTTTGGTGGATTTTGGGAAGTTTTCCCAATGGTGTGATGCATGCTGGTACTGATTGAAGGCAGTTTGCAAATCTTCTGGTATGATAAGCGCTTCTACCTCATCTAGGGCTGTCCATGTACCTCTTTCTTTTGCCTCTTGGACCATTCTTAGCCCAGCTGCTGCCATTTTCCCTTCTTTTGTAAGCCTTTCAATCTTCTCTTTGTTGACCTTACTCCAATTGCTTTTGGGATTTCTTTGGGAGAAATATTGATAATATGATTGGGCATCTCGCTTGTTGGGCTTGCTGTCAATCCATCCATAACAAAGAGCTTCGTCAACTGCTTCAGGATAGTAGACAGAAGGCAAACCGCTGTTCTTTTTATAAATAATGACCCAAAGTCCTTTTTCCTTGTCATGATGCTCAGAAAGCCATTTTCTCCAAGCTTCTGCGTCTCTGAACGATTGGGCGTTCTCTTTATCTGCCATAGGATGATATTGCTAGTCTATCCTGAATTTACATAGAATCATAGATATTCTCTATGTTCAAAATGTTGAAACTCCTGAAGCAGACTTTAGAAAAATTCCCTAACTTATATGAAGTGGCTTACATGTGAAAAGCCCTTTCTACTACTACTTATATTGATGGAATGAAAGAGACTCATAACCCAAAATCTTCTTTGGATAGGAGAGGCTTTATCAAGGCTGGAACGTTGGCAACGGGCGCTATTCTGCTTCCTGATTGGATGCAAGCCTCGCACCATATATCTGGAGATGATACCATTAAAATTGGATTAATAGGCTGTGGCGGACGCGGAACAGGAGCCGCAGTCCAAGCTTTATCTTCTGGCCAGAATGTAAAACTGGTTGCCATGGCCGATGCCTTTCGAGACCGCCTTGATAAATCCTTTGAAAATATTGCTTCTCAGAATTATAAAGATGCAAAAGGGAAAAAAGTGTCTGGAGATCAAATGGTTAATGTTCCAGAAGAGCAAAAATTCATAGGATTTGATGCTTACCAAAAGGTCCTCCCTCTTGTTGATGTCGTTATTCTGGCAACTCCTCCCGGTTTTCGCCCGATCCATTTCGAAGCTGCTGTGAATGCAGGCAAACATGTGTTCATGGAAAAACCTGTGGCCGTTGATGGTCCTGGTGTCAGACGAGTGCTGGAGAGCGCTAAGGTCGCCAAGGAGAAGAAGCTGAATGTAGTGGTGGGACTGCAGCGTCATTACCAAAAAGAATATACCGAATGGGTGGATAGAATTCATCAAGGAGAGATAGGTGATATCACGACTGCCAGAGTTTATTGGAACTCAGGTGGCGTTTGGGTGAGAGAAAGGGAAGAAGATCAGTCAGAACTGGAATACCAAATGAGAAATTGGTACTATTTCAACTGGTTGTGTGGAGATCATATTACAGAGCAACATATTCACAACCTTGATGTCGGGAATTGGGTGATGAAGGCCTATCCAGAGAAAGCGTATGGGATGGGTGGCAGAAGAATGAGGAATGGTAAGGATCATGGAGAAATCTTTGATCACCATTTTGTTGAATTTACCTATCCAGATGACAGAGTCATGATCTCCCAATGTCGCCATTGGCAGAATACACCCAATAGAGTAACGGAAAGCTTTATCGGAACCAAAGGAACTGCTCCAAGGCCCGGGAGATTGCTAGATGCCAATGGCAAAAGACTCATGCGATATAATGCTAAAAAGGATGAGTCTCCTTATCAGATTGAGCATAATGTCTTATTCGAGGCGATTGCCAAGGGTGAATATAAGTTTGCCGATGCAGAAAATGGTGCTTATGCAAGTTTGACTTCCATCATGGGAAGAATGGCGACCTATTCGGGTGAAGTTGTTAGCTGGGAACAAGCCCTCAATTCTGAAATGATCCTTGCACCAGGCCTGGATAATATGAGCTGGAATTCAGATGCGCCTGTTCAACCCAAAGAAGATGGGTCTTATCATGTACCTGTTCCAGGTGTAACTAAGGTGTATTAGTGGGATAATGATGAAACGAAGCCTAAATCTATTCTTATTATCCTCTTGTTTAATTCTGTCTTCGATAAGTCAAACTTCATATGAACTTTGCCTTCCAGGAACAGAAGATTGCCTGAAAATGATGGCTATTCCTGCTGGAACGGTTCAAATGGGAGATACGGGACAATATGTGCAGCTGGATTCGTTTTGGATGAGTGCAACAGAATTGCCTTATGACCTTTACTTACGGTTTGAAACCAAGGCAAAGGACAATAATACGCATAGCCTAGATTCGGCCTATTCAGTTGATGCCGTTACCCGCCCTTCTCCTCAGTACATGGATTATGCAGATGGAATGGGGAGGCGTGGAGGTTACCCAGCAGTTGGGATGACTCAGCAAGCCGCCTTGAGATATTGCCATTGGCTATACAAAAAAACAGGAGTTTTTTACCGCTTGCCTACTGAGGCAGAATGGGAATATGCCTGTAAGGCCAATTTGGGAAGGTCATATGATATTGATCTGTACGCTTGGCATTGGGACAACAGTGGAGAAGCGTATCATAAAGCAGGTGAAAAGAAAGCCAATGCTTGGGGATTGTATGATATGCTAGGGAACGTATGGGAATACACCCTTGATGAATACAGGGAAGACATTTACCCAAACGCTCAAGATACCTTATCCAACCCTGTCAATGAACCTTTATCACGCTATTTTAGAGTGGTAAAAGGAGGGGGCTATGATGATGATCCCGAAGAGTGTAGCTGCATCAATCGGATGAAAGCCAGTCCAACTTGGCAACAAAGAGATCCTCAGATTCCTAAAAGTGAATGGTGGAATCCTGATTCTCCTTTTCTTGGATTTCGTATTGTACAACCTATCCAGCAGCCATCCTCTTCTGAGGTAGATGCCTTTTTTGCTCGGTTTATTCGATATACAGACAATGATTAGATGGATCATACCCATTTTATTCTATCCTCTTTTTTCCTTTGGGCAGGAGGTGTTTGTCTTTGAACATAGGCAAATGGGAACCGAATTTAAGATTCACCTTGTAGGAAAGCAGGAAGAAGTCTGTAGATCACTAGCCCAACAGGCCTTTAACAAACTTGATAGCCTGAATCGTGTTTTCAGCGATTATGATCCCAACAGTGAACTTTCCAGCCTCTCCCAAACCGCTGGTGGTGATACCCTAGTCCTAGTCAGTCCTGAATTAGGTTATATCATCTCTCAGGCACAGCTGTATAGCCAGATCAGTGGAGGAGCCTTTGATATAAGCATAGGACCTTTAAGCCGTCTATGGAGAAAAGCCTTCAGGCGTCAAACCTTCCCTGATTCGAGCGACCTGGAAGCCGCAAGAGAAGTGGTTGATTATCGCTTGATAGAAATGAGCTTTTTGAAGCCAGGAATTAGGCTCCAAAAGAAAGGGATGAAATTAGATCTTGGAGGCATTGCCAAAGGCTATTCCGTGGACCTCCTTGCTGATTTATTGCTAAGAGAAGGATGTAGGAACTTTCTGATTGACGGGGGAGGAGACATATATGCTAATGGGAATCATCCTCAAAAAGATTCATTGGGCTGGGAGATCCTTCTACCAAATGGGCAACGCAAATATTTGAAGAATAGAGCAGTGGCAACTTCAGGGAAGACCTACAGATTCCTAGAATGGCAAGGGAAAAGGTACAGCCACATCATTGACCCACGTACGGGGCTTGGGGTAAGCCACCATTGGACCATCAGCGTTTTTGCGTCTACCTGTATGCAAGCAGATGTATTTGCTTCCATATTCAGTGTCATGGGAAAGCTAAAAGCTGAATCTTTTTTGGCCTCCAATCATGGGCCACTCTTAGAAACATTTTTTACACCACAACAAAATCAAGAACGTCATGAATAGAAGAAACTTTGTCAAAGGTTCAACTTTGACTGGAGCTGCTTTGCTTGCCAGTTCAGGCCTTTCAGCATCTATGGTTACGAAAAAGCCTGCAAAGCCATTTAATTTAAAGTTCGCCCCCCATGATGGGATGTTCAAAGAACACGCAGGTAAGAATATTCTTGACCAGCTTCAATTCATGAAGGACCAGGGTTTTGCAGCTTTTGAGGACAATGGGATGAAAAATCGTGATGTATCGCTTCAGAAGAAAATAGGGGAGAAATTGGCTTCTCACGGTATGGATATGGGGGTCTTTGTGGCTCATAAGATCCATTGGAAGGAGCCAAGTCTAGTCCTAGAAAATCACCGCGATACCTTCTTAAATGAAATCACAGAATCTGTAGAAGTCGCCAAAAGGTGTGGTGCAAAATGGATGACTGTTGTTCCAGGCTATTTAAACCTCCGTGAACAGCCTGAATATTCTACGGCAGTTTTGGTGGAAACGCTCAAGCAAGCAGCTGGAATCCTTGAGCCACATGGCTTGGTTATGGTCCTAGAACCCTTGAATTTTAGGAATCACCCCGGCTTATTTCTGACAAGAATACCTCAGGCGTATTTGATTTGTCAGGCTGTAGCTAGTCCTTCCTGCAAAATCCTTTTTGATATTTACCACCAGCAAATTCAGGAAGGAAATATCATACCCAATATCGAAGATGCTTGGGAAGAAATCGCTTATTTTCAAATAGGAGATAACCCCGGAAGGAAAGAGCCCGGAACCGGAGAGATCAACTATTATAATGTTTTTAGAAAAATCCATGAGAAGGGCTTCAAAGGAATTCTAGGAATGGAGCATGGCAATTCGCAAAGTGGGAAGGAAGGAGAGATAGCCGTCATTGAAGCCTATCGAAAAGTTGATATCTAGGAAAAGGGCGTCATTCCCAACAAGAATGACGCCCCAATAAGCTGAAATATTCAGTTTCTTATTTCGTAGTAGACATGAGATAGGTAACGCCTCCAGCTCCCTTTTGGAGATGAAGTTCATTTTGAGTTACCTTTTTAACGTAATATTCAGTTGTCTTTCCTCCTACTACTAAGATGATCTCCCCAGTCTTTTTGCCCATGATCCATGTTCCTTCAGCTTCTACTCCCAAAAAGGAATAGGTATAGGTTCCATTAGCTCGAAAATCATAAGAAGCTTCCATGACCGGTTTCGCATCTGCCATGCTATCCCCCGCTTTGATGCGTTTTTGAATGTGCCATAGTTTGACAAGCTGATTTTTGGTGATGGCGACGCCACTAGCAATTGGCTTTTCAGGGATGGTATAAATGGGATCAATTCGCTTAAAGACAGCATATATGTCTACAACCTCTATTACCAATTCATTCTTTGTGAGTCTGATGATTTTGACGGTTTCTCTTCCCCCTCTATCTGCTTCGTCATACATTTCAGTAAGCTCTTTATTCACTGACCAATTTCCATAGAAAGGAGCATCTCCATTCATATTTTGACAGTATCTTCCATCATTATCGTATTGAAGGACAGTCTTGTCAAGCATCATTTTAAAGAGATCTTGCTGGCTATCTGTAAGTTCCTTTTTTTGCTCTTCTGCCAGGCCTGTGAACTCCCAGGCTCCTACAAACATGGCTCTCGTTTGAGAGAATCCTGTGGAGGATATCAAAATGATAAGTAGAAATGTAAGGCTGCGGTAATTCATTTGTGTCGTTGTTAGAATTTGTATTGGCTTGAAAAGAAATAATCATTTCTCAACAATCCTAAATATTCTCAAAGAGAAAAATATACTGGTTCCTAACTAAAAAGGCTACCTTTTCACAGGTAGCCTCCTAATCTATTTAAGTAGCTGTGCTTAACCCCAAAGACTTTCTGGGTAGACGCCTTCAGCAACAAGTCCCCTTAGGCTGTTGACAACCATTTCTTTGTCTTCCTTATAGGTAACTCCAAACCAGCTGGCATCGCTGGTAAGAATTTCAACTTTGGTCTCTCTTTCCTTGATGGCTTTGTCGAGCATCGTCGGAACATAAAATTCTGATTTCATTTCAGCTCCTCTTGCCTTCAAGAAGTCAGTAAAGAATTCCTCGCAATATTTGAAGGCCAAGGGAGAGAATCCCATCATATTCATAGATACTAGAGCTTGGGCATCAATAGGATGTAGGCCATCTTCTTCCTCGTATACCGTTTGTCCATCTTCAGTTCTGATTTTATGGCGCTCGGTAATAAAGTTTAGGAAGCCTTCTTTGTCGGTATGGATTTCACCACGGTTAACAGATCCATGGTCTGATAATGTATTGTCGAGTTTATATCCTACGATTGCAAATTTATTGGAGTCCACTGAGACCTTTGAAAGAAAGCCTGCTAGTACCTCGAAGGCTTCTCTGCCATAAAAGTCGTCTGCATTGATCATAGCAAAGGGTTCCTTGACGACATCCTTAGCTACTAAAACGGCATGCGCTGTGCCCCATGGCTTCACCCTTCCTTCAGGAACAGCAAAACCCTCAGGCAAATTATCCAATTCTTGATGGACGTATTCCACTTGGATTTTCTCCGAGAATTTTCCACCAAATGCTTCCTTAAATGGCTCTTCAATTTCCTTGCGAATGACAAAGACAACCTTGCCGAATCCTGCTCTAATGGCATCAAAGACGGAATAATCAATAATTGTTTCGCCGGATGGACCTACTTGGTCGATTTGTTTTAAGCCTCCATAGCGGCTTCCCATACCAGCGGCAAGGACAAGAAGTGTTGGTTTCATGAAAATTTTTTATTTACCGAATCAAACTGCAATGTTTTTATGAAGATGGCAACCAAATTTTAAATCCATGTAAGATTTTTCGTAAACAGTTTTACCATCCTGATCAAACGAAAAAAGGGCCGCTTCAATTATGAAGCAAGCCCTTTGATAGTAGGTGAAGAATCGCCTTTAGGCGAAAATCGTATTACAATTTACTGCAGTCTTTTGGGTTCTTCTCTTGTCGTTTCAATTCTACTTTTTTGCATTTCCTCTCCCATCATGGAAGCCGCAGTAAAGGATGTGATCATTTGATTCATCATATCACTAGCGTTGGATGGAGAGTTAGGCAAAAGAATTAGGTTAGAACGAGTATTGGTTCCCATTGCCTGTAATGTGTCATAATGCTGAGTTACGACAATCAGAGCAGAGGCTTCTTGAGAATTAATACCCACCTTGTTAAGTGCCTCAACAGAGTCTTCAAGACCCTTGGCAATTTCACGACGCTGGTCAGCAATACCTTGACCCTGAAGCTTTTTAGATTCAGCTTCTGCTTGGGCGATGGCTACGATTTTGATCCTTTCCGCTTCTGCTTCATACATAGCAGCTACCTTTTCACGCTCAGCTGCATTGATTCGGTTCATGGCCATTTTAACCTGCTTGTCAGGGTCAATATCCGTTACAAGCGCTTTCATGATACCATAACCATAGCTGTCCATAGCATCAGATAACTCACCCTTGATGGCAATGGCTACATCATCTTTTCTGGCGAATACCTCGTCCAACTTCATTTTGGGAACCTCTGCACGAACAACATCGAAAACGTAAGAAGTAATCTGCGTCTTAGGATCTTCCAATTCGTAGAAGGCATCATATACCTTATTTTTCAATACGAAGTACTGAACAGAAACCTTAAGATGAACGAACACATCATCTTTGGTTTTGGTCTCGACGTTTACGTCCAGCTGCTGTACCTTTAGGTTAACTCTACCTGCTACTCTGTCGATAAAGGGTACTTTCAGGTGGAATCCCGGACCAATTGTCTTTTGATATTTCCCCAGCCTTTGCAAAACACCTGCTTGCTGCTGTTTGACAATCACCCAACCATCTCTAATCATAAAGAGGGCCAAACCAATTGCGGGAATGAGAATAAAGGGATCCATATGCTTTGTCTATTTTGGTTGTTATTTGTTCCTGTATTTACAAGAAAAGATACATGAATGTACGGTAGGTTGGAAAATCGTGTTCTCTATAACCCATAATGAATATATATGATAATTCTTTTAATAGATAACCCAAGGCAATAATTCTATCAAATTCTCCCCTTTAATTATTAAAAAATGAAGAATAGGCTATTTTTGCCCCCAATACAGAAACTCATCTCTAAATAATGCGTTTC
>JBCBVV010000032.1:0-81091 GCA_039817415.1 Bacteroidota bacterium
CGACTGTGCAGATTCGTATGACTAATTTTTTCCCTAAGAGAATACTTACTAGTGACTCATTTAAAGGATTGTCCAAGAAAACCTCAAAGAACAGATTTTTAAGGCACCTTAAATTTCCAAAGCACTATCGTGAAATGAATGCTTATGCAAGGCGAATGGGTAAATTTGCTGAGCGACTTCGACTCTCAACGATTCAACGGGCTGTAAATTTTATAATTACGGATTCCTTTGCTCATAACTATGGAGCACATTGTCTGGTGGAATTAACTTGGTATTTTGAAAATCGGGCTAGGCAACTGTCCCGAAAGTTTAGAATTGAGGGAAGAGATGAAATTGAACCAATTAAATATCTTTTCCCTCCAATATTTACAAATAAACAGTTGCGTAGCTATGGCAAGCAGAGTGATTTCCATGCTCGGATTGGACATACACATTCTGCTTTTAGAGATGATGAAGTTTCCATGCAGGATGTAATCAGATTTATGGATAAGAATATTGAAAGGGGATTCCTAAAATTTTATGAAAGTGAATAAAAATTTGAGAGAGATAAATTCAAATCAGATTATATCGCACGTCTCCCAATCCCCATTGACGACGCGATATTTCCTTTCTTTCAATCATTGAGAGATAAATCTGCCTTTTGGAGTGGGGTAAGTAGAGATACCCCATTTAGTGGCATGAGTATCAGTTGGTTAGACTTACTTGGAAAAGGATTAATTAATAATCCTCTTTTTCTTGGATCCATAACTAATTCTGAGGGTATTAATCGGATGCAGCTCCATATTGAAATTCTAGATGAGGATGGGCTTATTAAACAAAGTGGTGAGTTTGCAAAAATTAATATGGATATAATTCAGATAGAAAAGTCTAGTGAAGGGGGAGCTAAAAGGAAAAAGTATAAAAGAGATAAAAGATATTCTAATTATGGCTTTGTAAGGGAAGGAAAAGACTATAAGACATTGCGGGACGCACTTGATAAGCTTGATGAAGTATTTCTTCCAAGTAGAATTATTGGTCAACAAGCTTTTTATACAATTATTGAGAACACACTTAGGAACATAAAGCACTATCGTTCTGTCATTGAAGAGATTAGGGAAACAGGTATCAGGCTATTTGTTTCTATTCAGCCAACAAAATTTTACGAACTGACTGAGGAAGATCGCTTACACTTAGGGAAGGAATCAAAACTTTATAAGGTTGGTGTCTGGCTTCATCATAAACAACAATTAAGGAGAGGAAAGTTCATGATCATCCCAAATCAATGGGAAAAGGTCCAGATGCGTGTAGTGACTAAGGATGGTAAACCTAGGTTAGGAGGTAGTTTTCAAGACAAGGTATGCGCAGCAATGCTCCTAAATAACACATTCACGAGTGTTGATGAGTTTGATTCCAAAAAAGCAAAATGGCATTATCAACCTTATATATTTCCTGCTTCTGAACCCTATTCTGAACCAGTGGAAAGATTTAAGCCTGATTTTAAAATCAATAATTCCTTTTTCGATCCACTGCACAATAAGGAATTGAGGCCTTATTGGAAAAACTTATTTCATTTCTCTAATGGTAATGGCGATAATATAAATAATTGGCGAAAAAAATTCGTTTTAGAAAAAGAAAAGTATGGCCATAGCATTGAAAATCAGGAGAATAGTGGGCTTGTGAAAAAATTCTTTCACGTATGGATCTCGGAAAAATGTCAAGTTGTAGACACAAAGGATTCCATTATTACAGCCCTACCTAGCAGGGATAACTTGTCTAGATTTCAAATCATGATTATAACAGCTAATTCTGAAAAGGAATTTTATGAAAAGAAGAAAGAACTGCGACATCAAGGAATAGTTCGTATTATCCAATTTGACAAAACAATTAATAATTTAGTGGATGATCCTTCTAAGAAAAAGGAGTTGTTTAATTATGCGATGCTCAAATGGTTACACTCCTGGATAAATGTAGATAAGAGTGGAAAATTTCTTGGTTTAAAGTTTCGGAAAGTTGGCTACAATGATGAAAATACTCCAGATTTAGAGAAGGAATGGATTGGGACTGCCTGGTTAGGTGGCAAGAATAAAATGCATCCAGGATATCTAAATTTTGAACAGATAGAAAAGATTATAACCTCAAAAGATAAATGGGAAGATCATGGGATTACTGAAGAAGATTTTGTCGCTTGGCAAGAAATAGTTCTTAACCATTCCGACCGTGAAACAAAGAAAGGATCCTTAAGTATCAGGTCTCATACCTCCTTAATGAGTGATTTATTTAGAGGAGACTATATCTTCAAAATGGATGGAGCAAATATTGATAGGGACAGGGATATAAATTATGCTCAATTTGGAGAGGGGAATCTTCCCTTTGAGAATTTGTATAGGATTGTAGAGATTGTGAAGACAAGTATTGTAATGTTAGATAATAGAATTTATAGTAGGTTGCCTCAAACTCACAAAAAGAAAAAATACAACCAATTCGATTTACTAAGAAAATATTTGAAAATAAGCACCTATGAAGAGGACCACGATATTTTTCGACTTGATGAGAAAAAAGAAGTAAGGAAGAATTTACTTGATGGCACCAACTTCCTGGTAATGCATCTCTCAATGATCGAAGCCTTGTTTGATGACCATGGAAGAAAATACAGTGAAGAAAGGTTATTGGATTTTTATAATAAGGAGATAAAGGAATTTTATGAAAAAAATATCTCTCTGGACTTTCCAGATAACTTTATGTTTGTAATCACATCAGGTAGAGGGAATGATGTATGGATTAAAGAATTGAAGGAAACAGAGAATCATCAAATAGCATCTCAAATTTCATTTCGACCAATTGAAGATTTAGTGAATGCAATTGAAGATGGGTTAAGTCATGATGATGATTTTCAGATAAAATATAATCTATGTAAAGTCTTTTATGGTTCATAATTATGATACAGACAATGAAAAAAGCTATAAATGAAATCATTATAGTTAACTATGAATGGGATGTTAAGTCTGAGGGGGAATTAATATATGTTGAAATTATTAAGCCCGATAATTCACTAAGAGATTTTCAAGAAGTTGCAGAAGAATTTTTAACTAGCTTAGAGGAGCATCTTCAGGATGAAAAGTTTGAGAAAATTGGGATAAAAAGTACTAATCCTAATCCGATACAAAGGGGAGTTTTAAGAATAAAAATTAACCTAGACAAATACAATCTTGATAGAGGTGAAGCTCAGAAATTTGCAGACGAAGTGGTTAAAGTCGTTAAAAAGTATGTAGAACACACTATTTTTCTGTCCCATAGGGACAATCTAGAAATCCTGAAAAATAGCTCTAAGAGACCTTCATTTTTATATCATCGTGTAGAGTCCCTAAATGGACCTGTTTATGGAAGGATAATTAGTAATACAACTGGAATTTATCATAGAACTGCTTTGGTAGAATCCGGAAATTTCAATGAAGAAAACTATAAAATAGTATGGGATTTTTATTGGCTAAGAATATGTGAAAAACTTGAGCGATATGATCAAAGCCTTGGGATATTGAGCTTGGATCCCAAAAATGAACAAAAACAAATTAGGCTAAGAACAGAAGATTTCCTTCACTATTTCTTCGGGCAATCAATTGGTAATTATTCCTCGGTAGAAATTGCTCAAACAAATTCCGATGTAAATCAGAATTATCTTAAGGAGATTAATACACTACATAGTAATGGCGAAGAAGAGTATTCTGATGATATAGATTTGGAGTCCTTTTTTACAGGAATTAAGGATCCCCTTATTGAAGTAGTTAAAAAGGACTTGTTCGAAAAGGAAATAGATGAAACCAAACTTATAGATATGGTTGAAACATTCAAGAAGCTTGCACAAGACCCAATTAATTCCGATTTATTGGAAGATTGTATGATTTATTTAGCAAGCTTAATTGAGGCTCTAAAATAATGGAACCAATTGCGCTGCTCATACAAAAAGATGTTTGGTCATCAGCTATTAAGGTAAAATTACCCATGATGGATCCTTTTTTTGAGGTAGAACAGAGGATATTTAACTATAACAGGATAGTACTTTGGGACAAGTTTCGTATCAGAAGTCGAACTTATCAAATTCTGGACTTGTGGAGAAGATTTATGGTAGTACACCCAAAATATCGCTACAACAAGATTGGAATTATTTCTACAAGAAGGTACCAGGAAGTTACTGGATTAAGAGTAGACTTTGTATTTAAACACAAAGAGAATACTGATTGGATTGACAACATTCCTGCACTTTTCGACCAGCCTGATTATCCAAATATTAAATGTGAAGATATAATCAATCGGTTAGAGCTTTCTTTAATGAGTCATAGGACCAATAATTTCAGAGGGGCCCTAAGTGATCTGAGAGTCTGTTTCTTAAAACTTGAAGGAGATATTTGGCTTGGAGAGGTACCTTCTCAAGATCATTTTCTTCAAATAGAACTGGCTTTTCAAAAAGTTCAGGGCATATGGATGAACGATTTACTTTTTTATCAATGGATGCCACACTTCCCCGAGATGAGGGGATGGCTTAGACTTGAGGGATATATTATTGAGGCTTTAGGAAGGAAGGAGTCTTATAATTGGATTTCTCCAAAGTTCTCAAGAATGATAAGTCAATATTTAACAAAGCCTATAAATCATATTACTCGCCTATATAATATGGAACCCTATGGAAAATTTGACTAGAAGTTGGGGCCCAATCTTAATCATTGATGATGAGGTAGAGTTTTTTGAACTATTTGAGCGATTCGTTGATTTTGCTGAAGTTGAACATGCCTCAAGTCCTAAAAAAGCAGCAGCTTTACTAACAAAAAATGCTTATGAATTAATCATTGTCGATCTGAAGTTGGATGAGAGGAAAGAAGATAACTCTATTCGCAATGAAGATGAAACGTATAAAGGATTGGAGTACATAAAAGAATTGAAAAAACGTTATCCCCATACCCCTGTGATGGTAATTTCAAAGTACGAGGACTTTACTAGGGTTTTGGAAGCAGGAAAAAATGGTGCAGATGTATATAGGTGGAAGGAAGCATTAGATTTAACAGAGCCGGAATTTAGAAGCGAAATCAAGAACCTGATTAAACAAAAAAGGAAAAAAGACGAAAGAAGAGATGCCTGTTCAAATAAGATTTGGGGTATATCCCCAAGCATAAAGGGAATTCTAGTATTGCTTCAGGATTTAGCAACTCAAGATAAAAATCTAGTCATTCTTGGAAACCCGGGATTCGCACCTACACGCTTTGCAAAAGAGTGGCATATAAAAAGTATGAACCATCTCAATAAAGATCGATCCTTTATTATGGAGGAACTTCATAATATGGACGAGGAAGATATATTTGAAGTTCTCCTTGGACTCGCTAATCTATTCAAGTCTAATCACTTCATAAAGCGTGCAAAAAAGGGAACCCTTTACATACCTAATCTTGAGCTCTTAAGCAGAAAACTACAGTCCCTTTTAATCTCATTTATCAAGGAAGGAAACTATCTTGATATTCGTGATTCTGAATTATTGTCAATTAGGTTTGCCTTCTCTTCGACACACGATCTCTCTTTCCTCAAGGAAAATGGATTAATAGATCCAGAATTTTTGAATAATGATCTGTTTGCCTTTGTTAAGGTACCACCACTTAAGGAACGTAGAGAGGATATAAGGTACATAATTAAAAATTGGATGGCTCTCAATGAAATGAAAATCACTCAATTCAATCCACAGCAATTACTTCAATTAGCCCATTATCATTATCCCTACAATGAGAAAGAACTATTTGGCTTTTTAGAATTAATTAAAAAGAACCATATAGAGAATTCGGAAAAACTGGGTACTAAGGGTCAGTTGATTCAGAAATATGATCCATATATCGAGTCTATTGCTTGGGACTCGATACCAGTTGATATATCAAAACCAGAAGAAAAAGCTTCGAAAATAGATTTTAATAGAGAGGTTGCTATTGTAGAATTGACGATGATAGATAAGGCTCTTGATATTCATGAAGGTAATAAGGGAGCAGCGGCAGCAATGCTAAATGGAAGAACTCCTGACCACATTCGTCATATGATAAATAAGCATAAAAAAAGTTTTCCTGGATTGATTAAGCAATTCCTAGCCATAGCAAAATCATATAAACTATAATGGAAAAAAATATTATTGATATCTATTTCTGTCAAGTAAAAAGAAGTAGTGAGTATTGGCCTTGGGAAAATAAATTTGACTCAAGATCCCAACTATTAATAGACTATTTAGGAAGAATTGTAGATGATTTAAACAGAAGCAATTTTGGGAATGAGCATAAGTTTAACATTAAAAATTCGTCAGAAACATATCAAAATTCCTCCAAAGGAACTAAAGCTATTCTTCTTGCGATAGGTAACAGTGGTGTAAGAACTGATACTAAAATTTTAACAGAACTTGTTCAACCACAAGTTCCTTTTAATAACGGTAAATCAGTTCCTCCCTATAGAGTGATATCTGAGTCAAGAGACATTAAACCAGGGAATTATTGGCCCCAACCCATGATTTTTTTGGGGTATGACCTATTGACAAGAGAGCCCGGATGGACAGTTAGTAAATGGCCAGGATTTATGTTTCTAGACAGTAGCATTTGGCACCATTATATTTCTATAAAAAGAAGAAAAGAAAACCTGCGGAAAGAAAACTCTTCTATTGCGTGGGAAGCACAATTTGTTGAAACCCTAAAAAAAATCGCCTTTTATCACGAGAAAAAGATTTACCAAACGGTAATTAGTCGCGAATTTTTAGAGTATCAATGTCGAAAGTTAAAAAACTCCTATTTCATCAAGATTGGAACTGGCCATGCAGATGATGTAACGCCTTTGAGGTTTCATTCGGAGACCAACTTCGAAAAAAGTGCCAACGAACTCGAAAAGGAAATCAGAAGAGACGGGCTACAATGGGGCTATCTCATTCTTGATGATTATGCTGATGAGGAACTTAGAATTGAAAATCGGGAAAAGTCCCATTGGACGAAGCAAGATGCCATAGATTATCTGGTAAATGGTAGGCAAGACAAGCCAATTATTAAAAAGTTAAATGGAGAAGAAAAGGTTGAGCAAGGACAAAATTTCTTAGAATTTGGGCGAGATTTGATCTATAAATATCCCCAAGCAGATTTAATTCTACTAGATTATTTTTTGGGAAAATATGTTGGCTTCAATGCCAAAACAAGGTATAGCCCTACCTTATTAGAGTTTTTAAAAAAAGACAAAGAATACGATCAAAGATCGGGTACTTTTGAGCGACATGTTGGGGCAGAGGAATTCTGGAGTCAATTTGGCAAAAGGTTGCTAGAAAGAATGTGGATTTTTCCTATCTCGGTTTTTGATGAATCATTCAAAAGCCACTTGAAGGCCACCGGGCAAATTCAATATGATGATGAATTTGTCATTGCAGAAGGAGCGGACCCTGTAAATACCCCTCAGCTATTCCGCTTTCTTCTCCTTTCCTTTTTGAAAGCCCAACAAAAAGCTGCAGGTATGTCTTTGTCTGATGACCTTGTGCAGTATTTAGAAAAGCTGGGAAAAAAAGATCAGGCCAGTGAGTCTGAAATACAGGATTTTAAGCATGCTGCTGATCTCTTTTATAGTTCTATTACCTCCTATTATGCCAGAATCAATAAGCAGTATAACACAGCAGGTTGGGAAATCGGTGTAGCTTCCAATGGGAGCAGAAGCAAAAGCTTATTGGCACAGTCATTTTTGAGTCAGGCAGACCCCCACCATAAACTAAAGTTATTTGCCTTACATCTACAGCACCTGATGAACTTAATCGCATATGGGACTGGTCAGCAAATTGGCCAAATGTGGGAAGAGTATGCATTATTGAAAGAGTATTTTGAGGCAATTCCGTTCCTGCCTAAAAAGGAATCAGAAAAACATGCTACTAGAGATCTCCTAAGAAATTTAATTGAAGCCATAGAAAAATACCTAGGTCATTTACAAAAAGCATTTTAATGAATTACGGACGCTTTTTTAAACTAGACACCATTAATACGGGAAGTGAGTACGCTATCTGTTTTCGTTATAAAAAGTTATACCAAGATGGCTTTTTACCAGTCTACATGGTTCTATCAAATAAGTCATTGACATTTTATTATAGTAGTAAGTCAGGCTTTGCAAATAATGTCCTCATGGAATTTCATTTTTCTGACTATGAAAATCCATCTGGTAAACTTGGCCGGCAAATCAATGATATTATCACCCAAAAATACTTCGCCATTCCAGATGAAAGTCTGCTTCAAATGGAGAAGAATGATCCTGAGTATGTCAATCACGTTTCAAGAAGTAATGAATTAAGCAATTGGTCTAAACTTAACCATGTGACAGGTACTCAAGAGCCTAATAGGATACTCAAGATTTCTAGACCTGAGATTTTCATTGACTTTATCCAGGATCTAAACCATAGTCAGATATTTCAAAATAGTCCCCATTTTGATCGATTAAAAACTGTTATTAGAGGTAATTTTATTTTTCAGACATTATCGAATAAAGTCGATTTGTTATTCTATTTGAACTGGTCCTCTGGAGGAAATAATACCTATGTCACCACCCAATTTAGCAAATCCCTGAAAGCCTATAAATCGAACATCACCGATCCAAAAGGGGCTAAATTTTTAGCGGGAACCGGATGGTTTAACTCTAATATGGAAGATGAGGTTTGGGATTTGATCCACTTGGAAAAAGAAGGGATAGGTTTCCAGAATCAGCTGATCGATGAATCCTTGGCTTCATGGTATTTAAGTCGCTATAATTTTTTCCGAATAGGCTTCCTTCTTTTCAAGGAGAATAGCAATATTCTGTTGATTTTCCTTTTACCACTTCTCGTGATGGCTTGTGGGATCATGTATCTACAATATTTTAGGCTGCCCTATATGGGCACTCCTTTTGAAGCACAGATATTCTCCGCAGGTTTTTTTATGTTGTTGCTATGGAACCTATTCATATTAATCGCAGCAACTATTCGTACGAAATATTGGCGCTTAAAATTAGATGTAGGCGTACAGGTTGTTTCGCCAAAACTCTTGATTATTCTTTTTGGAGCATGGGCCGCTCTAAGAAAAATCTTTGAGGAGAGCTTAGGATTGAGGTCTGTTTGGGTTGCCATTCTTTCTATCATATTGATCATTATCCTTTTTCCTACCTATTTATTTAGAGAGATTAAGGCAAATGCTCCAGATATGACTAGAAGCCAAATTTTTGGGAGAATAACTCAGGTATTTTTTGTAGGAACCTTCTACACTTTTCTAACGGGTATCATTATTTCAGCCGCTCTTAAAAATGCTTCGAATGACTGGTTCGTAAATGTGATCATCTATGTTCCTACTATTTTATTCTCTGCTTTGGTAATTGGTCAGATCTCAAATGGTCGAAGATTTACAGGACTCTAATGGATTCTTAAAATTCCTAGTTTATAAGCAATAGAAACACAATGTGCTAGATTATTTCCGCCCAACTTTTCTTTGATTTTCCTTCGAATATTCTCTACTCCGCCTTCGGAGATTTTCTTTACCTGTGCTATTTTGGCTGAGGTAAATCCATCACTGATCATCTCCAATGTTTCTAGTTCGCTTGGGTTCAGGCTTTGAAACTCATGTTTAGGTAGTTCTCTTCGGGTGTTCATATATCCTGAAAGTAGCTTATTGACTTCTCCACGGTAGTATGATCTCCCATTCATGACCTCATCAAAGGCTTTAATCAATTCTTCTGGTTGGCATCCTTTGAGGAGAAACCCGTTAATATTATAGGTAAATGCTCGATGAATATGTAGCCCAAGGTTATCGGTTCGTTGCCCTGTAATAAGAATGGTCTTCCATTCATACATTTTAGGCACGTAAAATTGCTCGTGAAGAAACCTCGCCAATTCTAAACCTTCTACAGGCGAGAAGGTGTCGCTTTGGCCTTTTTTACTTAGGCCAAGATCCACCACCATTAAGTCAATTTTCACTTGAGCTTTCATCAATTCAACAGCTTGACTCCAGTTTTCAGCATGGTAGGCAACCTCATATTTGTTGTACAGCTTGATGAATTTTGCAACGGAATCCCTAAATAAGTTATGATCGTCAACGATCAGTATTTTTAATTTTTCCATGGTATTTGTTGATTGGTCCTACTTTAAAATTGGGAAAATACAGTTAAGTGTAGTACCTCCTTCCTCCTTTGATTCTACAAGAAATTTACCATTAAATTTTTCTGTTATTTCTCTCATAGATTTAAGACCGAGTCCATTGCGGACTTCATCTTGGTTGAATCCAAGTCCATTATCGGTGATAGTAAGACTTAGGAAAGCTTTAATCTTTTGATGGGCCCTAGGCTTATTTTTTTCCTCATAGATATAAACCTTGATTTGGTCAGCCTTCCCATGTGTAATGGCATTAGTAACAGCCTGTTGGATAATTCTGAAGAGATTAAACTCTAATTTTGGGGGAATCTCAATGTTATCTGAAATCTCAATTTTAGGGATAATAGCTACTGGCTTTTCTCCCTTGCCAAAGGAAGAGGATAAGGTTTTAAGTTCCGTTTGCAAACCTCTCTTGAGACTTTCATGTTCTAGGGATCGAGAAAAGGCTTTAGGTTCGACCTTTACATTGGCCAGCAATTCTTCAAACTCATCGAGATCCTGTTCAATACCATCTTCCTTTTGATTGATTTTTTTTCTGAGCGTGGCGAGACCAAAGCTTAAAGCAAATATACTTTGCCCCCAACTGTTATGAATTTCATAAGCGATATCTTTAATAGTCTCCAGTCTCGCTTGAAAGGCTCGTGCCTTTGCATTTTCGAATAAAGTGATGATTTCAGATTCTTTCTTTTTGATGATAGCTTCTTTCTCTAGAATTCTCTTTGTATTCTTATTCCTTATAAATAGGATTAGGATCAAGAAAAGGAGAACAACCACAATAATACTTGTGACAAAATATTGGTTTCGAATTTTTTCATTTTCTAGGGCTAATTCTGTATTAACTACTTCGCGTTCAAGCCCCAATTGTAATTGATCACTTTGGGTAAATGCCAATGCCAAAAGCTCTGAGCGAGTATCGTCTAGTTGGCTTGAATATTCTAAGCTACTTTGGTTGTATCCCAAATCTTTTGAAAGCCTTGACAAACCATCAAGTATCTCAACATAGGCAAATGGATCTAAATCATCTTTTTTGGCGAGCTTTAAGGCCTGTTGATAAGTTTGGTATGCCTGCTCTTTTTTCTCCTGTTTTTCATAAATCAGCCCTTCATAGTAAGTCGCATATGATTTTAACACCATGGACCATGAATCTTGAAGAGGTTCGATACTTTCTTGCAGGCTTAAAAAATTGGCCAGTGCTTCCTTCAATTTGTTTTTAAGAATCATCACCTTCCCGAAAGATATATCTAGCTCCCACTTTAGGTTCATGATTTCTTGGCAAATAGGTCTTTCCCAATTTTCGAGCGGACAAAAATTATTCGAACGATAGGTATCACATAGACTTTTACCTTTTTTCAAATAGTACATCGTACTATCCATATTCTCCTGCTTACGATTTAAAATACCAAGCGAGAGATAACTCCGTGCTAATTCAAAGGTGTCAGAGTCTTCTACATTCAGACTCGTTGTTACATTCCTATGAAACCAATTTTTTGCAAGGGTTATTTCTCTTTTGGAATTTAGATTTGGGATAAGCTCTCGAAGCTCAACCAGTCTTTTATAGGAGAGGGCAATATTTTTCTCTGTGGCCTGGAGCATGTCATGGGGAATTTCGCCTTCCCACATATTTAGAGAAGTATTTAATTGTTGAATGGCAGTATAAAATTTACTCTCCTGGTAATTAATTAACCCTAAATAGAAATAAATATATCCAGCTTGATTACCAGTAACTGAAGTTGAGTCCTTTTCTAATTGTAATCTTGCTTGGTGCAGGGCTTTTCGTGCATAATGTCTTGCCTCTTTATCATTTGAATCAGCTAGGTTATATCCTTTTAAGATAAGTTTATTGACATAAGTTGTGATGAGATCACATTTCTCTGCAATTAACTGGGCAAATCGTAAGGTATCCTCATTTTTCCAACTTTCTTGGCCAAAAATTTCCTCGAGTTTTTCTTTTTCTATTAGACAATCAGGCGTTTGCTGAGCAAGACCTAACAGAGGAAAAATAGCGATGAATAATAATATTGGAGATTTTATTTTCATTGTCTTACTATTCGAACATGTTTAATATATTTTCTTTTAAACTATTCTGAAATAGAATATATGTACCACAATAAGAAGCACATATTTCATGGGCAATTCAAACAGGAATCCTATGCTAAAAAGTTATGAAAACAGGGTGATCATTATGATCACCCTGTTTTCAATCTTAACTACCGCTTTGCTGTTGTTGAATCAGATCGTTTTGAGAGTCGTCTAGACATGCTTGGTAGATTGGGCTTAGGCTTAGAAGCCTTTACAGGATCACCAATATATAAGCAGGTACTTCCAAGTTCTTCTCCATTTGTGTCCTTGACAATCAACTCAATCCATGTCCACTCTTCAGTTTCTACTTCATACTCCTTTTCATCAGAATTAGAACCATTTTCTCCGGTTACTTCAATTCTCACATATCTACCATCATTTTGATAGGTAATGGTGGGTTCATTCGAAATAATTCTTCCTTCTTCAATTTTAACTTGAAGGTTGTTGAGCTCTTCTAGGCTTAAATAGGGATTTCTCATAATTAAAATATTTAAATTTTATATAAATGTGATCTCATTATTTCCGCAGGCTTTATATTTCATAGTTGTATTTACAACTGATTTTTTATTGCCTTCACCTATATGTTTGATCACGCCTCTAATTTGTCCTGAAATTTTTCTTTGAAAATAATAGCTTGAAATCCCTTGACTTATAAAGTATTGATATTTAGGACTTAAACGTTTTTGATAAAAAATTTATACGAGATATTTACGTTTGAAAAGCTATAAAAATAGAAAGCCCTCCTGACAACTCAGGAGGGCTTTCCCATGATATTTTTTCGCAGCCAACTTACTTCTTAGCAACCAAGTTAATCTGTAGGCCAATAGCGTCGCTGATCAGTTTATCCTGTACGGTTCCAATAACTCCAGATCCGAAGTTAACTCCCCAGTCTGTGCGGTTAATGGTGAAGGCGGGTGTAGTAGCGGAGATGCTTCCTTCTTCCATCATTACTTTGCATGGGATTTCGATGCTTTTGGTTTCCCCTTTCATAGTCAGGTTACCAGTAATTTTGTGGGTAGCAGTACTATCTCCAGATACAGCTTCAACATTGGCGATTTCGAACTTAGCTTCAGGAAAATCAGCAGCGCTGAAGAAATCAGGGCTCTTAAGGTGTCCTTCTAGTTTGGCTAGCACCTTTTCTGGCATGGGATCAGAACCTTTGATAGAAGCCATATCGATTACAAAGTTTCCTCCGGTAATGTTGTCTCCGTCCACTTTGAGTTCTCCTGACTTAAGGGCAACAGTTCCTTTGTGCGTGTCACCTACTGGCTTGGATCCTTCCCAGGCTACAGAAGAAGAGGCTAGATCAACAGCATAAGTTTCAGCTGCTTTTTGTTCGGTAATAGCAGTAGCGTCTTTTGCATCTACTTTCTCTCCTTTTGGTGCATTCTGTTGGCAAGCTACCATGGCAATAGAGAGGGCCGCGATAAAGAAAATGTTGAGTTTCATGTTTTTTATTGGATGAAATTGATGTTACAACATTAGTAACGGGAATCCTCTATTTCTGTTTCATACATATAGAAATTTCTGTTTCACTTGCATAAAATGAAAATATTTTCATATAATTGTAATGCGTTATTGTAATACATTATTTAATTAACTATGAAAACAGGGAAAGCCAACTGGGTGCTCCTTCCGATTGTGATCATTATTTGGTTCACGTTAGGTATCCAGTTCTTTACAACAACTAAACACGTATCGGTAGACCTCCAGCACTCGAGCTCTCAGTTATTGGCTATCCCTTTTTCTGGTTATCAGCCTCCCGCTTTGGAACTCAGTTTTAATGATCCATTTCTGAAGGAAGCCGGAAAAAGCCTTTCCCCAACAATAAAAGGGCAATCTGATTCCAAATTGCAGTTGGAAGCCACTCCTCTTCCTTTTACGATTCCAGCCTTACAATATCTTGGATTCATTTATCGGATACAGGAAACTCACCCTTCGGCTATCATAAGATGGAAGGAAAAAATACTTAGTCTTAGGGTGAATGATTCCATTGCTGGGGGAATCCTTCGTTTAGTTTCTAAAGACTCTCTAAAGGTAGATTTTGGCGATAGGACTCTCTCATTTTATAAACAATCAAGATGAGAACTTTAAAAGGAGGGGCCCTGATGTACACTTTATTCCTGATGAGTATTATGTCAGTCTTCTGTTTGCTACTTCTAGGGTACAGGAATATGGCCATTCATCATATCGATGACAATATGAAGCTTACTTGGGCAAGGCATAATTTCTACAGTGGGCTGAACTTATACCTGGCTAATAAAAACAGGGTTGAAAAAGCAGGCAGCATGAGGCTGTATGAATCTGGGAGAGACTCCTTCAGGTATCAATATGAAAAATGGGGACTCTTTTCGCTGCTGAAGGGAAAGGGAATAGCAGACAACAAGTCATATCAAAAATACTGTTTGTTAGGAAATATAGGTGAGCAGGGACATCATTTTAGCTTGACCTACAAGGATAATGAGCAAATCCTGACCATTGGAGGGGAAGCTGAACTTAGTGGACGGATCAATCTTAAAGAGGGGAAGGTACGAGGAGAAAATATTTCGGGAATACCTTTCACTGGGAACTATGATTCAGCTGTATATGCAGCCATAAATCCGAATAGTTCCTTGCCAAAGGAAAATTGGGAGGAAATTCATGAACACCTGAATATTTGTGAAAGGTTCCCTGAAGAAGAACATCTCTTCAGCATGGAAAGAGACAGTCTCGAAAATAGCTGGAATGAAAGCGCTTGGTTCCACACATATCCTGGACAATTGATATTGGATAAGGTATGCCTAAAGGGGAAACAAATAATTATTGCAAAAGAGATCATAGTGAAGGGAAGTAGCAGGCTATCGGATGTCATCCTTTTTGCTAACAACATCTTGATCGAACAGGGTTTTAGAGGGAATCTTCAGGCCTTTGCCTTGGAGAAGGTAGAGTTAGAGGCTGATACTGAACTTACTTTTCCTTCTGTTTTGGCTCTTTTACCCAGAAAAAAGGTGGCTTGTAAAATGCTCCTTGGGAATACTCAATTTGAAGGGGAGCTATACTTCACGAGGGAATTTTCAAGGCAGGCTCCTCATAAAGAAGATGTGATGTTCATTGCAAGAGGGGCAAGGATAGGAGGTCGGATATATGCAAAGACTAGGGTCGATCTTAAAGGCTTAGTAGAAGGAAGCTTGCTTTGTAATCAGCTCATTCATAGGACAAATAGAGGAAGCCTGAAGCATTATTTAGTGGACGGAAAGATTAGGCCTTTTATGAACAAGGAAGAACGGGTAGAAAGTTTGGGTTTTGGGAGCTATCCTAATTCAGTTGTTAAATGGCTGGATTAAAGGGGCGCATCAAGGGGAGTAGCCTAATTGAGGTCTTAGTCAGTCTGACCATTCTCTCCCTCCTTTGGACCCTCTTACTTGGGTCTTTCAGGATGTTCGAAGGGAATGCCTCCCCAGCTTACTGGTTTACTTCCAATCTGATTCTTAGGAATCAACTAGAACAAATTGAGCAAATAGGCCTAGGTGAGAATCAAGAGAATGAAATTGAGGGGAGAATAGTACGCATAAAGTGGAATTGGTATGACAAGGAGGAAAGCCTGATCAGGGTATCGGTTTCTATTATACAATCTAATGGACAAGGACTAACAAGAAATAAAATCATGTATCAACCAAATGAACCATAAAAGCACAATTAAAGGCTTTACCCTAATTGAAATGTTGATGAGTATCGCACTCGTTTCACTAGTCTTTGTAATTGGAGACTTGATTTGGCAAGGCTGGAATAAATTTCAGGATAGGACCATAGCATCTTACGATATGGTCAGCCTTCAGGCCATATGGATGAATGTATTTGAACATGATATCGCTTTATGTGAAACTATCTCATCACATGAGAATACCCTAATTCTCTATGATGGCAGCCATGAAAGGGTGGGAGTTTATGAGCATTATTCTAATGGTATGATTAGACGCACATCTAGCTCTACAGATACCTTGAGGATTACAGGTGTTCATTGGGAGAAAGTAGCAGATCATAGCTTCAGGATAGTGTGGCCAGAACAAAGAGAAATGCTCTTCTCCCTTATTGAGATTGATGAATTCAGAAGAAGAAATTAAGAATGAACTTACCCAAATCCATCCAATTTGATGCTACTGCTCAGCCCATGAAGACATTGGCTTCTGAGAGGGGGATTGGAGCAAGAAATCTATTTCAGCTAGCCAAGTGGTCTTTGAAAGATAAATACCAGTTTTTTTACCTATTGGGTAACCTACTCAATGCAGAACTTGGCATCATAGATAGTCTTCATGTTTTGAAGGACCAGTTTAAGGAGGAGAATAAACGAGCATTCGTCCATAAGGTGAGACAAGGCTTGGAAATGGGTGCCTCATTTTCAGATACTCTTGATCAACATGGTCAAGGATTCCAGGAATTTGATTCAGCCACTTTAAAAATGGGAGAGGAAACAGGAAAGCTTGGCATGATGATGAAGGAACTGGCTTCCTATTATCAAAAGCGAATCAAGTTGAGGCGGAAATTGATTCAAGCCTTTAGCTATCCTCTAGCAGTCATCGGTATTTCAATTTTGGTCCTTTTATTTATGCTTTATATGGTAGTACCGATGTTTGAGGATATTTTCAAACGCTTTGATGCAGAACTTCCATGGATGACAGAGCAAGTAGTATCCCTATCTACCTATATGAGGGTGTATGGATGGGTTTGGTTGATCCTTCCCGTCCTCCTCACCCTCATTCTTTTCTCCCTTAGCAATAGTCCAAGATTTAGGCTTATAGTGACAAAGATTCAATTATTTATCCCTCTCGTAGGTCCACTAACCCACAAAATCAGAATGGCGAGATTCAGCTATTCTTTGGGCTTACTTTTGCAGGCAAGTGTAAATCTCGACAAAGCCCTATGCTCAGTGAGAAAAACGGTTTCCTATTTGCCATTGAAAAATGCTTTGGAGGATGTTGAGGGAAAAATTCTCCAAGGAGAAGGGATTTACCAAGCGATGAGTTTGTCTCCAATATTTCCATCATACTTTCTTCCAGCTGTTAAGGTTGGAGAACAAACAGCCAGACTTGATGAACTGCTTCTACAAGTCTCAGAACAACTCGAGGAAGAAAGTCAAGCGGAACTCGAACGCCTTACGCAGATGATTGAACCGCTACTTATTATTCTGGTAGGTGGAATGGTAGCTACCATTTTGGTGGCTATGTATTTACCCATGTTCAAGCTAGGAACAGCTGTGATGTAATACCTTAAAATATTAATTGTGAATTAGAACGATCAATACATAAACCAATGAAAACACAAAACTTCTATCTGAAGGGGATGACCCTTACAGAGCTACTCGTAGTACTTGCCATTGTAGGTATTTTACTCCTATTGGCCTTCCCTGTATTAAAGCCACTTTTCTCAATTGCGCATGGCTTGGAAGCCCAGACCAACCTAAAACATCTAGCCAGTTTACAGGAAAGTCATTATCTCAGAATGAATCGCTACACAGATGAGATAGGCGCGATTGGCTTTGAGCAAGCCAAATTGGTTACGGAGGAGAATGGAACTGCTCATTATCAGATTGAGGTAGTGGAAGTAACAAAAGGAGATTTTTTAGCCAGAGCGACTTCCATTACAGATTTTGATGGCGATGGAACCTTCAATGTTTGGGAGGTAGATAAATCGAAAATTCCTAGAGAGATCGTAGCAGACTAATATTATACCTCATTAACATGATAGGAAAGGCTATTTTATGTATGTCATTGCTAGGCATTGGCATAGAGGATTTTCGTAGCAGGAGAATTCACCTTTATTGGTTTCTTTTAGCTTCGATTTGCATACTTCTTTTGAGAATAAAGACCATTTCCCCTTCGGATCTATTGGAAATTGCCCTTAATCTGGCAAATGGTGTTTGTATTATAGGAGCTACCTCCCTGGTTTTTTGGATCAAGGGTAAACCAGAATTTACCCGACAAAGCCTAGGCTTGGGAGACGTATGGATGATGGCCTTAATGGGAATGAATTTTTATCATTTGGCCTATCAAATCCTCTTCCTTTCGACCATCTGTCTATCGCTCTTGGTTTCGTCCTATTATTTATCGGTCTATCCTCAAATAAGAGATGAATTTACAGTTCCTATGGCAGGAGTTTGGGCGTTTAGTTGGTTGCTCATTGAGGCGATTCACCCCTATTTCCCTTTTTCATCTTTTAAAATATTTCTATGGAAGTAGCTGATTTGGATTACAAATTAGTCAGCCTATTCACTCCTGAGCAGGCACATCAACTATGCCTTATTCCCTTCAGGGAAGATGAGAGTAAATTGACATGTTTAGCTGTTGAAAGTGATGCAGAAAAATTAAGTCTGGCTCGTTTGCTCCTGGGAAGAGAGATATGTCTTGAACTCATTTCGTCGGATCACTTCCAAAGACTCTTATTGCAATCCTATCCGACAAACAAGATAGTTTCTCGGGAAGCCCAACAAGAGAGTCGGGAAAATTCGGATGCAGTTGATTTTATTGAGAAAATACTAGAATCCGCTCTTCAAATGAATGCAAGTGATATTCATATTGAATGTTACCAAGATTTATCTAGAGTTCGATTTCGATGGGAAGGACAACTGGTAGAAAAACATCACATCCCATTATCGATATATCCATCCATCATCAGCAGGATTAAAATTATGGCTGACATGGATATATCTGAAAAAAGGTTACCCCAAGACGGGCGCATTCATACAGCAATTCAAGACCAAAAAATAGATATCCGTGTGTCCTCGATTCCGGGAAAGTTTGGCGAAAAAATTGTCATGCGATTGTTGAGTAGAACCTTGAAAGCTTGGGATTTGGATCAACTTGGGTTTCGACCTCAGGAATTATCTGCCTATCAACAGGCCATACAAAAACCCAATGGAATCATCCTAATCACCGGCCCTACAGGTAGCGGCAAAACCAGTACCCTTTATACTACCCTCTATCAACTCAATCTTCCCGGCAAAAATATTACCACCATCGAGGACCCCATTGAATATACTTTCAGCGGTATCAATCAGGTACAGATGAAGGATGAGATTGGATTAAGTTTTGATCGTGCGTTAAAGTCTTTTTTAAGGCAAGACCCAGATATATTGATGGTTGGGGAAATCAGGGATACATCTACGGCAAAAATTGCCATCAGAGCTGCCATGACAGGTCATTTGGTCTTCTCTACGCTTCATACGAATGGGGCGATTGAAGCCATTTCTAGATTAACCGATATGGGAATTGAACCTTACTTATTAGCGGGATGTCTGCGAGTTGTTATAGCGCAACGATTGCTGAGGCTACTATGTGATCACTGTAAGTCCCCAAACGATGATATGCTCCATGTGGGATTTCAAGAGACTTATTCCATTAATCGTCATTGGCGAAGTATCGGATGTCGCCATTGCCATTTTACAGGTTACAGGGGTAGAAAGGCTGTCTTTGAAGTTTTGCCTATAGACCAGCATCTCAAAAGAATGATTAGAAAAAAACAGGAATTGGATTATGAAAATATCATAGCCACAGACCTATTAAGCATGAATGAAAACCTGGCAGAATTGGTTCGTTCAGGGGCAACCTCCCTTGAAGAAGCCTTGGTCCACTATCAATAACCCTATGAAAGCACAATCACTTTTTCTCTATGTATGTATGTGGTTCCCTATCTTGTTATATGGGCAAGAAGATAGATTACATCAATTAAGTCTTCAATTAGATTCTCTAAGTGAGGAAATTCCTGCTCTTCTAGAGGAAACAGAACTCTCCTTTACCCGGATTCCTCTGTCTACCTACGTAAGAGCAGTTGGGCGAGAGCACGGGATCAATGTCCACATAGAAGAGACGCCGACTATCCGCCTTACCTCTCATCTACAAAAGGAACAGGTGAAAAATATCTTTCTCTTTCTTTGTAAAAACTATCACTACACCCTAGAGTCTACAGGAAGCATCCTTCATTTTTTGCCCCTTACTGAGCCAGAAGATCTTCAAGAAGAAGATGAAAAGGAGCTGTTAGCGATAGACTTTAAAGATGGATTGCTTTCTGTGGACTTAAAAGGAGACAGCATTTTCTCAGTTGTTAGGAGAATTTCAGAATTGAGCGGGAGAAAGTTACTCGTGCCGACAGGAACCTCTTATCAACTTGAAGTGTATCTCCCCCCGACTCCAATAGATACAGCTATCGAGGCAATTTTTGAGACTAATGGATTTAAGGTTAAGCATCATAGAAAAGGATATACTTTGATCAGCCCGCTAGCTTCAAATGGGCTATCCAAACCTACCCAAGCTATTCGGTCTCATTCTTTTCAGGTGGAGGTTTTTACGGATGGAGAAAATCGATTGATCAATGTAGAAGCTGAAAATTCGCCACTAGTAGAGGTCATTCAGGATATTTTTGATCGACTTGAAGCAGACTTTATTCTCTATGATCCATTGGAAGGACACATTTCCTGCAAGGCTGAGTTTTCGAATTTGGATGAATGGTTGGAGCTAATCCTCAAAGGAACACCCTTTGCCTACAAGAAGTCTGGTAACATGTATATGCTGGGAAGGGCCAACCATGAATGGCTCCTTCACACTACCGCCGTTAAGCTTGAACATAGGCCTAGTTACCAGATTATGGAGCTCATTCCAGGAATAGAGGAGGTAACAAGTTCGGAATCCTCAAATACACTGGGTTCTTCCTCGCGCCCTTTCCCTACAAACACTACTGTGGGACAAAATGGCTTTTCTAGTTTGGGGCAAGGCAACTCTTCCCAGCCGACTTCCTATCCCCAATCTTCAAGAATATTTAAGGCAAAAGCCGGGGAGGTAGAAATGGTTGATTATCCTGAATTGAATGAGATTATTCTGAAAGGGCCTGCAGATCAGGTACAGGAGACGATATCCATGATCAAGCAACTAGATCAGCCCATTCCTATGGTGAGAATTGAGATGTTGGTAGTTGAAATCAACAAAGACAGACTACTCAATACGAAATTGAAGGCGGGCTTTAGAAATGGGAATGATTCAAGTGGAAATAGACAGGTTTTACCCGGCTTGGACATGAATGTGGGGGGCGAAGCCTTGGATAATTTACTAGGTAGCATTCCCAATCTTCAACCCTTAGGCCTATTAGACCAGGGCTTCTACCTAAATCTTCAAGCACAGGAAAGCAGGGGAAATCTCAAAGTTCAAATGAAGCCTATTCTCTCTATGCTCAATGGCCGAGAAGGAAGTCTTACCATAGGTCAGACCCAATATTTCCTCTTAGAAACCACGACTTCCTCTGCAGGTGCAGTCAATAATTTCCAACAATTCACCCAACGATTTGAAAGTATTGTGGCCAATGTAACCCTTTGGCTGAGGCCTTTCGTGTCAGATGATGGCATGGTCACCCTGGATGTATTACCAGACTTTACCACCCCAGTAGGTAGTTTCGATGCCGATGTGCCACCTACCATTGCGACCAGAAGATTCGTGTCGACCATTCGAGTCAAAAATGGGGAAACAATGGTACTTGGAGGCTTGACAGAAGAGGCTATGGGAGAAAATACACAAGGACTTCCATGGCTAAGTAGAGTACCTGTCCTGAAATGGATTTTTGGTAATGTCCAGAAAAGTAAGAACAAGTCATCCTTACTCATCTACATCACCCCTATTGTAAGCTATAATTGATATGAAATTTTGGGAAAAATGGGGGCTTGGAAAAGGGGACTATTGGCTAGGAATAGAGGCACAAGGAACCCAATGGAAAGTGATCCTTCTATCCTTTCATCGATTCAAGGTGAAAATCGAACTAGAAAAGATATGTGAAGATAGGCAGGCATTACTTATGCTTCTTCGGAAATATTCTTCCATACCGATATTACTATATGCTCCAGAGCTAAGTGGAGTGGAAAAATGCATCCCCTTATCATCCGTAAATCTGGTAAAGGAGGTATTAGGCATGTCTGTGGAACGACCGACCGTCTATTTTGGGCAGTACCTTCTAACCAAAGATGAAGCGCAATGGGTAAAATTGGCTAGGAAGGACGACTTAATGGCAAAGCTTAATGACCTAAAGGAGATTAAGGAAGACATTGTCAGTGTTTCCATCATGAGCTTACCTGTTTTGTTTTTGATAGAGAATATCGAAGGCTACCAAAAGCAGAAAGTATATCAGTTTGAAGGCTATTTCTGGCAGGATGGTATCCTTTCTTCACCTACGCCTGAGGCAGAATCTTTATCTCATTTAGATTTAGCAAGCTCGCTTTCGATTGATCCTAATTTTCTGGAATTATATGGGGCTGTGGTTTTTCATTACTTATCTCAAGGAAGGGATTTATTTCAGTTGGAGGATTTTGACTCGAAAAGGAAGAATTATAAACGGCAAAAAGGCTTGTTGAAATGGCTTCAATTAGGCCTATTAATCAGCCTATTGGCACTCGGACTCGCTACCTTTTTTGAAGAGTTTTGGTTGGCAAAAAGGGAAAATCAGACTAAGCTTATTGAATCAAAAAAGGAAGTATTAGAAGAAGTCAAATTGAAGCAAAACCAGGTGGCCCATTTGCGTAAATTCCTCAGTCAAAAAGTCCTAAAGTCCTCTCATGTTGCTATTCAATTCGATGCCCTATCAATTCACATCCCCAAGGAAATCGTTTTTGATAAGCTGTGGTTTCGTCCCCGTATCCAACAGCTGAAAAAACTTGATCCAGAGTTGAGAGAAATCCGCCCTGATATATTGTTAGAAGGGCACTGCTCCAAGGTATCTGAGCTCCTTTCCTTTATTCAACAAGTGGAAAGGGAAACTAAATTTACAGATGTATCAGTATGGAATTCTGCTTTTGATGAGCTAAGGGAGGTTCACCAGTTTACCCTCACGATAAATGACCATGAAGATTAAACATATTTCAATAGCCGTTGGGATAGTCTGTCTCATCTTCTTGCTTGGGGCACTTTTGAAAATTGGGAATTTGGTAAAGATCAAAGCGGAATCTATCCTTTTTAATCAAAGGGTGGAGGCTATTGAGCAAGCTCCTCAACTTCTCAAGGATTTGTCAAAGCAGGAGGAAGTTTACCAAGAACGTTTAAATGGGAATGATAGAAAGAAATCATTCGATTCTCCTTCTTCTTTTCTGACCTACCTAGATACCACTTCACGAAAATTTAGCCTTCACCTATTAAATGTTCCCCAAGAAAAGAAGTCTATGGAAGATGGAATAGAAATCGGTACGCTCTGCCTGAGCATAAAAGGGAATTTTAAGTCGATGCTGAAATGGCTTTATCAAATAGAAGAGCTTGATCACTCCGCCTCTGCAAAACACCTCTATATGGAAGTCCGGAAGGAAGGGAAGAAAACAGGTCGTCAATCTTTCTTGTATGCTGAGGTTTGTTTCTCAAGACTTATATCTGACAGGCCATAAAAAACCAGGGACCTGCAGGGTCCCTGGCCACCATTATGACAAAATCTACTAGAACAAATACTTAATGAAAGTGCCTTAATGTGGACGAGAAAATTGTCAATGCCACTGATGACATCCTCTTTCCACCAAATCTGATAGGAACAAAGGAAGCATTAGGGTATCACAAATTAATCACAGCTCAGTAACAAAAACCTTGGAGTCTGCGTCACGGGAAGAAAAAAGGCCCAACTGACATAGCAGCTTAGATAGAAAAGTTGGGGAGGATGATATTTATAAATCGGTTAAAAATTGGATGATTGTTTGATAAATTTTATTGAGTGGCAGGGATGTTTGCCATTTCTGTAATGATAGCTGGGTTTAATATTTTTATTCGAAAAATTATTTTCAATAACGTTTATCTCTATCCTCGGTATTATTTTTTTGTAAAAAGATTGTTTCTTAATTTTAAACGAAGGGAAATGGTCGTTTTCGAACCAACGAAACGACGCACGCTTTGCCATTTTCCTTCATAAGAATAATCGGCAAATTAATATATGATTCCCCCCTCCGTTCCAGCTCTTGCAAGAAGGTTATCTATTCTTGCGATAATAACTTTCTTGTGTCTTTCACCCTTGTTTGGACAAGATCACACCTCACATGAATCCAGCAATCTTCAGGCTTTGTTTAGCCTATTTGAGATTCCGTTTCTCCTATTATGTCTCATTTTTGCCTTTCTCACTGCATCTGAGTTAAAAGGAGGAAAATTTGGCCGAGGTATGAATTTATTGGCGATAGGATTTCTGATCATGGCTATCGGTCATGTTCACATGCAGGTGGAGCATTTATTTAATTTTAGCCTATTCAAGACGATATTTCCAGCACCTTTTGATATGATCCTCTGGTATGTAACCTTGATTGTTACTTGGGGATTTTCAGGATATGGGTTTTATTTGATTTACAAAGCCAGTAGTAGTTGAACACATGGTAGATTTCAATTTGTTCTCCTTCAAACCCGTCATACCAGCGCTCTGGACCCACATAGATAATCAGCAGGAAAAGGCCATGGAACAGGTTCTTTCCTCCTTGGAAGGGTACTTGGATATGAATCCAGTTCATAACCATCTCTCCAACTATGCGAAAAGCTTCGTGAACTGGTCATCTGCTAGGAAGGCTATCTATTTTTCCTCACTTTATGGCCTAATAGAAACATCCTTGTCGGCAGCAGACAGAGGGGGTTCAGGATTTTTCGCTCCTGCCTTTAGAAAGGAGATGATCAAACAGCATCCTGCATTGTACCGGCTTAAGCCTATTCAACTTGCATGGACTGATCCTGTTGCCCAAGGAGTTGGTTTTTCCTTTTTGTTTATAGATTGGGTATTAGATCAAATAGAATCAATCGTAGGAAAGAATCATCAATTTCTTCTTACCAGTAGAAAAGACCTCCATCAATTAAGAGTTAGCCTAAGAGAATTGAAAGAAGAAGGTAAAAATCCTGAATACATCGAAAGAGGACATAGCCTTGACCTGGATATGATGGTAGGTGAGCTATGGAAGTGGAGCAATGAGACCTTGGGCCCTAAGAAAAGTAGAAAATTCTTCGGATCAGCTTTTGAATCGGTGAAACTGCTCTTCGAGACCTATCCTGCATTCTCCACAGTCCTTGAAATCCTGCCAGCTAACATCCTGAATCCCTCAGATTTGATACGCTTGTCTTATCAAGTTGGTCGCAAACAACCTAGGTAAAGCGGTATTATTTTCCTTCTAAAAACCGCTTAAAGGAGGAGCGGAAATTTTTTCCGATGGGCAATTCTTTGCCATCTTTTAGGAAAAGACGATTTCCTTCCACATAGTCAATGGCTGAGATATTGACAACGAAGGATTTATGGATTCTTTTAAAAGTGGAAGATGGAAATACCGTTTCCATGTGTGTTAAAGTCTGTGGAGTTAGATGGTATTCATCCTTTAACCACACTTTGACAAAATTTCCATAGCTCTCCAAAAAATTCACTTCTGCAAAATTGATTTGAACGAGGCGCTTCTCCGTCTTAACGAATATAGAGCTAGATTCCGACTCAGTGGGTTGTTCAGATATGGTGTTATGCTTTTCTTTCCCTCCTTCCTTTCTTATGGAAGCTCGTTGAACTGCTTTTAGAAAGCGTTCAAATGAAATGGGCTTTACCAGGTAATCAACCACATTTAATTCAAAGCCTTCTAGCGCATATTCTCCATAAGCAGAGGTAATGATGACGGACGGAGGGCTTTGTAGGGTTCGAAGAAAATCCAGCCCTTTTAATCTGGGCATGTGGATATCTAAAAACATCAGGTCAACCTTCTCTTCCTGCATAAAGACCAGTGCCTCAGTTGCGGAGTAGCACTGTCCTATGAGTGAAATAAATGGCACATCTTGTATATACTCCGTTAATACCCTGTGTGCCAGAGGTTCGTCATCTACAATTATGGCCCTTAGCATGTTCATAGCTCAATGGTCAAGGTAACCAGATAAGAATCAGAATCCGATTCAGTGTGAAAGGAATATTGTTCTGGAAAATGAAGATCTAGCCGTTGGCGAAGGTTTTTCATTCCTATTCCAGCTTTTCCTTGGGGAAGAACCTCTAAGGAGTTTTTACAGGAAAATTGTAGCCTCTTTTGATCCTGTACTAGCTTCATATGGAGCATGGTCTCTCCCCGAGCTGGTTCAATTCCATGTTTGAAGGCATTTTCCACCAAAATAATAAACAGCAAAGGTGGAAAAGCTAGAGAGGGATCTTGGATTTCCTTAGTGAACTGGTAATCCATTTTATGATGAAGCCTGATTTTTTGTAAGTCAATGTAGTCCTCAACATAAGCGAGATCTCGGTGTAACGGAACGAATTCTTCTTGCCCTTCATAAATCACATAGCGCATCAATTGAGAAAGTTGAAGAATGACTTTAGGTGCCCGCTCATCCTTCGTCATGCTCAAAGCATAAAGGTTGTTGAGTGTATTGAAAAAGAAGTGAGGATTGATTTGTTGTTTGAGGATAGAAAGCTCCATTTCTGCCTTCTGTTGGTTCAAGTCGGAGATTTCCTTGTTTTGCTGAAACCATTGATTTGAAACAATGATGGGGAGACTCAACAACAAAACTAAAAAGGGAGTAAATCCCCCACCATTTGAAAAAATAGGACTGTCCGCACTGTAGGTTGTGACATTCAGGATATCCAGAATGGGCAATTGCTTGAAGATGAATACAAAAATGGGGTAAAAAATAAGGATGGATCCCACAAAACCAGCTCCATAATAAACCAAGCCTTTCTGCTTTAGGAGTTTGGGGATTAAAATGGCCCGATTGATATAATAATAGAAATAGTAAACAGCTGCAAAGACAAGAAATTGAGGGTAATACAGGAAAAACCTCCCTAAGAGCTGGAGAATTTGGTCCCCATTTTCTTTTGTTTCTTCCCATGCCCCTACCGCACTAAAAATCCCTACAATGATGAGCAAAACTATAATCAACATTCGGTCCGCGGACCATATACTTTTCCTTGTAAACGGGCTTCTATCAGAGATTCGCTTGCCTAGCCATAATGATATTTCCAAGGCTAGGAACAAGACAAACGCAATGAGGAAAAAGGTTTGATAAAAGTTGTCAAACAATAGTTGGTTCTCCCTGAATCTTCCCTGATGTATGCTATGTGGGAAAACATATGAAGCTATTTCAGGTCCTTTCCACCAGTAGAAGACGGGTAGGAAGATAAAAATAGCAAGCCATAATAGTGCATAAAGCCCTGAGCTAATTTTAATCCTTTTGCTCGTACGAAGAAGGTTGAAAAGGCTCATGGGAAGATAAAGCCCTACAAGGATAACAAAGCAGACCAAATAATTTCCTCCATTGTTTTCTATGCTTGAGATAAGGAGAAAATAACTCAAAAGAAGCATGACTGTCAGGTGTAGCCAAACTGTCTGAGTGGTAAAAAAATTTTCGATCTGCTGCTTAAATGCTCTCATGTTGGAGGGATATTGGTCTTCCTACCAGCCTGAAATAATAAAATCCACAATTTTCCGACAAAAATCATGATATGAGCTCTTTTTCTAGTGATGAAGGGGGCTTTTTCGCTGATCAAGGTTCAAACGCCTTTGATCATGAAAAATTAGCCCTTCCTCATTTATTTTTTCTCATGCCTTCGGGCTTATCTTATTTGAGCTTAAAGATCAAGAAACTATGAGTCTATCTATCATCAACCTGAATAAGGAATACCCAAATGGGGTGAAAGCTTTGAATCAGGTTAATTGGAACATTGGCATTGGAATGTTTGGCTTGCTAGGTCCCAATGGGGCCGGAAAATCCTCGCTGATGCGGACCATCGCTACTCTTCAACGGCCAGATTCAGGAGAATTATGCTTTGAAGGGATAGATATATTGAAAGAGGCTCGAGCACTAAGGAAGGTGCTGGGTTATTTGCCACAATCATTTGGTGTATATCCCAAAGTTTCAGGAAGAAAATTGCTTGATTACTTCGCGACCTTAAAAGGGATTGACAGTAAAAAAGAAAGGCAGAAAGTCATTGACTGGGCCTTGGAAATGACGAACCTAACCCACGCGCAAAACAAGCATGTCCATACCTATTCAGGCGGGATGAGACAGCGATTCGGTATCGCTCAGTTACTGCTCAACAATCCTAAACTGATCATCGTGGATGAGCCTACCGCTGGACTTGATCCCGCAGAACGAAAGCACTTTTTACACGTCTTAAGAGAAATTAGCCTAGAAAAAACCATCATTCTATCCACTCATATAGTGGATGATGTGGCAGGCCTTTGTACAGAGGTGGCAGTCATGAACAAAGGAGAATTACTCCTAAAAAGCCCTACGCATCTTGCTATCAACGCACTGGAAGGAAAAATTTGGTCTCGAACCCTGTCCCCCGAAGAATGGGAAGGAATCAGGCATGATCTCTCTCCATTGTCCTACAGCTACACCATGAACAATCAGATCAAATTTAGAATTCATGCTTCCGAACAACCAGATGCTTCCTACTCGTTAGAAGATCCCACCCTAGACGATGTTTATTTCATCGCCCTTCGAAGCAATTAATTACCTCTTTTTTCATCCCACCTTTAACACATTTCCCCATGTGGAACACATATTTATTTGAATTAAGATTCTGGCTTAGAAGACCAGCAACCTACATATATCCTGTTATTCTCTTTTTGATCATGATGGCTCAGTCAGCAGAATGGGCAGGTGTTTTTTCGAGTATAGAATATGTAGGGACTCCTGAGATGGTGGTGAACTCCCCCAAAAGGCTGATCATCGCCTTTCACAAATTTCGAATCCCTCTCATACTGATGATTCCAATTTTCTTTGGGCAGTCTATTTATCGAGACTTTCGTTCCAATGCTCATACCCTGATGTACTCCTTTCCCATCAATAAAGTGTCCTATATCACAGCCAAAGCGCTGAGTGCATTTACCATAGTTGGGATATTGGTCATCTTTATGTCTGCTGGTTTTGAAGTAGGAGCCCATTTGCCCGGACATGACGATCCCTTAGTGGGGCCCTTCAAGCTTGGGACACATTTGTATGTTCTTTCGGTTTTTACCTTGCCTACCGTTCTTTTTCTAGGAATGCTGAGCTTCTTTGTTGTTGCGTTTAGTCGGAATATCTACGCAGGCTTTATCACCATTCTCTTATTCATATTTATTCACATCATCGTCGGGGATGCCCTTTCAGTTACGGGAAAGGAAGTCTATCTCGCTCTTTGTGATCCCTTGGGGGATGGTGCACTATCGGTTGATTTGAATGGAATGAGTGAAGCAGAAAAGAGCCACGGACAGATTCCGCTAGCTTTCTGGGTAATGGTGAATAGAGCGCTCTGGTTATCTGTTACTGCACTTTTATTGATAGGAGTACTTGGCTTATTTCATTTCCGAGAGGCTGCCATTCGCATTTCTTTTCCTTTTAGAAAGAGGAATGAGAAGGCTATAAAAAACACACCCGCCTTTCGCAGAGAACAGGTCATTCCTGATTTAAGGGATAGTCTGCTCTTTCATGCTAAGTCAACCTGGAGACTCGCTGGCTTTGATCTTTCCTATATCCTTCGGTCAACCCCTTTTAGAATCATTATGCTATTGGGGATAGGCTTGGTTGTCTTTACGCAACTTGGGATCAACGCACCCTATGGTAGAGCCCTTTTACCTACGAATGCAGCCATGTTGGATAGGCCAGTACAGTTTTATACCCTCATTGTGAGCCTGCTCACTTTTCTTTATGCGGGTTTACTTGTACAGAGAGGGCGAATGGCCAATATGGACCAGCTGTATGATGTATCCTCTATACCGAACTGGGTCAGCATATTATCCAAGTTCCTCACACTCACCCTGATGCAAATAATCCTATTAAGCTTATTAGCCGTAGGAGGGATCTCTGTGCAGTTGTATAAGGGTTGGGATGATATCAGCCTCTTCTTTTACCTGAAGGAATTAATGGGAACTCACCTCTTGTCCATGCTCATTTGGACCTTTCTTTCCCTATTCTTCCATACCCTATTTGCCATGCCTTATTTGACTTTCTTTCTCTTATTGGTTGGCATGTTGGGTGTACCTGCTCAAGGCTTGATCGGGCTTGACCATCCGGTATTTACCTACAATTGGGGCCCAGATTACGACATGTCCGATCTTACAGGAAGGGTAGGCGAATTCAGGCATTTCATTTATAAGGGCTATTGGGTGTTGTTTGGTTTATTCCTCCTCATGGGAACCTATTGTTGGTGGCTAAGAGGCAAGCCTTCGACCTTTGCAGAACGATTTTTTATAGCAATAGAGAGGCTTAAGTCTCCTGTGGGGGTGCTTATGGGGCTCTTTTTATTGGCCTTCTTGGGTTTAGGTACTAAGCTTTATCAGGATGATCAACATATTATTCCATTTATCAATGGAATTGAGCGCAATAGAATCCTAGAAAAGAATCAAGAAGACTTTGCCGGCTTTGAGACCATGGCGCAACCCAAGATTTCTTCTCTTTTTGTTGAGTTGGATTTTTACCCTGAGAAAGAGAAGTTCCAGTCTGTAGCAACCTACACGCTTGTCAACCGAACTGACAAGCAGATTGATAGTATCCTCGTCGTTTCAGATATGACTGTGGAGGAAGCGTTGCATTTTGATCGAAAAATCGAAACCCTTTTGAAAGACACGCTGATCGCCACCTATAGAATCCCTCGCTATGTAGAAGTTTTTGAATTGGAGAATGGCCTTTTACCCGGAGACAGCTTGAAAATGACAGCTTCGATAAAGAACATCGATAATACCTGGATTCGGAAGCCATCACCCGTTCAAAAAGGAGTAACTGCCTTGTTGTCTCCCTTTTTACCTAGAATTGGATATTGGATCAATAAGCCAGCCAAGAAACCAGAAGATTCGACCGCCCGCAATTTTATGCATGAATCGCTTGATGCAGACTGGCTGGACTTTGAAGCTATTTTGAGTACTTCTTCTGAAGAAATAGCCCTAGCGCCAGGAAACCTTGTCAAGGAATGGTCAGAAGGAGATCGCCATAAGTTTCATTATAAGGCTCCTCAGAAAGTTCCCTTTTATTTTCCTTTTCTAAGTGGGAAATATGAGGTGTCAAGCAGCAAATGGAGGAATGTGGACCTACAAATTTTTCATCATCCTGATCACGGATACAATTTGGATCAAATGTTTGCTGGCATGCGAGTAGCACTTGAATTTCAAGATCAATTTGGCCCTTATCCCCTTAATCATCTAAGTATCGTGGAGGTTCCCTATTTCATGGGCAGGAATTCAGCATCCTTTCCGGGACTAATCATTATGCCAGATTTAGAAGCCTTTTTGAAGGAAGGAGATGCAACCAAAGGTGAAGGAGCAAACCAGGCCTTTTTCCTTGCGGCACATGAAACCGCACATCAGTGGTGGAAACTACAGCTTAACGCCGCAGATGCATTAGGGGCAGAAATGATCATGGAAGGCTTATGTCAATACACGGCTTCCCGTTGTTTGGAAGAAGTATTTGGGGAGGTGAAAAAAGAGGCATGGCTGGCTGAAGAAGCCAAATCACTTGCAAGAGTCAACAAGCGTAGAAAAGGAAAACTTCCTCCTCTGATTTATACCCGCCAAGAAAACTATCTGAAGTATGGTAAAAGTGCGCTGGTCATGGAAACGCTTTTTGATACTATGGGTGAAGATCGATTGAATGAAGGCATTCTCAACTTTTTCAATGCCTTTCATTTACTAGATGCACCTTACCCTAGTTCGTTAGATTTGGTTGCTCATATCAAGGCTGTTTCGCCCGATAGTTTGAAGGACTTGGTCGGTGAACTTTTCGAAACGAATGAGATGGGGCGACTCAAGCGAATGCCTGTAGAAGAGGAAATGGATTAATTCAATGGATATAATGTCCTCAATCTGACCGAATAAGCCTCACACATGTTTTTTCTTGCATGTGTGTGGGCTTTTCTTCCCAAGATGGAGTAATTGTCATTTCCAATAAACAGATTATGAAACCCAAAACCATTATTTCATGGGTATTACGCCTTGCAGGGGCAATTATCCTTCTTCAGACCTTATTTTTTAAATTTACAGCAGCGCCTGAAAGTGTTGAGCTATTCTCTCAACTGGGGGCAGAACCTGTTGGTAGAATTGGGGTCGGAATAGCTGAATTAATCACGTCCATTTTGTTGCTGGTTCCCAAGACTGTCTGGTTAGGTGCATTAGGTGGGATAGGACTGATGCTCGGGGCAATTGGTTCTCATGTATTTGTGCTGGGCATTGAGGTTGGTGGAGATGGAGGCCTATTGTTTATACTTGCCGTGATTGTTCTGCTAGCAAGTACAATTATACTATTCCTGCATAAAGATGAGATAAAAAATCCTTTGGCAGCCGTGTAGGTATCCAATATTCCGCTTTATGAAACAGCCATCGTCGGTTTAAACTGGCGATGGCTGTTTTGGCGATACCTGAATTATTTATATTTAGATGTAATGTATTGGGGAATGAACATGAAGCGGCAATGGAAGATGTACTTCCTGGTGAGCATTGGGCTTGGCGCATTTCTTTTGGGAAGAATAGCCAATGCTCAAGAAATCCCTTTACTTTCCAACTGGCCTAATCCCGGCCTGAAAGCCCAACACCAAAATTGGAGCATGGCACAAGGCGATGATGCCAGAATGTATTTCGCCAATTCAAATGGCCTGCTAACATTTGATGGTCAACAATGGGAAACCTTTTCTCTACCCAAAAATCAAATTGTCCGAGCCTTGGGGATAGATGCTGAAGGTAGAATCTTCGTGGCTGGATATGGTGAATGTGGCTATTGGCAAGCCAATGCTAAGGGAGAGCTCGTCTATCATTCCCTCAGCGAAACCCTACCTTATGACCGAATTTCTTCAGAGGAAATATGGAAACTCCAAATCGGAGATGGTTGGGTGCTTTTTCAATCCTTTGCCACCCTTTTCCTGTACGATTATGATAGCCTAAAAATCGTCGCTCCTCCTGGGGGTGGAACCATCAGTCTTATTCAAGAGGTCGGCGATAGATATTTGCTATTTCAGAGGAGCGAGAAGTTGGTGGAGCTATTTGTTTCTCCTGAGGAGGTCATATTCAAAGATGTCCTTGAGGACGATTTGCTCAGAAATAAGGGCATAGCAAGTGTACTGCCCATGAAGGATGATGGACTCCTTATCAGTACGACCAAATCAGACTTGTTTTACTTTGATGGGGAGCAGCTAAATCCTTGGGGGAAAGAACTCACGAGGGTACTGAAGCCTTTTCAAATCAATAGGTGTATCCAATTATCCTCTGGAAACTATGCCTTTGGGACTATCCTTAATGGAGTATATATCGCTGATTCAAATGGGGACATTCTATTTCATGTCAATCAAGAAAGTGGACTCCAAAACAATACCGTTCTTTCCCTTTATGAGGATGTGAGGGGACATTTATGGATTGGCTTGGATAATGGAATTGACATGATAAACCTGAATACCCCGCTCAGGATTTTCAATGATATGGATGGTAAACTCGGGGCAATTTATTCGGCCAAATTCTATGAAGATGAATTATATGTAGGAAGTAACCATGGACTATTTCGAAAGGAAAAAAACAGAACGGATAGATTTAAACTGATTCCTGGGAGTCAGGGCCAAGTATGGGAGCTAAGGAATTTAGGAGATATGCTGCTTGTTGGGCATAATGATGGGACATTTGGCTGGGATGGGAAAAGCTTCAAAAGAATTTCCTCTCAAAGTGGAGGATGGTGCAGTGAATTTATTCCTGACAGTTCAGGGCGGCTGATTCAGGGCACATACGGAGGTCTGTTGGTGTACAAAGAGAAGAAGGGGCAATGGGAAGAACATCATCGCATGAACGATTTTCCTACCTCAGTTAAGCAGCTATACATTGATCAAAAACAGCATATATGGGCCATTAATCCCTACTCTGGCGTCCAGAAACTGACCTTTGATGCAGAATGGACTCAACTCACGAGAAAAACAGCCGTCGCCGAATTACCCATCGATTTTAACCTCAGGTTAATGGGGGGAAAGGCGCATCACATATTGAAATCAGGAGAAAAATTTTATGATTTAGCAGAGGGTGAATTGACTTCAATTCGCAGGATAGGAAGCATTCCACTTACACCAGATGTTCAGCAAGTATGGATCGGAGCAGCTCAAGATACTTTCATTTCCTATTCGGATCGAATTGAATTGAAGCGTGGTTGTCTCACCCAATCTTTTCCTTTGAGGTTAATCCCGAATTATGAAAAAATAGAAGATCTTGGGAATGGCGTATACCTATTCTGCCTTGAAAGTGGGTATGCCTTATTTCATTCCAATTCAAAAGAAGTGTCTCCCAGCCAAATTCCAGCACTAGAGGTAAGGGAAATTGTCTCTCTAGAAGAAGATCCCATCTTGATACTTGGAAACCATGCCTCCAAAATGGAGGCTGTCGTTCGGCTAAATGCGTATCAAAAAAACCTGCGTTTTGCATGTTTTTTACCCTATTATGAAGGACGAGCCAGGTTCAGGTTTCGGCTAACTGGTTTTGATAGCCATTGGTCTGATTGGTCTGAGCGAACCTTTAAAGAGTATACCAACCTAGGACCGGGGAGTTATAGGCTAGAGGTACAGGAGAGCCAATTCGGCCAGACGACTAGTATAGAATTTTATTTACCTCCCCCCTGGTATCGTTCTAGCTTGGCTTTTTTCGTTTACTTCTTATTGTTTCTCGCACTTGGAGTAGCTGTATATTATATCCACAGATTAGTCGTGAAAAGACAGGAGAGACGAACTGCCATCGAAAAAGAAAGGGAGTTCCAACGGAAAATTATTCAGGAAAAGAACGAACAGCTTCAGAAAGACATTCAAAACAAAAGCCGAGAGCTCGCTAATTCCACCATGGGTTTGATTCGTAAAAATGAAACTTTGATGGAATTAAAACAGGAACTGGATGATCTCTATACATTGGCTGGAAAGGCCATGCCCAAAGGTCCTTACCAACGTCTTTTGAGAAGAATCGATAGAAGCCTATCTGATGAGAAGGATTGGCAAGTATTTGAAATGAACTTCAATCAGGTTCACGAAGAATTCTTCCAAAAGCTTAAACAACACTATCCAGACTTAACTGCAGGAGATCTTCGACTGGCAGCTTTTTTGAGAATGGGTTTGTCCTCCAAAGAGATAGCCCCTCTCTTTAATATTTCCCTTCGAGGTATCGAAAATAAGCGATACCGACTCAGAAAAAAGATGAATTTAGAAGGCTCTCAAAACCTCTTAGATATCCTGATGGGTCTGTGATGCGCGCTTGCTTAGGAGTGGAAAAGTATTATTCCATGTTGGATTTTTCTTTGATGAAAATTGCTAATGGCGTAGGTGGCGGGTTGAAAAATTGACTGAAAGTCAGTTGTTTATGTGAATGGCGTAGTATTGGTGAGGCTAATTTTTTGGTGAAATATTTAAGTAGTCCTACCTTATTTTAGGGATTCAGCCTCAGACCTCATCAAAGGTTCTTGGATCATTACTACTTGCACATGAAAAATTTCCTACTCAGACTCCATTCCTTTTTAGGGTGCCTCATGCTTGGCACGCTCTTACTTGCACAGAACCCTAGTTTTTTTGAGGACAGTAATCAGGATGGGTATTATGACTCCGGTCTTGCTTTTCCATCGGGCTCAAGCTCACTCTTGCAAGCCGGGCCTAGCGGAGATAAAATTCCGACTACGGATCAATTCGTTTATAGTGGAGATAATGCATTAGCGTTGAGTTGGACTTCAAGAGCCGGTGGGGATTGGGCAGCCTTGGTGATTGCCCCCGGCTTCCCTTTCCAGAATATTGCCAACCAAGACTATCTAAGTTTCTGGCTGTATAGCGAAGACAGTTTGGCTCCCTCAGAAATGCCTCTCTTATACTTCGAAGGGGCACCTAACAATGTTAAGAGTTCAAGACTTCCCTTGTCATTGTTTCTGGAAGGCCTTTCAGCCCAAAATTGGACGCAGGTATTGGTCCCACTGGACACCTTTTTTAATGACCCCAATCAGACCAACATAAATTTCTCTCAGACGAAGGCTGTTATTTTTGGACAGGATGCTTCAGATGGTGTAATGCATACGATTTATGTAGATGAGGTAAAAACGTTTACAGCGGCTGCTGTCAATGAAGCTGTCAACCCACCTACTGATTTTATCGCAACTGGCTATGATAGCCATGTGGAGTTGGCTTGGCGGCTAAATACAGATGCAGCAACTGTTGGTTATCACATTTATCGTTCGGATAATCAAGGAGGAAGCTTTCGTTTTTACAGGTATATGTCAAATGTTGACAGCCTATTCATAGATTTTGTAGGTCATGGAGATACGACCTCTTATCAATATAGAATTGCCGCCATCAATGGTGGGGGAAAAGAATCCGCCTTTAGCCCTGTAGAATCTGCTCAAACTAGCGCCTTTAGCGAAGAGGAAATGCTGGATATGGTTCAGCGTTATACCTTTCGATACTTTTATGACTTTGCCCATCCCGTTTCTGGCTTAAGCCGTGAAAGGAGCACTTCAGATGATTTGGTAACGATAGGTGGAAGTGGATTTGGAGTTATGGCCTTGCTTGTAGGGATAGAACGCGATTTTATCACGAGAGCTGAAGGAAAAGAGCGTATCCAGAAAATGGTAGACTTTCTCAAAACAGCTGACCGTTTTCATGGAGCATGGCCTCATTGGATGTCGGGAACGACTGGGGAAGTGATTCCTTTTAGTCCGCTAGATGATGGAGGGGATCTCGTGGAAACTGCCTTTATGGTTCAAGGCTTATTGACAGCGAGAGCGTATTTTGACCAGCCTGACGACTCAACACTGAGATCGGATATAACAGCTTTATGGCATGGAGTAGAATGGAATTGGTACAGAAGGCAAGTTCAGAAGGTGTTGTATTGGCATTGGTCCCCCAATTTTGGTTGGCAAATCAACCTGCCTATTCGAGGCTTCAATGAAACACACATCGTTTACCTATTGGCTATTGCCTCGCCTACCCATCCTGTTCCAGCTGGACTATATGATGATGGTTGGGCCGGAGGAAATTATCTCAACCCTAAGACCTTCTATTCCTTCCCCATCATTGCAGGGACAGACTATGGGGGTCCTTTGTTCTTTGCCCATTATTCCTACATGGGCTTTGATCCAAGAAACAAAAGAGATGCCTACGCAAATTATTTCGTTCGAAATTACAATCACACCTACATCAACAGGTCTTGGTCTATCCAGAATCCTTTGAACCATATAGGCTACAGCAACCTTCTTTGGGGGCTAACAGCAAGCGATAACCCTAATGGCTACCTGGCCCATGAGCCAGGCTTGGGGGGGAGAGACAATGGAACGATTACCCCAACCGCTTCCATTGGCTCAATCCCTTATGCCCCAGAAATCGTCATCCCTACGATTTATCACATGTATCGAGAATATGGAAAAGACTTGTGGGGAACAATGGGATTCAAAGATGCCATGAACCTGAATGAAAACTGGTTTGCTTCATCTTACCTAGCCATTGACCAAGGGCCTATTATTGGCATGATTGAGAATTACAGAAGCCAACTCCTGTGGGATCAATTCATGTCCAATCCAGAGATTCAGACCATGATGCAGGCAGTCGGCTTTGTGGCTGATTCAGCTCAAGTGAAGATAGAACCTGAGCTTTTTGCCAAAAGGGAAATCAAAGTCTTTCCTAATCCTGCAAAAGAATCCATACAGCTGCAAAGCACTGAAAGCGGTCAGTTAGCATGGGAAATTTTGGATGCAAATGGACGTCTGCTTCAGAATGGAAAATTGAACATGCTTCAAGGGGAAGCCAAAAAATTGGATATCCCCACGACAATTGGAGATGGAATCTATACCCTGCATCTTCAACTGAACAATATATCTGTTTATCAAAAATTGCTGGTTCAACCTTAAGCTAGGCGTAACATCCTAGCGCATCTTATCAACCTCATTTAACCTAACAAAAATAGCTATGAGAGTACTTCTACTTTTATTCGCATTGCTGGCCTTGTGTGCAACAGGCATTCAGGCACAAGTAGTTTATGAAGACTTCGAAAATGGAGCTTCCCTTAACTGGAACGCCATTGATGGTCTCTACAGCGGGGTGGTTACCAATCCCGATTCCAACTTCGTCAATGGAAGTGATAGCTGTGGATCATACACCAAATCAGGTACAAGTGCCTTTAGCCTTTTCCTTGCTGAAGTAGCTACACCCCTGGATTTGTCCACAAATAATGAATTCTCCATTCAGGTCTATTCACCTGTAAGGACCTCCTTCATCTTGAAGTTAGAAGGGCCAAATGGACAAGCCATTGAGGAAACGAAGAACATCGCCAATGCCAACGTTTGGCAGGAGTATACCTTCGATTTTAGTGCTGCCGCTTCTTTGGACAGTTTGAACAAGATCATCCTCTTTTTTGATCCTGGGAATGGGACAAGTGATGACACCTATTTATTTGACAACCTACAAGCTGGACCAGCCGGACCTTGTGCAGGAACTATGGCAGATCCGGATATCATTGATGACTTTGAGTGTCAGAGAAACGCCTCTTATGGAGCAGGTTGGGATAACATCGAGGCTATTCCCAACCCAGACCCAACCGGAATCAATACAAGTTCAGACGTAGGAAGGTATGTTGATCCACAGGATTTGTTTTCTGCCTTGGTTGTGAACTATAACAACCCCATTGACCTCAGCACCAAAAATACCTTCAAGGCAAAGGTATGGGCTCCCAAAACAGGTACCCTTCTTTTTAAGCTTGAAGGTGGGGTTTCTGCTCCAGCCGAGGTCGATATCCCTGTGACTCAAACCAATACTTGGGTTGAGTATTCTTTTGATTTTAGCTCTGAGGCCAATGCCAATCACCAAAGTCTGGCTATTTTCTTCAACTTCAATGCTGTTGGGGATTCAGGAGATACCTATTACATAGATGACTTGGTTCGAGAAGAAACCCCTTCGGAATTGGCTCTTGAGGATTTTGAGCCTACGGCAAAATTAACTTGGGCACCTTTTAACAATGATCCTAGCTTGCATGGAACCTACACAGGTCCTATCGCCAACCCTGATGTCAATGGCATCAATACCAGCACCAATGTCGGGCAGTATGCCAAAGGGACGGCGGCCTTCAGTACCCTGATTTCTCCTTTGCCACCAAATTTTAGCCTAGAACAATATCCGCAGTTGAATCTTCAGGTAAAACCTCCCGCAGGTGCCACGGAGGTAACTATCCAACTATCATCTGTAACCCAAGGAATCAAAGAAGGGAAATTTACCCTTGACGGTTCTGCCGACTGGCAGCAAATCGGTTTAGATTTTAGCGGAAGCAGCAATATAACAGACTTCAATCAGATCAATCTTCTTTTCGAGGAAGGGGTAGCCAATTCTGGTCAGGTATGGTTGTTTGATAATTTGACAATCAGTAGGTCTACGGTGGATCCATGTTTGGGTGTTGATAGCATTCCTAACATTTTGGACGACTTTGAATGTCAGCGAAATGTAATGTATGGTGCGGGGAATGATGTGTTGGATGTAATCCTAAACCCTGATTTGAACAACGACAATCCCAGTGAAAGAGTAGGAGAATACAAAGATCCAGCAGATGAATTTTCCGCACTGGTCTTGGATTTTGGCGCGCCGATTGACCTAAGTGTATTCAATCAGCTGAATATTAAAATTTGGTCAGCAGGTGCCGTTCCTTTGCTCTTTAAATTGGAAGGAGGAACTTCAGCGCCCGTTGAAGTGGATACAACTGTCTCAGTTACTAACAGTTGGCAGGATTATACGATTGACTTTAGTCCTTATGCCTCAGAAAATCATACCAAGATTGCCATTTTCTTCAACGCTGGAGTAGCAAACTCTGGGAATGACATTTACTACATTGACGATTTATCCTTTGGCAGAACGCCTTTTACGGCTTGTATCTCAACCTTTGAATCTTCAGAATCTACGATTGAAGACTGGGGTATTTTCGCCAACGGGGAACTGGATTCAGTAAGTGTATTTGTCATTCCGAATCCTGATCCTTCAGGAATTAACACCAGCTCTACGGTAGGCGTCTTTCAGGAAAGTCCGAATGGCGAAACCTTTGCGGGGATGTTCTCTCGTACCTTACAGGCGCCTATTTCTTTGCCTAATAACAACAAGACCATTACCATGAAAGTGTGGTCAGATTCTGCCGTAACCTGGGTCATGAAACTCGAGCAAGGAAGAGATGGAGCTGCAGGTTCTGGGGATGTGTTGGCCGATTATACCACCCCTAACCAATGGGCTACCTTAACATGGGACTTTTCAAGTATTCCTGACGATGCCTTGTACGATAGAATTACCCTGATTCCTGGATTTGGAGGAACTCCTACTTCCAAGAAGACACACTATTTTGATGACATTGCCATTGCAGGAGAAAGCTGTAACCTGAGCAGCAACGAAGGGCCGGTTGCGATATCTTCCTTCAGAATGTATCCCAACCCTGTACAAACTCGCCTATTCCTAGAGGCGGGTAGCAGAATGCAAAGAGCCATTTTATTTGACATGCTGGGTAAGGTGGTGATGGATCAGGCTATTGAGAAAGCTACTTTCACGGAGTTAGATGTGCAATCTCTTCAAAAGGGGATTTACATCCTAAAGGCCATTGATACCAAGGGGAGAATGGCGACCAGAAAATTTGTCAAACAATAGAAATGGGGTGTGAATGGCTCTCCTATGATGGGAGGGCTATTCACATCTTCCTCAATCAAAAGCATCATGGTTTATCAACCAATTATCCAAAGAATGCTCAGGGACCTATTTCTATTCCTTAGTCTATCGTTTGTATTCGCTTCATGTGAATCTGTAAAATCCTCTCAAGCTCAGCCGTCAATCGAGGAAAAAACGATTGCCACCTTTAGCATAGAGGAACTTCAGAAAAGGACCTTTCAATATTTTTGGGACTATTCTTCTAATCCCTTTGCTCAAACTCATGACCGTGCCCCCACTCAGAACTTTTACAGCATTGCTGCTACTGGATTTGGGTTGACAAGTTATCTGATTGGGGCAGAGAAAAACTATGTAACGAGACAGGAGGCAGCAGAAAGAACCCTTTTATGTCTGGAAAAAATGTGGCAAATGCCACAGCATGATGGTCCTACAAAAGTTAGTGGATACAAAGGATTCTTCTATCATTTTCTGACGATTGACAAGGCAGAGCGATTCAAGGATGTAGAATTAAGCACCATAGATACAGGTCTATTAATGGCCGGTGTGTTGTCTGCCCAAGTATACTTTGATCAGGAAAATGAGGTAGAGGAAAAGATAAGATCCCTTGCAGACTCACTCTATAGAAGGGTTGAATGGGACTGGGCCATGAAGGACAATGGTGTAATGAGCATGGGCTGGCGCCCTGAACGAGGTTTTATTCCCGCCCAATGGGATGGGTATAATGAGGCTATGATTTTATTGATCATGGCCATGGGCTCTCCTACTCATCCTATTGAAAAGGGTGCTTGGGAAAAATGGTGTGCGCCCTACGAATGGGGAGAGTTTGAAGGGATTGAGCATTTAAATTTTTCTCCCTTGTTCGGCCATCAATACAGCCAGATGTACATTGATTTTCGAGGGATTCAGGATGCTTACATGAGGGAAAAGGGGATTGATTACTTTGAAAATAGCCGTCGAGCCACCATGGCCAATAGGGCCTATTGTATCCGAAATCCACATGGATTTGAGGCTTATGATTCTCTCACTTGGGGATTGACGGCTTGTGATGGGCCCCGAGATACATTGGTTCAAAGGAATGAAGAGGAAATCCGCTATCATACCTATTGGGCGAGAGGGGCATCTTCTCTTCATATCAATGATGATGGAACCCTCGCTCCTACTGCTATGCTAGCGTCTATTCCCTTTGCTCCAGATGTTTGTCTGGCAGGGGCACAACATATGTGGAATACCTACGGAGACAAGCTAATTGGGGAATATGGGTTCAGAGACGCCTTTAACCTAAGCTATACCTATGGGAGAAATTCTAAAAATGGCACTTCTAACAAAGAAGGCTGGTTTGATATGGATTACATAGGAATAGACCAGGGACCCATTTTGATCCAGACTTATAACCACCAAACTGAATTTGTCTGGGCACTCATGAAGAAGAGTCCTTACATCGTAGCGGGACTTAAAAAAGCGGGATTTACAGGTGGTTGGCTGGATGAGCTCAACTGATGGTATCCCCTTGGTGGATATATTTAGAAGCATTCAACATTAACACTTCATATGAAAGTCAAACTTTTACTATTGATTATTGGACTTGGTAGTTACCTGAGCGTATCCGCTCAACCCCTTTCACCTATGGATGAAAGAACAGCGGAAAGGGTTGATTCTGTTTTGGCTCTGATGACGTTGGAGGAGAAAATTGGCCAAATGACGCTGTTTACAAGTGATTGGGCAATTACAGGACCTACTCTCCGCGCCAATTACAAGGAGGATATTTTGAAAGCCAGGGTGGGGGCCATCTTCAATGCACACACGGCAACATACAACCGCGAGCTTCAACGCATGGCAGTTGAGGAAACCCGTTTGGGCATCCCGTTGATTTTTGGCTACGATGTGATTCACGGCTATAAGACGATCTTTCCCATTCCTCTAGGAACAGCTTCTTCATGGGATATGGAATTGGTAGAAGAAGCCGCCAGAATTGCAGCTGTGGAAGCTTCTGCTGCTGGCTTAAACTGGACCTTTGCGCCCATGGTAGATATCGCTCGCGATCCAAGGTGGGGCAGAATTGCCGAAGGAGCTGGAGAAGATCCTTATTTGGGTAGCCTTATTGCACAAGCTCAGGTAAAAGGTTTTCAGGGAGAAGATTTATCCGCTGCCCATACGGTAGTTGCTTGTGTCAAGCACTTTGCTGCTTACGGTGCCGCTCAGGCGGGTAGGGATTATCATACGGTCGATATGTCAGAAAGACGCCTCCGCCAAACTTATCTCCCTCCCTATAAAGCAGCTTTGGATGCAGGGGCAGGAACGGTTATGACGTCTTTCAATGAATTGGACGGGGTACCGGCTTCGGGCAATAGCTTCTTGCTAAAAGACATTCTAAGGGAGGAATGGGGCTTTGAAGGATTCGTGGTTACGGATTATACCTCCATCAATGAAATGATTCCCCACGGTGTGGTGGCTGATTTGAAGGAAGCTTCTGAATTGGCAGCTAATGCAGGAGTGGACATGGACATGCAAGGGGCCGCCTACTACGATCATTTGATGAATTTGGCCAAAGAAGGAAGGGTTTCTCAAGCAGAAATCGATGCCTCTGTGCGCTACATTCTTCGAATGAAATTCGATTTGGGACTCTTTGATGATCCTTATCGCTATACTAATGAAGAACGCCAACAAGAATTTGTTTTTAGCGAAGCCCATAGAAAAAAAGCCAGAGATATTAGTCGGAAGTCGATGGTCTTGTTAGAAAATAAGAAAAACATCCTACCCCTTACCTCCATCAATAAAATCGCACTGATTGGTCCCTTAGGAGATGCCTCCAAGGAGATGTTGGGAAACTGGTATGGAGCAGGGGATGGCAAGAAAGCAATTAGCCTATTAGAAGGATTGAAAGAAATCTACAAGGGACAAGCCAGTGTACAGTTTGCCAAAGGATGTGAAATCGATAAGAAGGGAGATCAAAACTTTACCAAAGCCATCAAGGTAGCCTCAAATTCTGATGTGATTGTCGCTGCCGTGGGGGAAGCGGGTTGGATGAGTGGTGAAGCTGCGAGTAGATCTAAGATTGACTTCCCTGGCGATCAATTGGCCTTGCTAAAAGCCCTTAAGCAAACAGGTAAACCCCTTGTGGTTGTTCTCTTCAACGGAAGGCCTTTAGAACTCAATTGGCTGTCAGAACATGCAGATGCAGTCTTGGTGGCCTGGTTTCCTGGAACTGAGGCAGGTACCGCCGTTGCGGATATCCTTTCAGGTGCCTACAATCCTTCCGGTAAATTGCCAGTTACCTTCCCTCGAAGTCTTGGTCAGGTTCCGATTTTTTATAGCGCCAAAAATACGGGTCGGCCTATGGACAAGAACAACAAGTACACCAGCAAGTATCTGGATGAAGACAATAGCCCATTGTATCCATTTGGCTACGGATTGAGTTACTCCACCTTCACCTACAAAGACTTCCAGATAAATGGGGAAAGCTTCTCTATGAACGAGAAAATAGAAGTTTCTGCCTTGGTCAAGAATACTTCATCGATTGATGGAAAGGAAACGGTTCAACTCTATGTTCGTGATAGAGTGGGTTCTGTTACAAGGCCATTACGCGAATTGAAGGGATTTCAACAGATAGAATTGAAAGCAGGTGAAGAGAAAAGGGTCAGCTTTACACTAACCCAAGATGACTTGGCCTTTTACACCAGAACAATGGAGTTTAAGGCAGAGCCAGGCATGTTTGACGTATGGATTGGGGGAGATTCTAATGCCGATTTGGGTGGAATCTTTGAGCTGAAAAAATAAAAGTAGCCAAGCAAGCATGGGCTGATGGCTATTTCCCAAAAAAAGAATGATACTATGACTACAAACTACAGCAAACGATGGCAGCTGCATATATTCACTACTGTGGTAGGGATGCTAGCCATGTCCTTAGGAATTGCGCAAAATCAGGTCTCCGGGACTATAACAGATCTGGATGGAACTCCCTTGGTGGGTGTGAGTGTATTCTACCAGTCCTCTACAGAGGGAATTCTCTCAAATGGAGATGGTACCTATACGATCGATCTTCCTGCAAGAGCGGATAGCTTAATTTTTTCCTACTTAGGATATAAGAAGGAGGAAAGATGGATTTCTGCTGCAAATAGCGCCATAACATTGGATGTCCAATTGTCCCCCCAAGCTTTGTCTACAGACGAAGTGGTTGTGGTAGGATATGGAGTCCAACGAAAAAGTGATCTTACTGGATCTATTTCTTCAGTAGATGCAGAAGAAATTCAACGCATTCCTACGCCAAATCTAGGGCAAGCCCTTCAAGGGAAGGTCGCTGGTGTCCAGATTACACCAAGCTCAGGTGCACCAGGGGCAGGGGCGATTATCCGAATCCGTGGGGTAGGAACCTTGAACAATGCTTCTCCCTTATTTGTGGTGGATGGTATGTTGACCGACAACATCGATTTCCTCAACCTAAATGATGTCTCCTCAGTGGAGGTCTTAAAGGATGCTTCTGCAACGGCTATTTATGGCTCAAGAGGAGCAAATGGGGTGATTATCATTAGCACAAACAAAGGAACTGCTGGCCCTACTCAATTCTCAGTCAATAGTTATTATGGCATACAGGAGATCACCAATTTTATCGACTTGACAAATGCACAGGAATACGCCATTCTTTCTAATGAACTGGCGATGAATGACGGAAGGCCAGAGGTTTTTGAAGACCCTTTGATCTTTGGGGAAGGGACAAATTGGCAGGATGAGATTTACCAAAGAGCCCCTATTCAGAATTATCAAATTGCGGCGAATGGAGGCAATGAGAAGGTGAATTTTAATATCTCAGCTGATTTCTTTAGCCAAGAGGGTATCATAAAGGGATCGAAATATGATCGGGCTACCTTGCGTATCAACAACCAGTATAAGCTGACAAAAAATATTCGTCTCGGTCATAACCTAGCGTTTAGCTATATCGCCAATGAGAATGCGGCAGGGGTAGTAGGAAATGCTTACCGATCAGACCCTACTGTACCGGTTGTAGATAGCCTCGGAAATTTTGGCAATACCTCCGTTCGTGCGTCTACCGCCAATCCCGTCGCCCAAATCGAATTCAACAACAACTTCGGTCGAGCTTTGAGATCGTTGGGAAATGTCTATTTGGAAATGGACTTCCTCAAGGATTTTACCTTCAGGTCGAATCTGGGCCTTGATGGGGAAGCTTTTCAAACTAAAAATTTCACCCCTGTTTTCTTCGTTTCTTCCATTCAACAAAATGATACCAACGTCATCAGCGTAGGGGCAGGCTATAATGGAAGTCTGCTGTGGGAAAATACCCTGACCTATTCCAAAGAATGGGAAAAACATAGATTGAATGTGTTGGGAGGCGTAACGGCTCAGTCCTTTCGCTCAGAAAACCTAGGAGGTTCAAGAAGAAATGTAGCAGAGGAGGACGCAAACTTCTATTTCCTGAGTTCCGGTCAGCTCAATGGTCAAACCAATTTTAACTCTGCCTTCGAATGGGCGATGTTGTCCTATCTGGCTAGAGTGAATTATACCTTCGATAACCGCTACCTATTTACTGCCAGTTTTCGAGCGGATGGATCTTCTAGATTCGGGGTCAACAATCGCTACGGATATTTCCCTTCATTTGCTGCAGGATGGAACATCCATGAGGAGCGTTTCTTTTCTAATGTTCCATTCATCAATAGACTGAAATTGAGAGCGAGTTGGGGGCAAATCGGAAATGATAAAATTGGAGCTTATGCAGGAATTCCTCAAGTAGATCGAGGCTTAGGAGCTGTTTTTGGTCCTGGAGAAATCCTGAACATTGGTGCCTCTATCATTAACCTATCCAATCCTGATATAAGATGGGAAGAGACATCTCAAACAGACATAGGGATAGAGTTGGGGGCCTTTGAGGATAAGTTGTTGGTGGAGGTCGATTATTACAGTCGAGTAACCAATGATATCCTCGTATCTGTTCCCATTCCCGATTATGTTGGCTCCCGTTCTGATCCAGTCATCAATGCCGCTAGGGTGCTGAATAGAGGCTGGGATGTCAACCTGAATTGGCGCCATCAAATTGGTGATTTTGTTTATGGGATTGGAGGAGTAGCCTCGACTGTTTACAATGAAGTTTTGGCTTTGGGAGAAGGAAGGGAAGAAATCCTGGGCGGTGGTCTAGGGGTTGGGGGATTACTTGGAACCAGAACAGTAGTAGGCCAACCTATCGGTGCTTTCTATGGTTATCAGGTAGCTGGGGTCTTCCAGAACGAAGAGGAACTTTCAACCCTCCCATCTGTAGGGATTGAACAGCCTGGAGATTTGCGTTTTGTAGACGTCAATGACGATGGGGAAATCACACCAGATGACAGAACCTTCTTGGGAAGTCCTATTCCTAACTTTGTCTATGGATTCAACCTGAGGCTAGGTTTTAAAGGATTGGAACTCACAGCCGATTTCAATGGACAAAGTGGGAATAAGCTCATCAATGCCAAGCAAATGGCAAGATTCGGGACACCTAATTTTGAGCGAGTTTACTTGGACAGATGGAATGGGGAAGGAAGCAGCAATACCGAACCTAGGGTAACGAACGGTGGACACAATTATGAAGTTTCTGATCGCTTTATTTACGATGGTTCCTTTATGCGACTTCGCAACCTACAATTGAGCTATCAACTTCCTGCAAAAGCAAGCAGGGCCATTAGATTCAGCAACATTAGGTTGTTTATCAATGGAACCAACCTGATCACTTGGACGAATTATCCGGGTTACACGCCAGAAATCAGCAGTGGTTCGGTCATCAGCGTAGGAATTGACAATGGGCAGTATCCCATTGCAAAAGTATTTACGAGCGGTATTCAAGCTAATTTTTAATGGAGAATTGTATGACCAGCAGAATAAAAAACATCATCAATGGTTTGCTCCTAGGGCTTCTTATGCTAGGAGCAACAGCTTGCGAGGGCTTATTAGAAAAACAGCCCCTTGGCCAATTGACATCAAGCAACTTTTTCCAAACGGAAGAACATGCTGTCTGGGCTACCAATGCAGTGTACAATATCCTGAGAGATTGGGAAGTGCATGTATTCAGCTACATCGGCTTAACAGATATCATTTCAGATGATTCTGACAAGGGATCAACGCCTACGGATGCGAATTTCCTGTTGGAGATTGACAACCTGACCTTTACCCCTTCCAATATTGCTTTCAGTGGTGTTTGGTCGGGTTATTATCAGGGAATTTACAGAGCAAACTTGGCCATTCAAGAGATTCCGAATATCGAGATGGATGAGGATTTGAGGGATAGATTACTGGGGGAATGCAAATTCTTACGGGCTTATTTCTACTTTAAGTTGGTGAGGTGGTTCGGAGATATCCCCTTGATCACGGCTCCGCTAGAACCCAGCGAATACCAGCAATCCAATACGCCAGTTGCGGAAGTCTATGCACAAATTGAGCAGGACTTGATGGAGGCGATTGGGGTTCTTCCCCTTCGTTCTCAATATGCCTCTTCAGACTTAGGGAGAGTAACAAAAGGGGCTGCAGAAGGGCTATTGGCTAAAGTTTACCTGACACAGGAGGATTTTGCCAATGCAGAAACTTACGCCTTGAGTGTGATCAATTCAGGTGAGTATGCTTTGTTAGAGCGCTATGGGGATATCTTTCAACCTAAGGGTGAAAACTCCTCCGGTTCCCTTTTCGAAGTTCAAGCTACTGCACTGGAAACGGGGGGTGCAGGTTCACAATACAATGAAGTTCAAGGCGTAAGGGGAACCCCTAACCTAGGCTGGGGCTTTAACCGCCCTTCAGATGACCTCATTGTGAGCTATGAGCCTGGTGATCCAAGAAGAGAAGCTACCGTGCTGTATCCCGGAGAGGTGTTGCCAGATGGTTCGGCTCGTGTAGATGACAATCCCAACATCGTCAATGAGCGCTACAACCAAAAAGCCTGGGTCCCCGAACATGCAGGCGGAAACGGAAATGGACCTGGAAACATCCGTATCCTTCGCTATGCAGATGTCCTCTTGATGGCAGCCGAAGCCTTGAATGAAAATGGGAAATCCGCAGATGCCCTTCCCTACCTCAATAGGGTTAGAGAACGAGCACGCCAAGGCTTATCTGGCATCCTGCCTGATATCATGGAAATCGATCAAAATGCCTTGAGAGAATTGATTTGGAAGGAAAGACGCATCGAATTGGCGATGGAGCAACAGCGATGGTTTGACCTCAAAAGGCAAGGAAGATTGTCTGAAAAAATGAAGGCAGTAGGAAAGGAATTTGTAGATGGCCGACATGAGCTGATGCCGATTCCGCAGCGAGAGATAGATCTGAGTGGTGGGGAGTTGCAGCAGAATCAGGGATATTAACATAATTGTGGCCAGTTAGAAACTGGCCACAACCTTATCGTGATAATGTATTGGACCAAGTTAACTGGTCCCAAATTGGCTCAATCCTCTGAAATTCCTTGTCCCTCAATCCAAGGTGCACCAGCCTTCATGAGGTCAGCTTCAATCTTGGGTAGGACATCATCCACAATTTCCTTAATAGGTCCCTTTAGGGCAGCCAGTTCTTTCTGTCCCAAGGCCAACATATCCTTATGCATTTGGCTTGGACCATAGGTGCTGCTCATCGAGCGCCTAGCTACGGAATAGCGGCTCCATGGACCTGGAGCTGAACGTTCCCCAATTTCTCCTTTGACCCCACTGCTTCCCATCTTCATTTCAAGGTCCATCAATTGTTGTTTGGCATCATATAGACGCGTAAACAACTCCTTATTTTCCTCGCTGGTGCGGTTCAAAGCAGTATACATAGCGTTAACCTTAGACATGCTCTTTCTGAGCGTCGTGCTGGTAGCTGTCATGTCTTGCTGGAATTCTTGCAAACTTTCTCTGAAGGCTACAATTTCTTCCATAGAGGCTCCCGGAAGGGCACCCTTTCTCAATGGCTTTACCTCAAATGACTTAGGCTCAGTTAGATCTGTCATCTTGCCATCAACCAATTTGGATAGGGTAACGGTATAGGTTCCGGGTGTGGACATCATGCCACCTCCTCTTCTTCCTCTTCCTCTTTGGCCTTGCTCCAAGCGAACCCCGTCTTTGGAGGCGTACATCAGGTTCCAACTGACTCGATTGATCCCTTTTTTATTTCTACCCTTGACCTTGTTGACGATCTGGCCATTGGCATCCTTGATCGTCAGGATAATTTGGGGCTTTTCTTGTCTGCTTTCCTTCTCTAAAGCATCCCAGCCCGGGAAAGGAATGTCCTCACCATTCTTTGCCAGTTTTTTCTCAGCCTTCATCCGCTGCTGCTTTAGTGTCTTGATATCATCCCTTAGATAGTAGGTGAAGACAGCGCCAAAGGGAGGATTCTCAGCTACATATTTGCCTGTTCCTTGCGAACTCACCAAAGATCGCGGCTTGTACCAAAGGGCGTCTTTGATGTCAAATATGTGAGCATCTTGTGCAAAGGTTTCGGCAGATAAATTTCTCAAGGGACTGATATCATCTAGGACGAAAAAACTTCTTCCGAATGAGGCCCCAACCAAGTCATTTTCTCTTCTCTGAATGGTAATATCTCTAAAGGAAATTGTAGGCAAACCACCCTTGAACTTAATCCAAGAATCTCCCCCGTTGTGGGTGAAATAAATTCCATATTCTGTGGCTAAGAATAATAGATTTGGATCAACATGGTCTTGTACAATTCTCCAAATCAAGGTTCTATCAGGAATATTGGAGCTGATGGAAGTCCATGTCTTACCTCGGTTAGTACTTTTGAGTACATAAGGTTTGAAGTCGCCTTCTTTGTGATTGTCTAGACAGAGATAAACCGTACTGGCATCAAATAGGTCTGCGCGAATGTCATTCACAAAAGCTCTTGCTGGAACATCCTTGATATCGCCCAGCATGATTTTGCGCCAATTTTTACCCCCATCTTCTGTTACCTGAACAATGCCATCATCTGTACCTGCGTAAATGATATTTTCATCCTTAGGAGATTCGCCCAAAGAAGTAATCGTATTGTAATTGGACATGGCACGTACGTCCCAGGCATTGTCCCAACTTTGGGTTCCTCCCATGATAGGCAGGCTGATTCTTTCTTCATCCCTTGTCAAGTCGCCAGAAATGGCCTCCCAACTATCGCCACGGTTGGTTGAGCGCCACACTCTTGAAGAAGCGAAATACAGCCTGGCAGGATCAAAGGAACTGACCAAAATAGGCGCATCCCAGTTGTATCTTTCATAATCTTCCCCTTCTCCGGGTTGAGGTTGTACCAGTACTTGTTCGCCTGTAATCTGGTCGATCCTGTGAAGGCCTCCTTGCTGCGTTTCTGCGTAGGTAATATTCGGATTGCCGGGTTCAATGGCGGATTGATGTCCGTCTGCGAAAAGCGTCTTCCACCAGTCTGCATTTCTGATTCCGTGTTCGTTGTCAGTTCTGGAAGGACCGCCATGCGAACCATTGTCTTGCGTCCCTCCATAAATGTTGTAGAAGGGTTCGGAATCATCAACTGCCAATTTATAATATTGGGTAATGGGCATGTTGTCGATGAATCGCCAGTTTTCAGCCAAGTCAAGGCTCTCGTAAAGACCTCCGTCGGTTCCTACCAAGATGTAATTGGGATCGTCTTTTTTGAAGGCAATAGCATGGCTATCGGAGTGCATGCCCTTACGCTTTAAGGGGCGATAAGTCTTGAAGTGGTCATCGCTGGTCAACATGCTGTTGTTGGCGAGGTAGAGCCTTCCCTCCTTATGTGGAGAAGCGTAGAGTTCCTGATAATAGTGAGGGCCTGTTCCGCCTGCAACTGCGTCGGATTGTTTGACCCAGGTTTTGCCTCGGTTTTCAGACATGAAAATGCCTCCCTTGGTACGGAGGAGTTCGATAGCTGCGTAGATTCTATCTGGATTTTGAGGGGAAATGGCCAAGCCAATCTTTCCTTTGTTGACATTGGGGATACCCGACTTGAGTTCTTCCCATGTTTCGCCTCCGTCTGTACTTCTGTGGATGCCTGATCCAGGACCACCGCCTAAGTAAGCAGCTACGGTTCTGTGTCTTTGCCAGGTGGCGGCATACATCCAATTGGGATCACGTGGGTCAAGGACAATATCTGTTACCCCTGTCCATTCCTCGTCTCCAAGGACTTTCTTCCAGTTTTCTCCTCCATCGGTGGACTTGTACAAGCCTCTTTCTCCTCCTTTGTTCCAAAGGGGACCTTGAACGGCGACCCATATAACATCTGAGTTTTCTGGATGAATGGCGATTTTGGAAATATGTTCTGAGGCTTTGAGGCCCATGTTTTTCCAAGTTTTCCCATTGTCTTCGCTTTTGTAGATGCCATCGCCATAACCAACGTGGCGGCCACCAACATTTTCACCTGTTCCTACCCAAATTGTATGGGGATTGCTTGGATCAATGGTGATACAGCCAATGGAGTAGGTAGGTTGGTTGTCGAAGATGGGTTTCCAGGTGGTTCCGCCGTTTTCTGTCTTCCAAACACCTCCAGAACCAACGGCTACATACCAGGTATTTTCATTATCGGGATGAAAGGCAATGTCTGCAATTCTACCTGAGGTGAAGGCAGGACCGACATTACGGAATTTCATGCCTGCGAATGTTTTTGCATTCATGGGGTCATCCTGTCCCCAGCAGCAAGCTACAGCTAGTAGGAAGCTGAGCATCACAGCAGCGATTTTTCTCATAGTAATTTAGGTTGGAGTGTTACTGAAGCTAGAAGATATAGAAATCGAATGAGTTTTTGGCAGAGGGTGCTGACTTTTCAAATGTTCGAACCCTTGATGCATGGGGGGGGACAGGCTATGACCTACCCTTTCCAAGTATTGGGGCTGGGGTCAGAGTATATCATAAGGGAACGTATAGAGAAATTCTATTCAACAAGGCTGGAACCCACTTTGTGATATTCCCCGATCCTATTCAGCAGGAAAAAGTTTATCAAATCGGATTTGAAGAGATGTAAGATGAAATGGGAAGGTAGAAGGGGGATAAGCTATATTCTCATCTTTCTGTCTTCCTTATTTGGCGTTGGTGGTAGGAGATTATATTTTTCTGGTCAATCTGCCAATATGAAGGCATCATGAAATACTATTGTTTAAGTTTGGGTCTTTTATTGATGATTATATCAATGAGAGGACAGGACACGAATATGTGGCAGCCTGATTCTACATATGCTTTAAAGAAAGTGAAACGTATATATGTGTATAAAAATACTAAGAAGGATTTATCAGAAATTGTAGACTTTGATGAAAAAGGTAGGCGATCTCGGTCTATAAAATACAGGGGTTCGTCTAATAGGTTATCTCGGAAGCGCAAAGACTATGTTAGAATTAATCTTTATAGCTATGACTCTTTTGACAGAATAACAAAAATCGCGGATTCACTTGGAAGTGATTATACTTCCTTTATCTATGGAAAAAAGGGAAAGTTGATTTCTTCATTTGAGAAATTTGACAATGCCATATTCGAAACCGTTTATTATTATAACCCATATAGATCGGTAAGAAGAAAGATGTTAAATGGCAAACTATTAGAAGAGTTGACAGAAGAATATGATAAAAATTTTTATGTCAGCAGATTCTATAAGGTTGAGTTTAAGCCTAAGATGAAAAAAATTACAGATTCCATTAATGGTAGAATAAATACTACTGCCTACCGTGATTATAACGACTGGGAAAGACAAGACGGTGAAAAGACTTTTGATAATGAGTTCGACAGTTCAGGAAGATTAGTTAGTTCATGGACCAAGTCTGTTTTTTTGGAGGGAAGAGTTTTTGAGACTTATTTGCAATACAAGTACTACAAAAATGGTTTGCTTAAACGTGTGGTAGGATACGTTCCTATATTTTACAAGTACGAATTCTACGAATAATATAGAAAAGCTTCCTAATTATCGAGTCTTACCCCTTAGCTGCTTCCGGTTTGTTAAAAGATTGACCCAAAACGGAATCATGAGACTATTGATTAGCTGGTATATCATCTTGTGGCTAACTCAATATCCCTTTTTCTAAGACAAACGAATTTAGGATTCGCATCCCTCACCCCTTCCAACTCTCCCGATCCAAACTCCGATATTGAATCGCCTCTGCCACATGGCTGGCTTCCACCTTGGGGCTTCCTGCTAGGTCGGCTATGGTGCGACTCACCTTTAAGATGCGATCATAAGCCCTGGCTGATAAGTCTAACTTCTTCATCGCGGTCTTTAGCAAATCCTTTCCCGGTATATCTAACTGACAGTACTCCCTGACCAATCTGGAAGGCATCATGGCATTGGCGTGGAGAGAGGGTTGATCTTTGAAGCGCTCCAACTGAATATCTCGGGCTTTCATCACACGTTCTCGAATGACTTCGCTCGATTCTCCCTTTTCCTTCGAAGCAATCTCATCAAAAGGAACTGGACTCACCTCAATGTGCATGTCAATACGGTCCATAAGGGGACCCGAAATTTTGTTGAAGTAGTTTTGAACCTGATGGGGCGAACACACACAACTTCGCGTGGGATGATTGTAGTAGCCGCAGAGACAGGGTTGCGTTCCCCTTTTGCAAATATGGTCTTGAAGGCAAAAAAGCCTCTTCATTACTCTTATCCTAAGGAATTGAAGACGGTAGGAGATCATTTGAGAAAAGTACGTTTAGATCGAGGATTATGGCAGATTCATGTAGCAGAAGAGTTTGGAGTAACTGAAAGTTCTATCATGAGATGGGAGACAAACCAAGTGAAGCCCCAAATTATGTACTGGCCCAAGATCATTGCTTTCCTCGGGTATGATCCAGAGTTTGAGGAAGGTAATCCACTCGCTGTAACTTTGAAGAATTACCGACGGAAGCATGGTCTGAAGCGAAAGCTATTGGCAGACAGAATTGGTGTAGATGAGACCACTGTCCTGTGGTGGGAACGTGGCCGTGAGGTGAAGTATATGCGGAGTAGAAATCAACTTCAAGCCTTCTTCGAAACTGAGGGAATCACAGGTGTTGAGATCCCGTTTTATGATGCGGCAAGTAGAACTAGAGAGGTGTACAAAAGGAAAAAATCTAGCTGAAGTCTTAGGCTACAAGCTAGGATTTTAATCCTTTGGATTTTTTGCAAGTAGTAGTTTCGGTGCTTCCTGGTCTTTTAAGCTTAAAACCGGAGTTAGCTTTGTCTGCTTTAGCATAAGAATTTCGACTTTATTTTCCTTAACATGGCCCTGGAGTCTTATAATATTGCCTTTCTGTAACTTAGCTTCTTCTAGTGTCCTGTTTTCGTCAGTTATATAAAATTCACCATTATGTTCCACTTGGAGACTCCAGTCGTAGAAATCATGAATCTTCGCAAGAGTAGTTTCTGGTGTAATATTTTTTAGTTCCTCAATTAATTTTGTTGTGAAGATGGAAATTTTCATATCGCGAGGTGCGATGATCTTGAAGTTCCACCCCTCTTCAGTAAGAACTAGTTGTAGTGCAATTGTTGAAAATCTCCTGTTATAGTTCCTAAGCAACCTAAATTCATTAATGAGGGCAATCGTTGAGGCCGAGCATACCATTATCAAGTATCCCTGAAAGCCAATTCCCTTAAAAAAATCTTTCTCAACAAAGAAAAAAGTTGCTGAATTGATCAGTATAAACAAGAAGGTAAAAGCCGCTGAGAATGATTTGAAGAGGCTTCGTGATTGTATCTTCCTTCTTGGGAAGAGGTTAATCTTTTGGCTCATGAATTGGGTTTGAATTGTGCGTAGAGATAAAAGAATCAACTGTACATCATGGTGTACGCGATATATCAAAATCTGTTCTTCAATGAAGTCAAAAGGGAAATAGAATCTTATTCTATTTACTCTTCTTCCGCTTCACTTACTTACTTACCACCATGGATATGGCATCTCCTTTATTTTTAGACTTACCAAGCTTCTTTTAATTCACCTTGATGCGATAGTTCAAACAAATGATTAAAGAATGAAGCTAGTGTTTATTTATTCCAATCATCAGATATAGTTCTTCATGTATCTCTGATTAGTCTCTAAATATTCGCTAGACTTAGTCTGGCATGTATTAAAATTGCGAAATAGTATTCCCTTAAATGGAAAATATTTTATATTCAAATATTCTAAAGTGGCAAAGCAGTAACAATCGAAAAATACAAATATGGCTATTCCAATTACGACGACAGAGATAGGAGAATTTGTTAGATATAAGTCCTGTGAACGAAGAATCAAACTAGCTACCAATGATAGAAATGAGGCACGAAGGTTGCCATTCTATGGTCGTCTCTTTAACGCTATTGATCCAGTACTTCAATCCGTAGGTAGGAGAAGAGAAGATGAATGGGAACTTGGTTTAGAACAGGAGGGGTTAGGAAAAATTGAAATAATACAGCCAGAGGAGGATGAACGAGAAACACAAAGTGATCTTACACAATTCTTCTCTCAATTAGAAAATGTAGTAGCAGGTTCTCAGTACTTTGGTCGTGAGGTTGTAATTATTGGTGATATAGGAAATTTCACTGTCAGAGGAAGAATAGATTTCCTCATTCTACTTTGGAGAGAAGGGGTACCTCTTATTAGGATTGTTGAGTGTAAAGCAAGTAGAAAAGATAAGACCTACCACAGGATTCAAGTCGCATTGTATCAAAGACTTCTTGAGAATTTTCTTACTCAAAACGAGTATCTCATAAATGGAATTCGACTCAGCTCGGAACATGTCGAAAGCGTTGTCGCTCGAATTGATGAGGAGACCAACCAGAGGCAAGATATTCTAACTCTTGAGGCGTTAATTCTAGATAGAGAGCTTGAAGATGTTGAGAAGCTTTTAGAAGAACACGGCCATCTTCATCAGATTATTGAAGCAGATATAGATGATCTTGATTATTGCCTTGAACAGAAATGTGATGATTGTCTTTTCAATGTCCACTGTCTTACAGAGAGTAGTAGATTTAGGAAAATACAATTATTGGGGGTGAACTCCACCACATTAAAAATTCTTGAAGAGTATGGTATTTCTACTATTGACGAGTTGGCTGACCTCGATCCTCGTGGTCAACAGGCACAAGAAATACGTAATCATATAGGGTTCTCCCAGAATCTAGGCTTTTTAGTTAAAAAAGCTCAGGCAAGAAGAGCAACTCTTCCTAGAACTGGTGATCAACCTGATGGTGAGTATCCAGTTATGGCACTAAGATATGACCAGCATACCACACTCCCAGCATATGTTTGTCAGAATACTCCCCTAGTTCGGGTGTATATGTCGGTTGACTACGACTATGTTGAGAATCGAATTGTAGCCCTTTCAGCCCACGTCACAAAGAGTTTACACCCTATTCGAACTCGTTATGATGAAGCTGATGTTGTTGAAGAAATACGTAATGATGGCGAGGAGCCACAATATCAAATCTTAACTGGTGAGTCCGTTATCAAAATTCTACCCACCTGTTGGAATGGTAATTACGGTGAAGATAACGGTATGGAACGCTTTCTTATCGAGGCTTTTTTCAGGGATCTTGCCAACACAATAGCCCGTATTGCTGGAACGGAAATGTCGCCTGTTCATTTTTATGTCTGGTCTCGAACAGAGATCAGACACATCATGGAAGCTTGTGGTCGTTTGGGGACAGGTCTCCTTGCTAGCTTTCAACACTTATTAGGTTGCCGAGAGAGTTTAGAACAACTAATCTTTTCTTCTATCGAAGATGAGGTAAAACATAATTTTGGGCTTGGATGGACAGGAAGAGGACTAGGCGTTGTTACGTCACTAACGTGGTTTGGTAAACGATATAACTGGAGGAGAGTGGTTGATGGTGAAGTTATTAATCTGGAGCATATTTTCACCCAAGACATTTTTGACTTCAAGACAGACTTAGAACTCACCCTGGCTAACGAATGGGGTGCTCCAGGTGATCCTAATACCACTAGGCATAAATTTGAAATCCGCAGTCGATTTAATGATGGTTTAACTGTTCCGTATTTCCATGCTTATTGGCGGACCTTACCAGATACACACAGGAATCGTCAGGTTCAAAATGCCTTAGAGCGGTATCAAAGAGCTAGTGAACCAAACTATATGGAGACCTATTTAGAGGCACGCACACATGCTCTCCGTTGGGTTGAAGGATTTATTCGTAAGAATAATGAGATCGAGAAACCACATCTAAATGTACGTCAACTTAATGCATATACATTAGATGTTCATGAGACTAGACAGGCTGCGATCAACTTTTTACGGCTTGATCATCATGTAAAATTTAATGACTGGTTATCTAAAAACCTTAGAGCTCCTATTAATCGTATTTCCTCTGGCGAAGCACTACCTCTTATCAATATCACCGTCTCACACGAAAACCATAATCAGGTAACGGCCGAAATTGATACTCAAGGTATTGGGGTCAGTTTAGAGCACTTTTCAGCAATTAGTAATATTCAAGAAGGAAGCTTTGCTCGATTTAGTCCATGTGATGAAACATGGGAACGAGGGCAAACTATTGGCCAATTAATTCGTGGAGGAGGTACTTGTACTGTAGATTCTATTGATTGGGAAACAGGTATGATAGTGCTTTCAGTTATGTTTGCAAGAGATACCTCTTCCTATATCGTAAGAAGTATTAGTACTGGAAATAGAGCAGGAGGTGATGTTATTTATGATTGTGCAGTTCTAGACAACAGCATTAGCGATTTTGTAGCAAATAGGGTCTCTGGAGTCTTGCATGGTACGACTGCTGGTCACATTAACGATTGGTTTCATCCAACTACCCCTCGTATTCCAGAACATGATCCCTATTCACAGGAACAACGTGATGGAATAAGAAATCTGATAGATACCTTTCGTTATGGTGGTGAAGACAACTATCAATTGCATGAAGGTCAACGGGATGCCATCATTGATGGATTGAGAACACGTATTCAATTACTACTTGGTCCTCCTGGAACAGGGAAAACTATGACTACAGCGGTTTCTGTTTTATGTAAAATTCTATTGAAACATACTAGAGGGGATATTATCTTCCTATCTGGCCATACCCATAGAGCTGTTGACGAATTACTTCTACGTGTTAGGAGTGTAGTTGCAGAATTTTCTCATCATGCAGAAAGCCTTGGATACAATCTACCTAACCTGTTCATTGCAAAAACTGCAAGAGAAGAGGAAGAAGTTCCAAACGGCATAGAATTTCTACCAGTTAATACCGCCGTTACCGCTATTAATCGTAACAGAGGTGCAAATGTCATTATCATTGGAGGTACAATCTCAGGAATATTGAAATTAAGTCAGAAGTTTAATGGTGCAGCAACTTTCAGACAAACTGGATTTTATGTTAATACCATGATTATTGATGAAGCGAGTATGATGGTATTTCCATCCTTTTTAGCTTTGTCTACAGTGGTATCAGTTAATGGAGAAATAATGCTTGCTGGCGATCATAATCAATTGTCTCCAATTGTTGCTCACGATTGGGATCGTGAGGATAGGCCCACTGTAATTCTATATCAACCTTTTTTAAGTTCCTATGATTCAATGCGCCGCATAAGAGAATATCAAAGAATAACTGATCATTCGATCTTGATTTCCTCTTTAACCTATACTTATCGTCTCCCACAAGTTATCCGAAACTTAATTGCTCGTCTTTATCAAGAAGATGATGTTGTATTAGAAGGTAGAGTGGATAATCATACAGCACCAGAGTTTACTCAAAGAGCTGGTTGGGAATCTGTCTGGAATGGTGATTCAGGCTTATTTTTAATAACACATGATGAACGCAATTCAAGGAAAAGTAATCTAACAGAAATTGATATTATTCAACAAATTTTGGAATCATTCCATGATAGAAACGGTGGAAATACTATTCCTGAAGACAATATTGCCCTAGTTACTCCTCATCGGGCACAAAGAACTTTACTCAAACAAAGATTTGAAGAGGACTATGCAAACTCTATTACTGTCATTGATACTGTTGAAAGACTTCAAGGTGGTGAGAGACCTACAGTAATTGTTTCAGCTACTGCCAGTGATCCAGCGGCTATTAGTGCAACAGCAGAGTTTGTTTTGAACCTTAATAGGGCAAATGTTGCGTTCTCTCGTTCCCAAGAAAGGTTGATTGTAGTATGCTCGCAAAGCCTTTTAAATCATATTCCATCAGATGTAGATCACTATGATTCTGCATTATTGTGGAAAACCTTGCGCCGAATTTGTAGTAGAACAGTAGCAGAAATAACAATTGGTGAAGAGGTATCTGCAAATATTTTCACAGTAGCAAGAAGGGAGGATGTTTTAGAATGAAGTTTATAGATTTATTCGCAGGTCTCGGAGGTTTTCATGTCGGCCTCAGTAAGTTAGGACACACTTGTGTTTTTGCTTCCGAGAAGAATAGTGAATTAGCAGAACTTTATTCTAAAAACTTTGGGATTGAGTGTATAGGAGATATTCGCAAAGTAGAATCTCAGGAGATACCAGAACATGATATCCTTTGCGCAGGATTTCCATGTCAACCGTTCTCTAAAGCTGGCAGCCAATTAGGCCTAAAGGATGAAAGAGGTGAGCTATTCTATGAAATAGCCCGAATATTAGATTATCATAGGCCGAGATTCATTTTTCTGGAGAATGTTGCCAATTTAAAGAGGCATGATCAAGGAAACACTTGGGATACTATTGAGGCTGAACTTAGAGCTTTAGGGTATCATCATCTTAGAACTAAGATTATTTCTCCCCACCAGTTTGGTATACCCCAAATTCGAGATCGTATTTTTATTATAGGAAGTCGTGAAAAAGATGACTTAGAATCCTTCTCTTTTCCCGAAGGCGAAACTATGATTTCTACTCACGTTGAGACGATTCTTGACACAACGATAGATGAATATGATCTTTTGCTACCAAGGCAATTAGAATGTATTGAGATTTGGCAAGAGTTCATTGATGTTATTCCTAAACGAATTCCTTTACCTTCATTCCCAATATGGGCAATGGAGTTTGGTGCAACATATCCTTATGAAGAATTAGCTCCACATAAATATACCAATGCTTACTTAAGACAGTTTGATGGAGCTTTTGGAAAACCGCTTCGAGGAAAAACGAAGCAAGATATATTATCTGGCCTACCAAGCTATGCTAAGACTGATAAAGCAAAATTTCCTCGATGGAAAAAGACATTTATCCGCCAAAACAGAGAGTGGTATCAGCTGGTAAAACCGTTTATAGACCACTTACTTCCTACTATACAGTCATTCCCAAACAGTTGGCAAAAATTTGAATGGAATTGTAAAGGTGAGGAAAGGGATTTATACAAATTGATTCTACAATTTAGAGCTTCTGGGTTGAGGACTAAACGTCCACAGCATGCACCATCTCTGGTTGCTAGCACTTTAACGCAACTTCCAATCATTGGATGGGAACTTCGCTATATGACAAAAAATGAGGCTGCAAAGCTTCAATCCCTTGAGTGTATTGAATTACCAGACAGCAAAGCCTCAGCTTTTAAAGCTTTGGGTAATGCGGTAAATGCTGACCTGGTCAGAATGATAGCAGAAAAACTTTGGATCAATGAAGCTGTGAAGGTTTAGTGAAAATTTTATAAGGCATTGAGGACTTCAGGGCGACTGGCATGTTGAGCGAGAGTATCAATTTGTTTGACGAGTCGTTTCATGACTTTAGTGTATGCTAAAGGGAGTCAAAAGGCGAGAGGTACAATGCATCTTAATTTTGTTTACGAGAGAAAAACTATCTCTGCGATAAAGGCTAATAACACAGTTTGCAGGATACTACCTTTCCTGTTGTACTAATTGGGAAAGCGAGTCACTACTTTTTCCTCCTTATTGATCTTGACAAGATCTTCGATAAATCCTCCTCAACCGTCTTACTGTCTTTTTTTTCATTTGAATAGTTCACTTTGACCCGATACCCCTTTACTGTCTTTTCGGCATTGGCTTCCTTAGCTGTTTTGGTATCAAGCCACGAGATAAAGGCTTCAGGGGAGAGGAAGTGAACTCCTTTAAGCTGGGAATTGGTTAAAGATTTCTTGGCTAACGCTTCAATATTTTCTCGTCTTTTGGGCTTTGAGGAAAGAAGAATCACCCAGGTATATCCAGCTTTCAGGCACTTAGAGATGTTACCTACTTCGTGAGCATTGGTGGTAGTTACCGCCACCTCTAACGCTATGGTCTCATCTCCTTTTGAAAGGAGCACGTCAACTCTGCCATTTCCGTCTGGAGTTGGAGCTTCAAGTACGGAGCGGTAGCCCCTGGCTTCAGCCATTTGTTTGAGGAAGGTTTGAAGATACCGATGTTCTGATTGCTCTTTCTTTTGCTTCTCTTGGGCTTTAAAGTCTTCAGCAGCTTTTTCAAGGTCAATGAGTTCTGGGATAGGGTTTTGAGAGGGAAGTTCTTGAACTGGTTTTTCCTCTTGGACAGGAGGTTGAGTAACTGGTGGTATTTCCCTTTTGGGAGGTAGGGGTGTTTGTTCCTTTTCTGTTGTAGTGGGATTGCGACGGCTAGCGTCATAGTAACGCTGTAGTTGTTCCTCTAAGTCAAATACAGATGTACCATGATTGGTTTGACTAGCTCTTTTAGCCATTACCCGATGATCATTATCAATCTCTGGTATGTAAGGGGCTTCGATGGTTTCTACATTACAATCATGCTCTGATGAACCAATGCGAATAATAGTTTCTCCTACTCCCAGTTGTTTAATGTCTTCTTGTTCAAAGAAAGAAAACCCTTTGGCCAGTTGTACTGCTTCGGTATCACTGACTCGAAAGCAAATCCTCGTTCCTGCATTTGAAAGGACAGCATTACCCACCAAGGCATCTCGCTTCATCAATTGATCCAAACTCTGATGGGCCAAGACTAATCCTAAGCCATACTTTCTAGCTCCTGAGAGTATTCCTTCTAAGGTAGGAGTAATGAAGTGCTGAAATTCATCAAGGTAAATGAAGAAAGGCTTCCTAGTATCTTTTGTTTGGCTTTGTCTACCAAGAGCTGCTTGATACAGTTTGGTTAAAAGGAGGGTGCCAAGGAGGTATGAATTACTCTCACCAATTAAGCCTTGAGAGAGTTTGATAAGAATAATGGCTCCATCCTCAATGAGCTTGGAGAAGTTGAGACCTTGTTGTTGCATCAGCATATATCTGATAGGCTTGGGTCTCAGGAAGAATTGAAGACGGCTCAAGAGTGATTGCAACGTTGAGTTTCGTTTCTGTGGGAAATCGTACTGAAAGAATTCTCTGATCATGGGATCAGAAACAGTGTGAAGAAACTGTTCTCGAAAGCCCTTGTGTAATAGAAACTGCCTTAAATCAAGGAGGGTTCCTCCTTTGGAAGAATCAAGAAATGCTGCTATGGTATTTTGCATGATTACTTCCATCTGATCACCCCAACTGGTAGTGTGGCGTTTGAAGACTTCAGCTAAATCAGAAGCCAGCATAATTTTCTCCCTTGCTCCTTGGGCTTGGAGGATATTTACCCCAATAGCATACTGCTCATCACTGGGATCAATGATTACTACTTTGTCCATCTTGTCATAGGGAACAAAGCCAAGAACATCTTCAATGAGATCGCCATGAGGATCAAAGACAGCACACCCAATTCCTGCTTTCATATCTTGCCTGATCATATTAACCAGCAAGGTCGATTTTCCAGTGCCAGTGGCTCCAATTATATGTGTATGTCGTAATCTGGTCGGAATATCCAGACCAATGATATGTTCTTGACCTTGATGTTCATTAATCCCAAGGCGAAAGAGAAGGTCTCGATAGTGCGGAGGAGCTGCCTTGGTTTTCTTGGGCTTTTTGAATTTGGATGAGGCTAAGGAGGGAGATAGTAAATGCACTAAGGGCAATAGTTCCTGAGTGGAGAGAATCATTCCAGTTCTGAAACTCCTACGGGCCATTACCATCGCCTGTATGTCATCTTGAGTGAACCGAGTCTCAAGAACCCCTAAGGCATTGCTTCCTATTCGTTTGGTAGTCGTATTGAGGGCTTGAGCTAAACGTAGAGAGATCTTTTGTGAGAGATGATAAGTAGGACTTATCCCAACCGTTCGTATGGTTGTACTTATTAAGGGTGTCGCCAACTTATCTTTCACTAGCGAAAGCATCTCAGAGGCATCTGGGAAAAACGATCCACCAGCACCATCCTGAACTGATGCCATAATACTTGAGCCCCAAGGAGCTTGACACCCTTGAAAGAGGATTTGGATTATACCCACCTGCCCCTCAGCTAAAGACTCAAGCGCTCCTACTGCGGCTGTTAAGGGATCTGGTTCCAGTTTGCCAACAGTTGTAAGAGGGCGCATAAACTCTTGCTGCAAACAAAGAGGTGTTAAGGCCAGTGCCTGATGCTCTTGATACAGTAATGGAAGCAGGGTAAGGGAAGTAGGAGTAATTTCCGCTTGGGGAAAAAAGACTTGTAATTGAAATCGGACTAGATCAGCATCAGCACCCCGGCAAGCAAACTGAGTGATAATTGCTGTTCCTGTTCCTATCAATTCAAATGAAATTGGGAACTTGCTACCACCTAGCATCACCAAAAGTTGGCTCATACTGTCCTTGGGGTAGGGTTTTTCTTTTGGCCATCTGACCTGAAATTCAGCAATTTCCTGAAGTGGATCACCTAAAGGGAAAGGATCAAGCTGGACCTCTGGTCGTTGGGGTAAGTAAAATTTCGGCTCAGGTGGCTTGGCTGGTTTAAAGAGGCTCCAGAGAAAAGAAAGTGGGGTATGGAAATGGCCATCATCTTGGATGTGGCCTTCCATACCCACAAGGCGACTTCGATCAAAGGGAAGAAAGGGAGGTTCTAGGGTGATGGGCTCATCAGCAACCCATATACCTCGACCCCACTGCTCCCACTCATAAAAGTGCTGGGTGAGAATGTCTTGTATGGCATAAGACATCTCCTTTTGGCTAAGCGTTTAACAAAGAGGTCGGTGATGGCACAAACTCCTGCATTTGACGTCTCCCTTGCATTGAACTAGCGTCATTGATAACAGTCATGATGCTTCGATGGACAGCTTGCTGAAACATGTAGACATCATCAAAAGCATAGTAGGATAGCTTGGCTTTCTCAGCAGTATCTGCCCAACGAGTCAAGATGTTGTATAAGATTTGCGGTACAATGGGAACGGGAATTCTGACAAATAACTCAGCCAGGCCTCGATAGATACGAGCTATGATTGATGATGAATTGTCTTTGTTGACCCAATAAGAAATGAAAAAGCCATTGCCATAAGGAGCTGCACCAATGTCAATAGTATTTTTCAAGTGTTCAACGCGTAGATACAGCCTTTTGCCAATCTTTGGTTGGCGAAAAGTAATAAAGGAAGTGTGTACCTCAGGAAGATCTAGTTTTTCCAGGTGATTTTTGACCGCCTCAAAGAATTCTTGGGGCGAGTACTGCATGTCTGAAACAAAGTGGTTCCAGTTACTTAATGGATTTGACATGAGATCTATCAGTTACGAATAAAACAAGAATTGTAAGTGGCTTTTCAACCGAGATGCAAGTACGAGCTGCTGAATCCCTGAAACGAGTTAACTTATTGCAGACAGGAAGTTTCCTTGAAATTTCAAAGGTTTCAAGGAGTCTTTAGACCCTTACGACAAACTGAAGTCTTTAATCAAATGGAAACCATGGAGTACTTTAATCTGACAGCAAAGCAGGCAGCTGATTTGCTTGCCAAAGCTTTGTCATCACTTGAACATGGGGCTGTCTCGCAAAAGCGAGTACAAGCAGAAATTGGTTACCCGTACTTAACCAAAGCCAAAAACTTTGAAAAGTATCGTGGTAAAGACCCCCAATTCTGTTATGGATGGGATAGGCGAGCGTTATTACAGAAAGTTGTGGAAACCTATCAGCTTGAATTTGATCCTGAAATAGCCTCTTTTATCTATCACCCAGAGGAACAGAAGACAAGGACCAAAACTGTCTGGTATGTGATGCATAGGTGGTGCCCCATGCTCATGAGAATGCGATATAGCATTTTGTCTTTTTCGGGAAGCAATAGTGTTCGGGTAGAAACTGAAGAAGAGGATTCGTTACAAGAGGAAGTAATCTGGTCTGGATCGTATTTGCACAAAGGCTTGTACCTTTTTTTAGATTTGGTTGATGAAACCACCCGCCAGCTTAAAGCCTTACAATCTTATTTTACAGGGGCATATGGTAAGTGGCGCAGGTATTACCTTGGTACTTTTTCCGGTGTTACAGAATCAGGTAGTTCGCAATCTGGCAAACTCTTGTTACAACAAGTAACTTCCAAAAAGGAAGCCCAGCAACTAATTAAAAATCCTAAACAATTTTCCCCTTGGTGCGAAGAGGTGGTAAGAAAAGGTAGTACTTCCATTACTCCCAGTCAGGCTGCTGATCCTGCAGGATGGTCATGGTATTCAGAGGCTCGATTTTTGGTTGGAGAGTATACGCTAGCTTTTATGCGAGATCAGGAGATCCATTCAGGCGATTTGGTTTTAGAAGTAGGTGAAAAGGCCCGACTCTTGATCACTCCAAAAGAATGCTATGTAGGAAGTTATCAACTCTATGATACCAATCTTCTGGCCATTGAGCTGTTTCTGCAAGATGAGCAAAATAAATCAGTTGGATCACCATTGATTATCCACTGTAAAGTCCAGCGGGTCTTAGATGAACTCAAGGTGTTTTCTGGGATACTTTTAGGAAGGAATATTACCCTAATACCAGAAGCCCTGCCTTTGGTAGTAGTCGCCAGTACCATTGCCACTCATCGTGGAGATCGAAAAGAAATGCTCGAATTACTTCTTGATGGAGCGGGAACCACCACCTCTCGAGACTACGTTGCAATGAGGGAATCGTATTTGCGAATGGAACAAGAATAGGTGAGAGCAATCGCTAGTAGCAAGTTAAGATAAAGGTCTCTGGTAGATGGTGTTTGCTTTTATTCCACCATCATTCACTTCTCGTTACTATTTCTGGTACACTATGTATCAGCACATCCCTTTGTAATGCGCATCACTTTATGCGTAATTTTTTCGGAATCTTCATAAAGGCAGGTACCGCCTTTATCTATATCACCTATCACATCTTCAAATTCGTCCTAAGTCCCTTTTTTAGATTTTCAAGGGATGCTCAACCGAAGCCAAAACCCTATCAAGCGAGCTTTGGATCAAGAAAGAATCTTCTCTCAAAACGACATCATGGCTTTCGCTTAACTGGTAGGGAGAATATCTCAGCCCAGCACTCTCATCAAAATGCCATGATTATCGGAGGGACTGGAACAGGGAAGTCCTCTGTGGTACTCATCCCTTCACTCCTTTCTATGCATGGTTCTTTTGTTGTCCATGATCCCAGCGGGGAATTACATGCCACTACTTGCCTAGAGTTAATGGAGCGAGGCTACAAGGTCAAGGTATTGAACTTTGGGGACGGAAGCCTATCTCGTGGCTTTAATCCACTTTTTCGAGCTACCACTGGAGCAGAAATTAACAAAGTAGCGTCGATGATCATCAGAACCAGTTTTGCGGGGAAAAGTGACCCCTTTTGGGATCTACAAGGAGTAAACCTTTTGCGTTTAGTGATTCACTTGGTGAAGGGGAGCAATCAGTATGAAAGCCATCTTACCCAAGTGAGAGAACTGATTGCCAGGCTTTCACATGACAGTAAAAGCCTAGAAGCTGATTTTGCTGAATTAGGAAGAGCAGACCTTTTAAATGAATACCAGGCCTTTCAAGCTTTTGATGACAAGGTGAGATTAGGAGTGATAGCGACTGTCATGAGTGCCTTACAAGTCTTTTCTGATGAACAGGTCGCTCAGGTAACTGCCAAGGATACCTTAAATCTTCAAAAACTCAGGCAAGAGAAAACCGCTCTTTTCATTCAAACCCCAGTTACTGATCAAGCGTACTATGCCACCTTGTCAGCCATCTTTTTCGAACAGCTCTTTGCGACTTTATTACAGCACATGCCTCAGTACGATGATCGTGATGTCTTTTGCCTTCTCGATGAAGCTTCATCACTGTATATCCCTTCACTTTCCATCTATTGTGCAAACTGTAGGAAGTACCGAGTAGGGATTCTTCTAGCTCTCCAAGACTTTGCTCAACTGGTTGAGCGATACGGACATTATGATGCAGAAACGATTAAATCAAATTGCTTTGCCAAGCTGTACTTCACGGGGCAAAGTTTAGCTACCTGCAAAGAGCTAGAGGCAATTGTAGGGAAGTTTGAGTACATGATAGAGTCAGGAACCCAAGTGGTGAGACCTCTCTTAACAAGCGATGAAATTAGAACCATGCCAAAAGATCAAGCCCTTCTTTTGCTCGGTCATTTCAAGCCTCTTCAGGTCAAACTCCACCCCTATTACCAAAAGTCCTTGGTGGATAAACTGCTGAAAAATTGATGTTTCCTATTAGAGCCAAGAAAGAATCAGGCTTACGGAACTATCTTAAAGAACAGGGATTGACAAAGAACTCTGATCCAAAGTTGCTAGAAGCAGCCAAGAGAACCTATCAACGACACTACAATCGAAACTACAAGCAACAAAGACGGAAGGAGTATCCAGAGGTAACAGTCTCTCTTTCGCAAAACCAGTATCATAGTCTTACTCAATTTGCTCAAGGGCATCATCTTACTTTAGCCAGCTTCCTAAGAGAAGCGGCTTTGGCCTACTGTAATTCTACTTTTGTAGTCCCGAATCACGCTCAAGTAGCCAGTGTGGAACAGAAACTACTTTTGATGCAAACGGATGTTCACATGATCGCTAAGCACCTCAAGAAGCTCAGCATTGCTGATCTGTCTCAGGCATATACCGCCCTTGAAGATCGCTTTTTACAACTAGAGCAATATGTAACCCAACGCCTGAGAGAACCAAGACAGGTAGAAGAAATCATCAAGAATACCCTGCAATCTAGCTCGAACTACTCCCTTGTTATTCGTCGTCTCTTAGATATGTATGATCATCAAGATCTCTAGCAGAAAGAATATCAGCTTCAGACAACTACTTCGCTATATGATTGAAGGGGAAGAGCGAGTACCTGAAAGTCGCATTATGACTCACAATCTTAAAGGAGGCAATATTGAAGAATGGGTGAGGGAGTTTAAGGATAACGAGAGTAATCGAGCCAGAAGAAGGAAGAATTCTACCATTTTAACTCACGAAATCCTATCATGGCATCCGAAAGATACTCCTAAGCTCTCCTTAGCTACTATTGAAAACCTCACTAGAGAATACATGCTAAAGCGTAATCCTCATGGTCTATATGTAGGAGCTATCCATCAAGCCAAGGATCATTTTCATGTCCATCTCTGTGTATCAGGTGTAGAAGCAAAATCAGGTAAAGCCATGCGCATGAGTAAAGGAGAAATGAATCGATTGAAAAGATTTATGGAGGGAGTACAAAAGGAACGATATCCAGAGCTTGCTTACTCAAGAGTTGGGCATGGGAGAAGGAGGCAAGGGATGTATCTGGAGCGATAAAGTTCATATTGATGGGAACGGAATTTCAAGGGTCCCAAGGGAAAATTTCCCTGGCAAGAGGCAAAGAGCCTGACTATGTGATAACAGTCAGGCTCTTTGCAATCTTGCAGAGAAAGGAACTCGTTACAAATGCTGTTACATTAAAGGTGAATAACCCTTTACTTTTTAATCAGAGTCTGATTAAGTTTTTGTTGGTTTGAGAATACCACTTGAACTTTATAAGTCCCAGAAGGATATTTCTCAATATCTAAAGGGATTGAAATATCAGAAGACTTATTAACAGTGGCAGATCCCCTAATTACTTCTTGTCCTAGGGTATTGACAAGAACATAAGTTAAGCTGTGATTTATTGATGAATAGTTTTCAATTGAAAGTGTAAAATCACCACTTGTTGGATTAGGAAATACTTTCACACTAAAATCATAGTTCGGATTAAGAGTACTTATCAGAATGGTATTGGAATAAGTGAAAGTACCATCTTTATCAACCTGTTTCAGACGATAATAGTAGGAATTTCCTCCCTTAACTTCAGTATCATCAAAAGAATATTCATTACGGTCTTTGGGTGAAGTGGTAGCTTTAACCCAAGTTATCAATTGAAAGATACGTCCATCATCAGACCTTTCTAAGGAAAAACCAGAATTATTTATTTCATTGGTTGTAGTCCAATTTAACCGATTCAATGAAACTGAGACTGATTTACCTGTGAAGTTTAGTAACTCAATTGGAAAGGAGTTAGGGTTTATAGAAGCTTGTAAGCTAGTTCGGTTGGAGTTTTTGTCATATTGATAGAAAATCTTAGAACTATCATTATGAACGACCTCTATTATCTTCCCTGTAGAATCATATTCATATTTAATTTTCTGACTAACACAAATAATAGGATACATGAAAATTATCATGTACATAAATCTAAGATTAACTGCTATTCGATTCATTGCTAATAGGTTAAAAATTTTTAAGTACAAAAAATCCTCTAAGCTTTGTCAATTTTTTTGATAAAATCTGAAAGACTTAGTTCTAATGGGATGGTTTCTTCAAAAAAAGCGTCATCAATAATCACTACTCTTTTTTCAGAGAATTTAATCTCGATAATAAATCGATTAAATACGATTTGCTGACTTTTAAGAGAATTTAATTTCCCATTACTAATCTTATCTAAAAGATTTTTTTTTGTGAGATTATCCAATTCTTCTTCTATAAAGCTTTCAATTGAAACCGTTTCCATAATAAAATTAGTTTACAGGGTAAGCTGTTTTTACCCAACCATTTCTAATAAAGACACTAATTTTAGAAGCCTCTTGACCATATTTTCCTGTCCCTATTACTTTCCCCACATTGTATTCAAACCCTCCAGGAATTTCCTTGCCATACTTTGCCGCTTGGTAGACATATTCTTTTATCATTTTTTGAGTTGTTCCTTCTGAAAACTTACTAACCCTAGTAAAATTCGTATTGTATGAATGTCGGTAGAGAATATGGTCCATTGCCGTCATTCTACCCCCTATCCTGTATTGAAAAGTTCTTCCCCAAGATGCAGTTACCCCTCTCCCTAGTAGTTTTGGTTTATTCCCACCTGTTAAAGAGAGTAATTGAGTGGCATTAGAACTGTTTGAAACCCTTCGAGCACCTTTTGCAGCAGTCCCGGCCCACCCAATAAATGGAATTGCAGATGAAGCTGAAAGGCCTGCATTTAGATGATCTCCCTGAATCAAGTAAATACCTGCATTTGTTAGGTCACAAATCTCTCCATAAGCAGGTACTAGCCCACAAAAATCTAAGGCAGTTTGAGTTATTGAAAGCCAGCGAGGTGTGCCTTGCATCCACTGAGCACTACTTCCTCCTGTATAATAGGGACCGTAGAATGCTTGCTCTTTTAATCCATCAGCATCAAAGTAGGCTAATGGATTATTTAATCCATAAGCAAACCTATTGATGGTTAAGGGGTTGGAAATATTCGCTGGATAAGGATCTTTACTTAAAAACCTACCGTTTCTTGCATCATACCATCTAGCTCGAATAAAGTAAAGCCCCTCAGCTTCCTTTTGGATACCATATTTACCCATAAACTGGTAGGGCTGATCAGATAACCCTTGTGCTTCTAGAACTACTCCAAAAGGAGAATATGTATAGGATGCAACCACGGAAGCGCTAGAATCACTAATTGCAATAGTATTGCCCTGAGCATCAAAATGGAAGTAGTGTAGATTTCCACTAGAATCTTTCTGACAAATTAACCCATCACCAAAGACAAAGACTTTTTTCGCAGAACCTAAAGAATCTTGTTCCTCTAGAACTTGAGAGAGGTAGTTTGTCTGGTCCAATGCAAAATTGGTAGATACGCCATTACTTTCTTTGGCTAGCCTATTTCCCACAGGGTCATACGAAGAAGTAACAGTATTACCAGGGGTATTATAAGAGGTGAGCAAATGTGGACCAGAGAAGGAAAACGTATTTTGAGTACCTAAAGTGTTCTCAGATAGGCGATTACCACTTGGGTCATTGGAGTAGGTAGTTAAGCCATTGGATGTAAGAATATTATCCTGGTCATAAGTATAGTTTAGGAGTTGAGGGTTGACGACTTTAGGAACTAATGGTGCAGCTAGGTATTCCTTTGATAGTAAGTTTCCTGTGGCATCATAAGCTAACTTCGTATGATAAAACGGAGTCGATTGTTTATCTGTCCATTTTATTTCTGAAACTCTCGAATTGTAGTCGTACTTGTATATCCCAATAGTACCGTTAGGGTAAACTATGGAATCAACTAGGCCTAAAGAGTCATAAGCATATATAATTTCACCAACCTGAGTATTGGAAACAGTTTCAAGTAGGTTAGAAGAGTTATAGGAGTAAAATACTGTATCGCCTGAGGGATAGATGATTTGAGTTTGATTTCCTAGACCATCGTATTTGTATCGCGTAAGATTACCGAATGGATCTAGAGTATATCTTATTTGGTCCCGTTCATCATGGTTGAATAAAGTACTTCCCAAATAGTTCGTCATTTGGGTCGTATTTCCGTTAGCATCGTAGGCGAATTGGTAGTTTTCACCACTGCTGTAGGTTGATTGGGTTAAACGGTAAAGTGCATCGTAGGTATTGGAAACAGATACACCATTAGCCTCAGTAATTGACAGAGGGTTTCCAACAGCATCATAGGTAAACTGCCTACTGCTACCTGATGGAGCGATATATTCTAAAAGTCTACTATGTTTATCATAGCGGAACTGTTGCTGATACCCTTTAGGGTCAATGAGAGAAGTAAGGTTTCCTCTTAGATCATATGAATATTCGCTTGAATCTCCATTCGGAAGGATTACCTTAGTAAGTTGACCTATGACATCATAGTCATATTTGGTTTCATGCAGTAATGGATCTTTAGAAGACTTTAGGAGTCCGAGTTCATCATAGTCAAATGAAGAAATATTGCTTGAGGGATCTTCAACTGCAATTAATCTGCTTTCTTTATCATAAGTATAGGTAGTGGTACGCCCTCCAGGCTCATTAACTTGTGTTATATTACCATCTCTATCATAGGAGAAGCGAGTGGTTCCTAAATCGTCCGTTCTAGATAGTAACTGGTTTTTGTTGTCATAGGTATAGTCAATTCTATTACCTTGGAAATCTAGCTGAAAAGTAAGATTGTCCATATTGTCATAGAAATAACTCGTTTCAATTCCTTTTGGGTCTTTGAACTTAGTCAGACGATCCTTTTGGTCATATTCAAACCTCGATACATTACCCTTTTTGTCTTTATAAGAGGTGAGATTCCCATTAACATCATAGGTAAAGCGCCGAACATGATTATAATGATTGGTCTCAGTCAGAATATTGTCATATTCATCATAGGTAAATGAAGTAGTGTGATTGAGGTGGTCCGTTATGGAAAGGATTCGTCCAACATCATCATAGGACAAGGACGTAGTTCCTAAAGATGAGATAACAGAGGTTACATCTCCAAAGGTATTTCGGACTAGTGTAACAGAGTCTCCTAATGCATCTACAGCTGATCTAATCAGACCATCTGAAGTATAGTAGTAACGGCTTGAAGCTCCATTTGGCAATATTTTTCTTAAGAGATTCCCGTTGGAGTCGTAGAGAAAGCTAATGGTGTCATTTTTTGCATTTATGATCTGGATAGGATCATTATCCTGATTTAAATCAAACTTGGTTACATTATTTAGTGGTGAGGTATGACTTGTTACATATCCTTCTGAGTTATAAGTATAGTATTCATCATTTCCGCTTGAAGGAAGTCGCCTGATTACATTACCATCTGTATCGTAGAAGTAAAATGTAGAGTAATTTAAGCCATCATTTTCCTGAAGGAGTTTATACTTATTAGTATGAAAAGTTTTAGTAATGCTTCCATTAGGGTGAGTAACGGTAGCTTCACGCATTATTCCCCAGTTGTAATTAATCGAAGTCCCAGTAGATAGTGCATCTATTTGGGAGTTTACCCTTCTTAAAGAATCATAAGTATTTACTAATGCGAGGGCTCTAGGAGGGGTAATAGTTCGAATTTGACCTAAAGTATCATATCCAAATTGTGTTATGTAACCTCTTGGGCTGGTCACATGAGTAAGATCACTATTGGAGTCATATCCAAAAGTAAGGGACCTATTAATGGGGTCTGTAAGAGAAGTGATACGCCCATTACCATCGTAAGAAAGATTTAGGGTCCTACCTCCTGGGGCAGTAATGGAAATTAGATTCTGTCCAGAATAGGATAAGGTTATCTCGTTACCATTTCGGTTTTTGATTTGTGTACACCTTCCAATGGAATCGAAGATATATTGGATGTCGTCGGGGGACCTCAGGGTGTAAGTACCATTTAAATTTCTTATTAAAGAATGGTAAATCTCCTTGTATCTAGGTTGTGACGTGTCGTCAGGGTAGGGTACAAATAAATGTTCATGTCCTTCTCCATAGTGAACTTTCCACTCAGTCTGTGATAGTGATAGATGAATGTCATATGAGTGAGACCAACCTCGACCGAGATGCCGTTGATACTCAGTATTTCGAGAGTTATAAAAACGCCTCCAAACCAGATCCATTCCTCTTCCAGCTACTTTTAAATCCTGATATCCAACCACGAAAGCACCTGTGGCAAGATTTACAGGGTCTAAACCATGGGCTGTCATATATCGAGGATCTCTGGCTTGAGATTCAGGAATCTCTGTTAGTTGAGTAGTTTGATAAGAAGCTGTACCAAAATAGGTTTGACCAGCTATGACGTTTATAGTTTGACTGTTAGGGGTTCCCCAATTTGAAGAATTTTTGAAGCTAATTGTATGTGGACCAGGCAAGATGTTGTTGAGAATACTTCCACTATTTTGCCAGGCACCTCCATCAAGTCTCCATTGTACTCCGTTGGATAAAGAAGCTTGGGGGTATAATGAGAAAGACACACTGCCTATTTGAGGCACAGCACTATAATTACCTGTTCTTGATATAGACTGATTAGGGTTTAGAGAGATTGAAATATTTGAAGGAGTAATCCAATTAGGCACAGTTGAAAATGAGATAGTGTAATTACCGGGTGTAACTCCTACTTCTGTATAACCACTATTACGCCATGGACCTGAATTTAATCTCCATTGAGCACCAGCATTTCTAGCACCAGATGGATTAATCGTAACTGTTACATTTCCAGGTGATTGAGTATATGTACCACTGGAAGTAGAAGTATTATTATTAGAAACTGTTATAGACCGACTGGAGGGTGTGTTCCATCCTGAAATAGATTTAAATGAAATTGTATGGCCACCTGTAGAAACTCCTGTTTCCGTGTAACCACTGTTTCTCCAAGGACCACTATCTAACCTCCATTCAGCACCCGCATTCCGTGCAGCACTTGGAGAAATGGTTACTCTAACACTTCCTGTTCCTCCTATTGGAGTATAGGTAAGCGTCCTGGTAGTTGTAGAAGATTGATTAATTGAGATGTAAGAGGAAGAAGGTGCAGTAAATCCTAGTATTTGTTTTGGGACTAATTCATAGATCCCATAGCATAAATCATCTATCCTATCTCCTGAACTTTGCCAGCAATCATCATCTAAGTTCCACTCCGCACCAGCAGTAATGGCACCTGGAGGATCAATATATACTCTTAATCTGCCTGCTGAAGTACCTGGGGCCGGTGAAATGTAAGCACTGCTTACCCAACCATAGGTTATAGCTTGACCTGAAGAGTTAGTCACATTATTGGGTACATAAATTCGATACCATCCACTAGATTGTCCTGCTATCGCTATATATGCACCATTACCAAGCTTGGCATTTACTCCGTTTATCTTCGCATGTGTTGATGTGCTTACTGATGGATCTGTCCTAATATTGAGACCATTCGGGGCATTTATAACTCGCCCATAACTTCCTGAACATGCTGGCTCTGTAAAACCATTGTCCTTGACCATATACCCTCTCCTAATATTGCCATTGGTTCCAGGAATATGAACCTCAAACCATTCGTATGCATTTGAAGGGTTATTAGGTTCACAGTGTAGATCTACTGAAACAAGACGACTGTTGTTTGGAAGAGCAGCGATAATATTTGAGGAGTTGATGTTTCGTGAGGACCTAATTTTAATGCCAGCAGAGTTGTTCACTTCAACTGGTATGATCTTTAAGGATTGGGAGTGGATATATTGGAATGAGCCTATTAAGCAGAAAAGGAAAATAGATTGAAGATAAGTTTTCATGAATACAGGGTTAGATCCTATGTGATTGATTCAAAGGCTAATATTATTCATGTACTCCAAAGACTCTAGGCCAAAAAAAATATGATAATCAAGACTTAATTTTCATTTTTCAATGACCATGTAGTAATTTTCTTCTGATTATCAGTGTAGTAAGCAGTAGGAAACCAAGTTGCTTATCTAAGCAAATCAAAGAATCAATGGAAAGTACCAAGCTGGTCGAGCTTTTGATATTCCTTGGCAAAAGAGGGCGAAGGAAAATTCAGGATTTTTATATCTCCCCTCTTCTTAAGGTAGGTAGTGTTGAGGCTAGACTGCTTCATTATCTCTGTAATGCCATTGATTTCTCTGCAAATTACACACTTAAGAGAAGCGAAATACAGGCACTATTTTTTTCATCTAGTGAAAAACCCGAAGTTGCTTTACGGTATACTACAGCAAATGTATTGAAGGCTGTCAGGGTTTTTATCTATTCTCATGAGATCAAAGACTCATCAGATAATCTTTCGAAAGATATATTCCTCCATGTAGAACTATTTAAAAAAAGAGCAGAGAGAAACTTAAAGTCAATCGAACGTACCGTCAATAAGTTTTTTGCAAGTCAAGAAAGCCACGATGAAAATTACCATTATTGGCAATATAGATTTGAGCAGAATTTGTTGGCCATCGGAAAGAGTTCTAGGACACAGGATAGTAATTTACAACAAGCACTGTCATCATTGGAATATCATTTCATAGAAAACTATCTACGTTTGACGGTTGAAGGGATAAGTAGAAGGAAAATTTCACAGATTGATCTGCCCGTTTCTATTTTTGATCCAATTGATAAGTGGATTACTAATCGAAATCATGAATTACCTATTGGTATAAGACTTTACTGGAACATATATAAAATGCTTACCGAAGCTAATGCTGAAGCTCATTATCAAGAGGTAAAAGAGATCCTGACAATTCAGGATACTATTTTTGTAAATGATTATAAGCGAGCTCCTTACGAGTATCTTATGAATCAGGCTATTGTATTTATCAATCAGGGGAAACGATATTATGCAGTTGAGTATCTCGACTATATTCAATATTTCATAGAGCAAAATTGGTTTAAGGAGGGTGATGTTGTTTCTCCAACTAAAATGTTAAACCTGATTGTATTAGGGCTTGAGGTAGGTAGAATCTCGTGGACCCAGGAAATAACTAAAAAGTTTTTTGTTGCCCTTTCAGAAGATCAACTACAAGCTTTTGAGGGATTAAAAAATAGTCTTATTTGTTTCCATCAGCAGGAATATGACAAAGCCTTAAAGGCTCTGTCAATCGAGGAATTCAAAGATGTATATTTCAGAATAATTGTTGATAAAACACGGTTGAAAATATTCTATGAACTTGATGATTTCGAGGCACTTGAAACGTACACTGCAACCTTTAGAAAATTCATCAGAAGAAATTCGAAATTGAGCCAAGTTAAGAAGAAAAAAGTGCTGACCTTTATTTCAGCACTCCTAAAAATTTTCAAGTATAAGAGAACTAATAAGGTCAAGTTAAATGAAATATATCAATCTATTGTTTCTGACTATAATATGTTAGATCGAGATTGGCTTCTTCAAAAGTGTAGTGAGTAGGGATTCATTAATCCTTACCCACTACATTCTTTTTCCCTAGTAAATGTACACTGATTCTTGATAACTCAAGCCAAGTTGAGTTTGAATAGTCAGTGTGTAGATTCCCGAAGGAATGGAGCTGGTTCCAATCTGGCAGGTTGCTGACTCACAATTAGTACTAATGATGAGCTGGGAGTTCTCATTCCACATCTCCAATGAAACAATTGGGTCTTCAGGGTTATCGTGTTGGACAAGCATGACTGATTCATCCATCACAATGGTTATCCCGCTTTTTGTTTCGGGCACCCCCATACTCAGAAGACTTATTAAACCTAATAGTATGGAGAGCTGGTAATAGCGAGAATGAAAGGATTTTACTACCTTCTTGGATACGAAACCATCTACACCTCGTGTAGGGATTTCGAGCGTTGACTTCAACGCTGTTACTGTATGAAGTAAATTTTTCATACAGCGAATGAATCAGGCACATTTTCACAAAATCAGAATGTGATTTGTGCTTTTCTGGTGTATCAACTATTCCACGTTTTGCCTGAATTACTAAAGTTATCCTTACCCATCATTCTTCAGGACCAACTTTTTGAAAAGGTTCTCAAGGAAGTATCTAGAGAAAAGTCTGTGAGTAACTTTGAGAAATGGCGGAAAAATAAAAAGAGGATTGATGTAGCTGCTTCTCAGAAAGTGTACGCTTTTTTTAAGGAGAATAAGGAGAAAATAGATAAAGTAGATTCTCAGGTGAGTTCTTACTTCAATATACAGAAGAGAATAGGGTCTTCTGTTATTGCTGGAGCTTTTGGACGTCAAGATAGTAAGCAGAATAATCGCGGCTGTACAATTGAAGTTGCTGATCTTCTATGTAAGTATATTTCTGATGATGTTCGCTACAACTTTGAGTTCTGGCTGAATGATCATAATCTAGGTACTGTAAGTAACTATCTTCTAACGAAGTTTCCAGACCAGGGAATAACAGATATCAGAGTATTATATAAGGCCAATATTACAGGAGGATCATCAAGGCAATTAAAAGAGAAAAATAAGAAAGATAGTATACTTCCTAAATATGGATTTCTTCCCTACAGTGATGAGTTTCAGAGAGTCTCAGAACTATATATTCGCTCCTTAGAAACTATTGAACTCCTTAATGCCTTTACGCATAAGAAAATCCTACTTGCAGATGTTTTTTATGAAAGGGAGTCATTTCAACCCATAATAGCTAGGCTTGATTTTAAGAAGTTAAAGCAAGAGCTGCGAAAACCATTTATTTTAATCGAAGGGGAAGCTGGACGAGGTAAGTCAAGCTTTTTATGGTTCATCTATAAAATGTTATGGCAAAGTAATAGTAGAACAGAGGTATATCCAATTTTCCTTAAAGCAACAGATATTCATGGTCAGGGATTGATTCCAAATGTAAAGGAAAAGCTCATAAGCCTAAATAATGTTTACCTTGAAATAGGTGTACAGGTAGTTCTATGTATTGATACACTTGATTTGATATTAACCTCTGATCAAGAAATAGGTGCGACAAAAGTATTATTTGATGAGCTTCAGGAAGCTGGAATCCTCATTATCGGAACTTCCCGTCCCCAAGAAGCTTTACACATAAGGAATATGTCTGTAGACACATTTTGTTGTCAGATGTCGAGCTACTCAGAAGTAGAGTTAAGGGAGGTGATACCCAAATATGTTGCGGCCTACTCTCAATCAAACATAGTACCTTCTGAATTAAATAACCTTGTTAACCAGGTATTGAATATAACTGTACATGAATTATCGTTTAAAGCGATATGCCAAAATCCCCTTACCCTGAGAATGGTTTTCTCAATTTATTTTCCCTTTACTATTCCTAAAATTATTAATACCAACAGGCTATACTCTGATTATTGGGATCAAAGAGTCAAGGGGGATCTTAGAGTTGAGGAGAAAATATCATTGAATAAAAAAGATCTAGGAAACTCTTGTTTACTCATGGCATTAGCCCTGGTCGCTAGGGGAAAAACAGAATTAACTTTCAAAGAAGTTAAACAGATTTTTGAAGAGAAGAAATATCCTACCGAGGACATCCATGATTTAGTTAAGAGAGGTGTTCTTTACCAAACTTCTACCAGGGTAGGCTTTTTTCATCAAACATTTTTAGAATTTTCAGCAGCTAAAGCCTTATTAGTTCATGGTATAGATGGTGCTAATACCTTATTGAAAAAGATCAGGGAGAAAGAAAATAACCTTTTTTTACTACCGATTTTAGAACAGTTTATTTTGCAAGCTGAGTATAGTATTTATAGAGATAATATTAATCTTGAGGATATACTCCGATTCCTAATTGCTTCAGATTTCCATTCAACGAATCAGATTGGTGTCCAAGCATATGTTCTGCTAAATGAAGTTCTAGAAGGTTTAGAAGAAGAGATTGTTGAGAAAGTTTCCTCAAAATCCTTTTTACTTAGCACGATGGTTGAGTCCTCGGCAAGTGTTGCTTCTAATAAAATTGTACCGCAGTTAAGTATTCTTCTGGAAATATGGCAAAGAATATTGTTTCAGGATAAGCATTTGGAGAACATAAGGTTCCGCTATTTCAATCTATTATGGAGATTTTCAGGTTATAAACCAGAGGCAGTAATTAACTTTATAGATAAAGCAGGGCTTGTTTCATTTTTTGAAGACAAAACAGCTCAAGGAATAGGGAAAACAAGAATAGAGGCATATGGAAAAATCCTTGAAGAACTTATACTATTTGACCAAAAATGGTGTATTAATCATATTATCGACTTAGTGTACTCCTGTCCCAATGATATAAAATTTCATATTTCTCTTTACAAAACTGTATTTGATGCGCTAGATGGGGGAACTTCTGATACCTCTAATCTGGCAACTAATTTAAGCACTAGGCTTTCCTATGTATACTCTTATGAGAATAATAAAAAAGAGATTTCCTATGAGCTTATTGAATCTTTTTCCCATATCTGGAAGCTTGAATGGGCATATGGTAAAGATGAAATCATATTCCGGAATGTATCACAGAATTTAAGCTATGAAGATTCCTTTATCTTTCAAACTCAACTACGAGCCTTAGCCAATTTTGTAATTAGTAAACCAACTTATTCCATTGATTTTTTCCTTCAGTCTTTCTTTCATCTTAACAACAGGCAAAAGAATTACTTTTCGAGAAATTTCTTTCTTCCCCTTTTTCTTCATGATGATAAGCTAGGCTTTAAGGGGTTCAGAGATATGATGATTTTCTGTGAAAAAATTCTTGGAAGTCCCCAAAAAAGGGCTGACTTTCAGTTTATTGTTTCAGTTCTCACTACAAGAGTCCATCACATTCCTGAAAATACCTTAAGGGCTTTATTTAGAAATGAGAAATTTCAGAATAAGGAATTATGGCTAGACGAAGAAGGGCTTGGAAAAATCATAGGTCCAGGTTTTTTTGCAGGATTAGAAGGTGCTCAGAAAGTCGGAAAAGGACTGTTGGTTCAAACAAAGCTGAGTCGGTCTGAAGGAAAATTAAAAAGAAGGATTGAAGGTTTTATCGGAAATGTAGGTCAAAAATATCCAGAAATTTCTTCAGAGCTTTTTAGTTTTTTAGACAAATCTAATTGTCAAGAGAAAATTCCAAATTTTATTGAAATGTTTGGAATGATTTCAAACGAGGAACTTCTCCAAAAGTGTATTGTATTGGGAAAG
>JBCBVV010000033.1:0-80137 GCA_039817415.1 Bacteroidota bacterium
AGCAAGAGAAAAGGATTTTTTATGAGCATCTTTCAGACCAAATAATACGTGATATTTTTTATATAAAAAAACATATCATATTTTAACTTCCTAAAAAATTTACGGTTTGAATCAGTTTTTATGGTTTATCGCAGGAGCTATTGCAGCGTTTATAACTAATCTTATTACACCTCCAATTTATTCCTGGGCTAGAAAAAAACTAGCTCGGAGGATTCTTCGTTATCAGTCAAAGAGGTCTAATCTAATTATACTAGGCCCTAATCCATCTAACCAACGAATGAAAATTGGCTCATTAGAGTTAGATTTTATCGTGCTCCAATATGCTCGATATTCCCCTGATCTAATTTACACGACTTACAAGGACAGGGCTATTTCATTAAACTCAGATTTTAAAAGAATGAAAGATGAGTTTATCCAAGACCTAAAAAAAAGACAACGCAAAGGTGAGCTGGGGTTGCCATATAACAGTGCAATGTATAAGCTTAGTAGCTTCAATGTAGGAGAAAGAGAAATAGTTGATGGAGAGGAAATTCCAATACTTAAATTAAATTTTTTACCCACTGACTATTTTACGCAAATAATAACTGACTTAAATGTTGGAAATCCGACCCGAGAAAAATATGCAAAATCAGTGGATCTTACTATCCAGCCAGTTCCAGAATTCTCAAGTATACTAGGTGTTAATTTTAATATCATAACAAGTGATGGCTATCTTATTGTAACTCAAAGAAGTTCTGAAGTTAATGTCAATGGAGGAAGATATCATACATCAGTTGGAGAGAATCTTCTCCGTCCAACTGATTCAGATCCAAAAGGTGCACCCGATTTGTTCTATTGCGCAAGACGAGGAATTCAGGAGGAGCTTGGATTATCAGTCGATGCAAAAGATATAGAGTTTACTATTTTTGGTGTTTATCCTCCATGGTGTCAATATAAGATAATTGGCTGGAGTAAAATTAAAGAAACTAAATCCGAAGTACTAGAAATTCATTCATTAGCGATACCAAAAGATAAATGGGAAAATAATAAACTACTATTCGTTCCATGTAATCCTAAATCAATTGCAAAATTTCTGAAAGAAACAGATAGACATAATTGGTATGATATTGGTATTGCATGTTTAATTTTTAGTCTTTTCCAAGTTGGGTATTCTCACAAAGAAATAAGCAAAGCTTTTTTATAATGGTTGAATTAAACTTAAAAACTTTTATTATCTAACCTAAACTAGCTTATATGAATTGATAATTGGGATAACAAACCTAAAAGGAGGAGTCGGAAAATCCACCCTCGCCCAAAACCTAGGTGTCTGCCTTGCCCACATGGGCTACAGGATAGCCATATTAGATACAGACACCAACCAAAATTCCCTCTCTTGGTATGGAGCCAGAGATGAAAAACTACCGCCCTTGACTGTTATCGGTTTGAGCGAAAGTGAGACCCTCTCGAAGTCCATTGCAAACCTGCATAGAGACTATGAGATTATCCTGGTTGATGGCACACCAAATCTTTCCAAGATGACAACCCGCATCATCTTAAGCAGCGATTTGTTACTGATTCCCGTTCGTCCAGGTGCACAGGATTATCGCACCCTACAGGAGTTTATGAATCGCTATGAAGAAGCCAAGGCCTTTCGAGAGGCGATACCCGCCTACTTTGTGATGAATGAATTCTCAGCCCAGAAGAAGGTTCATAATGGTTTGTTGGAGCGTATTTCCAATGATTTTGATCTACCAGTGGTAAACACCAAGATCAACAGCCGAGTAGCTTACACCGAAGCCAGTGTTGTTGGGCAGGGTGTTTTGGAGTACGCAGACACCAAAGCCAAGCAAGAGATGATCAACCTAACCAAAGAGGTCTTGGCTCTGGCTGAAGAAAACCAATTACTCGAGGTCACATGAGCAAAAAAGACCTGGACTTTGGCAAGCTAGACTTAAGCCAAAAGAAACCTATCAAGCGCACCCCCACACCATCGGAAAAGACCGAGGCAGCCGTCAAGTCCATTCATAAGCCCAAGCCCAAGGAACGTCTCAAGCGGATCACCATTGATTTTCCGATTTCAACTTACAAGCAGATTCGAGCTAAGACTATTGAGGAGGAGATGACTCTGAAGGAATATTTCATTGGCTTAGTTGAACGAGATTTGAGGAACTGATTCCTAGACAATCTTAGGATTAAACCCTGACTTCCCTCTCTAATGGGCCATTAATAAGCGTTTGAGACGATTTGAGTAATCAAATCGAAGTTCTAGGGATCAGAGAAAAAGTCGATTTGTTGTACCTATGTTGTACCCAACAAAAAAGCACTTATCCTGATTTCGGGATAAGTGCCTGACTATCATTGTGGCGCAGGGGGGAATCGAACCCCCGACCTCAGGGTTATGAATCCTGCGCTCTAACCTTCTGAGCTACCGCGCCGATTATTGCGGATGCAAATATAAACATCCAAAAATTAATACGCTACTTTTTTCAAAAATGTTGGTGGTATTTTTCAACAAAAACAAAAAAAGGGACAACCCCCCAGTTGCCCCTGAGCCCCTAAAGGGACCTGGTTGGTAAGAACGTTACTGTGAAACCATCAATTTACCCGTCCTAAGGCCCTCTCCATCAGAGAGTCGGTACATATAAAGCCCCTTGGCCAACTGGGTAAGGTCTATTTTGTAGGTTGAGGTTTGTGCTGAAATCCTTTCCTGGCGAATGACCCTTCCATCTAATCCTACTATCTGGAGTTGTTGGTCCGTCTCAGTTGCTGTTTCAAACTGGAATAGAAAGACGCCACTAGAAGGATTGGGAGAAATGCTGACATCAATCTTTGTTGGCGCCGCCTTACGGAAGTTCCAATTGCCTTCGGTAACCCAAACTTCTGTACAACTGGACAGATCAGGGCTTTGGCTCCCTCCATTGTTGCTGAAGATGAAGTTGGCGCAGTTGGCATTGTTGAAGGTGTAGGAATACCATCCATTCCCATCGTTTTGCATACCCACACCGGGCCAGCTCGTGCTCTGCCCGCTAGGCGTAACATTCCAGAAGTAAATCTCAGGGTTGCTATAGCTCGTAGGTCGGAAGTGGACGGTCAAATCACCGTTTCCCCCTCCTGCATCAGGGTTGCTGCTGTGCCAGGAACCATTGTACCACCCTTCATCGCAACGATATAAATTGGCTGATTGTGAAGCTCCATTGTTGCTGAAAATAATGTTAGAGCATTCTGCACAAGCTAGGGTGTAGGAGTACCATTCATTGCCATCGTTTGTCATGGCTTCACCAGGCCAGGTAGTGGAGGGACCTGATGGAGTAGGATTCCAGAAGTAAATGGTAGGATTGCCCCAGCCAGAAGTATTTTTGAAGTGAACGGTTAGGTTATCATTACAAGGAGCAGAGGCCTTTTCCCAAACCGCATAGTCATTGCCGAAAGCAGCTAGCGTCCAACCAGAACCGGCGGGAGACCAACTTCCTGGACCAATTTTCATGGCTACTTTTCCATCAATTTCTGCTGCGTAAAGATTTCCTTGAGCCACTTTGATGTCAAGTGTGGAGGTAGAATGAAGGCCATTGCGTTTTCTGATTTGAACCAGATCGGCAATGTCATCATGCAAGCCCCAATCATAGAAGTGATCCCAAAAAACAGTGGGTACACCCGGATGTGTCATGATGTAAGCATATCCCTGCATGACCTTTCCTCCAGGAAAGGGCCAGTAGTTTTGCGTAGAACCGGTATCATGGTTGTCCACAAAAGTTACAGAACGAGCTGGATACCAACCGATCACACCAGGTGCACCTCCATTGTTGGACAACCTCCATAGTTCTCCATTCACGGCTTGCTGTAGGATACCCTTGGTGGTAAAGTCAAAGGCATGTGAGGTTCCATTGGTTTGGTCGATCCAATTGATGATCTGCTGGCGGTGTGGGTTGGCATCGTTGATGTTGAGGTTGTCCCAAAGCTCTCCAACAGAAAAGTAGGTACTAGTTGCATTGTCGTATAGGCCATTGTAATAGCCAGAATACCCTCTGATGTAGTCATAACGCCAGCCATCAAAGCCAATGGTGTTTTTCAACCAGTTCATCCAAGTGATGATGTCATTTTGGACCGTCGCATTGGTGTGGTCAATGTCTCTTGCGGCACTGTAGTTATCCCCTGTATCCCAGTTTCCACAAGGATTTCCTCCATTCTGACCCCATTCGTCCTGAGCCGTTACAGCCCAACAACCCCAAGTAGGATTGGTGAAGTCTGCCCAATTGGTACTTCCGACACGGTGATTGATCACAATATCACCAATGGCCTTGATTCCTTCGTTATGAAGGGCGGTAATGGCCGCTTGTAATTCTACCTGTGTACCATAATTTGAGTTTTGGTCGTACAATTCACGTGGGAGATAGCCGTGGTTGTCAGCCGCATCCGAGGAAGGAGGGAACCAAACCATATCAATGCCTGAGGCAGATAAGTCGGCAGCTTTGGAAGCGATGACATTGTACCAACCTAATGTATTGCCTTCAGATTCCCAGTTGAATCCTTGTAGCAACACATCCGTGTTGTTTTGTGCCATTAGCCCTACTCCTGACAGGAGAAAAGCCAATAGGCAGGTTAAGGTGTAGCGAGCGTAAAGCATAGTAGATTTATTTTTGATTGCGATAGTGTTTTCATATTCCTAAATCCTCATACAAGAATCGTGGCGAATCATGAAATGGGATGTTCCACTTCCGAAAAGGGAGTACCAAATTATAAATGGGTTCACAAAAATATAGGCGAGAAGCGCGTAGGGAAGGTTTTATTCAAGAGTTGACAATCTACGCTATTATGACTACCCTCAGATAAAGTGTCACCCATGAGGGTGGGTTTGGATCATAAAATTAGGATTGATCTTCCTTGCCCTGCTCGAAATATTCCCTTGGGGTCTGCCCCGTCAATTTCTTAAAGGAGCGATTGAAGGCCGTTTTAGAATTGAAGCCCACGTGCAAAGCAATAGCCAAAAAAGTGTGGTGCTGAAAGGCAGGATCAAGAGCGGTTTGCTTAAATGCCTCCACCCGATAGGAATTCACAAAGTCGTTGAAATTTCTTCCATACCCTTGGTTGATGACACGAGACAGTTCATGCGGATTGGTTCCGATTTGTTCGGCCAAATCTGGTAAGGACAATTTGGGATTGAGGAAGGGTCGCTCCTTCTCCATCCACTCTCCCACCCTCATCTTGAGTTCGGTGTCAACTTCCTGCTCTTTTTCCGCGTCCTCCTCTGGAGGATTGATCGCTTCTATCAAAGGATTCTCAACCTGTGTTTCTGGCAAACGGAAAATATCTGGTTCTTTGAGGGCAAAATAGCCAAGCAAAAATACTGTCAGCGAGAAACCAATCCACAAACTATCGGTCAGGGTATCTGTCATAAACGCTAAGTCAAGGTCCTGAATCCATCCATAGGTCCCAATGGCATATATCCCAGCCCAGAGAACCAGGCAAATGGCCTTCAACCACATCACAGTCTTGAGGAAGTTTACATTTGAACCACTGGAGTATTGATTGTCTGAATCCACCTCGTAGGAACGGATCATTCTCTGTGCATAGACCCAGTAGCCTAGGTTGTACAAAAAGGCGAAGCCTCCCAATCGCTCAAAAGTAGGTCGAAATCGTTGATCTACGGAAAGGTTGATAAACTCTCCCTTATCCATCAAAAAAAAGGGGATGTAGAACAAGAGATGAAGGAAAAAAGGAATAAACTGAAGGAGATCCCTGAGCTGAAAGCCCTTATCCCGACTTCTCAACAGTCTACTGATGTAGGTAACAAAAAGGGGAGCATATAAGAAGTACAGAAAATCAGGTATGAGCAACAAACGGGGAAGCCACTGAAAAATTTCCCTGTCATAAACCGCTACGCGAGAAATCAGGGTAAGCGAAAAAACAAGCAAGAGGAGTGACAATATTTGGTTAGATCGAGGAATTGGACGTTGGAGGGTATTGATGACCAGAATTAGCAATAAGCCTTGGACAGCCGCCATTAACCAAAAAATTGTATAGGCATTGATAGGAGTTCCAGATAGGTCCTCCCAGGATTCAACTTTGATTTTTACCTCTTGCTCCTTCTTCTCATTTAGTATATACCTCCTGTTGAACCTTGCCCTTCCACTTTTTCGGCCTTCCACATTTGCCCAATTCCCTCGGCATACCTTAAACTCAAGGGTATCATTGTAAACAGGCACCGATACTTGATACAAGTCCTCCCCATTCTTCTCAAATCGGAGTTGAGGATCACCAGGAAGCCAAGAATTGAAGTTTCCAGTCAGGAAAAGAGCAGCATCCAAGGGGGTATTTTCAGGAATTTCCTCTAAGACTACTTTTATTTTGGCAATAGGCACAATATTGGGTAGATCTTCCCATCCATATACCTCATCACTCAGGGTCAATGGACCAACACCTCCTTTTTGTGAACGATTGGAAACAGGTTTTCCTAATCCATCGCTTTCTCCTTTGTCCCAATTTCCTCGCGTGTACTTGTATTCAAAGGGCGGCTCCACATGTGCCAAGGTGATGGATAATTTTCCATCCCTTCTTTTTTGTAGCAGGAAGGCGGGATCACCAGGATTCCAATTGTTAAAACTTCCTGCAAGAAAGATGCTGTCTGAATCGGGTGTGTTAGATGGGACTTTTTCTAGAAGAAAGGTAGACTGGGCACTCATTTTCCCTACGAAAACAAGCGTGCAAAGCAAAAAGCCGAATAAGTAGTTAGTCCTGATGTCGTTCATGAAAACTCCGTGAGGATGCCCCATCCCATTGAACTGAAATATAGGAAATGTTCACAGATCTCATGTAGAGAAAAATGAATTTTTCGGGAAAGGGAAATTTAAATGATGTTAACCCATCATCTCCCTTCTTCTTTTTTTAAAGCAAGTGCCTTCAATTCCCCAAGAATAAGAAAAGGCAGTTACATCCAGTTTTTCTGATCTCTTTCAACCCTGTAGAGAATATAATCTCTGAGTTCGTCCGCAACTTCCTTTTCCAAATAAGGAATCTGAAGTGTTCCACCTGCAGTAGACAAAACCAGGGATACCAAATCCTTTCTTCTTTGGTAGGGAGACTGACGATAGCTTACAGCCTGGACTTTGTAAATAGGCAGTATACTTTCTCGGGTTCCGATGACACCAGAGTAGGTCTTTATCATATGAGCATTGATCCAATACTTCCATCGCTGTTGATACCTATTCGCAGCCCAGTACATCAGGGGCAGATATAAAACAAACATCAAACTCCACCATTCAAATCTCAGGTAAAGCAAGGGTGTGATTATCAAAAAGGGAATCAATCCAAAATAAAGAAACCTTCTTCCAATCACCCTTTTGCTAATTGCATGGACTTGGTCAAAGGCCAGCCATGATTCAGGATACAATGTCTTCTGAACAGCCTCAATGTGTTCTATGGTCGAACCAGGAAGTTCGTTGGCAGTTCTCCTCCCACTAGATGCAACAAATAACTTAAGGGAAAAGAGCCCCAATAGCTGTCTAAGCGGGTTGGTACGCCACTGGATCAATTGAACCTTATTATAGGGAGCTGAATTCTCTTGTCTAGTGAAAAGGCCAGAAATCCATTTGAAACCGGCCTCATATTGCCAGAATCTCAAGTTGTAGTAGGTAACAACCGTACGAACTAGCGAAAGGATAATAGAGGCAAAGACCCATATCCCAAAAACGATGGCCGAATACCCGACATACGCCCAAAAAGCGTTTACGATATCATCTGGCCCAAATTGAAATATCTCCTCAGCAAAAGAATAGGTACCCCATAGAAATCCTAAAATAATCCCCATGGTTTGGATATGATTGGCTGTAACCCCAATCTTCAACAAGGTCGGTACATCCACCTGGAAAATTACCTTTTCCACTTTCTCCTCTACCTGCTCTTCTGCTGAAGTGGCAACAACTTCCTTTTTATTCCTAAGGATGAGATCCCTTAAGACAGAAGCATTCTCTTCACTAAGAGCTTCAATGGCCACCTCCTGTGCTTCAGATCCAGCTGTATCAACTTTGAATTGAACGGAATTCAGCAGTCGGTGCAGGATGTTTTGCTCGAAATTAACCCCTTGAATCCGCTCAAAGGGTATGCTAATACGTTTCTTACTAAAGACACCCCGCTCAATAACCAATTCATCCCCTTCGATGTGATAGTAAAATCGAAAGTACTCTAAAAGAGCCATGATCATTTGATAGACCGCCAAAAAGCCAGCTAAGTAGAGTAAATAAGTGTATCCTCCCCCTCCATCTCCTCTTCTAAAGAAATAGAGGATAGCCAAGGGAAGTACCAAACGGACCAAGCGCCTTCCATACTTTAGCAGTATGAATAGGACGGCCACCGGAGACTGCCTACGTGGAGTGTAAAATTCATTCATCCGTATTCCCCTCCTCTTTGTCTAGCTCCTTTGACGTGCTTGTTTCCTGAATCTCCTCAGAAATAAAGGGGGATTCCATCCTCACTTCTTCATCAGAAAGTTCATCATCACCTTCTTCTTTTACCAACTCGGATTTCTTAAGGATGTATGCCTTCAAATTCTTTGCGTGATCGGGCTCCAAACCAGGAATACTCAAATCACTGCTTTCCCCACCTGCTGTAAACACTCTGAGGCTAGCTAGCTTAAACATTCTTTCTACAAAGCCTTCACTCACTTCAACATGCTGGACACGATGGAAGGGAATACTAGTCTCAGATCGCCACAACACGCCTCTTCGATAATGCACATCCTTTTCCCTTAAAGCATAAGCTTTGAACCTAAAGCCAATCCATGTTAGACTCAAAGAAAGGGTCAATAAAAATGCCCAAGCGCCTAATGCTCCTAAAAATATCTGAAGGTCAAATAGATAGCCTGCAAAGCTCAAGCCTGTAATGATCGCCCCAAGGAAAAATACATACTGAATCAGTCTCGAAATGATAGATACCTGAAAGTAGTTGGGATGGAGTTTTTTGTATTCCATTTCACCAACCTGGGGAAGGTCAGTAATGTCGATGGGTATATTTTGGAATGTTTTCATTTTCTTCTGAATTAGCTAGACGAAAGGGGATGAAATTAATTGCCCGCCTTCAATTCTTTTACTCGCTGAATGCCGTAGGCTTTGTCCTTATCCATGGCTGCGATCAATGATTCTAAAGAATCAAACTTCTTTTCAGGTCTTAGGTATTCTATGAATTCAGTGCGCAAATACGCTCCATAGATATCTTCGTCAAAGTCCAGTATGTAAACCTCATACCCTCTTGTAAAGGTTCCAACTGTGGGCTTGTTTCCAATGTTCATCAATCCATAATGCTGTTGATCACGAACTTCCACCTTGACCAAGTAGATGCCATTGGCGGGAATCAGCTTATACTCATTATCTGGCTGGATGTTGGCAGTTGGATAGCCAATGGTTCTTCCCAACTTTTGCCCATGTATGACCGTTCCACCGAAAGAATATTGATAGCCTAGGTATTTATTGGCGGTTTCAACCATCCCCAAAGTTAAAGCTTCACGGATTTTGGTACTGGATACCTTGGCATTGTCGATGGCCTGCGCAGGAATTTCCTCTACCTTAAAATCATGGTTCGAGGCATATTTTTTCAATTCCTCTATACCTCCCTTTCTGTCATGACCAAACCGATGATCATACCCAATCACGATTTCGTTGGGCTGAACGGTGTCAATGAGTACCCGTTGGATATATTGGTCAGAGGACAACAAGGAAAAGTCACGGCTAAAGGGAATCAATAACAACTTGTCCAAACCCAGGGATTCCAGTAAAGAAATCTTCTCATCCAAGGTATGGAGCAATCTCAGACTTTTGTCATGAGGCTTGAGAATCATCCTAGGATGGGGATGGAAGCTAATCAAGAGAGACTCTCCACCGATCTCTTTGGCCTTATCAATGATATGGTTCAGGATATAAGTATGCCCTATATGAACGCCATCAAATGTGCCAATGGTTACTACTGTCTTTTCGCCTTTTTCGTAAGACTGTAGCGATCGGTAAACCTTCATTCTTTTTTCGGGCAAATTACCTTACCCATTCGGGGAAACAAAATTTTGTTTGTCTGCAACTATGAGTCTGATAAATACTCCTTATTTGGGATAAAGCCCTATATTCGTCCAAAGTGAAAAGAATTTATGGAGGAAAATCAGCCACAAAAAAATCCAAACCAGCTCAACATCGAACTTCCGAATGAAATAGCTAGAGGTGTTTATTCTAACCTAGCGGTCATTTCTCATTCTGATGCTGAATTCGTATTGGACTTCATTCAGGTGATACCAGGAACCAACAAGGCTGAAGTGAGAAGCAGGGTAATCATGACCCCTCAACATGCAAAAAGGCTTCTATTTGCCATGCAAGAAAACATAGAAAAATTTGAGCGTGCCCAAGGTGAAATTCGAGCCAATAAGCGCGATGTACAGCTGCCTCCCAACTTTGGAGGGCCACAAGGCTTCGCCTGATTACGGAAAGCTGGAAATTATTTCCACCTAAGCTAAGAATACCGTAATTTTCATACGTGGATTGCAGGGCAAGAAATTACCGTCATTTAAGCTACAACAATTCAGGAAGATCATTTTTCCTGTCAATGATCTCTTTTTGCCTATTTCTCAACCTCTCCTGGGCACAGCAAAATGACGTTTCTATTTACTCCGTAGAAGATGGACTCGCTCAATCTCAGGTCTTCGCCATGATGGAAGATCCCAAGGGTCATTTGTGGCTTGGGACACAAGGTGGAGGAATAAGCCAGTTTGATGGCATCAAATTCAAGACATACACCACCAGAGATGGTTTGTTGAGCAACTATGTAAGCTCATTTTTCTACGATAAGGATAACTATCTATGGATAGGAACCAATGTCGGTCTGTCCAGATTCGATGGAAATAAATTCCGTTCCTTCTTCCCTTCAGGTCAACAACCCCTTGAGATACGAGGAATCATCCAACCTGCTCCTGATAGACTATGGCTAGGAACGAACAGAGGAGTTTTTACCTTAATAGGAGATAGCCTTTATCCCATAAATGAAAGATTGGGACGCCTTCATGTACATTGTTTAATCCAACATCCCGAAGAAGGAATATGGATAGGACATCAAGGTGGAATGATGCAGATCATCGACCAGGACACGCTGCTTTTTAATCCTCGCAATGGACTCCCAGCCTCAGGGGTTAGTGATGTATTCAAGGATAGTAAGGATAGAATCTGGATTGCGACCAGAGGCAATGGATTGTACCAAAAGGTAGGCCCCAAAGCCATTCCTGTAGACCTCGGCAACCTTCCTCCAGATATGTTGATCTGGGATATAGAAGAAGACAAAGATGGACGCCTTTGGTTTGGGACCTTAAAGCAAGGGGCTATTTCATGGAGCCCGGAAGACAGTTCCATTCAAGTATTGAATGACCAAAACGGACTGTTAAAAAACCATGTCCATACCATACATGAAGATGAATGGGGAACGATTTGGCTAGGTACCTCTGGAGGAGGGTTAAGCCGATTTGCAGGACAACAGTTCTTCCATTTCGGCCGCAACAGTGAATTAAGAGGACAATCCGTTTATGCCATGACCGTGGCGCGGGATTCAAGCCTCTGGTTTAGTGTGGGCAACAAAGGACTGGGTAGGTACAATGGCCGGTTTTTCCGATTTTTCAATGGAGACAATGGGTTTAGAAATGTAACCGTCAGAAGCCTGTATACAGATAAGAAGGGGAGAATCTGGGCTGGAACAGATGGAGAAGGCATATATATCATCAAGGATACCTTACAAGATGTACTGGACTTTGCTGATGGTATAGCCAATCCTTGGATCAAAGATTTTGTGGAGGATAATGACGGGTATATGTGGGTAGCTACATCTGGAGGAATCGCAAGAATTTTCCCCTATCAACAAGAAGAGGGCATTTGGCAATACGATGTCCGAATGTTTCAAATGGAGGATGGCCTTGCTTCCAATCGAGTCAACTGCCTGCATAAGGACCTTGAAGGCCGAATTTGGTTTGGACTGGATGGGCAAGGAATAGGGTTCATAGAAAAGGGTTATTTGGTACGAAGAGTTCCTCAAAGTTCAGAGCGGTCCCGAAAGATTATCCGATGTATAAAGGAAGATACCCACGGCCACTTGTGGGTGGGAACAGGTGGAGGTGTAAGCAGGCTTTCCATTTATGAGCCTTTGGGCGCTCCAGATTGGGTGCATTACTCAGATAAGTTGACCTCCTCTAATACTTACCTCCTTATGTTGGATGGGTCAGACAACCTATGGATTGGTTCAGAAAAAGGCCTAGACGAGGCTCAATTGGATGATTATCAATTCATCATTGATGTCAGGCATTATGGCATCGCAGAAGGCTTCACAGGTGTAGAAACTTGTAGAAATGCAGCTATTAGAGACTACAAAGGGAATTTTTGGTTTGGAACCATTGGTGGACTTACTCGATACAACCCGAGAAGAAATACAGAAAACCTCATTCCACCTAAGCTATCCATCAAAGGAATAAACCTATTCTACTCCTCATTGTACAATACGAAGTTCGCCAAGTGGATGGCTCCATGGAATGAACTACGACCTGGATTGAGACTCCCTCATAATAGAAACCACCTCAGTTTTGAATTCACGGGTATCAATTACCCCAATCCAGAACAGGTTACCTATCAATGGATTTTAGAAGGCTATGAAACGGAATGGAGCCCAGTAAGCGCCAAAACCGATGCCACCTATGCCAACATCCCTCCTGGGGACTATACCTTTAAGGTAAAGGCCTCTAACGAAGACCATGTTTGGAGTAATCCCTTGGGAATTCCTTTTTATGTGAAGCCCCCTTACTGGCAAGAATGGTGGTTTGTCTTGGCTTGGGTTGCCTTTATTGGAATTGTCATCATGCTTCTCCTTCGCGCTAGAATCAATCGTATTCAGCGCAAAGCCAGACAAGAAAGAGAGCGCTTGATCATGGAAAAATCCGTCATTGAGCTTGAACAAAAAGCTTTGAGGCTGCAAATGAATCCACATTTCATCTTCCATGCCCTCAATTCTATCAACGGACTTATTACGGAAGAGGACACTCAAACAGCGCGCTATTACCTCTCCAAGTTCTCTCACCTCATGCGACAGGTATTAGAAAATTCCCGAGAAGGCTTTATCCCTCTCCAAGCTGAGATTGATACGTTGGAAAATTACCTCACCTTAGAGCGTTTTAGTAGAGAAAAGATATTTGATTTTGCGATTGAACTCGCCAATGACCTTGATCCTGAAGAATTTTTGATACCTCCTATGATCATCCAGCCTTTCGTGGAAAATGCCATTATCCACGGTGTAGGGAACCTCAAAGGACGAAAAGGTCAAGTAAAGATTTGTTTTCAGGAAATTTCTGATTCTATCTTGTGTACCATCACCGACGATGGAATAGGAAGACAAGAGGCAGAACGCTTGAAACATAAACGACAGGAAAATAAAAAATCTACTGCTCTGCTTGTTACACAAGAGAGGTTAGACCTGCTCCAATCAGAATCTTTGCAGCAACCTAGTATCACCATTGAGGATTTATTGGACAATCGTGGCCTTCCCAAAGGGACCAAAATTCAGGTAAGAATTCCTTATCTCACCCATTGATCCAGGAATAAGCTAAAAAGAGCAATTCTTTCTCGTGGCTTTAGCTGATATTGCACGGCTTGAAAGCGATTTTTAATTGACAGAAAGCTTGCCTTTATTAGCGCGAAATACTGCCTTATATGTCCGACTCTTCTCCCGCTGCCAATTCCAGTTCAACTACCATGGCTACCATATTTGTAACAGCATTTCTGGACTTGCTGGGACTCAGCCTTATTTTTCCCATTCTTGGGGAACTCATCACAGACAGTAATTACGTCCTTGGGCCAGAGGTAGGAGACGCTACAAGAAATCTGATTTACGGCCTTTTGTCTGCGGCTTATCCCTTCACCCTTTTTTTTGCTACCTCACTTTTTGGTTCCTTATCGGATAAGATTGGGCGAAAAAAGGTACTGGTGGGCACCCTATGTGTTTCCTTACTTGGGTACATTACCTTTACCTTTGGGGTGTATTCCGCAAATCTTCCATTGATGTTTGTAGGAAGGGCGATTCAGGGCTTTGGAGCTGGTAATTTGTCGATTCTCTATTCTGCGGTGGCTGATATCAGCCCTAATGACAAAAAGGCGGCAAACTTTGGACTCATTGGAGCAGCCTTTGGGTTAGGTTTTGTTATTGGTCCCTTCCTAGGTGGCATCCTTGCCAATCCATCTTGGCTGGCTCAGTTTGATTTGCAAGATGCATGGTTTACAGACTACATGGTATTTGAGACGCCTTTCATCTTGGGGGCATTTATGGTCTTTATTAATATTATCCAGGCCTTTTTCTTCTTTAGAGAAACACTTCCAAACCCAGATACAGAAAAAAAGGTAAGCCCCTTTACAGGTCTTGTCAATCTCGGAAAGGCCATGACCAACATCAAACTGAGAGCCATCTTCAGCGTAGTCTTCCTTCAGTCATTCGGCTTTACCTTCTTCACCACAATGATGCAGGTATTCCTCATTCAAAAATTTGGCATGAATGCAGGGACCATTGGAATTCTTTTCGCCTACATAGGAATGGTCATTGTCTTTTCACAGGCGGTATTGGTACGCTATTTTGCCTCACGGGTTTCCTCAAGGAAAATGGTTCCCATTGCGCTCTTAGGGCAGTCTCTAGCCCTGCTGGTTCCTTTATTGGCGACAGAATTATGGCATCTGTACCTGGTATTCCCAGCCATAGCCGTTTTTCAGGCGCTCGTACAGCCGAATATTTCAACCATGGTCTCTAATATGGCACCTGCCCACTTACAAGGCGAAACACTTGGGATGCAGCAATCGGTCCAGGCCATGTCGCAGATTATTCCTCCTCTTGCTGGAGGTTTGATTGTCAGTTGGTCGCTTACCTCACCATTATGGTTGGCCTCAGCCACCATCTTTATTGCTTGGCTCACCTTCTTTGTAGATACGAGGAAAGGCTCTATCGAATAATCCCTCCTTCCCATCAAAAAAGGCAATGCCCAGTTTAAAGCTGAGCATTGCCTTTTTTAGATTCGATCAGTCGTAAACTGATCTGTTGTATATTATCCCAAATAAGTCTTCAGACCTTTAGAGCGAGAGGTATGTCTCAATCTTCTGATGGCCTTTTCCTTGATCTGGCGAACACGTTCACGGGTCAAATCGAATTTTTCTCCGATTTCTTCTAGTGTCAATGAGTGTTCGACCCCAATTCCGAAGTATAACCTGATCACTTCTGCCTCTCTTTGTGTCAAAGTTGAAAGGGCTCTTTCAACTTCCTTACTAAGAGATTCGTTGATCAATTCATTGTCAGGATTGGGTTCTGCATCGTTTTCCAATACATCCAACAGGCGGTTTTCTTCACCTTGAACGAAAGGAGCATCTACAGACACGTGGCGACCTGAAATCTTGAGTGTATCAGAAATTTCGTCTTCACTCATGTTTTCCAATACTTCTGAAATCTCTTCAGGAGATGGCTCACGTTCGAATTCCTGCTCTAGTTTAGAGAAGGCTTTACCGATTTTGTTCAGGGCACCTACCCTATTCAATGGCAAACGAACAATACGGGATTGTTCTGCCAAAGCTTGCAGAATGGACTGACGAATCCACCATACTGCGTATGAAATAAATTTGAAACCTCTTGTTTCGTCAAATCTTTTGGCGGCTTTGATCAATCCCAAATTCCCCTCGTTGATCAAATCTCCCAGAGAAAGGCCCTGGTTTTGGTACTGCTTGGCTACCGAAACGACAAATCGAAGGTTGGCTTTTGTTAGTTTTTCAAGGGCGACTTGGTCCCCTTGCTTGATTCTTTGTGCCAATGATACTTCCTCGTCTGGTGTCAGCAGTTCTACTTTACCGATTTCCTGCAGATACTTATCGAGAGATTGTGACTCACGGTTCGTAATCTGCTTACTTATCTTAAGCTGTCTCATCTATCGCTGATCAGTTGTTTACTTTCCCAAATTTACATGCAAGTGTGAAACCTCTACAAAGGCGTAAAACTACACCAATAAGCCTTCACTTGCAAAACTTTTCCTATATACAATAAGACGAAATTTTCCTTGCGTTTGTTATGCCGACAAGGAAATATTCCCTTTTTCGCTTTTTTTACGTGTGAAGCAAAAGAAAGCATTTTGAAATAGCTAATTTTGCTTCACCTCACATCTTCTATGTGACGGTCTTTTCTTGCATAGGTAATTTTTCCTTTGATAAAAAAGAATTTCCATGCTGAATGCCCTTGTTCTCCTCTAAATCACATTAGGGATTTAAAGCACTTTACTTTTACTTGAGACGATTTACATCTATTAATCATCTCTCTTTCATAGCAAAGTCTCAACAATGTTAGCTTCCGAACTCATATTGAATCAGGATGGATCTGTGTATCACCTAGGGCTGAAAAATGGTGAGGTTTCTCCTCATATCATCACAGTAGGTGATCCTGCGCGTGTAAAGAGAATCGGACAACACCTTCATTCTATCGAATTTGAAAGGCAAAAACGTGAATTCCTTACACTGACCGGACTCTATAAAGATTTACGCCTTACCGTAATCTCAACCGGTATCGGTACCGACAACATCGACATTGTATTCAATGAACTAGATGCGGTTCTAAACATTGACCTCCAGGAGAGGCGGATTTTGGATACGTTGACCTCCGCTAAAATGTTACGACTTGGCACTACGGGGAGCCTTCGAGAAAGCCTGGCGGTAGATCAATTCGTGTCCTCGCGATTTGCTATAGGAATGGAAGGTTTAATGGAGTATTATCAAAGAGAACTCAGCCCAAAAGAGAAGTCCTTACAAAGCAGGTTCCAGCAATTCGCCGAGCAAGATGATGCCTTGCCTAATGGTTGGTATGTGGCTTCTTCATCTGAACGTTTTGCCGATTTGATCATGGAGACTGACATCCATCAAGGCATTACTGTTACCGCCAAAGGATTTTATGGCCCACAAGGAAGATCGCTAGGAAGAGTCAAGCTAACTTACCCAACGCTAATCGATGATCTATCCAATTTTCTTTTCGATGGCTATCCGGTAACCAACCTAGAAATGGAGACAGCTGGAATATTGGGCTTGGGCCATGCCCTTGGGCACCAAACTGCTTCTCTTTCCGTAGCCTTAGCCAATCGGGTAAGTGGGGAATTTTCCGCCAATCCCGCTCAAGCAGTAGATCATTTGATTGAGGAAGGGCTAGAACTTATGTACCAATGGAGTCGGTAACTTCCCGTATTGCCCCTACTCCAAGCGGCTTCCTCCACCAAGGAAATGGGCTAAATTTTGTCCTGACTTGGCTGATTACTCGCTTGCAAGCAGGAAAACTTATTTTAAGGATCGATGACCTAGACCAATCCCGAGTCAGAGAGGAATACTTAGAGGATGTATTCCATACCCTAGATTGGTTAGGGATAGACTGGGACAAAGGACCTGTACATGTTGAGGATCACCTAAAAAACCATTCTCAAAGGCATAGAATCCCAGCTTACCTAGAACTTCTGAAAAGCCTAAAAGTCCATTCGTTCGCTTGCCAATGCTCTAGAAAGGAGGTAATGGCACACGCCATTGATGGTCAGTATGCTGGAACTTGCCGTTCATTGAATCTCAGGCATACACCCTCAATAACAGCGTTAAGAATTATCTCACATAAAGGGCCCATTCACATAACTGACCAAATCCAAGGAGAAGTCTCCATTGATTTGTATTCGTCCATGCGAGATTTTGTGGTCTTTAGAAAAGATGGTATTCCCGCCTATCAACTCGCTTCACTTTCCGATGATATGTCTATGGGGGTTAATCTCATCGTCCGAGGAATTGACCTCCTCCCCTCCTCCGCTGCGCAAATTTATTTGGCCCAAAAATTAGAAAGAGGATTCAATAACAGCGTTAGGTTTTATCATCATAAATTAATTCAGGATGAGCAAGGGCAAAAACTTTCCAAATCTAAAGGGTCTACCTCTCTAAAGTCATGGAGAGAGACCCGATCTGTAGAGGAATTCTATCACTGGGTGGGTTCTTCTTTCGGTATACCTGAAAAGCTGTCCTCTGCGGAAGAGCTTCTCCAGTATAGCAGGGAAAAGGGCATAGCGGACATATTAAAGAAACTGGTATAAAAAAAGAGGTTCTCCTTTTGGAAAACCTCTTTGGTAAAAATATAATATCTAATGCTTAAGCATTTACCTGACTTACAGGGATTTTACGATCAACTTTTTTAACCAAGCCAGACAATACTTTACCTGGACCAGCTTCCACAAACTCAGTGGCACCATCTGCTAACATTTGCTTGACAGTTTGGGTCCATCTTACGGGAGAGGTCAACTGTTTCAACAAATTTTCTCTAATCGTAGCTGCATCTTTATGGGGCATAGCCGTAACGTTTTGGTAAATGGGAAGGCTTGCATCCTGAAAGGCTGCAGCCTGAATTCCTTCTGCCAATTCTACACGAGCGGGTTCCATAAAAGGTGAATGGAAAGCACCATTCACTGATAATTCCAAGGCTCTTCTTGCTCCCTGCTCTTGGGCCATTTCAATGGCCTTGGCAATTCCCTCTTTACTTCCAGAGATAACTAACTGCCCTACAGTATTATAATTTGCTGGTACAACTCCTTCTACAGCTTGACAAATGGCTTCAACAGCAGCATCTTCCATTCCCAAAATAGCAGCCATAGTAGATTCTTCCATATCACAGGCTTTCTGCATAGCATTGGCACGGATAGATACCAATTTCAACGCATCTTCAAAGGCCAATACACCCGCGGCTACAAGAGCAGAAAACTCACCTAAGGAATGCCCTGCGACCATGGATGCCTGTGAAGGCAAGTCATGAACCAATGCAGCCAACACAGAATGAATAAATATAGCAGGTTGAGTTACTGAAGTTTTTTTCAGATCATCTACAGTCCCTTCAAACATAGTTTGTTGGATGTTGAAGCCTAGGATATCATTTGCCTTGTGAAACAGCTCTTTAGCCATATCAGAAGCTTCGTACAACTCTTTGCCCATTCCTGGATACTGAGCGCCCTGACCGGGAAATACTAACGCTTTCATAGATTCGTCATTTATGTGATGGCCGCAAATATAGCGGAAAATGGGAATAAAGGGAATAAGCCCCTGTACCCGCCCCATTTACCTTAAACATACACTCGGTTACTTTCCTGATCATCCTTTAAATTGAGTACATGAAAATAAGTTTATCAGAACAGGTTATCCTCGTTACAGGTGGTAGCAGAGGAATTGGAAAAGGAATAGCTGAACTGCTGGGAGAATGTGGAGCAACAGTGGCCCTTCACTATGGAAAGAGCAAAGAAAAGGCAGAAGAGCTTGCCCGTAAAATTGGACATTCATCCAAAGCCTTTCAGGCAAATTTAGGTCAACCATCCGAAGTACAAGGATTGGTTAAAGCCGTCCTAAAGGAATATGGTAAAATTGATTGCCTCATCAACAATGCAGGGATAGCCCTTCAAATGGACGAAAAAGGAGACTTTGAAACATGGCTAGCCCAATGGCAATCTACTCTCATGGTGAATTTGCAAGCCCCTGCCATTCTCTGTAAAGAACTCCTGCCCCACTTCGCAGCCCAGAAAGGAGGAAGAATTGTCTTTGTCTCTTCTAGAGCTGCATTCAGAGGAGATACAGAGGACTACATGGCCTACGCAGCTTCCAAAGGTGGAATGGTTTCCTTGAGCCGTTCCATCGCTCGCGCTTACGGCAAGCACAACATTAAATCATTCATTGTCGCTCCGGGTTTTATTGAAACAGATATGGCCGCACAGTTTATCAATGAGTATGGGAAAGACTATGTCGTAGATGATTTAGCATTAAATGAGCTTACTCAGCCAAAAGATTTGGCTCCTACCATCGTCTTTCTGGCAAGTGGATTTATGGACCATGCCACAGGTTGTACCATCGATGTAAATGCAGGGAGTTACGTCCATTGAGAGAGTGTAGCTTCTGAGGAAGTTCTTTTTTGAGCTTTATTGGGGCTACTGTCAGGAAAAAATGCAAACTCTGGTTCTTAAAAGCCAACTGTCAATAAGAAGTTTATACCTTAAACAGTCTACAGGAAAGGTTTTGCTCCGAATTTCAGAAATATGAAGCCAATGGTGTCAATTCGGGTCCAAGGGGTAGAAACTCTGGTTTCAATTGTATCCATTCAAGCATGTTATAGCTTACAATATTTGAGTTTCATATTATTCAATAACAAAAGTACCTTGGTAATACTTCATATATATCAAAGGCAAGATACTTATGTTAAGACCTTCTCCCAACGTAAAAGTAAGTTCCAAAACATCAATTTCTGTCAAAACGAAATTGACGCAAAATCAGAAGTTAATTGGTTCAATAATCTTTGGAACAATACCCACACTAGCATTGATCTACATGCATTTTGTAGGGTGAGCACGGGCTAAATTGTTTGTTTTTATGTTTTTTCAGTTAGAATATTTGTGCGAACGGTTCATTTTCCTAACTTGATAAAACATTCATACACACTAGCGTGTTCTTTACTTGTAACTTGTATCCCTATGCTTCAAACTGCTACAAATCAAAAATTTGATGCGAAAGCTTGGCGTAAGTTCGCTTTTGCGATTTTGTTTGGTCTCGTACCAACTGTCATTATGGTCATGTACCATTACGCTTAATTTCGCTTCTATACAAAACAGACCGAGTATTCTAATACGAATACTCGGTCTTCTTTTTGTTGTTGTATATTCACATTATTCTTCCTGAATCTGCATATCGTACCGACTCGCTCTGTGAACATTTGACAACTCTTCCAACTTGACCATCATCAGATCTAGTTCATCTACGCTCTTTACGAAAACATGGAATATTCCTTCGAACAAGCCATCTACTGACTCAATACTTACCTTTCTGATGTTCTTCCTCATTTGGGTAGAAATCACCTTGATCAATTCACTGAGCATACCTTGCTTGTCATGACCTACTACTCTGATGGCTGCCATAAACTCTACCATTCCTTCTGCATTTGCCCATTTGGCCTTGACAATTTTGGAGCCAAAACTCGCCATTAGAGACACAGCCTTAGGGCATCCCGCTCGATGAATCTCAATTCCATCCTCAGTCGCAAATCCCAGTATTTCTTCTCCATATAGGGGACGACAACAACTCGCCAATCTAGGCTTGGCAATTTCTTGTTCTTTTCCCAGCACCAAACTTTCGGGATTCACGCCAAAATCTTCGAAGCGTTCCTCTATCATCTTCTTTTTAAGCTCCCATTCGCGAAAAATAGTCTCCTCTACCGTTTTCCCTTCTTTTTTGAGCTGGATAAAGTCTGATATTTTCTTCGCCTCAATTTGATGATCTGCCAGAGAGAAGAACAATTCCTCCATGTTTGGAACCATCAGGTAGGCAAGGAGTTCACGTATGATCGGACTATTCTCATCCAAGCCGTATTTGGCGGCCTTCCATACAAATAGCTTCTTTCCCTCAGTAATCTTTTCTTTCCTGATCTTTTTAAGCTCCTGCTTAATATTTTCCTTTGCTTTAGAGGAGGTCGCAAAACGAAGCCAATCTTTGCTCACCTTTACATTAGGTGAATTGATAACCTCAATTGTGTCGCCTGCCTTCAGTTCGTAATCCAGCTGCTTTACATTGTGATTGACCTTGGCCCCTATCGCAGAGTTGCCCACCTCGGTATGTATTCTGTAGGCGAAGTCTAAGGCCGTAGAGCCAGCAGGTAGTCTATACAATTCCCCCTTAGGTGTAAATACATAGACGTCATTGGGACTCAACTTCTCCTTGAATTCATGGAGAGCTTCTATAGAATCAAGGCTAGGATTAGCCAATACCTCCCGAATTTGCTCTATCCATTCGCCAAAAAATTCATCCTCGGACTCAGTGCCCTTGTAACGCCAATGTGCAGCGATACCCTGTTCGGCCACATCATCCATTCTCTCTGTCCGAATTTGTACTTCCACCCACTTTTCATCTCTTCCCAAAACGGTAGTATGAAGGGATTCATAGCCATTCTCCTTGGGCATAGAAATCCAGTCTCGGAGTCGCTTAGGATTGTGGGTGTACATCAAGGAAAGGACAGAATAAACCTGCCAACAGTCAGCGAGTTCCTTTCCAGCTCTGGTTTCCAGGATGATGCGTATAGCGAATAAGTCATAAATCTCCTCAAAAGGGAGTTTCTTTCGCATCATCTTCTGGTTGATGGAGTAGATTGACTTGAATCGATACTTGATCTTATACCTTAGCTCAAATGAACTCAACGCATCTTTTAAGTCTTGGACAAAAGCTTGAATGTAGTTATCAGCTTCATCCATAGAAAGCTTCAGCTTTTTATCCAGAACTTCATACTTTTCTGGTTCTGAGTGCTTAAAAGAAAGATCTTCTAATTCTGTTTTGATTTGGTAAAGCCCCAGTCTATGAGCAAGGGGTGCATATATGTAAAGCGTCTCACTGGCAATCTTAAGAGCCTTTTCTCTACGCATCGACCCGAGGGTACGCATATTATGCAGCCTGTCAGCCAGTTTAATCAGGACAACTCGAACGTCATCGGAAATGGTCAGCAGAATTTTTCGAAAGTTTTCTGCCTGAGCAGATATGACTTCATCTGCAGCCTCAGAACCGGAAATCTTGGTAAGGCCATCGGTAATTTCCATGACTTTATTCCCAAACTCTCGTTTGATATCTTCGAGTTCGTAATGGGTGTCTTCCACCACATCATGAATCAAGGCACATATTACAGCCGTACTATCGCTAAGCCTCATTTCCCCAGCGACAATCTTGGCAACAGCAAGAGGATGAAGGATATAGGGTTCACCTGATTTCCTTTTGACCCCCTTATGTGCCTCTCTAGCAAACTCAAAAGCCCGACGAATATTGATCCTTTCGGCACGGGGAAATCCACGGAGCATTTTCGTCAATTCACGAAAGGAATTGGCGACTGCCTGGTCATATACATTCTCTTGGATGGTATCCATATCTGCAAATCAACTGCTGAACATCTATATACGAAAAAGCAGGCTGTATGGGCAAGGCTTCAAAACTTTTTTTGAGAAAAGCACCTAAATCAAATGGCTGGTATACAGACACTTATAAAAATTCACCATACAGTTCCAACAAAAAATTCTTTATTATTTTCTATTAAAAAAAATTATTCTAAATTTGCACCACTCAAAAAAATAATCGCTCTTTTTATTCATGCGGATGTGGTGAAATTGGTAGACACGCTAGATTTAGGATCTTGTGCCGCGAGGCGTGGGGGTTCGAGTCCCTCCATCCGCACACTTTTGCAGATTACTTTCTGCCTTAATGCTGCTTAATCAAGCAGCATTAATTTTTACTGGACATTTAATACTTGGTGCCTTGAACATCACGCTAGAAAAAACTGGAGATCTAACAGCAGACATCAAGCTGCTTGTAGAGCCCGAAGACTACAAAGACCAGGTTACTGCTGAAATCAAAAAGCAGGCAAAAAACGCTTCTCTGCCCGGATTCAGACCGGGAAAAGTTCCCTTCCAAATGGTGCGCAAGATGATCGGTAAATCTGTTGTTATCGATCACATGAATAAATTAGTATCCCAGTCTCTTCATGAATATATCATGGAAGAAAAGCTGGACATCCTTGGGGATCCTATGCCTAAGGATAAGAAAACCGAAGATGATTTCGATCCCAAGGGCGAAAGCTCTATGGAGTTTACCTTTGAAGTGGGTATGGCTCCAGAGTTTGATGTAAACCTCAAGATCAAAAAAGCACCCGTTAAGTACGAGGTTAAGATCGATGATGATTTCCTTGACAAGGAAGTAAAAATATACCGCGACCGTTTCGGTGAGGTAAGCAATCCTGAAGAAGTTGAAGAAGGAGATACCATCTTCGGTAAGCTCTTCGAAGTAGATGAAAAAGGAGAAGCTGTAGAAGGAGGCTTTGAGCAAATGTTGCCCCTTAGCCCTAATAGAATTGAACAAGAAGAGATATTTAAGCCCTTCGTAGGCGCGAAACTAGAGTCGGTTCACGACTTTAATGTTTTTGACATTGAAGAAGATCCAGAAGCCTTAAGCAAAATTCTGTTTATCGAAACAGACGTCCTAGCGCAATTGAAGGAAAAGACCATTAAGTTTGAAATCAAGCGTCTGAACCGCGTTCAACTTGCGGAGATTAACGCTGAATTCTTCAACAAAGTGGCTGAGACCTTGAAGTGGGAGGTGGCTGAAGAGGAAGAAATGGATGAAGCAACTTTTAGAGAGAAACTAAAGGAAGAGCTTACCAACAACCTTTCTGAGTCTACTCGTGTACGATATCAGAATGACCTGACTGAAGCTTTGATCAAACAACACGAACTTAGCTTTCCTGATGAGTTTTTGAAAAAGTGGCTGTTGGCCACCAACAACGAGCGTACTGAGGAGCAGGTTGAAGCTGAATATGATTCCTTTACAGAGTCCTTGACCTGGACTTTGATTGAAGGAAAATTGATTGAGCAATTTGATGTCAAGCTAGAGGATGATGAGTTGGATATAGTCATGAAGAAGGCTCTTCGCAGAAACCTAGCTATGTCAATGGGAATGGATCCTGATGAAAATATGCTCAATAGCTACCTTCAACATGCCAAAAACGATAAAGAATTCATGAATAGAATGGTTCGCCAAGCTATTACTGAAAATGTATTTGCGAAATTATCAGAGGAGCTAACTCCAAAAACCAAGGACATTGATGCTACGGCCTTTGTAGACATGATCAATGCAGAAAGATAATTTCAACGAAATGATTTTAAAGCTGTCCTTTAAGGGCAGCTTTTTTTTTGCGAATACTGATTATCTTCAAAGCTGAAAGCATTAAACCAATATTCACATGACTGAGATTAAAAATTATTCTGTACGTATCAATGGAGGCCCTGAAGGGGAGGGAAGTGAAATCCGTGCACAAATTCATTTGTTTAGCGAAGACAACGTTATGGTAGGTGCCATCGATTTCTATATGGAAGGATATCCTCTTCCTGGAGATCAACAAGGTAAAATCACCAGATTTGCCCTGCCAATTGCCCAGTTGAGAGATGTTGTTGACTTATTGAGGAATGAAAAACCTATTTACCTAGGTTGGCAAGCTTCACTGAACAATGCCTACATTTCCACCACACAAGAGCCTGTTGGCGAGGGGGAATAAGAGCTTTTCCACCCTTCTTCGCTTTGCGAAAAGCAGGAATCTGGTGTACTTTTGCACGGTTAATTTTAGAGGAAAATGAAGCGAATACTATCATTGATGATTTTTGCGGGGTTCATGTTCAGCCTGACAGGTATCATGGCGCAGGACTACCCAGCAGCAGAAGAGTTTATTTACGTTGACCAACAACCCACTCCGATTAATCTAAGCGATGTAAGAGCGGCTATTGGCTACCCAGAGGAAGCAATTAAAAGTGATATCGAAGGAGATATTATCTGCAGAATTCTGGTTGACTCTTCAGGCAAATATGTGCGGCACTTGGTGATGAATTCTGGACCAAGCGTCCTACAGGAAGCTGTAGAAAGACATATTGCCGAATTGACCTTTAGCCCAGCCATTCTGGAAGGGAAAAATGTCGCCTATTGGATCAATGTGCCGTTTCGCTTTAAGCTCATTAGCCAGCAGGTAAGGATACTGGAAGATGCAGTAAGCGAGGTCACAGACAGCCTCACAGGCATGAGAGACAATCCTGGCTTATGGTACAGAAGAGGACTGTATTACTTGAAACTAAATAAGGTAAAGGAAGCGATGGCTGATTTTGAGGAAAGCATCGCCATTAACCCTATGAAGAACTCCAAAAAGGTAGCCAAAAATACCTATCCAAATTTGGTGAAGGCTTACTTCGGTAAGGCTAGTGTACTGAATAAGGAGGGAGATATGCCAGGTGCTATTTACAATTATGGAGAGGCTATCAGAATTGCTTCTGAAATGAAGATTGAAAATGTAGGGGTAAATCGCCTATTGCCACAGCTTCACTTGGAGAAGGGCTTCGCCCATATGGAGAACGATTCGAGCATGGAAATGGCCAAAAAGGAATTGTTGGTCGCCTCTCAGGATACGGGGGAAATAAAGTGTACTGCCTTCCAACTCTTGGCCGACATAGGAATTGAGGAAAAGGATAACGAAAATCTGGTCAAGTATTACGATGGGCTAGTTGAGTGCTATCCCGAACAGGATTTCCTCAAATACAGCCGTGGATATTATGAAACACAGGTGGGTAAATATAGCAATGCCATCGAGGACTTCGGTTATGTAGCGGAGAAGGTTAAGGTAACTCCATTGCTCCTAGCCACCTACAATCAAATGGCCTTTTGCTACATGAAAGAAAAGGAGTTTGAGAAAGCCTTTGCATCCGTAGATAAAGCCCTGGTTATCAATGTTCTTAATGGGGAGTCCTATTATTATCGTGGATTGATCCACCTTGAAAAAGGGGATAAGGAAAAAGCATGTGAAGATTTCCAAAAATCTATCAATTATCAAACGGATGGCTTGTATCTAGATGATGTCAAGATTAAGCTTGAAGAACTTTGTGGCGTTACGCTGGAAGATGAATAAGACTTAAGCATAAAAAAAGGAGACGTTTGAAGCGTCTCCTTTTTTTATGTCAATTGAACCAGTATGGCTTGAATTTCCTTTTTTACGGTCTGGAAATGTTCACCAATAACTTCCATTCCTTCTTCTTCCTTGGCAAGATCTTCCACTTCTTCTAGCTTTTCTTTGAGATCGTCCCTTCCTAAAGAACCAATCGCATACTTCAGTTTGTGAGCATGTTGGTAGATACCATTCCAATCCTTTTGGGAAATCCCACTAGAAAGACCAGCGATATCAACGGGAGCCTGCTCAGCAAAAAGATTGATCATTTCTAAGACAAACTCTTCATCTCCGTTTGCTATTTCTTCAAGATAGCTTGTATCGATACCTACTATAGTTTTCATGCAACCTAATTCTTGCCTTTTATTTTACTCCCTTAATAAAACAAGGAATAGATAATTTAAAAAGTAAATATACCTAAATAAATTGCATAAGTATTTACTTTTTTTTTCGAAACAAATGGCAAAACCAAGAGAATTCTTTCTTCAATCAACGGTATCTACCCTCAGCATTTCATCTTATTGTTCCAAGGGATTGTAGACAAAGGTAAGCATCAGCAAAAATGAAAGTCCCAAGAGAATGATGCCCAACTTGACAAAAATTGGATAACGATCCTGTACATGACGGTAGGAGATATTCTGGATTTTTCTGGTTTCCAACTGAGAAATTTCAGAAAAAATCTGCTGAAGTCTTTTGGGATCAGAAGCTCTGTAGAAATTTCCGCCCGTAATACTTGCAATCTTCTGAAGAGTCTCTTCATCCAGATCCTGTATGGGCTCTCCCCGATTTGATACACGGGAATAATCACGCTTTCCCATCCCTATGACATATGTCTTAATTTTATTTTCGGCAGCGAGCTTAGCTGCAGTTAAAGGATCCAGTCTACCCGTATTGTTAGCTCCATCAGTTAGCATAATCATTACCTTGGAGCCATTATCACTTTGCTCCATTCTATTAATACCTGTCGCCAGTGCCTCTCCAAGAGCTGTTCCTGAAGGAGGAAGCATCCCAAATTGAACGCGCTGTATCAACCTTTCTAAGAAACTATAGTCCAATGTCAAAGGTGAATGGCTGAGTGCCTCACTTGAGAACAGCACTAGCCCAATTTTATCCTTTTGTCTTCCTTGGATAAACCTGATGGCATTGGATTTGGCTACTTCTAATCGATTGGGAGGATAATCCGTTGATTCCATGCTTCCACTTATATCCAACAGAAGCATGATATCTATCCCCTCCACTTTTTCATTCACGACTTCGTCTGCGCTTTGTGGTCTGGCCACTGCAAAGATTAGCAATGCCAGGGCCGTTAGCTGCAAAAACCTAGGTATATAACGCAAAAAAGACAGATTGTACTTCTTCCTATCAATGGCCATCGGATCGTAGCTAAGCCGAATAAACAACCTTTGCTTTTGATAGAATCGTATATACCAAAAAAGATAGGCCGGAATTATCAGCAGCAGGAACAGCGCCTCCGGATTAGCAAATAGATCAATACCGAGCCATTTTTTCATTATCCATAAAATAAGGGAAGATGAAGGGTTTTTTCAAGTAATTAAAGGGCCAAATGTTTCCATTCATGAGCTTTGTCCTACCGTTCTGCATTTCAAGAATCTTCATATCTTGCAAAAAACCTAATACTCCATGATCAGATTTTTCAGCGGACAGAAAGATTTCCGCTTTCTGGCGTTCATATGTACCCTTTTTTTTAGTCTGACTTTGTGTGGGCAGCCATCATTTCTGATCGAGCAATTCGAAAGCTATGATATCCTGTTTTACGATCTGGAAGTTCAGTTTAGCGAAGAAAAAAGCAGGATAGCCGGAACTCAGACAATCTTCTTTAAAGCCAATAAGCCCATTAAACATATCTGGCTGGATATGGGACCAGACCTGAATATCCATAGGCTCTACTGGAAAGGCCAAGCCTTGAATTACGAATTTCTCGGGGAATTGCTTCGTATTGATTTTCCTCAAACACTCAGGTCTGGAAGAAGGCAAAAAATTGATCTTGTCTTTTACGGAGCCTTAAAGGGAACCAGCCCATATCCTGTTTGGCAACGAAATCAAAGAAATCAATTTCAATTGGGCCTATCAGATGCACACATTCCCCCCTATTTCTGGTGGCCTTGCAAACAACATGGGAACGATCCTGCTGATTCCATGAGATTGAAAGTGATCATTCCTGATAATATCCATATTTTTTCCTCAGGGACCATTAGAGATACCCTTCCTATCAATGGAAACAGAAAAATGTATGAAATCTTTTTTGAGGAAAAGATCATACCTGAAAAGGTAAGCCTTTATGCTGGTAAGTTTGAGAGCCTTCAAGATTTCTACCAAAACGATATGGGAAATCATTCTCTCACCTACTATATCCAACCCGAAAGGCGGATTGAAGCTTTATCTCACCTGGCTCAGGTCAAACGGCTATTTCTCACACTAGAAAAGGTTCTAGGGCCTAATCCTTCATGGGGAAATGGGTATACTTGGTTCCAACCATTAGTCTACAATGAGGGGCAAAATCTATTACAAAATAACGCCTTTGGTTTTGATCCTTTGTTGGTCAGGGATATAGCCAATCAATGGATTCAAACCCAGCCAGCCCAAAGAGACACGCTTGGCTTATGGCTAAAACAACTGTTTCCTTATATCATGGAATTGACCTTGGTCGAAAAGTGGTTTGACAAAGGCACCGTTGATTCCTATTTGAGTGGCCAAAAAGACCCACAATTTGTCGCAGCAGGAAGAGTCTATAGGTTGATAAAATCTGATCCCAAGCCCGAACTATGGTATACTACCATGTCTAGCTACCTGAATCAGACAAGCTCTCCTGTTCCAGCTGAAGATGATTTTAGAAGAATTCTTGGTAAGGATAAAGCGTGGTTAGTACGCTATATTTCGAGAGATAATCCTCTCCCCATTCTTCAATATCATATCAGTGGCAAGCGAAGAAAAATGCGATACTATTTCCGGTGGAAAGATGCGCCAACTGATTTTCAATTGCCACTTGCACTGAGGGCTGGCCAGGAGGTAACCAAAATTATACCCGATCAGCAATGGAAAAGCCTTATTTTGAAGGGAGTTTCCAGAAAAAATATCGGATTTCCACCAGAATCTACTTGGTTTTCGTTAGAAGAAGTAGAAATACTAACCAACTAAAGTATTCCAGAAAGTTGTTCTACACATGAGAAACATTATTTCCTTGATGCTGATTGGATTCATCTCTTTGTCCAGTCTTTGGGCCTATGAATTCGTGCCATCCACTATTTATCCAGAAATTGTTTACAAGGATACGGCTTACCAGACCACTATACGAACAGTAAGTCTTTTTCGTCGCGGCCTAAAAGAGTCCTATCCTGTCCTTTATCTGAATAGAGACCAGAACTTGGTCTTGACATTTGATGAACTCGTTGAGGAAAGTGCGAACCCTTCAGACTTTTTTGTAGATGTAATCAGTTGTAATGCAAATTGGGAGCCTTCAGGCTTACTAAACGTGGAATTCTATGATGGATTCTTTAACCAGAGAATCACCGAGATTCAACGATCAGGGCTCACACGTGTCCCCTATTTCCATTATTGGTATAGCTTCCCCAATCAAGGAGAAAAATTCAAGCAAAGCGGTAATTACCTCCTAAAGGTATATCGTGATGGAAATCAAGATGATATCGTCCTGACAAGGAGGTTTGTAGTCGTGGAACAATCCATCGGTATCAACCTGAAATACCAACTCTCAGCAGAACCTATTCGGCAACAGATGGAGAACTTCTCTTTTGAGGTCAATGTCGGGAACCTACCTGTATTTGATCCATTGAAAGACTTACATATCAAGGTCCTTCAAAACTTCCGATGGGACAACTCTTATGAAAATCCTCAACCCAGGTTCCAAATGGGAAAAAAGTATGAATACTTTGTCAACCTCATGGAACTTTTCTACGGTGGGAATGAATTTCGTCGCCATGAATGTGAAAGCTACGATCTATTGGGCAGGAATGTTCAGGATATTGAAAGGCGAGAGACCATGGTGGATCTTTTTAATTATGCGGATGAGGCTAGGCAAAGAAATACCTATGGAGACCGACGCGACAGAAATGGAAGCTACCGAATCAGCGTCATGGAATACCAGGGGGACTCCATCAATGCAGACTATTTTACCAATCATTTTTATGTCAAATCCTCCGAGAGGATAAGAGGTGATGTATATGTTTTTGGAGAAATGACGGATTGGAACCTCTTGCCTGAATTCAAAATGACCTATAACAAGAAGCTTAGAAGGTATGAGGGAGAATTTCTCTTAAAGCAAGGAATTTATGATTATCAGTATGTCGTCAAATATCCCGATGATTGGATGGTAGACGAATCAGCCTTTGAAGGACAGCATACCCCTTCAGAAAACTTCTATACCATCATGGTCTATTTTCGGGGGCCTACTGATAGAAATGATCGTTTACTCGGCTTCCTCACAGTAAACTACAAGGAGTAAAGGAATTCAAAAGAAGCTTAATAAAAAAGCCCACCCTGTAAGGGGTGGACTCGTTATGCTTGTTTGTTGAATAGATCCTAAGGAAGTACTTGTGTTGAGACATTTTGTTGAATCATCCCAACTGCTTTTTCGAGTAGTTGTTCTGGGCTGCTTACTTGTGCCGCATCTTCCATTCCCCATCCACTCATCAAAGAGTATAGGGTAACTCCCAAAAACAGGAGGGAAATAATAACCAGAATGATGTTTCTTCTTTTCTTCATCGTCTCATGCCTTTAGACAATCTAAAAGTAGGATTGCCTGCCTTCATAAACTAGACGGAATGAGCAAGCGTGAAGGTTGGGTGGACAAGCGTGGAATATCAGGGTGTGAATACGATTTTTTATGAACAAGCGTGTCAATTTTTGAGGGATTGTGCTACGATCCAGGCAGTCGTCCAAGCTGCCTGAAAATTAAATCCACCCGTTACGGCATCAATGTTCAATACTTCTCCGGCAAAATAGAGGTTGGGAAAGCGTTTTGCTTGCATACTTTTGAAATCAATTTCTTTGAGGTTGACTCCACCCGCCGTAACAAATTCATCTTTGAAGGTACTTTTCCCATTCACCTTGAATTCTGCCTGGATCAATTGTCTGATCAAAGCCTCTATTTGCTTATTGCTCATTTCCCCCCATCTTTTTTCCTCTCCTACTTGAGCCGCCTCTAACAAAGACCTCCAAAATCTTCCTGGAAGACCGAACATCCCTTGTTTGTAGACAAACTTTCCTGATTCAGCCTTTCTTTTTTCCAGAAGAAAGCTTTCCGTTTCTCCCCATTTCTGTTTTCCGAGGAAATTGACCCTAATTCCAAAGTCGTAATTCTTGTCGAATAGTTCTCGAGCCCCCCAAGCGGAAAGCTTAAGGATAGCGGGCCCACTTAGCCCCCAATGCGTAATCAGCATCGGCCCCTTTGAGGAAAGAGAACTCCCATTGACTTTTATCTGTACCTCTGGGAAACTAATCCCTTGCAGGCCCTGAAGCCTTGTATCTTTGATGTTAAAGGTGAATAAGGAAGGGCAAGGGGAGATCAAGTCTAGGCCTAAGCCTGCCAGTATTTTCCACATTTGCTTACTTCCTCCAGTAGCGATGACCAACTGCGATGCTTCGATTTGTCTTTCCTTGGTTTGAATATTCCAGCCCTCACCATTCTGTTCAATCCCAACCACTTGAGATTTGGTCTCTATTCTAACTGATTTTCCATTCAGGCTATTTCTCAAACAATTGATGATAGACTGAGATTGATCGGATGTAGGAAATACACGACCGTCCCCTTCGATCTTCAGGGGAACTCCTCTATCCTCAAACCAACCCATGGTATCACCTGTCATAAAACGAGTAAAGGGGCCCATGAGTGCCTTCCCTCCCCTTGGATAAGATTTTACCAATTCTCTTGGCTCAAAGACGGCGTGGGTAACATTACACCTTCCTCCTCCTGATATTTTCACCTTCCCAAGGACATTAGGTGATTGCTCCAGAATAAGAATTTGTTTATCAGGGGCCTCCTCTGCTAGGTTGGCAGCAGTAAAGAAACCTGCTGCGCCTCCACCTATTATGACGACATTCTCCTTAGACATAAAGTGTTAATGTGTGAACTTACATGGCCATACGTCCCTGCTGTCCTATTTGACTTGGAGTGGAACCAAAATGCTTTTTGAACTCCACGATAAAATGGGAAGTATTCTCATATCCAACCTCTATAGCTACTCTCCCAACCTCAAATTGTGTCTTTTGCAGTAGGTCCTTCGCCTTTTCCATCCTTTTCTGGATGATCCACTTTCTAGGAGTAATGGCAAATTTGCTCTTGAACTCTCTTCTAAAAGTGGATTCGCTTCTCCCCGTTAGGAAGGCGTAATCTTCTATCGTTAGGGGCTTATCAAAGTTTGCCTCCATGAATGCTTTTAGGCTTTTGGGAGCAGCTGTCCCAAGAGAGTGAAGAATGTCTGCAAAGCTCCCTTCCTTTGCGGACAAAACCGCAAGTAACTCTCTAATTTTCAACTGGATAATCTCCCAAGAAAGTTGGCCTTCTTCATCTAATACTTCCATTCCTTCCCAAAAAATCCTTGTGTAAGAAGGTTGAGCAAGAATATGAAGGTTTGGAATAAGTATCCGCTTTTTATCTGGTTTCCATGACATTTCGCTTGCTAGCTTGGACAGATAGTCATCACTCAGAAAAAGTAAATAGGATTCGAAGCCCTCGCCAGGACTGATCAGATCATTGATGGTATAAAGGCCTTTTCTAAAACATCCCAATTGATTTTGTTGAATATCAAGCTTCTCTCCTTCATAGGTGCGAATCAATTGTTTCCCTTTCATCACAAAGGAAAAGGCATGCATAGATAGGTAGCTCTCTCTTCCCTCTAAAGAATTCAAGAGCCGTTTTCTCATCAATACTGCATCTGGACTCGCGTAAAATACTCTGCTAATGTCCTGAGAAATCAGTTTGTCTGGAATAATCAGCATACGGGCAATTTACAACTCCCTCACCATTTGGGAGAATAAATTTTGATAAAGGTGAAAACCAAAAGTATTGCCTGAAATCCGTTATCCTGACCGAAAATCGATATTGAAGGAAACACAGCTTCCTAATTTTGGATAAAAAATAAGATCATGACAAAAGTAACATTCATCGGATTAGGCATCATGGGAAGTAGAATGGCTAAAAATCTACTTTCAAATGGGGTTGACTTAACCGTTTACAATCGTTCTGAGGAAGCTGCGAATGAACTGGCATCTGCTGGGGCTCAAAAGGCTGACACCATAGAAGAAGCAGTTCAAGAAGCTGATATTGTCATTAGTATGCTATCCCATCCTGAGGCCGTAGAAGCAGTTATGCTTACACAGGGCCTTCCCAATATGAAGAAAGGTGCTCTGTGGATGGATTCCTCTACAGTAAACCCTTCATTTGTAGAGAAGTCATATGCCCATGCCCAGTCATTCGATATAGCTTATATGGACGCTCCGGTAGCCGGAACAAAGCCTCAGGCCGCTAATGGGGAATTGGTATTCTTTGTAGGTGGGGAGGCAACGAACCTAGAAAAGGCTGAAGGTTTGATGAAGTACATGGGGAAAAAAGTCATGCACATTGGAGAGGTAGGCAAAGGAGCGGCCTTTAAAATGCTGGTTAATGCCTTGCTTGCTCAGTCTATGATTATCTTTTCTGAGACCCTGTTACTAGGAGAAAAGATGGGCTTGGATAAAGAATTTCTCCTCAACACCCTTCCCAATCTTGTGGTATCAGCCCCCTTCACCAAGTTCAAGGCGGAAATGATTCGAGCCAATGATTATGAAGTACAGTTTCCCCTTGAACTCATGCATAAGGACCTTCACTTGGCGAGTCTGACAGCATACGAACAAGGACAACCTCTTTATTTAGCAAACCTAGCCAAAGAATTGTTTGGGCAAGCAAAAGAGAAAGGCTTAGGAAGAGAGGATTTCGCAGCTATTCATGCATTTTTGGAAGGTAAATAACATATTTTTCCTACTTTCATATTGAATTTCGTGCATATAAATAGCCTGGTCAATATGGATTATGAAAAGCTTCTGATTGATGCACATAGTAAATCAACCAAAGATCAGATTGTGGCTCATATAGGCGATGATCCGCAACGACTAGCGGATTTCATGAACACCTATATGGGCGACAATCCTGTTGTTGTCCAACGAGCGGCATGGTGCATCAGAGACCTAGGAAAGGGTATTCCACAACTCATGGAGCCCTATTGGACTGACATGATTGCCATGATGAAGCAAGATCATCATGATGCTGTCCAGCGAAATACTTTGGCTCTCTTAGCAGAGATCAAGATTGAAGAGAAATACTGGGATGATCTTTATGAATATTGTTTCAATCTTCTCCAAAACCCACAAAAACCTGCCGCTATTCGGGTACATGCCATGACTGTATTGTTCCAAATAGCCAATCAGATACCAGAATTAAAGCCAGAGTTAGCTATGGTTATTGAAGAACACCTCCCTATGGGAAGTAGTGGCTTCAAAAACCGAGGCGGAAAATTATTGAAGAAACTTCGGGCCTGAGCCTATTTTTGAATCAATTCCCAAAGACCTGATTTGTCTAAGTGAGTAAAGCCAGCTAGTTGATGCCTTCCTCTTGGATTGTAGCTTCCGCTTTTGCCTCGTGTAAGCTGTGACCACTCGTAAACCATGAAGGTTACCTTATGGTTCTTGTTGACCTTGGTGAGTTTAGAGGAAGCGGGTAGGTCTTTTTGTCCTTCCATATGCATTTGAGCTTCACCGTATACCTTTTCTTGATCCGTCACAACGAAGACCAACATCCTGTAATTGGAAGGATCGTTCAAGGCCAGTTTTTCCACCATTTCTGGAAATTTGGCATTCAAAGGAAATTCACCTTGCACGTCATTACGCTCATACCAAGTGGGACGAGAACCGTCTTTGAGGAATTTTTCAATAGGTGTCATCATAAGGAAGCCTCCAGGAATAGCGTAATACCTACAATCGATGTAGTCATTCTCCTGAATGATATCGTCTAACCTTTTCTTAACATCACCCAGGGTAGTCGCTCTCTTTCCTCTTGGGAAAAGGGAATAAGTGCTTTGCGACGGAATCAAACTAGAATTGACACGCATGCTAAGTTGAGTACTCGCCTCTTTCAACGGCCATGAAGCCGGAGGGAGGAAGGAAGGCTTTCCATTGGTAGACTTAAACTTCGCCGAACTCTGCTTGTCATTCTCTGGAGTATTGGAATCACTCAAGATATCTGAAATAGTATCTTCCTCATCCCCTCTTGAACCTGGGTCATCTTCAAAGCCTATGTCTACATCCTCATCATCGAAAATAGAACCCGGAGAAAATTCATCTCCATCCCCAATAAACTCAAGGCCAGATTCACCTCCTTCCCAAATAAGGGAGGTTACATCAACAATATTCCACTCAAATACCTTGCGGGTATAGTATTCCACAAAGTTGACCTTATCATCTCGAACTTCGATTGAATTGGCAGCATATCGGAGGCCGTTGAGGAGCTGTATCCATCCCGTAGAGTCATTCAGCGTGCCTTCTACATCCGTGGTGGGAGCTAGCATGATTTGTCCGGGAACAACTACACCCTTCACATAATCCATCTCAACTTCTTCCCATTGGCGAATTCTGGGGCTACTGCTATAACGAGATCTTCTCCTTCTTCTCCTAACGTAGTGATCTGGTCTAAGTATTTTCAGTCTATCCTTTGTCCAAGAGAAATCTAGTAGGGTAGCTTGGGTCTCATCTACTGCAACCAGCATATTATTGTCGATGTCAGGAACGATGTAGGACTCCTCGTTTTCAAAATCACCAAAAATATCATCTGCTACGGATGCCTCTTCATCTAGGGGATTGAACTCCCGCACGGCTCCATAACTATACAGAATTTTATGAATATCTCGGTAGTAAACAGAACGCATGTTACCCGGATCACTTTCCCAAAAGTAGTATTGAATCTTTTGACGATCTCTATTCTCTCCTTTGATAACAACCTTTTGGGAGGTTCCATCAATGAGAATGATTCGATCAGGCTTGGATTGCGCAAGGGATGACAAAGAAGTCATCATCGTACACGCCAGAAGAAGGATGAGATATTTTCGCATGCTTATTTGGTTTCTCAGAGTTGGCCTACTCTATAATACTTGATCAAACGGAAAATATTTCCTGAGGATCAAAAAATGATTGAGAATAATCAACAAGATGACAATTTTTCACTTGTCGGAATAACACTTTTCTTCCCAAAGATGTGGATAACTAGGCTTTTAGCAAAGAAATGAGCCTGATACCGAAGTACCAGGCTCTTTCAACTATTATGATCAGCTCTATTTTTTGTTTCCTCTCGAATTGCCAAGGTGCTTACCTTGCTGGAATAGACCTTCCATTACTGTCCCGTTAGCCTTGGTTAGTTTTCCCTGCCCCTGCATTTTTCCATATTGCCATTCTCCTACATAGACATCTCCGTTGGGAAATTCGTAGACTCCTTGACCATGTCTTTTGTCAAAATTCCATTCTCCTTCGTACTTCCCTCCAGCAAAAAAGACATAAGATCCCTGGCCTTTCTTTTTACCAAAGTACCAGCCTCCTTGGTAGTAGTCTCCATTCCCATAGGTCAATTTACCCTGACCGTGGTATTTACCATTTTTCAATTCTCCTACATAAACTGTCCCGGAGGGCGAAGTAAGGGTTCCTTTTCCTTCCATGCGGCCATTTTCCCAATTCCCCTCATAGGTGATTCCATTGGTATAGGTGATCTTTCCAAAGCCCTGTTTACGACCATTTTTCCAAGCACCTTCATAGACAATTCCAGAAGCGGTTGTTAACGTACCCTGGCCATTTCGCTTGTTGTTTGCATACTCTCCTACATAGACATCCCCATTGGAATAGTTGTAGGTAGCTTGGCCTAAAAAGGTAGTTCCTTCCCATTTTCCCTTGAGTTGGGTCCCGTTTTCATAGGTTAATACTCCTTCACCCGATGGCTCATTGTTGGAAAAGTTTCCTTTGAATACGCTCTTGTCGGAATATGTATATTCTCCTTTGCCTTGGTATTTTCCTGCTACAAATTCTCCTACATATTTTTCACCCGCGATGTAGGTAAAGGTGCCTTGTCCATGCATTTGGTCGGATTTCCAGTTGCCGTCGTAGACATCTCCTTTAGCATAGGTATATATACCCTGGCCCTCCTTGAGGTTATCTTTCCATTCACCAGAATACTTATCCCCATTGGAGAGTTCATAAGTTCCGATTCCATTTCTCTTGCTGTTTTTCCATTCGCCCTTGTAGACATCACCGTTTTTATACTTGTAAAGGCCTTTGCCATTCTTACAATTTCCACGACATTGGGCGTAAAGGTCGGTACTGACAATCAGCCACATACCTATGATGATAAAAGAAGTCAGGGTTCGCATCGGGTCTAGGTTTAAAGAATGAAGCAGCGTGTTAACTTTTATAAATATAAGCTTGTTCCAACAATTTTTTAAAACATTCAACGAATGCCGCAAAAATCATCAAATGGAGTGTGTAAGCTTTGTATTGTATATGAATGGTCTGAAACGCTGAATTCCTTACCGAAAGAAACATATTTTTTTTCTCTCCTGACAAATTATGCAAGAATACCTAGTAGCAAGGGTAAGAAAATTTAGTGTATTGGCGTAAAAATCGCATTTGGTAAAAAAATATGGGCACCAAATATTTTGCCTCCCTTAGATTAATATATTCCTATAATTTCTTCCTAGCAATCATTAGACAGGAAAGAATGATGGTGAGCCCAATCAAGCATCTACTCTACAAAATCCTATTCTCAGTCGCACTTTCATCCGTGATGATCTCATCATCCCAAAGTGATGTATCATATGAGTTACCCCAAAGAGGACTACAATCTGATTGTTAGCCATATCTAGTAGATGGGTTCATCTTCCTCACAAATAATTGAGCCATAAGCATGTCTAGATAAACTAGAACATACTCATGGCTCAATGTTAACTCGCTTCAGTGGGAGATTTAGTTTCCGTTAGCAGCCGGAAGGACCTCTACCCAAGCTCCCCCTACTCTACCGCCAATGGTATTATCATACATCGCTTCTGAAGTAACGGAAGGATGCCAGTATTTTCCTAGGTATGATGCATTAAGCATGACATAAAAGGTTTTAGACTTCCCTCTATTGATATCAAAGAAGGTATATACTCTGTCATCTCGGATATCCTGATAAGTAGGTTTATCACCTTTGGCCTTGGTACCATCAAGACGGTTGTTGTGAATTTCCCAGCCAGAGGGGAAGATTTGGTTCAATACCATCTCTCTATAATTTTTATTCCCCGTATTGGTCAAGGTAACCTTGGCTCTGAAATCAGTACCTTGCTGGATTTTGAAAGGATCCATTTTGGTTCCATCCAATGCCTGATACTCCACATTAACCTTCAAGCCATTTTCAGCGGAAGTTTTATCTCCTTCAATAGGAATACCATCTAGTACCAATCTTGGATAGAGTGGGCCCCCAGACTGGTTGCGGAATTCCAATTGGCCTGCGACAACCTCAGACATATCCATTTGCCAGATAGGTGCAGTCATGTTAATCGTCTTCCAGCTATCGCGTTTGTTAAGGCGATATTGAAATTTCGCATTTCGCTTGGTTTTCCCTTTGCCTGCAAATTCAGCCATTCCCAAAAGGGTGTAAGCCGTAGTCTGTGTACTGTACCATCTTTGAGAACACATTCTGTTTGAGAGGTAAAGGGCGACATCAGATGCCTTGTCTCGCATGTCCATGATGCTGAGTACTTGCAAAATAACGGCCTTATCCCTTACGGAAGAACCGTAGGTGTAGGACATCGAGTAGTACTCTGGCACATCTGTCGTCAAATCCTTGGCTACTTTTTTGGCGAGGTCTCTTTGGCCTGCTAGGTGGTACGCACCAGCCAGATACCATTGAGCAGCAACAGGAAGATCTTTGATTTTACGGAGACGGTTCATTGCCCCCATTTCGGCCTTACCGGCCAGCGCCAGGGTATACAATCTGTATCCTTGGGTATTGGCTGCGGATCTTCTTCTCCAATTGTAATCACTTTTACCTGGGAAGGACCAATTTCTTGCAGCTTCTTGCTGATAGGTCAATATACCGTTCAGGAATCTATCTGGAAGGGTGTATCCTTCATTTTGTGCCTGAATCAAGAAATGGGAAGCATAATTGGTCCCCCAAGCATTGGTATTTTGGTTCCCAGGCCAGTAGGCCAAGCCTCCATTCGGTACTTGGAAGTGATACAATCGTTTGATCCCAGCCTTTACGTTTTTGTCGATCTTCTCTTTCTGCTCCTCCGACAGGTCGGTCAACTTAGCCAGCATCAATTGCGGAAAGACGGAGGAAGTAGTTTGCTCAACACATCCATATGGATATCGAATCAGATATTTCAATCTTTCTCCCAGGTTAAGAGGAGGCATATAACTCACCTCAAAAGAACCATTATTGGTTCCGGCCATTCCTAAGGGACGATATTCTTGCTTCCAGTTAGCTTTGTTGTTGACAGTGGCTGAAAAGACATCCGTAATTCTTGGATTTGGGTTTCTGATTTCGATGTCTGTTTCATAAACAGCCGTTTCACCACCTGAGAATACGGTAAACTTCACGTGAGTAGTACCGATAGACTTGAGGACATCTGCTTCAAAAGCTGTCGTCTTTTCACCCATCTGACTGAAATTCAAAGACTGGGTTTCGCTTCCATTTACCAGGATTTTGCTTCCTGCATCAATCTTTACATTTACCTTCTTGATGTTGTCTTTCATGGTAAAGACGGTTACAGGCAACTGCACTTTTTCTCCAGGTCCAAGTACTCTTGGTAAGGTCCCCAATACCATCAATGGCTGCCTAACTGGAGTGGATACTTCAGCAGCTCCATAGGCTCCCTTTGGATCACCCGCGATAACCATGGTTCGAACTTCGCCGACGTAATTCGGCATTTTCATCTTATGATTGGCCTTTTCTCCAGCTTTTAGGGTAAAGGGTCCAATAAATCTTACCACAGGACGGAAACGATCCTCTTTTTTGGCATCCTTCTCATCTGCTCCTGCGCCCCCACCAATATTCAGTAGGCTCTTCACTTCGCCTCCATAGGCACCTAAGACCTGATCAAACATATCCCAGGTTTTCACATCCAGTGCTTCTCGCTGGTAAAAGTTGTTCCAAGGATCAGGCGTTTGAAATCGAGTAATTCCCAACAATCCTTCATCAACTACAGCTACTGTGTAGGTCATAGGCTTGCCATCAGCTTCTGAGATTTGAATGTTAAAGTCAGAATTGGGACGAATTTCGGAGGCCATTCTTACCTGAGGGGTCAAATGAGTCTCTGGATTTTCAACTTTGATAGGTATGACCCCATATAGCCTAATGGGCAGGTCGTTTTTAGTCTGCTGGTGAGGCTGTAGCATGGTCACATTGGCATAGATGTTTGGTGCCATGCTCTTTTTAGCCTTAAAGGTAAACCTGGTTGTTCCTTCTTCCCCATCAACCCAGTAGGACTCGATTACCTTGGAGCCAGACTCTATTGAAACCAACATTCTTGCCGTAGAGGAGGAAGGGATATTCAGGGTAACATTTTCCCCTACATCATATTTCTCCTTATCTGCTGTGAAGGTCAACATTTGTGCCCCATCACGTCTGTTGTCAGTAGAACGTCCGGCCCATCCTGGCCAATCCACATATACAATTGATCCAGTGGCGTGTCCCCCCTTCTTGTCCTTAACACGAATCAAGTATCTCCCCCACTGTGGGTAATCAATTTTCAATTTGTAGGTAGCAGAACCATTTACGGTATTTATGGTCGCTGAGGCAACTTCCTCCTGACGAACTCGACCGTTGTAAATACCGATGTTTTCTTGCGATCTGTCCCACCACCATTTCCAGTTGAGCTTGTATACACGAACATCAAGTTCGGTGTCTTTGTATTTCCCATCTGGATCAACAGACACAATCTCAAATGAGTGATCCTGATCTGTGAGGAGCATATTTCTACGAGCATCTCCTTTAGGTGCCTTGATTCCTACATAGGTGTCATATGGATCGTATGGAATCGCGAAACGATCTACACTAAAGGCTCCACCTGGTTCAAAGACTTTTACTTTGAAATTGGCATTCAATCGGCCGGGAGCGGTTTTGTTTACCTTGATTTTCGTAGGCACTTGGGCTACCCCATTTTCATCTAAGCGATTCTTAAACAGGGTGATTTCCTGTGTACCGAATCTTCCTGCCTTGTCATCAAAGTTGAATCCCTTGAACTTATCAAAAGTGGTTGTGATAGGTCTTAGGTTTACTCTGACATCCGCCTTGAGGTTCTTGGCAATGGCGCCATGAAGCCATCTTGACTTGAGGGTACCTGTTTTGCCAAAGCTGGAAGGATCTAACCTTTCCGTACCAAAATCAAGCTCAATCTTCAAGCGGTTAGGCATGATGGTTTCAACCTTCAACGTTTTGTAAAAGGTGGCCCCTCCTACCCTCACGCGACCTGTATAGTTTCCAGTTACCGCATCGCTGGCTGTTGAGGTTTCAAAGGCATAAAAGCCATTCAGTCCCTCAGTCATCGTGCGCTTGTCTACAACTTGACCTTTAGGATTAACCAATTCGAAGCTAACTGGATGGTTGTCAGGCAAGACGCCTTGCTTATCCTCCAGCATGAAGGTCAAATACATAGGGTCACCCGGTCTCCAAACACCTCTTTCGCCGTATAAATAGCCTTTAACCCCCTTATAATAGGTCTTACCTTTGGTATCGAAACGACTCATGCTGAGCGATGAACCGTCATCCAACCTTAGGTAACCTCTCTGGTCTCCTTTTTTGGCAACCAATAAGAAGGGAGGAAAGTCATAGTCTTTCATCACAGCTAAGCCCGAATCGTCTGTTTTAAGGCTAGTTAGCAACTGCTGTTGATAATCGTATACCTCCAGAGTAACGTTTTCCTCTGGCTTGGCGGAGTGAAGGTTGGTGGTTACAAACTGAATATCTTTTGCCCCTCTTTTGGCAATTAGTCCAAGGTCTGATGCTAGGACATTTCTCTTTTTGATCTTATTACGACTGTAATATGCTCCTTTACAAGGGTCTTTGTAATCATCATAGTCGTAGTAATAATAATCCCAATAACTGGATTCGTACTGATTTTCAAAGGATCGCCAGCTAGTACCCACACTTAACATGTCTTTGTCTTCGGTCTCATACGAGGTACATGTGTAAGTAGTATATGATTTCCTAAAGCCTAAGGCTACTTCATAAATAGCGCCAGGCTCATTCTTAATCATGCTAGCTAAGTCCAATGAGTGTCTGTTCCACTGATCTAGGTCTAGTTTTCCCTCTTTGTCTAGCTCAATCTTTTTGTTGACGATAACCTGCCCCACTCGCTTCAACTCGGAGGATTGTTCAATACGATTTACCTGGAAGAACTGCGGAATATTTTTTTCATATACCTTGATAACTCGTACATCCACTGCATTCAAGCCAATGGATTGGAATATAAATGGGAGCGTATTTCCCCTTGGCATGATGACTCCTTTCCCTACCAATTTGATTTCAGGCTTGGTTTTGGAGAAGGTGATGCTTTCGTTTTGCTTTTGCACCATGACTTCTCCCTCCACGCTTTTGATACCCGATTCAATGTTAATTGTCGTTGTACCAGCAATACGCTTGGATGGGTAAACTTTAATCCTGTTGTCCTCAATGGTGAATTTGACCTTGGTCCCTGGTATCGTAATCAATCCCGTCAAATCCTGATTAGGATTGAGTTCGTCTGTAAATTCAAGAACTACAAAAGGATTGGGATCGGCATATGCGTAGGTATGTAAATGTCTGAATACACTCTTAGCTGGAATCTCAATGTCCTTGAAACCTTTCTGAGGCAGGCCCACACTCTTGCCATTCCAAGCTAATTTCAACTGAGCATTCTCCTTTTTCCTTAGGAGACTATCAATGGTAAAAGTATGTGTGTTGGTCTTTTCGTCATGCTTCCAGCTTAGTTTGACGTCTTTCTTTTCGTATTTGGCGGCAAAAACTTTCTCAATGTATTCGTTTTTCTCAAAATCAACGGTTTTGACTACGCCTTCTACCTTTTGCCATTGATTTTCTTGGTCACCGTAAATAGAATTTCTGGTTAGCTCGACCTTAAAGTCCTGAGGTCTCGTCAAGAATTGAAATTTAAAGGTCTTGTTCTCCTTTTCAATTTCATCATAAGCTTCTCCCATATCCAAGTCTGCGAGGAAGGTGGAAGCGGAAGGCAGTTCTTGTGAGGGAACAAAGGCCAATGTTCGCTGATCAATCCACTTGGCCGTTCCTTCAATTGACGGGCTGAAGGTAAAAGGAGATGAAGGAAGGACCTGATCGACCTCCTCGGCTGAAACTCTATTTTCAGCGAATCTTATTACAATAGGGGAGGTACGGCTGATTTCTCCTACGGTGTAGGCAGAAATGAATTTGTCAAATGATGCATTATACTCAGTATATGCACGGCTGTCTTTGGGGGTACTGGCGAACCAAACTGCGAGCATGACGCCAAGGGCCAATCCAGCCCCGACAATGTACGCTATGGGTCCACGCTTCATAGTTGTCATGTGGGTAATTTTTGGGTAATGTTGATCAAAGATATCGGGAAAGAAGAACTTTCTGTCTAGCAGCAAAACGGTATACTCTCAGGAAGTTACCTATTATCCTAAAAGTAAAAATAAGCTGGTGATTAAAGTAGCAAGAATGGGTTTTTGACGGGTCTATTTGATGATTCGTTGTAATTCTCTAAATATTTGGTCAGCTCATGATCAGCTTAAGCCTACAGCATGAGCATGGCAATCAGATAGTCAAACAAGGTAATTACCAAACAACTGTATACAACCGCACGTGTAGAGGATGCCCCTACATCCAATGCCCCTCCTTTGGTAAAGTACCCCTGATATGATGAGACTGTGGCAATGATAAACCCAAAAGTTGCTGCCTTCACATACATCACAACGACCTGATAAGGATTGTAGTACGCACGCATCCCAAGGATAAACTCTGTAGATGTTACCTCTCCTGAAAGATGACCAGCCATGATCCCTCCGGCATGTGCCAAGAAACAGGAAATCGTGGTCAAAACAGGAAGGGCAATTAAGCCAGCAAATATTTTGGGAAGCACAAGGTAGGCCTTTGAATTAACTCCCATCACTTCTAGTGCATCGATCTGTTCTGTAACGCGCATCGTACCCACCTCAGAGGCAATTTGGGAACCAATTCGCCCAGCAATAACAAGGTTGACAATCCCTGGCGAAAGCTCAAGGATAGCGGTGGTAGATACAATCGTTCCGATGATAGAGTTGGAAACAAGGCTAGAGGTCAACTGATAGGCTGTCTGAACGGTTGTTACTGCCCCGACGAAAAAGGAAATAACTGTCAAAATCAACATGGAACCTCCAATCATGGAAACAGCCTCGGCTAAGGTGAGACGGTAATATACAATAGGCTTTTCCATTGCACGGAACATCCCCCCTAGCATCATCACAAAACGTCCAATATGGAATAAGAGTCTTTCCATGAAGCTGAAAAATCAGTTAGATGCGAAAATGCTAAATAAATCCAGATTCACCAATTAAGAGGACAGACAAATTTATTGTGTTCAAACTTGAGAATTTCACATAGGATTTTTTTCATACTGCCAACTTATCCCCTCAAATCTGGTAAGTTGAGCAGGTTTTGTAAAGATTCGATTCATTTCAATGACACAAAAAACAATCTTCATTAGCGGTGGCTCCAAAGGAATTGGTTTGGCCATTGCCAAAATATTCGCAGATGATGCATGGAAGGTAGCCATCTGTGCCCGCAATCCACAAGGACTAGAACAAACAAGGCAACTCATACCTGATATAGACACCTATCTCTGTGATGTCAGCAAGAAGGGTGAGATCAAAGCCTTAGCGGCCAAATTGGTAGATACCTATGGAGGCTTGGATGTTTTGGTCAATAATGCCGGAAGCTTCCAGCCTGGATCTATTCATTCTGAGGAGGATGAAGTCTACGAATTCATGATGCGAACGAACATGGACTCAGCCTACTACCTTACCAAGGGAGTGTTACCAGCCATGATGGAACGCAAACAAGGAACCATTATCAATGTGGCTAGTATCGCCAGTTTTATGGCATATGCTAATGGGGGATCTTATTCCATTTCCAAGTATGCCATGCTCGGCTTTTCCAAAAATCTTAGAGCTGAGATGAAACCGCATGGTATCAGGGTGGTCAGTATCATGCCTGGTGCGACCTATACCGCTTCTTGGGAAGGAGCAGAAATCGATGAAAACCGCCTCATGCCTGCCGAGGATATAGCTAAACTGGTACATACTTCGGTCATCTTATCACCTAGATCGGTGGTAGAAGATATCATTGTTAGACCCCAGTTAGGAGACCTATAAATGGCTTCTGACAAAAGAAATCCAATCTATTGATAAAAGTTCCCCCTGAGCCTACCAACGTTTTAGGCATTTCATGCGTCCAGTTGTTTAAGAGATAGATATTTTACTAGAATCAGTCGTTTATGGGCAAAAGGTCAATGCGCTTCCTCCACCATCAAATTCTGGAAAATAAGGATAAGTTTACCCAACAGGATATTCAATGTGTAACCTGGAAGGGGCAAACGTATTATGGTTTGTGTAAGGAAGTCAATGACAGATTTGTAGCGTTAGAGGATAAAAATTCTGCTTGGTATAATCGTAAAAAGCACCAACACCAAATCGAATTATCCAATATCAAAGAGATAATTTTCGATAAAATATCCGAATGGTAAATAATATAAACCACTCAGATAAGTACAGTTGAAGTTGAAGCAGTATTTTCATATCTTAATATTTAAAGATTGAATTTTTCGTAAGCTTAATCTTTATACGCCCCATGTTAAGTACGCAGCCCTAATCACCTAATAGCCAAACTGATCGATGTAAGACTATCCACTGAACTAAGCAAACAACCTGGCCATGAAGTATTCTGCCATATTCACCATTTTGATAGTTCTATTTGTCGTTCCATCATTTGCCGATGATGATGACGATAGGTTTCTTTATAGAAATCTCGCCTTTAGAAAAATCGAAGTTCACGAATATGCCTTTCCTCAGATGACGCCGCAGGTGATTCTGGATATGGCTTATGCAGAAGATGAGATTTTCAACATTGAAGACTGGCTAAAAAGGAAAGACCAAGTAGTTGCTTTTGAGATCGATCTTGTCTTCACCCTTTACCCTAAGAATATTCAGCAGTGGCGAACTAATTATTACGAGTTGCTCAACAACCGGATGGAGGCGCTATTCCAGATTGATTCAAGTCTGAATTCCACTTCCATCAAATGGAATATGATTCTGCAGACAGAACCCCAGGATGAGGAAACTGCCAAAGACTACTTCCATGGTTTTGTGATCAAATACCGTCCTAAGAATGTCAAAATCGTCAATGAGGTACGCACCCCTTCTGAGTTAAAAGCGCTGATTAGTGGGAAAGCTACCATCAAAGACTCTACCGTTTACAAGGTAATGGAACGTCACCCTGATTGGGGAAATATGCTGGTAGTTATGGATTGGACGGGTAGCATGTATAAATATGGAGCGCAGTTGGTCCTTTGGCACAAGCTTAATATGGTGGCTAATCACTCCGAAGTCAAGCACTTTGTTTTCTTCAACGATGGCAATAAGAAAAAGGCATGGCAAAAGGCCATCGGTAAAACAGGTGGTGTTTATCAAGCCAAGTCGGGTGAGTTAGAGGAATTGATCAATACCATGCAGTATGTGATGAAGAAGGGAAATGGTGGGGATAGAGAAGAAAATGACCTAGAAGCCTTGCTCACTGGGATACAGTACCTTGAAGGCTATGATGAGGTCATCCTAATCGCTGATAACAAAAGTGATGTTCGAGACATTAAATTGCTTGAGAAAATTGATGTGCCCGTACATATTATCCTCTGCGATGTCTATGGTAAGATCCATCCCCATTACCTGAAAATAGCCAAGCAAACTGGAGGAAGTATCCATACCCTGAAAAAAGACCTTGTAGCCAAAAAGCAGGTATTGAGTAGAGATGATGAGTAGAACCCTATTTTCTCTCTAATAGGTACCGTTTTTTCAACACATTGGGCCTCTCTTTTCTCCATAAAAAAGAGATGGACACATTGCTAACCCTGTAGTAATCGTAGACTTCCAGCACCCTAAAGGCTTCAGAATCGAGCTTATTTAATTCGTCTTTGCCTTCCTGATCGGTATATACCCATGTCCCCTTTTTAACCTCCACGACCGAGTGAGCGAAGCGGTAATAATTGGTTCGTTGGCTATAAAAGTCTAATGAATGTGCTTGGGTTCGGTAAGCGACGAATTCATCCCATTCCTTTCCCGCCTCCTTTACCTTTCTTCCTACCATAGCACTGGATTGATAAGGAAGGATATTGGGGTAAAAGTGGAAGCTAATCACCAGATTCAGGCAGAATCCCGCTACAACCGTGGTAAAAACTAAACGATTGAAGTCATTTGAGGCATACCTGTAAACCGTCCAATACAAGGCCATTCCCCCTAACATGACAACTGCGTCAAGGAAAGGAGGGGGAGAAAAACAGAAGTAAAAGTATGTACCTATGGCAATAAAGAAAATGTGCAACAACAAGAATTGCCATCGAGCGAGTTTCTTTTGCAAATCATCCTTTGCTTCCACCAAGTATCTAGCTGAGAGAATCGCCGCAAAAGGAAATAAAGGAAAAATATAGTGTGGCAATTTATAGTTCGACAAGGACAAAAAAGTAAGGACCCACACAAAGCCTCCAAGACTTATATACTCTCTATTAGGTTCTGCGTTAAACTTTGAAACAATGAGGGATCGAATGGCTACAAAAAGGGCTGGAAAAAGGACAATTAGCCAAGGGGTAAAATCCCATAAAATCGTTAAAAAGAAATAGTAAAAGGGCGCATCATTAGACCAATAGATATCCCCAGTTATTCTTCCAAAACTCTGAGTCCAGAAGAAAAACTTGATTCCAGAAGGTCCCTTTAAGCCATATACCTCCTTTTCTGGATGAAGGTCAAATTGCTGATACAAGCCCCAGCACATGGGCGCGAGCACGATCAAAATTACCAGTAAGCCTATTAACCATTCCCATCTGACTATATTTTTCCATTGCCGTTTGATGGCAAATTCAGAAAAGAAAGCGGTAGCTGGAATAACCATGCCCAATGGTCCTTTGGTCAGCATGGCTAAGCCCACACAAATAGAACCCCATATCAGATGTTTAAAGGAGTTTGTTCTGATAAAACTCGACAGTTGCCAACAAGCGAGAATGGTCCATGACATCAACATCCCATCGGTTCGGATATCATTGGTAATCAAAAATAAGGCCTGTGTATAGCCTAACATAAGCGCAGCCAACTTGGCTGTCTTTTCTCCATACCAATCCTTCGTAAAGCGATAGGTACCCCACAATCCCAGCAAGATAATGAGGACAATAGGGAGTTTAAAAGCCACATTATTGACACCTAGAAGCTGCATGGATACCGATGTGATCCAGAATAGCAAAGGTGGTTTGTCCAGGTAATCATCCCCTCTGTGGTATACTTGAAGGTAAGATTGGTTTTCAGCCATTTCTCGAGCAATGGATGCATACTGAGCTGCATCCACTTCCATGACATCCAATCGTAGGTTGTTGAAATAAATCAACAGCATCCCAGCAAAAGCGAGTTGCCAAGCATACTTTTTAATCCAGTCTGAAAGAGTCTCAAGATCCATTTAGGCCGCCGATGATTTACCTTCTCACAAAAATGGGTTTCGGGGATCTAAATGTAGGACATTTCCTACACATCTAATAGGCCAAAAGAAGAGAAAACAAAAAAGAGGGATGAAGCAAGCCCCATCCCTTGAGTAACCATCAAATTTGTAGGTGATTATTTTTTCTTGAAGGCATTGATAGCATTTTTGGCATATGGAGAGAGAACCAATTCACCACTCATCGCAGCTCTTTCCGCCAGCAAATCATCCCAATGCTCACAGCCTTCCCAACATATCTTTTTCAAGCCTTTCATGGCATCTGGATTGGAGGAGGCTAACTTATTTGCCAAGGCTGAAATAGCCTCATCCATTAGGGTGGCATCCTCAAATACCTCAGTGTACAAGCCTTTGTTTTGTGCCCAATGAGCATCTTTCCACTCGGTGGCATTTATCGCGAGTTGAGACATCGCCGAAACGCCTATTTTCCTTTCTACAGCGGGCCCAACGACAAAAGGACCAATACCAACTGCCAATTCACTTAACTTAACAGCAGCGTATTTGGTAGCCATACAATAGTCTGTAGCTGCTGCTACCCCTACTCCACCCCCTACGGCCTTCCCTTGTACACGACCAATGATCAGTTTGGGACATTTTCTACAGGCATTGATTACATTGGCAAAGCCCATAAAGAATTCCTTCCCCTGCTCAAGGTCTGAGATGGCAATTAACTCATCAAATGAAGCACCCGCGCAAAATGTTCGGTCTCCTTCACTTTTGAGAATGATAACCTTTACCTCGGCATTCTCACCAGCCTCTTTGATGGTTTGGGCCAGCAAGCCAAGGATTTTTCCTGGCAAAGAGTTATGACTTGGATGGAAGAAAGTAATGGTGGCGATCCCATCCTGAATATGTAAATCCACCTTTCCGGCAGTAGTAATCGGATTCATGAAGATAAATTTTCAAGTACTTAAGAAGATTGATCTAGTTTTTTCACCATGGTAAGGATAGTAGCAATAGCAACAGTCTCACCTGTTTCATCATATACATCCACCAGAAACTTAACAATTCCTTTGGCGATATCATCCTCGCTTTTTTTCTCCTGATTGACTTTTTCCTTCACCGTAAACTTCACTCCAATGGTCATCCCAGGATAAACGGGCTTTACAAATCGGCATTCCTCCAATCCATAATTCAATAGAACGGGGCCCTTCTTTGCATCCACAAACAAACCTGCTGCCTTAGAAAGGACAAAGTACCCATGTGCTACCCTTCCTTCGAAAATGGTTCCATCAAGGGAGGTTTCGTCCATGTGCGCATAAAAATTATCGCCAGATACATTGGCGAAGTTGACAATGTCTGTTTCGGTTACAGTATGCTTAGCAGTGATAATTGTCTCCCCTACGCTTAGTTCCTCAAAATGCTTCTGGAAGGGATGAATTCTGGTATCCTTGAATTTCCCTCCCTGCTGATAGACATTGGTAACTGCGGTAATCGTAGTTGGTGTTCCCTGAATGGCGCATCTTTGCATGTAGTGGCTTACCCCTCTTACACCTCCCATTTCTTCCCCTCCACCTGCTCGGCCTGGTCCACCGTGTGTCAACATAGGCATAGGAGATCCATGCCCAGTACTTTCTTTGGCCGACTCTCTATTCAACACCAAAATCCTTCCGTGATGGGTTGCAGCTCCTAACACAAAGTCTCTTGCGTGATCATCATCGTTGGATGCAATGGTTGAAACGAGAGAGCCCTTGCCCATTTGAGCCAATTGAATGGCTTCATCCATGGATTTATAGGGAAGAATCGTACTGATTGGCCCAAAAGCCTCCACAGTATGAGCCTTCTGCTTATTGAATGGATCATCATTTAGCATAAGAATAGGGGTCATGAATGCCCCAGCATTCCAATTTCCTCCTATGGCTTCACCGGATCCATTTAGCTCACCATAAACAAGCTGGTTTTCTGTAAGGAGCTCTCCAACCTGCTTCTTAACCTCTTCCATTTGTGGACGGTTGATCAAAGCACCCATCCTTACGGTCTCCTCAAAGGGAGAACCAATTGTAATTCTTTCTAACTGGCTTGTGAGTGCAGTTTGAACCTCCCCAACTAAGTTTTCAGGAACGATGATTCTACGAATAGCCGTACATTTCTGCCCACATTTAACCGTCATCTCCCTTCTGACTTCCTTGATAAAGAGATCAAACTCATCCGTTCCAGGAACTGCGTCTTCCCCCAAAACAGCGGCATTTAATGAATCCGCCTCCATGGTAAATGGGATAGACTCTTGAATGATTCTTGGATGAATCTTGAGTTTTTTTCCAGTTGAGGCAGAACCAGTAAAGGTTACTACATCCTGCATCTCAAGTGGGTCGAGGATACCAATTCCCGTTCCACACACTAACTGCAAAGCTCCATTAGGAAGAATACCCGATTCAATAATGTCCTTTACCATGACCTGAGTCAGGAAAGAAGTTTGTTCAGCGGCCTTCACAACCGCAGGCATACCAGCCAACCAGTTAACGGCGCACTTTTCCAACATCCCCCAAATAGGAAAATTGAAGGCGTTGATATGGACTGCAACTCCTCTCTTAGGCACCATAATATGATGCCCGATAAAAGTTCCCTCTTTCGAGAGACTAGCTGCTTCTCCGTCAACTACATAAGTCTCGTCCGGGAATTGTTTCCTTAAGCTTGCATAGGCGAAGAGGTTTCCTATTCCTCCATCTATATCAATCCAGCTATCGCCTTTGGTAGCTCCTGTCAAATAGGAAATGGGGTAATAGCTCTTTCTCCTTTCGTAAAGAAAGAGGGCAAGGGCTTTGATCATGAGTCCCCGCTCCTGGAAAGTCATGTTTCGAAGTGAAGGATTCCCTTTGGTTCTCGCATAATGCAAGATTTCCCCATAATTAAGGCCTTCTCCATTTACGGTGTAAAGGACTTCTCCGGTTACGGCATGGTATTGCGGAATACCTTCTCCCTGGAAGTCGTGCCAGTCCCCAAGTATGTAGTTTGCGAGTTTTTGAGCCATTGTTGGTTTGATTTACAAATGGGCAAATTGATTTATGTAGCAATCAAGCTGTGCTTTCTGGAATAACAGTTTTGGATGTTCGGTAAACGACCCCTCTGAACAAGGCAATTTCTTCATCCTGCTGGTTTCGAATGACGACATCGTAAGTGGCTGTCTTGTAGCCAAGAGTCAATTCGATGGCTTCTGCATAGATAGTATCACCCTCTTTGGCAGCCTTAGGATAAGTAATTGAATTGTTGAGGGCGACACTCAATCTTCCATGTGAATTAGAGGCAAAAGCAAAGGCGCTATCAGCCAAGGAAAAGGAGACTCCTCCATGGAGGATTCCGAAGCCATTGAGCATTTCCCTTCGTACCGTCATTGCCAGCTTACAACTTCCTGCTTTCACCTCCAGCACTTCAATCCCCAGCCATTGACTAAAGTAGTCCTCTTTCATCATATGCTGGACATTGTCCATGGGAGATGGTGTTTCCATGCGCCTAGATAGGTTTTTCGGTTAATGGCATTTAAAATAGTCGAAGGGCTCCAAGCAGTCATTGCACTTAAAAAGGCTTTTGCAGGCTGTGGAACCAAATTGACTGATCATTTTTGTATTCTGGGAATGGCAATAAGGACAGGTAACTTCATCAAATTCCCCAAGCAATACTCGTTTGTCTGTTGTAGAGCCAACCGGTGGGGCAATGCCATAGGATTGTAATTTCTTTTTTCCCTCTTCGCTAAGCCAATCCGTTGTCCATGCTGGGGAAAGCACCAGCTTGATTTTCACATTTTCATAGCCTTCCTGATTCAGCACTTTCCTGATGTTATTGCCGATTAGGTCCATGGCTGGACAACCTGTGTAAGTAGGGGTGATGGTAACAATAATTCCCTCTTCACTTTGTTCGATATTTCTAACCACCCCTAAGTCCAGTACTGTCAATACAGGTACTTCAGGATCTTTCACCCTGCCTACAATTTCCCAAAGTTTATGATTGGTTTCGACCATGCTCATCTTCAGATTCAGTTACCACTGCATATTTGGATAGGCTCTTTGCATATACTGCAATTCAGCCAATAAATGACCCAAGTGTTCAGAATGTAAGCCTTCTTTCCCCCCGACCTGCATAGGCTCGAAGTCAGGTAGCTTCAAATTCGCTCTTGCGAAGGTATCCTCAACATGCTCCATAAAAGGAACTTTCATTTGTTCTACGTCTACGGCAATTCCTTCCTTCACCATTTCTCTTTCTAGGTCAGTCGCTTTGAAAAGATCTGCTGTGTATGTCCAGAATTCCTCCACCGCATCTTGCATTTTTTCTCGGCTTTCTTCGGTACCGTCTCCTAATCGCACGACCCAATCTGTGCTAAATCGAAGATGGTAGGTAACCTCTTTTAAAGATTTTGCTGCGATTGCTGCGATTTGCTCGTCCTGGGATGCTTGTAGTTTCTCCAAAAATGGCTTGTGGAAGGAATCAAAGTAAAACTGCCGAGCAATGGTCTCAGCGAAGTTTCCATTGGGTCTTTCAACAAGGAGAACGTTTTTGTATTGTCTGTCTACTCTAAGAAAAGCCAATTCATCTTCCGATCTCCCTTTGCCTTCGATCTCAGCTGCGTATTGGAAGTAGTTTCGGGTCTGCCCGATCAAATCAAGCGAGATATTGGTAAGTGCCATATCTACCTCCAAAATGGGTCCGTGCCCACACCACTCAGAAAGTCTGTGCCCCAGAATCAGCGAGTTATCGCCCAAGTGAAGGAGGTAGTCAAATAATGATTGATTCTTCATCGTCAATGTTTGAGAATAAGCAGAGGATTACATGTGTTTGATCTCGTCAGGCAAATCGTAGAAGGTGGGATGGCGATATACCTTGTCCTTGGCAGGCTCAAATAACTCCCCTGCTTCTTCTGGATTTGATGCGTAAATATTCTTGGATTCGACTACCCAGATGCTTACTCCTTCGCTACGGCGTGTATACACATCACGGGCATTTTCAAGGGCCATTTCTTCGTCAGTCGCATGTAGAGAGCCTACATGACGATGATGGAGACCATTCTTACTTCGTATGAAAACCTCAAAAAGAGGCCAGTTTTGCTTATTGCTCATAATGGTTTGTATAAAAATGAGCCATGCGGGGAATATCCGGGTCTTCTATTGAGTGAGGAAAGCAGAAGTGAACGATTGTTGTACCCCAAAGTTAATTCCCCTCATGGCTCTGATATGTCTTAGACTTAGGCTGTCTTGGCCTGATTTGCTCTTCTTTGTCTCTTTTTCTCTGCGTGAGCCATAGCAGCTTCACGTACCCAAGCTCCTTCATCATATGCTTTTTTTCTAGCTTTGATTCGGTCTCTACTAGCAGGGCCTCCGCCCTTTACAACACGCCAGAATTCATCCCAATCAATAGCCCCAAAGTCATAATGGCCTCTTTCTTCATTCCAATTCAAATCCTGATCAGGTACGCTTAGACCTAGGTAATCTGCTTGTGGAACCGTAACATCCACAAATTGCTGACGAAGTTCGTCATTGGACTTTCTTTTGATTTTCCAAGCCATAGACTGGGCTGAATGGGTAGAATCCTTGTCTGCAGGTCCAAACATCATCAAAGAAGGCCACCACCATCTGTTGAGGGCATCTTGAGCCATCGCCTTTTGCTCATCTGTTCCTTGAGCCAGCGTGATCATGATCTCGTAACCTTGTCGTTGGTGAAAGGATTCCTCCTTACAAATCTTCACCATGGCACGGGCATAGGGCCCATAAGAAGCACGGGTAAGCATTACCTGGTTCATGATAGCAGCTCCGTCCACTAACCAACCAATTGCGCCAATATCAGCCCATGTTAATGTTGGATAGTTAAAGATAGATGAGTACTTCGCCTTGCCGCTGTGCAAATCCTGAAAAAGCTGGTCTCTATCCGCGCCAAGTGTCTCAGCAGCAGAATACAAATACAATCCATGACCTGCTTCGTCCTGCACTTTCGCTAACAAAGCGACCTTTCTCCTTAAAGAGGGAGCACGTGTAATCCAGTTTCCTTCAGGAAGCATTCCGACAATTTCAGAATGGGCATGCTGAGAAATCTGGCGAATCAAGGTCTTGCGATACTTTTCAGGCATCCAATCCTTGGGCTCGATCTTTACTTCCGCATCTATTTTTTGCTGAAAACGATCTTCAAAATTTAAGATTTGCTGCTCGCTCATGCTATTTGATATATGTTGTCCTGTATGTAATGCTATAATGCTTCGTCGTAGTCTACAATTACTTTGGCTGTCTTTGGAAAAGCCTGACAAGTCAGAACAAACCCAGCCTCAACCTCCTCTGGCTCCAAGGCGTAGTTGACTTCCATCTCTACTTCACCTTCAATAATCTTAGCCTTGCAGGTACAACAGACACCTCCTTTACATGCGTAAGGAAGATCTGCTCCCCGAGATAAGGCAGCGTCAAGTATATTTTCTGTATCAAATGGAAGGTTAAATCCAAAGGAGTTTCCTCCATCTTTGATAAAGACTTCGCAGTCATCTTGCTTACTTTGATCGGTTGGGGTACGCTTAACACGCTTTTTCCCAGCTGCGGTGGTAAACAATTCGAAATGAATCTTTTTATGATCCATTCCACGATCTTCAAGCTCTTTTTTAGCTGCAAAGATCATTTCCTCTGGACCACATAAAAACACATCGTCAACCTCATGTAGGTCAACCAGTTTGTCAAATATGTGGCCACATTTTTCGCCATCAATTCTTCCCTGAAACAAGGGGATATCCGATTGTTCTCTTGAAAAGAAATGGAATACCCTTAGTCTATCGAGAAAGGTATTTTTCAGACCTTCAATCTGCTCTTTAAAAATCACAGAGCTGGCGTACTTATTACCATAGAATAAGGTAAAGCTGCTGTTGGTTTCCTCTAGCAAGATCGATTTCATGATGGACATGATAGGAGTGATCCCGCTACCAGCAGCAAATGCAATGTAGTTTTTCCGATTCTCTGGATGAAGGGGGGTAAAAAATTTCCCCATCGGAGGCATGGCTTCCAGTCTATCTCCCACCTCCAATTCTTTGTTAGCAAAGGTGGAGAATAGTCCTTCTGGCACCTGCTTGACGGCAACTCTTAGCTCTTGATCTAAAGGGCTGTTGCAAATAGAATAGGACCTTCTGACTTCTTCTCCATTGATATGGGTTCTCAACGTCAAGTATTGACCCTGAGTAAATGAAAAGGTGTCTTTGAGTTCCTCAGGTACATCAAAGGCAACAGAAACACAGTCTGATGTTTCTTTTCTGATGTCCTTAACGATCAATGAATAGAAGGTAGCCATAGAAATACAACGATACTAACTAACGATTGTTAGCCTAATTTGGAAAATATTTAAGAAAAATTCAAATAATCCCTGCCCGATACCTTAGTTTAGGGCAATGTCTAGTTCCAGGAATCGACATATAGCCCTTTGGTTACTCGGCTTTGCCCTTTGCACACTTTACCATTTGATCGGCTTTTCAGGGATGAGAGGCTTCGATGATATTGAGTATGCCTTTCATGCTAATGAGGTGTTAAAGGGAACCCTCAACCTGGAAGATCACCACTTCGCCTACAGATGGACGGTTATTTATCCAGCAGCTCTGTTTTATCACCTATTTGGAATAGGCGATTTTGCTTCTGGCCTTGGATCGGCTCTTGCAGCAGCTTTGATGCTCCTCACGGTAATTAGGTTAACCAGAGGAATGTCCTTTTCTATTCAACTGCTAGCCGTTCTTCTGACAGTCTTGGTGCCCAACTATCTTTACTTTGCAGATAAGTTAATGCCTGATATTCAGGTGGCTTTAGGGGGTATACTGGCTATCGGATCCCATGCTGAAGGAAAGCAAAAAAAGAATCAAGCACCTATCTGGGGGACATTAATGGCTTGCGGAGCTTTTTGGGCACTTTTGTCAAAGGCCACTGTCATTCTTTTACTCCCAATCTTCTTATACCTTCTTATAAATGATATCAAACAAAGGGAGAATCGAACATTCTGGTCTTATGCATTTGGGAGTGGTATCATTATGCTATTGGCCTACCTTTTGGTCATTTATCTAGCTACAGGCAACCCATTTACCAGGTATGAACGCATTGTAGCCAAGGGTTATCTCAATACCTGCAGCTATGATCAGCTTCCCATTAAATTTCTTCTTCAAAGAATATCTTACGAATGGATACTAGCCGCAGCTCAAAGTGGTGGTTTAATGGCCTTCCTTCCTGTCTTTGTTTCGATTTTCATCAGAACAGAAACAAGCCCAACTGAAAAGGGATTCCAGTATTGGAGAGCTGTAGGATGGGCAGGATTCCTTTCGGCTAACTTTATGACCATTTCCCCCACAGCCTACATTCCCATGTGTGTGGACGAAAGGCATTTTATGTGGCTAATCCCCTTGTGGGGTATTGCTGGAGCCTCTTGTAGCTGGGAAATATGGAAACACCCCCGCTTGTCAAGCCTCGTATCTCTTCTATGTCTGATTCTATTATTGATCAATGGAGGAGTCGTCCAATGGGCATATGCTTTGATGGGGCTAGCCTTTTTACTTCCCTTCCTGAAGAAAATGAACGGCTACAAAATTGGGATTTCACTCTTCGTATTCGTGCCCGCCTTGTTGATCATTCCCATCCAAAATGCATTTTACTTCCGTTCACTTCACTACCAAGATCACAAAGCTGTCCTTTCAAGCTTTGAGCAAGAGCAAAAGGGTCCCACCTTGATCATCACTGATGCTGTACAAGAGAGAATAGGGAATTACTTAAATGGCATGGATTCATCTTACCATATTCAATACCGTGAATTTGGAACAGCCGAAGCATCTTGGCTAGAACGAAATCCTCAGACCTATTACCTATCAAATGCCTATTCAAGATTTATGAGTGGGATGGAATGGCAGGATTTGCCAGCTTATGCCAGAGAAATTCCTGAAAAATTATCCGCTATCGTGGATACCGGTCATCTAGAATTATTTCATTTACCTGATATTAGTTGGGTCATGATGCCTGTGCCCTTTTGGCAAGATTCTATTGATAGAGGAACCCCTGCTCATGAGGGTGCTCATCTTGATTCAGCGATTGTAGCCCAGCCCAAAACATTCGTGGAAGCTTGGGAGATTCCCTTTTCAGAAATACCCTATGCAGAGGGACAACTTTGGATAAGAGCAGAACTCTATATTCGTAAGATGGATGATGGGCAAGGTAATTGGCAAATCCATGTAGATGACATAGCTGGCAACAATCATCAATGGAAATCAGCTGCACTCAAGCATAGAACCCCCGTTCCCCTCAAATGGGTTAAACTTCAAATTGATCATCTGGTAGATATACCTAAGGATAGTACTCAATTGTTAAAGATGAGATTTTGGAATGATGGACCTGCCCTTTTCGAAATTGCCTCTATCAAATGCAGGATGGCATGGGTAAAACCTTAAAAAGCAGCCTAATTGACTGCCTTTTAAGATCTATGTTATACAAACATCTATTCCTTTGGATCGCAGCTTTTGTGAAGCTTATTCAACCAATCCTCTGTCTTTTAGCGCATCCATCAGTTGATCAAAGCGCTCCATATATTCTCTCGCCTCCTGCTTTCTGCCTTTATTGGCAAAATAGTCAATATGGTTTCGAAGAACGTGCGCGACCATTTCATGCACCTGAGAACGCATTTCACTTGGCATCAGGCAATTTCTTCGAAAGGCTTCTTCAATATATAAGGCAGAAGCACGTTCGACCATTTCTCCTTTAATAGAAGGGTTGAACATTTTCATTCTTTGTTCCTCAAAGGAAATCAACAGAAAGTTGTTTCTAATTTCAATGGGATATAAATCTAATCCCACTCTCCAGCCAACAAGAATTCCTATGGAAGTTAAGCTTAAATCACTCCCTTTTCTTTGCCTAAGGGAAAACAATAAGCTGTCGTGCAAATGAGAATTTTCCTTTTCATCAGGGAGGCGAAATCCTTTGGCGTTGAACAGGAAATTGCATAACCCTTCTGCAGAATTTTTTGAATTGCTATCCAGAAAATCCTCGGCTAACCTATCAAGTTCTTGTTCTATCGAATAGGATTCTGCTCCAAATTCAAGAAAGGATAAATTGATCATCGCCTTTTCCAGGCTAGACTTAGAATTTCCAAGTTCAATCCAGCTCAACCATCCAGAATGGAATTCGACCTCGCGAATTTCTTCTAGGATTTCTTCCAATGCCAGCCAGTTTTCTGGCTCGACTACGTAACGAAAAGGAGCAACCTCCTTTTCAAGCCTTGGACCGAAAGACTTTAAAGCCTGTCTCACTTCAGCCTGCACCGCGTATGATTGATCTTCAAGTAGGGTAATTAAGAATGGTATGTCTTTTCGACTAGGCATATGATGTTTCAGTAACACATTATATAGTTCGATATGCAATAATAGTCAGCCTCATTATATTTCAATAATTAATACTTTTGACATACCTACATGGTCAAAAGCGAATAATAATCTGCATATTGAACTAATACATATAGCCATTTGAGGTAATGAAGGGCACAAATGAGAGGAACAAAGCCGGCACAGATGTGTTGTAATTCATGTTAAATGATTAATTCACCACATGATTGAGTCAAATACTGAGAGAAATGCCTCTATGGCTAACAAAATGGGGATCTGGTTATTGATGATCACAATTACGATCCTTTTCGGGTCGCTTGGCCTAGGATATATGCTGACAACCTCCTCAGAAGGCGCCATTAAGCTCCCTAGCCTATTTTATGTGAATACTGCCATCTTGTTAGTAAGTAGTGTATTGTTGCATGTGGGCTGGGTTAATCGTCTTAGACAGGGAAAACCTATCATTATATGGCCTTCTATGCTTCTTGGCATTGTTTTTCTTGTAAGCCAGCTCTTTTGTTGGGTCCAACTTTATCAATCTGGTTTGACGCTAAATCAGGGGGGAATCAAAATATCTTACCTCTATGTATTGACGGGATTACACGGTTTACACATCATAGGAGGCCTTCTTTTCCTGTTATTCGTGGGGATGAGATTTGAGGACAAGGGAAAAAAGTATGTAGAAACGGCCGTTTTCTTCTGGCATTTCCTCGGGATACTATGGCTTTACCTCCTCATTATGATGCTTCTGGGCTAATCACTTCATCCTCTTTGATAGACACTTTGGGTTTTTGGGCTTTTTGGGGTATTTTGCGCCCAAACAATTACTTATATACATATTTATACGTGATCAATAGCAGATTAGAGGAAGGCTTTCTTGAATTATCGTCCGAAGTATTAAGGGCGATCGCACATCCTATTAGGATAGCTATCATAGACTTACTCCATAACAAGGGGAAGCTATCCGTAACTGAAATTCATCAGAACCTCGATATCGAACAAGCTATCGCGTCTCACCACCTACGAATTCTAAAAGACAAGCAGATCCTTTTTTCCAAAAGAGAAGGTAAAAACACCTATTACGATCTTCGTGCGGGAAGTTATGCAGAGATCATTGGAACGCTCGAAAAGGTCTTGAAATAAGTAGTTTTCTTTCTGTATCCCCCTCTCCATCTTTAAGCAGCTGATTAGCATGAAACAAAACATGCCAATCAATACACACCTGTAATCTCTTTTGACACGTTTGCTCAAAAGGGCCTTTCCAGTGAATCTTTCATGTTTTTGAGCCAGTATAATCTAGTGTAACTCAAAAACAAACACCATGAATCTTTTCTTATACGCCCTGATATTTTCGCTAGTCGCGAATTGGGTCCTGACAAGGGGAAATTTTAGATCAGACCCTTAAGACGACGCAACAGCCAAGAGGCTAAAAATATAAATGTAGTAGTTAGTTAGTGTGTATGGATGGAGGGGACCGCCGGGAGGCGGTCTCTCTTTTTTATGTATCCTTTATTCCTTAAGGTAGGGCCCAAATGACATCTGGCCCTGTTCTGTATCCTACCAAGCCCAAATCCTTGGTAAAGTAAATCCCGGTTACCTCAGTATCCTCAAAGACGAAATTGGGGTTCTCCAATTCACACTTGAACACCTTTGTAAAGGTCCTTCCATTCAAAGTAACCACATCCGTTAATTCAGTTGTAACGACTTCCTCCAGGATGCAATTCAGATTGGGAGCATTGTTCATGAGGATTCTCATGTTTTCAGGGATTTCCTCCGCAGGAGCGGTAGGACCTACGGTTGAAAAATCCTTCGATACGGCTATTTCCAAAGAAACTGAAAGATCATCTGACCCACCTAAGACACTTACAAATTCAGCGCGATAGTTATTACAACATAATCCACAGCGATTAAGCTCGTCGCAATTATCCACCAATTCCACGAAACCATTATTCAGCTCGGTAAAGGTGATGATCACCGAACGGCCATCAGAACTTCTGTATTCTTCCGTCCTATCTGAAAAGGTTAAGAATCTTTTGGCTTCGTTAGAAAGGGTAAATTCGCCCAAATCAGGCTTCTCACATGGGGAGCAGCAACCTGCCATCAATACGGCGAGAAGGATTACCAGCCAATTAGCTGGGATGCTTTTTATGTTCATTTTCTTCTTGTTTGTTGTTAAAATCGGCTTGCAATTTCTGGCAAATGGACAAATAAAGCAATGCCAAGTTTACACCTCCATGCTTGGAGTTATTCTTAACAACGTAAAGATAGAGGAAAAGGCAGGCTTAAAGTCGCTTTCTGATTTCCATGTAAAAGGGATCATCTTGTCCAGCCCTTAATACAATTCCCGCTACAGTAGCCAGTTCAGATGGCAATTGGTCTAGGGCAAACCATTGGATACCCAGACATTTCTTAGGTTCCATATTCATGGGAGTTCCTTCCCAATTGGAGACCCAAAATACAAGATGGAGTTTAGGATTTGATAATTCTTTCTCTCGGTATACAACACGTATGAGTTCTACTTCTGAGGCTTCGACCATTACACCAATCTCTTCTAGGATTTCCCTTACCAAGCCCGCTGCAGGAGATTCACCTTTTTCGACATGTCCTCCCACAAGGTTGTAGCCACTCCCTTTTTCAGGAGTACGCTTTAAGAGTAGAACTTTACCATTTTGAATGAGAATTCCCCGAACAAGTATGTCGATGGAATTTGCTGTCATAGCTGTTATGTTGGTTCCAAGAAAGGAAATGCAGCTGGTGGTGCGAGAGAAGGGGTGGATCAATCATTCGAATGGACCAGCGATTTCCATCAGTCAAAAGACTGCGTATACAAATATACTTGATTGCAACAAAAACGCCTAAGTTATAGGGGCTAAGTTTAATTTAAGCAGATTTCATTTCTCCACAATTGCCAAAAGGAAACCAATAATCCCTGATGATCAAACTTTAGTTTAATAGGAGGCACATCGTCTTCTGGCTCTATTTCTACCAAGTAATGGGCTGCGCCAGAGGCTTCTCTCCGAAGAATAACCACAGCAGAAAAGTAGGAATCGACCAAATCTTCGAGGTAGAAATCTATAAAATAGGGTGTGTCATTTTCATTCAAGTGATGATCTGACATATACCAGTGTCCTTCCTTTGAAACATATGCGACGATATATTCATCCTGGTATTCAAAGCCCAGTTCATAGGCGCCCCAATCATTCACTTGCCAGTCTTCAATCTCGGCAAGCGGGTAGAGCTCTTTTAATTTGAGTTCTACAGGAAGGGGTACTGAAGAATCATTTCTAATCATGAACCAATGTTTTAGGTAGATGCCTTTCGACGACCATACCAAGCAGTATTCGTGCCTAAAAAACACATTCTCACCTGATATAGAAAAAATTTCTGCTTGGGTATACGGCACAGACTAAAGAACGGTTGTAATGAGCGTGAATATTGCAACTTTGATTTCTAAAGTTGATTATATAGGGCCTAAATGAGTTTATTCGGGCATTCAACAACATCAATCCAAATATTAACTGATTATGAGACGAATAATTGCATCCCTTCTGTTCTTCGGAATTTTTGGGCTACACACGATCTCGGCCCAAAACATTTCTTTGCCACCAAGTGGTGGAAATCAGGTATGTGAGATTTCTCAGTATATGGGCTTAGTTAAAGTAAGTGTTAACTACAGCAGTCCTGACGTTACAGCCAATAATGGTGACAGCAGAAAGGGACAAATCTGGGGAAAGCTAGTCCCATACGGCCTTTCACCTAACACCTTTGGCACTGCCAAGAATATTCCATGGAGAGCTGGTGCCAACAAAAACACCATTGTTACCTTTTCACATGATGTCTTGGTTCAAGGGCGTCCTATACAAGCTGGTAGCTATGGTCTACACATGATTCCAGTTGAGTCTGGTGCTTGGACGGTAATCTTTTCCAATAACAATAACGCCTGGGGAAGCTACTTTTACGACGCTAAGGATGATGCCCTCCGAGTAGAGGCAACACCAGAACCTTGTGCCTACCAAGAATACCTGACCTTTGATTTTACGGTCAGAAAGCAGGCCACCTCCACCCTAGCCATGAAATGGGATGAGCTTTCCTTACCCATTACCATTGAGGTTCCTAATCTCAACGATTTATATATCGAAGAAATGACGGCCCAACTACAGGATATCCCTGGATACTCTTGGCAAAACCTAAACCAGGCAGCTCAGTTTTGTTTGTCAAATAATACCCACCTTGATAAAGGGATGGAATGGGCAAACCTTGCAGTCAACGGAGCCTTTGTAGGACAGGCTAACTTTAGCACCCTTTCTACCAAGGCAATGCTTGAAGCAAAGCTTGAGAAAGGCGAAGAACTGGAAGCTACCTTAAAGCAGGCGATGGATCATCCATCTGCTTCCGTTCTGCAAATTCATTCTCTTGGTCGTCAATTGATCGGAATGGGAAGAAAAACTGAAGCGCTAATGGTATTCCAAACCAATGCAGAAAAATACCCAGAAACATGGCCTGTGAATATTGGCTTGGCAAGAGGTCATTCTGCTGTTGGGAACTTCAAGGAAGCGCTAAAATTCGCCAAGAAAGCCAGAAAAAATGTTCCAGAAGGAGACAGTTTGAATAAGAACAATGTGGAGAAGTTGATTAAGATGCTGAAAAAGGAGCAGGACATCAACTAGGTATTTACATCTAAGATTGTATTACAGCCATTTTTCCATGATCAGGTATTCTATATCACCTTTATAGAATACCTGATCTGTTTTTTGCATATCAAATCGCTCATAAAAGGAAGCCGTAGCTACTCTTGCATTACACCAAACCCTTGTTGCCAATCGTTTTCTGGCTTCTTCCATTACTCCATGAAGTAACAAACTTCCCAATCCTCTCCCCTGCCAGACCGGATCGGTTGCGAACTTCCTAAACTGGATATGGTCCTTTTCTTCAAAGGCTGAGATAACAGATATAACTTTCCCATCCTGATCCTTGATCCCTAAGTGTATCCCTTCTTCGTCCTTTTCTAATTTCACATATTCCAATTCTTTTTCAGGCCATAGAACCTGTTGCCGTAGAGGCCAGGTTTCTTTTGCAGAAAGGCGTGTTATCTCAGGATGAAAGGACATGATTGAGACCTAATTTTGAGTATTTCAAACAAAAATAATGACAGATTACATAAGTCATATAAGAATAAGATGTAAAATGTGAATCAAAATTTTACATTTGTTGCGGAAAAGCTAATTTAGGCTACCTATTCATAAAAACCAGTTAAGTTACATGGCCGAAATTATTGATATGCCCCGCTTGAGCGACACCATGACTGAAGGTGTAATCGCTGCCTGGCATGTAAAGGTAGGCGACCAGGTGTCTTCGGGAGACCTGCTTGCCGAAGTCGAGACCGATAAGGCTACCATGGATGTAGAATCTTTCTATGATGGTACCGTTCTACACATTGGTGTAGGAGAAGGAAAAGGTATCCCTGTAGGAGAACTTCTACTCATTATTGGAGAGAAAGGAGAAGACGTTTCTTCTATCATCAGTGAGTTTAAGGCAAAGGCTCCGGCTGCCGAACCTGCTGCTGAAGCTCCACAAGCCGAAGAAAAAGTCGCTGCTCCTGTTGCTCAGACCGCTGTTAAATCTGCTCCTCCAGTTGTAACCGAAACTGTTAGCCTGTCCACAGACGGACGAATTAAGGCCTCTCCCTTAGCCAAAGCCATGGCAAAGGAGAAAGGAATTGATCTCACTCAGGTTAGTGGAACAGGTGATTCAGGCAGAATTGTCAAAAGAGATATTGAAAACTTCGTTCCTGCAGCCAAAAGCAATGGCGCTGCTGCTCCGGTATTCACCGCAATTGCAGGTCAGGAAAGCCATGAGGATGTAACGGTTTCTCAGATGAGAAAAACCATTGCACGCCGCCTGAGCGAGTCTAAGTTCTCAGCCCCGCATTTCTATGTCACCATGGAAATTGACATGGGCAATGTCTGGACGGCCAGAAAATCCATGAACGAAATTTCTCCTGTCAAGATTTCCTTCAATGATATCATCATGAAGGCTGCAGCTGTGGCGCTGAGAAAGCACCCAAAAATCAACGCTGCCTGGCTAGGAGATACCATTAGATATAAGCAGCATGTCCACATCGGAATGGCCGTAGCCATTGACGAGGGATTGTTGGTACCAGTAGTGAGATTTGCCGACCAAAAAAGTCTTTCTCAAATTGCTGCTGAAACCAAAGAGCTTGCTGGAAAGGCAAGAGACCGGAAACTCCAACCCAAGGAGTGGGAAGGCAACACCTTTACCATTTCTAACCTAGGAATGTATGGAGTAGAGGACTTCACGGCTATTATCAATCCGCCCGACGCTTGTATCCTTGCTGTAGGTGGAATCAATGACAAGGCTGTGGTAAGAAACGGTCAGGTTGTTCCTGCCAAGATCATGAAGGTTACCCTTTCTTGTGATCACAGAGTAGTTGACGGAGCTTCAGGTGCTGAATTCTTGGTAACGCTGAAAGGTCTGCTAGAAGATCCCGTGAGAATCCTGGTTTAAGGATTTCTAAAGATAATTGGAAGCCATCCTGATCAGGATGGCTTTTTTTATGCCAGTATATGTGTTGGGTAATTCGGCATATTTAAAAACCAAATGACATAAGCGTACTAACAATTACCCTATTCATCTTAAGTTTGCTAATTCTATCTTCATGTGGAGAGCGTATTCCACCAAGTTGTGATGAGGTCACTGGGGAAATGGTTGAGAAATGGGCTGACCGAATTCGCGATAATTCTAACAATGATTACAAATGGGTTGCAAAGGCCCAATATAAAGGCGAAACGATCTTCTTCACCCCTGACTATGCGGCTAATATATTTTTTGTGGTATGGGACTAACTTTCGATGATATGTAGCTTGCCTTTGATTGCAAAGGAAAACAAATAGAATGAATCGATATGAGTATTTTTGATAGCTAGATGTCATTCTTGAGGAATATCCAGCCCCTCAGCCAGAGTCGACACATTCTGGAAGTTGATACCTAACCGTTAGACAAAAAAAGGGGCAAAGATTTCCTGTTCTTTGCCCCTTTTTAAATTTCATTAATCTATTTTTTTACTTCGAACGGAACAGCCTCAGTAATAATGTAATTTAGCATATTAATATCCGTGTCATTCAGGTGGAACTCACCAGAAAAGGCTAGAAAATCATCGCTATAATAGGTTTTGTTGCTATCAACTAAATCCAGTTCAACAACAGATTCTGGTCCCGCATTTCCACAAAAAAAGCAACTAGAAAAAGGATTGGCAGAAAGGACATAACGGCCAGGAGAAACGGTAATGACATATCCCTCAATAGCTACACGCTTCCCTTCAAAGCTTTTTACATGGTCTGAAAAACTAGGGAAAAGGAGATATTCGTTGATCTCTTCATATAGCCTTTCCTCAAAGGTAACCTTACTCAAATCATCCCACGTAATGGTCTCTGCACTTTCCGATACCTGTAAAGGAGCTCTTACTGAGTCCTTATAGGTTGCTGCTCTAACAGCTGCATCATCTGCGGTAAATGCTTTGGGTACAGGCTTTGATTTTGTACTAGCAGTCTTTGTTTCTGAGTTACAAGCGAATAAAATGAATAAAAGGCTGAGGCAAGTAAAGTAGGTCAGCTTTCTCATATACCAATATTATTGGACCCGGGCATCTTCCAGGATATAATTCAACTCTAGTTCCCTGTCATTTAGCTTCAAGGTACCCTTCAAAGTTACATATTGATCTACAGTAAAGGTAGTCTTTTTGTTTTTCAGGCGAAGTTCCATGATGGATTCCTGCCCTGCTCCTCCACAAAAGAAGCACTCACTGAAAGGAAAGGCAGATAAATAGTAGACATCTCCATTTATATCTCCTGGAATGGCGTATCCTTTGATAATGATCTCTTGACCATCTAGTGCCAATACTTCCTCTGCAAAAGTGGGGGTACCATACCAAAAGTTTTGTTCGAAGTTTTGTACGTAACTATAGGTTACATTTGCCAAGGTTTCCCATCTCACACTTTTTTGGCCCCACATGAACGTAGGAAAAAGTATACCCAACACCACCAAGTATCTAACCATCCGATAAGGTTTCTGAAATATTCACATTAAAAGCTTGAATCCCAGGAATCAAAGCTGCTAGTACCCCAATAAGGAGTGTGACCCCAAGGAGATACCATTCCTCTACCAAAAAGACACCAGCTTGTAGCTGATAATGATAATCTTCCACAACAGTTTGGGAGAGAATCCAGATTCCAAATCTACTCAAACCAATACCTAATACGAAACCTAGTATAGAAAGGATCAAACCTTCTAACAATACCATCCACAATAGCTGTCCTCTTGAAGCGCCCATGCTTCGCATGAGAGCCATTTCATATCTTCTTTCTTTGAGGCTATTGTACAAGGAAACAAAGACACTTATCCCTGAGATAATCATAATCGCAAGGGCGATCAGTCTCAAAGTATCGATACCGACAGCGAATAACCTGAATAATCTATTTACCTCGATCGCAGGTAAAGCCGCCTGCATGGAAGTTTCCTGGTTGATCATCCTTGGAAGAGACATCATAGCCATAGGTGAACGCCATTTCAATAACATAGAGGTAATTTCTTTTCCCTCCTCTTCATGTTCATGGTCGTGTTCATCATGGTGTTCTTCATCATGGTGCTCATGGCCTTCATGATTATGCTCTTCCTCTCCGTGATGTTCATCTCCCTCTTCGTGATCATGACCTTCGTGATCATGCTCTTCTTCCTGAGCTTCTTCATCACTATGATCATGAATCCCCCACACAGAGCTGATTTCAGTCAAAATCAAATTGTCTAAAACTGTTTCGGTCTTATTGAGAACCCCTACTACGACATAAGCTTGATCGTCATGTACATGTCCTTCTTCCCCAGAACCGTGATTTCCAAAAAACTCATCCCCTATTTTTAGCCTTAAAATCCCTGCCAAAGTAGCTCCTAGAACCACCTCATACTTTTCTTCATAAAGCCTCCCTTTTTTTAGGGTCCCATCGTAATGTTCGATATAGGAATGTTCGGTTCCTAATATCCTGTAGCCTTTGTAGTTGTCGCCATAAGCCAGAGGAATAGCTTTTTCGATCAATGGACTGGCAGCAATCTCTTTTGCTTCTGCATAGGGAATATTTCCTGTGGGATTATCAATATGATAAACCGAAGCCAAAATCAGCTGGAGCGGGGATCCCTTTGCTCCAATGACCAAATCAATCCCTGCAATATTCTTCTTAAAGGTATCGTCCAACTGCGTATTCAGGATGAGCAATAACGAAATGATACTTACCCCAAGGGTCAGCAGGAGAAGGCTCATGAATGTACTGAGCGGTCTCTGGCTTAGGTTTTGCCAACTTAGTTTTTGGATATTCATGGTATCAGATCAATTCAACTCTTTGGGTAATTCTGTCTTTGAGGCGTTTGTCATGCGTAACGATGATCAAAGCAGCTTTTGCTTGTTGGGCCTCTTCTTCCAACAAATTCATCACCTCCGCAGCATTGGTATCATCCAAGGCTGAAGTAGGTTCATCAGCAAGAATTACATCGGGGTCATTAAGAACCGCCCTTGCTATAGCTACTCTCTGCTGTTCACCCACACTGAGCTTATGGGTTTTTTGTCTAAGCTTATCCCCCAATTTTAATCTTTCCAGAATACGTTCTATTCTTTCCTGATTTTGAGGTTCACCAGCTAGGTACTGAGAAAGCCGAAGGTTGTCGCCTACAGTCAAGGAGGAGACAAAATGAGATTGCTGGAAAACCAATCCTATGTGCCTTCCTCTAAACAAATCCAATTCACGGGTGGACAACTTGGTCATGTCGGTTCCTCCTACTTCGATACTCCCAGAAATGGGTCGAAGAAGGCCTGCAAGAAGATGAAGTAAAGTTGTTTTACCCTTTCCAGATTCACCCAGAATCAATAAAGGTTCCTCAGGTAGAGCTGAGATATTCGGAAATTCGAACACCTGAGCTTGGCTATAGCCAAATTTCAAATGTTGGCTCTGGATCATTTGTGGATTTTATTTCTTGTACGAATCTAAGAAGTAAGAACATGCCTGACAACCTTGTGAGCGAAGTATAAACTGTAAACTCTAATATTTTGCAACATTGTTGCAATTATGCCGTTCATCCACTTAAATTTGTATCACTATACACGCTAATGAGAAATAAATCTTTCTTTTCAGATTACCTAGGCATAGCGAGTGCCGTATTGTGTTTGATTCATTGTCTGGTAGGTCCGGTCCTGATGGGAGTTTATAATCATGCGCATCACCACCACCATCATGCAGCGGAAACCTCTATTCTGCTTCATCACAATTGGGATTATCTTTTTTTGGGTCTTGGCCTGATAGCAGTTTGGTTTTCTGCTAAGCATACCCATAAAATTGGTATGAAAGTCCTCCTTTGGCTGACATACGTCATGCTAGGTTGCTCGATCTTATTGGAAGGCTATTCTCACATTTTCCAGAACCTGGTTTATGTTTTTTCAATAGGATTGATCGTTGTCCACATTTTCAACATTCGCCATTGGCTCAAACACATCAAACCAGTAAGCGTATAGGATACATTTACCTATTCCTTTAAATAGCATGAGGTCTATCGCTAGAATATAGCGAAACATGCAAGTGGTCTGCTGTACCGGAATGTCTGAGGGTTCTGAAGCCCATAAATTCAAAGTACATCTTTAGCAATTTGTTCCGCCATTCAGCCTTACCCTTGGTCCGCAGATCGAGGGCATGGACAAAACCGTCTGATTGGGGATAATGAAGAGAATGCTTCTTTGTTTTTAGGCCCATTTTGGCATAGTCTTCAGAACCACGAGCCATATCGGTAACCAGCAGTTTTTGGTCGAGCATAACAATCGTGCCTACACTCATCCTCATCAAGGGATGCAGAGAAAGATATTCCTTTTGTACCTCTTCTCCCTTGGCATTGGCACCTGATAAATAAAATAGACCAAAACCGACATAGGCTCCCATGATAAGGATCACGAGGAAGGCTTTAAACTTGATGCTCGTACGAGACATTTTGCCGGGACCTTTGATGCTATCATAGATCATGGCTACGTAGATCAACAACAAGAGAAAATTGACCATTAGCATGGTTGCCATGGCTCCCCACCAAGGCCATGACTGATGCTCGTACAGATAGACTGACCCTTTGATCATGATGATAAAGGGCAGGGCCAGCATCAAGATTAGCTGTATTAAAAATGAAAGAGTTTTCAGGATAAATTTTCCCATGCTTTGAAATTGCTATTATTCGGAGGAATGACTGTGTAGATAAGTCTATTTGCCCCACATAATAAGGATGAATAAATTTATCAATAGTTGAAGCATTTTTCCATCATAATATCTGTTATCTAATTAAGTTATCAGCTATACAGATTGCTAAATGTGAGAGTCAATCATGAAATGCCCATACTTGCTGAGTTATGAAGCACCTACATTTCCTCCTTATTACCGGTCTTTTGTTCATGGGTTCATCCTATGCGCAGAATAGAATTTATCTCCAGGCTCAGGCAAGAAAAGGAGATGGAATTTACAAACTACTTGAGCGTTATCATGTCAGAAGCTCTTGCAATCTCTCCTATTTTTATGAGATCAATGGATTAAGGAAGAATCAAGGTCTTCGAGTAGGACGTGTTTACAAACTCCCCATTTATGTATACCGCTACAATGGCAAAAGTATTCGATCAACAACTGGGAACTATGACCTGAATTGGGCAAAGAACATCCAAGCTTACAATGAAAAGATGCACCGCCTAGGTGTGAAGCAAGGTGATTACCGCAAAGATCGAGTTTTGTGGGTGAGTTATGGACAATTAAATTGTCCCAGTGAATCGGCTAGCGGAGTCGAACCACCTATCGCCATTAACCCTGATAAGAAAAAACCTATCCCAAATTATCCAGGGTCCAATTTACCCATTCGAGGCCGATACCCAATTTTTGGACCGAAATACGCTGCTGTCCCTCTAGAGAATAACTCCTTAAAAGGTTGCGTCTATTATATCGTCTCTGGCCACGGGGGACCTGATCCGGGTGCAGTAGGAACCTACCGAGGTAAAAATCTTTGTGAAGACGAATATGCCTACGATGTGGGATTACGCTTAGCTTGGAATCTTCTTTCTTATGGGGCAACGGTTTATATCATTACGCGTGATGATGATGATGGAATACGGGAAGGAGAAATTCTGCCTTGTGATAAAGACGAAGAGTGTTGGAGGGACAAAGAAATTCCCATTAACCAAGGAAAAAGACTCACCCAGCGCTCTGATGTAATCAATAGATTGTACACCCGAAACAGAAGAAATGGCGTCCGCTATCAGCGCTTGGTAGTCATTCATGTAGATTCAAATAGCAAAAATGCCAAGATTGATATGTTCTTCTACCACAAAAAAGGGGACAATCAGGGTGAGATGTTTGCAAATCGAATTCAGCGTACCATCAAAGAAAAATACGATCAGTATCGAAAAGGCAGAGGTTATACAGGTACGGTCAGCACAAGGGACCTTCACATGCTACGTGAGACCAAGCCTACGACACTATTCATTGAGTTGGGCAATATCAGGAATAGAAATGACCAGGCAAGGTTGGTGGTGGAAGGCAATCGCCAATTGGTGGCTAACTGGTTGTTTCAAGGTATGCTAAAGGACGTGAAGTAAGAGGAGTTAGAGCTACATCTTATTGGCGCTAATCTGTCTTTCGCTTGAAGCCGACAATTACCCTTCGTTGATGAATCTGCTTAAGGGTTTCGTTTAAATGATAAAGGGTTGAATCCAATTCTTTAGAAAGATTCTTGTCATACATCAAGCGACCTGAAAGTACGTCCGTTTGCTTCGCATCTGTAATCAAACCTGTGATCTCATCCACTAATTGATCCGCCTTCCCAAGCAAATTTTTGCCTTGATTCAACTCTTCATTTAACTCAGATAAAGGAAGATTGTCAATGATGCTGTCCATTTTCCCTAAAAAAGAATTAGCCTGATTCAGGGTAAAATCAAGCCTCATTTCGTAGTCTTTCAAGCGAGCTTCCCAGTTAGTCTGTTTGCTGAGATTACCTAAACGATTCAGTTCAGAGGTCATGTTCTCTGCTTGGGCCAACATCCTACCAGGAGCTTGAGGATCCATATTTTTCACCATAGCAAAAAGCCAAGTTGTAATGGAGTCCATTCGATTGGCGGCGGTAACAATTTGTTTGTTTTCTAATGCATTCAAGAGATCCCCTACCTCAGAAAAAGAGGAGGAAAAATCAAGGGAAGCCATTCCACCAATGATATCATCTTTGTCAGCGGCTTTACCGGAAGTACCAGGGTTGAAGGCAATTTGTTTACCTCCCATTAACTCCTTTACCTGAATCTCAGCTCTCGCATCCGTGTATACCTCAATCGAAGCATCAATGGCAATGTCTACTTCAACATGGGAAGATTTTGGCCTGATCTTCTCTACTCTGCCTACCGTGAACCCTCTCCACTGAACGGGATCTCCCCTTAGTAAGCCGCTAACATTATCAAAATAAATGGTATAACTGGTTTCGTCTGGGGCAAACAAATGAGACCTTTTCACCCATGTTACCAACAGATACATGAGTAGTATGCCCGAAAGGACAGTTAAGCCTATTTTTGAAGTAGCTGACATCAGCTTATTTTTTTGCGTTCCATGGAATTTCTTCCACTCCAGCAGTATAGCTCAGGTATCTGGCAAATACAAAAAACCAATCAGAAAGACGATTCAGATACTTTAGGATGTTGCTATCAATCCCTCCATCCTCATTGAGTTCAACTACGCGACGCTCTGCACGGCGACAAATAGTCCTACACATATGAGCAATTGAATTGGCCTGTAAGCCGCCTGGCAAAATGAAGTTCTTTAAGGGGGGAAGCTCTTCATTCATGGTGTCCATATGTTCCTCCAGACGTTCGATTCCTTCTGAAGTAAAAGGGGGCAATTCAAATCTCGATTTCCCTGGATCGTTGGCAAGATGGGAACCAATATCAAACAGTTCGTGTTGGATCAACCTAATTTCTTTTACAAAAGCCGCAACTTCCTTTTGATCACCTAACAATCCTACATTGGCATTTAGTTCGTCTACAGAGCCATATGCCTCAATTCGAACATGATACTTGGGTACTCTGGTACCCCCTAATAATGAGGTTTTGCCCTCGTCTCCCTTTTTGGTATAAATTTTCATGAAGGATTGTAAAATGGTGAAAGCTTGTTATCTGTTATTGGGTTCTGTATCCACGAAATTCAGCGTAATGGCCTTTTTGTTTTCATCTAGCTTAAGGTAAATGCCCATGGCGGTAGATTTTTGGGTAATCCCTTCCCAGGAGTAATCACCGTATGAACCATTGACCACCCCATATTCTTCGCTAAAATAGTTGAGAATTTCGTCGTACAATTTAGCTGTTTCAACCTCTTCATTGATTAAAATGTTTGCCACGATGGAGGCGATTTTGTTTTCGGGATCAAGGGAGTTGATGTTGTCAGACCAATAGTCTAGGTATAACAGGTATCCGGATGGCAGTTTGATTTCGTATACAATGCCAATATCATCGCTATGAGCGGGTATACTCTTTTCCGTATCAAGGACCTTGTCCATAGGGTCCGCTGGCTCAAGCTTCCGAAATACAGAGGATTCATCTATAAAAATTTCATAGAACAATTCACTCTTGGAGGAAACGGGCGAATCACAGGACGAAATCGCCAATAGGAGTAAACAAAATCCTATGTACAGAAGATGCTTCGACATAAGGTGATGGTATCTTTTGGGCAAAATAAGGAGGTCTTCCAATTAAAAAAAGCTGACCCGAACGGGCCAGCCTCCTTACCAAAACCTCAACACAAAATCAATTTTGAATGAATATCTTATCCGTCAGACGGAAACTTGATTCGTTGTTTAAATCTAACAAGTAAATCCCAGAGGAAATCTTATCAGAATACATATTTAATATACTTATTCCTTCATTTAATTCAAAGAAATTTTTGGCAACCAATTGGCCAGCTGTATTGTAAATCGCAATATTCAGGCCACCTGCTTCATGCATAAGCACTTCCAGTTTGATTTGCTGTGTATTTGGTTCAAAATATACCCTTTCCAATTCGAAATCTTTGGCGAATGGAATGATAACTTCTTCAACATTTGACAAACTTGAATTGCCCTCTTGGTCAAATTGTACAACTCTGTAAAAATATGTTTCGCCTGGAATTACCTCCTCATCCTCTGCCGTATAAAAACCCTCTCCATTGGGATCAGGCATTGCATGTTGCCAACCTTTGGTTTCATAATTGACTTGGTCTACAGAACGCTGCCATTCAAAGCCAGCGTTATCTGGGTTCTCAAGTGTTTTCCAACTGATAGATACTTTGTCTTCGTTCCAATAGGCTTCCAGGTCTAGTTCCTCTACCGAAAGAACACATCCAGGTCCAATTGTAGCTCCAAGTGTGTCAGCACATCCATTGTTGCCCGTAACAATAACCTCATAGGCGCCTGCAAATTGATTGCTTAAGGTCTGACCTACCGTATTGGAAGGTGTAGTCAACCAAGTATAAGTTAGATTGCCTCCACTACCCGTTGCGAAAGCCGTAGCAGAGCCATCCATGTTTCCACAGTTTGAAGGGTCGGTTACCTGGATAGAATCAATATTTACAGGAGAGTCAGGTCCAGGAACCGTTACCTGAACCATGGTGGAGCAATTGTCCTGATCTACAACTGTTACATCATAAATCCCTGCTTCCAATTGTGTAGCCTGGGGACCAGTTTGAGCGGGGGTAGTATTCCAAGAGTAGGAAAATGGGCCTTGTCCACCACTGGCGTTTACTTGGGCTTCAGCGTAAGTCTCACAGTCAGGATCTGTAACACTCAGCACATTAAGGCTCAAGGGAGAGGGCTCAACAATGACAGCCGTTGATTGTGTTTCACAACCCGTTCCTTGATCAGTTACGGTTACAGTGTATGAACCTGCGGGCAAGGGGTTGGTAGTAGCTGCAGTTCCCGCTCCTCCAACACTCCATGAGTAGACGTAGGGTCCAGTCCCCCCAGTAATGGTTACAGTCGCTGTACCATCTGTATCGCCAAAACAACTGGTAGGGGTAGTACTACTAATGTAGCTATCAATGGTCCCCGGAGTTTGATTAATGATCACATTGATAGAATCCTCACATCCCGCTTGGTCCTCCACTACTACCATGTAGGAACCAGCATCAAGGCTAGTAGCCATTGCACCTGTTTGAACCGGACTGGTATTCCATACATAGTTGTAGATTCCTGTTCCACCTGATGCTGTTACGGTTGCCGTTCCATCGGGAAGACAGCCTGCATCTGTGTGAGAGGTATTCAACAAAAGATCATTGACTGTAACATTGACAGTCTCGGTATCAAAACAAGTCCCAGCTGCATTAGTAGTGGTAACCACATAGGTGGTATTGGTGGTTGGATTGGCCACCACCGAAGAGGTAGAGGTACTACTCAATCCTGTAAATGGGCTCCATTGGTAGGTGGAACCCCCACTAGCCGTCAAGATTGTTCCTCCAGATCCTGCGCAGAAATCCGTTGTACCCGCAACCACAGCATTGGGTTGCTCATCTACGATTAGCCTCACAGTATCCGGATCGGTCAACCCACAACAATCCTCTTCATACCTTAACTCAATGTAATAAGTTCCAGGGGTGTTAAATGGAATGTTATTCAAGGTCTGAAAGGTCAATCCGGAGTAAGTAGAAGGGCTTGCTCCTCCATCTAGGTCCCAATTGATAATCGTCCCTGCCCCGGGATTGGTAGCAAATAAATCAATACTCTCACCCGCACAAATTCGGTATTCCCCACTTACTTGAGGGGCAGAGGTACTAGCGATAGGTTCTGTGCTATTATCAGAGATAATGTTGGCAAATCCTCGGTAGGTTGTTCCTCCAAAAGAGACATCCATTCTTCCTAAAGTATTCACTTGGACAGTAACTGGGTTGCCTGGGTTTGCCCCTATCAATACTACGGGATTGCTAAACGACCAAAAACCTGAAGAGGGTCCTGTCAGTGTCATGCCTACCCCAGTGCAACTGACATTATCCATTCGGATTTGAGGCTCAGCTGCAAAATTGTATGTGGTTGAGGAATTTACGGGTGCCGTTCCTCCGTTTTGGTGTATGGCTACAGACTCACCTGCCTGGCCAGCACCACCGGCACCGCCAGCTCCGCCATTTCCTCCATCTCCTCCATCTCCTCCTTGCCCAATATTGGTTGTTGCCCCAGCATCTCCTCCGTTTCCTCCATTTCCTCCGGTACCACCTGTTCCTCCTGTGCCACCTGCTCCTCCTGCCCCAGCAGTACCCGGATTGATTGAACAATCCAAGAAGTTGCCATTTATACCATTGTTGTAAAGGTAGACGCCATATGATGATCCCCCTCCAGTACCGCCAGTTCCACCGGCTCCTCCTTCACCGCCGCCACCGCCGCCGCCGCCGCCATCACCAGCGCCGTCAAATGCACCTCCAAAGGGAGCGTCTTCTCCACCCCCTCCGCCACCACCAGCTCCACCACCACCTCCAAGTCCATCTGTTCCACTGATACCCTGACTACCAGGTACCCAATAGCCACCTACATGCGTTCCAGCTGCCCCATTGGCACCAGCTGTACCATTGGTACCTGCGATTCCGTCTGATCCTACTACGCCATTGCCTGCATTACCTGTACTCCAGGTTCCTCCCGTTCCTCCTACTCCACCACCTGTGGTTGTACCATTGGTTCCTCCGCCATTTCCTCCTCGGCCTCCATTGTTATCTCGTTCTCCCCCTTGGCCTCCACCACCGCCTGCACCGCCTGCTCTTGCATTAGCAGAATTGGTTCCAGCGTTGCCGTTATTAGATGCCCCTACACCTGTTGTCCCATTCAGGTCAACACCACCGCCTCCGCCAGTAGCTCCGCCACCACCACTACCGCCTTGGCCTCCATGGCCAGGATCTCCAGCAGTATTAGGGGAACCATCTGTACCGAATGATCCTTGAACACCATTATCTCCATTATCTCCTGGGGTTCCATCCAATCCAGCGGCCGCATTCCCTGCTATGATCTGACACCTAACAATGTCATAATTCGAACACTGATTCAGGTATAATCCATAGGTGGACATGGAGGAATCAACCGCATTATCTACTTCAATGGTAAGGTCCTGAAAACGGAAATTGGTAGCTGCCGTTATTTCGATAGCAGTCAACCTTTTCTCAAAGCCCAACCCATCAGGATTATCTGTTGTTCTGAAAATTCTTGTAGCTCCTACTATACTTCTCTTTTCCCATCCTAGGGTTGGATCAAAGCCCCCCTCTAAGGTCAGGTTGCCTCCAATATTGGTAATGGCCGAGGTAATCGTGTAAGTCCCAATACCCATCTTAATCAAGGTATTCGAACAAGAAGCTGAGCCAATCGCATCAATTAGGTTAGCTGGACTAACCTGGGTACCATCTCCTGAACCAAAGGCTACACCTGGGCTTACATAGATGACATCACATAAGTTTGCGGTGGGCTGGTTAATGAATAACTGGGCAGTCGTTGAGTCTTTACAGCCATTTGTATTTTCTACTAGTACAGAAACAGTGCTGTCATTTGATGAAGTAATTCCCACACTTGTTCCTGTACTGCCCGTATTCCATAGGTAAGATATGGCAGTAGATGAATTGGCAGAGAAGGTAACACTATTACCTGGACAAGCATAAGCGACCTGTGGAGAAATGGTCACATCCGGCCCTTGGTCTACCGTAACTTGAACGAAATCCTGAGCTGTACAACCATCAGCATATGTGGTCGTAACAGAGTAGATAGTAGTGGAATTAGGGGCTGCTCTTGGGTTAGCAATGGTATCATCTGATAAACCAATTGCTGGAGACCACTGATAAGAAACAGGCATGGTGGTTGAGGTTGCGTTCAATTGGATTGAATCTCCTCTACAAGCCAGGTCATCAAGGCCAGCATCTAGAGAATAGATGTTAGCCAGTACCTCGATTGAGAAGGCATAAGTAGCAGCGCCTGTTAAGGGACAATGGTCGTCCTCTACCGTAACTGTAAAAAAGTGGCTTCCCGTATCGGCAATGGTAGGTGTCCAACAGAAATTTGCCGAGGGGGAAGCGGTTCCAGCACCGGTAATGGTAAAGGTTCCACCAGGGATCCCATTGTTCCAACTGGCTGTTACATTGTCGCCATCGGGATCGGAGATGTCTATCCCAAAACAAACCTGTCCGCCCAAGCAAGCATTCAGGCTGTAATTCACCGTATCTCCATTGACACCAGAAGCTACAGGAGGAGTATTGTTACAGTCAATCACACTAAACTGCATATCCCTTACCACCTCTCCTATTTTTACCCCGTTTCTAAATTCTTCTACCTTCACACAGATAACTCCAATCTGAAATTGGTTGGGTGTAAAGCGAATCTCTCCTGTCTGGGAGTCAATTGTAATTCCTGTTGAAGAAGAAAGAGGAGTGGTAGCATTGAAGCCTGTAGCGTACAACACGCCATTGGAAACAGATTGCTGGCAAGAAGCGAGGCTAAACACCAACTGGTCTCCGTCTGGGTCAGTAACTCCATGGTTATAGACCACGGCCTGATTGATACAAATAAGGGGGGTAGGAATATTATTGAAAACAGGAGAATTGTTGCAATCAGTAAGGGTATTGTCAAGGTTTGCTTGAATATAGGTTGATTGATTTCCTGGACCGTTCAAGGTAGTAATGGCGAAGTTGCGGCAACAGTTGTCCCAACTTAATACCCAGTCATCACAAGCTCCTGTTGGCAGATTGAGTGTTCCAGTATAAGTATATTGTTCGATTCCGAATGCACTACTCCCTCCTGCACATGCAGAGGTAGCCGTTGGACAAAGAGGTGTAACATCAATTGCCCCCGCAGGAGTTCCAGTAAGGTTAATGCTAGAGGTAGTTCCACAACTGGCAGATGAATATTCTAGACTTTGTGGGTCAAGGGGGAGGATCCCCGCACAATCTCTAAACAGAGTCAGGGTCACTTCATATTGTCCAGGTGCCTGACAAGTATAAGTTATATCAGCCCCCATGGTGTGAGTAGCAGATACGCGATGGCTTATGAGGCTTCCAATAAGAAATAGAAGCACAGATAGTAGTGGCTTTATTGAGCTGCGCATAGGAATGAATGAAGCAGGTTAACAGGAGGATTTTATAATGGACAGGTTACGCCAAGATCATGCCCCCGTTAAATGGAAACGCAAAAGGTCAGCTCATTTGTATAAAGTCTTCGGGATTGATACAAAAAAGGCTCATTCCAATGGAATGAACCTTTTCCTCATCATATCTTTTTTGCCAATAATTATCTTATCACCACAAGTGGGTATGTCTGGTTGATGCGGCTTCCTCTGATTCTCACATGATATACGCCAGCATTTAGCTCCGATGTAAGAATTTCCTGTTCAATAAGCGCTCCCTTTCGAACCCAATCTGTGTAAACATCCTTTACCTTTTGACCAAGAGGAGAAAGTAATTCAATTTTGACAAATTCATCCT
>JBCBVV010000034.1:0-79824 GCA_039817415.1 Bacteroidota bacterium
TTTTTCTGATCTGTATACCTAGCCTTAAAAATACAAAAATGTACAGCACTGATGATATGATATTAGGAATGGCAATATACTGAGGCCAATACAGATAGGCGACAATTCCAAAAACAATGGTTTCAAATATAAATAACATCGTTAGAATTTATTCACATAATTTACATCAGCTGCCTATCGATCACCCATTGATTTCTTCCCCGGACATGTGATAATTCATATTTTATTTTAAAACCAACTCCATGAAACACCTGGTATTCTTTTGTTTTATGACATTTTCTTCGAAGGTCTTTGTTCAGTTCGAAAATTATGTAGAGCCCGTTCAAGTAGAGGTAACAAAGATATACAGTGAAGGAGAAAGGGGGAATATTATCGAAGATTACCAGCAAACACCTGATCAAGAACCCAGGCTCATTCATACCTACACATTTTGGGGCAAAGCATGAAAAAGGGCATTCCAAAGGGAATGCCCACCGAGTAATAGTCCTCTATTCTTAACTCTTATGCTTATAGCTCCACTTCTGAAGCTACAGTTGATTTGATGTAATCTGCGTTCATTTTGGCGATGTTGGTAATGGAGATACCCTTTGGACACTGAGCCTCGCAAGCCTCTGTGTTAGAGCAGTTACCAAATCCAGCTTCATCCATGGCTTTCACCATAGCCTGTACACGACGCATACGTTCTGGCTGTCCCTGTGGAAGGGTACCCATGTGGGATACCTTCGCTGCGGTAAACAACATAGCAGAAGCATTTTTACAGGAAGCAACACAAGCACCACAACCAATACATTCTGCTGCATTCATCGCTTCATTTGACACATCCTTAGAGATAGGAATTTCGTTTGCATCAGGAGCTGAGCCCGTATTTACAGAAACGAATCCTCCCGCACCGATGATGGCATCAAAACTAGAACGATCCACCATGAGATCCTTGATAATAGGAAAAGCAGATGCTCTCCATGGCTCAATGTAAATGGTGTCTCCTTCATTAAAGGAACGCATGTGCAGTTGACAGGTAGTTGTTTTCCTGTGAGGTCCATGAGCCTGTCCATTGATCATCAAGCCACAAGAACCACAAATACCTTCACGACAGTCATGGTCAAAGGCGACCGGAGCCTCTCCTTCTGCGATCAAAGTTTCGTTCAAAACATCCAACATCTCAAGGAAGGACATTTCGGGGAATACGGCTACCTTAGGATAGTCCTTGATGAAGCCTTTATCTTCAGGACCTGACTGACGCCAGATTTTAAGATTTACATTAAAACTCTTGCTTGCCATTTTTATATTTTTTATTCAAATGAATTGAAAGTCAATTATTTGTAAGAGCGAGTTTTCAACTCTACGTTTTCAAACTTAAGCTCTTCTTTGTGCATGATAGACTGCTCATTGAATCCCTGATATTCCCAAGCACCCACAAAGGCGAAGTTCACATCATCACGCTTAGCTTCCCCATCCACTGTATACTCCTCACGGAAGTGTCCACCAGCAGATTCTTCGCGTTGTAGGGCATCATCTATCATCAATTCACCCAATTCCATAAAGTCTGCCACTCTCCATGCTTTTTGAAGTTCTGGATTGTATTCTCCATCTGCTCCAGGGACTGTAACGTCTTTGTGGTATTCTTCACGGAGTTCACGAATCAGCTGCTTTCCTTTCAGCAGGCCTTCTTTGTTACGGGCCATTCCACAATAATCCCACATGATCTTACCCAATTCTTTGTGGAAGCTATCTACTGAACGCTTTCCGGGATTGTTGATCAATGTGCTGATCTCACTTTCAACAGCTTGCTCAGACTCTTTGAAGGCAGGATGCTCAGTATTAGGATGATCGCTCAAAGATTGCCTAGCTAAGTAATCACCAATAGTAAATGGAATCACAAAATATCCATCGGCAAGACCTTGCATCAAGGCAGAAGCACCAAGACGATTAGCACCGTGATCGGAGAAGTTTGCTTCACCTAAAGCATACAAGCCTGGTACGTTGGTACTTAGGTTATAATCTACCCAAAGACCTCCCATGGTATAGTGTACCGCAGGGAAAATCTTCATCGGCGTGCTATATGGATCGTCATCAGTAATTCTGTTGTACATGTCAAACAGGTTACCATAACGAGCTTCTACGGTATCTTTTCCAAGTCTGTTGATCGCATCAGAAAAGTCCAAGTATACTGCTTCGCTATCAGGCTCTACTGAACGACCTTCGTCTGTTACGTACTTGGCATTCCTTGAAGCTACATCTCTTGGCACCAAGTTACCGAAGGAAGGATACTTTCTTTCCAAGTAGTAATCTCTATCTCCTTCTGCGATATCTTCAGGTCTCATTTGACCACTGGCTACCTTTCTGGACGTTTCAATGTCCTTGGGTACCCACACACGGCCATCATTTCTGAGAGACTCAGACATCAGCGTAAGTTTAGACTGATAATCACCGTGTACAGGAATACAAGTTGGGTGAATCTGAACGTAGGCTGGGTTGGCAAACAATGCACCCTTTCTATGCGCTCTCCATGCGGCCGATACGTTTGAATTCATCGCATTGGTAGAAAGGAAGTAAACGTTTCCGTATCCACCAGAAGCCAATACGACAGCGTCTGCTGCATGGCGCTCCAGCTCCCCTGTAATCAAGTTTTTGGCGATAACCCCTTTTGCATGCCCATCAATCAATACGATATCTAACACTTCACGGCGAGGGAGAGATTTTACTTTACCCAACCCAATTTGGCGGCTAAGGGCAGAATACGCTCCAAGCAGAAGCTGCTGACCTGTCTGGCCTCGAGCGTAAAAAGTACGTGATACCTGAGCTCCACCAAAGGAACGGTTTGCCAAATAACCTCCGTACTCTCGAGCGAAAGGTACCCCTTGGGCAACGGCTTGGTCAATGATATTTACGGATACCTGAGACAGACGATAAACATTTGCCTCTCTAGAGCGGTAGTCTCCACCCTTGATCGTATCATAAAAAAGACGGTAAACTGAATCACCGTCATTTTGATAGTTTTTAGCTGCGTTGATACCTCCCTGAGCTGCAATGGAGTGCGCACGGCGAGGGGAATCTTGGAAGCAGAAAGTTGTTACGTTGTAACCTAGTTCTGCCAGGGTAGAAGCAGCAGAAGCGCCAGCTAGCCCTGTACCAACAACGATAATATTGAACTTACGCTTGTTGGCTGGGTTGACCAGCTTGATGTTGAATTTATGATTGTCCCATTTTTCTGACAATTTGCCAGCAGGGATTTTAGCATCTAAAATCATGTGTATCCTAGTTTTATTATCGTCTTATACAACTCCGAAATAGAAACCAATAGGCATCAATGCAAACAGGAATGGGATTACAACAGCAATGAAGTATCCTCCTGCTTTGATCAATGGCATATATTTTTTGTGAACGAGTCCAAGAGATCTGAAACCAGACTGGAATCCGTGCATCAAGTGAAAAGCCAAAAACAGCATAGAAAGGGCGTAAAATCCTGCAATAAGAGGATTGCTGAAGGATTGCTTGGTCAGCTCCGTCATGGACAGCGCATGAACCTCCTGATCTACGTTGATATCAGCTTCTTTGATTCTTAACCAGTCCTTCTCAAAGATGTAGTGGCCATGTTCAAGCACAATGGTTCCGTCAGCAGCTTTGATGTCGTCCTTAACTTTTACGTTAGAAACATAGGCTTCCTCGATCGTTACGACCTGATTGCCTTCATGTGCGAAGTGATACTTACCGTAGAACATGGGAATGTGTACTACCAGATAGATCAAAACGATGATACCTGTCCAGATCATGTTTCTGGAGAACCAGCTACTTCCTTTGTCCTTAGCCTTGTTGTACTGGTATTTTACCGGTCTGGCAGCGTTGTTTTTCAAGGAGATGATAAAGCCATAAATGATGTGAATGATAAATCCACTCGCCAGCACATACTCCATAACCTTGATGAGCGGGTTGGTCGTCATGAAACGTACAAATGCATTAAATGCAGCTCCATTTTCAGGACCACCCAACAAGGGTGCGAATAACAACAGGTTGCCTCCCACATGCACAAATAGGAAGGACACGAGGAAAAGCCCCGATAGACCCATAACTACCTTTCGCCCAATCGATTGCGAAAAAACAGTTGTTGCAGAACTCATGTGTAAATCCTTTTTAGATGATAGATTCTCAAAATTACCCTCAGAGGCCTCTAATGTCAAGCGAATTTTCGCCAAAGAGGGATTTTAGAATCATTCTAAAGAGCATAATGTGTAGCGCTAAAGCAACATATATATTTATAACTATATTTTCTGCTGATTGTTTCCTAAAAACGATATATCCTCACTCAATTGATCAGGAAGGGGAAATCGCCGGAATCGAAGGCAGGGGTAATTCTAATGGAAAAAGCAAGAATTCGTTTAGGGGAATCAAATCTTTCAGGCTATTAGAATGAGAAAAATCATCCTTGTTGAGCCTGACAGAATCAGCACCCTTACCAGGGTTTTCTAGCTGAATTTGAGGATAAAGAGAAAAATTATTTAGTTTCCAATCGTGTTCAATAGAAACAGTAGAAATCACCTGTCCATGATCACCTGGAAGAGCAGGTAAATTCATGAGAATGTGTAAAAGCGTTTGAGCTATCACTATCATCAATACTATCCCCAAAAATCGTTTCAAGCGCAACATCAGTTTAATCGTGTTTCCGTATGCTAAATACGATCAAAAGACGTTTTTGTATGTGGTGAGGAAAGGATTTAACAGAAAAAACAATTTTGTATGCCAAGGGTAAAGTTACCTTAACGCTGGTATAAAAAATGCATGATATCAAGCTGTTAGCCTGAAAAGAAACCCAGAGATTCCAAACCCATGAGCCAGAAATCATTCTTAATCTCCCTGCTGCTGTGTTTCATGGCCATATTTTCATTCGCACAGGAGAAGGATTCATCTAAGAAAAAGAAAATCCCGAAAAGGAAGATCGCCAAATTTAAGTACCCTTCTGGCTACATTCTGAACAATCAAGGAGACACTATTCCTGGGTTCATTCGAATGGACGACTCATTTAAGGATCAAAAACGCATAAAATTCTACGATGAATACGGGGCTAGAACAACCTACCGAGCCGGCTTGATCAAAGGATATGGGTACCTTGACAAACATTTTATTAGTCGACCCACACCCTTTTTCTTTTCAGACTTCTTTTCAGATACTGTCATATTCATGAATAGGTTGGTCGATGGGCCAGCCCAATTGTTTCGATTTTATACAAGAAGGGGAATCTTTACCTTAAAAAAAGGCCCGAGTTATTTCGATTTTCTAGAGAAACCGGATGGGGAGGTATTTGAAGTGAGCTATGTTTACAAATGGAAGAGATTAGCAGAGGCATTTACAGATCACCCCAACCTTGGCAAGGATATTACAGCAGGTAAGTATAAGCCAGAGGATACCGAATCATTGATTAAGTATTATAATTCTTGGTATCGAAATAAACCCAAAGCTGAGCCTAACAAACAAAAGATGAGTATAAAGTCCTCTAAAGAAAAATAAGCGATTGATGTAGGATACATCAACCGCTCAAACAGGTATTCATACACGAATTACCTAAATACTGACAATTTTAGCTCTGATAAAGTATTTTTCTACAATCTGACTGGTAAACGATTTGTGTCCTTTAGGGGCAAGAAGGACCAATTGGCCTCCCTTTCTAGCAGCTAATGTGCTCAACAGCTTCCACTTAGATACCTGTGGATCAACGCTATCTGTTTTGGTTGAAATTTCGATATAACTCTTTGCTCCTTGTTTTACTCCTGTGATATCTGGAATAATTGGAGTCTCCTCACCGCTTTTCTTGAACTTTTTTGGTTCAGGAAATGAATCGTGATTTGCCTTTACCTCAGAAAAACCATTTTTCTGTACCCATTTCATAGCTCTTTCGAAATACTTCTCTTTCATCATACTTTATCATTTAGATCGTTGCACATAAAAAAAAGTACCCACCACAAAGCGTCAGCCTTTGCGGTGAAGGTTGTAGACCTGAAAATCAAGGTTTTCAAGTGATGTAGGACCCATTATTTGAGAAACAACGTGGCCTAATTGAGTATACGGAAAGGTTTTCGGTAATGTTTCTTGAAAGAAATGATCTTCCGCGTGAGCAATCGAAGAAAAAAAATTTGGAATTTTAGAAATAAAAAAAGACGTGAACTGTGTTCGCGTCTTTTTTATAAAATGTCTTTACAGAATTGAGCTCCCATCAGGAGATACCGTACCCTTTCATCATCCTACAAGTGGATGATTCTGTTGGCAGTGGCTCCCATAGCAGCCTCTTTCACTGATTCTGAGAAAGTTGGGTGTGGGTGAGAGAAGATCGCAATGTCCTCAGCAGATGCTTTGTACTCCAATCCCATTACCCCTTCCATGATCATATCAGCAGCCCTTGGGCCAATGATATGCATGCCTAGCAGTTCATCGGTTTCCTTATCAGACAATACCTTGACAAAGCCAAAACTATCGTCCATACTAGCGCGAGCCCTACCTGAGGCCTTAAAAGGGAACTGACCAGACTTGTAAGAAATCTTGGCTTCTTTCAGTTCTTCCTCTGTATATCCTACACCTGCCACCTCTGGCCATGTATAGACTACATTGGGGATAGCACGGTAGTTGATATGCGGATGCTGACCCGCCATGTACTCAGCTACCAATACCCCTTCTTCTGAGGCCTTGTGTGCCAACATAGCCCCACGGATTACATCGCCAATGGCAAATACACCAGGAACAGATGTTTCCAGATTATCATTTACAGGGATACGGCCTCTATCGGTCTCAATCCCAATATTCTCTAGCCCAAGGCCATCCGTGTAAGGTCTTCTGCCTACCGCAACCAAACAAATGTCTCCTTCAAAGGTAACTGACTCACCCTTTTTCATATTTTCGGCTGTAACCTTCACCTTATCGCCTTCTACCACAGCACCAGTGGCTTTGTGGTTGAAGTGTACGGTGTAATCCAGCTCTTTCTTCAACACCTTGGCAAGCTCTTTCCCCAACGCTCCATCCATGCTTGGAATCAGCTTATCCATGAACTCTACCGTGATGACTTTGGAACCCAATCTTCCATAAACTGAAGCCATCTCAGAAGCGATTACACCTCCACCGATAACGATCATTGTCTCAGGAATTTCGGTTAACTCCAAAGCCTCAGTTGAAGAAATAATTCGCTTTCCATCAAACTCCATTCCTGGAAGCTCAACTGGCTCAGAACCTGTTGCGATGATGACTTTGGCAGCCTTAAATTCTTCGGCACTCCCGTCTTCCTGGCTTACTTTAATGGTATTCTTGTCAACAAAAGAACCCCAACCATTGAGTACTTCAATTTTATTTTTCTTCATCAGGTAGGCTACACCTGCAACGGTTTTCTCAACCACGTCCGCCTTTCTGGCGATCATTTGCTTCATGTCGACTCCTAGTCCTTCCACTTTGATACCATGTGTTTCGAACTGGTGCTTAGCCTGAAAATAATGCTCAGAGGAATCCAATAATGCCTTAGAGGGAATACATCCCACATTCAGACAGGTACCGCCAAGGGTAGAATTTTTCTCGACGATAGCGACAGTCATCCCAAGTTGAGCGGCACGGATAGCAGCTACATAGCCACCAGGACCCGAACCAATGACAATGAGATCAAACTCTTTTGATGCCATATAACAATATTTTTTGTAGGTTCCTTTTTACGAAATTCAATAGGTTATAAAAGTAGAAGAATATTTTCATACTTCCATAGAAGTCCATAACACGAACTGACAATCACCCTTGATTTTCGTCAGGCCTTCATATGATTTATTTTGTACCCGTCCATTTTCCTAAATTTTACCCATGCATAACTTCAAAATTCCTCTTCCGAAATTGTTTTCGTGGGAAAAAATGCGCGCCTATTTCACCCATTCTGACAAAGAAATTCTTCACTTTCTGGAAGAAGAATGGCTGTATAAATGGCTAAAAGATGATGGCGATGGCATTATTTTCCGAGTAAGGGTTTCTCATGATATTTCAGAAGCTGAGGTTCAAGCTTTGAACCCAAAGGTATTGACAGGTGTACAGGAGGAAGCATTGCGTTCTTTTGTCGAAGAATGGTGGGACCTAAGGAGAGACTTGCAGGCATTTTACCATGTAGCCTCTAAAGATCATTTGCTCGCTCCTTTGATTGAGGCAAATCCTGGTTTACGCATTGGGGGAATTCCAGATTTATGGGAATGTGCAGTTTGGTCCATAGTAGGTCAGCAAGTGAATATTTCCTTTGCATTTACCCTGAAAAACCGTTTGATCAATGCCTATGGAAACAAGAAAAAGTGGGAGGGCATGACATTCTGGCAATTTCCCGATCCAGAATCTCTTGTAAATTCTTCCATTGATGAACTCAAAGAGTTGGCTATTTCTCAAAGAAAAGCAGAATACATCAAAGGTTTTGCTGAGTTGATCCTTTCTGGGGAGATTAGTAAACGGGAATTACAGGGCTTTTCTACAGCCATTGAGGCTTCAGAGCGGCTGAAAAAGATTCGTGGCATAGGAAAATGGAGTTCCAATTACATCCTGTTAAGGTGTCTTAGGTACCCCGATGCCTTTCCACTAGGAGATGCGGCCCTCTATAATGCCGTCAGGGATTTGACCGAAATGGAGCGAAAACCTACTGACGATGAACTACTTGAGTTAGCCAAGCCATGGAAAGGATGGGAAGCTTATGCGACCTATTACTTATGGTACGGAAAATAATTTGAGCCTGAAAGGGTTCTTTCTTACAGCAATGGTAATCTTCCCATAAATGGATTCATCCGCTTTCTTATTAGTTTTGTTCAAATACATGATTCATGGCTAAAAATATTTTGGTTACCGGAGGAGCTGGATTTATTGGCTCCCATCTCGTTCGCCACCTTGTCAATAAGTACCCCTCCTACCGTATCGTCAACTTTGACAAGCTTACTTATGCGGGGAATTTGCTTAGCCTACAGGATATACAGCAAGCCCCTAATTATACCTTTGTGAAGGGAGATATTTGTGATGAAGAACACGTAAAATCTATTTTCGAACAATATCAAATTAACGGGGTGATCCACCTAGCTGCAGAGAGTCATGTAGATAGGTCCATCCTCAATCCCATGGAGTTTGTAACCACCAATGTCATTGGGACCGTATGCCTACTCAATACCGCCAGACACTTTTGGAAGGACAGAGAAGATGTCCGTTTTTACCATGTATCTACTGACGAAGTGTATGGTTCCCTGCATGATGGAGAATACTTTTTGGAGACAACCTCCTACGATCCGCAAAGCCCCTATTCAGCCTCAAAGGCTAGTTCAGACCACTTTGTGAGAGCTTACGGGAATACCTATGGTATGCCTTACATTCTGAGTAACTGTTCCAATAACTACGGTCCCTATCAGTTTCCAGAAAAGCTCCTTCCCCTCTTCATCTCGAATATTCTAAACAAGAAAGCCTTGCCAGTTTATGGTGCAGGAGATAATGTTCGTGATTGGCTTTGGGTGAAGGACCATTGTTCGGCCATTGATGTAATTTTCCATAAGGGAAAAAATGGAGAGACTTATAACATTGGCGGAAGAAATGAGTGGAAAAATATTGATTTGATCCATCTTCTGTGCGATCAAATGGACGAAAAATTAGGTAGAGAAGCTGGAAGTGCAAGAAAGCTGATTACCTTCGTAACGGATCGTCCTGGGCATGATATGCGATATGCCATTGATCCATCTAAACTAGAAAGAGATCTAGGATGGACTCCTTCTCTTACCTTCGAGGAGGGATTAGGTTATACGATTGATTGGTATCTTGAACACACAGAATGGATTGAGGCGGTGAAATCAGGTGCCTACCAAAACTATTATCAGGAACAATACGGAAGCCGGCTAGAAGCCTAATATGGAAGAACTTGAATCATACTCCCGATCCCAACTAGCCCTTAGGAATGGTCAGGATCGGGAGGAAATTTGGGTAGCGTATAAAGGAATTATTTATGACGTTACAGAAAGTCGCTATTGGAGAAATGGACGCCATTACAAACACTGGGCAGGCCAAGACCTAACGGAAGAACTTGGTGAAGCGCCACACAATGAATCTGTTTTCCAGCGAATGCAAGCCATAGGAAAACTAAGCTAGGCTATTCCGCTTGGTCAGCGGGTTGTTCAGCTTCAGATTTTTCTGGTTCAAGTATCAAGGCATCGTCTATTTCAGCTTCTTTACCTGACTCTTCAGGCTCATCATAATCTTGAATCTCCATCACATTTCCTTGAATAGGAAGGACAGTTACAGATTTTTCTCCCTCTCGGACATAAAACAAATAGCTGGTAGTCTGTCCTATGATTCTCCCTACCTGCTTATCCCCAGACATAAAAGTAAGCTCCTGATTCATTGAGAGCTTTCCTGCTTCCATCAGCCCAGAGCGTTTATTCCCAGATCCTAATCCAGCCCCTAAATACATGGATAGAACGCCCAACATAATCAGCGTAACGGGGGTAGCTGCTTTGCTGATTTGCTCATGTCTCTGCTTGATCTTTTCGGTAAGCTTTCCCTCTCTTTCCAATTGATGATATTTTTCTATCCCTTTTTTGGCCATGAATTTACCGTAGAAATAAATCCCTACGCTCAATACCACCACAGCAACAGGAAGTCTCCAGTTTTCAGTCATGTAAGCAATTGGGCTTACTAAAATATCCTGTACACCTACATAGCTCATGATATTGATTCCAAAGAACCCATAGTACATCACATCGTGAATCACCCCTAGAGCAAGTAAGTAGATGTAGCCTACCGAAACATATATTTGGATGTTGTGTATCAGCTTTTCCATTGTTCTACTTCTGATTAGTGGATTCTCCTTCTAATTCTGGTGCTTTGTAATCTTCGATTTGTTTCACATTCCCTTGGATTGGGGAAATGGTAACTTCTTGACCTCCATCTTTTACATAGAAAAGAAAACCACTCGTCTGACCCACTATACGCGCTACTTGTTGTCGACCATTCCTAAAAGTAATAAGATCCCGCATTTTCAATTCTCCTTCTTCAATCTGACTCGCTCTTTTCGAGCCGCCACCAATACCTGCCCCCAAGTACATGGATAGGATCATCAAGAGGATAAAGGAAAAGGGGGTTATGTTGCTGGCGAGTTTCTCGTTTTGCTTCTTTATTTTTTCTGTTAGCCTTCCCTCTCGTTCCATTTTTTTCAGGCTTTTCTCCTGTTGTTTGCCTACAAATTGTGTGAAATAATAAGCACCAACAGAGACCACAACCACCATAACGGCCATTCGCCAGTTTTCCATCATATAGGCAATTGGGCTCAAGAGGATGTCAGGTACAGCTACGTAACTCATGATGTTGATACCCAGAAAACTGTAGTAAATCACATCGTGTAGTATCCCTAAAGCCAGCAAGAAAAGATAGCCTAAGGATACATAGTTTTGAAGATTTGGGAGGACTTTATCCATAAGAGGATGAGGTATTTGATTCTATTCTGTTGTGACGTTTTGATCAGAATAACTATCAACTGAAAGAGAAGTTATTTTTGCGATTCTCCCATTAATAGGGGAAGCTGTTACGATACTTGAGCCCTGCTCTACATAAAACACATAGGCTCCATTCTGGCCGATGATATGAGCGTTCACCTCCACTCCAGCAGAGAATACCAAAGTATGGTTGGCTTTAAGGTCTCCAGATTTCATCTCTTGAGACAAGGTGTAGCCTGAGACTAGGCCTACCCCGAGGTACATTCCCAGAATGGCTGACATGGTGATCGTCAGCGGATTGATGATGGCCTCGGCTCTATCTCTTTTTTCCTTGTCCTTATCGGTAAGATTACCTTCCTTTTCCAGTTTGTCATAGTGCTGCCTCAACATTCGCTTGGCAAAACGAGTGTAAAAGACCATAATAACAGCTACCAAGGCAGCAGTAGGTAGTAACCACCAATTTTCTATCAAATAAGAAATCGGACTGAGGAGAATATCTGAGACTCCTGCATAATTCATGATGTTAATTCCGAAAAAACCATAATAAAAGGCATCGTGAACAATTCCGATTAGCAAGAGATAGATATATCCAATTGAAAGATAATTTTGAAGATTGTGAAGGTATTTTTCCATTAGGCTTTGTTTGAGGGGATTAGGTAGGAGGACAAAGCTTTTGGAAAAGATAAGGGAAAATGACGAAACGTTGGAATACTTACCTAAAGTATTGGATGGCTCTTCTAATTTGAGGAAGAAGCAGGTGGTCTCCATCGTTGATGATGGTCAAATCCGCTCTTCTATATTTTTCCCACTCAGACCATTGTTTATCCATTCGATCAAGGGTCGCCTCTTCCGTAGTATCATCTCTAGAAACAACTCTCTCTAACCTAAGTCTTTTGGGGGCATAAACGGAGATTACTCCTTCACTGTATTTGTAGGCTCCACTTTCGAACAGAATGGCAGCTTCCTTTAAGAGAAAAGGCTTGTCGTAATCTTGGGAAGCTTCTTGCACCCATTCCACGTAATCACGGGCTGTTTCAGGGTGGACAATTTGATTTAGGGCTTGTAATTTGTCTTTATCCTTGAAGACAATTCCTCCGATGTAAGGTCGATTTAACTTACCATCCTCTAAATAGGCCTCCTTCCCAAAAAGCTTCTTGACCCCAGAAACAATCCGAGGATTCTCATGCATCAGGTTGCGAGCTCTTTGGTCAGCGTAATAGACTTTGTATCCTAGCTTCTCAAAAATACCACAGACATAGCTTTTTCCGCTTCCTATGCCACCAGTTATACCTATTCCTTTGATCATTTGATGATGATTACATATGAAACAATAAAAGGATCTCTGGATAATGGTAGAATGGGCTCCGGAAAATTCACTTCTGGGATGATATAGGGGAAATTAGGATCAAGTTCATTGAAGTCTAATTCTATGGTCTTATTCTTATAAACGGCCCTTATTTCCTCATACTCATCTAAGGGAAGTAAACATGTTACGTTCAAGACTTCATCACTGAGCCTCACGTCCATTCCATTAGGAACTTCATTCACCACTAACCTCATGGAAAGGGTTGTTTCTGTAAAGGGTTTGGGAAATACCTTGACGCCAACTTCAGATGGAGATATTTTCAGTCCTTTTTGTGTGTCAACAGGGACACTTAAGGTTTGAGAACCATAAATCTTAGGAATGACAATCTCTCTTGTATTCCAGCTTTTGATATCATTAATCTGTTCGGCAGCCCCGTAGATATCTACACTTTCTGGTTGGACGATGGGTTTTCGTTCTAACTGGTAACCGAGGGGGAGGGGAATTTCTGTAATCATCTTGAGCGGAACTCTTCGGGTTTGTTTCTTTTCGAAGACAAACTCGAGATCATCTGGTTCCATTCGGGTGATTTCCATCGTATTGACCTTAAAATTCTCTTTGATTTCCTTTTGATAGGCACTTATGGAAATCTTGTCGTTGAATTGTAGGCCTTCTTTGAAGGGCAGAAATAGGGTGTCTCTTTTGGCTCTGATCGATTCAACGATCAGGTCCACTCCTGGTCCGGAAGCCGTAACTCGAATTCGGTTGGTAACTTGCTGGGTTAGGTAGAACTGTTCGGGTACATGATCCATGGCGACCACATAATCCAATTCCAGCTCATAATTTTGGTTGAGGGTTACGAGCCCCCAAAGAATGACAGATAAGAAAATCGCCAGGGCTAGCACAAAAATCTTTCTTTCCCGATTGGACTCAGGATCGTTAAGCAATTGTACAAGCCTGCTGAAGAATTTTCTCATCTATGCATCTATGTAAAGGGTATGATTATTTCGACTCCTCAGCAGTAGGTATGGCCTTTAGGGCAGACTTTTCCATGACCAATTTCACATTATCATCTACTTTGATGGTAACGGTAGCATCAGCAATCTTTTCGATAACGCCATGAATTCCTCCAATGGTCATGACCTTATCGCCTTTAGAAAGCGCTTCGCGGAAAGACTTTTCCTTTTTCGCTTGCTGTTGTTGCGGACGAATCATAAAGAAATAGAAAACAGCCAACAGGCCAATCATGAAAAACATTTGGGTTGGAATACCCAGAATTGTTGGCGTGGCTCCTGCTGCGTCTCCTCCAGCTGCGGTTTCCTGCAATAAGTAAAAAAGTGTGTTCATTATTAGTTCGTTTGATTAGCAAGATAAATACAAAGGTAACAAAAAGGTCGCAGTAGTATAGTCGAATAGCTTGGCAAAAAAGTCTAGCCAATAAAAAAAGGAGGTGTTTGGCACCTCCTTTCCAATTAGATTGAATATTTCTTACTGATCAGCAGCAACAACTTCACCTTCAATGCGAAGTACTTTCTGAACAGCTCCTTCCATGTTTGCCGTAACGGTAACCGTCTTAACCTGGCGACCTTTCTTGCCTTTGGTGTCGAAAGCTACGTCGATGTATCCTTCTGTACCAGCAGCTACAGGATCTTTAGAATAAGTAGGCGTAGTACAACCACAAGAAGGCTTTACACGAGTCAATAGAAGCTCGTTAGAACCTGTGTTCTTGAAGCGGAACTGGTGCGTAACCTTCGTTCCCTGCTGTACTTTACCAAAGTTGTACACTTCTTCGGCCCAATTTACTGAAGTAGGAGCCATTGACTGAGCTTTGGTTTGCCACTCAGGTAGGTTATTCTGCGTTGCAGGAGGAATTGCGTTTGTAGGTGCTGGCGCAGGCTTTACAGCTTCTGCTGTTGCAGGTGCATTAGATTTATTTGCTGTTTGGCAAGAAACAAATGCCATCGCAACAGCTACCATCATGAAGATAATCTTTCTCATAACTGAATGTTGTCTGTTATTTCAACTAAAGTCTTAGTGCAAATATAATCATTCAAATTTATCCTGCAAGCAACCTTTTTTAAAATTAGGGATGAAACAAAAAAGGGATCGTTCAAAATCGATCCCTTTTTATCAAAAGTTATATACTGTCTAGCCCAGGTTAGCAACAACGTGGGCTGCAAATTGCATCGTATCGTTGTTTCCGCCCAAATCTCCTGTAACCTGCTCTGGATTTGCCAAGGTCTTAAAAAGTGCAGTTTCCACACGCTCTGCAACATCTTGCATTTCAAGGTATCTAAGCATCATGATTGCTGATTGTAGCAGAGCAGAAGGGTTGGCAATTCCTCTTCCAGCAATATCTGGAGCTGAGCCATGAACGGCTTCAAATATAGCTACATCATCTCCTATATTGGCACCTGGTACAAGTCCTAATCCTCCTACTAAACCAGCCGAAAGGTCAGAAAGAATATCTCCAAAAAGGTTGGTGGTGACGATGACATCGTATCTTTCTGGATACATGACAAGCTGCATACACATGTTGTCAATGATTCGGTCATTGACTTCCAGGTTAGGAAATTCTGCGGCAATTTCTTTTCCTACCTTAAGAAACAATCCTGAGGTCTTTTTCAGAATATTTGCCTTGTGCGCAATGGTTACACTTTTTCTTCCATTGGCGACGGCATACTTGCAGGCAGCGCGAATGATTCTTTCAGAGCCCTTACGCGTAACGCGGGCCATCCCATCAGCTATTTGTAGTCTTTCATCCCAAATTTCAAAACCAGAGTACAAGCCCTCGGTATTCTCTCTAAACAATACCATGTCAACGGTATCAAACCTGCTTCTTACACCTTGTATACTTCTACATGGCCTGATGTTTTGATAAAGGTCAAACATCTGTCGTAGGGTAACATTGATACTTTTAAAGCCTTCCCCTACTGGTGTCGTTAAAGGGCCTTTCAGTGCGACCTTATTATTTGATATGGAATCAACCAGTTCTTTGGGAATGAGATCTCCTACTTCGCGGAAGGCAGTTAGACCTGCTGCTTGTTCGTCATATTCCAGATTGGCTCCGGCTGCATCAAGAATTTCTACAACAGCATCGGTAATTTCAGGACCGATACCATCTCCCGGTATTAAGGTGATTGTTGGCATAAAAGAATTGCAATTTTGTGTGTTCTGTAACTATGAGTTTCCTAGCTGATAGAAAGTTATTGTCCTAATTAGCCAGATTCAACCATTTTTATGATGAAAAAATCATGATCAGGTCAACAAACAATTTGTTTACTTTCCCTATAAAATGGAAGTCAAAAGAATGAATCAGCCTTTCACATGACAAATATCATTCTACTTCCGTGGCCATAAAAAAAGCCGTCAAAAAGACGGCTTTATATTTAGGTTGTTGTAATCGAATCAAGATTTGGTTTTATCCATGGAGGGAGCTTTTCTGTGCTGGGAATGATCAATCAGTCCCCTACCCTTTTTAACGATTAAACCATTTTGGCGGAAGTCATTGTATAGACTGTCCAAAATGCCATTGATGAATTTACTTGATTTGGGCGTAGAGTAAGTCTTTGCCAATTCAAGGTATTCATTAATAGTAACTTTGACAGGAATCTCCTCGAAGTTTAGCATCTCGCATATAGCCATATGCATGAGGATGCGGTCAATTCTGGCGATTCTGTCCAGTTCCCAATTTTCTGCCTTGCTTTTGATGTAATCATCATAGCGGTCGGCATTCTTCATGGATTCATAATAAAGAGCGGAAAGAAGTTTGGTATCACCTGTCAATCTTTTGTTCTTCTCAATTTCTTCCACTTCATCGTGGATTTCTTTAAGAAGAAGATCGAATACGTAGGTATCAGGTTGTCCCGAACTTACACAGGCGTATACAGCCTGCATCACTTTAGCCCTAATTTGCCTTCTCGTAATCATCTGAAATTCACTAGCTAAGTAACTTTGAGCAATTTACCGATACAATCTATTATTTCCTACTTCCTTTATGCGTTTTTCTGCCTGAGCCATCGCAGCTTGCAAAGGTGTCATGTCAGAAGTTGACGCGAAATGCAGAACTTGTAAGGTCGTATCGTATATTTTTTTCGTTATGCGTTTGGCAACTTCAGGATGATATCCATGAAGTTCCTGGCTTACGTTGATGATACCGCCGGCATTTACCATGAAATCCGGGACGAACAATATACCTCTTTCCCTCAATGCCAAAGAATCTACCTCCTCATTTAGAAGTTGGTTGTTAGCTCCACCTACGATCATTTTACATCTAAGGTTTGGAATACTTTCAGAATTCAGGACCCCTCCAAGTGCATTAAGAGAAAGAATGTCAACCTCTGCATTGACCACATCTTGCCCTTCTACCGCCTTTACCCCAAATTGTTGGACGACCTCATTCACAGCTTGTTGGTTTACATCATAAACAGATACCTCTGCCCCTTCCTTCACAAGATATTTGACCAATTTGCTACCGACCTTGCCTACTCCTTGCACCATGATTTTTTTTCCGCTCAAGGAGTTGTGGCCCTCAGCATGTTGGACAGCAGCCTTCATGCCCAGATAAACCCCATAGGCCGTAAGGGGGGAAGAATCACCACTTCCTCCAAGATGTTGGTCTACTCCCACTACATAGGGTGTCTCAAGTTTGATGTACTCAAGGTCGGTTGGTTTAATGCCGACATCAGAGGCGACATAATATTTTCCTGCTAAGTTGTTGAGGAAAATCCCAAACCTACGAAGCAAGGCTTCAGATTTGTGAACTAAGGGATCCCCTATGATAACGGCCTTTCCCCCTCCTACATGAATGCCAGCTAATGCATTTTTATAGGTCATAGCTCGTGAAAGTCTTAGCACATCTTGCAGAGCAGCCTCCTCATTATGGTAAGGATACATGCGCAGCCCCCCCATAGCTGGTCCCAACAGCGTATTGTGCACCCCTATTATGGCCTTCAAGCCAGTGGCCTTGTCATGGCAGAATAACAAAAGTTCGTGGGATTGGCTTCCCATTTGCTCAAAAATAGAAACGGAAGATGAATCATTCATTGACTACATAATTTGAAACATTCCATTCATTCTTTTTCAAGGTATTCTCCCAGAAAAGAGAATGATATAAGTCCTAAAAGCAGGTTTGTCTTTTAAGCCGAAATGTATGTAATTTCACAACAAAATAGAGGAATTGAGACTTATATATTCTCTATTGATATAGAAGACAGAATATGAGCAACGAGGTATTTCCACCCAAAGAAAGTATTACGGATAAGGTAAAACCAGCCTTTTTCCCAAAGCATCAGGAGGCGATCTATAAAAGATTGGAAGACAAGCACACGCTTGTAGAAGTTGAAGAAGATCCACTGGGAACTAGAATGGTCATTAACCTAGGGCCTCAGCACCCTGCCACACATGGTGTACTTAGATGTGTACTAGAGGTGGATGGTGAGAGAATCATAAAATCTGTTGTTGACGTAGGTTACCTGCATAGAGGGATCGAAAAAATTGCTGAAAACAAGACTTATCAGGAATTCATGCCTTATACAGATCGCATGGATTACCTTTCTCCATACTCAAATAATGTCGGATACTGTCTAGCGGTAGAGAAGTTGGTGGGAATAGAGGTTCCCGAAAGGGCGCAGTATATTCGAACCATCGCTTGTGAATTGGCTAGGCTATCATCTCACCTTCTCTGGTTGGGAACCATGGTCATGGATGCAGGGGCTGTATCTATGTTCTTATGGACCTTTAGAGAGCGTGAATACCTCTACAACATCTTTGACAAATTAGCCGGGGTAAGATTTACAGTAAGCCACTCTCGCATTGGAGGTCTTCAGTTCGATATGAATCAAGAGACCATTGATGCGATTATGCATTGGAAGAAAAACTTCCGCAAGGAGCTCAAGGACTGGAAAAAGCTGCTGGCCAATAATGGTATTTGGATTAAGCGTAACAGAGATGTAGGGGTCCTAACCAAAGAGGATGCCCTGGGATTAGGAGTTACAGGGCCAGTGCTCAGGGCCTCTGGCGTACCTTATGACCTTCGTACATTTGAGCCATACCTCGCCTATGATCAGGTAGAATTCGATGTGGTTATCCGTGAAGAAGGAGATTGCCTTGCACGCTATTTGGTACGCATGGATGAGATGGAACAGAGTGTAAGAATTTTGGATCAATTGATGGAAAAAATTCCAGGTGGTCCTATCCGAGCCGACAATGCGAAGCATGCTTACCCTTCTAAAGATGAAGTTTACTACTCCATGGAAGGGATGATCCATGACTTTATGATGACGGATGTAGGAGTAATGCCTCCAGCAGGTGTAGAAGCCTATTCCGCCATTGAAGCACCCAAAGGTGAATTAGGCTTCCATCTTAAATCTGATGGTACAGGCTCTCCTTGGAGATGTAAGATCAATGGACCGTCATTCTCAAATCTTCAAGCACTTGAAAAAATGCTTGAGGGAAGTATGTTGGCAGATACAGTTGTCCTGATCGGTTCGCTAGACCCAGTGATGGGAGAATGCGATAAGTAAAATCGACAAATTTTAGAGCTCGAAACGCTCAATAATAATATATATACCGCTCAAAAACGAGCGGTATATTTTTTTGTTTTGATCCGAAGAATCGTAGCATCCTCCTCAAAATGAGCAAATTGCCTCAATCCACCTAAAAGAGTTACACATATTTTTATCAAATAATTCGAAAATATTATACATACAAAGACTGTCTATTTCACATATCCAAACTTTCTATAGTAATTTGTTTTCAATAAACCGAACAACCTTACCTCGCTATTGAGGATTATATCCTAATATCAGAATTTGCATGAAATGAATAATCCATGCGAAGGTTTGTTGTTCTTTTAGTAGTACTATGCCCATTCCTTGTTCTTAGTCAGCCTACTGCTAATTTCACCTCAGATACAACCGGAGGATGTGTTCCGGTGGTCATCAACTTTCAGGATTTATCCACGCAGGCAGTTTCCTGGGAATGGAGAGCCGGAACGGTTACTTCAAGCCAGCAGAATCCGTCTTTTTCCTTTTTGCAATCAGGTAGCATCGATGTAGAATTGATCGTAACAGATGCAAACGGAGTCAAGGATACCTTGGTTAGAACATCCTATATCAATGTTCATGATTATCCAACTGTCCAGTTTCAGGCGGATCAAGTTGTGGTGTGTGCCCACAGCACGATTAACTTTTCAGATTTATCCCTCCCAGGAAGTGGGAATATTGTTCAGTGGAAATGGGATTTTGGAGATGGAAGCATTTCTTCGACCCAAAACCCTGTTCATGCCTATTCAGATCAGGGAAATTATCCTGTCTCCTTAGAGGTAGAAAACCAATTTGGCTGCCAGGATCGGGTGATTAGACAAGCATACATACAAGTTGATGCCCCAAACCCAAGTTTTCAGGCAAATAATACCTTGGCTTGTGGTCCTCCTTTGGTCGTGGACTTCACAAGTACGGGGACTACAAATGGAACACACTTTTGGGATTTCGGTGATGGCAATACCTCCACCCAAGTGAATCCAAGTCATACCTATACACAGTTTGGGAGTTTTGATGTCATGCATGTGGTTGAGGATCAAGCAGGTTGTAGAGATACTCTCATCCGGAATAACATTGTCAACATTGGGGTTAACACACTCAATGTATGGGCATTAGACTCCACCCTTTGCCTTGGAGATTCAACATTTTTCAAAACCAATGCTCCGAGCAATAGTCAAATTACCTGGGATTTTGGGAATGGGGATAGTTCAAATGTCTTAAATCCTTATTATATCTATCCTACTCATGGATCATATACCGTAACAGCCCATATTGCTGATGTGAGCGGATGTCAGGTGACTCTTAGTATTCCCATTGTGGTATATCCTGATCCCGTCATAGATTTCACCACCTCCAATTCGAGATTTGGTTGTGATGTTCCTTACACGGTTGATTTCGTTAACCTATCAACAGGAACCACCAATACTTCCTGGCATTTTCAAACTGGGGGCAACTTTTCAAGTGCTTGGGATACCTCAATGACATTTACAAGTGAAGGTGAGTTTACAGTTAAAATACTTGGAGTTGGACCGGGAGGATGTTCTGTGGTCCATCGGAAAAAAGATTATGTTCAGATTAAGAAAATAGAGGGAGGATTTACAGCTGATAAAAGAGGGGGATGTGCACCTTTTTCTGTTCAGTTTACGGATACCTCTAAATCCATTGTACCTATAACAACATGGGAATGGGATTTTGGCAATGGTCAAACCTCCAACCTTCAGAATCCAATTGCAACTTATCTCAATCCAGGTCAATATGACGTACGCCTTATTGTAGGAACATCATCAGGATGTTCAGATACCATTTATACCTCCAACTACATATCTGTTGGAACCAAGCCTATCATTGATTTCGCCATTGATACAAATCAGGCATGTGCATATAGTCCTGTTCAATTGATCAACTTATCGTCCAATGCCAATAGATTCATTTGGTTCTTTAGTGATGGCGATACGGCCATGAGTACCAATCCGCAACATGGATTTGGGGCCCTAGGCCCAATGGACGTGATGTTGGTGGGGATCAATCAAGGCTGTAGAGATACGCTTCTTCAAACAGGTATCATTGATATCCTGGCACCCTTACCCATTATGGGAATTAGCGACAAAACTGTCTGCCAAACACCCTCAGATGTAATCTTCTCAGATTTGTCTATCGGAGCAGATACGACTTATTGGACATTGAATGGGAGTAACATGGGAAATCAATCTTCCTGGACCTATACTTTTACTCAGGTTGGTTCCAATTACGTAAGCATGACCGTTGAGAATTTCACCACAGGCTGTAAGATTACTGCAGGTGACTCAGTGATTGTACGTCCTGTAGTGGCTGATTTTGTGGTCGATACCAATAGATCTTGTATTCCATTCAGGGTTAATTTTATAGATCAATCCATTAACGCTATTTCATGGAAATGGGATTTTGATCACAGAAATGATACATCCGCCCATCAAAATCCTTCCTACAACTATAGAATAGCAGATGTCTATGAACCTAGCCTAATGGTTCGAAATTCTATTAATTGTAGAGACACATTTACCTACCAGAGTTTGCATGCGCTAGAGACGACAGCGGATTTTGATATTATTTCTGATTCGGCAGGTTGTGTTCCTTTTGTGGTTCAACTTCAGGATTTAACCAGTGGAACTGGACCTGCAGCCCAATGGGAGTGGCAAATTGGAGACTCTTCTTTCTCGGGAAGTGCTAATCCCTCTTTTATCTTGACGGAAGAGGATCGCTATAATGTAAAGTTAACCGTTACAGATGTGGATGGCTGTGTGGATTCCGTTTCACAGGTTGATGCCTTACATGCTACACAACCGGTCCCAGATTTCATTGTAAATCCAACGGTAAATTGTAATGGGAATCCATCTGTTTTTGTCAGTTTGAGTTTGGGCGAAGGGCTAAGTTACGATTGGGATTTTGGGGACGGAGGTACCTCCACACTAGCGAATCCAGTCTACACGTATAGTCAAAATGGCTTATATAGCATTTCCCTTGAAGTAACGGATGTCAATGGCTGTGATAGTTCAATCACCTTATCAGATCATATTCTGATCGACGAAATTGAAGCAAACTTCAAATCGGATACCACCTTTGCGGCATGCCCTCCCTTGGTGGTGAATTTTGAGGCAGATACGGCCTTTCCGCATGATCAAATTTCTTATTTTTGGGACTTTGGCGATGGGGCTACTTCTACACAGGCTACCCCTTCTCATAATTATACTTTACCAGGATCTTATACAGTCAGTCTAGTTATATCATCATCTAGTGGATGTTCAGATACACTTATCATCCCTAATCATGTCTTGATTCAAGGGCCCACAGGAACATTTACATTTGATCCAAAGGAGGCCTGCCCAGGAGCGGTCATTTCATTTGAGGGTCAATCAGGTGCTCAGGTAAGTTACGAATGGATTTTTGGAGATGGTCTGACGGGGAATGGGCAGTTAGCTACTCATACATATACCACTGAAGGTACTTATTTTCCAGTCATGGCTATTGAGGACTCCGCCTCCTGTAAGGTCTATATAGCTTCCAATGATCCAGTTGATATATTACCCTCACCTACTGCTGAATTTACGGTAAATGATTCTGCTTTCTGTGAAAATGGGACAGTAAATTTAACCCATCTTTATGGCGGCTCTACAGCAAACTTGACCTATTCATGGACTACGAGTGATGGACAAAGCTCCAGTATTCCCAATCCTTCCTTTTCCTTCTCTCAGCCAGGGGCCTTTGACATTACCTTGGCTGTCAGAAACGATTTGGGATGTGGAGATACCTTAACCAAAACATCCTATATCAATATTTTCGAAGCTCCAGTCATTGACATTGTATTGTCCGATACAGCAGCCTGTGTCCCCTATCAGACCACGGCTTCATTAGAATTGAATGGACACCCCTACAATGTCAACCAGTATGAATGGAGTGCCCCAAATGCTCAGGGACAATCCTCTATTTTTCCCTATACGATTTCTGAAGAGGGCAATTACACCCTAAACGTCAGGATTGAAGATGAAAATGGCTGTGAGGCAAATAGTTCGATGGATGTCATTGGGCATCCTCTTCCAGAACCAGCCTTTTCGGTTTCTGATAGCGTAGGATGTGCACCCTTCAATCTTTCCTTTACAGACCTTACTCCTGGAAATATTCAGCAGTGGGTATGGGATTTTGGGGATGGAAATGGAGATCAGCAAGCTAATCCCAATCATACCTACCTCTATGATGGTCAATTCAGCCTAGCACTTACGGTTATCAATGAATTTGGCTGTGAGGCTAGTGTGATTAAGCCTAACCTGATCTTACTAGAAAAGCCAGTTGCTTCCTTTATATGGGATCAGGATAGTTTGTGTCCTTCAGAACCCATCCTTTTTACGGGAACCAGTCAATCCAACAGAAACTTGATTTCATTTGAATGGATGTTTGGGGATGGGCAAGGAAGTCAAGATGAACATCCAACCCATGAATATGAAAACAGCGGCCAATACGATGTACAATTGATCGTAACTGATAACCTACAATGTAAAGATACAATGGCCATTCCTTCAGCTGTTGAGGTTATTGAAGATGTCGTTCCAGAGCCGGTAGATATACAATTTGTTACCATAGTGGATGAGGGATTGGTAGAAATATCCTTCGACGAATTTCCAAATACAAGGAATGATTTTGCCTCCTACCAGATCATGCGCCAGGAACTCAATGGGCAGTATGTTATCATTGGTGAAGTTACGGATCTGAGCCAGACTGTTTATCAGGATAATCTTGGGCAAAGTAAGCTATCACAAGGTGCTCAATGTTATAAGGTCATGGTTCTAAACAAATGTGGAACAGGTCATGCTGAAGAACTCTCCGATCCACATTGTACGATTGATTTAAGCTCGACACCTGAGGAAGATGCGATCCAGTTGACTTGGACTGCTTACCAGGGATGGCCACATATTCGGGCGTATCGAATCTTCCGTGTCAACAACTACAACAGGTCAGATATGGAACTCATAGGAGAGGTTCCAGGAAGTACGTTAAGCTTCCTTGATACGGATATGTTCTGCTACGACAGCCATAGCTACAGAATCGAGGCCCTTCATCCTGGCTTGCCTTATAGTTCTTTGTCAGACACAACCTTCAATAGTCCCAACCATGAAGGTCCAGATTTAGAAGCGAACATTCTGCTTGCAACGGTAGAGAATAATGAATTTGTTCAGGTGGAATGGGAAATTCCCTTTATAGAACGCGCATCAGAAGTCATACTTGAAAGAGATGCGGGAAGTGGATTCCAAGCCATTCAAAGCCAAGAAGCTTCCTCAGCAGATGTAAAATTTCAAGACATGACAGCAGATGTACACCATCAATCTTATCATTATAGGTTGTTTGTCATGGACAGTTGTGGAGATGCAACACCAGATGGAGCAAGAGGAAATTCGATACACCTAAGAACCAGGCAACAGGGTACCCAGGTTGCGCTCGAATGGAATGCATACGAAGGTTGGCCGTTAGGAGTCGATTTCTACAGAGTTGAACTCTACAATCCGTCGACTGGAGAATTTGACATACTAGATCAAGTAGATGGTTCAGAAACCAGTTACCGCCACTCGAGACAAGGAGGTTCCGAATTAAAAAATTGCTACCGGATCATCGCAGAAGCCGCACACAGCAATGAAATAGCCTCAGTCTCCAATGAAGAGTGTCAATTACTTGATCCAATCGTCTACTATCCGAATGCATTTACCCCTAATAATGATGGTATCAATGACATATTCTTGCCCATTGGAGAGTTTTTAGAGACCTATCAGATTAAAATTTTTAACCGCTGGGGAAAATTGGTTTTTGAGGCGCGGCAGATTGAAACGGGATGGGATGGTCATGAACTCAACGGAAGAGAGGCTCCAGAAGGCGTTTATGTTTACCAAATCGAAGGGAAAGGAGAGAATGGAACAGTCTTCCAACGAACTGGAACTGTTAGTTTGATTAGATAGCACACATCACTTTGTATTATTCATTTTGGAGTCCCTCACATTGGTGGGGGATTCTTTTTTGCCTGCTAATAGAAAGCTCGTATTTTTGGCGAGATGAAAAAATGGGGCATTTTACTTCTGGTAGGATTGGCTGTTAGCATGTATTGCTGCACCCTTTTTTTGGATGATTACCAAAGCGTAACCATCAAGGGTTATGAAGTCACCTACCCCAGTTTTTTATCTGAGACAGATCGTTTAAGTGAGAATGCCGATCTTCAATTACAGGATGTTCAGGGCGATATATACGCTGTTTTGAGAATTAGCCATTGGGATTCCCTCAGAAGCAATAAACCTGAGGAGGACCTAAATGATTATTTTGAGTTTTATCTGGATAACATTTACAAAGAGTTGGAAGGGCCAATTATTTCTGGTCCAGATAGCTTATTCACAAATGGATTTGAAGGAATTGAGGGTCAATTGAGTGGTTCCTACAAGGGAAACCAGTTGCATCATAGAATAACCCTGCTTCAAGATAGCACCTACCTCTTCCAATTTCTTCAATGGGCACCTGATCCCATATGGGAAAATAAAAAAGAAGAATTAAGTGTCATGATAGACAGCCTTCACGCTAGCATAAAGCCAGAAAATTCTAACTAAACGTACCGCAATGCTACAATAGGATCAACCTTTGCCGCTTTTCTTGCAGGATATAGACCAGAGATAACCCCTACAACCAAGCAGACAATAAAGCCTCGGATAATCCAATCCCAGGGGACGACGAAGGTCCCATTAAAGAAGAAAGTACTCACGAGATTCCCCCCAATAATACCCAACAGAATACCTAATAATCCTCCAAGCTGGCAAATCACTACCGCCTCCCATAAAAACTGTGAAAGGATATTTCCACGAGATGCTCCAAGAGACTTTCTCAGTCCTATTTCTCGGGTACGTTCAGTAACAGATACCAACATCACATTAAGCAAGGCTACAGAGGCCCCTAGAAGGGTGATAATAGCGATGATTTGAGCAGCTATGGTGATAAAGGATAGCGTTTCCAGCAACTGACCTATGAAGGCATCACTCTTAGAAACGGAAAAATTAGATTGATCTCGCGGTAGGAGTTTACGAGTCAGCCTGAATTCTGCCTCTGCAGCTCCCATAACGGCTTGAAGTTTGAGAGGATCTTCCACATAAACGTTGATGATCAGAGAGCCAAGATTGGGTTTGATATTCCGTAGGGTCGTTAGTGGGATGATAACCTGTCTGTCAATACTGGCTGAGCCTGTCGATCCCACTTCCTCCAAGACACCCACTACCTTAAATATTTTTCCTGATACAGATACAAGTTTTCCGATAGGATTTTCTAATCCAAACAGTTTTTCACGTACCTCAGATCCTAAGACAAGGGTATTTTTGGCAAGAGCGAGGTCATCTGTGGAAAGGAAACGACCTAACTCCACATTGTATCTGGAAACAATAGTGTAGTTTTCATCTGAGCCTACAAGGGAAACGTTAGGATTGGTTTCTGCCCTCCCATACCTGAGCTTGTTTGTTCCCCCACCTGATCCTGAAAGGCTTACCGTGAACTCTTCTCCAAAGCTTTCTTTGAAGGAGGAAGCTTGCCTGTAGGTAATAGGGGGAAATTTTTGCTTGGCACCTCTTCCCCTTCTTCCAAAGCGAACGGTAGAGGCACGGTTCATGACTCTAAAGGTGTTTGACCCTAGAGATGAAAAGCTATTCCCCAAGCCAGATTTAATTCCATCAATGGAGGTTCTCACAAAAACCAAGGCCGTGATTCCAAGGGCAATGATAAAAATAGTTATCCCTGCGCGAAGAATATTTGCTCTGATGGCATCTAGCGATTGGTTTACATTCACCCAAAACTTCATATCTGAAACTTAATAAGGATTGTGCAAAGGTGAAAAGGTGAAACCCAAATGATCGATCAAATACCTAGTTTATCCTTCCATTTTCTCGCTACCCCCCAACCAGCCTACCACAAAAACGACTGATACGCCTAATGGATTTAACCAAAGATATTCAATGGCGTTTTTATATCCTTCTAAGGGTCCCCCTAATGGAAAGTGCCAGGAATGTTCTCCTGAGAAACAATTGATTTGCCACCCTCCTACCACCATTACCGTTCCTACCCCTAACAAAAATGCCCAAAAGACCGATCTGGAAGTTGCCCTTTTTTGCCACAAAAGGAGAAAGACACCAAGAATGGGCCCATAAACAAGGCTCCCTAATTGATTCACGATTTCAATGATGGCATCTGTTTCGCCAAAAGCAAGGGCAGTGCTGGTAGCAAATATTCCCCAAAGGGCAGTAGTAATTCGGGTCGCTCTCAGGTAGTAGCCTTCACTTCTTTTCTCTCTTTGAAGTCTCCTCAACCAGTCCACCACAGAAGATGTTGCCAAAGAGTTCAAAACTGAATCAATACTTGACAAGGCAGCAGCAAAAATTCCAGCCAGAATCAATCCTAATATTCCTACAGGGAGTTCATGCAACATAAAGTAAGGAAAGATATAGTTGGTATCAGGCTCAATCTTCTCCTTTTTTACAGAACTCAACACAAGAGCAGTATGCCGCATTTCATTGATCTCCTTGTCCTTTTTTTGAAAGGCTTCACACATAGGCCCGTTTTCCTCCAGACACTTGTTGGCTAAGAATCTTCTTTCTAACATACTTTCATCGAAAGATTGATTCATAGCCGCGGAGCAACTCCTCCCTTCATGGAACACCAAGGGCGCAGGATGGTAGATATAAAAGACATACATCAGGATCCCAAGCAGCAGGATAAAAAATTGCATTGGTAATTTGAGGACAGCAGACATAAGCAGAGAAGAACGAGCGTCGGTGAGGCTTTTCGCAGTTAGAACACGCTGCACCTGTGGCTGATCTGCCCCGAAATAGGACAACATCAAAAAAGTGCCTGCAATCAAGCCAGACCATATGTTGTATTTGCTCCCTAAATCAAACTGGGTATCAATGATTTCTAGCTTCCCTAATGTTCCAGCTAGTTGTAAGCTATCAACAAATGATACTTCTTCAGGTAATCGCCAAATTATCCAAACGGAACAGAAAATCAGGGCGAAAATCATCAAAAACATCTGTTTCATATCCGTTCTTATCACACCTCCAATTCCGCCAAACATGGTATAAATGGTCGCCGTAAGCCCCATGAGAAGTATGGTCCATGTGAGGGAGATGTGGAAAAGCAGAGAAAGCACATAAGCAGGAGCGGCTATAGCAAATCCTACCGTAACTCCTTTTGATAAGAGGAATATGGCGCTGGTCATGAGACGCAAACGAAGACCAAAGCGATTTTCGAGCGCTTCATAAATAGTATATACCTTAAGCTTATAATATAATGGGACAAGGGTTACAGACAGAATGACCATGGCAAGCGGGAGGCCCAAATAAAATTGGAGAAACTTCATGTCCTCCACGTATGCCAGTCCAGTAGTACTGATGAATGTAATAGCAGAGGCTTGTGTAGCCATAACCGAAAGCCCTGCTGCCCACCATGGCGTACTTCTACCCGCCAATACCACAGAATCCAAGCCTTCATGTTTGCCCGCATGCTTAAGACCATCCCAAAGCGTGTACACAAAAAATCCCGCCAATATCAACCAATCGAGCAAGTGCATATGCTATAATAATGCTACAAAAGTACAGATTGATCACAATAATAGAAGAATCCTTTTCGAAGGAGTGTCAATAGGCAGGCATTTGGGGAAGGCAAAAACAGGAAAACTTTTACCTTAGTAGGATGAAAGTAGTTCCGATTTGTTACTACCCACCCGTCCACTGGTATGCAAGCGTCATTCGGGAAGAAGCTGTACACTTAGAAGTAAGCCAGCATTATAGGAAGCAACAGTTTACTTCTCGCTGCCATATTAAGGTTGCCAATCGGATCCTACCCTTAACTATTCCAGTAGGAAAGAGAGGGGCAAAAGTACCCATTAGAGATAAGAAAATCAGCTATGAGGTGGATTGGCAAACTCAACATTGGAGGAGCATTTACTCCGCCTACAGAAATTCTCCTTTCTTTGAATACTATGAAGATGATGTAAAAGGCGCATTGTTTACAACAGGCCTAGATTTAACTCATTATCTACTATTGCAGATGGAGGGGATTAATAGGATGTTGGGGATGGATACCCGTTTCGTGCTAACCTCCGAATACCTGGAAGAGGAGAATTATGGGACAGACTTGCGGAAGGCATTCGATCCGTCATTGAAAAGAATGCCTACATGGTTTACTCCCCGAGCTTATCCGCAGGTGTTCGGAGATTTTGTGGGTGGACTATCTATTTTAGATCTATTGTTTAACATGGGGCCTGAAAGCAGGGCTTATCTCATGGAAACAGGAATCTCCATATAGAAAGACTACAAGTGGTCTTCAAACGTACTAAGGATAAGGTCAATTACTTCAACCACACAAGCGTGCTTCAGGAAGTAATAAGAATGTTTTCCTTGTCTTTTTGAATCAAGAATATCTTTGTCCTTCAAAATACTAAGGTGCTGGGAAGCTACTGCCTGCTCCAGACCAAGGGCCATATAAATCTGGGTAACATTCATTCGTTTCCCATCTTTAAGGAGGTCAATCATCGCCAAACGAACGGGGTGTGCTATTGCTTTTAAGCTGGCAGCTGTGCGCTCTAGGGTGGCTTTGTCTAAGTTGATTTGAGAAGTATGCATAATCGCCGTTGAGTTTTATTTGCCGAAAAACTTCAACAAACAGAATTTAATAGCCTACAATCAGGCTATTTGTTTCAATAATAACGAAATTATTTAAACAAAACCTGATTATTGTTGTAAAAAAGATTTTTTTTTAACATATGCAATCTAATCAATATAATTGAAACAACATATGATTTTCGTCAAAGGAATGACTGGCGAACAAAAGCTTTCAAAAATAGTATTCCAATTAGTGGACAATGATATTTTCCCATACTTCAGCCATTTAGCTTGAAAGGCATTAGAAAAGGAATATATCTAGAGCCATAAATCTTAACATGGATAAAAAGGAAAAAATAAGCTCGAGCAAAATGTAATCGTTTACATTTTTTGTATATTAGATTAATTGTTGAACAATCAGGCGGACATTTTACTCATGTACAACAGCCTTCATCTATCCGTTATTCCTAATTTTGTTTTACTTTTGGGACAATAAGCTTAAGCATGCAAGAAATTAAAATCGATTCCATAGAAGAAGCTCTAGTAGACATCAAAGCCGGTAAAATGGTGATTGTCGTAGATGATGAGGACAGAGAGAATGAAGGAGACTTCGTCATGGCAGCGAGTCATATTACCCCTTCTGATATCAATTTCATGGCGACCAATGGTCGTGGATTGATCTGTGTTCCTCTTACTGAAGACAAATGCGATGCTCTTGAACTAGAGATGATGGTTGGAAAAAATACAGATCATTATAAGACTGCCTTTACGGTCTCTGTGGATTATCTTAAAGATGGGGGTACAACTGGAATTTCTGCAGCTGATAGGGCTAGAACAGTGAGAGCCCTCTTACATCCCACCTCAAAACCAGAGGATTTTACCCGACCTGGACATATCTTCCCCCTTAAGGCAAGACAAGGAGGCGTTCTGAGAAGAGCAGGACATACAGAGGCAGGGATTGACCTGGCACGTTTGGCAGGGCTTGAACCAGCGGCTGTGATTGTGGAAATCATGAATGAGGATGGAACCATGGCCCGTCTTCCCGAACTAAGGAAGGTAGCTGATAAGTTTGACCTCAAACTCATTACCATTCAGGACCTCATTTCCTATAGACTACGTCATGATTCCTTGATCGAAAAACAGGTAACTGTACAAATGCCTACAGAGCATGGGGAGTTTAAAATGACTGCCTACAGGCAAAAAAATAGTGAAGATGTTCATTTGGCCATCTTTAAAGGAGAGTGGGAAGTAGGAGAAGAAGTCATGGTTAGGGTACACTCTTCCTGCGTTACAGGAGACATCTTCGGTTCTTGTAGATGTGATTGTGGACCGCAATTAGAGAAGGCCTTACAAATGATTGAGGAAGAAGGAAAGGGCATGGTCTTGTACATGAACCAAGAAGGAAGGGGTATAGGATTGGTGAATAAACTCCGAGCATATGAACTTCAGGAACAAGGTTATGATACAGTTGAAGCCAATCTCAAGCTTGGTTTTGACATGGACCAAAGGGATTATGGGGTCGGTGCACAAATCCTTCGAGACATGGGCATTACCAAAATGAGACTCATGACGAATAATCCTACAAAAAGGGCTGGATTGATTGGATACGGACTGGAAATTACAGAAATTATCCCTATTGAGATTGCGCCCAATCCTCATAACCAACAGTACCTGATGACCAAAAAGTTGAAAATGGGTCATCACATCCTGAATGATGTTGTTCAGGAGGCCAATGAATAAGCTTTGAATTGAGTCCCAAGCGGAAAAAACATATCATATTATGGAGTGCCCTCAGTCTCTTATGGCTGGGGGTATGTATTATATTGTTACTTGCTTCGCTTCAGTTAACAGACAATCAGTTTACCTATCCCCTGGATGATACATACATCCACCTCTCCATAGCTAGGTCCATACAGGAAAATGGAAACTGGGGTCCCTCTTCCTTCCAATTTCAAAATAGTTCTTCCTCACCCGCCTTTACCGCCCTATTGAGTGTGGCTCATGGACTTGGTATAAACTCGGTTTATTTGCCGCTGTTCATCAATGTTATCGCAGGCCTTTTATGGATTTGGGTTATTTCAAAGATGGTGTTTTACTCCACTCACCATGTCCTTCGGTATGGGATTTTTTTGGGAATCATTATCCTGCTTACTCCCCTACCCTTATTGACCTTACTCGGTATGGAGCACATTCTCCATTTGCTTATGGCTACCCTCTTTTTACGAGAGGCTTCTTATAAATTGGAAAAACCCAGCACACATCCCAATGGTATGCTGATTATCACGGGGATACTAATGTGCCTTTTCCGATACGAAGGCTTGTTCATCATTCTGGCTTTTGGTGTGGTAGGCTTGGCCAATAGGAATTGGAGGTCCATCATTCTACCTATCGCAGCAGCTTGTCTTGCTTTGTTTCTACTTGGCCTATTTATGCTTTCCCAGGGAGGCACTATACTCCCCATTTCTGTTTTGGGTAAAAGTCAGGGAACAGAATTGGTCCAAGGAAATATTTCCTACTGGTTATGGAAGGCCGTTTCCAATCTGTACGACAACCCTTTCATGTTGATTCTCATCCTTTGTAACTTGACGATATGGATCATGCAAATCTTGAAAAGCGGTGGGATTCTGCAATTCTGGATTCCCATTTGGCTGATTGGAACCTTACTACACCTTATGTTTGCTGAGGTAGGCGGATATCGCTATGAGGCTTATTTGATTGGATTGGGATTGTTGGTTATTCCTCTTTACTTTCTTTCAGAATCATTTATACCCGTCTTTACTCTTCAGCAAAAACAGATTTTTGTCCTCTTGGTAGCTTTCCTTGTTTTCCCATTATTGATTCGATCAGTATTCTTCTCAGCCAATTATCCTGTTTTTTGTCAAAACATATATCAACAATCGGTACAAGTAGGAAAATTTCTAGAGAGGCATTATCAGGAAGAGTCTATTGCCCTCAATGACATCGGAGCAGGAACCTATTTTGGACAAATACAACTAACCGATATGGTCGGTATAGGAGACCAAGAAGTCTTTAAGATTCGACAACAGGACCAATACACAGCTGATCAGATACAGGAACTAACGGAAGCTAGGCAAAGTAGGATAGCTATTGTCCACGACATTTGGGTTGGGTCAGTGATTCCCACTACATGGCTGAAAATGGCGACCTATACCATTCCCGATAATGTGATTTGTGCAGATGCAAGTATGAGTTTCTATGCCTGCAGCACTAAGGAGCAAGAGCATTTGAAACAAGCCCTAGTAGACTTTAAACAAAGAATCCCCAAAGGAACTACGCTCAAGCTATTCTTTGAGTAAGTTCTGATCATTTAACGCCTTCAGGACATCCTGACGATAATTTCGTCCAATGGGGATTTCCTTACCTGCTACTTCCACAGCTGGAGTTGTATAAGCCTCTACCTTTTTCAGATTGATGATGAAGGACCTATGAACCCTGATAAACTTTCCAGCTGGAAGTTTTTCTTCCATATAGCTAATCCGCTGATAAGCAGTAACGCTTTTCTCTGCCGTAAAAACTCTGATATAGTCTTTCAAGCTCTCGATATACAGGATATCATCTAGCATGACCTTGACCATTTTCTTATCAGATTTCAGGTAAATGAAAGAATCTGACTTTCCTCCTCCTTCAGCGACCTCTCCAGTACGAGGAGCGGCCTCGTCTTTTTGCTGATCCTGTAAGACCTTATTAACAGCTCGAAGAAATCTATCGAAAGAAATCGGTTTTAGGAGGTAATCCACAACGTTTAGCTCGTAGCCCTCAAGGGCATAATCCCTGTAGGCGGTTGTAAAAATGACCTTGGGCGGGTTAGAAATATTCTTTAATAGGTCAATCCCTGTCAGCTTGGGCATTTGAATATCAAGGAAAAGAAGATCAATGTCTTCTTTGTTAAGCACATTAAAAGCTTCTACAGCATTGTCGAGACGACCAACCAATTCCAAGTCATCCAAGCGCTCGATATAGGCTTCCAGGACATCTAGTGCCAATGGCTCATCATCCACAATTAAACATTTGATTCCCATGTTGGTCAGTTTACAAAGTCTTGTTTAGTTCTGGCTCTAAATCGATCAAGGGTAGGTGCAGATGGATCTTGAAAGCTTTTTCTCCTTCCTCAACATCCAAGTGATACAAACCTGAGTACAACAATTCAAGCCTCTTTCGGACGTTTGTCAGGCCAATTCCTCCACTGATTCTCTTGGCGTCGTCCTTTTTATCTTCGGGTATTTTACTATTCTCTACGGAAAAATCAAGTATATCATTGTCCACATGAACGTCAATATGTATCCATTTCTCATCTATGGACTCACTCACGCCATGCTTAAAACTGTTCTCTACAAAGGGCTGAAGAAGTAGTGGGGCAATTTTCACAGAGGAGGTGTTCCCACTCACGTTGAATTGGATGTCCAATTCTTTTCCATATCGAATTCGCTCCAGCGCAATATAATTATGCAAGCTTTCAATCTCCTGTTCCACCGTAACCTGTGGGGCACTGGCCTCATACAACATATAATCCATCATTCCTGATAGCCTAAGAACTACCTCTGGAGCCGCATCTGACTTTTTAAGGGTCAAGGCGTAGAGGTTATTGAGGGTATTGAATAAAAAATGTGGATGAATTTGCCCACGAAGGAATTTCAGCTCTGCTTCTAGCTTCTCCTGTACCATCGCTCGAGCAATTTGTTGTTCCTCATACCAATACTTAAAAATCTTGATAATGGAGGCCAATAAAAGTACCCCAAGAATGTCCAAGCAGTACTCCAAAATCCTTGAAAACTTCCAAAATTCCTGTAGGGGAATGTTTTGATCTGGAAAACGGATAGGATAGATTACCTCATACACGATGACGCGATGGAATATACCTGAGACAATCAGGATGAGAAATACACTAAAGGAGAATAACCAATACCGCCCTTTTAGGAAAAATCTGGGGATCAATACATAAAGGGTAAAGTAAACAGCTAACAACTTGGGAGGCATCAAGAGCAACTCAAATTGTAAAGTCTCTGAAAATTCGAAGAGAACTCCACTACCTGCGAAGCTGAAAAAGACCTGAAAAACCAAATAGGCCAACCAGAAAAAGAGGTGGGAAATGATCCGCACCTTAAACAGCATCGTTTCAAAAAAAGGATGTTGAACTCTTTTGTCCTCCATATTTTCAGGCAGCATTTGAAGGCCTTAACAAAGGCTTAATACACATGAAACTACATTCTTTTTGGCAAAATTCGGTCAATCCTTCCTTTTTTTTGCCTAACGGCTATTCCCTCCCCCTCAAATACAGCTTCAGGCAGACCAAGCGTAAATAATACATGAAGAAAAATTAATTTGATAGTCGAATCAATTTTCCCTATTATAATGATAAGGGCAATAGAGATTTGGGTATCATTTTCAAGTCAAGCGTCTTAATTTTTTACCCAAAATGCACAAAATGCTCGACAAACGACATCAAGACAATAGAGAGCTTGTTTATTTGTCTAAACATGTTGTTTAGCGTGAAAATCACTCCGTACGACGAAAAAATATGGACGTTAAAAGCAATTGTGCGTAAATTAATTGAAAGAAATCAATCTGTGAATTGAATATAAATTAAGCGTTAGAGTTGTGTGTACCTCTCAGCAGTGCGTGGCTGAGGGGTTTTTTTGTGCTCCAATTTGTCCAAAAACTCCTTCCTCATCACAATTCTATCCACTAAATTAGCCCTCCGTTTTATTCTGCAAATAACTGATCTACATGTTGATACGACCTAGGAGAAATCGCAAGTCTCAAAGCATGAGAAATCTCGTTCAGGAGTACCATCTGAGCGTGAATGACCTCATGTATCCCTTATTTGTCATGCCTGGTGAAAACAAAAAGGAAGCCATTGATTCTATGCCCGGGATGTATAGGTTCAGTTTATTCTTGATGCTAAAGGAAATTGAAGAATGCCTGAAGATGGGTTTGCAGTCATTTATCCTATTTCCAGCTGTCCCTGATGTCTTCAAAGACGAAACTGCCAGTTATAGCCATTCGCCAGATAACTTTTACTTAGAAGCCATTCATTTGGCGAAGGAAAACTTTCCAGAAATCATCCTGGCAACGGATGTCGCCATGGATCCCTATAGTAGTGATGGGCACGATGGCTTGGTGAAAGAGGGAAAGATTTTAAATGATGAGACCCTTCCTATTTTGGGAAGAATGGCGGTTGTTCAAGCAGAAGCTGGAGCGGATATCATTGGACCTTCTGATATGATGGATGGAAGGGTTGAATACATCAGAGAAGAATTGGATGACAATGGTTTCGATGAAGTATCTATTATGTCCTATACCGCAAAATATGCCAGTGCATTTTATGGTCCTTTTAGAGATGCCTTAGACTCTGCCCCAAAATTTGGAGATAAAAAGACCTACCAGCTCAATCCAGCAAACAGAAGAGATGCCTTGGTAGAGGCAGCATTAGACGAAGAGGAAGGTGCCGATATCTTGATGGTAAAGCCTGCATTGGCCTATATGGATATTATCAGAGCATTGAAAGAAGATAGTAACCTGCCCATCGCAGCCTATAACGTGAGTGGAGAATATGCTATGGTCAAAGCAGCAGGCCAAAAAGGCTGGATTGATGAAGAGAAAGTCATTGATGAGATGCTCCTTGGCTTCAAAAGAGCAGGAGCGGATATCATTTTGACCTATTTTGCCAAGGAAGTAGCTAAACGCCTGGCCAAATAAGCATGGGCTCTGTGCTGATGTCCAAGTATTTATTCACTTGAAATTAGGGTAATTGCCAAGGGAAGGGTAAAATTGGTGTACAGTTTACTCTTCAAGCAAGCTGCCTTTTGGAACTATGAAAAATATCCTGACCATATTCAGAAAAGAGATTGCCTCTTTCTTCAATTCACTGATTGGCTATGTCGTCATCTCGGTTTTCCTAGTCGGGACAGGCTTATTTTTTTGGGTTTTTGAGTATAACATCCTCGAAACGGGAATTACTCAAATGGATACACTCTTCGACATGGGGCCTTATATGTTTCTCTTTCTGATACCGGCTATAACCATGCGGGCCTTTTCAGAGGAAATGAAAACCGGAACCATCGAATTTCTTTATACCAAGCCCCTTACCACTTGGCAGATTATTTTGGGAAAATATCTTGCTGGAATATTCCTCGTATTTTTCTCTCTCTTGCCTACCCTAATTTATTACCTCAGTACTTATTGGCTAGGTCTTTTGGATTCCACTCCTCAATCTGGTGGAACCGCAGTAGGCCAAATCATCGTTTCACCCTTTTTGGGTATTTCTAACCTAGATACAGGGGCTACTTGGGGAGCTTACATAGGCCTTTTTGCCTTGGGCTGTCTTTTTACAGGAATTGGACTCTTTACCTCCGCCTTAACCGATAACCAGATTGTAGCTTTCATCCTGGCCGTTTTTTTATGCTTCTTTTTTTACCTGGGCTTTGATTTTCTAGCGGGCATTAAATCACTTTCAGGTATCAATGAGTTTTTCCTTGAACTAGGCATGGTCGCGCATTATGGAAGTATCAGCAGAGGGGTTATAGACAGCCGAGATATTTTATACTTTATCAGCTTCCTCACCATCAGCCTGATACTCACCCATATAGTCCTTCAAAGCAGGATCAAATAGATCAAGAATTCGTACATTTCTGGAAACAAAAGGGGTAAGAGTTTGGTGATTCCTGCACATTTTTCTTAAAATGTAATATCATTCATATGTCCATGAATGAAGAGGAAGCTGCGAAATTCTATTCCATCCCCCATATTCCCAGTCGTCAGACCTCTTCATTTAGGGCTAGCAATAACTGATAAATACTACTCTATTATGCAAAAGGCTACCCAAATGGTCCTGATGGGCCTATTGATCTTTTTGGCTGGTTGCCAATTCAAAGAATCAGGAATTACCCCACAATCCACTCTTCCTACAGACTTAAGTCTCCAACAAGAAATCGTTCCCCTAGATGGAAAGGCACCTATGACAATAGGTGAATTGGAGCGTGTCATGGTGGACAAATGGGCTGAAAAAGGCGAACTGAAATGGGAGGATTTTGATGCTTATGTCGCATGGAGTGCCTTGGTGAGATCCGACTCCATGATCTCTGTTGGGTACCAGCCTGCAGACTATCAGAACATCAATGAAACCATCCACCTCATTGACGTCAACAATCCTGAATGGAAGCAGGTTCGAGAAGACCTCATCCAATTTATCGTAGAAGAAACCAACAAACTGAATCCAGAAAACAGGGTAGAAGCGCTTGATATTCTAGGATTTGGAGAGCAGGAGCTTCCCTTCTTCTTTGTAAGGGTATACAACTACGAAATTCTGGCAAAGCTGAGAGAAATGAAGGTAGTACGCTATGCCGAACCTTCTGGTTACAGCCCACTGGCCTACCAAAATAATCGTTCGTCGTCTGGATGTGGACTATCTAATCCTACTTCTCAGCCGCCTAGTTCATACTATGGCACAACAACCCCTTCTACCACCAAGATTTCATGGAATCACCTAGACAACCAGTACCATCATATCAACAACGCCTGGAACAATGGGGCTGATGGGGATAACATCACAGTAGGTGTCATTGATACTGGAATCAGTGGTAGTCAGTCGAAACTCAACGGATCTTATTCAAGCGGTTCATCCACGGGACGTTATCGTGAGAAATTCGGCACCTACAAGACCGGATGGTGGTGGTGGGCCAGATTGGATGGTCCTGATGACAAGTGTGGACATGGTACTTCTATGGCAGGTGTGATCGCAGCACCAAGAGCTGGTGGGGGCGCATCCATGGGTGTGGCCTGGAAATCCAACCTGATCTCTGTAAGAGGCACAAGTGATGTGATTGTTAATGGTTCTAATGAAAAGAACGGTGTGGCAGACGCCTTGAGACTGTTGGGCAATCGTTCTGATGTGAAGATCATTTCTATGTCGATTGGAGATGTATTCTCATCTGGAACTGTTTCTGACGGAATCCGCTATGCCAATAACCGTGGTAAACTCATATTTGCTGCTGGAGGTACTTCCACTTCCTTTACCAATTGGGTAGGGGTGATTTTCCCAGCAAGCATGAACGAAACCGTAGCTGTCACAGGAGTAGACACAGGAACTCCTTTGAGAAGATGTGATGTTTGCCACTCTGGTAATAAGATTGACTTTGCCGTGATCATGGAGGACCGAAACAACAGCAATAAGCATCCATTGACGTTGGCTCCAAGCGGAAATATTCCTGATTTGGTAGGTGGTTCTTCAGTTGCTACTGCGACTATGGCAGGAATGGCTGCCTTGGTTTGGGGAGAAAATCCTTCTGCTAGCAAGTCCACTATTCTACAGAAGCTTAAAGAAGCTGGAGAGTTCTATCCTTCTCGTGATGGTTCTTTCGGATGGGGTCGTGTAGACATGAACGATGCTTTGAGCGGAATCTAGGATACAAATAATGGGAATTAAAAAAGGGAAAGGAGGCACATTACCTTCTTTCCCTTTTTTCTTTATGGAAATTTGTGAATTTACCTTGGCCTATGCTCCATCAGCTAGCACCTTGATTTCAGCTCCATCGAGGTGCTCAGTTAGGTCAAGTTGGCAAGCCAAGCGGCTGGTATCTTCGATATTTGGAAGTGAATCCAACATGAATTCTTCGTTTCCTTCTTTTGGCTCAAGCTTCTCAAATCCTTTGGTGAACATTACATGGCATGTCCCACAGCTTGCCAAGCCCCCACAAATAGCAGGTACATCAAATTCTTCTTCTACCAGTGCTTCCATGAGATTGCTCCCTGGGTTCACTTCGATTTCAATGTCGCGTACTGTTCCGTTGGTATCTTCAACTTTGATCTTTATCATGAGAAAATCTTTGATTTAAATGTTTGGTAAGGAAAAATAGTCTCAGCTTTAGGACTCAAATCCCCCAATGCCGGTCACTGTTGTATATTTCAAGGTTGATTTCTTGTCTGGATAGATGTATTTGAAGGCAGAATGTGCCATCAATGCAGCTTCATGAAATCCGCAGAGGATTAACTTTAATTTTCCTGGATAGGTATTGATATCGCCAATTGCATATATACCTGGAATATTGGTGCTGTAATCACGGGTATCCACTGCTACGGCCCTCTTGTCAATGTTCAAGCCCCATTCAGCTATTGGGCCTAATTTCGGGCTCAAACCAAATAAGGGAATAAAATAATCTGCTTGAACATCTGCTTCATTACCTTCTTTGTCCTTCAAGCTTACAGAAGAGAGGTTATTCTCCCCACCCAAAGCTGTAATTTGAGTATCTAAGTACAATTTCAGCCTTCCCTCGGCGGCTAGGTCCAATACTTTTTGAGCGGTATCAGGTGCACCACGGAATTCTTGACGTCTGTGAACCAGTGATAGCTCATCTACCAAATCAGCTAAATACACCGTCCAGTCTAAGGCTGAATCGCCTCCACCTGCAATGACAACCTTCTTTCCTCTGTATTTTTCAGGATCTTTGACAATATAGTCAACCCCTTTTTTCTCAAAAGATTCTAGCTTATCAAGCTTGGGTTTTCTTGGTTCAAAACTCCCCAGCCCCCCAGCAATGACTACTACCTTGGAATGAATTTCTGTTCCTTCATCCGTCTTAAGGAAAAAGCTTCCATCCTCCTTTTTCTCTACTTCCATTAGCTTCTCGCCCAGCGTATAGGTAGGCTTAAAAGGAGCAATTTGTTCCTCGAGATTGGTAATCAGATCCCCAGCTAACACAGAAGGATAGCCCGGAATGTCATATATAGGTTTCTTGGGATAAATTTCTGTTAACTGTCCACCTGTCTGAGGAAGTACATCCACCAAATGACATCTCATATTCAACAAGCCAGCCTCAAAAACAGCGAAAAGTCCTACGGGGCCTGCACCTATGATGCAAATATCCGTCTCAATCATAGTCATTAATTAAATACCCATTTTCAGGGAACTGAATCTCCTGATATATTGGGGACGAAAATAAGAGAATTACCGTTTGAAAACAGGGAATATCATAAAAGGTTATGATTCCCCTTCATTTTTGTCATTATAACAAACAAGAACACAATGAAAAACTTGTTCTATTTCTTTTGGGGAATGATCTTGGTCATTCTAATGATCGGCTGCGAAGAAGGCGGCCTGGCGATAACTCCTACTTCTGATATCACTTTCGTGGTTACAGATAATGCTTCCAACGCAGTCGAAAATGCGAGAGTATATCTTTTCAGAACCCGTAGCAGCTATGAAGGATATGTCGCAGACAATCCTACTGGGGATGCCTCAATTTCTCCTAGCCTTAGCGCAGAAAATGTAGGCACAACGGATTCACAGGGAAGAGTTACCTTCGTGGATTTCGACTTAGATGGCTCAAATTATGCCTCTGGTTCGACTTTCTTTTTCAATCCCAATCCCATTTACTACAGGGTTGAAGGGGCAAACAACCTAACCAATGATAATGGAGACAACAAGCTGAGCTACGACGAGCTTGAGTCAGGCACTGTTTTGACAGAAACTATCGATGTTATCATCGAATAATTCAGCTTTATTAAAAATCTGGGGATGATTCTGTTCAGGAATTGTCCCCAGATTATTTTACTACTGCTTATTTGCTATATCCTCTTTCCACTCTATGTCCTGGTATACCTTTACAAAGGCTTCAGATCCTTTTGGAGTCAAGGATGCACTTACTACACGGTAGATCAATTGTAGGTAATCGTCGATTTTCCCTTCCTCTGGGCCTTCATAATACACTTCGGCATCTACAATCCAGGCATTGATCAGGATAAGTACCCCTCTGGACAACTTATCGTAATGACCATCATATTTTTCGCTTTTGAGGTAGCCTTGATTTTGCATAAAAGCATAAATCTCTCTGGCAATTCTCACACGAAACTGGTTTTGCTTTTTGGCATGTGCGGCAACTTCAGGGAATCTCCGCACGAGGTTAGGAAGATCGAGGTAAATGAATTTATACTTATAGAGTACCCTTAGCATATTTCTAAGGCTCTTCACCATAAAATCAAACTGAAAGATTTCTGCGCGAAGATTCTTGACTTCTTCGTCCAGTTCCTGCTGCATCAAGTGATACAATTGGAGGATGATGTCATCTTTCTTGGCAAAGTAATAGCATAGGTTTCCGTATGAAATGCCCAGCTCCTCGCTAATCGTCCTGCTGGATACCTGATTGATTCCTCTCAGATTAAACAGCTCACGCGATTTCTCTAGTATTTTTTCCCTCGTCTTAACCATATAGAACCTAAAAATAACAAAAAACCTCTATCATTTGAATGATAGAGGTGTGCCTTATCTAAAGATGCTGGTTTTACAGAACTGACACGTGTTGAATCCCCATTACCAAAAAGAATTTATAATTAAGCAAGAGCTTAACAATTCAAAAGAACGTAGTTCTGCACATACAGTAGATAAAGGATCTTGAGGTTTTGGAAAGAACGTTGGAAAAATCAGTGTTTGTTTTTGGGCCTCAAGACCTAGTTTGTTTTGACTACCAGGTAACGAGAGGTCTTCCAAAAGTTGGCAGGCTCTGTAATCTGGATGTAGTCATATACTTTATCCTGGTCTTCGTCCATCAACATATAGGAGTCAGATGGGTGAGAAGAAATCAGGTCAATTTTCTTGGCGTTAACAGGAATCTTGATGGTTTCGCGAACATCGATTCGAGTGAAGGCAGCCTCATCAAAGTCGTCGTTCAAACGCTTATTCTTAATGATGACAGCAGCGTCTTTTAGCATTTTAGCATCTCCTACAACGTAATAGGCTGTATTAATACTGTTTTGCTGGCTTTCAATTGTTTCTGTCTGACTGCTGATCATATCTTCTTGATTGGTAATTTGATCAGACTGCTCGGAGGTTAGTCTTGCCAAGCTCTGGTTTTCTATATCCAATTGAGCTACGCGACCGTTTAATTCATCAATCTCGAAGTCAAGGCTAGCTAGTTTTTCTTTTAGCTGAGTAATTTCCGTATCACGTTCTCCCATTTGTTTTTTCAGCGAAGAAACCATGCGACGGTAGTTATCGGCTTGGCCTTGGTACTTTTCGGCTTTGGCATTCAATTCATCAATCATCATTCTGTTTTGATCCAGCAATGCGTTGATCATTTGAATATCTTCTACAATCTTATCTTTCTGAGACATTCTCATCTCAGGATTCTGGCTATTCATGGAGATTAGGTTCTCCTTTTGCTTGATCGTCTCAAGATTGGATTCAAAGTCATTAAAGGTTGACATGAAGTCATTGAGGAGAGAATCCTGGGTGGATTTCTGAGCTTCTAGCTGGGCATTTTTTTGTTCCAGCTCTTTGATTTTGCCACCGTCACAGGACGTAAATACAAGAGCAGTGGCTAGGATGATTGCGGTTAATTTGACTTGATTGCTCATATAATTGGTTGATTACTGTACAATCATTTCCAATCCATATGCCACTAGCGCTAGTGACTGACTATCAAACACTTACACAAACATCAATATTAAAATGTCGGTCATTATGAAAGGATCATTCTCAAAATGAGAATTATTTGAAGGTAGGAGGGTACTCAATTCTTATTTGGAAAATAACTCTCCCCAATTTCCCTGAATACTTTTCCTTTTTGCAGAATCGTGTAAAAATTCCATAAAGTCATTCCGAGGAATCATTTCTGCCCCCAAGCTTTCCAAATGGCCTGTATGAACTTGGCAATCAATCAGACAGAACTTTCGTTGTTCTAGCTCTCTTACTAAAGAGATAAATCCAGTTTTAGAGGCATTGGAAACTTTGGAAAACATCGATTCACCAAAGAAGCAATTGCCTAGGGAAACACCATAAAGCCCGCCTACTAATTCGCCTTCTTGATATACTTCGACAGAATGAGCTAATCCTAATTGATGTAAATGAGCATAGGCCTCCTTCATTTCGTCGGTAATCCAAGTACCTCTTTGGCCGGGACGGTATATTTGAGCACAAGCCTGAATGACTTCTTCAAAGGCCTGGTCATAACTTATTTGAAACATCCCCTTTTTTAGGATCTGCTTCATGCTTTTGGATACCTTTAGCTTGGCGGGAAAAAGGACAAAACGAGGATCTGGTGCCCACCACAAAACGGGCTCGTCATCCGAAAACCAAGGAAAAATTCCGCTTTCGTAGGCAAGAAGGAGCCTTTCCGCACTCAAATCCCCTCCAATCCCTAATATTCCACTGGGTTCTGCGTGAGATACGGGAGGAAAAACTAAGTCGTCTGGAATGCGGTAAATAGGCATAGAGGCCTAAGTTATACTTTACTCAAAAAAAATGCGCAGTCAACCATCAACTGCGCATATCAAATTATTTGTGTTCTTGATTATTCTTGCTCTTCAACAGTGGCGCCAATGCCTCTGTCTACGAGAGCCTCCCTCATGACCCCAAGTTTTTTCCTAGGACCTCTCTTCACGGCGTACTTACCTTTGGTGTGAATGATCCATGCACACTGCTCAGCTTGTTCTGAGCTATGGTCACAAATATCCATCAGGGATTTAATGACCCAGTCGAAAGTATTGATGTCATCATTCCACACAATAAGGTTGACGGGCTCGTCTACTCCAACCTGCTCGTTTACCTCCGTCAATTCCAGTACATCTACATTTAGTGGCATCATCTTGAATGGATTGTTGTCAGAAACTCGTCTCACGATGGGCAATTTCCTTGCCAACCGCTGCGAAAATAACTTTTTTTAACTGAAAAATAAAGATAATGAAAGCACCAAGGACGACCTTCGTGCACATTATTTTATGTGGGATATATCGAGGGGATTTTTGTGAGGAAAGAAGATCATCCAAAACTCGAATTGACACTCAATTTATGTTGTCATTTTTTCGTTGGAATCAATAAACCGCCTTCATTCATGTTGAAAAAAAGCTGTCTTTTCCTCTTTTCATTCCTTCTTACGACTATCCCTTTAAGAAGTTTCGCCTGGGGATTCTGGGCGCATCAACGTATAAACCGTCTTGCGGTCTTCACTCTTCCGCCAGAAATGCTGGGCCTATATAAAAAGAACCTTGAGTTTCTGACTGAACACGCTGTAGATCCAGATAAAAGAAGATATGCTGTCGATGGTGAAGCCGCCCATCATTTTATAGACATTGATCATTACGGCACCTATCCCTTTGCCAATGTCCCTCGATATTGGGAAGATGCCGTAAGAAAATTGAGCAAAGATACCCTAGAAGCCTATGGCGTGGTTCCCTATCATCTTCCGACTGTGGTGATGAAACTCAAAAAAGCATTTGAAAAAATGGACTTGGTCGCCATCATGAAGGCTTCAGCTGACCTAGGACATTATGTGGGTGATGCACATGTTCCCCTTCATACTACAGAGAACTACAACGGCCAAATGACCGGTCAAAAAGGAATTCACGGTTTGTGGGAATCCAGGCTGCCCGAGTTATTTGGAGTGGAGTATGACTTCTTTGTTGGGAAGGCTTACTATGTAGAAGACCTTTTCGGAGAGAGTTGGAAATTTGTTTTAGAAAGCCATGTTCTTGTAGATTCTGTCCTAAAGCTGGAAAAAGAGCTCACCGATTTTTTCCCTTCAGATAAAAAATATGGCTATGAAAGTAGGAATAACATTGTGGTCAGAACCTACTCTCGAGAGTTTGCTGATGCCTACCACAAAGCCATGGAAGGAATGGTTGAAAAGCGCATGCGAGAATCCGTTTTGCGCGTGGGCTCATATTGGTATACCGCTTGGAAATTGGCTGGTTCCCCAGACCTCAGCCCCTTGATGGCACAATCCATTTACCAAAAACCTCCATCCTATAAGAAGCTTTTTAATATTCTGGATAGAGAAGCATTTGATGTAGGCCACCTATTTGATAATTGTTGCTGTAAGCCCAAACAAAGAGCCCGAGCTTTTGGTCTGGCCAGAACGATGAGCTGTGTTCAGGATGACCCTAGATGGGGCCTTTACATGGATGAGCTTTCAAGTCAAACCCCTCCTAAAAGTAAATCAGCAAGGAAATGGTACCAAAAATTATGGACTTGGATCAAGTGGTGGTGAGCGCTTGGTAGAAAACAACCAATTTAAATGAGATACGTTTTTGGTCGGATAATTTATCCTTTCTTAGGGATAAAATATTGAACCAAAAACTATTTTTCCATGAAAATGAATCCAAAATTCCTCCTGATTCGATTGCTAGTTTTGCTTAGTCTCCCTATTCTCCTCACATCATGTGATGGCGAATTACTGTATAGAGTTCTGGTAGCTATTTACGATGCCCCCATTGACGATCCTCTATATGCTGACACCTTTGTAACGATTGAAGGCATCGAAATAAACGGAAAGGAACTGGATGATTTCAATGGTCCTAAGACCATCAATATATCCAACCTTCAAAATGGAATCCTCTTCGAATTGGTTAAGGATGCGGGCCTACCGAGCGGAGAATACGATGAGATGACCCTTCTATTGAACTATGATGAGGACGACCAAGGCGAAGCTCCTGGATGCTACCTAAATACTTCTTATGGCAGAAAACTAGATCTTTCAAATGGTCTTTCAGGTATTCAAAAAATTACCCTCAACAAAGACCTAAACCTCTCGGAGGATGCTACCAATAGATTCATCATTGATTTTGATTTGAGAAAGACCATCAAGAATGGGGGTCCTGGTGATCAAGAAGATATGGTATTTGTATCTCCTTCAGGTATAGCAGAAGGTCTTCGCCTTGTCAATCAGGATGAAACCGGCACCTTGAAAGGAAGTATTACCCTCCCTAGCCCTAACAGCTTTACTGTTAATTATTTTGCCGTATATGCATACAAGAAGGGAACCTTCGATAGAAGTTCCGAAGAGATTGACGTGGACGGAGATGGAATACCTTTCGAAAACGCAGTCACAAGTACGTCGACTGGCTTCAACAAAACGGGCAGTACAAGAGAATTTAGCATGTACTACCTCGAGGAAGGAGAATACGATCTGGTATTTGAGGCTTACTCTCAAATAGAGTTTAGCGCTTCACAATTCGGATTTGCAGTACCCACAGCCACTCAATCTATTACCTATCCTATTACAATCAAAGCTGGAGAGGAAACTACCATCAACCTAGATGATATTGAAATCATTCCATAACAAACACCATTAGCCATCAATAATAGCTTCCAATCAGTCTGATGTGGAAGCTATTTTTGATTTTTCCATTTTTATTTAGGCAAAATTTCCTTCTTCTACAGAGTGGACCATGTTTCTTTCGTTCATGTATTCTCCCAATTCGTAGACGTATTGGAAAATCGAGAAACAGGCCAAGGCACCAAATACATGCCATAAGAAGTGAGTCCCTACTCCGTCCAAGTTTATCTGTACCCAATCAGTAGCATCTAGCATTCGGAAAATAATGGCGGCCACGAAGCCTCCTACCCCTATATAAATCCACCTTGCCTGATGAAATTTAGTCTTCATCAGGATAAGATAGACAGGTACCAGGATAAGAATAGCCATGATGGCATAGTTGATATTGACTACATATTGCCTTGGAAAAAGGGGATTATCAGAAAACATGTTGTAATACATCAGATAACTGATGGCTACATATCCAGCTGAGGCAATAAGGACATGGATCCACTTACCACCAGACATCCTGTAGAAAAATACAGATGCCGCCAGACAAAGAATCATAATAGGTCCCCAATCCATATGCAAGAAAACGGGGTGTAACCTAAAAAGATGGTAAATCGTGCCCCCTACTCCACCAACCAATAACAGCAGTAGACTAGATGACATGAATTTATGTTCCATGAATTTACCTCGGAGTTTCCAGGTAAAGTAGGCCACAATTATGATAAATATTGCCGCAGAAATTCCATTTATAGGTTCTGCAATAAAATGATCGAAGTTGGTTTCCGCATACATCGGTCCACCATCTCTTTCCATTCCATCCTGATTATAATCTCGGAGTTGTAAGAGCAATTCAAGCATGCCACATTCCTTTAATTAATATCCTCATCAAACCTCTCACTGTTTGACGTTTATTCAACTTTATTGTCTCATGGCCGTACCTAAATATTTTGAAAATAAGTGCAAAAAACGCAAAAATGTTTTTCATCCTCAACTTCTGATGTATGAAATTTTGCGTACAGCCGACACTTATTCTGATGGATGACTAAGTTTTATAACCTTTCTTAAGGTTTTTAAAAAAAATTAACTGTTATTTTGCCAATCTTATAATTTTTAACCCATCTCATGAATATCGAGGTTAAAGTTGCAACAGAGCAGGATGAACGCTTTTCAGAAGCCATCTGCGAGATGATCGAACAGGCCGCCAAGGCTCGTGGTACCGGTATTGCCAAGCGGGAACCGGAGTATATCAGGCGTAAGATCAGGCAGGGAAAAGCTGTGATTGCATTTGTGGATGGGAAACTGGCAGGCTTCTGCTACATTGAAACATGGGAACACGATCGATACGTTGCCAATTCGGGACTCATTGTTAATCCAGATTTCAGGAAGATGGGCCTCGCCAAGGAGATCAAAAAGACTGCTTTCGAACTCTCAAAAGAGAAATATCCTACCTCCAAGATGTTTGGAATCACTACCAGTTTGGCCGTGATGAAGATCAATGCCGAATTGGGATATAGACCTGTCACTTTCTCTGAATTGACACAGGATGAGGTATTTTGGGATGGCTGTAGCAGCTGTCCAAATTATGAGATCCTTACCAAGAATGAACGCAAACTCTGTTTATGTACAGGCATGCTGTACAACCCAGCTGAGGACAAAGAGAAAAGTGAGGAAGCCAGCAAAGCAGAAACTTCAAAAACAGAAGAAAAGGCATTGAAAGCCAGATGGGAAAGATACAAGGACCACCTACGGAAAAGGAGTGGCAACAAGATCTTGCAGAGGATCATGGATAATCTGTTCAACAAAGAACCCATCGTCAAGTAATATCAATTTTTTGAATGAATTCGGGGAGAATTGTTGGAGTGGACATCTAGCAATTCTCCTTTTTTTATACCACCCATAGCATTTTATTATGAGCAAAGTTGTCCTGGCATATTCCGGAGGACTAGACACTTCTTACTGCGTAGCCTACCTCAAAGAAGCTGGCTACGAGGTACATGCCGCTACCGTTAACACAGGTAGTTTTTCCCAAGAAGAACTGGCCGATATTGAAAAGAGGGCCTTTGAATTAGGAGTTTCTTCCTTTACAGTGTTGGAAAAGACCAAGAGCTTTTATGATAACTGTATCAAGTACCTGGTATTTGGGAATGTTTTGAAAAATCATGTGTACCCCCTTTCTGTAAGCGCGGAAAGGATGTTCCAAGCCTTGGCCATCGCCAACTACGCCAGACAAACAGGAGCGGAGGCTATTGCCCATGGTTCTACAGGAGCAGGGAATGATCAGGTGAGATTTGATTTGGCTTTTCATATCCTCGTTCCACAGGTAAAGATTATAACCCCTATCCGCGACCAAAAGCTCAGCAGAGAGGAAGAAGTGAAGTTCCTTCAGGAAAGAGGGGTAGACATTTCGTGGGAAAAAGCACAATATTCTATTAATAAGGGCTTGTGGGGAACATCTGTTGGAGGAAAGGAGACCCTAAACTCATGGGACCACCTTCCCGAAGATGCCTACCCTAGCCAGTTGGTCAAACAGGACGAGAAAATCCTAGAGATTTTATTCGAAAAGGGTCAATTAGTGGCTGTAGATGGACAACGATTTGACCATGCAGTGGCTGCCATTGAACACTTAAATGACTTAGCTACACCTTATGCCGTTGGGCGAGACATTCATGTGGGAGATACGATCATTGGTATCAAAGGGAGAGTCGGATTCGAAGCCGCTGCTCCCCTGATCATGATCAAAGCCCACCAATTACTAGAAAAACATACGCTCTCCAAATGGCAAATGCACCTTAAAGACCAACTGGCCAATTGGTATGGTATGCTTCTTCACGAAGGGCAGTTCCTAGAGCCTGTCATGAGAAATATTGAAGGTTTTCTGGATCATTCTCAAGAAACCGTCAATGGAAAGGTTAAAATTCGTCTGACTCCCTATCGTTTTGAAGTCCTAGGGGTGGATTCATCAGCAGACCTCATGTCTAACAAATTTGGAACATATGGAGAAATGAACCGAGCATGGTCCGGTGAGGATGTCAAAGGCTTTACTAAGATTCTCGCCAATAGCCCGAATATCTATTATTCTGTCAATGACAGTCTACTCCAAAACTTTCTGGAACAACTCTAAGATCTGAAAAATGGCAAAGATAAAAGCAGGAATCATAGGAGCGGCTGGTTATACTGCGGGAGAATTGAGTCGTATTCTCCTGCATCATCCCGAGGTTGAAATCACCTTCGCTCACAGCCAATCCCAGCTGGGCAAAAAGATATATGAGGTTCATCATGACCTCATAGGAGATACAGACTTGACATTTACAGACACCATAGATGAGGAGGTGGATGTACTCTTCTTCTGTAGTGGCCACGGAAAGATCAAATCATTCCTTGAAAGCCATGAGATTCCAGCAGGGGTAAAGTTTATTGACTTGAGCAATGAGTTTAGGATCAAAGACCCCTCCCATGAATTTATTTACGGCTTGCCTGAATTAAACAGAGAACACATTCCATCTTTTCAAAAAGTGGCCAATCCAGGTTGTTTTGCTACCTGTATACAATTGGGCTTGCTCCCCTTGGCTGCTGCTGGAAAATGGAAGGCAGCTGCACACGTAAATGGGATTACGGGTTCAACAGGGGCAGGTCAACAACCCAGACCTACTACTCATTTTTCATGGCGCTCTCATAATCTTTCTACTTACAAAGCCTTTAAGCACCAGCATTTAGGCGAAATTAGACAAAGCTTGGAACAAGCCTCAGGAGAAGAAGGGCCTAATATTCACTTTGTCCCTATGCGTGGGCCATTTAGTAGAGGAATACTGGTGTCGACCCATTTGACAGTCGATTGGGACATAGAGAATGCCAAAGCATTTTACAAAGACTACTATGCCTCTCATCCCTTCACACATGTAGTGGATGAAAACCCCCATTTGAAGCAAGTTGTCAATACCAACAAAGCTTTGATCTATCTTGAACAATTTGATGATCAATTGCACATTGTTTCTGTGATTGATAACCTTTTAAAAGGCGCTTCAGGGCAGGCTGTACAGAACATGAACCTCATGTTTGCTTTGGAAGAATCGTTAGGATTAGGGCTTAAGGCAAATGCCTTTTAAAGAAAGCTGTTACATTTGCACACTACTAACCATTATATCGTCATATGAAGCTGTTTGATGTTTATCCAAGATTTACTGTAAATCCCGTTCGAGGGGAAGGCAGTTGGGTATTTGATGAACATGGGAGCAAATACCTGGATTTTTATGGAGGTCATGCGGTCATATCCATTGGCCACAGTCATCCTTTGTATGTAGAAAGAATCACAGAACAGCTCAGGCGGATTGGTTTTTATTCCAATTCCATAGAAATGCCTTTACAGGATGAATTGGCTCAAAAACTAGGCAAACAATCTGGCTATGAGGATTATTCTCTCTTTCTATGCAATTCAGGGGCAGAGGCTACCGAAAACGCCTTAAAACTGGCATCCTTTTATAAGGGACGGAAAAAATTGTTGGCCATGGACAAGGCCTTCCATGGAAGGACTTCTGCTGCAGTTGCCATTACAGACAATCCCAAAATTCAGGCCCCTATCAATAAGGGCCATGAAGTCGTCCGAATTCCCTTAAATGACCTGGAGGCGGCCAGAAAGGAATTGGAAAGCAGGGAGTTTGCAGCCATTGTCATTGAAAGTGTGCAAGGAATAGGCGGTATCCATTTACCAGAAGCTGCCTACCTGCAAGCCCTTTCAGGCATTTGTGAAGAAACTGAAACCGTTCTCATCATGGATGAGATTCAATGTGGATATGGTAGAACGGGCAAATTCTTCGCCCATCAATATGCTGATATTCGAGCAGATTTGATTCCAGTTGCCAAAGGGATGGGAAATGGTTTTCCGATCGGAGGAGTATTGATTCATCCCAAATTTGAGGCTTGGTACGGCATGCTGGGAACGACCTTCGGGGGAAATCACCTAGCTTGCGCAGCAGGGATAGCTGTCTTGGACGTCATCGAAGAGGAAAATTTGGTTCCACATGCCATGGAGATGGGGCAGTATTTGATGGAGGGTTTGTCGACCATAGATTCCATCAAAGAAATTAGAGGAAAGGGGCTCATGACAGGTCTGAGTTTCGATTTTCCTGTAAAAGAATTGAGACAGAAACTACTGTATGATTACCATGTCTTTACAGGCTCTTCCTCCCAAAAGGAAGTGCTTAGGTTATTGCCTCCTATGAACGTAAGCCAATTGGAAGTGGATATCATGGTAGATTCTCTCAGAAATGCGGTTAAGTCCTTATAGCCACAAGCCTTTATGTAAACCTTTCCAGTTGTTTCCTGAATTTCGGGGAAAGCCATACCTTTGCTTAGTTGAAAGATACCTGACATGAAACATTTTACTTCGCTGGCCGATGTCGACGATCCCAAACAGCTCCTTGCATTGGCCAAGGAGCTAAAAGAAAATCCTTACAGATGGGCTGATTTAGGCAGGCAAAAAACCCTTTGTCTCCTTTTTCTGAATCCTTCGCTCCGAACAAGGCTCAGCACTCAAAAAGCTGCCATGCAATTGGGGATGGAGGTCATGGTCATGAACATCAATCAAGATGGCTGGAAGTTGGAATTTCAGGATGGGGTCATCATGGATAGCGGTAGTGCAGAACACATCAAAGAAGCTGCGGCCGTAATTGGAAGTTACTGCGATATCGTTGGTCTTCGGACCTTCCCTCAATTTGAAAGCAGGGAAGAAGATTATTCTGAGCGCTTGTTGAAGGCTTTCATGAATCACTGTGGGGTTCCTGTGGTTAGCTTGGAATCAGCGACTCGCCACCCCTTACAATCTCTGGCAGACTGGTTGACCATAGAAACCACCAAAAAGACTGCTAAACCAAAGGTTGTTCTCTCTTGGGCGCCTCATCCTAGAAGACTGCCACAAGCCGTTGCCAATTCCTTTTTGGAATGGATGAAGATAGCTGATGTAGACCTCCACATTACCCATCCCAGGGGGTTTGAACTCTCAGAGGAATTTTCTCAAGGTGTACCCGTCCATTATGATCAAAGATCGGCCTTTGAAGGTGCTGACTTTGTATACACCAAAAACTGGTCAGCTTACAAAGACTATGGACACTTAATCTACCCCCATCCAGATTGGACTGTAAGTCGCCACAAATTAGGATCAGCCAAGTTTATGCACTGTCTTCCGGTAAGAAGGAATGTCGTAGTTACAGACAATGTATTAGATAGTTCCAACTCAATTGTAATCGAACAGGCAGGAAACCGCGTCCCAGCTGCACAGGCTGTATTGACTACCATGTTGATGAACCTATGAAAGAAACCCTTTACGTCATCAAAGTCGGAGGAAAAATCCTCGAAACACCTGACAAACTCGAATTGGTCCTCGATCAATTTGCCAGTATAAAAGGAAAAAAGATTCTAGTTCATGGAGGAGGAAGAACTGCTACCCAATTGGCAGAAAAGCTAGGTATTGAAGCCCCCATGGTGAATGGACGAAGGATCACCAGCGATGACATGATGGAAATTGCCGTCATGGTATATGGAGGTTTAATGAGTAAAAACCTAGTGGCTCGCCTGCAAGCCAGAAGGGTAAATGCACTAGGATTATCTGGTGCTGACCTCAATTTAATCCTCGCCCATAAGCGTCCAGTTAAGGATATTGATTATGGCTGGGCAGGGGATGTAGATGCTTTACATGCTACCCATTTGGACTTGCTCCTAAGCAATGACATTGTTCCTGTATTTGCCCCCTTAACCCACAACGGTAAGGGGCAAATGCTCAATACCAATGCTGACACCATTGCCTCCACCGTAGCCAGAGGGATGACTGAAAAGTATGAGGTTACCTTGGCCTACATCTTCGAGATGCCTGGAGTTATGAAAGACCCTGATGACATGGATAGTTTAATCTCCTTTGTCAATCCAGAGCTCTTCAAAAGCTATCAAGCAAATGGTGAAATATCAGGAGGTATGATTCCTAAATTGAGCAATGCCTTTGAAGCTATCGACCATGGGGTAAGCAAAGTATTAATCGGTCGATATGACGCCATTGACAAAATAGGAAGTCAGGAATACATCGGTACGACCCTCTCAAATAATCCATCATGAGCCTAGATACCCTTAGCGAGAAGGTCATTGCCTTGCTCAAACGGTTGATTGAAACCCCTTCGCTTTCTAGACAGGAGGAAAACACAGCTTCTATCTTGGCGAACTTCCTCGAAAATGAAGGAATTTCCATCCACAGACAAGGACATAATGTCTGGGCTAGGAATAAGGGATGGCAGGAATCAAAGCCAACCCTTCTTCTCAATTCACATCACGATACCGTCAAGCCCAATCCCGCTTGGACCAAAGAACCCTTTCAAGCAGAATTGGAGGGGGATAAGTTATATGGATTGGGAAGCAATGATGCAGGGGGTCCGTTAGTGTCACTCATCGCTACCTTCCTCCATTTTTATGAAGAAAGGGAATTGCCCTTTAACTTGATTCTTGCTGCAACGGCTGAAGAAGAGATTTCAGGCCCTAATGGAATTGCCTCGATTCTCCCGAAAATAGGATCTTTCGATTTTGGCATCATAGGAGAACCTACTCAGATGGACTTGGCCATAGCCGAGAAAGGCTTAATCGTCATGGACTGTGAGGCGAAGGGAGTCTCTGGACATGCAGCCAGAGAAGAAGGGGTTAATGCTATATATCAAGCCATTCCAGACATCAATTGGTTTCAATCTTACCAATTCAAGGAAGTAAGCCCCTTGTTAGGACCAGTAAAGATGTCCGTAACCCAAATCGAAGCGGGCCAACAACATAATGTAGTCCCTGCCTCCTGCAAGTTTGTCGTGGACGTACGGACCAACGAATGTTATACCAATGCAGAGGTGGTTGAAATCATTCGTCAGCATGTCTCCTCTGAGGTGAATCCAAGGTCTTTGAGGCTGAATTCCTCTGGAATCGATCTCGATCATCCCTTTGTGCAAAGAGTAAAAAGCATGGGTAAACAACTTTATGGTTCCCCTACCCTGTCAGATCAGGCCTTGATTCCTTACCCTACCATCAAAATGGGACCTGGTGATTCTGCTCGTTCGCATACTGCCAATGAATACATCAAGCTTTCTGAAATCAAGGAAGCCATTCCTCTATATATCAAGCTTTTACAGGACTTACCACTCACCAAAAACACATCATCATGAAACTCTGGGACAAAGGCCAAGAAACAGATCAATTACTTGAGACATTCACAGTTGGACTAGACAGAGAACTGGATATGTATCTTGCCCCATATGATATTTTGGGGAGTTTGGCTCACATTCAAATGCTGACTAAGGTTGGCCTGCTGGAGAAAGATGAATGGAAAGAACTGTCAAACGAGTTGAAGGATATTTACAAAGAAATTGAGGAAGGGCTTTTTGATATTCAGGACGGTATTGAGGATGTCCATTCGCAGGTAGAATTCAACCTGACCAAGCGCTTGGGAGATGTAGGCAAAAAGATTCATTCTGGCCGATCAAGAAATGATCAGGTCTTGGTTGATCTCAAGTTGTTTTTCGTTGATGTCATCCACGAAATTCAAAAGGAAACTGAAAGTCTTTTTGATATTCTACAAGAAAAAAGCGAACAGCACCGAGAAACGCTTTTACCCGGATACACCCATACACAGGTAGCGATGCCTTCCTCCTTTGGCTTGTGGTTTGGAGCTTATGCAGAAAGTCTGGTCGAAGATATTTATATGCTAGCAGCCGCCTATAAGGTAGTAGATCAAAATCCTTTGGGATCAGCCGCAGGCTATGGTTCTTCCTTTCCCCTAGATAGAGAATACACGACAGAACTCCTTGGATTCTCTACCATGGCCTACAATGTGGTCCATGCCCAAATGGGAAGAGGGAAAACAGAGAGGCTATTAGGCTATGCAGTCGCCTCCTTGGCTAGTACTCTCAATAAACTGGCAGCGGATGTATGCCTGTACACTAGCCAGAACTTTGGTTTTATTTCCTTACCAGATTCGCTAACAACTGGATCGAGCATTATGCCCCACAAAAAGAATCCTGACGGATTTGAAATACTAAGGGCAAGAACCAACCGTTTGCAGGCTATTCCTGCGCAAATTGGAATGATCACCACAAACCTGACTTCGGGCTACCATAGGGACCTCCAGTTGACCAAAGAAATTCTACTTCCTGCCCTTCAGGAGTGTCTGGAGTGTCTGCGAATGGCCCAATACATGGTAAAGCGCATCAGAGTTCATGAAGACTTGCTAGAAGCAGATATGTACCAATATGTCTTCAGTGTAGAAGTCGTGAATGAGTTGGTACTAAAGGGCATGAGCTTCCGTGAGGCCTACAAACAAATAGGCAAAGACATCAAGGAGGGTAGTTATTCTCCTTCAAAAACTATCAAACATACACATGCGGGTAGCATAGGGAATCCAGCCAATGAGGAAATCAAAAAGAAATTCCAACAGGCTAGTCTTTCCTTTAGCTTTGACAGGTTTCAACAAGCTTGGAGAGATTTATTGGCTTAGGCATTACCTGGAGAATCCTAGGTCTTCTAGTACTTGCCACATGAGATCAGGACGATCGGTAATCAAACCATCTGCTCCTAGGTCGATAAGCAATTCCATATCGGCTGGATCATCAATGGTCCAATAATGGACAGCCATGTTTCTGGAATGAGCTGAATTCACAATACGATTCGTCGCCATGTTGATTCCAGCCTGAGACATCGGAATCTGCACTGCCATCGCCTTCGGATGGTATAAAAAACCAACGCCACTTAAGCCCGAGAAGACAAAATCCTCTACTTCATCTTCACTACCCGAAATCATGTATTTCCCTTCTGTGATGTCGAGGAAATAATCCAGCACCTCTTTGCTGAATGAAGCGACGATCACTCGGTCTTCCAGGTTATAATTGTCTAACAGCTCCTTCAATAACTCAGCATGTCTCTTTCCGTCTTCTCCCCTATCCTTGATTTCTATGACCAAAGGAGTACCAGGAAATGACTCAATCACTTCTGATAGCAAAGGAACCTCAATCAAAGTATCTGTGTAGGGGGTTTCACCAATGATGTCTTTGAACTTGGCACCAAAGTTAAAGCCTCTTAATTCGGCTAAGCTGTAGTCTATAACCTTACCTTCCCCATCACTGGTTCTGTCTACCGTCAAGTCATGGTGGCAAACGATGTGTTCGTCAGCTGTCAAAGCCAAGTCGATTTCTAGAGCATCTACCCCAATTTCCATTGAACCCTTGAAGGCCACCATGGTATTCTCGGGAAATAAATCTTTGGCACCACCATGTGCAATAACCCAAGGCCTTTCTCCTTCTTCTATGCGAAAGATATTCTCAGGTGCGAGATCCTGTTTGGGTACACAAGCAGGCAATCCACCTAACATAATGGCCAGTAGAATGATATAGGTATGTCTCATGACGTTGTTAGTAAAAGAGGATTAATAGAAAAGCTGCCAGAAAGTAAGTCAAAGTAATCGAACTGATGATAATAGCCAGTCTGCGGAAAAGTTTTCTTTTGATGCGCTTTTTGGCGAAGATAGCCAATCCCAGCCCTCCCAAGGCGAAGAGCAAACCCACTATACTAAGCGGCGGAATCGCAATCATGATAGCCCCTAATACCGATAGACCGAGTGTGGCTATCCCAACTTTGTCAAGCTCTGCTTTTTCCATGATTTCCTGTTGGGGTTGATCCGCACTTACGTTCGTGTCAGGGAGGGAAAAAATCCCCAGCATGACCACTATAAGGGTTGCAATAGCTTTCATAGATGAATTTTAGGACAAGTTAACATGGGTAAGTTACCTCATTGTAAAGTGTCACCCCTCTTCTTGCTTATTATCAGCAGGAAGCTTTATGAAAAGTCAGTATAAATAACTGATCCTCAGTAGATATTGAATCGTATTCATATACAGAGAGCAACTTAAAACCGAGGTCATATGAGAACGAGATCACACAGTATCAGAGAAAGACTTGACAGCAGGCTACTCACAAGAGAAGGCAATGTCAAGCGAAATAGTCTTATGGGGAATCTCCATAGAAACTATCAAATCAATCACGAAGAATCACACTATCCGATGAAGGTAGATGAGGAAATCATTCTTCCCATTCCTGAAGTAGACAAGGAAAACATTGAGGTGAGAGTGATTGGAGGATTGTTGATCATCAAAGTTCTAAAATTGACCTATGAGACCATAGAAGAGGAAGAGCAGAGTCTCCTAAAAAGCCAAAAAAGGCTAGACTCTCACGAGATCGTGCTGGAATTGGAGGAAGAGGTAGATACAAGTCAAATCTTCTGTAGATGGGTAAACCATGAATTGATCATAGGATTGTGTAAAGGTGATAGCGCTAAGCGCGTAGCGTCTTTTCACCGTGAAATAGAGATCATATAGAAAAATATAAGCTAGAATTTTGGTAAAGTCGTTGTGTATGTAGATAAGTCGCTCCCTTGGGGGCGGCTTTTTCCTTTCTTGTGGATTGACTGTTTCAAATCCCCCTGCTCTCCTGTACATCTGTCCCCCAACTAATAAATTAAAAAGATTGTATTTTTAGGATTATCGGAAAAGTTGGACCACCTCAAGGAAGGTTTTTCAACCTAATCCATTTATTCTGTATATACATTAGGATACTAGAACCTACTTATGAAAAACTCCAATATTGCCTTATGGTCCATCACTGTGGCTTTGGCAGGCTTCCTATTCGGATTTGATACGGTAGTCATTTCAGGGGCAAATGAACCCATTAAAGAATTATGGAATACTTCTCCTTTTTTCCATGGAACCTTCATCATGTCTATGGCGCTATGGGGAACGGTTGTTGGCTCCTTATTAGGCGGGATTCCCACTGATATATGGGGAAGGAAGAGAACTCTTTTTTGGATCGGAATATTGTACTTAGCCTCTGCTGTAGGTTCCGCCTTAGCTCCTGATCCCTTTTCTTTCTCATTCTTTAGGTTTATAGGAGGACTAGGTGTAGGGGCTTCGACGGTTGCTGCTCCTATTTATATATCTGAGATTTCATCTGCGAAGAATCGAGGTCGATTGGTAGCACTTTACCAGTTTATGATTGTCTTCGGAATTTTTGTGGCCTTCTTCTCAAATTATTTCCTTAATGGTTTTGGGGGAGAAAATGATTGGAGATGGATGATGGGTGTTGAGGCAATTCCAGCGTTGCTATACTCCCTTTTCATATTGACGGTTCCCAATTCTCCTAGGTGGTTAGCCATGAAAGGGAGAGATGAAGAAGCCAAATCTGTTTTGGAAAAAATGGAGTTAGATACCCCAGTCAATCAGGCTATGGAGGAATTGAAAAACTACTTTGCCACCACAACCAAAGGAGGTTTTTTTTCAGGCTTATATAACAAATCCATTTTCTTAGCCTTTTTGTTAGCTTTTTTTAACCAGTGGTCCGGAATCAACTTCATTTTATATTATGCCCCTGAAATTCTGTCCAAAGCAGGACTGAGTACAGAGGGTTCACTATTTAGCTCCATTTCCATTGGCGGAATCAATTTGGTTTTTACCATGCTGGGGCTTTATCTGATTGACCGAATGGGTCGAAAACAATTGATGTACATCGGTTCTATTGGGTACATTATTAGCTTGGCGATGGTAGCCTATGGATTCTACAGCGACGCGAGCTCAACCATGCTATTGACTTTCATTTTGATTTTCATCGCTTCTCATGCTATTGGTCAAGGAGCTGTGATTTGGGTATTTATCTCTGAAATTTTCCCTAATGAGGTGCGTTCATTTGGAACTTCTCTAGGGACAGGAACTCACTGGGTATTTGCAGCAGTGATTACGCTCTTGACCCCCATTTTTATTGACGAAAAAGAAGGAATATTTGGTGATAACCCATGGCCTGTATTTGCCTTTTTTGCTGGAATGATGGTGTTGCAGTTATTATGGGTTCATTTTGCCATGCCAGAAACAAGAGGAAGAAGCCTGGAAGACCTCAAAGACGAATTAGGACTTGGAGAAAAGGTAAATGGCTAGTGGACCTCAAAGTTATCAACAAAGGGCCCATACACGAATTGGGTATGCTGTGCTCTACACAAGGCTTTTTCCCCAAACAAAAAAAGCAAAACACCTTGAGGCTGTCTCATTAATCATTATTTTGGCTTAAAATTTTCAGGAAATCGTATGAAAACCGCCTATTACCTACTCTTCCCTTTTCTCCTTTTCTTCCTAGCCTGTGGCGAGGATTCGAATGGGGGTGGATCTGATGATGAAGATTCAATAGAAATCATTGATGAAATTGTAGAAGGCGATTACAGCCAGCAACATCGACCTCAGTTTCACTTTTCCCCTCCTTCCCAATGGATGAATGATCCTAATGGGATGTTTTTCTACAAGGGAGAATACCATCTGTTTTACCAGCATTTCCCCGATTCTAATGTCTGGGGTCCCATGCATTGGGGACATGCCGTAAGTGAAGACATGGTACATTGGACCAACCTTCCTATTGCTATTTATCCAGATTCTTTGGGCTGGATATTTTCAGGTTCTGCAGTAGTGGACAAGGACAATACCTCGGGCTTCAAAGATGGTCCTGAGGCCCCTATTGTGGCGATTTTCACCCATCATAATTCCAAATTGGAAAAGGCCGGTAGCGACAAGCACCAATACCAAAGTATCGCCTACTCAAACGACAGAGGAAGAAGTTGGACGCTTTATGAAGGCAATCCAGTGGTAGAGAACCCCGGAATCAGGGACTTCCGCGATCCTAAGGTATTCTGGCACAAAGCCTCCAAAAAATGGGTAATGATCTTGGCCAGTTTGGATCGAGTAAGAATTTACAACTCACCTGACCTCAAAAGTTGGGAAGAAACCAGCGAATTTGGAGCAGAATACGGCAGCCACGCAGGTGTATGGGAATGCCCAGACCTCTTTGAAATGGATGTAGATGGCAATCCCGGAGATAAGAAATACATGATGATCGTCAGCATCGGAAGTGGTGGGCCCAATGGAGGTTCTGCTACCCAGTATTTTGTAGGAGATTTTGACGGGAAGGAATTCACACTCGATCCTGAAACAAAAAAAGCCCTTGGAAAGAAAGCGGCTTATGTTCCTGAAGGAGTCGTATTTGAAGACTTCGAAGAGCGCAGATATGCTGAGGGTTGGACAACAGAAGGAAAAGCCTTTCAAAAAGGAGGGCAAAAAGGAACCATGAAGCGCCAACGTGATGTAGTAGGCTTTACAGGAAAGCGTCTCGTCAATTCCTTCCACAAAGGAGATGCCTCCACAGGCAAACTCATCAGCCCGAAGTTTACCATCGAAAAAGGCTATATCAATTTCCAAATTGGAGGAGGAAACAATCCTGGCTTGACCTGTATGAACCTTTTCGTCAATGGCGCCATCGTCGCTAGCTCAACCGGCAACGACAGCGAAGGGCTGATTTGGAAATCTTGGGATGTAAGAGATTATGTGGGCAGTGAGGGGCAATTGGTGATGGTCGATGACAAAACGGATGGTTGGGGACATATTTTGGTAGACCAGATTCAGTTCTCCAATGAAAGTACCAAGCCCGTCAGAGAGGATGCCCTTTGGCTAGATTATGGAAAGGACAATTACGCAGGGGTTACATGGTCAGATATTCCCAGAATCGATGGTCGCAGGTTATTCATGGGCTGGATGTCCAATTGGCAATACGCCACCGTTGTCCCTACCTACGAATGGCGTTCTGCTATGACCCTTCCTCGCGAATTAGAGCTTATCAGAACATCCAAAGGCATTCGTTGTGTTACCCACCCTGTTACAGAGCTCAAAGAACTCAGAATGGAAGAGGCTGAAGAGTCTATGAACGTCCTTTCTCTGGTAGAAGCTACGAATGACCAACAACTCCTTACTGAACTTAAGGTTGATAGTCCCCTGGTAGAGATGAACATTACTCTGACGGTTGATGAGGGAGCCACAGGCGGACTCAGGTTGATCTCTAAATCGACCTCAGATGTGCTTGAGATCGGCTACGATAGGGTGAAAAGTCGCTTTTATGTAGACCGTAGAAAAGCTGGTAAAGTAGATTTCTCCAACAAATTTGCTCGAAATATTCATTATGCTCCTCTGTCTACAGAAAATGGAAGTGTGGATTTGACGATTTACCTAGATGTATCTTCCATAGAGATCTTTGGCGACAATGGAGAATTGGTGATGACAGAGATTTTCTTCCCCACCAAAGATTTTGATCAGGTTTATGTCTTCGGAAGAAGAGGAAAGACTTCCGTCGAAGGGGAAAAGTTTAGGTTATTGCCGATTTGGTAGGGATGGATGAAATACTCCTACTGAAAAAATAGTTCATAAAGAAGCCTTTAAGTCCCAAATGTTTAAAGGCTTCTTTATGAGTAACTCAATTCCTCCGTCCAGGCGTATAGGGAGCCCCTGCTTTCGAAAGTGCTTCCTCGAACACAGTTACTTCTGCAAAGAATCTCTCCGTTTTCTTCCTATAGTCTTCAAAGGCGGCCAGCGCTAGTTCATAGCTCTTTTTATGCGTGGCTGTGGGTTCTTGCGTCGTACCCCAGGATTGGGATTGCCACACCCTAGACATCAAAGAGGGAACAGAGGACTCATCTTTAGCACCTCTGATCCAATCCCCCTGCAGGGCAATCTGCATGTTTCTCAGTTGACCTTCGATCTTTTGTAGGTCTTCGAAGAGCTTGGGTTCGGCACTTGTGGTTTTCATCAAGGCAACCCTCATGAAACGAAGCTTATTGCGCACCTCACTTAACCTTCTGCTTTCGATATTTACTTTTCGGTAGAGTTCCATCGTTTGTCGCTGGAAGGCAGCAATCGCATCAAAATCTGAATCAGTTTGAAGGGAAGGAATGGGGTTGAGCCTAAAATTTTGGGCCTCACCTTGGGACTCCAATTTGCCATTTTTCAGGACAAACATCTCCACGCTGTAGGTTCCGGGAGCAACCATGGGCCCCTGAGGGTCTCCCGCCCAAGGGGGTTGAAAGGCTGGTTTACTCAATGAAATCGCCTGAGGAGCAGGTAACCTTAAATCCCAACTTAGCCTGTGAAGTCCTTTTTTTGTTGTTCCATTCAACCATCGTATAGCTGCCCCCTTGTCATCGCGAATTAAAAACAGCAATTGGGCAGAACCTTCCTTGGACTCAAAGGATAATACATCCCAACCTGGAAAAGGAATATCCTCTCCTTTGTCGGCCAAGATTTTTTCGCTCTCTTTTCTTTTCTCGGCAGTTGTTTTGGGAACTTCATGTACATAATAGGTGATGATAGCTCCAAAATCAGGATTAGGCAATTTGAAGGTGGCAGAGCCTTGAGAGGGCATCCCTTTAGCTTGATAGGGTACAGAAGGGATATACCACCAAGCATCCTTCACTGGAAAAACAGAATTTGCTTGAAGCTTTCCCTTCATTTCTCTTAAAGGAGAATAGTCATCTAATACCCAAACTCCTCTTCCAAAAGAGCCTCCTATCAAATCATGTTCTCTCCCATGCAGTTCTATATCTCTGAAGGGAATGGTAGGCGCACCCGATAGTTTGATCCAATTTTGTCCCTTATTCGGAGAAAAGTATATGCCATATTCCGTCCCTATAAACAATAAATCCTTGTCTACCGGGTCCTGTTTGATGGACCAAACAATCGTTTCCTTGGGAAGGTCTCCGACAATGGATGTCCAAGACTTTCCTTTGTCAGAACTCATAAAAAGGTAAGGCTTATAATCGCCCAACTTATGGGCATCAGCAGAAGCAAAGATCACATCAGCCTCGTGAGAGGAAGCCTCCACATCGTTGATAAAGGATCGTTCCGGGACATTGGGGAGCTTGCCTGATAGCTTCCAATTGTCACCTCCGTCTTCGGTTCGATGAATCAATCCATCATCCGAACCCGAATAGATCAAGCCTTTTTGAACTGGAGATTCTGAAAGGTTGGTGAGGGTGGCATATTTCGACATCGCACCATTGTCGTATAGTGCATCTACACTTGGAACATTTTCCATCATGCTCAAGCTGTAACGATTGGTGTTGGTTGTCAAATCCCCACTCACAACCTGCCAAGTGTTTCCTCTATCCATACTCTTCCAAACCCGCTGTGAACCAAAATAGAGCGTTTTGCTATCATGCGGGCTCACAATAATGGGGCTATCCCAATTCCATCTTTCTGGAGGATCGTTGGGTTCTGGCCTTGGTTTGATACTAATGACTTCCTCCGTTCTTCTATCCAATCGATACAACTCTCCACCCTGAATTTCCATATACACAGTATTCGGATCATCTGGATCAAAGGCAGCATCATATCCATCCGCTCCCAGTGGAACGTACCAATGGTGATTTTCAATTCCTTCGGTGGTAGTCGTTCGGGAAGGACCGATAAGAGTTCCTAAATCCTGTGCACCAGCCACGATATGGTAGAAGGGTTCCGCATTATCGACCGCAATTTTGTAGAACTGGGCGATCGGTAGATTGGAAAAATGTCTCCATTTCTTGCCTTGGTCAAAGCTTTCATACAACCCGCCATCACAACCGGCGATCAAGTGCTGCCCATTATCTGGATCTATCCAAAGCGCATGATTATCACTGTGCTTTTCCTTCCCCGTTACCAAATAATCAAAATTATCACCACCATCCCTTGTAACATGCAAGAATACATCCATCTGATACACCAAATCGGGATCAGTCGTGGAAGCCTCAATCTCCTGATAATAATGGGGCCCTGTACCTCCTGAGATGTAGCTGTTCCTTTTGCTCCAACTTTCACCCTTGTCCATTGACTTGTAAAAGCCACTTCCTTCACCAGCTGCCTCTATAGTAGCATAAACTAAATCTGGATTCGCGGCAGTTACAGCCAGTCCAATCTTTCCGACTTCCCCTGAGGGCAATCCAGAAGTTAGCTTCCGCCATGTTTCTCCCTTATCAGTTGACTTATAGATACCCGAGTTCGGGCCTCCCGCTAACAAAGACCAGGTCTTTCTTCTTCTTTCGTAGGTGGCAGCATAGAGTACATCTGGGTTGGCAGGATCAAATTCGATGTCTGTAACCCCTGTGTTCTCATCAATGGCCAAAGTTTGTTTCCAGCTTTTCCCGCCATCTATAGACTTATACAGTCCTCTCTTTCCCCCAGAAGACCAAAGCGGACCTTCTGCGGCTACAAAAATCACATCGGAGTTTCTTGGGTCAATCAAGACTTTGCCAATATGATCTGAACCTTTCAAGCCCATATTCTTCCACGACTTTCCTCCATCTAGGCTTTTATAAACGCCGTCCCCCCAACCTACATGCCGTCCACTGACATTCTCCCCTGTCCCTACCCACACCACACTTGGATTAAGTGGATCAAGGCTTACAGTTCCGATGGAATAGGAAGATTGTTGATCAAAGATCGGCTGCCATGTAATCCCTGCATTCTTGGTTTTCCAAACTCCCCCTGAACCAACAGCAACGTACCATTCACTTTTGTTGATAGGATTTACAGCAATGTCAGCTATTCGTCCCCCCATGGAGGCTGGACCAATTTCTCTCAATGTTAGCCCTTGAGAAGCTTTTTTGAGAGCTTCCATATCAATTTGCCCAACAGCCTGAATGGAAATGATGAATAACAAAAGGAAGGTAAATGTGAATTGGCGCATAGTCATTGTTTAGGTCAAGGACTTAATCTATAAAAAGGAGAAGGAATTTTAAAGAAGTTAGGGAAGGAAAGGACTCAACGGTGGCAAAACCCAATGATTCCAATAGAGTAACTGGAGAAATGGATGTTGGATAGAGATAAGTAGAAATATCTCAGAATGAAAGCTAGGATTCTATAAAAATAAAGAGGCCGAAATTGAATAGGAGCAAAGCCTTCAGTCAAGCGACCTATCCATAGATTAACCACAGATTCTGTCTATATTCTGGATACAACTCCTAGCCAAATGAACTATAAATTCCTTGTTTTCTGTTTAATCAGCTGTATGTTATCTGCTTGTACATCTACTAGCAGTCAAAAAGCTCCCAATATCATCCTGATTATGAGCGATGACATGGGATTTTCTGATATTTCACCTTATGGAGGAGAAATTCATACGCCCAATCTTCAGTTTCTAGCGGACAAGGGAGCCAAGTTCTCTCAATTTTACAATACAGCCAGGTGTTGCCCCAGCCGTGCTTCCTTGTTAACGGGCTTGTACCCTCAGCAAGCTGGTATTGGCCATATGGTCAATGATCGTGGTACTCCAGCCTACAGCGGAGACCTTAGCTTCCAGGCCGTTACCATAGCTGAGGTCTTAAAAGAAGCTGGCTATTCAACCTATTTATCTGGTAAATGGCATGTTACACCTTATGAGGCTGAACACCCAAATAAGAAAAACTGGCCGCTTCAACGTGGCTTCGATAAATTTTTCGGCATCATTGCAGGAGCAGGGAGTTTTTATGACCCCAAAGGCTTGGTGAAGGACAATGACTACATTCCTCCTCACTCCAACTTCTACGCTACGACTGATTTTTCAAAGCAAGCTGTTACCTACATCCAAGGACATAAACGAGAGAATCCCTTCTTCCTATACCTAGCTTATACAGCTGCTCATTGGCCTATGCATGCACCAGATTCAGCCATTAAAAAGTACAAGGGAAAGTACGATCAAGGATGGGATTCCATTAGAGCATCTCGCTATCAGCGCATGAAAGAACTCACATTAATTGGGAAGGATTGGCAACTCACCAACAGAGATTCTTTGGTTTCAGCTTGGCATGATTCGATCCCCAATAAGGATTGGGAAATCGCCAATATGGAGACTTATGCAGCCATGGTAGACATCATGGATCAAGGTATTGGAGAAGTCATTCAAGCGCTAAAAGAAAAGGGGGAACTTGACAATACTTTGATTCTGTTCTTACAAGATAATGGGGGATGTGAAGAAACCTTAAGATGGCTGGAACCCAAAGCAGGAGATCCTCCCCCCAGCCCTATTCCAACCACTGCCTTTCAGTCTGAAACGGCTCCCAGAATTACCAGAGATGGGAAAGTTGTCAAATTCATGGAAAAAGGTTGGCCTGGACCAGCTGATGGATATACAGCTTATGGACCTAGTTGGGCCAACGTCAGTAATTCTCCCTTCAGAGAATTTAAGCACTGGGTACATGAAGGCGGCATAAGTACTCCATTAATTGCCTATTGGCCCAATGGCATCGAAGCATCAGGTAACTTCATCAAACACCCTGGTCATCTGATAGACATCATGGCCACATGCGTGGATGTAGCAAATGCTGACTATCCCCAAAGCTTTCATGAACATCAAATTAAGCCCATGGAAGGCCGGAGCCTGATGAAAATTATAGAAAAGGAAGAGGTTAAAGACCGTCCCATTTTCTGGGAACATGAAGGAAATAGAGCTGTTCGAAAAGGCAAATGGAAACTCGTCTCCAAAGCCTCAAGACTCAACAGTTTCCAATGGGATAAATACGAGACCATCCCTCTTGAAGCTTGGGAATTATATGACATGGATCGTGATCGTACCGAAATGCAAAATGTGGCAGCCCAGAAACCTGAACTCGTTGAGGAAATGGCACGTATGTGGATTCAATGGGCTCGTAAAGTAGGTGCGGTTCCAAGGCCGAATTAACTTTGTTCATCGGGCTTTACCCTGAAATATGACTAGAAAACAGTTGACCTTATTTTTAGATGAAATTGAATCGGAACCCATTGAATGGATCCGGAGAACCTACAATCCTATACAATATGATTTAATCAAAAGTCATATTACACTTTGCCGCGAAGACGAGATTGAAGACTTAACACATATCCTCATTAATCTTGAAGAGATTGATATTCAACAATTTGAGCTAAAAACAGAGGGAGTTAAAAGATTTTCGAACGGAAAAGGAGTTTTTATACCTGTCTTGGATGAAGAACATAATTTTCGTGAATTACGAAGATTGATTCTGAAACATGCAGAATATCCACCAAGAGAACATAAAGCTCATGTGACCATCATGCATCCGCGAAATTCGACTTGTAATGATGACATTTTCAGTGAGATTGTGAAGGTAAAAATTCCCAAGATCCTGAGTATCAAAAAAATTAGCCTAATTGAACAAGAAATTGGAAAAGAGTGGAGAATATTATCAGAGTTTTCTTTGAAGAAAAAGGAAATTTGACCCTTTATTTATGTCCATGAATATCTCCATTTTCCCAACACAGTTGACCCGTACATAGCGTCCTCAAATACAGCTAACACCATGCACAAATCTATTCTAGGTACTATCCTCATTCAGACATGTGTTCTTGTCCTTTTTGTAGGTAAGGTTTATGGTCAGGCTTCCTTTCCCTGCGATCAGGCCATCATGTTGGTAAAAACCGTCGAGAAGTATCATATCAAACCAAGGTCTGTAGATGATCAATTTGCAGAACTCGTTTTTAAAAGCTTGTTGGAAAAACTTGATCCTCAAAAGATGCTATTCTCCCTTGAGGATATCCAACAAGTAGCATCCTTAAAAACGGAAATAGATGATAACATACTGGAAGGAAATTGCACCTTCGTGAATGAAGTGGCCAAACGCTACACAAACAAATTGGCCTTTGTCGATTCGCTGCTCCTAGCCTATCAAACTCAGACATTAGACTTCTCTCTTTCCGACACATTTACTTACCGTAAAGACCCCAGGTATCTTAGCCATGATCAGTTACTTGATAAATGGAAAAAGTATATCAAGCTTCAAATACTGTCAGCCTATGTTTCCCAGCAAGATTCATTAGATAAGCAACAAATGCCTTCAGAAGAAGATGTAATACCTTTTAAATCCGAAGTCTTTGAACGAGAGATATGTCGAATCAAGTCCAAATCCAATATCTCAGGAGGAATCCAACGCTTTGTAGGTGGCAAATACCTAGAGGCAATTTCTGTTTCCTTTGATCCTCATACCAACTATTTCTCGCTTGGGGCTAAGGCAGAATTTGAGACGATGCTTTCTGAAGAGACGACCTCCTTTGGATTTGAAATCTCAAGAAATGACAGAGGATACATACAGATCGATCGAATCATCCCAGGAAGCCTAGCGTGGAATTCTCATGAAATTCACGAAGGAGATGTAATCTTGGAAGTAACCACAACAAAAGGCACAGTAAAGAGCTTTGATTGCCTAGGTATGGAGGAAATATCCCAATTCTTTTCAAAACCAGGCATGAATGAGGCCACTTTTCACATCTTGAAAAAGGATGGAGAGAAAATCTACATCACTTTGCAAAAGGAGAAAATCCAGGTAGAAGACAATGTAATTACCAGTTTTTTACTGGATGGCTCACACAAAATTGGATACATTCACCTTCCTTCATTTTATACCCCCATCGTTCCCTCCTTTCAGGATCCAAAAGGATGTGCAGAAGATGTAGCCAAAGAGCTCATTCGTTTGAAGCGAGAAGGTATCGATGGGCTCATTTTTGATGTCAGGAACAATGGAGGGGGCTCTATTATGGAAGCCATTCACCTCATTGGTATTTTCATCAATTATGGGGCAGTAACCCTACTCGATTCGCGAAGCTCTGGGTTATTAACCTTAAAGGATAAGAACCGCGGAAGTATTTTTTCCAAGCCCTTGGTCATCTTGGTGAATGGGTTTAGCGCTTCTGCAACTGAGATATTTGCCGCAGCCATGCAAGATCAAAACAGAGCTGTTGTTGTGGGGGGACAGACATTTGGCAAATCAACCGGCCAAGTTATCATGCCAATCGACGCCTACAAATATGATTTCGAGTCATTAAACCAAAACCTTAAAAGTAGCCCCGCTTATTTGAAGGTAACTACGAGCATGATTTATCGCGTAGATGGGAGTAGCCACCAAGGAAAAGGGGTAAAACCGGACATTGTTCTGCCCAATATTTATGACGAACTCGGCGTACATGAAAGTCAATATGCCTCCACTCTTGAAACTTCCAGCATTGAAAAAAAGGGCTACTATTTTCCTGCTAATCCCATTCCTGTAGAAAAGTTGCAAGAGTTTAGCAAAAAGAGAATCGAACAAAGTAGCTCATTTGCCTCTATCAAATCTTTAAGCAAAATCTTTGCAGAACGGCGAAGGAAGTATGAAATTCCGCTGGATTTCCCCTCTTTTGTTTCCTTTTATCAATCTTCTCCTACTGCTAGGACCTCTCAAGATTCAGCCTTGCAAGGTGAACTTCCGTATAGGGTAAAAAATCCTACTTATTTGGAAGGCGTAATGGGTGTACCCGCACCTATCAAGGCCGTAAAGGAAAGGGCTCAATCAAATATCAAAACCGACCCCTACATTCAGGAAGCTTTTCACATTCTATCAGATCTGAATACCATCGATAAACCATAATCTCATAAACACATTCCTAACAACACATTAACTCTATTAATCATGAAATCCATTTTTTTAATCACTTCTTCTTTCCTATTTCTTCTTGGAAGCCTGAATTTCACCTCCGCTCAGACGAGTCAGGAAGCAGCAGATTATATGCAAGAAATTTCGACACCCTTTGTCGAGATCAAGGATGAGACCTGGAAATACCTAAAAGCTGTTACCAGAGGAAAAGGAGCCAGAAAAGTTGAAAACAAACGCCAAGCCCTTATCTCAGAATTAAAAGCTGAAAAATCTGCGCTGAAAAAGAAAGACTCCTTTTATGGAGATGAAAGCCTGAAAAAGTCCACCAATGAATACCTCGATCTATATTATACGGTGCTGAAAGAGGACTATGATAAAATCCTTGATATGGAAGAAATTGCCGAACAATCCTATGATTTGATGGAGGCATATTTACTTGCGCAGGAAAAAGCAAGTGACAAGCTCAATGAAGCCTTTGAGTTGTATCAAACTGCCCAGGAATCCTTTGCAAGTTCGCATAACGTGAGACTGATGGAGGCAGAACAAGATAAAAGGAGCAAAAAGATAGATAAGGCGAGTGAAACCTTGTCTTATTACAATGACGTCTTCTTGGTCTTTTTCAAAGTCTTTAAGCAAGAAGTCTATGTGCTGGATGCCATTGGTAAAAATGACCTTAGTGGCATAGAGCAAAATGCCAGTGCTTTGGCTTCCATGGCAGAGGAAGGCATGAAGACGCTAAAAGACATGAAGGATTTTGATGGGGATGCCAAATTGAAGGCAGCTGCTACTCAAATGATGATCTTCTACAAAAAAGAAGCTGAAAACGAGTTTGCTGATATCGCCGATTTTTACCTTAAAAAGGACAATTTTGAAAAAGCCCAGCAAGTCATTGAGTCAAAAAGCAAAAAAGAACGAACTCAGGAAGATGTGGATCGATTCAACAAAGCCGTAAATGAATACAATGAAGCAGTAAATTCCTTCAACGAGCTCAACGAATCTTCCTACAAAAAGCGTGTCAAGCAACAAAAGCTTTGGGACAAGCAGGTTCAAGCCTTTTTTGAAGAGCATTCAGCTTAAATATTTGGGCTGTTAGTCGCCAGGGGGATCTATTGTAAGGCTCATTACAATAGATCCCCTTTTTCATGTTCCTAGTTCTTAGAATAATCATGGGCTCTTTGAGGGCAAAAGGAGAGATCAAAAACCCCAAGCTTGGTTCTTACTGACAAAATAGCTAAGCTCCTATGATAGCAAACTGTTTATGCTAAACCAATGGCCGACCCCCATAGATAATCTCAACATGATAGTCAAACAAGCCCTAAGTATCCTATTTCTTTTATGCGTCTTAGCAGTTTCCTGTACCAAAAGGCCAAGTCAAACGAGCTTACCTGAGGGGAAAGAAGACTTGGAGGTGGACGTTGACTTGAATGAATTGCAAATAGATTTCATGAAATGGTGGACTTACCACACCCATCATATTCATCTGTCATCCAATTTTAGGGGCTTAGACGAAAACGCAGATACCCTTGAGAAAAAACTATTTTTGGAGCAATTGATTTCCTCCCATTACCTTCCTATACAGGTAAAGTCAGGGGACAGTGTGGATACCTATCAATTAGTTAAAATGGGTGCTGCTGATGGCAACATTCAAAAAACTATCAAGAATGAATCCCTAACCCAGCTGAAACATCTCAATATGGAAGGAACACCCGTCCCTTCATTTGAATTCCCTGACTTACATGGAAAGGTATACAATACCGAAAATACCAAAGGAAAAACGCTTATCCTGAAAACCTGGTTTACGAGCTGCAAAGCTTGTATAGCAGAATTTCCAGAGTTGAATGAGTTCGTGGGCAAATACCTGCATCGAAAAGATATAATCTTTGTCAGCGTAGCCACAAATACAGCAGCTGAACTAGAAAGTTTCCTAGCAAAAAGAAGATTTGAATATGAAGTAATTCCTAATCAGGGAGACTTCATTGGTCAGGAATTAGATTTACAAATCTATCCTACCCACATCGTAATCGATAAAGATGGAATCGTACTAAAAGTAGTAAATAAAGCTTCAGAAATGATGGCGTTTGTTGATAACATGATGGAGGATGAATCCAGCGAGAAATAATTCCACAACAGGTAAAACTGGCCTTTACTCCCAATCTACCTCATAGAATAATCACATAATCTCCTTATATTAAGAATAGGACATACTACTTTTCAGCCTTCTAACCTACTACACTATGAGCAAGCCCATCGTCAGCCTAACCCTTGGCCAAATCCAAGGAGAATGGATCTCTAAGGGATCTCTGGCCTCCTTTAAAGGAATTCCATACGCCAAGCCTCCAGTTGGGCGCTTACGTTGGAAGGCTCCCCAACCCCTTGAAAAATGGGAAGGTGTAAAAAATGCGACCAAATTTGGCCCTTACGCATGGCAACAAGAGATATCTCTTCCCCTTTTCCTAGGGGCCTTGGTAGATGGGCAAGGCTGGAATCCTATGAGACGTTTTTTTGTCAAATCACTCTTCAAAATTGTTCCTAGGCCTAAGCAATCAGAAGACTGCCTATACCTAAATATCAAAACACCATCCCTCGAACAAGAGGCAAAACTGCCTGTCATGGTCTGGATTCATGGTGGAGATCATCAGGATGGGGGCTCTGCGGAAGTATACTACGACGGCACAGCTATACCAGAAAGGGAGGTTGTCCTTGTTACGATCAATTACAGACTCGGACTTATGGGCTATTTTGCTCATCCAGCATTGAAGGAAGAATCGGAACAAGGCGTATGTGGCAACTATGGAACCCTTGATCAAATCGCAGCCCTAAAATGGGTTCGCGATCATATAGAGCAATTTGGGGGTGATCCTGACAACGTGACCATTTTTGGCGAATCTGCAGGAGGGGAATCTGTCCTTCATATGCTCACTTCTCCCCTAGCACATGGCCTTTTCCATAAAGCCATTATGCAGAGTCCTGCCAACGCAGGACAAATGACCCAACAAAGCAAAGCCTTCGGCTATATCCCATCTGCAGAGGATTTCTCGATGGAGTTTAGCCAGAAAATGGGCATTCAAGGAGATAATCAATTGGAACAGCTGAGAAATATGCCAGCCGAGGAATTGATGGGTAGGCTTCGCCAAGAAAAGAGGCTCAATGCCTTTTATCCTATTGTGGATGGCTATGTCTTGCCCAAAAGTCCCTTGGAAGCCTTCAGGGATGGAGATCAGACAAAAGTCCCCTTGTTACTTGGGAGCAATGCAGATGAAGGTACTTGTATCTACCCTATTTTCCCTACCCCTATCCTGGATTACAGGCATTTGAATTTGAGTAAAGCCCAATTAAAAGAACAATTGCAAACAGATTTCGGAGAAGATCTGGAGCGGTTATTCGACCTTTATCCTGGCCTAGAACACCATGACCAACGAGCAGAAATTGACATTTTGGGTGATGATTTCTTTGGTTCAAGGGTTAGAATTTATGCTGAATTTGCCTCCAGTATTGGCCAAGCCACCTATTTCTACATGTTCAAGAGAACTCCTCCCAGTTCTTCTCAAACAGCAGGAGCTGCCCATGCATCAGAGCTACCCTTTGTGCATGGAACCAATACTCCGATTTTACCCCTAAATGAGGAGGATCAAAAACTTTCGAAGATCATGATTGATTATTGGGTAAGCTTTGCCAAAACTGGCGATCCAAATCTTCAGCCCTATCCGACTTGGGATACTTTCGATGCCTCCAACCCTCAATGGATGAGCTTCGACATAGACAAATTTGGCATGGAAGCCGTTGACAGGGATGAGAAATATTCCATTTTAAACAAGAGGCTGCTTTCTCGTCTCAGTTTACTTGAGGAAGTGTAAATGGCTTGTAAAGCTTGAAAGCCTCAAGCTGAAGAGTCCATTGCGCAAATAGGAGTATAAATCCTAAGCTAGCGATCGAAAATGAAGGGTAGCGGGTTTTATCCCCTCCTACAAGTCGATATCAACTCATCCAACATCTTCAAAAATCAATATCTAAAACATCTTCGCCATCCATTACTTTTTCTAATAAATGGGCTTCTCTTCATCTAAGGGAAGCCTATTTCATGTAACTACCTAGTGTATACTCAATACGGCTCATTACAGATTTACAACCCATGAGAACCTTTGTCATCTCTCTTCTCCTTATAAGCGGATTCCAGCTTTGGAGCCAGGATCAGGCTTGGACCAATAAAAAACGTGTACTCCCTGACGTCCTTCGTAAGGTTCCTGAGGCAATTCTGATCAGACACCTGCCAAATCCCAATTATCCTGAGCCTGCTACTCCGGAAGACAAAACAGAATATGCCTACGTTTGGAAGCACTCAACAAGCATTACCGCTGTAGATCAAGAACTTACTGTAAAATATGCAGGTTCCTATATTTGGTACAGCGAAGAGGGCTGGAAAAAGAATGTCTTTTACAACAAAAAGAAGTTTGCCAAGCAATTCAATTGTCCCAAAGGGGTACTGAAAAAAGGAGTTACCTATACCTTTGAGAAGAATTACCGCTACGGAAACCAACCTTATGGAGGAGATGCCCTCTGGTATGTCATTGCAGAAGATAAAGAGGGAAATATTTACAAGGGCATGTCCATTCTAGAAACAGAAGCTGAAATTCAAAAGAAATGAAAAGTCAAACTATTCTCATGCTGATAGGCTTATTGGCCTGTTTAACCTCCAATTCCTTTGGGCAAACCTACTCCCTTGGGAAAAATTCCAATGTCATCAACTGGAAGGGATATGGAGAGGTAGGTGGATTCACACAAGAAGGAACTATCTCCATCAAATCTTCCACCCTTACAGTTGATAAAAATGGCCTTTATTCAGGAGAGGTCATCATAGACATGAAAAGCATCTCTAACAAGGATAAAACTCTCGTCAAACATCTCAAAAACACAGATTTCTTTGATGTCAAGAAGTTTCCCACGACAAAAATGAGCTTCTCTCAAACTGAAGGAGGCTCAGTATCAGGCGAATTAAATATCAAAGGGGTAAGCGGCAACCTGAGTTTTATCCCCAGTATAAAAAAGGTCGGCGATCAAATCATGGTTACCGGCAAGGCAACAATCGATCGTACCTATTATGGAATCAAGTACAATTCGTCCAGCTATTTTCAGGACTTGGGAAGCTATGCCATCAAAAATGATTTTGACATAGCCTTCCAATTGGTGTACACCCTCGATCCTTGACATCCTGCCCTAAGCTGGCAGTAGTTCCTTTTTCTTTGGGGTAAATCGTTCCAACTCAAGCGGAAAATGAACCCCTTGGGTCTTTAAGTTTTGAATCCGAAATAGATAGGCAGCCCCTTGCATAATTTGTTCAGCGACATCGGCTACTTCTCTATTTTGGTAAGGCTCCAGATAAGTACCCATTACCCAATCATTGAAGGCACCCATTGAGGGCCCACACCAAATTTGATAGTCTAGTGTTCTATCTGGTGTTCCTGCATTCGCCCAATTGGAAGACAGTCCTAAGTACCATCTAAAAATGAGGGCCATTTTTCTTTTCGGATTCCCTTTGGCTCTTTCGATTTGGGAAGGGTCTCTTTGCTCAAAAAATTCAATACAACTCTGCCATATCTCTTCCAATGGCTTTCTAAATACCTGTTTTTCAAGCTTCAACCTCTCCTCGGTGGGAATTTCGTCTATGGAAGAATAGCGGGTATAATATTCATAGAGCTTTTTAGCTCTAGGTCCGAACATCGATCCACGTTTAAGAACCTGAAGTTCTACCCCCATTTCAAACATATCTGATGCGGGTGCGCCCATGACGTCCGTAGAGGAAACGGTCTGCAACAGTTTTCTAACATGTTCAGACGTGCCTGCTTCCACACAAGCTTGATTAACAGAACCTGTAACTACATAGGCTGCTCCCATCATGAAGGCTGCTAAGGCAGATGCTGGAGTAGATATTCCTCCAGCTGCTCCAACCCTGATTTTTTGGGCAAACTGATGTTTCTCTTGCATCTCATCCCTCAGTTGAATGATGATAGGCAAGAGGGCAACCAAAGGTCTATTGTCTGTGTGACCACCAGAATCAGCCTCGACCGTGATGTCATCACACATAGGAACCTGCTTCGCTAATTTGGCTTGGAGGGGTGTAATCTTTCCTTCAGCTACTAATTTTTCTAAGTAGGAATCGGGAGCTGCCTGCATAAAGTGAGCTGCAACCTCTTTACGAGAAACTTTGGCGATGACTCTGTTTCCGATGTGAATATTTCCTTCAACATCCTGACTCAATCCCGCCACTCTGTAATGCACGATATGCTCTGTCAATGAAAGAAAAGCCGATGCTTCTACAACCTTTATCCCTTTTTCCAGAAACAACTTTACAGCACCTGCCTCAAGCGCTTCTTCCACCGGGCTGTGGATCAAGTTGACGGCAAATGTTTGTGTAGGTAAGTGAGCATGAATCGTGTTGATCTCCTGCTCAATCCTTCCAGGGACCAAGCCTGCCGCCCCAAAAGAACTCAATAAATTTGCCTTCCCAATAGCAATAACCAGGTCTGCAGAAGCAATCCCATTAGCCATCGCTCCCGTTTTGTAGGCATATTTTAATTGATAGTCAGAGCAGAAACTGGCATCTCCTAGCTGGTTGGCTGTCATCGGACTCGCCATGGCTAGTACTTGTAGACCTCGACCTTCCGAGACCAAGGTTCCCGTATTGCTCACCCCTATTCTTCCACGGAAATCTTCCATCACATAACAAGGCTTATCCGTTTGGCTAAGTTTCTCCTTGATCTCTTGGGGATCAAAAACGATATCTCTTGGAGAACCTTTCCAAAAAAGTTGCTGAGGAGTACCTGTATATTGAATGCTCATTTTTCTTGTTGTTAGAAACTGTTAGAATAAAACCTAGGTTGACTATGCTTCCTCAATTCCCAATCCCAAATCTGTAATTTGATAGATTCGCATTCCTTCACTCCATAGATAAGCATCTGCAATTATGGCTAGCTGATCCCCACGTTTTTCGATGGTTTTGATATGCACCTCAAGATGCATCTCTTTTACATGAAGCAGAATCTGTCCACGATATTTCCATACGGTTTGATGATTCTTCAATTGGACGAACTTAGGAGAAAGAAATTCTTTCCCTAAATCCTGCTGCAAGGCAAAAACTTGCATGGCCTGCAGAATAGATTCTACACCTAACGAACCCGGCATGACAGGATCCTGATAGAAGTGGCAGGTAAAGAACCAATTGTAGGTTTTGATGAATTTGGTGGCGTGGATATAGCCTTTACCAAATTCCCCTTGATCTTTGGCAATGATCAGGTTGTCGATCATATTCAGCTGATCTGTAGCCAATCGGTAATAGGGTTTATCTGAAGGAGCAGTAAATAGCTTCATTTTCCCATAAAGCGAATCCAACTTGACTTGCATGTAGTCTTTAGGTGTCAAACCTTTAGTCTTATACCAAGCTGGAATTTCTTCTCCTTTGTCTAATCCTGCTTGAGCAGCAAGGGCTTCTTTGGTAAAGAATCCAAAAGAAGAATTCCCTTTGTAAAAGACATGCCCATCAACGGACAACTCAAAGGTATAACGCTGAAGGATGGTCCCTCCATGGGCGATGGAAGAAACCAAAACCGATTTGTTATGAATAGTTTTTCCTCTGAAATCCGTTCCAGTTGGCAGATCAAAAGATTCTCCATCTCCGTCCAAATTTCTCAGGTATAAATCCATCTCAGGAAATTGAAGGGTACTTCCTAGATAAGCCCCAAGCAAGCCACAAGGTTGTAAGGCAATCTCCATGATTACAGCGTATGGCATGGAGACATTAGAATTTTGATCGTAATACCATGCATGTTCAGGAACATCATATTCCGTGTAGATGGTGGAGTTTTTGGAGAAATCTCCTCTTGTACCATCCACTTTTAATACCCTGGAGATCAATTGTAAATCTGTATTGGGCTGACGGGACATTTGACGGCCATTGTACACAGCAAAGTCCTCCCCAAAACAATCAACCATGTTCCCTAATGCAAAAGTGGTAACATCCTTTTCGTTCATCAAGGCCCCTTTCGAACGCTCAGGAATCTTTATGCCCGCTTCGGTCTCTAGGTATCTTGGATTGTCCTTTTCGCGCAACTGTAATCCGAGATTTTCAAAATGGACCGTTATGACTCCATTCGAAATGATTTCTAAATCGCCGATCACATATGGATCAGGGATCAAGCCTATCTCCTTTATTTCAAGCTTGTAGATGAGTTTGGTATCGTTTTCTGGTGTTACCTGCTTGCGACAACGTACTTTCTGAGGCAAGTCAAAAATTGGCTGGAAGCGAGCATCTTTGGTCATCCTTTGGAGACCAAGCATCAACATGAAGAAGCGTAAGAGGTTGCCTCCTCCTTCTGCCTGAAGAGAGCCTGCCAACACTTCGTCATCCCGAAAATGACAAGGAAAATACCAATCATCTGGATGTAGGTCTTTTTCGGCGATGATCATTCCCAAGCCATAAGCTCCACCTGTGATATCAACAGAAGTGATCCTGTCGAGCATCAAGATGTTGGCAGGAGGTATACGCAATGAAGGATTTCGGCCATTGGCATAATAAGATTCGTCCTCAAAACACTTTTCTATATCGCCATCAATCAAATGCTGAAGGTCCTCCTTAGAAAAGGAAGTTTTTTGGGTGGTGAGCAAGGGAGTGAAGTATTTCCGCTCTGCATTTTTTCGCGCCTCCATTTCATCGTTGGAGTACACCACACCTGCTCCTTCTGTAAGCTGCTCATCGTTAAAGAAGCCAGCACAACCACCATCCATTTTTAAAAACAAGCGATCCTCCACATAGCATCTATAACTAAAGAAGAACAATAGGTTATCGCCATTCTTAACAAACGAATTGATTGAAATATCATATCGCAAGGTTTGACCCTCATATGGCAAATCATCAACAAAGGTCAGCGTACAGTCTAAGAGACGATAGACTAAGTCCCCTTTGTTTTGTAAGTCAATTCCCAGATAAGAGATCAGCAGCAAATCACATTGACCCGATTCTACTGCCACAGCCGATGGAATCTGCTTATCCGTAGTGTACCATGCACCATAAGGAATGTCATATTCCGTTTGCATAGTCGAAGGCTTGTATTCCCCTAGTTTCGCATTCATATCTGTTACCCGGCTCACGAGCAGATAAGGATGCATAGGCAGCATGACTCTTCGGCGATAAGAATCAATGACAGAGTATGCTGAACCAAAGACCTTGGCAATCTGTCCGGTTGCAAATTCCTCTAAATCTTCCTGCGAAAACACAATCTGCTTTCCTTCCAGATGCTCGCCAGATTCATAGTTTTGTAGCCTCAGTCCATTCTCTGCTAAGGTGATGTCTGTCGAAACAAGCTGTTCTTTGTTTAGGGTATCCATCATTGATTTTGATTTGGTAAATGCATCAGTTCGGTCTGTTTGAGTGATTGAACGAGCTGTCTGCGGAACAGCCATTATCGTTGTTCCAAGGCTTCCACTTGATCCTTGGCCTGCATAAGTTGAATTCTCTGAAAACGAACTGATTGCCTCTGAGAAAACAAGTTCTTTTTTGGGTGTTTTTCTTTTGATCTCGTCAAATA